>JAGTRP010000025.1 GCA_018261935.1 Rhodocyclaceae bacterium
CGGATCAAGGTTTCCCTGGGATCGCTCAGCCCAATGGAGTACCGGGCAAGCCTTGGAATTACAACTTAAACCAGTCCAAGTTTTTCGCCGCACCCCCGGTGGGTCAGTTTTAAGTGCAAATCAACAGCGGGCGTCTAGGAATCGCTAGGCGCACTCTCAGGAGTACCGGAACGTAGTCGCCGCATTTCGCAGCAGGACAAGAAGACCCGTCTATTGATCTACCACCCTGTACCATCCAATCGCTTGTCGTATTGGGGGGTTTATTGGGGGGTAAAACAAAAAAGCGCCCCGAAGGGCGCTTTTTCTTTCGAATCCTGGCGGAGAGGGCGGGATTCGAACCCGCGTTAGGGTATTACCCTAAACACGCTTTCCAGGCGTGCGACTTAAACCGCTCATCCACCTCTCCGGGAAGGCGCGCATTGTAGCAGAACATTGCCAATGGTCAAACGAAAGTTCGCATCCACGCCAATCCGATCCACAAAAAAAATAGCAGCATGAAAGTCAATAGCGGAATCATGCGGCCGGAAACGAAGGATGGAGCCATGGCGCGCACCAGATGCCGCGGCGGCGCGGTGAGCAGGGAAAACAGGCGGTAGATCGGGTTGCATCCTGACCGGGTTCCGGCCACCAGATGGAGAACGCCCTGCCCCAGGAGGCAGAGGCCGATCAGCTCGATCACGGCGCGCAGGGCGCCGAGCACGAAAAGCATCCCGCCGGCCCTCAGTTGCCGTCCACCTTGAACTCCCCATCCAGGCGGTTCATGGCGCGGCAGTAATACCAGACGATGGCCACATAGACGAACAGGCTGCCCTGGGCTGCCATGTAGAACCCCAGGGGGAAGCCCAGCACGACGACACTGTTCAGGTCCCGGGCGAACCAGCTGACGACATAGGTCACCAGCACCCAGACCACCAGAAGCATCAAGGTAAGGCGCCGGGTCCGGCGCCAGTATTCCTCACGGGCAGGCATGGCTTTTATCTCCGCGGTCGTGCCGAACGGATGCGCTCGACGAACTGTTGGATCTCGAGGGGCGGCGCGCTGGTCGCCAGGCTGACCAGGACGATGGTGGCAGCGCCCGCCACCACGCCGAAGACCCCGGCCGATGTGGATTGGATCCCGAACCAGGGTTCCATCTGCAGACCGCCGATGCCCAACCAGGGAATGCTGTCGAATTCGACACGCACCAGGTAGTAGAGGGTCAGGCACAGTCCGACCAGCATGCCGGCCACGGCCCCCTGCCGATTGGCCCGTTTCCAGAAGATGCCCAGCACCAGGGCCGGGAAAAAGGCTGACGCCGCAATGGAAAACGCCCAGGCCACCATGGAGAGGATGGTCCCCGGCTTCTGGGCGGCCAGCATGGCGGCGAGGACAGCGGTGAGCAGTAAGACGGACTTGGAGATGACCAGACGCAGCTGGGCCGAAGCCTGGGGCTGCATGATGCGATAGTAGACGTCGTGGGACAGGGAGCCGGCGATGGTCAGCAGCAGCCCGTCGGCGGTGGACAGGGCCGCCGCCAAGGCGCCGGCCGCCACCAGTCCGGAGATCACATAGGGCATGCCGGCGATTTCCGGCGTGGCGAGCACGATCACGTCCGGATTGAGGGTCAGCTCGGCGAGCTGCAATATGCCATCCCCGTTGATGTCCTCGATGGTGATGAGGCCGACCTTGCCCCAGGCTGCCACCCAGCCCGGCAGTTTGGCGATGGGAATCTCCGCCAGGTGGGTGAAAACCTCGTATTTGGCGAACACCGCGTAGGCCGGCGCCGTCACGTAGAGCAGCAGGATGAAGCAGAGGGACCAGAAAACCGAATCCCGGGCCTCCTTGACCGTCGGCGTGGTGTAGTACCGCATCAGGACATGGGGCAGCGCCGCCGTGCCGATGGTCAGGCAGAACACCAGAGTCAGGAAATTGACCTGCAACTGCCAGCGCTTGTCGGGGCTGTCGGCAGGGAAGGCCTCGGCGTGGTGGGTGGGAGGCGACGCCCGGGCGGCGGAGGCGAACATGAGGGATTCCCAGCGGATCCGGGCCTGGTCCACGTCGTGGGGCAGATCCCGCCGCTGGCGCTCGACGGCGACGATATCCTTCATCTGGGCATCGCTCGCCTTGAGCTGGTTGATGCGCTCGGCGAGGACTTGGCGCTCCTCATTCAGGGAATGGGGCAGGCGGACGATTTTCTCGGCATACATCTCCGCCCGCACCTGGAACAGGTGGCGGGCTTCGACCTCCTGGGGCAAGTCGAAGAGCTTGTTCTCCAGGCGGGTCACCTCCTGCAGCACCTGCCCATAGACCAGCTGGGGCACCGGCACCCCGGTCACCTTGTAGGACAGGATGGCCACCGGGGTGATGTAGGCGATGATGAGGATGACGTACTGGGCCACCTGGGTCCACGTCACCGCCCGCATGCCCCCCAGGAAGGAGCACACCAGGATGCCCGCCAGGCCGACGAAGACGCCGATCTCGAACTGCAGGCTGACGAATCGGCTGGTGATGACGCCGACGCCGTAGATCTGGGCCACCACGTACACGAAGGACGCGAGGATCGCCGCCGCCACCCCCACCAGCCGGACGGTATTGCCGCCGTAGCGGGCGCCGAGGAAGTCCGGGATGGTGTATTCCCCGAAACGGCGCAGATAAGGGGCCAGCAGCAGGGCCACCAGGACGAAGCCTCCCGTCCACCCCAGCACGTAGGCGAGCCCCTGGTAGCCGGAAAGATACAGGGTGCCGGCCAACCCGATGAAGGAGGCGGCGCTCATCCAGTCGGCGCCGGTGGCCATGCCGTTGAACATGGCCGGGATGCGGCGGCCGGCGACGTAATATTCGGACACGTCCGAGGTCCGGCTCATGATGCCGATGAAGGCATACATGGCGATGGTGAAGAACAGGAAGGCGTAGCCGATCCAGCGGGCCGGCATCCCATGCTCCTCGAGCACGGCCAGGGCGATGACCAGGAGGACGAAGCCGGCCGTGTAGAGGCCGTAGTAGCGGTGCAGTCGGGTCATCCGGAAAGACATGGTGCTTCAGCCGCCAGAACGCAGCCAGCGGCGGGCGCGACCGATGTCCATGAGCTTGCCCGGGGTGTCGGCGCCGCGCTGGACGGCCCGGGGCAATGCCACCTGCAGCAGGCGGGCGATGGCGAGGGAATCCGCCAGGGCATCGCAACGGCCCGGGATCTCGATGCCGAAGACCTCCAGCCAGGCATCCATGGGCACCACGCCGTCGATCTTCTCCTTGAAGAGGTCCGGCAGCAGCCAGGCCAGATCGATCCACTCGGGCTGGAAACGGAACCCCAGGCGCTCCTCGAACAGGCGCCCCAGGAAGGCGCCCACGAAGGGTGATTGATAGGTCACCAGGGGGCCGCGGCCGGCGAACAGCAGGAAAGCCGCCAATTGCCGATCCAGCCCATCCTTCCCGGCCGTCCCCGCCGCCGGGAGATCGAGGACGGAAACGTCGCCGGGCATCATGACGCCCCCCCGTCCCAGCCCCAGCCCGGCGATGCCGAGAACCGCGTCCCGCTCGCTGTCGAGGCCGGCGGTGGCCACATCGGTCACCACGTAGCGGGTGAGGAAATGGGGCTGATCGAGGTCGGGAGCGGCCAGCTGGCGCCAGCTTTCCACAGCTTCCCGCACGTCGTCGGCAAGATCGGCGCGGGGATTGTCGGAGCTGCCGAACAGGAGCTTCTTCAGTTTGCGCATGGCTTACCCCACCTGATAGTCGAGCTTCAACCGGGTCTGGAGCTTGCGGGCCTGGCGGAACGATTCCTTCAGGATGCGGCGGTCCAGCTCGTTGAGGTCATCCGGATTGATGAGGTTGTCGCCTTGGCGCCCGGGTTCGCCTTCGAGGTACTGGTGCCGCAGGCGCAGGAGCTGGATGAAGTCCATGGCCTCGACCACGGCGTTGATCTCCTCGGCCCGGATATTCAGGCGCTGGGAAGCGAAACGCAGGCGCTGCACCGAATTGGTGTTGTGCACCCCGGCGGCCAGGGCATAGATGCGGGCCACATCGACAAAGATCCGGGAACCGTATTTCTTGAGGTCGATCCTGCCGGGATGCTCCGGGTCGAGGTCGGTGAGGAAATCCCGGAAGGTTCCCAGGGGCGGCGCCACGTCGAGGGCATTATGGGCCATGGCGCGCAGGAACATGGGCTGCCCCGTCGCCATGGAGAGCAGGTGGCGGCGCAGGCGGGCCGCCAGGTCCACCTTGCCGTAGAGGGGGCGGAAATCGAAGAAGATGGTGGCGTTGAGGAGGGCCTCCGGATTCGGCCGGCGGATCCAGTCGGCGAATTGTTCCTGCCACTCTTCCAGGGTCAGGCACCACTGGGGATTGCTCGCCATGATGTTGCCCTTGCAGAGCGGAAAGCCGCAGCGGTCCAGGTCCTGGTTCACGTCCTTGGCGAAGGCCAGCAGGCGCAGCTTGAGCATCTCCCGGTCCTGGAAGTCGTCGCACAGGAAGATGATCCCGTTGTCCTGGTCGGTGCTGAAGGTCTGCTCGTCGCGGCCTTCCGAACCGAAGGCCAGCCAGCACCAGTCGATGCCCTCCAGGTCATGGCGGCCTAGATTGAGCTCGACGATGCGCCGCGACAGGGCGTCGTTGAGGGCCGAGATGAACTGGGTGAGCTGCTCGGACCCCAGCCCCTGGGCCAGCATGTTGAAAGCCAGCTGGCGGACGTCCGCGGCCGACTGCTGGAGCAACCCGATGTCCGGCGCCGTTTCGATGGCCTGGCGGATCTGCCGCACGCCGATGCGCTGGAGGGCGAAGAGGTCCCGCTCGGAGACCACGCCCGAGAGCTGCCCTTCGGCGGTGACCACCAGCACATGGCGAATGCTATGGGTGGCCATGGCCAGCATGGCATCGTAGGCGGTGGCGTGCTCCTCCAGGGTGAAGGGGCGGGTGGACATGACCTCCGCAATGGGTTCCGACTGGGGCTTGTCCGCCAGGACCACCCGGTCGAGGAGGTCGGACTGGGTGAAGATACCCACCGGCTTCCGGTCCTCGCCCGCCACCACCAGGGACCCGACCCGGGCCTTGGACATGGTCTCCAGTGCCGCCCGGATGGGAGTTTCCGGGCTCACCGTCACCGGCGAGCGGGCACCGATGCCGGAGAGGGGCGAATTGAGGGTCTGCTGCTCACTGGCCCGCTGGGCGAACTGGGTCTGCAACTGCTGCCGGGACTGGTTGAGGAGGCTGGCGATGTACTGGGTGCAGAAGAGGTTGAATTCCGGGCTCATGGTCATCAGCACCATGAAGTCATCGGCCGGCAGCTGGTAGCAGAAGGTATCCTCCAGGGCCGTGTAGCCATTGGTGGAAGCACGCTGGGCGGTGACCGCGCCGATGGGGAAGCTCTCCCCCGGCCCCAGGGTGAGGGCGTAGCGCTCGGTGACTGCCACTTCGCCGGCCTGCTTGGACAGGACCTTGCCCCGTTCGACAATGTAGAAATGGGTCACCGGCCCCGCTTCGGGATCGACGATCTCGGTGTCCTTGGGATAGAAGGCCACCTGGGCCCGCTCGGCCAGGAAGGCGAGCGCCTCGCTCTGCATGCGGTTGAAGGGCGCATGCTTGCGGAGAAACTCCACCGCCACCCGAGCGACGCGCCGCCGCCCTTCCTGGCGCAAACCGCTCTCTGCCTGCCGGATTCCTTCTTGTTCTATGGTCACGATCGCACCTCGCGTTGGATGCCCCTTCTACAGGGCGTAGTTTAACTTGAGCCGTTGCTGGAGCCGCTTCGCCTGCCTCAGGCATTCCCGCAGGATGACCCGATCCAGTTCGTGCAGCCTCCCCGGATCGACCTGGTGGTCGACAAGCCCTCCCGCCGCCAGGGCCTCGGCCTGCCGATGGAGGCGCAGGCGCAGCAGGTGGGAAAAGGCGTCGATGGCCGCGGCCACCTCGTCGTCCTGCAGCCCGGCCGCCCTGCCGGCACCCGCCAGGCGCCCCGCCGTATCCACCGGCTCGATGCCATGGGCCAGGGCGAAAATGCGCGCCGCATCGACGAAGATGCGGGCTCCGGATTTCTTGAGATCCACTCCGCCCCCCTCCTCCCCGCCCACCACTTCGCCGAGAAAGCCCAAGGGCGGCTGGGACTGCAGTGCATTGGCAGCCATCAGATGGAGGAAAGCGGGCGTGCTCCGGGTCAGTCCCAGGAGATACCTGCGCAGCGTCCTACCCAACTGCTCCTCACCCCAGAGGGTGCGGAAATCGAAAAAGATGGTGGCGTGCATCAGGGCCATGGGTTCCGGCCGGCGCACCCATTCGCTGAATCGCCACCGCCATTCGTCCAGGGACAGGCACCACTTGGGGTTTCTCGCCATGACGTCGCCGCCGCAGAAGGCAAAGCCGCAGCGATCGAGGCGCTCATTGACGGCAGCGGCAAAGGGCAGGAAGAGTTCCCGCAGAGCATCGGCCTCCCGCTGGTCGGCAGCGCTGAAGACGAGGCCGTTGTCCTGGTCGGTGATGAAGGTCTGCTCGAAGCGCCCCTCGGACCCCAGGGCCAGCCAGCACCAGGGGACCGATGGCAGGCGATGCTCGGCGGCGGTCAGCTGGATGACGCGCTTCACTACCTGGTCGTTGAGTTCGGACAGGGTGCGCGCCAGCCAGGCGCCGCTCGTCTCCCCGCCCACCAGTCCGGCGCAGAACCGGCGGCCCGCCGCTGCGACCTCGGCCAGCCCGTCCACGCCGCCGGTCCGGCCGGCCTGGGCGGCCAGGGCCAATAGCTCGCGGCAGTGGATTTCGGCCTGCATCAGTACTTGATCCGGGCGTAATAGGTTTTTTCGGAGGCTTCCAGTGCCTGGCGCAGGGTCACGATGCCCATGTCGGCCAGGAGGGGCACCAGCTTGAGGAAGACTTCGGCCGTTCCCAGGGCGTCGTCCAGGGCGTTATGGCGGGATTCGATCACGACCCCCAGGCGCTCGGCGATGGCATCGAGCCGATGGGACTCCTGATTGGGATGGGCCACCGCCGAAAGCAGCAGGGTATCCAGCACCGGCTGGCCGAAACGGATCCCGGTTCTTTCCTCCTTCAGTTGCAGGAAGCGCATGTCGAAGGCGGCATTGTGGGCGATAAGCACGGTGTCCTCGCAGAACTCGTGGAAGGCCGGGAGAACCACGTCGATGGTGGGCTGCCCCCGCACCATGTCCTCGGTGATGCCGTGGATGGGGATGCCCTCGGGCCGCAGGGGCCGCTCCGGGTCCACCAGCTGGTTGAAGACCTCATGCCGCAGGAGGCGGTTGTTGACGATGCGGGCGGCGCCGATCTGGATGATCTCGTCGCCGGCGGAGGGTTCGAGGCCGGTGGTTTCGGTGTCGAAGACCGTATAGGCCAGGTCGCTCAGCTTGCGGTCCAGATCGATGGAGCCTTCCTGGAAACTGAAGAGGTCAAAGTCATAGTACTCCGGCCGGCCGCCGCTGCGCTCCCGTTCTCCCTGTTCGACCTCCTCCAGGCCCGGCATGGCCATGGGCAGGACGAAGCGGAAATAGGCCCGGTGCGCCGCCTTCTCCCGCTGGTACCAGACTTCGCCCCCGTGGCGATCCACCACCTCCCGCAGGGTCAGGGGCATGCTGTCGCCGTTGATGTGCATGGGCTCCAGTTCCCAGGTGTAGAAGGTTTCCGACGACATGGCCGGCCCGGCCCAGATCACGTCCAGGTAGGCGAGCCGGCCCTCGGAGAGGAGCCGGAAGCGGAGCTCGCGGATGCCGTAATGGTCCTGCAGGCGGGAGGCGAGGAAAGCGATGGCAAAAACCAGGGAGAAACTGTCGGCCTTGATCCACAGGCCGTCGTCCAGCTCCTCGGTCTTGCTGGGCAGCTGCAGCCGGTCGTCGATGCGGCGCTGGGCGGCGGCGATGATGTCGATGCCCAGCACGTCCTCCAGGGGCCAGCGCGTCTTGAGCGTGTCGGAGAATTCGGCCATGGTGCGATCGAGGCGCTGGCTCATGCCGCTCGCCTCTTCCTCGATGATGCGGACAAAGCGCTCCCGCAGCTCGCTTTCCATCTCCGGATAATCCATGAGGTTGGCGACCGCTGCCCGGATGTTGCCCAGGGAGGAGCGGCTGCCCTCGGTGAGGGAATGCATGACCTGGTCCCGTTGCGCCCCCTGCTCCAGGCTGCGGGTGATATTTTCCACCGACAGGACGTAGCCGGAGAACCGGGACTCGCCGTCCCCGTCGCCATGCCCTGCCAGCACCGGCACCATCTGCACCCGCAGCAACTGCCCGCCCCGGGCGGTGGTGATGAAATTGGCCATGGCCGTCCGGCCCCGGGCGATACGCTGGCCGATGACGTCCAGGGCATGGCTCACCTGGCTCTTTTCCAGGATGGAGAAAATGGAGCGCCCGAGGCCGATGAGGGTTCCCCCCGCCACCGACATGGGCCCCTGGGCCAGGGCCTTGAACTGCAGCCGCGCCCGGTTGTTGTAGAGGAGGATGCGGCCATCCAGGTTGCACACCACCACCGCCTGGGCCAGCTCCGACATGAGGGCGGCCAGCCGGTTCTTTTCTTCCTCCACCGAAGCCTTGGCCCGGGCGATCTGGGCGTCCACGTCGTCCATCAGCTCGTCCCGCTGCTGGGCGAGGTCGTTGGCGGCCCGGGCCAGCTGCTGCACTTCCGGCGGCCCCTCCGGCGTCACCCGGAAGTTGCGGTTGGCGCCCAGCATGAGTCGCAGGGTCTCGGCCATGCGCAGAAGGCCCTCGACATACTGCTTGAAGAGGCGATGCAGGACCCCGACCCCGATGGCGAAGCCGACGATGGTCAGCAGGGTGCCGATGGGCAGGCGCGACAGCAGCAGCTGGGTGAGCATGGCCCGCTCGGCTTCGCCCATGTCCAGCCAGACCAGAAGGGAAGTGACCAGGAAGGGGCCGGTCATCAGGAGCCCGAGGATGACGATGGCGACCAGGAAACGGTATTTGGCTTTCATGCCTGTAGGGAGATGGGAAATGGGAAGGAGCGGAATGGCAGCGCCGCCGGAAAATAACCGATCAGACCGATTCCAGCATGCTCCTTACCTTGGCCACGAGTTCCTTGGTGGAAAAGGGCTTGGTGATGTAGGCGTCGGCCCCGATGGCGAGCCCCTTGGCCACCTCGGTCTGGCGCCCCTTGGCGGTCAGCATGATGATGCGCAGCCCGGCCAGGGAAGGATCGGCCCGCAAGGCCTCGCAGACCTCGAACCCGGATTTCTTGGGCATCATGACGTCGAGCAGCAGAAGATCCGGTGCGAAGCTGCCGACCTTGTCCAGGGCGTCTTCGCCGTCATTGGCGACGGCTACCTGGAAGCCCTCCTTTTTCATCAGGAACTCCAGGGAAATCACGATGTTGGGTTCGTCATCGGCAATCAGGATCTTGTAGGTCATTTTCTCCTCCTCTTTCTAGGTTTTTTGTCTCGGCAGCGGCACCGTGAAAATAAAGGTGGCGCCCTGGCCGGGCCGGCTTTCCACCCACAGCCGCCCGCCGAAATGTTCCACGATCCGGCGGCTGATGGGCAATCCCAGGCCGGTTCCCTGGGGTTTGCCGGTCAGGGTGTCGCCACCCTGCCGGAATTTCTCGAATACGACTTCGGCCTCGCCGGCCCCGAGCCCGGGCCCGTTGTCGGCGACCTCGACGCGGACGTCTTCCGCCTCCTTTGTCATCGCCACCCGGACCCGCCCATCGCCCGGCGGCACGAACTTCACCGCGTTCGACAGGAGATTGATCATGACCTGCATCAGCCGGTCCCGGTCGGCCAGCACCACCAGGGGGCCGCCGTCGGGCAGCTCGGTGGATAAAGCCACCCGCCTGTCCTGGAAGAGCCTCCCCAGGGAGCCGGCCGATTCCCGCACCACCTCGGCGATATCCACTTCCCCGCTGGTCCATTCCGCCTGCTTCGACTCCAGCTTGGCAAGGTCGAGGATCTGGTTGATCAGCCGCGTCAGCCGCTCCCCTTCAGCCACGATGATACCGAGAAAACGCATGCGGTCGGAAAGTTCGATCTCGGGATCGTCGTGGAGCATTTCCGACAGGGCCAGGATCGATGTCAGGGGCGTGCGCAGCTCGTGGGTCACCGTCGACACGAAATCGTCCTTGAGCCGATCCAGTTCGAGCAGCCGCTCGTTGGCACTGCGCAACTCGGCCGTGGCCGCCTCCAGCTCCCCGGACTTCCTTTCCAGCTCCCGGCTATAGGCCCGTACCTGGGAAGCTTCGTCCAGGATGTCGAGGACCTCTTCCAGCCCCAGGGGCTCCTCCTCCACCGCCGAACTCACCATGACCCGTGCGCTGGCGGAGCCAATGGCCCCCGCCAGCTGGGTTTCGGCGAAATGGACGAACTGGGCATCGGCGGCGATGCGCCGCCAGTCGCTCACCTTCCGGCTGGCGGCATAGGCGGCCAGCTGCTGCCGGGCCCGGGCCGGGCCGAGAAAGCGCTCGAGCAGGCCCACCAGCCCCTCCACCGAAGCCCTGCCCCGCCACAGGCGCGCTTCCGCCGCAGGGTGGTCGTAGCGCAGGATGTCGACAAAACGCTCCGCCTGGCTGGCCTCCACGACGCCGGGGCGGGAAAGCAGCGACACGGCGACATAGAGCCCGATATTGGCGAACAGGCTCCAGAACAGGCAGTGGGAGATCTCGTCCAGGCCGCTCAGGCCGAACAGCGCCTGGGCCTTGAGCCAGGGCCAGCCGAAGAGCCCCTCCTCCACAAAAGCGCTGCCGATCCAGCCCGACTTGGCGAAGGACGGCAGCAGGAGGGTGTAGAGCCAGACGGCAAAGCCGCCCAGCAGCCCGCCGATGGCGCCGGCGCGGGTGCCCGCTTTCCAGTACATGCCGCCGAACATGGCGGGGGCGAATTGCGCCACCGCCGCGAAGGAAATGAGCCCGATGCCGACCAGGGCGTAGGCCTCCCCGGCGGCACGGAAATAGGCATAGCCCAGGAGCAGGATGAGGGCGATGGCACCCCGCCGGATGCCCAGCAGGATGCCTGACAGGTCCTGGCGTTCCGATAGAGGGAAACTCTGCAGGCGCAGCAGCCAGGGCATCACCAGGTCATTGCAGACCATGGTGGACAGGGCGATGGTTTCGACGATGACCATGCCGGTGGCGGCGGACAGTCCCCCGATGAAGGCAAACACGGCCAGGCCTTCGGCCCCCTGGGCGAGGGGCAGGGTCAGGACGAAGGTATCCGGGTTGACCGGCCGCCCGGCGAAGTGCAGCAGCCCACCGATGGCCAGGGGCAGCACGAAGATGTTGATGAGCAGCAGGTAAAGGGGGAAAAGCCAGACCGCCCGGCGCAGGTGCCCCTCATCGACGTTCTCCACCACCATGATCTGGAACTGGCGGGGCAGGAAGAGGATGGCGAGGCCCGAAACCAGGACCAGGGAGGTCCACGTCTCGGGCCGGCCATGGTCGAGGCCCAGCAGGCGCGTAAGCTCCGGGGTCGCGGCCGCCCGCTGGAAAATGTCGGACATGCCGCCGAAAAGGCCGTAGGTGACGAACAGCCCCACCGCCACGAAGGCCGCCAGCTTCACCACCGAATCGAAGGCCACGGCGGCCACCATGCCCTCATGGCGCTCGGTGGCGTCCAGGTGCCGGGTGCCGAACAGGATGGTGAAAACCGCCAGGACGGCGGCGATGGCGAAGGTGGAATCCAGCCACCAGGGCTCGCTGGCTTCCACCGCCTGCTGGAAGAGGACATCGAGGCTGGCCGAGATGGCCTTCAGCTGGAGGGCGATGTAGGGCACCACGCCGATGACGGCGATGACGGTCACCAGGCCAGCCAGGAACTGGCTCTTGCCGTAGCGGGAAGCGATGAAATCGGCGATGGAAGTGATGCGCTGGCGCTTGCTGATCCGGACCATCTTCACGATGACCGAGACGCACAGGATCATCAGGGTCGGGCCGATGTAGATGGTGAGGAAGGAAAGCCCCCCGGAAGTGGCGCGGCCGACACTGCCGAAGAAAGTCCAGGAGGTGCAATACACCGCCAGGGAAAGGGCATAGACATTGGCGGAAATGATCGACTTGCCGGCGTCGGCCCGGGCATCGCCGAAACGGGCGATGGCGAAAAGGAGACCGAGATAGGCCGTGGACAGGAGTGCGACGAGCCAGCTGGAAGTCATTTGCCCCGATGTTCGGCCACCCAGGCCGCCAGCCCGATCAGCCCGCCCCAGACGCCGAAGAGATAGAGAAAGACGTCCGGTATACCGTTCATCTGCCCCTCGGGCAAGGCCAGCAGCGGATAACTCAGGAGCGGAGCGCCGAGCAGGGCCAAGGCTGCGAGCCGCTGCCGGTTCGGACTGCTGCGCTTGAACAAAGCGATTTCCCCCAAAAATAAAAAACGGCCGGCACGCTCCGCGTGCCAGCCGTTGTCATGCGGTCTTGAACGCCGCCCATGCGGTCGCCTCGAGAGCGACCATTTGTCTCCTCCTTGCCCTTCTATGCAACGGGGACCGGCGCGGCAAGGTCGCCGGCCCCATATCCGTTATCGCCCTCAGGCCGAGTGCTTGAGCTGCTCGAGGATGGCCGGGTTCTCAAGGGTGGACGTATCCTGAGTGACTTCCTCGCCCTTGGCCAGGGAACGGAGCAGGCGGCGCATGATCTTGCCGGAACGGGTCTTGGGCAGGTTCTCGCCGAAGCGGATGTCCTTGGGCTTGGCGATGGGGCCGATTTCCTTGCCCACCCAGTCCGCCAGCTCCTTGACCATCTTCTTCGCCTCGTCGCCGCTCGGACGCTTGCCCTTCAGGACCACGAAGGCGCAGATCGCTTCGCCGGTCACTTCGTCCGGACGGCCGACCACGGCAGCTTCCGCCACCAGCGGGTTGGCGACCAGGGCGGATTCGATTTCCATGGTGCCCATGCGGTGACCGGAAACGTTCAGCACGTCGTCGATACGGCCGGTGATGGTGAAGTAGCCGGTCTTGGCGTCGCGGATGGCGCCGTCGCCAGCCAGGTAGAGCCGGCCGCCGAGGTCTTCCGGATAGTAGGACTTCTTGAAACGCTCGGCATCGCCGTAAATGGTCCGGATCATGGACGGCCAAGGCTTCTTGACCACCAGGATGCCGCCCTGGCCCCAGGGCACGTCGGCACCGGTCTCATCGACCACGGCGGCCTGGATACCCGGGAAGGGCAGCGTGCAGGAGCCCGGCACCAGCGGGGTGGCACCCGGCAGCGGGGTGATCATGTGGCCGCCGGTCTCGGTCTGCCAGAAGGTATCGACGATGGGGCAGCGGCCGCCGCCGACGTTGTCGTAGTACCACTGCCAGGCCGCCGGGTTGATGGGTTCGCCCACGGAACCGAGGATGCGCAGGGAAGACAGGTTGTAGTTCTTCGGATGCACCGCCGGGGTGGTGTCGGCTGCCTTGATGAGGGAGCGGATGGCGGTGGGAGCCGTGTAGAAGATGTTGACCTTGTGGTCCTGGATCATCTTCCAGAAGCGGCCGGCGTCCGGATAGGTGGGCACGCCTTCGAAGACCACTTCGGTGGCGCCGCAGGCCAGGGGGCCGTAGGTGATGTAGGTGTGACCGGTCACCCAGCCGATGTCGGCGGTACACCAGAAGGTATCCTGCGGCTTGATGTCGAAGGTGTACTTCATGGTCAGGATGGCGTGGAGCAGGTAGCCGCCGGTGGAATGCTGGACGCCCTTCGGCTTGCCGGTGGAGCCGGAGGTATAGAGGAGGAAGAGCGGATGCTCGGCCTCGACCCACTCGGGCTCGCAGGTTTCCGGCTGGCTGGCGACGACGTCGTGGAGCCACTCGTCGCGGCCGGCGACCATGTTGCACTCGCCGCCGGTGCGCTTGAAAACGATGACGCTCTTGACCGATTCGCAGCCGCCCAGGGAGAAGGCTTCGTCAGCGATGCTCTTCAGGGGAATGGACTTGCCGCCGCGGAACTGGCCGTCGGAGGTGAGCAGGCAAACGGCGCCGGCGTCGTTGATGCGGTCGCGCAGGGACTGGGCGGAGAAGCCGCCGAAGACCACGGAATGGATGGCGCCGATGCGGGCACAGGCCTGCATGGCGACGACGCCTTCGACGGTCATCGGCATGTAAATGACGACGCGGTCGCCCTTCTTGACGCCCCTCGCCTTGAGGGCGTTGGCCATCTTGCAGACCTTGGCCAGTAGTTCCTTGTAGGTGACCTTGGTAACTTCGCCGTTATCGGCTTCGAAAACGATGGCCACCTTGTCGCCCAGGCCGGTCTCGACGTTGCGGTCCAGGCAGTTGTAGGAGACGTTGAGCTTGCCGTCGGCAAACCACTGGTAGAAGGGGGCGTTGGACTCGTCCAGCACCTGGGTGAAGGGTTGCTTCCAGGTCACCAGCTCACGGGCATGGCGGGCCCAGAAGCCTTCATAGTCCTGGTCGGCTTCCGCGCACAGTGCCTTGTAGGCGTCCATCCCGGAAACCGCCGCGCTCTTGACGATCTCGTCAGACGGATAAAAAAGCTGCACGGACTCATTAGACATATTCCTTCTCCTCTGCGGTACTTGTTGGCATTTAAGTTGATGAAAACGGACAAGCCCCGAGCTGTTAACTCGGGGCCCGGAATCAAACCCCGCTAATCAAGGCAGGAGCACTACCGCGTGCTACGCCGTTCCGCTTAATTAGACTGCCGCAATCTTACATTCCGCTTACAGGGTTTTACGCTGCAATGCAGCAACGGCGGGGCAAGCCGGCTGGCGCGGGCATGCTAAAATCCCAGGCTTGTCTAAGACCGGGAGCCCTAATGAGCACGATCCGCCAGGACGATTTCATCCAGTCCATCGCTGATGCCTTCCAGTACATCAGCTGCTACCACCCCCTCGACTACATCAAGGCCCTCGGCACCGCCTACGAGCGCGAACAGAGCCCGGCGGCCAAGGATGCCATCGCCCAGATCCTGACCAATTCCCGCATGTGCGCCGAAGGCCGGCGCCCCATCTGCCAGGATACCGGCATCGCCGTGGTTTTCCTGAAGATCGGCATGAATGCCAAATGGGATGCCAGGATGAGCATCCAGGAAATGGTCAATGAGGGCGTTCGCCGCGCCTACAACCATCCGGACAACAAGCTGCGGGCTTCTGTTCTGCTGGACCCGGCCGGCGCCCGCAAGAACTCCAAGGACAACACCCCGGCGGTCATCCACTACGAGATGGTGGAAGGCGACCACGTGGAAGTGATCTGCGCCGCCAAGGGCGGCGGCTCCGAGAACAAGTCCAAGTTCTACGCCCTCAACCCTTCCGACTCCATCGTGGACTGGGTCCTCAAGACCGTTCCCACCATGGGCGCCGGCTGGTGCCCCCCGGGCATCCTCGGCATCGGCATCGGCGGCACTCCGGAGAAGGCCATGCTGCTGGCCAAGGAATCCCTCATGGCGCCGGTGGACATCCATGAGCTGATCGCCCGCGGCCCCAGCAACCGGGTCGAGGAACTGCGCCTCGAGCTCTACGAGAAGGTCAATGCCCTGGGCATTGGCGCCCAGGGCCTGGGCGGCCTCACTACCGTCCTCGACGTCAAGATCCTGGACTACCCGACCCACGCCGCTTCCCTGCCGGTGGCGATGATTCCGAACTGCGCCGCCACCCGCCACGTCCACTTCCACCTGGACGGTTCCGGCCCGGCCCACCTGGAGCCCCCGAAGCTGGAAGACTGGCCCGCCGTGACCTGGAAGGCCGATACCAATGTCGCCACCCGGGTCGACCTGAACACCCTGACCAAGGAAGAAGTCGCTTCCTGGAAGCCCGGCCAGGTGCTGCTCCTGAACGGCAAGATGCTCACCGGCCGCGATGCCGCCCACAAGCGCATTCACGACATGCTGGCCAAGGGAGAGCAGCTGCCCATCGACTTCACCAACCGGGTGATCTACTACGTCGGCCCCGTTGATCCGGTGCGCGACGAAGTGGTCGGCCCCGCCGGCCCGACCACCGCCACCCGCATGGATAAGTTCACCCGCATGATGCTGGAGAAGACCGGCCTCATCTCCATGGTCGGCAAGGCCGAGCGCGGCGCCATCGCCATCGATGCCATCAAGGACAACCAGTCGGCCTACCTGATGGCCGTGGGCGGCGCCGCCTACCTGGTGTCCAAGGCCATCAAGGCCGCCAAGGTGGTGGCCTTCGGCGACCTCGGCATGGAAGCCATCTACGAGTTCGACGTGCAGGACATGCCGGTGACCGTGGCCGTGGATTCCAAAGGCACCTCGGTGCACAACACCGGCCCCGCCGAGTGGTGCGCCAAGATCGGGAAGATCCCCGTCGCCACCCTCCAGGGCGGCCACTAAGCCTCCTGGAGCACGAAAGAGCCGGCCGCTGGCCGGCTTTTTTTTGCCCCGCCGGGAGGTCCTCCCCGCCTACCCCCGCAGCCGGTACCACAGCATGCCGACGGCCTCGTGGATGGCGATGCCGGACCTGTGCATCCCCTCATAGCGCGGCACGAAATCCAGCGCCATGAGCGGGCGGCGGCTGGCTAGAAAGGCGGTGGGCGCAGGCACCACCTCGAAGCCGGCGGCCTCGAAGGCGGCCACGGAACGGGGCATGTGCCAGGCGTGGGTCACCAGGGCGATCCGCCGCAGGCCCCGGGGCAGCAGGATGTCCGCCGAATAGACCGCATTCTCCCGGGTGGTGCGGGACTTGTCCTCGACCCAGCGGGCGGAAAGGCCGAAATCCCGGGCCAGGGCCGCCTCCATCGCCACCGCTTCCGGGCTGCCCCCGCCTTCCGGATTGCCGCCGGTAAGCAGCACCGGCTTGCCGGATTCCCGGGCCACCAGGGCGCCATAGCGCAGCCGGTCCAGGGTGAATTGCCGGACATCGTCGGCGCCGCCGAATTCCGGCGCCTGCCGATAACGCCCCCCAGCCAGGATCACCACCGCATCCACATCGAGGCCGGCCAGGCTTTCCTGGGGCAAGGCGGCGTACCGGCTTTCCAGGGGCTCCAGCAGGGCGTCGGCAACGATGGGCAGAGACTGGGCCGCCAGCAGGAAGAGCCCGAAGGCCATCGCTAGGCGCCCCAAGCGGGGCCGCCGACGCGCCGCCAGGAGCCCGAGAAAAGCGGGCAGCAGGCCGTTCAGGGGCGGCAGCAGAAAGCTGGCGACAAGATTCGTCAACAACCAGGACATAGCAATGGCACTCCACAAAAAGATCCGCCGCGGCGGGTCAGCGATCTTGCCATGGGAATCCTCCTATGGCGATCGTCTTTCCGATGCGATTAGAATCCAGCCCTCCATCCGTCATTTCCTGCCCCTGCCGATGATCCGCACCGCCCTCGACTGGATTCCCCAGGCCAGCTATTCCGACATACTGTTCGATGCCGCCGAAGGCATCGCCCGGATCACCATCAACCGCCCGGAGCGGCGCAACGCCTTTCGCCCCGAAACCGTGGAGCAGCTCATCGACGCCTTCCACCGGGCCCATCGGGACAACGGCATCGGCGCCATCATCCTCACCGGCGCTGGCCACGAAGCCTTCTGTTCCGGGGGCGACCAGAAGGTCCGCGGCGAGGAAGGCTACATCGACGAAGGCGGCACCCCCCATCTCAACGTCCTCGACCTGCAGATGCAGATCCGGCGCCTGCCCAAGCCGGTAGTGGCCATGGTGGCAGGCTACGCCATCGGCGGCGGCCACGTCCTGCACCTGGTGTGCGACCTCTCCATCGCCGCTGACAACGCCCGCTTCGGCCAGACCGGCCCCCGGGTGGGCAGCTTCGACGCCGGCCTCGGCGCCGGGCTCATGGCCCGCACCATCGGCCTCAAGCGGGCCAGGGAAATCTGGTTCCTCTGCCGCCAGTACGACGCCGCCACCGCCCTCGAATGGGGCCTGGTCAACGCCGTGGTGCCGGTGGCCGAACTGGAAGAGACCACCGTCGCCTGGTGCCGGGAAATGCTCCAGCACTCCCCCATGGCCCTGCGCATGATGAAGGCCGGCTTCAATGCCGACACCGACGGCCTGGCCGGCATCCAGGAGTTGGCCGGCAATGCCACCGGGCTTTTCTACATGAGTGGGGAAGGCCAGGAAGGCCGCAACGCTTGGCTCGAGCGCCGCCCCCCCGATTTCGCCAAGTACCGCCGGCGGCCGTGAGAATCGCTGCCGCCGGCTGGCATCCCTACCGGCTGCCCCTGCGTCAGCCCTGGGTGAGCGCCGCCGGCTGGCTGCGGGAACGCCGGGGCCGGCTCCTGCGTCTCGTCACCGAAGAGGGCCGCTGCGGCTGGGGTGACTGCGCCCCCTTTCCCGCCATCGGCATCGACCCGCGCAAAGCCCTTGCCCATGCCGAGGAATGCGCCCTCCTGGACCTGGCCGCCCAGGCCGCCGGCCTGCCCCTGGCCGCCTGGCTCCGGGGCGGCGAACCGGCAGCGGCGGCTATCCGCGTCAATGCGGCCCTGGGGGACATCCACGCCCTCGCCCCGGAACAGATCGCCGCCGCCTGCGCCGCCGGTTTTCCGGTCCTCAAGGTCAAGGTCGGCCTGGAGCAGCCCGGAAACGAATTGGCCCGCCTGCGGGAACTCGCCGCCACCCTGCCACCGGGCGTGGCCCTCCGCCTGGATGCCAACCGGGCCTGGGACGAGGAGGCCGCCGCCCGCTTCCTGGCCGCCTGCACGGAACTGCCGGTGGAAGGCGTGGAGGAGCCCCTGCGCCACCCCGACGCCGGAACCCTTCGGCGGCTGCAGGCCGGCCTGCCCTTCCCCCTGGCCCTGGACGAATCCGCGGACTGCATCGGCGAGGCGCTATTCGCCGACCCGCCGGTACGCCGCCTGGTTCTCAAGCCAGCCCGCCACGGCGGTCTCCTGGCTGCGGCACGGATCGCCCTCGGCGCCCGGAAGGCGGGAATCGAATGCGTCGTCACGTCGGGCCTGGAAAGCGCCTGCGGCCTCGCCGCCAGCGCCCACCTGGCGGCCGCCATTGCCCCCGAGGCGGTCCACGGCCTCGCCACCGCCCACTGGTTCGTCCGCGACACCGGCCGGCCGCCCGCCATTGCCCGGGGACGCCTCCGGCTATCCCCAACCCCCGGCATCGGCTTCGCCGCCGGGTTTTCTTGATCCATCTTGGCTCCGTCATGTGACATCGGTATTTATAATCGGCGCCCTATGAGCGACCCCATCCTCACCCTTGCCCCGCACCTGGAAAGCGCTGCCCGCCTTACGCCGGCGGCGCCGGCCCTGCTGACGTCCGGAGGGGATTGGGACTTTGCCGGGCTGTGGCGGGAAATTGGCCGGCAGGCCGCCGACCTGACCTTTTCCCATACCCCCCTGCCCCTGGCGGCCGGCAGCACTGCCCTGGCTTTTGCCGCCTACGCCTGCAGCCTGGCCGGCCGCCCCCTGTGGCCCCTGGACCCGGAGAAGCCGGCTCCGGCGCCAGCCCGGGCACCGGCCACCGCCCCCGGCACCGCCCTGGTCATTTCCACCAGCGGCAGCGAAGGCGAGCCCAAGGCCGCCATGCTTTCCGCCGCCAATCTCGACGCGGCCGCCGCCGCTTCCAATGTTCGCCTGCCCCTCGGTCCCGGGGATATCTGGCTCGACTGCCTGCCCCTGTTCCACATCGGTGGGCAGTCCATCCTCTGGCGCTGCGCCCGGGCCGGGGCCGCCGTCCTGCTCCACGAGGGCTTCGACGCCGGGTCCGTGGTCCGGGACCTGGCGGCCCGGCGGGTCACCCACCTTTCCCTGGTGCCAGCCATGCTGGCCCGGCTCCTCGACCTGGACGCCGCGCCCCCGCCCTTCCTGCGCTGTGTCCTGGTGGGCGGCGCCGCCCTGTCCAAACCCCTGTACGAACGGGCCATGGCCGCCGGCTGGCCCCTTTTCCCCACCTACGGCATGAGCGAAACAGCCGCCCAGGTGGCGACCTTCGACCCGGCCTCGGGGACCTGGGAAGAAGGGCTGGTGGGCCACCCGCTGCCGGGAAACGAGGTGTCGATCGGCACCGACGGCCGCGTCCGCCTGCGCGGCCCCCAGGTCATGCTGGGCTACCTCGAACCCGGCGGCCGGGCCGGCGTCGGGCTGGAGGACGGCTGGTTCGCCACCGGCGACCTGGGCCGCATCGAGGCCGACGGATGCCTCCGCATCCTCGGCCGGGCCGATGCCATGCTGGTGAGCGGCGGCAGCAACGTCCATCCCCTGGCGGTGGAATCCTGCCTCGCCGCCTGCCCCGGCATCGCCGACGTGGCGGTAGCCGGCCTGCCCCACCCGGTCTGGGGAGATCTCGTGGTTGCCCTGGTGGTGGGCGAAGCCAGCGACCAGCACATCCTCGACTGGAGCCGCGCCCGCCTGCCGGCGGCGGCCCGTCCCCGGCGCATCGTCCGGCTGGAGCGCCTGCCCCGCAACGCCATGGGCAAGCTGGAAAGGGGTGCCCTGCGGGCCTTCCTGGGCCAGCTGGATTGCGGGGTGGCAGCGTGATCCGCCGGCTGCGCCAACTCCTGCGGGACCAGGACCTGGGCGCACGCCTGGCGGCCCAGGCCGCCGGCGCCCCCGCCTCGGCCCTGGTAAGCCTGACCCTGGACCTCGGCCCCGGCCAGGACGACTGGCTGGCCCTGCTGCCGCACCGGGGCGAGCATTTCTGGTATTGGGCCCGGCCCGGGCAAGGCCACTACCGCCTGGGCCTGGGCCAGGCCCTCCATGTCGCCAGTGCCGGTCCGAATCGCTTTGCCGCCCTGGACAACACCTTTTCCGGCATCGTCCGCCAATGGCGCCACGAGGAAGGGCTGCCCCAGGCCTTCCTGGGCTTTGCCTTCGCCGAGGGCACCCGCTCCGAATTCCCCAACGCCCTGCTCGCCATCCCAGCCATCCTGCTGGAATCCCGCCGGGGCCGCTGCACCGCCACCGTCACGGCCCTGGCCGCCACCCTCGACCAGGCCGCCGATGCCTGGACCGGGCTACTGACGGAAAACCCGCAGCCGGCAGGCGCTTGCAATGTCCGCCGGATAGCGCAGCCGCTGGCGGACCAGGCCTGGACCGCCCGGGTCGGCGCCGCCCTGAGGAACATCGCCGCCGGCGGCCTGGACAAGCTGGTCCTGGCCCGCAGCACCCGTCTGGCGGCCGACCGCCCGTTCGCCGCCGCCCCGGTCCTCGCCGCTCTCCTGGGGCGCCAGGCCGGCAGCACCATCTACGCCTATGGCAACCGGCAGGCCATCTTTCTCGGCGCCTCGCCGGAGCGTCTGGTGGCCCTCGACGGGGGCAGGGCCGAGGCCGACGCCCTGGCCGGCACGGCCTGGCCGGGATCGGCCCGGCTCGACGCCGACAAGAATGCCCGCGAGCAGTCCCTGGTGGCGGAAGCGGTGCGCAAGGCGCTGGCGCCCCTGTGCACCGCCATTGCCGAATCGGGGGCGCCGCAGCCTCTCCGCCTCGGGCATCTCAGCCATCTGCGCAGCGCCATCGGCGGCCCGGTCCGCTCCGGGGTCACCCTTTTCGATCTGGTCCGCGCCCTCCATCCCACGCCGGCGGTGGGCGGCTCGCCGACGGCGGCGGCCCTGGACTGGCTGCGCGGCCACGGCGAGCAGCGCGGCGGCTGGTATAGCGGCGGCTTCGGCTGCATCGGCGCCGACGGCGACGGGGAGATTGCCGTCGCCCTGCGCTCCGCCCTCATTTCCGGCGACCAGGCCGAACTCCATGCCGGGGCGGGCATCGTCGCCGGCTCGGACCCGGAGCAGGAATTCCTGGAAACGGAAGCCAAGCTCGCCACCCTCCTCGAGGCCCTGCGGGAACCGGCCTGGGAAGAAAGGACTGGAACCTGACCATGGATACGGGAAGCCTCAATTTCGCCTGGTTCCAGGCCCTGGTCGGCGGTTTCGCCGGCGCCGGGGTACGCCATGCCGTCATCTCGCCGGGATCCCGCTCGACTCCCCTGGCCCTGGCCCTGCTGCGCCAGCCGGGAATGGATTGCCGCATCATTATCGACGAGCGCAGCGCCGCCTTCTTCGCCCTCGGCATAGCCAAAGCCACGGGCCGGCCCGTGCTGATCCTGGCCACATCCGGCAGCGCCCCGGCCAACTGGCTGCCGGCGGTGGTCGAGGCCAGCCAGGCGGCCATTCCCCTCCTCCTCCTCTCCGCCGACCGGCCGCCGGAACTGCACGGCTGCGGCGCCAACCAGACGGTGGACCAGGTGAAGCTCTTCGGCAGCCACGTCCGGGCCTGCCATGCCCTCGGCGCGCCCGACGCCGGCTTCGATCCGGGCTACCTGCACCGGCTTGCCGCCCGGGCTGCCGAGCAGGCCGCCTGGCCCCTGCCGGGGCCGGTCCATCTCAACCTGCCATGCCGCGAGCCCCTGCTGCCCCCCGGCGGCACACCGCTGCCGCCGGCTGTGCCGGCCATCCCGGTGGAGCATCCCCGTCCTCTGCCGCCCGGAGAGGCCATCGCCCGCCTCGCCGCCTCCCTATCCGGCCGGCCGGGGGCCATCGTCTGCGGCGAAGCGGACTACCCGGAGGGTTTTTCCGACGCCGTCGCCACCCTGGCCGCCCGGCTCGCCTGCCCCGTCCTGGCCGAGCCCCTGTCGAACCTGCGCTTCGGCCCCCACGACCGCTCCCATATCCTCTGCCGCTACGACGGCTGGCTGCGCAACCCGGCGTTCGTCGCTGGCCACCGCCCGGAATGGCTGCTGCGTTTCGGGGCCTTCCCGGTGGGCCGCAGCCTGCAGGGCTTTGTTGCCACAGCCAGCCGAACCACCGCCCTGGTGGACCCGTTGCCCCGCTGGAACGACCCGTCCCACCGGGTTACCGACCTGCTGCGCGCCGACCCGCTGGCGACCTGCGAAGCCCTGCTGGAGGAGCCCCTGGCGGCAGCGCCCGGGCAGTGGATGGAAGACTTCCGGCAAGCCGATTCCGCCGCCGCCCACACCGGGGAAGACGACGCCACCTTCGAAGGCCAGCTGCTGCCGGCCCTCCTCGCCGTCCTGCCGGAAAATTGTCCGGTCTTCGTCGGCAATTCGATGCTCATCCGCGACCTGGACGCTTTCAGCGGCAAAGGCGCCAGGCCGATCCGCTTCCACGGCAACCGGGGGGCCAGCGGCATCGACGGCAATGTCTCCACCGCCCTCGGCATCGCCGCCGCCCGGGGCCGGTTGGTGGCCTTCCTGGGCGACCTCACCTGCCAGCACGACCTGGGAGGCCTGGCGGCGGCCCGGGGCCTCAGCGCCGTGGTGGTGGTCATGAACAATGGCGGCGGCGGCATTTTCGACCATCTGCCCCAGGCGGCCCTGCCCGAATTCGAAGCCGGGTGGCTGACGCCGCAGGCCATCGATTTCGCCGCTGCGGCCGCGGCTTTCGGCCTCGCCTACGCCCGGGCCGATGGCCGGCGGGACGGCGTCGCAGCGCTCCGAACCGCCCTGGAAACGGGGGGACCTCATCTCCTCGAAGTGATCATCGACCGCCGGGACAGCCTGGCCCGGCACCGGGACTATTGGCGCCGCTGCATGGAGGCGGCGCTTCTACCGGCCCAGGGCTAATGCCAGGTCAGGCGGCGTCTTCCTGCGCCAGAAAGTCGCGGACGGCGGCCTGGAGTTCGGCGAAATCGGCGGGGGAAATGGCCAGGATTTCCAGGCTGGCCTCCCCCATCTTCGTCCACTCGCAGCAACAACCCCGCCCAGTGGCGTCCTGGATCAGCTTTTCAGCTACCTGGGCAAGGCAGATGAGGCGGCGCGAGGTTGGCGAGAAGGCACCGGCCCCCGCCCGCAGGGAGACGAAATCATGGTGGTGGCGTATCGCCACGCAGGTATTCTCGGGCAGCCACCAGGACTGTCCGAGGAGGCAGCCGATGACGGCATGGTTGGTCGGGTGGCATAACTCCTCCACCTCGGTGAACAAGCGCTCGGGATCGGCGTTGGCCTTGGCCAGGGTGTCGAAATAGCCGGGGAACCGGCGCGCCATGATGGGGATGCCGCAATCCCGGAATAGGCTGAAGGTATAGGCGTCCTCGGAGAGCACCTCGTCCCTTGCCCCAATCTGCTGCACCAGCCAGCCGGAGACCTGGGCCACCCGGGCCGAGGCGTCCCAGAAACGCTCGAGCCGGGGCAGCGGCGGCAGGACCTTGCGCAGGACGATGGTGGCGATGGCGGAGGAAATGGCGTTGAGGCCGAGCATGGAAAGGGCGCTCTGCACCGTCCTCGCTCTCTGCCGGTAACCGAAGAAAGGCGAATTCGCCAGCTTGAGCAGGCTGCCGGCAATGCTCACGTCGGCGCTGATGATGGCCGCCAGGCGCCGGAAGTCCGGCTCGTCGCGCTGCACTTCCCCTGCCACCTTCTCGAGGATGGCCGGCCGGGGCGGGATGCCCAACTGGCGGATAGACTTGGCCAAGTGGTCGTCCAGGGGAGCGGAAGCATTCGGGTTTCGGGTATCTGTGTTCATTGGCCTGATCTTTCCTGTAGCCATTGATCCAGCTGGTATTCGGGGAGGGGACGGGAGAACAGGAAGCCCTGCACCGCCGTCACCCCCGCTTCCCGGAGGCAGTCGTATTGGTCGACGGTCTCGACGCCCTCGGCCACCACCGCCATGCCGAAATCCCGGGCCAGCTGGGTCACCATGCGCACGATGGCGAAGGATTTCCGGTCTTCCGGCAGACCCACCACGAAGGCGCGGTCGAGCTTGATTTTCGTGGCCGGCAGGTCCTTCAGATAAGCCAGGCAGGAGTAGCCGGTACCGAAGTCGTCGATGGCCAGCGGCAGGCCGGCTTCCACGACTGCCGCCAGGTTCCTGCGGACATTGTCGGACATGTCCATGAACAGGGATTCGGTAAGCTCCAGCTCCAGCAGGTCGGCGGGGGTGTCGGTGCAGGCCAGCACGGCATGGAGCGCCTGGCAGAATTTGGGGGCCGTGAGCTGGGCACGGGAGATATTGACCGCCACCTTGACGGCTGCGCCATCCGCACCCAGGCGCTGCGCCAGGCGGGCGGCAGTCATCAGGCTCCATTCGCCAAGGCGGACGATGAGCCCGGTCTTCTCGGCCACCGGAATGAAGCTGGCCGGCGCCAGGTTCCTTTCCCGCACGCGGCAACGCATCAAGGCCTCGACGGCCTCCAGTTTGCCGTCCCCGGCACTCAGGATGGGCTGGTAATGGAGCGACAGGCCGCCGGTTTCCAGGGCCTCGTGGAGCAGCCCCTCCACGGTCAGCTCCTCCTGGGCCATGGGATTGCCGAAGCGCCCCGGCACCTTCTCCCCTCCCGAGACCACGTATTGCCCTCCCCCCAGGCGTTTGGCCGCCAGCATGGCGCGGTCGGCTCTTTCGAGGACGTGGAGAAGGGGCTCCACCGTATTGAGTTGGGCGATGCCGATGCTACCGGAGGGACGGACGCGGACATGGCCGATTTCCATCGGCACCTTGAGCGCCTGCTGAAGGCGCTCCGCCGTCCCTTCAGCTTCGGCGACGCCGCGGCCGGGCAGAAGGATGACGAATTCGTCGCCGCCCATGCGACCGAAGCGGTCGCCTTCCCGGGCCAGGGACTTCATGCGGTGGGCCAGCTTGGCGAGGACGTTGTCGCCGGCCCGATGGCCGAAGGATGAGTTGATCTGCCGAAAACGATCGATCCCGATCCACAGCACGCAGAACGGCGTATTGGCGGCCCGGGCCTCCCCGGCCAGCCGCTCAACCTCCCCGATACATTCGCCCCGATCTAGGAAACCGGTTAACCCGTCTGTCCTGATGTTCATTTCGACGCGCCATCCGCTCGTCAAAGGCCGCAGGCGGCAGATGCGCTGATTCTTGTTGCGGTTCTGGAAGTCTAAACCAAAACCATAACTTTCGTTATAGGAAGTGCGGTTATGACGACCTGGAGGATCGCCCCAGGCCGTTTTCCCTGGCATAAAAAACCCGCCGACCAGCGGCGGGTTCGAGTTGCTGCGGGAGCTGGCGATCAGCTGGCCAGAGCGTTGCGGATCTGCTCCAGGGTGCTGGGATCGTCGATGGTGGTGAGGTCGCCGGGATCGCGGCCTTCCGCCAGGGCTTGCAGGGAACGGCGCAACATCTTGCCGGACCGGGTCTTGGGCAGGCCGGTGACGAAGTGCACCCGGGCCGGACGAGCAATGGCACCGAGGATGCCGTCCACCGTGCCCATGACCTCCTTCTCCAGGGCCTTGGCCAGCTCGGGCGTCGCCACCTTGGACTGATCCTTGACCACGGCGAAGGCCATGGGCATCTGGCCCTTGAGCTTGTCCTCGACGCCAACCACGGCGACTTCGGCGATGGCCGGGTGGGCCTGCACGGCTTCCTCGATCTCCCGGGTGCCGAGGCGGTGGCCGGCAACGTTGATCACGTCGTCGGTCCGGCCCAGGATGAAGTAGTAGCCTTCCTCGTCCTTGATGGCCCAGTCGAAGGAGGAATAGACCAGCGGGTCCTTGAACAGGCTGAAGTAAGTGCTGACGAAGCGGTCATCCTGGCCCCAGACGGTGGACAGGCAGCCCGGCGGCAGCGGCGGCACGACAGCGGCGATGCCCTTTTCGTTGGCCTCGCACTCGGAGCCATCCTCGCGGTAGATCTTGAGGTTGTAGCCGTACACCGGGAAGCTCGGCGAACCGTACTTGAGCTTGGTCTTCTCGACCCCGTGCATGGCCGACAGCATGGGCCAGCCGGTCTCGGTCTGCCAGTAGTTGTCGATGACCGGGATGCCCAGCTCGCCCATGATCCACTCGTGGGTCGGCTGGTCGAGGGGCTCGCCGGCCATGAACAGGTGCTTGAGGCTGGAAATGTCGTACTTGTGCATGTAGGCCGGATCCTGCTTTTTCAGGACGCGGGCAGCGGTCGGCGCCGAGAACATGACATCGACCTTGTACTTTTCGACGATCTGCCACCAGATGCCCGGATCGGGGCGCAGCGGCGTGCCTTCGTACATGACGGTGGCCATGCCGGCGATCAGGGGGCCGTAGATGATGTAGGAGTGGCCCACCACCCAGCCGATATCGGAAGTCGAGAAGAAGGTCTCGCCTTCGCCGCCGCAGTAGATGTGCTTCAGGGTGGACGCCAGGGCGACGCAGTAGCCGCCGGTGTCGCGCTGCACGCCCTTGGGCTTGCCGGTGGTACCGGAGGTGTAGAGGATGTAGGAGGGCTCGGAAGACTCCAGCCACTCGCAGGGCACCTGGGCATCCATGTGCTGGGCGCGCAGGGTGGCGTAATCCACGTCGCGGCCCTCGACCTTGCTGTAATTCTTGTCCACGCCGCGATCGACCATCAGCACCTTGGCCGGCTTGTGCTCTGCGATGTCGATGGCGTCGTCCAGCAGGTGCTTGTAGGGCACCGCCTTGCCGCCGCGCATGCCAGCCTCCGAGGAGACGATCAGCACCGGCTTGGCATCGTCGATGCGAGTGGCGAGGGAACCGGAGGCGAAGCCGCCGAACACCACCGAGTGGATGGCGCCGATCCGGGCGCAGGCCAGAATGGCGAACGCTGCCTGAGCGATCATCGGCATGTAGATGAGGACGCGGTCCCCCTTCTTGACGCCGAGGCTCTTGTAAATGGCTGCCATGCGCTCCACTTCGCGCTGCAGTTCGGCGAAGCTGTAGACCATCTCCTCGTCGGTTTCGGTGGAGATATAGACCAGGGCGCGGTCATTGGGCCGCTTGGCGGCATGGCGGTCGACGGCGTTGTGGCACAGGTTGGTCTTGCCGCCCACGAACCACTTGGCAAACGGCGGGCGCGAAAAATCGCAGACCTGGCCGAAGGGCGTCTGCCAGTCGATCAACTTGGCCTGCTCACTCCAAAACTCGTCCGGATGGTCGATGGAATGTTGGTAAAACTCCTTGTACGTCGTCATAAAACTCCCTCTTGCTAGTTTTCCTGCACAGATTACACAGACTTGCGGGCCTCTTGTTCACGGGCCCTTGTTATTAATTGTTGTTCGATTTCCGCCAGCGGCAAGGCCAGTCCCAATTCCTTGTCCAGCAATTGCAGCAGCGGCAGCACCTGCAGGCCCAGGGCCGGCAGGAGTGAAAGTACGGGTTCGGGCCGGCCGGTACGCAGCAGGTCGATGGCCTGCTGGATGCTCATCGGTCTCGTTGGCGCCTCGCCTTGCCCCGGGCCGCCCGAAACGATCCGGTTGCCGCCCGCCTGCATGGCTTCCCGCATGCGGCTGCCCGCCAGTTCGAGAAGGGCGCCGGCCGAACTGACCCGGGCCTCGGGCACGGATGCGACGCCGACACTCACCGTCAGGGCCACCCGCTGCCCATGAGCCGCAATGTGGGCCGCTTCCACCGCCTGCCGTACCCGCTCCGCAAAGATGACGCAGGTGGCCGGCGCGGTGCCGGGAGAGACGATGGCATACCGTCCCGGTTCGTAATGTCCGAGGCTGTCCTCTTGCCGAATCTTGGCGGCCAGCATCTTGGCTAGCCGGTTGCCGACCTGTTCGGCCATGGGTGCCCCGAGTTGGGCGCAGATGGCATCGTAGCGGTCCAGGGACAGGACCAGGACGCTCACCTGGCCATGGTGCCGGGCGGCGTGGGAAAGGGCCTGGGCGGCCTGGAGTTCGAGATACTTGCGGCTAAAGAGCCCGGTTTCCGTATCGCGGACCATGTGCTCGCGGCTCGTATCGAGGCTCTCGCGGGCGTTCGAAAGGGCCAGGAGATGATCGAGGCGGGTGAGAATCTCGTTGCTGCCGATGCCCTTGGTAATGAAATCCGATACCCCGAGGGCCTTTGCCCGCCCCCGCTCCTCCTCGGTCTCCTCGCCGGAGACCAGGATGAAGGGCAGCTGCTGCAGCCGCCGGAGTTTGGAGGAACGGACCCGCTCGAGGAGGCCGAAACCGTCCAGCTTCGGCATCTGCAGATCGGAAATGACGGCCTGCAGATCGTGATCCAGGACCAGGGCCTGCCAGGCGCCCTCCCCGTCGCTTTCTTCGCGGATGTCGTAATGGCCCTTGAGCTGGTTGGCCAGGGAGATCCGCACGATGCGCGAATCATCGACGATGAGGATACGCGGCAGCCCGGACATGCTTACTCCCCGCTGATCTCGACCACGACGCGCCCCTTGGCGCGACCGGCGATGAATTCGGGGAAGAGGGCCGGCAGGTCGTCGAAGGCGACCCGGCGGGTCATCTCTGCCAGATGCCGAGGCTTCAGGTCCGAGGCCAGCCGCCGCCAGACGCCGCTCCGGTAGGGCTCGCCGATGTAGCCGGAATCGATGCCCAGGAGGCTGACGCCCCGCAGGATGAAGGGCGCCACCGTGGTATTGAAGGTCATGCTGGCGGCCAGGCCGATGCTGGCGATGGTGCCGCCCTGCTGCATGGTGCTGGCGATCCAGGCCAGCACGTCGCCGCCCAGGTTATCCACCGCACCGGCCCAGCGGGCCCGGTCCAGGGACTTGATCTTGGCCAGATCCAGGTTCGAACGGAGCATGATTTCGGTCGCTCCGAGCCGGCGCAGATAGTCGGCCTCGCCCTCCTTGCCGGTGAGCGCCGTGACGCTGTAGCCCAGATTGGCCAGCATGTCGATGGCCAGGCTGCCCACTCCGCCCGTGGCGCCGGTGACGATGACCGGCCCCTTCCCCGGCTTGAGTCCGTTTTCTTCCATGCGGACGATACCCAGGGCGGCGGTGAAGCCGGCCGTGCCCAAGGCCATGGCCTCGAACAGGCTGAGACCGGCCGGCAGAGGCACCACCCAGTCCCCCGGCACCCGGGCGATTTCGGCATAGCCGCCATGATGGGCGACTCCGATGTCGAAGCTGGTGGCAATGACAGGGTCACCAATTTTGAACCGATTGTCCTGACTGGCGATCACAGTACCAGCCAGGTCGATGCCGCCGATGCAGGGATAACGGCGAATGATGCGACCGGCGCCGGTCGCTGCCAGCGCATCCTTGTAATTGACGCTGGAGTAAGCCACCCGGATGGTCACGTCGCCGATATCCAAAAGGCTCTCGTCCACCTGGGTCAAGCCGGAAGTGGTCTTACCGTTCCTTTCTTCGATCAGCAGTGCCTTGAACGAACTCATTCTTTTTATCCTCAGCTTTAAATTGTATTCATAATTACGGAGTATAGGAAGCAAACCTGCATCTGCCTCAGTCCTTTCCATTCTCCGATTTGAATGGTCCGTTGCTCGGCATCGTGATCCGAAGGCCTCATCGCCATCGGAGTAATTATGAAAAATGAAAATAGCCTGACCGTAACCGCCCTGGAAATAAGGTCTTTACAGTATGTTGCTTTTGCCCTAAATTTTGCGCCCATGCACAGAACACTGATTTCCGCTCTTCTGGCCACGATACTCGTCTGCGGGGGCATCAACGCCCAAGCAGCCGAGCCCATGAAGAATGGCGAAGATCAGAAAACCTTTTTCGAACGTTACACCAATGCCACGCAGGATGTCATCCTGCATGGCCTGAAACTGGTGGGCATCAGCTACCGCCGCGGCGGCAACGACGAGGACACCGGCCTCGACTGCAGCGGATTCGTCCGCCTCGTCTTCAAGGACACCGTCGGCATGCTGCTGCCGCGTTCCGCCCGGGAAATGAGCGAAGTCGGCGAGCGGGTCGATTCCAAGGACCTCAAGCCGGGAGACCTGGTATTTTTCAATACCATGAGGCGCGCCTTCTCCCATGTCGGCATCTACCTGGGCGACAACTACTTCCTCCATTCTCCCAAGCCGGGAGCGGAAGTCCGGGTCGAAAACATGCAGAGCAGCTACTGGATCAAGCGTTACAACGGCGCCCGCCGCGTCATCGACAACTGATCCACCGGGGCGGCCAAGCGCTGCCCCTTTTTGCAGCCCTGGCCGGCGCACTATCCGGAAAGCATGACGGCGGCGAACGCCCCTTATAATCGCCGTCATGTTCCGCGCCGAAGCCCCTGACGCTCTCCTGCCCCTTCCGGCCCTGCCATGATCCCGTTCCTCGGCCCCTTCGATCCCTTCCCCCCGGTGGAGTCGGCCCGCCGGGACATGGGCGGACTCCTGGCCGTCGGCGCCGATCTTGCCCCGGAGAGGCTGCTGGAAGCCTACCGGAATGGCATCTTTCCCTGGGGAACCCTGGACGGCTTCCCCCTCTGGTACAGCCCCGATCCGCGCATGGTGCTTTTCCCGGAGGAGGTCCGCATCAGCCGCTCGCTGCAGCGCACCCTGCGCCGCGGCCAGTACGAAGTGCGGCTCGACACCGACTTCGCCGCGGTCATCGAAGGCTGTGCCCAGACGCCCCGCCACGGCCAGGACGGCACCTGGATCACGGACGACATGCGGAGCGCCTACATCCGCCTCCATGAACTCGGATGGGCCCACTCTGTCGAAACGTATCAAGAAGGTGAGCTTGCCGGAGGCTTGTACGGACTGGCCATCGGAGGCATGTTTTATGGGGAGTCCATGTTCTCCCGGCGGACCGACGCATCCAAGATTGCCTTTGTCCATCTTGTCCGTTTTCTAGCCCGTGAAAAGTTCGGCATGGTCGACTGCCAAATGCGAACAGCGCATCTTGCGACCCTGGGCGCCCGAGAAATTCCGCGCCGCCTGTTCCTGAACCGCTTGAGCAAGCTTCTGGAGCAACCCCGTCCGCGGAGCCTTTGGCCGTCCTCCGGGGCTTCATTTGATTGGGCCACGCCATGGCACACCTGAACGATAGCGATCTCCCATTTTCCCTGCTGCAGTTCTACGCCACCTCCCCCTATCCCTGCAGCTATCTGCCGGGCCGGATGGCGCGTTCCCAGGTGGCGACCCCGACCCATCTCATCAACGCCTCGGTCTACAGCCAACTGGTGCGGGTGGGCTTCCGGCGCAGCGGCGTCTTCACCTACCGCCCCCAATGCGACCGCTGCAACGCCTGCGTCCCGGTACGCCTGCCGGTGGCCCGGCTGCAACTCGACCGCAGCCAGCGCCGCAGCCTGAAGAAGCACGGCAACCTGGCCGCCCGGGAATTGCCCCTCGCCTTCTTCGAGCCCCACTACGAGCTTTATGCCCGTTACCAGGCGACCCGCCACGCCGGCGGCGGCATGGATGAGGATAGCCACGAGCAGTACGCCCATTTCCTGCTGCAGAGCCACGTGGACACCCGGCTGATCGAATTCTCGGAAGGCGACGAGCTGCGCATGGTCAGCCTCATCGACTTCCTGGAGGACGGCCTGTCTTCCGTTTACACCTTTTTCGACCCGGAGATTCCCGGGGTCAGCTTCGGCACCTACAACATCCTGTGGCAGGCGCAGCAATGCGCCGCCCTGGGCCTGCCCTACCTCTACCTGGGCTACTGGATCCGGAACAGCCGCAAAATGGCTTACAAGACCCGTTTCCGGCCCATCGAAGGCCTCATCGACGGCGAGTGGCAGGAAATTGTCGACATCGATGCCCTGGGTTACTGATACCTGAGGGCTTCGATAGGATCGAGGCGGGCAGCCTTCCTCGCCGGATAGAAGCCGAAGAACACCCCGACCCCCGCCGCCACCGCAAAAGCCACCAGCACGGCGCCACCGGAGATCACCACCACCATGCCGCTGACGGCATGGACCAGCAGCGCCATGCCGACGCCGAGCACCAGGCCGATGAAGCACCCGGTGATGGAAATGATGATGGCCTCCAGCAGGAACTGGGAAAGGATGTCCCGCTCCCGGGCGCCGATGGCCATGCGGATGCCGATTTCCCGGGTGCGCTCGGTCACCGACACCAGCATGATGTTCATGATGCCGATGCCCCCCACCAGGAGCGACACCGAGGCGATGGCGCCCAGCAGCAGGGACATGGTGCGGGTGGTTTCCGCCTGGGACTCGGCCGTCGCCGACAGGTTGCGCATGTAGAAGTCGTTTTCCATGCCCTCCCGCAGCCGGTGGCGCTGCCGCAGCAGGGCCTCGATGCCCTTTTCCACCACGGGCATGGCCTCGTCCGAGGCGGCCTGGACCGTGATCATGCGCACCGATCCCTGGAAGGGGGTGCCAAACACCTTGCGCTGGGCGGTGGTCAGCGGAATGATCACCGTATCGTCCTGGTCCCGGCCGTCCAGGCTCTGGCCCTTGCTGCCCAGCACCCCGACCACCACGAAGGGACTCTGCTGGATGCGCAGGGTCTTGCCCACCGGGTCCTCGTCGCCGAAGAGGTTCTTGGCGGCGGTGGCTCCGACCAGGGCGACCCGGGTAGCGGAGCGCACGTCCGAATCGCCGAAGGGGGCGCCGCTGACCACGGTCCACGCCCGGGCGTCCAGGTAGGACGGCGTCGTGCCCACCACCTGGGAATTCCAGTTGTTGGGCCCATAAACCAGCTGCCGGGTGCCCTGGTGCACCGGGGCCACGTTGATGACCCCATCGAGCTCGGCGATGGCAGCGGCGTCGGCGACGTTGAGGGTGGGAGCTCCGGCGGCGCCGCTTCTCACGCCGCCCGTGGTGAAGGAGCCGGAAAGGACGATGAAGAGGTTGCTGCCCATGCTGGCGATGGACTGCTTGACCGCATACTGGGCGCCCTGGCCGATGGCCATCATGATCACCACCGCCCCGACGCCGATAACCATGCCGAGCATGGTCAGCCCCGTGCGCAGGCGGTTGGCGCCCATGGCGTGCCAGGCTTCGGCGAGCATGAACCGGAACATCATGCCGCCTCGCCGCCGGTGGCCCGGTCGCTGACAATGCGCCCGTCCAGAAAGCGCACTTGGCGCCGGGCATGGTTGGCGATGTCGGGCTCGTGGGTGACCAGGACGACGGTGATGCCTTCCCGGTTGAACTCCCCGAAGAGGGCCATGATTTCCTCGCTGGTATGGCTGTCCAGATTGCCGGTGGGCTCGTCCGCCAGGATGAGCTGGGGCTCGTTCACCAGGGCCCGGGCGATGGCCACCCGCTGCTGCTGTCCGCCGGAAATGCGGCTGGGAAGCGAGGCTGCGTACTGACCCAGCCCTACCCGCTCCAGGAGTTGCCGGGCTCTGGCCCGCCGGGGCTCCCGGTCCACGCCACGGTAGACCAGGGGCAGCGCCACATTGTCCTCCAGGCTCATGCGGGGCAGGAGATTGAAGCCCTGGAAGACGAAGCCGATGGTACGGTTTCGCAGCACCGCCAGCTCGTCCCGGTCCAGGCTCGCGACATTGCGCCCGGCCAGGAAATAATCGCCGGAGGTGGGCGTATCCAGGCAGCCCAGGAGATTCATGAAAGTGGATTTGCCGGACCCCGACGGCCCCATGATGGCCACGTACTCCCCCGCCCGGACAGCGAGATCGACACCCTTCAGGGCCGGGAATGCCCCCGCCGCCGTCTCGTAGGACTTGACCAGGTTTGCGACCCGGATGACCACTTCTTCGTTGCCCATCAGAAAAGCCGCATTCCCACGCTGCGGGCGGGCTTGGCGCCATTGGTGTTTTCGCCGACCGCCACCTTGTCGCGGGGTTTCAGGTCGCCTTCCACCACCTCGGTGTTGCGGCCGTCGGTAATGCCGAGCTGGATCGCAACCGGCTTCAGCTGGCCATTCTCGAGGATATGGACGACACCGCTGGCGGTATCCCGCTTCTTGCGCCCCCCTCCCTCGCCGCCGGTCCCTGGGGGCTGCCGTTCCGCCGGCTTCCCGGCGGGCTTCTCCTGGTCATCCGCCGGCTTGAAGCGCAGTGCCGCATTGGGCACCAACAGTGCGTCGTTGCGCCGGGCCACGGCAATATTCACATAGGCCGTCATGCCGGGCAGCAGGGTCTGGTCGGCGTTATCCACCGCCACCCGGACATTGTAGGTCACCACGTTCTGCTGGTTGGTGGGATTCAGGCGGATCTGCTGCACCACGCCCTGGAAGCTGCGGTTGGGAAAGGCGTCCACGCTGAAGCGCACCTTTTGCCCCTCCTGGATGTTGCCGATATCGGCTTCCGCGAAGCTGGTGTCGATGGCCATCTTGGAAAGATCCTGGGCAATCTTGATGAGGGTCGGCGTCTGGAAGCTGGCCGCCACCGTCTGGCCCAGGTCCACCACCCGGTCCACCACCACCCCGGACACCGGCGAGGTGATGACGGTGTAGTTCAAGTTGACCTGATCCTTGTCCGCCGCCGCCCGAGCCTGGGCCAGCTGGGCCTCGGCGGACTTGCGGGCCTGGACGGCCTGGTCGTATTCCTGGCGGGAAACGTACTCCTTGTCCAGCAGGGCTCTCATCCGGGCCTCATTAGCCTTCGCCAGATCCAGGGACGCCGCCACATTGGCGATGTTGGACCGGCTCTGCCGGGCCTGGGCCGCTAGCAGGGACTGGTCCAGTTCCAGGAGGGGCTGGCCCTTTTTCACCTTGTCGTTGAAATCCACGTAGAGTTTCCTCACCGTGCCGGACACCTGGGTACCCACATTGACCAGGGTGACCGGGTTGAGGGTGCCGTTGGCGGAGACCATCTGGGTCACGCCGCCCCGGACTATTTCCAGGAAGCGATAGCGGCTCTCCGGAGCCTGGGCGGCCTGTTCGCGGTAAGCCCAGATCCCGGCGCCGGCAGCGGCCCCCAGGGTCAGGGCAGCGACGAGAATCTTGGTCAACGAAAGCTTCATGTCTATCTGTTTCCTTCCGCCATCGGCTGCAATAGGCCATAGTCCAGGGCCCCCACGGATTGGGCCAGGGTGGCGCGGTAAACATTCCAGTCCAGGCTGGCTTGGATGCGCTGCTGACGGGCCGCCGCCAAGGCGCTCTGGGCATTCAGCACATCGAGAATATTGCCGACGCCGGCCTTGTAGCGCCCCAGGGCCACCCGCTCGGACGCCTCGGCGCTGGCCACCAGGTCAGCAGCGGTTTTCAGCGCCTGGGTAGAAGTCGCCAGGCTCTGATAGGCGCGCCACACGTCCAGGGCCACCTGCTGGCGGACACGATCCCGCTGGGCCGCCCTGGCCTCGGCCAGGGCCTGGGCCGAGCGCACCCGGTAGGTGGTCTCGAATCCGGAGAAAAGCGGCAGGCTGAGGGTTACTCCCAGGACCCCGCCGCCGGTGGAATTGCCCCCCACGTCCTGCCAGGTAGGGCCGGCGGCCAGGGAGAGCGTTGGCAAGCCGTTCGCCCGCGCCGCCTTGACCGTGGCCTGGGCGGCATTCACCTGGGCTTCGGCGGAGCGCAGGTCCGGCCGGCGCCGCCGGGCTTCGTCGATGAGGGCATTGACGTCCCGCTCGAAGCCGGCCGTCGGCATCGCGGCCGGGAATTCGGCCAGGACGAAGGGCTGCGGGGCATCGAATCCCAGCACGTTGGCCAGGGTGCCGAGGGCGTTGCGGGCATCGCCCTCGGCCCGGATCCGGTTCAGGGTGGCCTGGGACCAGGCGGTCTGGGCCTGCAGCCGGTCAGCCGGAGTGGCCACCCCCACCCGGTAGCGGGTATCGGCCGCCAGGTAGCTCTCCTGGCTCGCCCGCTCCGCTTCCCGGGCTGCCTCCACCCCCGCCCGGGTCGCCTGGGCGGAATAATAGGACTGCAGGGCCGAAAGAAAGAGCTGCTGGACCGTCGCATCCTGGGTCGCCGCCGAAGCCGCCAGCAGCTGCCGGGCAATCTCCCCATTGGCCGAGCGGGTGCCAAAATCGAACAGCAGCCATGAGAGCACGAGAGCGGCGCTGCGCTGGTCGGTGGCAGCCCCGTCCTTCCAGTTACGGCTCACCGCGACGCTCCCGTTCAGGCTCGGCAGCCAAGCCGCCTCGGCCACCCCCACCAGGGCGGCCTGGGCTCGGGCGTTGGCCCACACTTCCCGGGTCTGGGGATTGTTACAGAGGGCGAGATCCACCGCATCGATGGCCGTCAGCGCCGTTGCCGGCAGCGCCGCCGCACAGGGCGATCCGCCCTGCCGGCCGGCCAGGGCGGGAGACGGCCGCGGGGGGGCCATCGCCTCGGTCGCGAAGGGGTCGGAAATCTCGGCCCCCAGCCCGGCCAGGGATAGGCAGCCCAGGACGGCAAAGGAGAGGGGATGGCGCATGGATGGGGGCATTGCGAGACAAAGGCGAGGGAAGGCTAGTTTAGCGCACCGGCAAGCGCGCTGCCGGGTGGCGCTTGGGGTAAAATCGCGCCCCATGCTCTATTCCCTGATCCGCAAATTCTTTTTCGCCCTCGACGCCGAGACCGCCCACGGCATCGGCATGAAGGGTATTTCCTTCCTCGACGCTTCCCACCTCTCCGGCCTCCTGGCCAAGCCGGTGGCCCCCTGCCCGGTGGAAGCCATGGGGCTCAAGTTCCCGAATCCGGTGGGCCTCGCCGCCGGCCTGGACAAGAATGGCGACTACATCGACGGCCTGGCGGCCCTGGGTTTCGGCTTCATCGAAATCGGCACCATCACCCCCCGCCCCCAGCCCGGCAATCCCAAGCCCCGCCTTTTCCGTGTCCCGGAGGCCCAGGGCATCATCAACCGCATGGGCTTCAACAACGAGGGGGTGGACCGCCTCCTGGAAAATGTGCGGGCATCCCGCTTTCCCAAGCAGGGTGGCATCCTCGGCATCAATATCGGCAAGAATGCCACCACCCCCATCGAGAAGGCGGCCGAGGACTACCTGATCTGCCTCGACAAGGTCTATGGGGAGGCAAGCTACGTCGCCGTCAATATCTCTTCCCCCAACACCAAGAACCTGCGGGAATTGCAGAAGGACGAGGCCCTCGACGACCTCCTGTCCCAACTGAAGGCGCGCCAGGAGCAACTGGCGGAAAAGCACGGCAAGTACGTGCCCATGGCCCTGAAGATCGCTCCCGACCTGGACGACGAGCAGATCACCGCCATCGCCGACGCCCTGCGCCGGCACCGCATGGACGGCGTCATCGCCACCAACACAACCCTGTCCCGGGAAGGCGTCGAAGGGCTGCCCAACGGCGACGAGACCGGCGGGCTTTCCGGGGCCCCGGTGTTCCGGAGGTCCACCGAGGTGCTGAAAAAGCTTTCGGCGGCGCTCCAGGGCGAGTTGCCCATCATCGGCGTCGGCGGCATCCTGTCGGGGGCAGACGCTGTCGAGAAGATCCGCGCCGGGGCAAGCCTGGTGCAGTTCTACAGCGGCTTTATCTACCGCGGCCCCGAGCTCGTCGGCGAGGTCGCCGAAACCCTGGCCCAGGTGATGAAAAAGGCCGGTTAAGTCCTTATTTCCAATACGGTTGAATGATCCCGGGCAAAGCCCGATAATTGCGGGCTGCACACCTTTCCTCAAGCATGAGCCATTATCTTTTCATCCTGATCGGCGCGGTGCTGGTCAACAACGTCGTGCTGGTCCGAATTCTCGGGCTCTGCCCCTTCATGGGGGTCTCCAAGAAACTGGAAACCGCCTACGGCATGGGGGCCGCCACGACCTTCGTCCTGACCCTGGGCACCGGTGCGAGCTGGATCATCGACCGTTACCTGCTGGTCCCCTTCGATCTGGTGTACCTGCGGATCATCGCCTTCATCGTCACCATCGCCGCCTTCGTGCAGCTCACCGAGATGGTGATCCAGAAGACCAGCCCGGTGCTGCACCAGACCCTGGGCATCTACCTGCCGCTGATCACCACCAACTGCGCCGTCCTGGGGGTTCCGCTGCTGGCCCTGGGAGCCAAGTACGATTTTGTCGAATCCCTGCTGTTCGGCGCCGGCAGCTCCATCGGCTTCTCCCTGGCCCTCATCCTCTTCGCCGGCATCCGTGAGCGCATCGAGGGCGCCGACGTGCCGACCTATTTCAAGGGCACCGCCATCGCCCTGGTCACGGGGGGGCTCATGAGCCTCGCCTTCATGGGCTTCGCCGGACTGGACAAATACTGATGATGCTCGCCGCCCTTGCCGTCATGGCCCTCGGCGCCGTCATCCTCGGCGCCGCCCTGGGCTACGCTTCCATCAAGTTCAAGGTCGAAGGCGACCCCCTGGTGGAGAAGATCGAATCCCTCCTGCCCCAGACCCAGTGCGGCCAGTGCGGCTACCCCGGCTGCCGGCCCTATGCCGAAGCCATCTCCAAGGGCGAGGCCGAGATCAACCTGTGCCCCCCCGGTGGGGCTGAGGGCGTAAGGAAGCTCGCCGATCTCCTGGGCCGGGAGGCGAAGCCCCTCGAAGCCGAGGAAAAACCCAAACAGGTGGCCGTCATCGACGAGAACACCTGCATCGGCTGCACCCTGTGCATCCAGGCCTGCCCGGTGGACGCCATCGTCGGCGCCGCCAAGCAGCTGCACACCGTCGTCGGTCCCCTGTGCACCGGCTGCGAGCTGTGCCTGCCGCCCTGCCCGGTGGAATGCATCGCCATGGCCACCATCCCGGAAACCGTGGATAACTGGAAGTGGAAATACCCGGTCGTCGAAGTCAGGAAAGCCGCCTGATGCTCCAACTCTTCAAGTTCAAGGGTGGCGTCAAGCCCGCCACCAACAAGACCCAGTCCGTCACCCTGCCGATCGCGGTGGCACCCCTGCCGTCCCGCCTGGCGGTGCCCCTGCATCAGAGCATCGGCGGCACGCCCCGGCCCATCGTCCAGCCCGGCGACAAGGTGCTGAAGGGCCAGAAGATCGGCGAGGCCGATGGCTGGATTTCCTCCGCGGTCCACGCTCCCACCTCGGGCACCGTCATCGAGGTCGGCCTGTATCCGGCCGCCCACCCGTCCGGCCTCACGGCCCCGTCGGTCGTCATCGAGCCGGACGGCGAGGACCGCTGGATCGAGCGCCAGCCCGTCGATTACAAATCCCTGGAACCCGAGACGGTCCGAGAACTGCTGCGGGAAGCCGGCGTGGTGGGCCTCGGCGGCGCGGTATTCCCGAGCCATGCCAAGACCCAGGCTTCGAAGTCGGTTCCCATGGAGGAACTGGTGATCAACGGCGCCGAATGCGAGCCCTACATCACCTGCGACGACCTGCTGATGCGGGAGCGGGCCGAGGAAGTGGTGCGCGGCGCCGGCATCTTCCGCGATCTCCTCAAGCCCAAGAGAGTGCTCATCGGCATCGAGGACAACAAGCCGGAAGCCATCACTGCCATGACCGCCGCCGTCAAGGCCCTGGGTAGCGAGTTCGCCGAATTCCAGGTCGTCCCCGTCCCCACCCGCTATCCGGCCGGCGGCGCCAAGCAGCTCATCCGCGTTCTTACCGGCAAGGAAGTGCCGTCCAGCAAGCGCTCCACCGACATGGGCGTGCAGTGCTTCAACGTCGCCACCGCCTACACCGCCTGGCGCGCCGTCGCCCACGGCGAACCCGTCATTTCCCGGCTGGTGACGCTCACCGGCAATGTCGGCGAGCCCCGCAACTGGGAGGTGCTGATCGGCACCCCCATGGGCGAGCTGCTGCACATCGCCGGCCCCAAGGCGGACACCGATGGCATCATCATGGGCGGCCCGATGATGGGCTTCCTGGTGCCGGACCCCAAGGCCCCGGTGGTCAAGGCCACCAACTGCCTGATCGCCCACTCCCCCGCCCTCTTCCCGCCAAAGCCGCCGGAAATGCCCTGCATCCGCTGCGGCTCCTGCGCCCAGGCCTGCCCCCACGAATTGCAGCCCTTCGAGATGTACTGGTTCTCCCGCGCCAAGAATTTCGGCAAGACCCAGGAGTACGCCCTGTTCGACTGCATCGAGTGCGGCTGCTGTGCCTTCGTCTGCCCCTCCCGTATTCCCCTGGTGCAGTATTTCCGTTTCGCCAAGAGCGAAATCTGGTCCCGGGAGCGAGAAAAGAAGGCCGCCGACAGCGCCAAGTCCCGCTTCGAGTTCAAGCAGTTGCGGGAAGAGCGCGACAAGGCCGAGAAGGCGGAGAAGCTCGCCAAGGCTGCTGCCGCCCAGGCCGCCAAGGCGGCTGCCGCGGCTGCGGGCGCCGCCAACGCCCCGGCCGAGGCGGTTACTGTCCCGGCCGACGACGCCGAGGCCGCCAAGAAGGCCGCTATCGCCGCCGCCCTGGAGCGGGCCCGGGCCCAGCGCGCCCAGGCCGAACCCAGGAATACCGAACAATTGACCCCGGAACAGCAGGCCCAGATCGACGAGATCGAAGCCCGCCGCGCCCAGGCCGGCGCCACCGCCGCCGTCGAGCCGCCCGAGACCGGGAAGAACAGCTAAGCCATGGATTTCTCCACTTCTCCCTATCTCCTCAAGGAAGCCTCCGTCCAACGGGTCATGCTCAAGGTGCTGACCGCCCTGCTGCCGGGGATCACCGCCTATGTCTGGTTCTTCGGCCCCGCCGTGCTGGTCCAGATCGGCCTGGCCACCGCCACCGCCCTGGCCGCCGAGGCGGTCATGCTGAAGGTCCGCGGCAAGCCGGTGACGATGTTCCTGGCCGACCTCTCGGCCGTAGTCACGGCCTGGCTCATCGCCCTCACCTTCCCGCCCATCGTGCCCTGGTGGCTCACCGTGGCCGGCACCCTGTTCGCCATCGTCATCGCCAAGCAGCTCTACGGCGGCCTCGGCCAGAACCCCTTCAACCCGGCCATGATCGCCTTCGCCGTCAGTATCGTCTCCTTCCCGGCCCTGATGTCCCAGTGGCCCGGCGCCGGTGGCGATTTCGCCGCCCAGCTGCAGGTCATTTTCGGTCTCGCTCCCCGGGTGGACGGCCTCACCAGCGCCACCCCCCTGGATGCCTTGAAAACAGCCCTCAAGCTGGGGGGCGAACACGCCAACGTCGCCGGCGTCCTGGCCGACGGCACGGTCTATGGCCTGGTGGCCGGCCGCGGCTGGGAATGGGTGTCCCTCGGCTATCTCCTGGGAGGCCTCTGGCTGGTGCAGCAGCGGGTCATCACCTGGCACATCCCCACCGCCTTCCTGGCCGCCATCGCCGCCATCGCGGGCGCCCTCTGGCTCTGGCAGCCGGCGGCCTTCGCCAGCCCGCTCTTCCATCTCCTGGCCGGCGGCGCCATGCTGGGCGCCTTCTTCATCGCCACCGACCCGGTCACCGCCGCCACCACGCCCCGGGGCAAGCTCATCTTCGCCGCCGGCGCCGGCCTCCTCACCTATCTCATCCGCGTCTTCGGCGGTTATCCGGACGGCGTCGCCTTCGCTGTGCTGTTGATGAACATCTGCGTCCCCCTGATCGACATGTATACCCAGCCGCCGGTCTTCGGCATGAGGGGGAAGTGACATGATTGCCGCCAAGGAACCCACTGCCCCCGGCATGGCGGCCCGTACCGCCGCCATCCTCTTCCTCTTTGTGGTCGCCTTCACCGCCGCCTTGGCCATCGTCTATGTCGCCACCAAGCCGGGCATCGACGCGGCCGCGGCGGAAGAGAAGATGCGCGCCATCAACGAAGTGCTGCCCAAGGATCTCTACGACAACGATCTCCTGGCCGATACCCTGAAGATCCCTGCCACACCGGAACTGGGGCTCGACGACGAATCCACTATCTACCGGGCCCGCCTGGGGGGCGAGCCGTCCGCCCTGGTGCTGGAGACCGTGGCCCCCGACGGCTACGCCGGCAAGATCCGCATGCTGGTGGCGGTGCGGGCCAACGGCGAACTTGCCGGGGTGCGGGTCACCCAGCACAAGGAAACCCCGGGCCTGGGGGACTACATCGAGCCCAAGAAGGACAAGAACAAGGAGCGCCCCTGGATCACCCAGTTCAACGGCCTCTCCCTCGACAAGGTCCCCGCCTCCGGCTGGAAGGTGAAGAAGGACGGCGGACGCTTCGATTTCGTCGCCGGTGCCACCGTGACTCCCCGCGCCATGGTCAAGGCGGTGCACAAGACCCTGCAATACGCCGTCGCCAACCGCGACCGCCTGTTCGCCACAAAATAAGAGATAAAGCCATGCTCATCAGCCTCGCGGAAATCAAGCAGATCAGCTGGAACGGCATCTGGAAGCAGAACAGCAGCCTGGTCCAGATTCTCGGCATGTGCCCCCTGCTGGCCGTCACCACGACCCTCATGAATGGCGTCATGCTGTCCCTCGCCACCCTGCTGGTGATGGCCCTGTCCAATTTCTTCGTCGCCTGCCTGCGCAATTTCATCCCCTACGAAATCCGCATCCCGGTGTTCATTCTCATCGCCGCCGCCCTGGTGACCGTGGTAGATCTCGGCATGAATGCCTACATGCACGACATGTACAACATCCTGGGCATCTTCATCCCCCTCATCATCACCAACTGCCTGGTCCTGGCCCGCATCGAGGCTTTCGCCGCCAAGAACAGCCCACTGGCCTCGGCTCTTGACGGCGCCATGATGGGCGTCGGCATGGTGTGGACCCTGGGCCTCCTCGGCGGACTGCGGGAACTCATCGGCAGCGGCACCTTCCTTGGCGGCATCGACTTGGTGGTGCCGGGCCTTTCCCCCATCCACCTCCTGCCCGAGGATTATCCCGGCTTCCTGGTCGCCATCCTGCCACCCGGCGCCTTCATCGGCCTGGGATGCCTGGTAGCTTGGAAGAATTGGATCGAAGCCCGGGCCGCGGAGCGGGAAAACCGCAGGCCGGCGGAGCCGGTGATGGCCGGCGGCTGCCACTAGGCGGCTCATGGACCCCGCCCAGCGCGCGGAGCTTTTCCGCCGCCTGCAGGCTGCCAATCCGGAGCCCACCACGGAACTCCATTACGAGACGCCGTTCCAGCTCCTGATCGCCGTCATCCTGTCAGCCCAGGCTACCGACGTCGGCGTGAACAAGGCCACTGCCCGCCTCTTCCCGGTGGCTTCGACCCCGGAAAAGATGCTGGCCCTGGGGGAGGAAGGACTGATGGAATACGTCAAGACCATCAACCTCTTCCGCACCAAGGCCCGGAACGTCATCGCCACCTGCCGCATCCTGGTGGAAAGCCACGGCGGCCAGGTGCCCGCCGAGCGCGAGGCCCTCGAAGCCCTGCCCGGAGTCGGCCGCAAGACCGCCAATGTGGTGCTCAACACCGCCTTCGGCCAGCCGGTGATCGCCGTGGATACCCATATATTCCGGGTCGCCAACCGCACCGGCCTGGCCCCCGGCAAGAATCCCCTGGAAGTGGAACTGAAGCTCCTGGAAACCACCCCGCCGGAGTACCGGCATGATGCCCACCACTGGCTGATCCTGCATGGCCGCTACGTCTGCAAGGCCAAGCGGCCGGAATGCGAACGCTGCATCCTGACCGATCTGTGCGACTACTTCCAGACGGTCCAGCCCCTGAAATAAGCATCATCCCTTTCGAGACCGCCCATGTTCAATCCTTCCCGTGAGCAGGTACGCCGCTTCTTCTGCGACGCCTGGAAGAAGCATCTTGACCGCCTACCCCTGGTAGGTGCCGAAGTCACCGCCGTGGACATCGTCCTCCGGCACCCCGAATACCACGATCTCCTGATCGACCCGGAAGGGGCGCTGGCCAAGGAGTGGACGCCCGAAGACGGGCAGATGAATCCCTTCCTGCACCTGTCCCTGCACCTGGCCATTGCCGAGCAGGTCAGCATCGACCAGCCGCCGGGCATCCGGGCCGCCTTCGAGGCCCTGCGGGCTCGCCTCGATCCCCACAGCGCCGAGCATGCCATTCTCGAGTGCCTGGGGGAGACGATCTGGCGGGCCCAGCGCGAAGGCAAGCCCATGGATGCCCTCGCCTACGTCGATAGCGTTCGCCGTGCCGCCAGCAGGGGCCCCGGCTAGCAGCCTGATTTCTTTGCCTCAGTGCTTGCCGTGGTCCATCGGCATGCCGGGCGCGGTGGGCCTGACCACCTTGGCCTCCACCTTCTTGCTGCTGCCGTCGTCGAAAGTGAGGGTGATGGGCACGACGTTACCCTCCTGCATCGGCGCCTTGAGGTCGATGAGCATGACGTGCAGGCCGCCCGGCTTCAGCACGGTCTCGCCCTTGGCCTTGATGTCGATGGACTGCACTGGCCGCATCTTCATGACGCCGCCGTCGTTGACATGGGTGTGCAGCTCGGTGACCTTCGACAGGCTGTTCTCGGCCTTGACCACCTTCACATCCTTGTCGCCGGCGTTCTTGAGCACCATGAAGGCGCCGGTGGCCGGGGCTCCCGGCGGCGCCAGGCGAACGTAGGGATCCTGCACCGAAACGTTGTCGGCGGCCGCGGCGAAAACACCGGCGCTGAACAGCAGGGTGACCGCCAGGGCGGAAATCTTGTGCATCATGAGTCTCTCCTTCTTGTGGGTTGTTACTGCACGGACAGGCGCTCGCGGATTGCCGCCACCATCTGCTCCGGGGTGGCGACGTGGGGCAAGCGCTCCTTCAGGACACCATCGGTGCCAATCAGATAGACATCGGCGGTGTGGTCAACCACATAGCCGGCGGCGCTACCGGTCTGGTGCTTGGCGTAGAAAGCCCCATACTGCTTCGCCACCGCTGCCACCTCAGCCTGGGAACTGGTCAGACCGACCATGCCTGGATGGAAGAACGTCACATATTCTTTGAGGTGCGCCAGCGTATCTCGTTCCGGATCGACCGATACCAGCAGCGTCACGACCCGGCTCGCTTCCTCGGGCTTGAGCAGGTTCAGGGCGGCGGCGGTCCGCACCAGGGAAGTGGGGCAGATATCCGGGCAGTAGGTGTAGCCGAAATATAGAAGCACGACCTTGCCCCGGAAGGCGCTCAGGGAAACCGGCCCATCCGCCGACTGCAGGGTGAAATCGCCGCCCCTTGGGGAAACGGTGGTCTCCGGCTGCCCCGGGTTCCAGAACAGGCCGAGGCCGATCACCAGAAGCCCGAGGGCGACCGCGATGGCGAGGAGGATACGCTGGGACATGGTGTCACCCCTGGTGCGAGGCGAAACGGAAGGGCACGGCGATGCGCTCCCGTTCGGTTTCGACCAGCACGGTCGCCTGCCAGTCCATGCTGCCGGTGACGCAGATCGGCAGGGTGCCCTCCCCGCCGAAGCGCCCGCCGCCCACGGCCTGCAATTGGGGCCGGTTGAGCCCCATGTTCATATTGACGCCGGAAAAATCCACCTCCACCTTGCTGGCGGTGCGCCCCGCGACCACGACTTCCATCTGCAGGGGCGCCACCATGGGGATAGGACGGGGAGTGATGGAGAACTGCACCGTCCCGCCTCCCGGCAGGGCGGCTTCGCAGGGGCTCCGCTGCAGGTCGCAGCCGGCCGGGGGCTGGACGGTGATATCGGCCTTGGGCAACAGGAGAGGCGAAAGCTTGTAGCCGACGACGACGACCAGGGCGATCAGAATAATGCCTATGGCATCAATAAGAAGTTTTTTGTTCACAAATCAGTTTCAGGGCTTGCAATCATGGGAAAAGATTTTCCCATGCATGGCGGTCGGAAAATTAAGGCACATCAATTTTTTCACAGCCGTGCAGGAATACAGTCTGCGACAAATTGTCGCAGTGGATTTCCTATGCCGCGATGATCGAGGGTAAGAGGTGACAAGTCCTTGTTTCCATGGGAGGGAACGAAATGAAGAAATTTGCATTGAGTAGCACGGCGCTGCTGCTGGCGGCGGGATTGGGGGCGTCGTCGGCATGGTCGGCCGAGTCGCTGCAGGACGTGATGAAGGCCCGGGGCCTGAGCCAGCAGGATCTCTTGGCCGCGGCCAAGACCTATGTCCCCACC
>JAGTRP010000026.1 GCA_018261935.1 Rhodocyclaceae bacterium
AGCGGCACCGATGCCGGCAACTACACGGTAAGCGATGCCAGCGGCGCCACCGCCGGCATCGCCGCCCGGGCCATCACCGCCACCGGGATCACCGCCAGCAACAAGGTTTACGACGCCGGCACGGCGGCGACCCTCAACTGGGGAGGCGCTGCCCTCAATGGCGTCATCGCCGGAGATGCGCTGAGCCTGGACACCAGCGGCACCAGCGGCACTTTCGCCAACAAGAACGTCGGCACGGGCAAGGCGGTGACCGTCACCGGCCTGGCCCTGAGCGGCACCGATGCCGGCAACTACACGGTAAGCGATGCCAGCGGCGCCACCGCCGGCATCGCCGCCCGGGCCATCACCGCCACCGGGATCCGACAGCGAGCCTCAACCTCGCCGGCGCAGCCCTGAGCGGCGTCATGCCAGGGGATCTGCTGAGCCTGTACACCATGGGCGCCAGCGGCAGTTTCGCCGACAAGAACGTCGGCACCGGCAAGGCAGTGACTGTCACTGGCCTGAGCCTGATGGGGACCGATGCCGGTAACTACACGTTGAGCGGCGCCAGCGGCACCGCCGCCAACATCACCCCGGCCAGCCTGGTGGTCAGCGGCGTCAGCGCAGCCAACAAGGTCTACGACGCCACCACCTTGGCCACCCTGTCGGGCGGCAGCGTCAGCGCCCTGGGGAGCGACAGCATCACCCTGCTGATCGGTGGCGCCATCGGCGCTTTCGCCGACAAGAACGTCGGCAGCGCCAAGGCGGTGACTGCCAGCAGCTACGCCCTCAGCGGCCCGGACGCCGGCAACTACACCCTCATCCAGCCCACCGGGCTTGCCGCCGACATCACCCCGGCGACCCTGACCCTCACGGCTGTGGCCAACAGCAAGACCTACGACGCCGGCACCAGTGCCGCCGCCACCCCGACGGTGGGCGGGCTGCGGGGCGCCGACACGGTGACCGGGCTCCTGGAAGCCTACGCCGACAAGAACGTGGGGACCGGCAAGACCCTCAACGTGGTGGGCTACGTGGTCAATGACGGCAACGGCGGCGCCAACTATGCCGTCACCACGGTGAACAACACCAGCGGCGTCATCACCCCGGCGACCCTGGCCATCAGCGGCCTGACGGCCCAGAACAAGGTCTACGACGCCACGACGGCGGCGACCCTGATCGGGGGCAGCGTCAGCGCCCTGATGGGCGACAGCGTCGCCCTGCTGACCGGGGGCGCCATCGGTGCCTTCGCCGACAAGAACGTCGGCAGCGGCAAGGCGGTGACCGCCAGCGGCTACACCCTCAGCGGCCCGGATGCCGGCAACTACACCCTGATCCAGCCCACCGGGCTTTCCGCCGACATCACCCCGGTCTTTCTGTCGGTGAGCGGGGCGATGGCCCAGAACAAGGTCTACGACGCCACGATGGCGGCGACCCTGACCGGGGGTAGCGTCGCCGCCCTGATGGGCGACAGCGTCACCCTGGTGACCGGGGGCGCGGGCGGAACCTTCGCCGACAAGAACGTGGGCAGCGCCAAGGCGGTGACCGCCAGCGGCTACAGCCTGAGCGGCCTGGACGCCGGCAACTACGCCCTCATCCAGCCCACCGGGCTTTCCGCCGACATCACCCCGGCCAGCCTTATCCTGACCGCCGCCCCCAACACCAAGACCTACGACGCCACCACCGGCGCCGCCGCCCTCCCGACGGTGAGCGGCCTTCAGGGTGCCGACACGGTGAGCGGCCTCACCGAAGCCTACGCTGATAAGAATGCCGGCACCGGCAAGACCCTGGTGGTCACCGGTTACACCATCAACGACGGCAACGGCGGCAAGAACTACACGGTCAGCAAGGTTTCCGGCGCCAGCGGCGAGATCACCCCGGCCCTCCTCGCCTACGAGGCCAGTCCGGCCAAGGCGACCGTCGGCCAGGCCCTGCCCGCCCTCTCCGGCACGGTCACCGGGTTCGTCGGCGGCGAGACCCAAGCCTCGGACACGACCGGCACGCCGGCCTGGACGACGCCGGCCACCGCATCCAGTACGGCGGGCACCTATGCCATCGACGGCAACGGGCTGTCGGCCGCCAATTACACCTTCGTCCAGGCCTCCGCCAACGCCACGGCCCTGACCTTGGCCGAGGCAAGCTCTTCGGCCGGACCATCCACGGCCCAGGACAGCGGCACCATCGCCGCCCAGACGCAGACGACAGCCTCGGCTCCCATCGTGTCACTGCCCCCCCAGGATCCGACCCAGGCGGGCGTCATCATCGACAATCAGATGACCTCACCCACTTCCCTGACGGCCACCTCCTCGACAACCCTGCTGGCGGCCGCCGAGGCGGCCGGCAATGCGGGTGCCGAATCGACCGGGAAAGCGCTAGGGAAGGCGCTTGAAAAGGCTGCCGACACCGCCGAAAAAGCGGCTGAAAAGGTGGCAGACAAAGCCGAGAAAGCCGCTGACAAGGCGGAAAAGGCCGTCGAGAAATCCAAGGACAAGGACGACAAGCCGGCCGAGAAGAAGCAGGAAGCCGCCAAGACCGCCCAGAAAACCGATGGAGCCATCCCCAAGGGAGCGGCGGCCTTCGCCCGAATCAATCTGGCCAGCATGACCCCGGCCGCCGTCCAGGCCATGCTGACGGTCCGCCACGAGGTCAAGACCCAGGCCCTCCAGGAGGGCCTGGCGAAGCTTCAGGTGGACAAGAAGCTGGCCGAGCTCAAGGGCTGCGCTTCCGCCGCCGCGGCCGTCGGCGGTGACTGCCTGGCCACTCCCCTGCAAATGAAGGAACTCATCCGGTCCACCCAGCCCACCATCGCCCGGCCCCCGCCGGTCTTTGCCGCCCTGCCGGCCATCGAGAAGAAGGTGGCGGTGCTCATCGGCAGCAATGCCTACCAGGACAAGACGATTCCCTCCCTGGACTCTCCCGTACCCGACGTCGAAGCCGTGGCCAAGATTCTGGAGCAGCGCCTGGGTTACGAGGTGCGTATCCTGCGGGATGCGGGCAAGAAGGATATGGTGAAGGCGTTCAACCGGATCGCCGGCGAATTGGGCAACAACGACTCCGTCACCGTCTATTACGCCGGCCACGGCTACCAGTCGGAAGAAACAGGGACGGGCTACTGGATTCCTGCCGACGCCAAGGCAAGCGACCCCGGCACCTGGATATCGAACCAGGACGTCAGCAGGTTCCTGTCCCAGTTGCCGGCCAAGCAGGTCATGCTGATCTCCGACAGCTGCTATTCCGGCTCCCTGGCCAAGGGCGGCCGGGAGAGCCTCGGCAAAGCGGCGAACGCCGGCGACATCCTCGGGAAGCGCTCGGTGGTCGTCATGTCCTCGGGAGGCGAGGAACCGGTATCCGACGAGGGTAGGAACGGGCACTCCATTTTTGCCTACAGCCTGATGGAGGCCCTGAACGGGGTGAATTCCTGGCAGACGGGCAGCGCCGTCCATGAAAAGGTCCAGGCCGCCGTCACCAAGGAATTCCCGCAGTCCCCCCAATACGGCGCCGCCACGGCGGCCGGCCACACGGCCGGCGGAGAATACCTGCTGGAAGTCCGACGCAACCAGTAAGCGAACGCGATTCGCCTCCCTCGCCGCGGAAGCGGGCAGCGCATAAGGCGGCGCCGCCTTATGCCATAGCATGGCATAGGCCATGGAACGCCATCGAATTTAACTACTTTGCCGTATTGGCCCTGCTAAGATGCCGTGCTTTAGTATCAGGCGGGTCGTCCCATGGCTCGCCTTTCCCCTAAACCACTTGATTTCCTATCCATGATCCTCGTCACAGGCGGCACCGGCTACATCGGCTCCCACACCGTGGTGGAGTTGATGGCCGCAGGCAGTGAACTCCTGATTCTCGACAACTTCTGTAACAGCAAGCCGGCGGTGCTCGATCGCATCGAGCGCATCGGCGGCCGGCGCCCCGCTTTCGTGGAGACGGATATCCGGGACCGGGCCGGACTCGAACGCATCTTTCGGGACTATCCCATCGATGCGGTGATCCACTTTGCCGGCTTGAAAGCAGTGGGCGAGTCGGTGGCCCAGCCCCAGCGCTACTACGACAACAACGTCCACGGCAGCCTGGTCCTCTTCGAGGCCATGGCCGCCCATGGCGTCAGGCAGCTGGTCTTCAGTTCCTCCGCCACCGTCTATGGCGATCCCCACGCGGTTCCCATCCGGGAAGACTTCCCCCTGCAGGCCACCAACCCCTATGGCCGCTCCAAGCTCATGGTGGAAGACATCCTGCGGGACCTGGCCAAGGCCGACCCCGGGTGGCGCATCGCCCTGCTGCGCTACTTCAATCCTGTGGGCGCCCACGGGAGCGGCCTCATCGGCGAGGACCCCAACGGCATCCCCAACAATCTCATGCCCTTCATCGCCCAGGTGGCGGTGGGCAAGCGGGACAAGTTGCCGGTGTTCGGGAACGATTACCCGACTCCGGACGGCACCGGCGTGCGGGACTACATCCATGTGGTGGATCTCGCCCTCGGCCACCTGGCGGCCCTGGATTATCTTCACCGAAACCCGGGCCTGCTCACCGTCAACCTGGGCACGGGCCAGGGATACAGCGTGCTCGACATGGTGAAGGCCTTCGAGGCGGCCAGCGGCAGGGCCGTTCCCTACCAGATCGTCGGCAGGCGCCCCGGCGACATCGCCGCCTGCTACGCCGACCCCGCACTCGCCCATGAGCGCCTGGGCTGGAAGGCCCGGCTCGGTATCCGGGAGATGTGCGAAGACACCTGGCGCTGGCAATCCATGAATCCCAGCGGATTCGAGGACTAGATGAACTTGTCTTGGAGCGATTCAAGATGCGGATTCAGCCTGTTATTCTCTGCGGCGGGTCGGGCACCCGGCTGTGGCCGCTATCCCGGGAACAGTATCCCAAGCAGTTGTTGAAGCTCTGCGGCGAACGCACCATGTTGCAGGCGACGGCCTTGCGCCTGGCCGGCATGCACCTGGCAGCGGGCGACGCACTGGCGCCGCCCCTGCTGGTGGGCAACGAGGAATACCGTTTCCTGATGGCCCAGCAGATCCAGGAGACCGGGCTGCCCCGCGCCATGTTCATCCTCGAACCCTGCGGCCGTAACACGGCGCCGGCGCTTACCCTGGCTACCCTGGCGGCCATTGACGATGGCCAGGATCCTGTCCTGGTCATCATGCCCGCCGACCACGTGATCCAGGACGAAGGCGCCTTCTGCCAGGCAGTCGCCAAGGCTGCGCCCCTGGCCAATGGGGGCCGGCTGGTCACCTTCGGCATCCAGCCCACCGCCCCCGAAACCGGCTACGGCTATATCAAGCAGGGAGCGGCCCTGGAGGAAGGGAGCTGCCAGGTCGAGCTGTTTGTCGAGAAGCCGGACCTCGCCACAGCCGAAGCTTACTTGGCCAGCGGCCAGTATCTCTGGAATAGCGGGATTTTCGTCATCAAGGCTTCCACTTGGCTGACTACGCTCGAGCGCTGCCGTCCCGACATCGCCGCCGCCTGCCTCAAGGCCTTCGAGGGCAGCCAGCGGGACCGGGAATTCCTGCGGCCGGACAAGGCTGCCTTTGCTGCCTGCCCGGCCGATTCCATCGACTACGCCGTGATGGAACCCCTGACCCAGCCCGGCGCCAATACCGGCGAAGTGGCGGTGCTGCCCCTCGACGCCCGCTGGTCGGATGTCGGCGCCTGGAGCGCGCTATGGGAAATCGGCGACAAGGACGCCGACCAGAACGTCCTCATGGGCGACATCATCACAGTCGACACCCACAATACCCTGGTGCTGGGCAACGGCCGTCTGGTGGCCTGCGTGGGCCTCGACAACACCATCGTGGTGGAGACTCCGGACGCCATCCTGGTGGCCGACAAGGACCAGATCCAGAAGGTCAAGGACCTGGTCGGGCACCTGAAGGAACGTCGGCGCAGCGAATCCTATTCCCATCGCAAGGTCTTTCGTCCCTGGGGCTCTTACGACAGCATCGATTTCGGTAACCGCTTCCAGGTCAAGCGCATCATCGTCACCCCCGGCGCCTGCCTCTCCCTGCAGATGCACTACCACCGGGCCGAACACTGGATCGTGGTTTCCGGCACCGCCAAGGTCACCCGGGGCGAAGAGACTTTCCTGGTATCGGAAAACCAGTCCACCTACATTCCCCTGGGCACCGTCCACCGCTTGGAAAACCCCGGCAAGCTGCCCCTGGAAATGATCGAGGTGCAGTCCGGCAGCTATCTGGGAGAAGATGACATCATCCGCTTCGAGGACCAGTACGGGCGGTAGGGCGCCCCGGTCTCCGTGCCCCTGACGCCCTCACACGCGAGGCAGCATCCCGAACCAGCGCGGATCGGCCAGGGCGACGAAGGCTCCATTGCGCAGCGAGTCCCGTTGGTTGTAGCGCAAGGGTTGCCCGGACTCCCAATCGAGCACGGCACCGCCTGCCTGCTCCAGCACGCACTGCGCAGCCGCGATATCCCACTCCGAGGTGGGGCCGAAACGCGGATAAAGATCCATTGCGCCCTCCGCGATCCGGCACAGCTTGAGGCTGCTTCCCAGCGGCAAGAAGGCATGGGCGCCCAAACCGGAAAGGAAAGCGGCGGTACGCTCGTCCCCGTGGGAACGGCTGCCCGTCACCCGCCACGGGAAATCCGAGGCCTTCGTCCCAGTTCGCAGGGAAACGGGTGGAAGACCCTGTCCGGCGATACGGAAAGCGCCCACATCCTGGGCCCCATAGAAGGTCTCGCCCAGCGCCGGTACGCCCACCACCCCGAGGACGGGTACGCCGTCCCGCACAAGGGCGACATTGACCGTGAACTCGCCGTTGCGCTTGATGAATTCCTTGGTGCCGTCCAGGGGATCGACCAGCCAATACTGGTGCCATCCCCGCCGTTCCGGGAAAGGAATGCTTCTCCCCTCCTCCGACAGCACCGGTCCGACCTGGAGAGCTTCCAGCCCGGCTTGCAGGATCAGGTGGGAGCGCTGGTCGGCCAGGGTCAGCGGACTCGCATCCGCCTTCAGGATCACGTCGCCGGGGCCGGCCCGGTAGATTTCCAGCACGGCTTCGCCGGCCCGCCCGACCAGGGCGATGACCTCATCCAGCAGCGGCCGAAGGGACTGTTCCATCAGCGCATTTCCAGAGGGAGGATGTTGCGCTGCCGCAGGAAATCGACAATCTGCCCGACGCAGTCGGACAGCGGCGATCCGCCGGTATTGACCACAAGCTCCGGGTTCTCCGGCGCTTCGTAGGGAGACGAGATGCCCGTGAATTCCTTGATCTCACCGGCCCGGGCGCGACGGTACATGTCCTTGACGTCGCGCCGCTCGCAGACTTCCAGGCTCGCCTGGCAATAGATCTCGATGAAATCCCCATGGGGGAACAGGCTGCGGGCCCGCTCCCGGTCCGCCCGCAGGGGAGAAATGAAGGCAGCCATGGCGATTACACCGGCTTCGATGAAGAGCTTCGCCACCTCGCCGATGCGCCGGATGTTTTCGGAGCGGTCGTGGATGGAAAAGCCCAGGTCCGAACATAGGCCATGGCGGATATTGTCGCCGTCCAGGACCAAGGTCCGGCAATCGAACCGGTACAGTTCTGCTTCGACGGCATGGGCCAGCGTGGACTTTCCCGCCCCCGAAAGGCCCGTGAACCAGAGTACGACCGAACGGTGACGGTTCTTCTCTTCCCGCCGGGAACGGCTGACCGTGGCATGGTGCCAGACGGTATTGCGGTCCTTGATCATTCTTCTAGCCCCTTCCACCTGAGCCACGGGGTCAGGCATGGCGACATGACGTATTGGAAATATAGGTTGATAACATATATCTCCCCATCGCATCACCACTGCAGCAGGAATTCCTTCCAGTGGTTCGCTCCGATCTCCTGCAGCCGCGCCCGCACGAAATCGGCCTCTGCCTGCTCCTCCTGCGCGGTCAATTCCCCCCGCATGCGCCGGAAGCGGTTGTAGACCATATAGGTATTCACCACATCGGTCTCGCAGTAATCGCGGATGTCGGCGATCTTGCCTTCCTGCCAGGCATCCCATACCTTGCCGCCGTCCATCCCGAGCTTGCCGGGGAGCCCGATGAGCTTGGCGAGGTCGTCCAGGGGCGCATTGGCCCGGGGCTGGTAGAGGGCCAGCAGATCCATGAGGTCCAGGTGGCGGGTGTGGTAGCGGCTAATGTAGTTGTTCCACTTGAAATCGCGGCTATCGGCATAATCGCCGTCCCCCATATCCCAATAACGGGGCGCCGTGACGCCGTGGAGCATGCCCCGGTAATGCAGCACCGGCAGGTCGAAGCCGCCGCCGTTCCAGGACACCAGGCGCGGCGTAAACTTCTCCACGCCGTCGAAAAAGCGCTGGATGATCTCCCCTTCCGATTGCTCGGGCTCCGACAGGGACCACACCTTGAAGGTGTCCCCGGCCCGCAGGACACAGGAAATGGTCACCACCCGCTGCAGGTAGTGGGGCAGGAAATCCGTGCCGTTCTTGGCGCGGCGCTGCTGGAAGGCGAGTTCGGCCACCTCGGCATCGGAAAGCTCGGGTGGAAGATCGTTGAGGCGACGCAGTCCCGGCACATCGGGAATGGTCTCGATGTCGAAAACCAGGGTGGGAGCAAACATGTCAGGCGGGAAAGACGCCAGTGGAGAGGTAACGGTCGCCGCGGTCGCAGACGATGGAGACGATGACGGCGTTTTCCAGCTCGGCAGCCAGCCGCAGGGCCACGGCCATGGCACCGCCGGAGGAGATGCCGGCGAAGATGCCCTCCTCCCGCGCCAGTCGTCGGGTCATGTCCTCGGCCGCCGCCTGGCTCACGCTCTCTATCCGGTCCACCCGGCTGCGGTCGAAAATTTTCGGCAGGTAGGCTTCCGGCCACTTGCGGATGCCGGGGATCTGGCTGCCCTCGTCGGGCTGGCAGCCGACGATCTGGATGGCCGGGTTCATTTCCTTCAGGTAGCGGGAGGCGCCCATGATAGTGCCGGTCGTGCCCATGCTGGAGACCAGATGGGTCACCCGCCCCTCCGTGTCCCGCCAGATCTCCGGCCCGGTGCCCTCGTAATGGGAAAGCGGGTTGTCCGGGTTGGCGAACTGGTCCAGGATAATGCCCTTGCCCTCGTCCCGCATGCGCTCCGCCATGTCCCGGGCGAGTTCCATGCCGCCGCCCTTGGGGGTGAGCACCAAGTCGGCCCCGTAGGCGGCCATGGTCTGGCGGCGCTCCAGGCTCTGGTTTTCCGGCATCACCAGGATCATCCGGTAGCCCTTGATGGCGGCCGCCATGGCCAGGGCGATGCCGGTGTTGCCGGAAGTGGCTTCGATGAGGGTATCCCCCGGCTTGATGTCTCCCCGGGCCTCGGCCCGGTCGATCATGGAGAGGGCGGGCCGGTCCTTCACCGACCCGGCCGGGTTGTTGCCTTCCAGCTTGGCGAGGATCACGTTGTTGCGGCTCTCGGCCAGGGGACCGGGCAGGCGCTTGAGCCGCACCAGGGGAGTATTGCCGACGTAATCCTCGAGGGTCTTATACATGCTCGTTCAGCCAGCGGACGTATTGGGCCACGCCCTCCTCCACCGTCGCCATGGGGGCCTCGTAGCCAGCCGCTCGCAGCCGGGTGAGGTCGGCCTGGGTGAAGGCCTGATACTTGCCCTTCAGGGCATCGGGGAAAGGCACATATTCGAGTAGTCCCTGAGCCCGCAGTTCAGCCAGATTCAAAGGCGCCTCGCCCTTCAGGGTCCGGCAGCCGTTGACCGTCGCCACCGCCACATCATTGAAGCTCTGGGCCCGCCCGGAACCCAGGTTGTAGATGCCGGAGATTTCCGGGTGGTCGAGGAACCAGAGGTTGACCTTGGCGACGTCGCCGACAAAGACGAAGTCGCGCCGCTGCTCGCCGTCGGCATAGCCGTGGGAGCCTTCGAAGAGCCTGACCTTGCCGTCCGCCCGGTACTGGTTGAAATGGTGGAAGGCCACCGAGGCCATGCGCCCCTTGTGGTTCTCCCAGGGGCCATAGACGTTGAAGTAGCGGAAGCCGACGATCTGGGAGGACGAGCCCTCGGCCAGCCGCCGGCGCACGATCTGGTCGAAGAGGAACTTGGAATAGCCGTAAACGTTCAGGGGAGCCTCGTACTGCCGCTCTTCCTTGAAGACGCTGCTGCCTCCGTAAGTGGCAGCGCTGGAGGCATAGAGAAACTGCACGTCCTGGTCCTGACACCAGTCGAGGAGGATGAGGGAGTAGCGGTAATTGTTCTCCATCATGTAGCGGCCGTCGGTTTCCATGGTGTCCGAACAGGCGCCCTCGTGGAAAATGGCGTCGATCTCGCCGTCGAAGTGGCCGGCCTGGATACGCTGGATGAAGTCCTCCTTGTCCAGGTAGTCGGCAATCTCGCAATCCACCAGGTTCTTGAACTTGTCGGCCTTGGTGAGGTTATCCACCGCGAGGATGTTCTTCACCCCCCGCTCGTTGAGGGATTTGACCAGGTTGGCTCCAATAAACCCGGCTGCGCCGGTGACGACGGTATACATAGGCTTTCCTTACAAGGCTGCTTGCAGTTCTTCGCGAGTGACGACGGCTGTCCCGAGCTTGCCGACCACGATGCCGGCGGCGACATTGGCGACCTGGATGGCTTCGGCCCAGTCGGCGCCCGACGCCAGCATGGCGGCCAGGGTGGCGATAACCGTATCCCCAGCCCCGGAAACGTCGAACACTTCCCGGGCCTGGGCCGGCTGATGGACGGTCTGGCCGTCCCGGAACAGGGTCATGCCCTCTTCGCTGCGGGTCACCAGGAGGGCTTCCAGGCCGAGTTCCGCCCTTAGCGCCTGGGCTTTCCGGGTGAGTTCCTCCTCCGAGGACCAGCGCCCCACCACTTCCCGCAATTCGGAACGATTCGGCGTAATGACCGTGGCCCCGGCATACTTGCCATACTCGTCGCCCTTGGGGTCCACCAGCACCGGCTTGCCCGCTGCCTTGGCCAGGCAGATCATTTCGCTGATATGGGCCAGCCCGCCCTTGCCGTAGTCGGACAGGATGACGGCATCGCAGTTCGCGACGCGGCGCTCGAAATCCTGCAGCTTGGCCTGGAGGATCTCATGGGAAGGGGTTGTCTCGAAATCGATGCGCAGGAGTTGCTGCTGGCGGCCGATGACCCGCAGCTTCACCGTAGTATCGATCTGGGCATCAACCTGGAGGCCGGCGTCGATCTCTCCATCGCCAAGCAGGCGGGCCAGGCTCCTGCCCGCCTCGTCATCCCCCACCACCGACAGCAGGGCCGTCCGGGCTCCCAGGGCCGCGGCATTGCGGGCCACGTTGGCGGCGCCCCCCAGCCGCTCCTCCAAACGCTCCACTTTCACCACCGGCACCGGCGCTTCCGGGGAGATGCGGCTCACCTCGCCGAACCAGTAGCGGTCGAGCATGACGTCGCCCACCACCAGCAGGCGGACGCCGGGCAGTTTTTCCAGAGCGCCCATCATCGTCCGATGGCGAGGTATTCGATACCGAGGCTGCGCACGAATTTGGGATCGTAGAGATTGCGGCCGTCGAAGATCACCGGGTGCTTGAGGTGGCCCTTGATAGCTTCGAAATCGGGACTCCTAAATTCCTTCCACTCGGTGACGATCACCAGGGCGTCCGCGCCTTCCAGAGCGGCCATGGGATTCTCGGCATACGTGAGGCGAGGCTCGTCGCCGAAAATCCGCTGGGTTTCGTGCATGGCCACCGGGTCGTAGGCGGTCACCGTGGCGCCGGCGGCGAAGAGATCGGCGATGAGCTCCCGGCTCGGAGCCTCCCGCATGTCGTCGGTGTTGGGCTTGAAGGCCAGTCCCCAGAGGGCGAAATGCTTGCCTTCCAGGTTGCCGAACCGGGCCTTGAGCTTCTTCGCGAGCAGATGCTTTTGGGCGTCGTTGGCCTCTTCCACGGCAGTGAGCACCTGCAGGGTGATGCCGGCATCGTCCTGGGCCGTCTTGATGAGGGCCTTCACGTCCTTGGGGAAGCAGGAACCGCCGTAGCCGCAGCCCGGGTAAAGGAAGTGGTAACCGATGCGGGGGTCGGAACCGATGCCCTGGCGCACCATCTCGATGTCGGCCCCCAGCTTCTCGGCCAGGTTGGCGAGCTCGTTCATGAAACTGATGCGGGTGGCCAGCATGGCGTTGGCGGCGTATTTGGTGAGTTCCGCGCTCTTCACGTCGGTGATGATGAGGCGCTCGTGATTGCGCTGGAAGGGGGCGTAGAGGGCCCGCATGAGATGGATGGCCTGCTCGTCCTCGGCCCCGACCACGACGCGGTCCGGACGCATGAAATCGTCCACCGCCGCGCCTTCCTTGAGGAATTCGGGATTGGAGACAACGCTGTAGGGCACGGTGACCCCGCGCTTCGCGAGTTCGTCGGCCACCGCCGCCTTGACCTTGTCGGCGGTGCCCACCGGCACCGTGCTCTTGTCCACCACCACCTTGTAGTCGGTCATCAGCCGTCCGATGTTGCGGGCCGCGGCCAGGACGTACTGGAGGTCGGCGGAACCGTCCTCGTCGGGCGGGGTGCCGACGGCAATGAACTGGATGGTGCCGTGCTGGACGGCCTTCTCGATGTCGGTGGTGAAGTGCAGGCGCCCCGCCGCCACGTTGCGCCGGACCATGTCCTGCAAGCCGGGCTCGAAAATGGGAATGCCGCCCTCTTCCAGGATGCGGATCTTCTCCGGATCGACGTCCAGGCACAGGACGTCGTTGCCCACTTCCGCCAAACAGGTCCCACTGACCAAACCGACATAGCCGGTGCCGACAACGGTGATTTTCATGAATTTCCTACAGAGTTAGATCAAATTCTTCGCTACGCCGGGGCGGGTAGGTTTCCCAGCCGCCGCAGGCGGGGCAGCGCCAATAGAACTGGCGCGCCTTGAACCCGCAATTATCGCACTGATAGCGGGACAATCGCTTGGTATAGCCCTGGATGATGGTGCGCCCCAGCTCGATATCGGGGCGGCTCTCCGGCGCCGTGAGGGCCAGTCGGGCGCTCATGAGCTTTTCCAGGCCGAGCAGGGTCGGGTTGCGCTGCAACTCGTCCCGCACCAGGCGATAGGCCGATTCCGAGCCTTCGATTTCCAGAACCAGCTGATAGACCACCTCCAGCAAATCGAGGGACGGATAGTGCGCCAGATAGCCCCGCAGAAGCGCAATGCCCTCGTCCCGGTGATCGAGCTTGCGATAGGCCTCCAGAAGACGCTGGGCCACCAGGGACAGATAGGCCGGATCCTGTTGTTCGATGCGCTGCCAGGCTTCGATGGCCGCTTCCAGTTTACCTTCCTGTTGCAGGAGGTCGCCCTGCAGGAGGCTGGCCCGCACGCATTTGCGGTTCTGCTGCATGGCGCTTTCCAGGTATTCCCGGGCGGCATCGGGCCTGGAGCGCATGATCTCGCCGGCCGCCAGTTCGCAGTAATACTCGGCCACTTCCTTCTGGGAAGCGGCACCGGGCAGCTCCCGGGCGATATCGATGGCCTTCTGCCAGTCTTTCTCCAACTGGTAGATTTCCAGCAGGTTGCGCTTGGCCTCCTCTTCCAGGGGGGTGCCGAGGAGCCGGTTGAAGATTTCCTCCGCCCGGTCGAGCAGGCCGATCTTGAGATAGTCCTGGCCCAGTTCGGAAAGAGCCGTCAGGCGGAAACTGTCGTCCAGGTCGGCCCGATCGATCAGGTTCTGGTGCATCCGGATGGCCCGCTCGGTTTCGCCGCGGCGCCGGAAAAGATTGCCCAGGGCGAAATGGAGTTCCACCGTCTGGGGATCGATCTTCGCCACCTCCAGAAAGGAGTCGATGGCCTTGTCCGGCTGCTCGTTGAGGAGAAAGTTGAGGCCCTGGAAATAGGAACGGGGCAAGGCCCGGGACTCATGGACGACATGCCGGATGTCGATGCGGGCCGCCGCCCAGCCCAGGCCGAAAAAGACCGGAATGAGCAGCAGCTGCCAGTATTCGAACAGATCGGTCATGCGAGGGGAGGCGGCTCCACGGCCACCGGCGCCACCGGCTGATCGAGGTCACGCTTCAAGCGGGCGATTTCCCGGCGCTGCCGGAAAACCACGCCCAGCAGCGACAGGACGCCGAGCAGCGCACCGCCGGCGAAGAACGCCAGCAGGATGATGACCAGCGGCGCCTGCCAGATCTGGCCCAGAACGAAGCGCAGACTCACCGGCTCGGTATTCTGGGCAGCGAAGGCAAACAGGAACAGGAAGATGATGAGCCGAAGGGCCCAGGTCAGTATCTTCATCAGATAAATTGCAGAAAAAAGGCGGTGACTCTCGCCACCGCCCCGAATCTACCACATTGGCTTAATGTGCGCCTCAGCTGGCCTTATCCACGCGCTCGCGCAGTTCCTTGCCGGCCTTGAAATGGGGAACCCATTTAGCCGGCACGCTGACCTTGTCCCCCGACTTGGGGTTACGACCCGTGCGCGGCGGCCGGTAGTTGAGCGCAAAGCTGCCGAATCCGCGGATCTCGATGCGATCCCCGCGCACCAGGGCGTCGGACATCGCATCGAGAATCATCTTGACCGCAAAATCGGCATCCTTCGCCACCAACTGCGGAAAACGCTCCGCCAGTCGGGCGATGAGCTCGGATTTGGTCATGCTCAAAGCCTTATCAGCCTTGCTGGTTGAGCTTGGCCTTCAGCAGCGCCCCAAGGTTGGTGGTACCGGCAGCAGCGGAAGATTCGGCAGAGAACTTCTGCATGGCTTCGTGCTGTTCGGCTTGATCCTTCGCCTTGATGGACAGGTTGACACCACGGGTCTTGCGATCCACGTTGATGATCATCGCCTCCACCTCGTCGCCGACCTTCAGATGCTGGGACAGGTCGTCGATACGGTCGCGGGAGAACTCGGAAGCCCGCAGGTAGCCCTCGGTGTCGCCGTCCAGGCCGACCACGGCGCCCCTGGCGTCCACGCTCTTCACGGTGCCGCGCACGATGCTGTTCTTCTCGTGGGTAGCGATGAAGTTGGTGTACGGGTCGCCTTCGAGCTGCTTGATGCCGAGGGAGATACGCTCCTTCTCGACGTCGATGCCGAGCACGACCGCCTCGACTTCGTCGCCCTTCTTGAAGTTGCGGATGGCTTCCTCGCCGCTCTGGCTCCAGGACAGGTCGGACAGGTGAACCAGGCCGTCGATGCCGCCGGGCAGGCCGATGAAGATGCCGAAGTCGGTGATGGACTTGATGGCGCCCTTCACCTTGTCGCCCTTCTTGTGGTTCATGGCGAAATCATCCCAGGGGTTGGCCATGCACTGCTTCATGCCCAGGGAGATGCGGCGGCGCTCCTCGTCGATTTCGAGGATCATGACTTCCACTTCGTCGCCGAGCTGGACCACCTTGGACGGATGAACGTTCTTGTTGGTCCAGTCCATTTCGGAGACGTGCACCAGGCCTTCGATGCCCTGCTCGATCTCGACAAACGCACCGTAGTCGGTGAGGTTGGTGACCTTGCCGAACAGGCGGGTGCCGGACGGGTAGCGACGGGCGATGCCGACCCACGGATCTTCGCCGAGCTGCTTGAGGCCCAGGGAGACGCGGTTCTTCTCGGCGTCGAACTTGAGGATCTTGGCGGTGACTTCGTCGCCCACGGCGAGCACTTCGCTCGGGTGGCGGACACGGCGCCAAGCCAGGTCGGTGATGTGCAGCAGGCCGTCGATGCCGCCCAGGTCCACGAACGCACCGTAGTCGGTGATGTTCTTGACGATACCCTTGACGGTGGTGCCTTCCTTGAGGTTTTCGAGCAGCTTCTCGCGCTCGACATCAGCGGTGGCTTCCAGCACGGCACGGCGGGACATCACGACGTTGTTGCGCTTGCGGTCCAGCTTGATGACCTTGAATTCGAGGGTCTTGCCTTCGTACGGGGTGGTGTCCTTGACCGGACGCATATCCACCAGGGAGCCCGGCAGGAAGGCGCGCACGCCGTTGGACATGACGGTGAGACCGCCCTTGACCTTGCCGGTGATGGTGCCGGTGACCAGGGTATTGTCGTTGAGGGCCTGCTCCAGGAAGTTCCAGGCGGCGATGCGCTTGGCGCGATCGCGGCTCAAGCGGGTGGCACCGTAGCCGTCTTCCAGCATTTCGATGGCGACCTGAACGAAATCGCCGGGCTTGACTTCGATTTCGCCCTGGTCGTTGAGGAATTCCTCGATGGCGACGTAGGATTCAGACTTCAGGCCGGCATTGACCACGACAAAATTGTGATCGACCAACACCACCTCGGCGGTGATGACTTCGCCTTGACGCATTTCCTGGCGAGCCAGGCTTTCTTCAAAAAGTTGAGCAAAAGATTCCATTACGGAGAGGACTTTCATGCCGCGTTGCTGCGGCGGTTAATTGAACATTGCTGCCGGAGGGGAACCGGCAGCACCCATTACTTTGACTGCCTTTTGGCAATCTTTACTGCAAAGCCGATTCACTCCAGGCCAACACCTGCCCCACCGCCTGTTCGATGGAAAGCGGGGTCGTGTCGAGCAAGAGTGCATCTACCCCCTGCTGCAGAGGTGCCACGCTACGGCGGGAATCCCGCTCGTCACGCTGGCGCAAATCCAGCAAAAGGTCGTTGAGGTTAGCAGACAATCCTTTTTCCATCAACTGTTTATAGCGGCGCTCTGCCCTCGCCTCGGGGCTCGCCGTCAGGAACACCTTGAGGATGGAGCGGGGAAAGACCACCGAGCCCATGTCGCGGCCGTCCGCCACCAGTCCCGGCGCCCGGTTGAAGGCCCGCTGGCGGAAAAGCAATGCCGTGCGGACGGCGGGCAGGGCCGCCACCCGCGAGGCCCCGGCGGAAATCTCTTCGGTGCGGATGGCATCCCCCACCTCTTCGCCGGCCAGGCGCACCGAAGTCTCGGTAAAAATCACGTCCAGGCCGGCCGCCACGGCCGCCACGCCTGCCTCGTCGTCCCAGGCCACCCCGGCGCGCTGGGCCGCCAGGGCGGTCAAGCGGTAGAGGGCGCCGGAATCCAGATAATGGAACCCCAGTGCCGCCGCCACCCGGGCTGCCACCGTCCCTTTGCCGGAAGCCGAAGGGCCGTCGATGGAAATGACCGGCGCCTCCCGGGTGACGGAAGCCAAGGCCCCGAAATAGTCCGGGAAAGTCTTGGCGACACACCGGGGATCGTTGATCCGGACCGGCGTCCCGCAGGCGGCCAGGGAAAAGCACATGGCCATGCGGTGATCGTCGTAGGTATCGATGACTGCGGGCTTGAGAAGGGCCGGGGTCACCCGAATGAAGTCCGCCCCCTCTTCAACCTCGGCACCGAGCTTGCGCAGCTCGATCGCCATGGCGGCGATGCGGTCGGTCTCCTTGACCCGCCAGCTGGCGATATTGCGCAAGGTCGTCGTGCCCCTGGCAAACAGCGCAGCCGTCGCCAGGGTCATGGCGGCGTCGGGAATATGATTGCAGTCGAGATCGATGGCCGTGAGGCCTCCCGAGGGAGCCCGGGCCTCGATCCAGTTCGCCCCCATCTCGATGACAGCCCCCATCCGGGCAAGGGCCTCGGCAAAGCGCACATCCCCCTGGATGGAATCCCGCCCGACGCCCTCGACCCGCACCGGGCCGCCGCCGATGGCGCCCAGGGCCAGGAAATAGGAGGCCGACGAAGCGTCCCCTTCGACGTAGATGGTTCCCGGCGAGACATAGCGGCTACCGGCCGGCACCCGGAAGCGCTGCCGGCCTTCCCGCTCCACCACCACGCCGAAGCGCTTCATGGTGGCCAGGGTGATCTCGATATAGGGCTTGGAGATCAATTCGCCCACCACTTCCACGGTCGCCTCCACGCCGGTCAGCGGAAGCGCCATCAGCAACCCGGTCAAGAACTGGCTGGAAACATCGCCCCGCACCCGCACCACGCCGCCGGAATGGATGGCCGCTGGCTTGAGATGCAGCGGCGGATAGCCGTCATTTTCCAGATAGGTGATATCGGCACCGAGCTGGCGCAAGCCATCCACCAGGTCGCCAATGGGGCGCTCGTGCATGCGGGCCACGCCCTTGAGGACATAATCCCCCCCAGCCAGGGCCAGGGCCGCGGTCAGGGGCCGGAAGGCGGTGCCAGCGTTGCCCAGGAACAACTCAGCCTGGCGAATCGGAAAACGTCCACCGCAGCCGCCGATGCGCCAGTTGTCGCCTCCCAGGTGGGTCACGCCGACCCCCAGGGTTTTCAGGGCATCGAGCATGCGCTCGGTGTCGTCGGAAGCCAGCAGGTCCCGGACCTCTGTTTCACCGTCGGCCAGGGCGGACAGCAGCAGGACGCGGTTGGAAATGCTCTTGGAACCCGGCAGACGCACGGTGCCGGCGGCCGACAGGATTTGGGGGAGATCGAGAAAGGTCAAAAGGTCACCACTGAATGCCGAAATTATTCGAATACTGCCGCTTCGCCCAGGGAGAAGCCCTGGCGGTCCTTGGCCGACAGGGCGGGCGGCCCTTCGACGGGCCAGGAAACGCCGATGGCCGGATCGTCCCAGGCGATGCAGCGTTCATGCTCGGGAAAGTAGTAATCGGTGGTCTTGTAGAGGAATTCCGCCGTTTCGGAGAGCACCAGGAAGCCATGGGCGAAGCCCGGCGGAATCCAGAGCTGGCGCTTGTTCTCGGCGGAGAGTTCCACCGCCGCGTGCTGTCCGAAGGTGGGTGACGAGCGGCGGATATCCACCGACACGTCGAACACCGCCCCCTGGATAACCCGCACCAGCTTGCCCTGGGGATGCTGAATCTGGTAGTGGAGGCCCCGCAGGACATTGCGGGCGCTTTTCGAGTGGTTGTCCTGGACGAATTCCACGTCGAGCCCCGTGGCGACCTGAAAGGCCTTCTTGTTGTAGCTTTCGAAGAAGAAACCCCGGTCGTCGCCGAAAATCTTCGGCTCCAGGATCTGCACTTCGGGAATGGCGGTCGGTGTCGCTTGCATCAGAACACCCTCTCTTTCAGCACGTCCATCAGGTACTGCCCATAGGGGTTCTTCAGCATGGGCCGGGCCAGGGCCTCGAGTTTCCCTGCATCGATGTAGCCCATGCGGTAGGCGATTTCCTCGGGACAGGCGACCTTCAGGCCCTGGCGCTTCTCGATGGTGGCGATAAACTGGCTGGCGTCCAGCAGACTCTCGTGGGTGCCGGTATCGAGCCAGGCGTGGCCGCGGCCCATGACCACCACCTTGAGGGCATCCATTTCCAGGTAGATGCGGTTCAAGTCGGTAATTTCCAGCTCCCCCCGGGCCGAGGGCTGCAGCTCCCGAGCCAGATCCGTCACCTGCTGGTCGTAGAAGTAGAGGCCGGTCACCGCGTAATTGGATTTGGGGACCTTGGGCTTCTCTTCCAGGCTCACCGCCCGGCCGCCGGCGTCGAATTCCACCACGCCGTAGCGCTCCGGGTCATTGACGTGATAGGCGAAGACGGTGGCGCCAGCCTCCTGCCGGCTGGCCGCCTGCAAGTCGTTCGCGAATTCGTGGCCGTAGAAGATGTTGTCCCCCAGGACCAGGGCGCTGGGATTCCCCCCGACGAAGTCGCGGCCGATGATGAAGGCCTGGGCCAGGCCGTCCGGGCTCGGCTGCACCGCGTACTGGAGGTTCAGCCCCCACTGGCTGCCGTCCCCCAGGAGCTGCTCGAAGCGCGGCGTGTCCTGGGGGGTGGAGATGACGAGGATGTCCCGGATCCCGGCGAGCATCAGGGTGCTCAGGGGATAGTAGATCATCGGCTTGTCGTGGATGGGCAGGAGCTGCTTCGAGACGGCCAAAGTCACCGGGTAGAGCCGGGTGCCGGAACCGCCGGCGAGGATGATGCCTTTGCGGGTCATTGCTTGCCTCCGTATTGGGTCTCCAGCCATTGCCGGTAGGCGCCGCTGGTGACGTTCTCCACCCAGCCCGGGTGGTCCAGGTACCACTGCACGGTCTTCCGGATGCCGGTCTCGAAGGTTTCCGCCGGCTTCCAGCCCAGCTCCCGCTCCAGTTTGCCGGCGTCGATGGCGTAGCGCCGGTCGTGGCCGGGGCGGTCCTTGACGTAGGTGATCTGGGCGGCATACGACTGACCGTCCGCCCGGGGCTTCAGTTCATCCAGGATGGCGCACAGGGTCTGCACCACGTCCAGGTTGGCCTTCTCGTTCCAGCCGCCGACGTTGTAGGTCTCCCCGACCCGGCCGGCTTCCAGCACCCGGCGGATGGCGCTGCAGTGGTCCTTGACGTAGAGCCAGTCCCGGATCTGCTGGCCATCGCCGTAGATGGGCAGGGGCTTACCCTGGAGGGCGTTGTGGATCACCAGCGGGATGAGTTTTTCCGGAAAATGGTAGGGGCCGTAGTTGTTGGAGCAGTTGGTGGTCAAGACCGGCAGTCCGTAGGTGTGGTGGTAGGCCCGCACCAGATGGTCGCTCGCCGCCTTGCTGGCCGAGTACGGGCTGTTGGGCTCGTAGCGATTCGTCTCCCTGAAAGCCGGGTCATCCTTCCCCAGGGAACCGTAGACCTCGTCGGTGGAGACATGCAGGCAGCGGAAGGCCGTCTTCTCCGCCTCGGGCAGGCCGTTCCAGTAGGCCCGCACCGCTTCCAGCAGCCGGAAGGTGCCGACGATGTTGGTCTGGATGAAATCTTCCGGGCCGTGGATGGAGCGGTCCACGTGGGATTCGGCGGCGAAATTCACCACCGCCCGGGGGCGGTGTTCGGCCAGGAGCCGGGCCACGAGATCGGCGTCGCCGATGTCGCCCTGGATGAAGACGTGCCGGGGATCGGCCGCGAGGCTCGCGAGGTTCTCCCGGTTGCCGGCGTAGGTCAGCTTGTCCAGATTCACCACCGGCTCGTCGTTCTCCGCGAGCCAGTCCAACACGAAATTGCTGCCGATGAAGCCTGCACCGCCTGTCACGAGAATCATGCTTCCCCCAATTTTCCGTCTGCCCAGGCACGCCGTGCTGCCCGGGCCGAACCAAAGACTTCCTCCAGGTAGCGGCCATCGCCCTCGGCCAGGGCCCGCCTCAGTCCGTCCAATTGACGGCTATAGCCGTCCAGTTCCGTCATCAAGGCATCCCGGTTGGCCAAGCAGATATCCCGCCACATTTCGGGATGGCTGGCGGCGATGCGGGTGAAGTCGCGGAATCCGGAAGCCGCGAAGGTGAAGTATGTTTCCGCATCCTCCCGCACCGCCAGGTCATGGACCAGGGCGAAGGACAGCAGGTGCGGCAGGTGGCTGACGGCGGCGAACACCCGGTCATGGGTTTCCGGCGTCAATTCATAGACGTCGGCACCGCACAGGGACCAGGCGAGCTTGACCCGGTCCAGGGCATCGTCGCTGTTTTCCGGCAGGGGCGTGACCACCACCTTCTTACCCCGGTAGAGATCGGAACGGGCGGCGGCCGGACCGCTGTTTTCGGCGCCGGCGATGGGATGGGCGGGGACGAACTGGGCGATGCGCTCGCCCAGGACGGCGCGGGCTGCGGCCACCACGTCCCCCTTGGTGCTGCCGCCATCGGTGATGACGGTCCGGGGGCCGAGGTAAGGCAGGATACGGGACAGGATATCGCGCATCTGCGCCACCGGCGTGGCGATCAGGATGAGGTCCGCATCGCCGATTTCATGGGCCGGGTTGATGCCGGCCCGGTCGATGACCCCCAATTCCTGGGCTGCCTTCAGGGTCGCGGGGGTACGGCCGAAGCCCACCACATCCTCCACTGCCCCGGCGGCCTTGAGCCCGAGGGCAAAGGAACCGCCGATCAGTCCGGCGCCAAAAACGACGACCTTACCGAACTCCGGCATTTAGAGGGCCCGCTCCAGGGCCTCCAGGAAGCGGGCATTTTCCGGCTTGGTACCGATGGTGACCCGCAGCCACTCAGGCAGGCCGTAGCCGCCGATGGGACGGACGATGACCCCTTGGCGCAGCAGCTTCTGGTTCACCCCGGCGGCGTCGCCAGCCTTGAAGGTAACAAAATTGCCCTGGGACGGGATGTATTCCAGGCCAAGACGCTTGAAACCGGCGACGATCTGTTCCATGCCGCGGCGGTTGAGCTGGTAGCTCTCTTCCACGAATTGGTGATCTTCAAGGGCGGCGATCGCCGCCGCCAAGGCCAGGTTATTGACGTTGAAGGGCTGGCGCACCCGGTTCATGAGGTCGGCGATTTCGGCGGAGGCCAGGGCATAGCCCACCCGCAGGCCGGCGAGGCCGTAGATTTTCGAGAAGGTGCGGGTGACCACCAGGTTGGGAAAATCCCTGATCCAGGTCGCCGTATCCTGGCGCTCAGCGGGATCGATATATTCGTTGTAGGCCTCGTCCAGCACCACCACCACCTCCCGGGGCACCGCCTCCAGGAAGGCCCGCACCTCGGCGTAGGGCAGGAAATTGCCGGTGGGGTTGTTGGGATTGGCGATCCAGACGATGCGGGTATCCGGCCGGATGGCCGCCCGCATGGCGTCGAGGTCGTGGCCGTAGTTCCTGGCCGGGACGGTAATCAGTTCGGCGCCGGTGACCAAGGTCGCCAGAGGATAGACCGCGAAGGCATGCTGGGCGAAGACTGCCGAGCGGCCCGGCGCCAGGAGCATCCGGGCAACCAATTCCAGGAGATCGTTGGAACCGTTGCCCAGGACCACCTGGCCCATTTCCACGCCGCAGCGCCCCGCCACAGCCTTGATGAGGTCGAACTGGTCCGGATAGCGCTCGACGCCGGCGATGGCGGTCTCAACCGCCTTCCTGGCCTTGGGGCTCATGCCCAGGGGGTTCTCGTTGGAAGCGAGCTTGACGATGCTATCCACCGGCAGCCCCATTTCCCGGGCGAGCTCGGTGATGGGCTTGCCCGGCTGGTAGGCGGAAATGGCACGGACGTAGGAAAGGGCCTGGCTGGAAAGGCTCATGGGGCAGATCTCAATAAACGGCAACGGGATAGGAGCCGAGGACTTTCAGGTAGGCAGCCCGGCGGGCCAGCTCTTCCAGGGCCGCCCTGATGGCCGCCTCCTCCCGGTGGCCCTCGATGTCCACGTAGAAGACGTACTCCCACAGGGCATGGCGGGCTGGCCTGGATTCCAGGCGGCTCAAGGACACGCCGGCATGGGCGAAGGGCAGCAGGAGCTCATGCAGGGCGCCGGTGCGGTTCGGGGCCGACATGACGACGGAGGTCTTGTCCCGGCCGGACGGGCCGGCGTCGTGGCGACCCAGCACCAGGAAGCGGGTGGTGTTGTTGGGCTCGTCCTCGATGTTCTGGGCCAGCTTCGGCAGGCTGTAGCGGTCGGCGGCCGCTTCGCCGGCGATGGCGGCGACCCCGTCCTCCTCCGCCGCCTTCTGGGCGGCCTGGGCATTGCTGCCCACCGAGATGCGCTGGGCCTTCGGCAGCATGCGGTTCAGCCATTCGTGGCACTGGGCCAGGGACTGGGCGTGGGAATAGACTTTGGTGATCCTGTCCAGGGACGCCTCCCGGGAGAGGAGATTCTGGTGGATGCGCAGCACCACTTCGCCGCAGATCCGCAAAGGCGTATCCAGGAGCAGGTCCATGGTGCGGCCGACGGCGCCTTCGGTGGAGTTCTCCACCGGCACCACGGCGTAATGGGCATGGCCAGATTCCACTTCCCGGAAGACATCGTCAATGGAAACCTGGGGCAGGAGCCGGGCGGCGTGCCCGAAATGCTTGGTGGCGGCCGACTCGGAGAAGGTGCCCAGGGGCCCCAGGAAGGCGACGCCCAGGGGTTGCTCCATGGCGAGGCAGGCCGACATCACTTCCCGGAAGAACCAGGTGACGTATTCGCCGGTCAGGGGACCGGGATTGCTGTCCTGGATGCGGCGCAACACCTGGGCTTCCCGCTCCGGCCGATAGATGTGCCCGCTCTCGCCGTAGCGGGACTTGATCTCCCCCACCTTCTGGGCGCAGCGGGCGCGCTGGTTGAGGAGTTTCAGGAGTTCGGCATCGATACCGTCGATTTCGCTACGGACCCCGGCCAATTCCTTTTGCAGTTCGTCGCTCATGCCTTCCCTACGCGTGCTTTTTGGCGAAATCGTTCATGAATGCCACCAGGGCCTGGACGCCAGCCAGGGGCATGGCGTTGTAGATGGAGGCCCGCATCCCCCCCACCGACTTGTGCCCCTTCAGGCCCGCCAGGCCGGCAGCCTTCGCTTCGGCCAGGAAAGTCGCATCGAGTTCCGGCCGGAGGAGGGTAAAGGGAACGTTCATGCGGGAACGGCAGGCCTTGTCCACCGGGTTGCGGTAGAAGCCGCCGGAGTTGTCGATACAGTGGTAGAGAGATTCTGCCTTCTCGACATTAATCCGCTCGATGCCGACCACGCCGCCCTGGCGCTTGAGCCACTGGAAGACCAGGCCGGCGAAATAGATGCCGAAGGTCGGCGGCGTGTTGAGCATGGACCCGTGTTCGGCCATCACCGCGTAATCCATGACGCTCGGAATATTGCCGGGAGCCCGACCGACGAGGTCGTCGCGGATGATGACCAAGGTCACGCCGGAAGGCCCGATGTTTTTCTGGGCGCCGGCGTAGATCAGGGCGTACTTGGAGACGTCCACCGGGCGCGACAGGATATGGGAGGACATGTCGGCCACCAGGGGCACGTCGGTGCGGGCCAGGCGATCGTCCGAGACTTCCACCCCATGGATGGTCTCGTTGGTGCAGACATGGAGGTAGGCAGCCTGCGGGTCGAGGCGGACTTCCTCGGCTTCCGGCAGGCGGGTGAAGGCGCTGTTCTCGGTGGTGGCGGCGCAGCGCACGTTGCCGAAGCGCATCGCCTCCTTCAGGGCCTTCTTGGACCAGGAGCCCGTGACGATGTAGTCCGCCGAGCGGCCGTTAAGGAGATTCATCGGAATCTGGGCGAACTGGAGAGTCGCCCCGCCCTGCAGGAAGAGCACCCGGTAATTGGCCGGGATGCCCATCAATTCCCGCAGGTCGGCTTCCGCCTGTTCGATGATGGAGGTGAATTCCTTGCCCCGGTGGCTCATCTCCATGACGCCGCAGCCGGCGCCGTGCCAGTCCAGGAGCTCTTCCTGGGCCTGGCACAGGACTTCCTCGGGGAGCACGGCGGGGCCGGCGCTGAAATTCCAGACTCGGGACATCACTCGGCCTCCAGTTCCGTTTCCGCTTCGGATTCGATGACTTTTTCCACCCCCGCCAGCTTCTCGCCCTCGTCCAGGGAAATCAGGGTAACCCCCTGGGTAGCCCGGCCCATGCCGCGGATTTCAGCCACCCGGGTGCGGATGAGGACGCCGCCGGTGGTGATGAGCATGATTTCGTCCTCGTCGCCCACCAGCTTGGCGGCCACGATCTTGCCGTTCCGGTCGCTGGCGGCGATGGCGATGACGCCCTGGGTGCCCCGGCCGGAATGGCGGAAGTCACCCAGCACCGTGCGCTTGCCATAGCCGTTCTCGGTGGCGATCAACACGGTCTGCTCCTCATTCTCGGCCACCAGCAGGGAAATCACTTCCTGGCCGGGCTGCAGCCTCATGCCGCGCACGCCGCGAGCCGTCCGCCCCATGGGACGAACGTCCTCCTCGTCGAACCAGACGGCCTTGCCGCCATTGGAAACCAGCATGATGTCGTTCTCGCCGCTGGTGAGTTCTGCCCCCACCAGGTAGTCGCCCTCGTCCAGGGCGACGGCAATGATGCCGGCCTTGCGCGGGTTGGAGAAGTCCGACAGCGGCGTCTTCTTGACCGTCCCCTGGACCGTGGCCATGAAGATGTACTTGTCGTCGGCGAATTCCTTCACCGGCAGGATGGCGTTGATCTGCTCGCCTTCCTCCAGGGGGAACATGTTGACGATCGGCTTGCCGCGGCTGGTACGGCTGCCCTGGGGCACCTCATAGACCTTGAGCCAATAGCAGCGGCCCCGGTTGGAGAAGCACAGGATGTAGTCGTGGGTGTTGGCCACGAACAGGTGATCGACGAAATCGTCTTCCTTCATGGCGGCCGCCTGCTTGCCGCGGCCGCCCCGGCGCTGGGCCCGGTAGTCGGTCAGGGGCTGGGACTTGATGTAGCCGGTATGGGAAAGGGTCACCACCATGTCCTGGGGCGTGATGAAATCCTCGATGCCCAGTTCCTGGGTGTGAAGGACGATCTCGGAGCGGCGCTCGTCCCCGAACTGGTCGCGGATGACGGTCAGTTCGCCGACGATGATTTCGGTGATGCGCTCGGGCCGAGCCAGGATATCGAGGAGGTCGGCGATCCTGTCCATCACCTCCTTGTATTCATTGACGATCTTGTCCTGCTCGAGGCCGGTGAGGCGCTGCAGGCGCAGTTCCAGGATGGCCTGGGCCTGGGCGTCGGAGAGCCGGTAGCCCTGGGCCGAGAGGCCGTATTCCGGGGCCAGCCCTTCCGGCCGGGAGGCATCCGCGGCGGCCCGCTTCAGCATTTCCTCCACGACCGGGCTGCGCCAGGTGCGCTCTATGAGGCCGCGCTTGGCGTCGGCGGGCGTCGGCGCCGCCTTGATGAGGGCAATGATCTCGTCCACGTTGGACAGGGCCACCGCCAAACCTTCCAGGATGTGGCCCCGGTCCCGGGCCTTCTTGAGTTCGAAGACGGTGCGCCGGGTCACGACTTCGCGCCGGTGGGAGAGGAAGCATTCCAGCATCTGCTTCAGGTTCAGAAGCCGCGGCTGGCCGTCCACCAGGGCCACCATGTTCATGCCGAAGGTGTCCTGGAGCTGGGTCTGCTTGTAGAGATTGTTCAGCACCACGTCGGCCACTTCGCCGCGCTTGAGTTCGATCACCACCCGCATGCCGGACTTGTCGGACTCGTCCCGGATGTCGGAAATACCCTCGATCTTCTTTTCGTTCACCAGCTCGGCGATCTTTTCGATCAGGGATTTCTTATTAACCTGGTAGGGGATCTCATCGACGATGATGGCCTGGCGATTGCCCTTCTCCATGTCCTCGAAATGGGTCTTGGCCCGCATGATGACGCGGCCGCGGCCGGTGAGGTAGCCCTCCCGCACCCCCATGACGCCGTAGATGATGCCGGCGGTCGGAAAATCCGGTGCCGGGATGTACTGGATGAGGTCCTCGATGCCGAGGGCCGGATTTTCCAGGAGCGCCAGACAGCCGGCGACCACTTCGTTGAGGTTGTGGGGCGGAATATTGGTGGCCATACCCACCGCGATGCCGGCGGAGCCGTTGATCAGCAGATTGGGAATCCGGGCCGGCAGGATCAGGGGTTCCTGCTCCGAGCCATCGTAGTTGGGCCCGAAATCGACGGTTTCCTTGTCGATATCCTCGAGCATTTGATGGCCGATCTTGGCCATGCGCACTTCCGTGTAACGCATGGCCGCGGCGCTGTCGCCATCCACCGAACCGAAATTGCCCTGGCCATCCACCAGCATGTAGCGCAGGGAGAAGTCCTGGGCCATGCGGACAATGGTGTCATACACAGCCGTGTCGCCGTGGGGATGGTATTTACCGATGACGTCGCCGACGATACGGGCCGACTTCTTGTAGGCCTTGTTCCAGTCGTTTCCCAGCTCGTGCATGGCATACAGCACCCGGCGATGCACCGGCTTCAGGCCGTCGCGCACGTCAGGCAAGGCCCGGCCGACGATGACGCTCATGGCGTAGTCCAGGTAGGAGCGGCGCATCTCGTCTTCGAGGCTGATCGGCAGGGTTTCTTTGGCGAATTGATCCATATGTCTCTAACTGCGCCTCAAGCGGCGCAGAGCTCATTGGTTGGATTAAGCGGAATTTGCTATTTTAGCATGCCAAACCCCCACCAAACGGTCGGTTAAACAAGTGAATCCAAACAGGTAAACCATGCCGGAAACCATAGACCTGCTGATCGAAGCCCGCTGGGTGGCTCCGGTCGAGCCCGACGTCCTCCTTCATCACCACAGCATCGCCATCCGCGGCGGACACATCCATGCCGTCCTGCCGGCCGCCGAGGCCCAGGCCCGGTTCGAGCCGAAAGAGCGCGTCCAGCTCCCCAGCCATGTCGTAATTCCCGGCCTAGTGAATCTCCACACCCATGCGGCCATGTCGCTGCTCCGCGGTTTCGCCGACGACCTGCCCCTCATGGAATGGCTGCAGACCCGGATCTGGCCGTCCGAAGCGGCCCACGTCTCGCCCCAGTTCGTGCGGGACGGCACCCGCCTGGCCTGCGTCGAGATGCTCAAGGGAGGCATCACCTGCTTCAACGACATGTATTTCTTTCCCCAGGCCGCCGCCGAAGCGGCGACGGAACTGGGCATGCGGGCGGTGCTCGGCATCACCGCCCTGGAATTCCCCTCCGCCTATGCCAGTGACGCCGACGACTACCTGGCCAAGGGACTGGCCGTGCGCGAGCAGTGGCTGGACCATCCCCTGCTTTCCTTCTGCCTGGCGCCCCACGCTCCCTACACGGTGTCCGACGCTACCTTCGAACGCATCCTGACCCTGTCGGAACAGCTCGATCTGCCCATTCATTGCCATATCCACGAAACCCGGGCGGAAATCGCCGAAAGCCTGGCGCAGCGGCAGGCCCGCCCCCTCGCCCGCCTTGACCGGCTGGGCCTTCTGGGCCCGGGCTTCATCGGCGTTCATGCCGTCCACCTGGAGCAGGAAGAAATCGAACTGCTGGCCCGGCAGGGCTGTTCGATCGCCCATTGCCCCACCTCGAATCTCAAGCTGGGCAGCGGCATCGCGCCCATCACCAGTCTGCTCGAGGCCAAAATCAATGTCGGCTTGGGCACCGATGGCGCCGCCAGCAACAATCGCCTCGATCTTTTCCAGGAAATGCGCCAGGCCGCCCTGCTGGCCAAGGGAAGCAGCGGCGACGCCGCCGCCCTGCCCGCCCACCAGGCGCTGCGCATGGCCACCCTGAACGGCGCCGCCGCCCTGGGGTTGGATCGGTACATCGGTTCCGTTACAACGGGAAAACTTGCGGACCTCTGCGCTGTCGAATTGGACAATATTGAAACAATGCCCTGTTTTGACCCTGTTTCACACCTGGTGTACGTGACAGGACCGGAGCATATTTCACACGTGTGGGTTGGTGGAAAGTGTTGTATGCAGCACGGCAGGCTTCAATATATGCAGGAAAAGGATTTGAAAAATTCCGTAAGCCTATGGCAAAATAAATTGGATAGTCGCTAATAGCCTTGATTGCGGGGGCAAAGCGGTTTGATCGGTTAAAAATTTTCTTCAACGAGGGAAGCAATGATCAATAAGTTCGCCAAGAAAACGGTTTTGCTGGCTCTGGCTGCCGGCCTTACGATGGGCGCCACCCTGGCCCAGGCTCAAGAACGCGTTTACGCTCTCGACACCAACGGCGCTGTAGCCAAGAGCGGCTTCGGCCTCTGCTGGCGCACCGGCTACTGGACCCCGGCTGCCGCTGCCAAGGATGCCGCCGGCTGCCAGTGCGACAAGGATCTGCTGCCGAAGGAAGTTTGCGAGCCGAAGAAGCCGGAGAGCCGCGCCCTGCCTCCTGAGAAGAAGGTCACGATTGCTGGCGAGAAGATCACCCTGGCTGCCGACGCGCTGTTCGACTTCGACAAGGCCGTCCTGCGTCCGGAAGGCAAGGCCAAGCTGGACGACGTGGTTGCCAAGGCTAAGTCCCTGAACCTGGAAGTCATCCTGGCTGTCGGCCACACCGACCGCATCGGCAAGGAAGCCTACAACCAGAAGCTGTCCGAGAAGCGCGCCGCCGCCGTCAAGTCCTACCTGGTGAGCAAGGGCATCGAAGCCAATCGTGTCTACACCGAAGGCAAGGGCGAGAAGCAGCCCGTGACCGGCGACAAGTGCAAGAAGATGGGCGCCGAAAGCGGCAAGAACAAGAAGTTGGTGGCTTGCCTGCAACCGGATCGCCGCGTCGATGTCGAAGTGATCGGCACCAAGTAATCGTTGCCGACGCATCCAAGGCCCTGCTTCGGCAGGGCTTTTTCATTTCTGGAACAGGATTTCTACGGAGATAGCATGGTCAATGCCGACCCGGCCGAACTTGCCAAATTCGGTGAACTGGCCCACCGCTGGTGGGACCCCAACAGCGAATTCAAACCGCTGCACGATATCAATCCCCTGCGACTGGATTGGGTGGACCAGTCCGTCCATCTGGCCGGCAAGGAAGTACTGGACGTCGGCTGCGGCGGCGGCCTGCTGTCCGAAGGCATGGCGGCGCGGGGCGCCCGGGTGACCGGCATCGACCTTTCCGACAAACCCCTGGGGGTCGCCCGCCTCCATCTCCTGGAAAGCGGCCTGAAGGTGGATTACCGGAAAATTTCCGCCGAGGACCTGGCGGCGGAAAGGCCCGCGAGCTTCGATGTCGTCACCTGCATGGAAATGCTCGAGCACGTCCCCGATCCGGCCAGCACCATCGCCGCCTGCAGCCGGCTGGTGAAGCCTGGGGGGACGGTGTTCTTCTCCACCCTCAACCGCAATCCGAAAGCCTATCTCCTGGCCGTCGTCGGCGCCGAATACATCCTGGGCTGGCTGCCCAAGGGCACCCATGAGTACGCCAGGTTCATCAAGCCGTCGGAACTGGCGCGCTGGGCAAAGCATGCCGATCTGGAACCGGCCGAGTTCGTCGGCATGAGCTACAGCCCGTTCGCTGCCAAGTACAGCCTGGGGAAAGACATCAGCGTCAATTATCTGGTCCGAGCCGTGCGCAATGCCTAAGCGCTCTGGCTGCTGATGCGAAGAAACCATGGGTCTGCGGGGATTTCGGGGAACCCGGGGACAGCGCAAGATCGCCGCTTTCGTCATGGCAACGGCAGCACTTGCCACCGCGGCCGGACACTGTGAGGCTCAACCTTGCGACAGCCGCTGGTCCCAGGTGCAGTTTGCCCGGGACGATCTGCAGCGCGCCGCCAGCGAGGGGGACCTCGCCTCAGCCCAGGATTTTGCCGACCGGGCTCGCAGGGAATTCAATCACCTGGCGACCCTGGCCGGCGGTTGCGGCTGCGGGCCGGCAGAGGCCAAATTCGATGCTGTAGCCTCCGAAGTCCGCCATGCCCAGGATGCCGAATCCCGCAAGGAATTGCGGGAGACCATCGGCAGGGCCAAGGCGCTGTTCGACGAAGCCCAGGCCCTGCTGCGGGAGTGCCGGAAACGCTGACCCCCCCGGATCCAATCAAATACCCTCAGGGAGAAAAAGATCATGACAGCAACTCGCACACCGGAAAATTCCTGGCCTGACGGCCGGATCGTTCGCGGCCTGGCCCTCGCCGTCGCCCTGCTCGCCCCCTGGACCGCCGATGCGGACGAAGCGATAGGCATGGTGAAGACCTTCAAGGCCCCGGCTTTCATCGTCCGGCAGAACCAGGCACTGCCGGTCCAGGCCGGCATGCCCGTCTACGCGACCGACCGTCTCAAGACCGGCAACGAGGGCTCCCTGGGGGTGACCCTCAAGGACGATACCCTCCTTTCCAGCGGCCCCAACAGCACCCTGGCGATAGAGCAGTTCGCCTTCAACTCCACCAGCCACGAGGGCAACATGCTGCTGAGGGTCGTGAAAGGCACTCTCTCGATGATTTCCGGGCTGATGGTCAAGGCCAACCCGGAAGCAGCCCGCATCCGGACGCCCAGCGCCACCATCGGCATTCGGGGAACGGAATTCATCGTTGAAGTCGAAGGCGAAGGTGAGGAATGACGCAGCGCCTCTTGCTCGCCCTCCTCTGCGCAAGCTCTCTGGCCGGCTGCGCCCACCGGGAACGGGTCATCCTCCTTCCCGGCCCCGATGGCAAGGTGGGAACGGTGGTGGTGCAAGGCTCTTCCGGGGAGACCACCCTCAACACCGCCTATGCCACGGTGGAAGTGGCAGGTAGCAGGGCAAAGGCCAAGACCCTGTCGGAGGGCGAGGTTCAGGAACGCTACAAGGCGGCTCTCGGCGCCATGCCGGAGCGTCCTGTCTCCTTCACGCTGCTGTTTGCCTTCGACAAGGCCCAACTCGCTCCCGAATCCAGGAAGGTGGTCGATGCCATCGTCGCTGAGTTCTCGCGCCGGACAGCGCCGGAAGTCCTGATCATCGGGCATACCGACAAAGCGGGCGAATCCCCATACAACGAGGAGCTTTCCCGAAAGCGGGCCGAGGCAACCCGGGATACCCTGGTGCGGGCGGGCATCCCCAGGGACGGCATCGAGATGCAGTGGCGGGGAGAACGGGAGCCTTTATCCGGAACGAGGTTGATGGATGCGAGAAACCGTCGCGTCCAGGTAAAAGTCCGTTGATCCCGGGGGTAATGGAGCATGGAGCCTATTTTTGCCTGGCTGAGCCTCCTTGCTGAAACTCATTGCGGGCAATGCCAATCTGATAGGTTTTCCGCCCTCACAACAACATCATGAGCCCCCACCTCCCCCGCCGTCTCGTTATCGGCCTGGCCTTCTCCATGATCGGATACGCCGTGGCGGCTGGTGCTGCCGAGGAACCCCGGGCCGCCCCATCGTCGCAGCCGGCCTGCCTTCATCCGGCTGCGTGGGTGATGCTGGAAGGAGAGCGGCTTCGCCCGGCCTCAGCCGGAGCTGTCCTCACGGAGATGGCCCGGCGGGACGTAGTCCTCCTGGGGGAGCATCATGACCAGGACGACGACCATCACTGGCAGGTGCATTCCCTGGCCGCCCTGCAAGCCCAGCGGCCGAACATGGTCATCGGCTTCGAGATGTTTCCCCGCCGCGTCCAGCCTGTCCTGGACCGCTGGGTGAAGGGTGAACTGACGGTCAAGCAATTCCTGGAAGAGTCCGACTGGGACAAGGTCTGGAACATGCCCGCCGAACTCTACCTGCCGCTTTTCCAGTTCGCCCGCATCAACCGTATCCCCATGGTGGCTCTCAATGTGGACCAGAAGTTCAGCAAGGCCATCCTGCATAAAGGCTGGGACGACGTGCCGGCGGCGGATCGCGAGGGTGTCGGCCGCGCCGCACCGCCGTCGGAGGCCTACCTCGATTTCCTGCTGGATATCTATCGCCGGCATCCTAGCCTGAGCCGCAAGGACGGCGGCAAGCCAAACAAGACCGACCCGGGCTTCCGCCGCTTCGTCGAATCCCAAACGGTCTGGGACCGGGCCATGGCCGAAGCCCTGGCCCGCCAGGCAGCTGCCGGCAGAGGGAAGGAGAAGCCCCTGGTGGTCGGCATTATGGGCAGCGGCCACATCCGCTACGGCTACGGCGTACCCCATCAATTGCGCGACCTGGGAATCAAAAAGGTCGGAACCCTCCTGCCCATGGCCGCCGACACGGACTGCAAGGATATTCGCGCCGGCCTGGCCGATGCCCTTTTCGCCATGCCCAAGTCGGCCATGGCAATGCCCGAGCCGCCGCGCCTGGGGGTGCGGCTGGAGCAAGGCGAGGACGGCGTACGCATTGCCGAAGTCATGGCCAACAGCCTGGCCGAGAGAAGTGGCCTCAAGCGCGGCGACCATCTGCTGGAAGTGGCCGGCCTGCCGGCTCGGAAGGCCACGCTTGTCACTTCCTCCATCCGCCAGCAGCCGGCGGGAAGCTGGCTGCCCCTCCGGGTGAGGCGCGGCGGCGAAACCCTGGAACTGGTCGTCAAATTCCCCCCCGGGCCATGAGAATGGCCTCCATCCTCGCGGCCTGCCTGACCGCCCTTGCCCTGCTTGTCGGCGGCCCCGCCCTAGCCGCTGCGCCCTCTCTGGAACTGCAGGTGGAACTGGACCCGGGCAGCCGCCATTTGAAGGCCCGGGCCCTGATCGCCCCGGCCTCCCGGAATTTCCATTTCGAGCTCCATGACTCCCTGCTGGTCACCGCGGCCAGTGCCGACGGCAAAGCCTTGTCCGTCGTTCCCGCCGGCCATGACGGCGCTGTCCGCAACTGGCGGGTCCTGGTGCCGGCCAAGGCAGCACGGCTGCAGCTGGACTACGAAGGCACCCTGCCCGCCCTGGACCGTAACCTGGACCATCGCGGCGTACTGCGGGGACTGCCGCCCATGGCCTCCGCCGCCGGCAGCTTCCTCCCCGCCGGCGGCGCCTGGTATCCACAGCCAGCGCCCCTTTTCACCTATCGGGTGGCTCTTTCGGTGCCCGCCGACCAGCGGGCCCTGGTGCCCGGCCGGCTCGAGTCCGAAGTATTGCCCGCCGATGGCTCCGGCCGTTACCGAGCCAGCTTCGCCTTTGCCCTGCCGGCCGACGGCATCGATCTCATGGCCGGCCCCTGGGTGGTGCGGGAGAGGATCATGCCCCGCAGCGATGGCGGACCGGTGCGCCTGCGCACGTACTTTTCCCGCGACCTCGATGCCATGGCTGGCCTCGCGGACAGTTACCTGGACGACACGCGGCGCTACCTGGAACGCTACGGAAAAGAGATCGGCGCCTATCCCTTCACTGAATTCTCGGTGGTGGCGAGCCCACTGCCGACAGGCTTCGGCATGCCTACCCTCACCTACCTGGGGGCCGAGGTCCTGAAGCTGCCCTTCATCCGGGGCACCTCCCTGGGCCACGAAGTGCTCCACAATTGGTGGGGCAACGGCGTCTACCCGGACTACGCCAAGGGCAACTGGAGCGAAGGGCTTACCACCTTCATGGCCGACTACGCCTACAAGGAGGACGAATCGGCGGCGGCCGCCCGGGAAATGCGGCTGGGCTGGCTGCGGGATTTCGCCGCCGTGCCGGCCTCAGCCCAGCAATCCCTCGCCTCCTTCCGTTCCCGTACCCATGGCGCCGCCGCCGCGGTCGGCTACGGCAAGGCAGCCATGCTCTTCTTCATGCTCCGCGACGAGATCGGCGAGGACGCCTTTCGGCGCGGCCTGCGCGCCTTCTGGGTGCAAAAGCGCTTCAAGCTCGCCTCCTGGAACGACTTGAAAACCGCCTTCGAACAGGCCTCGGGGAAGTCCCTGGAAACCTTCTTCGACCAATGGGTAAACCGGGCCGGCGGCCCCCGGGTGCAGATCGTCCAGGCCCAGGCCAAGCCAGCGAATGGCCGGGCCGGAGTCGTCCTGACCCTGGTTCAGTCGGCCCCCGCCTACGCCCTGCGCCTGCCCATCGAAATCGTGGACGGGGGCCGCAGCGCGACCCGCAGGGTAGACAGCCGACGGCCGCGGGAAACGATAACCATCGACGCGGATCGCCCACCCGAAGGGGTGCGGCTGGATCCGGATCTGCGGGTCTGGCGCTTCCTGGAGCGGGAGCAATTGCCACCCATCCTGCGGCAATGGATCATCGCCCCCTCTCCGCGGCTGGCCGTGGCATCGGCGTCCCTGGGCGACGCCGCCCAATCCCTGGCGCAGCGCCTGTTCGAAGCGCCTGCCCGGCCCATCGGACTGGGGGACATCGACAAGAGCACGGACCCGCTCCTCCTCGCCGGCCTGCACGCCGACGTGGATGCCGCCCTCGCCCGAGCCGGCCTTCCACCCCGGCCGGCCCGGCTGGCCGGTCGCGGCAGCGCCCAGGTGTGGACCATCGAGCGGGAAGCCGGTGCCCCGCTGGCGGTGGTCTCGGCCCAGGATGCCGATGCCCTGCAGGCTCTCCTGCGGCCGCTCCCCCACTACGGCAGTCAGAGCTGGCTGGTATTCGATGGCAGCCGCGCTGTCGAGCGCGGCGTGTGGCCGGCGCCGGGACGGCTGATTCCGGTGCCGAAGGAACACTGAGGAACAGGAAGATTCGGCGGCAGCGGAAATCGGGCTTGTCGTCACGCCTCACGCCTGGCTGGCGATACCTCCCCGCACCCGCGGCGGCCGCCGCCAGCAGGTCGGCGTTTCCAGCAATGCCATTTCCTGCTCCGGTTTACCGAAAATCACCTGGGCACGGGACCGCAACATCGCCTCGTAGCGGGAAATGGCCACCAAGCGGTCCAAAAGGGATTGCAGGCGTTTCATCATGGGAATCACCTCCATGGATGGGTTACCGCGATCACGATGAAGAGTATGAGCCTCAGGACATGAGCCCCATAGAAACCGAAAGCACTACGTAGAAACCCCAGCTAACCTTCGGGTTTTCCGGCCAGCATTCTTGCGTGTTTCTCCCAATGTACTGCCCGACGAAGCTGTAGGCCCTCAGGTAAAGCCTTGATAAGGACCCGGTAATTCCTAGTAATCAGCCCTACACGACCCCAGGTCGGCCTACTGAATTTACTGTCAAGGCTTGACTTACTCACAAATCTGCGCAACTGACTGGAAACACATCCTTTCCGAGACACATACAGGAAATACCTCATGGAAATAACGACGAACGCTTTAAAATCAAATACATAGGAAGATGCGCAATATTTTGGCAAAGTAGGGAAAGTCCTTACAGAACGACTACTTAGCCAATTTCCTCAGGAGTTACCCCCATTGTTATCCACAGGAAATGTGGATAAGGGCGGGAATGTACATACCCCAGGGAATTACCCAGGCCAAAAGGAATCTGCCCACCCGGCAAACACCCGGTTTCCGTTGTATCCTTTGCTGCAGGAAAACCTCGGCCTCCCACAACGGCCGGCGGCCCAGCAAACATGCACGGGACAATGACCATGATCCGGAAGACGCTGATTTCGCTCCTATGTTTGCCGCTTGTCTTTCCGGCCGCGGCCAGCACCCAGCCCGCCAAGGGCGAAACCCGGGGGCAATTGCTCTATGCCGCCCATTGCCACGCCTGTCACTCATCCCAAATCCACTGGCGGGACAAGAAGCTCGTAACCAATTGGGAAACCCTGCTGCTTCAGGTGCGGCACTGGCAGGCCTACGTCGGGCCGGTCTGGGATCGGGACGACGACGTGGAACTGGCTCGCTACCTGAATCGAAGCATCTACCACTTCCCGCCCGGCAGTCCTGGGAGTCTTCAATAGGGGAGCCTCCAGGAGGCTTATCTTCCCGAGGGGCACGAGTCAGGAGATTCAGCATTGCTCCGGCAATAGCGCAGTGCTAGCCTGAAAAAATATCCAATTTGCACCTTATCCATGCCTCCGAAATCTACGGACTCTCCCCCACCGGAAATCGATGCCGTGCGCAACATCCTGCGCCAGGTTGCGGACCCCGAACTGGGCGCCAATATCGTGGACCTGGGCTTGGTGTATCGCATAGAAGCGGCCGCGGACCATGTGCTGATCGAGATGACCATGACTTCCCCCGCCTGCCCCATGGGGGACATGATCGTCGATGAGGTCAGGGACGTTCTCGCGGCCGCCCTGCCGGAACACTGCCGGCCAGAGGTCCGTCTGGTGTGGGAGCCCCCCTGGGATCCTTCCATGATGAGCGAGCGCATCAAGGCCCATTTCGGGTGGTAACAGGCCGCCCCCCGGCCCCGGAAAAGGCATGGCCATGAGCGGCCTGCGTCCCGCTGCCCGCCTGCCCATGCTGGCCCTGGGCATGGTCTCCCTGCTGCTCGGGGTACTGGCCGGATTATCGAGGCTGGGCTGGCCCCTGCCCCCGGTGGCCGCCGCCGCAGCCGGCTTCCATGGCGCCCTGATGATTTCCGCTTTCTTCGGCACCGTTATCAGCCTGGAGCGGGCCGTCGCCCTGGGGCGTACCTGGGCCTATGCCGCCCCGGCCGCCGCCGGCCTGAGTGGCGTTGCCCTCATCTCTGGCGCTCCCCCGATCCTGGCCCAGGCCTTGTCCATTGCAGCCGCCGCCGGATTGGCGGCGGCCAGCCTCCAGGTGCTGCAGCGCCAGGCGGCTGTCTTCACGGCCGTTCTCGGCATCGGCGCTGTCTGCTGGCTGGTCGGCGATATCGCCTGGTGGGTGTCGGACAGCCTGTTCGCCGCCCTGCCCTGGTGGCTCGCCTTCCTGGTTCTGACCATCGCCGGCGAACGCTTGGAGCTGACCCGCTTCCTGCCTACGCCACCGCTGGCCAGATATCTCTTTGTCGCCATCGTGGCTTGGCTCCTGGCCAGCGCGGCGACGGGGTTCTGGCTGCAGGAAATCGGGCTGCGGGTCTTCGCCGTCGGCTTGCTGGCCCTGGCGGCCTGGCTGGCCCGTTACGACATCGCCCGCCACAACGCGCACCAGCGAGGGCTGACGCGCTTCATTGCCCTCTGTCTCCTGTCCGGCTACGGATGGCTGGCCCTGGCCGGGCTGCTCGGCGCCCAGGGCGCTCTCTCTCCCGACCATCCGCTGCGAGATGCGGCGCTCCATGCCTTTGGCCTGGGCTTTGTCTTTTCCATGGTGTTCGGCCACGCCCCCATCATCTTTCCGGCCGTGGCCCGGGTGAGGATTCCGTACCACCCGGCCTTTTACCTGCCCTTGCTGGCTCTGCACCTGTCCCTGGGTCTGCGGGTTGCCGGCAGTCTCGACGGGCTGTTCGCGTGGCGCCGGATAGGGGGGCTGGCCAACGCCTTGGCCCTGCTCCTGTTCATCGCCACGATGATCGCCAGTGGAGTCCGCGGCCGGGCGAAGAAATAGAGAGGAAGCTCCCGAAACTCGGCAGGAGTGCGGCCGAAACCGGCGGCGGCACGTCAAATGCATTAGCGGTTGATGATATACTTTTTGTTTGCCTGCCCTGCAGATAGCGCCGTAGCGTTGATCGTCACCGAGGAAAACCCATGCTGAAAACCGCCCACCAACTCGTTCAAGAAGCCAAGGTCCACATCAAGGAAGCCTCCCCCGCCGACATCGGCAACATGATGGTCGCACCGGATGTCCTGATCATCGACGTACGGGAACCGGACGAGTACAGGCAGGGCCATTTGCCGGGCGCCATCAATGTGCCGCGGGGCATGCTGGAATTTCAGATTTCCAACGAAGCAGCCCTGCAGAACCTGACCCGGCCCATCATCGTGTACTGCAAGACCAGCGGCCGTGCCGCCCTGGCTGCCCTGTCGATGCAAACCATGGGGTTCCGGAACGTCGTTTCCCTGGCCGGCGGATTCGTGGCCTGGGCTGCAGGTAACCACCCGGTAGACAAGCCCGCCGAAGTGGCCTTCGATTAACCGGATTCAGCCCATAAGCCAGCTTCAGCGTATGTGAGGAATGCGCGGTTGTCGGTGAGAGTTTATGCCCGGTGGGCATAGCACCATGCCAGATGACAGCTGAATCACCGATCATCGCCCATGGAGCCGCCACCGCCCGACGCTCTTCCCTTGGGCTCGGCGACATTCCTTGATCTGCTCACGCCAGCCGGCCCAGCCACGCCTTGGGTTCCCCCTACACTGCTGGCATCCAGCCCGATGACGTCTCTTCCGCCGGCGGCGCTCTTTTGGGCTGGCTCTATGGTCAGAGCATTGGAAATAGAGTTGCCGCTCGGTGCGGTGCCGGGCGGGCATGGCGGAAAGCCCGACGAACCAGTCATGTTCGGAGATGTCGCCACGGCGGGGACACATAGCACCCGCGATGCCTGGGCAAGGATAAGAGGATCGACCGGGTATGGGCGGGCCTGATCCGGCTCGGCTGACATTCCCGCAAGCGGCCATATTCCGAAGACAAGCAGTGCTGTGGCGCTGAGGTAAGGCGATTTCATCGCAGAACTCCTTTGCTCGAAGTATTCTTCGACAGCTCTGCGATGCTCAAAAATTCAGCTTGCCCAGCAATCCGAGACTGGACAGCAGTAGAAAATGAAAAAGCGCCCCGAAAGGCGCTTCTTCATTTGAATCCTGGCGGAGAGGGCGGGATTCTTTCGGGATTTTGTAATACCGTTAATATTCAATGGCTTACAAAGCCACTCCAATACCGGTTTGTACTAACGCTTTGTACCAAACCGGAACCCAATTCTCCCCGCCTTCCCCTCTGACAGCACCTTTCTAACCTGATAGCGCCACTTTGATTACCGGCAGCAATAGCCCGCGACAGCCTAGGTTCCCCCAGCAACAAACTTCGATTCCCGAGCCTAGCAGAGACAATCCCATCCATATATTGAGCAAACTTAGCCCATATTGCTCACGATATGGATAGCCATCGTTGCATCCGCGCTTGCTGCCACATATACTGAGCAAAACTCAATGTTATTGCTCAAGTTATTGACATGTCGCGCACTCACCTTCCTCTATCACCCGGGCTCGTAAGACTCTCCAAAGCCTTAGGGCAACGGCTGCAACTGGCTCGTTGCCGGCGGGAGCTATCGACGACCGTATTCGCGGAACGGGTTGGTATTTCGCGCAACACGCTCAAGCGGCTGGAAGATGGAGACCCAAATGTGTCCCTCGGAACATACCTGCGAGCGCTCAGGGTCTTGGGATTGGATGGCGACATTGATGTGGTAGCGCGAGACGACGTATTGGGACGCAAACTGCAAGACTTGAAATTACTCGGACAGCAGTCGTCCTCTGCCGACTCGGACCAATAGATAAAGAGGTCCGTCATGGCCAACAAGAAGACAACCCGGGCCGCACGCCAATCCATCGAAGTCCATTTGGACGCCCCTGAACTCGGTCCCTTCATGCAGGTGGGCGTCCTATATCCTGCGGACGTTCGTATCGACCTCGCCCCTTCGTTCGAATACACCCCGGAATGGCTCAAGAGCCCCCTGCGCTTTCTCCTCGACCCTCGCCTGGACTTGTACGCCGGGGAGCAACACTCGGCCCGCCCCCGCGGCTTTGGCATCTTCCTGGACTCCGCGCCAGACCGCTGGGGCCGGGTTCTCATGGAACGGCGTGAAGCCAGCCAAGCGAAAAAAGAAGGCCGGCCGATGCGGCGTTTGTCGGACCTCGACTTCATGCTCGGCGTACACGACTTTACTCGTACTGGCGGGCTTAGATTCCGGCGTGGCCCGGATGAGCCTTTCATCGACAACCACGAATTGCCAGCCCCTCCAGTGACTGACCTTCGTGAATTGGCGGCTATCGCACAACGACTCGAGGAGCCGGGTGCCGAGGAGTTGCCAGAGTATGAGAAGTGGCTCTCGATGCTCATCGCCCCCGGCACCTCGTTGGGTGGAGCTAGGCCCAAGGCCACCTTTACTCAAACCGATGGCACGTTATGGCTCGCCAAATTCCCTGCTCACGATGACCGCTACGACTGGGGGGCCTGGGAGTACATCACGCAGCAACTTGCCCAGGAAGCTGGCATTTGGGTGCCCGAGTCCCAACTCCTGGCTCTGGGAGGCCGCTACCACACCTTCTGCGTGAAGCGTTTTGACCGGAGCGTGAATGGGGACCCAAGGGCGCGCCGGATGTACGCGTCAGCGATGACGCTGCTAGAACGAGAAGATGGTGACGCCGGTGCCAGCTATCTCGACATGGTGGAATTTCTGGAGACCGAAGGTGCCACAGGCCTGACGGAGGACTTGCATCAGCTTTTCCGTCGAGCCGTCTTCAACCTGCTGGTCGGCAACCGAGATGACCATCTACGGAATCACGGCTTTATCCGTCAGCCGACGGGTTGGCGTTTAAGTCCAGCCTTCGATATGAATCCGAACCGAGACAAACACCAACATGCCCTCACCTGGGACGGCAAGACGGCGGAGCCGGACTTGGCAGCCCTCAAAGCGACCGCCCCGTTTTATCGACTCATTGAGCCGGAAGAAGCCCAGAGCATCATCGACGAAGTATCAAGGGTGGTTTCAACCTGGCGCGACAAGGCCAGGGCCTTGCAGCTTCCGAGCATTGAATTGCAAGTGATGGAAACCGTATTCGCGGCTTAAGACTTTGACCAAACAGGCAGCCCTTGTCCGAAATTACGTTACTTGAGGTCGAAACCGGCCCTACTCCCTCCGTCGCCGTTATCTGGATGCATGGCCTTGGCGCCGACGGGACGGATTTCGAGCCCATTGTTCCCGAGCTCGGTCTACCGGAGACGCCGGCGATACGATTTATCTTCCCGAACGCCCCGTACCGGCCGGTGACCTGCAACGGCGGCTACGTCATGCGCGCCTGGTACGACATCATTTCTCTGGACCCGAATAGCCGCGAAATCGACGAGGCCGGGCTTCTGGAATCTCGGGAAATCGTTCGACAGCTGATTGCTCGGGAAGCGGGCCGCGGAATTCCAAGCCACAGAGTGTTCCTGGCTGGCTTCTCGCAAGGCGGCGCCGTAGCCTACCTCACCGCCCTCACCCACCCGGATGCCTTGGCCGGGGTCATCGCCCTCTCGACCTATATCCCTAGCCCCCATCTCATCACCGACAGTCTGTCGGAGGCCAACAGACGAATTCCTCTGTACGTCGCCCACGGCACCGACGACGATGTCGTCTCACTTACGCTGGGCACGCAAGCTTTGGAACTCGTGAAAAGCCAAGGCCTCGCACCGGAATGGCACACCTATGACATGCCGCACTCGGTCTGTCCCGAAGAGATTCGTGATATTGGAGCATGGTTGAACAGTCAACTCAAAGGCTCCCAAGGATGTGTCGGAAATCCGTGAGCTGATGCACCCGTCAATCCAAGGCAACCAAGCTCAGAGCCTTGCTAAAGCGACTGTCCAGCCCGGCTGCCGAACTCGCCTTCACCTTCACCACAAGACCGAAGAGCTGCATCACGTCACCGGTGACGAAGGACGTATGGCCTTGGAGCGTGAAGAATTCCTCGTCCGGGTCGGCGACATTATCTGTATTCCCCCTGGCACCCAGCATTGCATCGAGACCGTAGGTGACACCGCTCAGACTGCTGTGTTGTTGCTCCCCTGCCTACTACTATGCCGATACGGAGCTTATCGAGGAGTAGACCATGACCCCAGCCATCACCCCAGACGACATCCTCGGTTTCTGGTTCGGACCCGCCACCGACAATCTGACAGTGGCCCAGCAGCAGAGCAAGCTCTGGTGGTCAAAGAACGATGAACTCGACGTGCAAATCCGGCAGCGTTTCGAGCCTCTCTTAATCTCCATGGTGAACGGCAAGTGGGACGGGTTTCCGGATTCGGCGAAAGGGCGTCTGGCTAAAATCATTCTGTTCGACCAGTTTCCTCGGAACATGTACCGCGGCACTGAAGCCGCGTTTGCCACAGACCTTTTGGCTCAGCACTTAACCATGACGGCGCTGACTGCCGGAGACGAAGGGCAGCTACGCCCAATTGAGCGTGTTTTCCTGTACATGCCTTTTGAGCATGCTGAAGAACAGGCCTTGCAAGACCTATCAGTAAAGCGGTTTGAGTTGTTGTTGGCTAACGCACGAGAAGAAGAACGCGACCTATTCAAAGGCTATTTGGATTTCGCAATTCGCCATCGGGACATCATCGAGCGCTTTGGGCGCTTCCCTCACCGCAATGCCCTTCTGGGGCGCCAATCCACCCCAGCGGAAATTGAGTTTCTTAAAGAACCGGGTTCATCTTTTTAGGCGGCTATGAAATCCTCTAATCACCGCATTCTTTTCTTTCCCGGGGCGTCCGGTGACGGTTCGTTTTGGACAGGAGTTGGAGAACTTCTCCCCAATTCGTGGCAAAAGCACTATTTGAACTGGCCGGGCCTCGGCAACCAGCCTGCTTCCCCGGAGGTAACTGGTTTCACCGACCTCCTGCGTCTCACCGAGCGCAGTTTGAGTGAACCCTCCGCAATAGTGGCTCAATCCATGGGCGGCATTGTTGCCATCCAGCTGGCACTGAAGCATCCGGACTTGGTAACTCATCTGGTTTTGGTTGCCACTTCGGGCGGCTTGGATGTATCAAGCTTCGGTGCCTCGGACTGGCGTCCGGACTTTCTTGCGGCATTTCCGGAGACTGCTCAATGGATTCTGACTGAGAGACCAGACTTGGCTGGGCAATTTTCGAAGCTACAAATGCCAACCTTGCTGATATGGGGCGAGAAAGATGCGATTAGCCCAGTAGCCGTCGGCCAACACCTAGCCACGCAGATTCCCCTGTCTAGGCTGTTCATTGTTCCTGGCGGCGAGCACTCGTTGGCCAAGGACCTGCCCGAAGTTGTTGTGCCCCTAATTGAGACCCACCTAGCTACGGTCTGATTGAAAAACGGCCCACCTAAAGGTGAGCCGTTGAGGATTACAGCTGGCCGGTGACTCAGTCGTCTGCGGAGAAGCCCAACAGCTGCAGCACTGACAGGAACAGGTTCAACACGTTGAGATACATGCTCACAGCGGCCATCACGTAGTTGTCTTCTTCGCCGCGAACGAGTCGGCTCGTATCAAAGAGAATGAACCCCGAGAACAGCAGCGCAGCCACGGCGGAGACGCCCGCCTGCATGGCCGGGACGAATATCGCCGCGATGCTGGCCAGGATGACGACAATCAGACCAGCGAACAGGAAGCCCCCCATCCGGGTGAAGTCTTTGCCGGTCTTGTGGACGTAGGCAGTCAGCGCCAGCGTCACCGCGGTGGTGATGACCGCAGCGGTCATCACCGTATTGCTGCCGCCTGGCAGGCTTAGGTAATGGCTCAGCGTCGGACCCAGGCCCAGGCCGCTCAAACCCGTAAAGGTCAGCATCGCCGGTACAGCTCTTGCCGAGTTCCGGTGCTTGTTCAGATAGAACAGCGGTACGAGACCAAGCAGCGTGAAGACGATGCCGGCCAAGGGACCAAAGCCCGCCAGCATGCTGATGCCCGCACCCACGGCAGCAACCCCCGTGGAGAGGGCCAGCAACTGGTAGGTATTGCGGATAACCCGGCAAGTGTCCATCGCGGCGTACGTGCTGTACTCGGTTTTGGACAGGTCGATAACACGAGCATCAGTTCTCATAGCAGTTCAGTTCCTCCAACAGGATGTCCCATAACTCTATGTGGGGACACCTTCCCGATAAATCAAACTTCGCAAGAGCGAGTGTTCGAATAAACCGAACCATGTGGCCGCTTCACGAAAGTGAAAGCTGAGGTACGATGGCTCATCGTTTGACCACCCTGGAGGCGATAGCAAATGAAGAAGGTGCAATCTTCCATTCAGCGCGGTGCGGAGTACATCTGCACCAAGATTGGCGATGTCGTAACGGCAATTGAGCAGGTTGCCGTGGTCAAGGGGCTCCCCATGTGGGAAGTTGAACGAACAATTGGAGCCGGCATCCGTAAGCGCCTTATCGTATCGGCGCGTTCCCTGATGCCCCTGCAGCCGGAGCCATCACCGGCGTAAACCTAAAGCAAGCAGCGGGTGGGACCTCCCTCCCGCTGCCAAAAAGACCGTTTTAAGCGGTCAGGCTGCCATACCAGGCATCCGACAGTTCTCTGACAGTCACAGACGCGAACTCGGAACGTGCCTGGAGCCAATCCCGGACAGCGGCACGGTCGTCGTCAGTCGCAGAGCCACCACCAGCCTTGCAGACGTACCCACAAACCACGCCACCGCCACTGGAACTCGTCGAGGTGGAGTTTTTTGCGAAGGCGGCGGGAGCGCGGATACTTGGCCATTGGCACACTCATAGAAGATTAGGGAGGCCGGAAGGTATCACCTCTCGGCGTCGTCGGCTAACCGCCGATGAGCACGCTGACTAGGACCCACAACGTCAGTGCAAGCTATACTCGTTATCAAAAAATGCGAAGGAGTGCATCATGACTCAATCTGAACGCGAGTTTAATGCCCGGCTAGGCGAGGGGGGTGCGGACAAAATCTTGGACTACCTTGGAGGTAGTTCATGTATTCGTACGAAGAGAGAATCCGGGCGGTCAAGCTCTACATCAAACTCGGAAAG
>JAGTRP010000027.1 GCA_018261935.1 Rhodocyclaceae bacterium
GACGATAATTCGTGAAGTGCTCTGGCCGTTTTAGCGGACCGAAGGCTCCATCGATTACCGCAACAGTTTCCGAATCCGTAGTCATGACGCCCAACGTGGGAGGTAAGCGGACTGCCGCGCGAGGCGGTAACAGGGAAACCAAGGCGGGTGTTCGGCAGGTCCGCTTGACCGCAGGGTTAGGCTGCATGGACACCGAACTTTCTGGCATATGACAAGACTCTCGCTTCGAACTCTGTGTCGTCCATGATGCTGTCCCCGGCAGACTGGAATTCGCCTGAAGGGTCTGATTCAACGGTGCGCATGAACTCGTTTCGCATAGCGGGATGAAGATGGGGTTCGGAAAACGGAAACTTTGCAACGGCTCGGTCCATATCGTTGGCAGCTTGCACTAAACCGATATTGCGGAAAGCAGCAGAAAAGACGGAATACTCTGGTGTGAATGGGAAATTCGATTCAAAGAAGTACCGAATTCCGCCGTTGTCGATGATTCCCTTTGCCGTATCCACGAGCACTATCGTTCGGAACGGTTCTGTTAGTTGGAGAGGATTGCCTTCAACCTTGGAAAGTGCCTGATATGCGGTTTCTGTGAGGCGGCTGTATTCGCTAGTGATGCTCATGTGCGGCCTAACGTGGAGGTAAGCGGACTGCCGCGACGGGCCGTACAGGAAAAACGAAAGCGGGTATTCGGTAGGTCCGCTTGACCGAATTGTTAGGGCTCGGAACGATAGATGTCATGAAGAAAGGTCTCGCTCGGAGAGAGTTGTGAGGCGACGCCTCCTCTCGATGCGGTAAGTGTGAATTCCGATTTTTCACCTTCCGGTTCTATGAAACGCACCCCATCAATAATGCAGAGAACGCCAAATAGAGTTGCATCAGCTGCTTCAGACATTGCAGCGATAACGAATTCTCTATCCGTTTGGGACAGCGTATTAAACCAGCGAGATAGGCGTACGAGTTGCTCAGGAGGTCGCCGACCAGGAGGATTTTCAAATAATGCCACGCAGTCATCAACTGCTCCATCGCGGCAGCTTTCTCGTAGAGAATCGACAAAATATTCTGGAGTCATACGCAAGCCCTAACCAATACCGCGATTGCACAGATCAGGAATTGCGAGTGGGTGCCGAAATACAACCCGATTAGCAGGGAGCACTTGACTGCGCACAGAGGCGACCTTGAACTGTGGATCGGCAACGGGCCGATCTTCTGCGAGATCAAAGGACCGCAGAGGTATTTTGGGCTGTTCTGGCGGCATTACGTCTGGTGGGCTGCCGCCCGCTGGATGAAAACGAAGGCCGATAGGGAATACGTGGATGCGGCTGGAGTTCCGACATTGTGACGCCGAACGTGGAGGTCACCGGCGCTGCGCCGCTTTATGGCGCAGCGTCCGGTGGACCGCAGGGTTATGCCTCATTGGCGAACGACAAGAGAATTTCAACATGACGGCAAAAGATTGTTTGCGGATTGTCTGGGAAGGTCGTTGGGTCAAGCGCATGCGCCAACAGAAAGGTAAACGGGCGCTCCTGGCGACAATGCTGCTCATACTCGGCGCAGGCGGCACTAAATGCCTTGCGCTTGAAACGGCTGACATTAGGATGGAATTCGGCACAAGCGGACTTTACTTCCGGGAGAGTGGAGAGCAAAGACTCGGATATGTTTTCTTTCCATCGTTCGGTTGGCGGATAGATGCCGAGAAGAGCGGTAAGGACGGACGACCTGAATTTCGCTGCAGCGTTACGGAAAGCGACGTAGCGTTGTACGGAGAACGCACCCAAGACTCCGACAAGAGCGACGATGACGTAAACGTGCCAACTCATGATTGGTTTCTCATCGCGTTGCCATTCTTCATTCTGTGTGCCGGCGGGGCATATTCAGTGAGGAATAACGTGAAATCGATAGAACAAATGCTGTATAAAAAACCAGTTCATGCTGTATACTTGCTTTGACCGCGTCGCAAGCCATTGATTTTTCGTCTTTCGTGAGATTTGGCATGGCACTCCTTCCTCAAAATGCAGCATCACGGCCCCCGATGCTTCTGGAGGTGGTTCGGGATCGCATCCGGGCAAAGCATTATAGCCGCCGAACTGAGCAGGCGTATGCGGTATGAATAAGCCATTTTGTCGCGTTCATTGGCCGGCGGCATCCGCGTGATGTCGGCGCACCGGAGATCGAAGCTTTTCTGACATTGGTGCTTGAAACGGGACGCTGAGGGGATGGTGCGAAGCCCGTTCTTGCAGGAAACAAAAATCCCTTGCGCCCCGCTCTGCCTTCTCCTATGATTCAAACGAACGTATGAATCATAGGAGGCTCAAGCATGGTAGAAGTCCGATCCATCGACACCCGGGAGCGCATCCTCGATACCGCCGAGCGCCTCTTCATGGCCCACGGCTACGAGGGCACTTCCATGCGCCAGATCACCAGCGAAGCGGCGGTGAATCTGGCGGCGGTCAATTACCACTTCGGTTCCAAGGAATCCCTCATGGAGGAGGTGTTCCGCCGCCGCCTCGACTGGCTGAGCGAGGAGCGCCTGCGGGCCCTGGACGAGATGGAGGCCCAGGCCGGGGACAAGCCCCTCAAGCCCTCCCAGATCGTCGATGCCTTCTTCGGCACCCTGCTGCGCATGGCCGAGGATGAGAACCGCGGCGGCATGAATTTCCTCCGCCTCCTGGGCCGCACCATGACGGAGCCCTCGGAATTCATCCGCGCCTTCCTGGCCCACCGCTATGTGCATGTGATGGACCGCTTCAAGGAAGCCCTGTTCAAGGCACTGCCCGATGTCCCCAAGGCCGAGATCGTCTGGCGCTTCCATTTCATGCTGGGCGCCACCTCCTACGCCATCGCCGGCACCGACACCCTGCGCCTGGTCACCGACTGGCAGATCGAGGCGGCCGACAAGGAGGACCGCCTGGACCGCCTGCTGCCCCGGCTCATGTCCTTCCTGCTGGGCGGCCTGCGGGCGCCGCTGCCCCAGTTCGACACCCCCGAATCCCAAGAAGAGCGCGCCGCCAAGGCCGCCTGATTCCCGTTACGAGGAGACAATCCCATGGAGCTTTCCCACGTTCCGTTGCTGGCTACCGCCGCCCTGGCGGCCTTGGCGGCCTTGGCAGCCCTGGCCGGCCTGATCGGCGTGCGCCCCCTGCGGCGCGCCCTGTTGAGCCGGCCCCTTTTCGCCGCCTACAAGAAAGTCCTGCCCCAGATGTCCGCCACCGAGCGCGACGCCCTGGAGGCGGGGACCGTCTGGTGGGAGGGGGAGCTGTTCCGGGGCAAGCCCGACTGGAACCGGCTGCTCGCCTATCCCCGGCCGACGCTCACCACCGCCGAGCAGGCCTTCCTGGACAACGAGGTCGAGGAGGCCTGCCGGCTGGTGGATGACTGGCAGGTGACCCACGAGCTCTACGACTTGCCGGCGGAGGCCTGGCGCTACATCAAGGACAAGGGCTTCCTGGGCATGATCATCCCGAAGAGGTACGGCGGCCTGGAGTTTTCCGCCTACGCCCATTCCGAAGTGGTGACCAAGCTTTCCACCCGCTCCTCGGCCCTCGCCGTGTCGGTGATGGTGCCCAACTCCCTGGGCCCCGCCGAGCTGCTTCTCCATTACGGCACCGACGAGCAGAAGAACCACTACCTGCCGCGCCTCGCCAAGGGCCTGGAAATCCCCGCCTTTGCCCTCACCAGCCCCTGGGCCGGCTCGGACGCCGCTTCCATCCCCGACCACGGCGTCATCTGCAAGGGCCTGTGGCAGGGCAGGGAAGTGATCGGCATGAGGGTCACCTGGGACAAGCGCTACATCACCCTGGCGCCGCTATGCACCATCCTTGGCCTCGCCTTCCGACTCTACGATCCGGACGGGCTCCTGGGCAAGGAAAAGGACCTGGGCATCACCTGCGCCCTGGTGCCCTACGACCACCCCGGCGTCGACACCGGCCGCCGCCACTTCCCCCTGAACGCCATGTTCATGAACGGCCCGACCCGGGGCAAGGACGTCTTCATGCCTCTGGATCTCGTCATCGGCGGCCCGAAGATGGTGGGGCAGGGCTGGCGCATGCTCATGGAATGCCTGGCGGCAGGGCGTTCCATTTCACTGCCGTCCTCCAACACCGGCATGGCCCAGCTGACCGCCCGGGCCGTGGGCGGCTACGCCCGGGTCCGCAGCCAGTTCAGGATGGCGGTGGGCCGCTTCGAGGGAGTGGAGGAGGCCCTGACCCGCATCGGCGCCTACACCTACATGATGGACGCCACCCGCAAGATGACCGCCGGCGCCGTGGATCTCGGCGAGCGGCCCTCGGTGGCCTCGGCCATCGCCAAGTACCACGTCACCGAGCGGGCCCGCCAGGTGGTCAATGACGGCATGGACGTCATCGGCGGCAAGGGCATCTGCCTCGGCCCCTCCAACTTCCTCGGCCGCGCCTACCAGCAGGTGCCCATCGGCATCACCGTCGAGGGGGCCAACATCCTCACCCGCAGCCTCATCATCTTCGGCCAGGGGGCCGTCCGTTGCCATCCCTATGTGCTGGCCGAAATGCAGGCGGCCCAGAATCCCGACGCCGCTCAAGGCCTCCGGGACTTCGACCGCGCCCTGTGGGGGCACATCGGCTATGTGGTCAAGAACGGCATCCGGGCCTTCGTCATGGGCCTCACCGGTTCCCATTTCGTTCGGGTGCCGGCCGGCGTGGCCCCCGAGTGCCGGCGCTACTGCCAGCAGCTCACCCGCTTCTCCTCGGCCTTCGCCTTCCTCGCCGACGTCTCCATGCTGCTCCTGGGCGGCAGCCTGAAGCGCCGGGAGAAAATCTCGGCCCGCCTCGGGGACATCCTCTCCCAGATGTACCTCATCTCCGCCACCTTGAAGCGCTACGAGTCCGAGGGCCGGCAGCAGGCCGACGCCCCCCTCATGCACTGGGCCGTCTGGGATGCCATGTACAAGGCCCAGCAGGCCTTCGACGGAGTCATCGCCCACAACTATCCGAGCCGCCTGGCGGGCTGGCTGCTCCACCACCTCATCTTTCCCTGGGGCCATCCCTACGTGGTGCCTTCCGATGAGGTCGGCCACCAGGTCGCCAAGCTCCTGATCGCCCCCTCCGCCACCCGGGAGCGCCTCACCGCCGAATGCTTCGTGCCGAAGACCGCCGACGATCCGGTGGGCGCCATCGAACTCGCCCTCAAGGCCACCCTGGAAGCCGAGCCCGTCGAGGCCAAAATCAGGGAAGCCGAGAAGCGGGGCGTCTTCGACGGCAATCCCCTGGCCAATGTCCGGGACATCGCCGTCGCGGCGGTGGAGGCCGGCGTCATCACCGCCGCCGAGTTCGAGGTCATGGCGCGCCGCAACGCCCTGCGGGACATCGTGGTGCGGGTGGACGACTTCCCCTTCGACTACGACGTGGCCACCGCCAACAAGCCGGCCATCCAGCGCAAGGCAGCATAGCCATGGCTTTCCAGCCCATCTACGTCATCGACGGCGCCCGCACGCCCTTCCTCAAGGCCCGGGGCGGGCCGGGGCCCTTCGCGGCTTCCGACCTGGCGGTCCAGGCCGGCCGGGCGCTGCTCCTGCGCCAGCCCTTCCTGCCCGAGGACCTGGACGAAGTCATCGTCGGCTGCGCCGCCCCTTCGCCGGACGAGACCAATATCGGCCGGGTGGTGGCCCTGCGCCTGGGCTGCGGCCCCAAGGTGCCCGGGTGGACGGTGATGCGCAACTGCGCTTCCGGCATGCAGGCCCTGGATTCGGCCATCGCCAATATCCAGAGCGGGCGCTCCAGCCTGGTCCTGGCCGGGGGCGTGGACGCCCTGTCCCGGGCGCCGCTCCTCTATTCGGATGCCATGGTGCGCTGGTTCGCGGCCATGATGTCCATGAAAACCGCCGGCCAGAAGGCCCGGCATTTCCTCAAGCTGCGGCCTGCGGCCCTGCTGACGCCGGTGATCGGCTTGCTGAAAGGCCTCACCGACCCGGTGGTGGGCCTTGGCATGGGCCAGACGGCGGAAAATATCGCCTGGCGCTTCGGCATCGACCGGGCCGCCATGGACGCCTTCGCCAGCCGCAGCCACCGGCGGGTGGCGGCAGCGAAAGAGGCTGGCTCCCTGGGCGAAATCGTCCCCCTGGTGGATGGGGAGGGCAAGATCTATGCGGAGGACGACGGCGTGCGTCCCGATTCGACCCCCGCGGGCCTCGCCAAATTGAAGCCCGTCTTCGACAAGCCCTACGGCCGCGTCACCGCCGGCAACAGCTCCCAGGTCACCGACGGCGCCGCCTTCCTCCTCCTGGCCTCGGAAGCGGCGGTGGAGAAATGGCGGCTGGAACCCCTGGGGCGCATCGCCGACACCCAGTGGGCCGGCCTCGATCCGGCGCAGATGGGCCTGGGGCCCGTCCATTCCGCCACCCCCATCCTGCAGCGCCACGGCCTGGCCTTGAACGACCCCGACCTGTGGGAAATCAACGAGGCCTTCTCCGCCCAGGTCCAGGGCTGCATCGCCGCCTGGAACGACGAAGCCTGGTGCCGGGAGGAACTGGGCACGGCCCCCTGGGGCCGGCTCGACGAAGAGAAGCTGAACGTGGACGGCGGCGCCATCGCCCTCGGCCATCCGGTGGGAGCCTCCGGCGCCCGCATCGTGCTCCACCTGCTCCATGCCCTCCGGGCCCGGGGCAAGCGGCGGGGCATCGCCACCATCTGCATCGGGGGCGGGCAGGGCGGGGCGGTCCTGGTGGAGGCGGCGGCATGAAGCGGGAGAATTTGATGCTGACCCACTGGCAGATCCAGCGCGACGCCGACGGCCTCGCCTGGCTCACCCTCGACAAGGCAGGGGCCGCCGCCAACGCCCTTTCCGCCGAGGTGCTTTCCGAACTCGCCCAGGTCCTCGACGAGCTGGATGTCCGGCCGCCCAAGGGCCTCGTCATCCGCTCCGGGAAGGCGGCGGGCTTCATCGCCGGCGCCGACATCGAGGAATTCACCCGCCTCGACAGTCCCGAAAAGGGCCGCGAGCTGGTGGCCCGGGGCTGGAACCTGTTCAACCGCCTGGCGGCGGTGGGCTATCCGACCCTCGCCCTCATCCGCGGCCATTGCCTGGGTGGCGGCCTGGAGCTGGCCCTGGCCTGCCGCTACCGCATCGCGGTGGACGAACCCGGCACTCGCCTCGGCCTGCCGGAAGTGATGCTCGGCATCTTCCCCGGCTGGGGGGGCATGAAGCGCCTGCCGGAAGTGATCGGTGCCCCGGCGGCCCTCGACCTCATGCTCACCGGCAAGACCGTGGATGCCCGCAAGGCCAGGTCCCTGGGCCTCGCCGACCTGTGCGCCGCCCCCCGGGTGATGGAAGCCTCCGCCCGGGGCCTGGTGCTCTCCGGCCAGGCGCCCCGCCGGGCGCAGGGCCTGCAGGCCGCCCTCGGCGCCTGGCCCCTGAAAGGCCTCGTCGCCGCCAAGGCGAGGAAACAGGTGGCGGCCAAGGCGCGGCCGGAGCACTACCCGGCACCCTACGCCATCATCGACCTCTGGACCCGCCACGGCGGCAATGCCCTGGCCGCCCCGGAAACCATCGACCGCATCATGGCCTCGCCCACCGCCAGGAACCTGGTGCGGGTCTTCTTCCTGCAGGAGCGTCTCAAGGGCTTCGGCAAGGAGTGCGATTTCAAGGCCCGCCGCGTCCATGTGATCGGGGCCGGGATCATGGGGGGCGACATCGCCGCCTGGTGCGCCCTCCGGGGCATGACCGTGACCCTCCAGGACCAGAGCCTGGAGCGCATCGCCCCGGCCCTGGAGCGGGCGAACAAGCTCTTCGGCCGCCGCATCAAGGACAGGCTCCAGGCCCGGTCCGCCTTCGACCGCCTGATTCCCGATCCGCAAGGGCAGGGGGCTGCCCATGCCGACGTGGTCATCGAGGCCATTTTCGAGGACGCGGCCGCCAAGCAGGCCCTGTTCCGCGCCCTCGAGCCCCGCCTCAAGCCGGGGGCGGTGCTGGCCACCAACACGTCCAGCCTCAAGCTCGAGGACCTGCGCACGGCGCTGGAAAGGCCGGAACGCCTGGTGGGCATCCACTTCTTCAATCCGGTGGCGATGATGCCCCTGGTGGAGGTGGTGGCCGCCGAGGGGGCCGATCCCCTCGCACTGGAGCAGGCCTGCGCCTTCGTGCGGAGCATCGACAAGCTGCCCCTGCCGGTGAAGAGCGCCCCCGGCTTCCTGGTCAATGCCGTGCTTGCCCCCTACCTGCTGGAAGCCATGCGCTGCGTGGACGAAGGGGTGGCGCCGGCGACGGTGGACGAGGCCATGCTCGCCTTCGGCATGCCCATGGGCCCCATCGAGCTGGCCGACACCGTGGGCTTGGACATCGCCCTGGCCGCCGGCAAACAGCTGGCGGGTGGGGCCGAGGCCCCCCGGTGCCTGGCGGAGCGGGTCGGGCGGGGGGATCTGGGGCGGAAGTCGGGCCAAGGCTTCTATGCCTGGGCGGCCGGCAAGCCGTCCAAGGCCGCCCCCGGCCCCGTGCCCGCCGGCCTGGCGGCGCGGCTGGTGCAGCCCCTCATCGACCGCGCCCAACAACTGGTGGCCGACCAGGTGGTCGCCGATGCCGACCTGGCCGATGCCGGGGTGATCTTCGGCACTGGTTTCGCCCCCTTCACGGGCGGGCCCCTCAACGACCGGAAACAGCAGCAGCGCTGAAGCCCTGAGGAGAAGGTATCGATTTTTTGTAGCCGCAACATCATACGAACGTTTGTGCCGTTTTCACCCGAGTAGCAACAACGGAAGGCTTCCTTCCGCAATCAATCTATAACCAGGAGACAACTCGATGACAAAGGGAACGACGATGCGCCTGCTTCCGGCGCTGCTGGCGGTGGCGTTTTCCGGGGGGGCAAGCGCCTCCGGCTTTCAATTGCTGGAGCAGAACGCCAGCGGCATCGGCAATGCCTATGCCGGTTCGGCGGCGGTGGCGGAAAACGCCAGCACCATCTTCTTCAACCCGGCAGGGATGACCCAGCTCCAGGCCCGGGAATTTTCCGCCGGCCTGACGGCGATCAACACCAGCTACAAATTCAAGGACGAAGGCTCCAGCGTCGGCGCCCTGGCCGGCAGAGGCAACGGGGGCGACGGCGGCGTCCTGGGCTTCCTGCCCAATGGCTACCTGTCCTGGGCCCTGAACAAGGATCTCTATCTCGGCATCGGCGTCGGGGCACCCTTCGGCCTCAAGACCGAGTACGACAATCCCTGGCTCGGCGCCGCCCAGTCCGTCAGCTTCGATATCAAGACCTACAACGTCAATCCCTCCATCGCCTATCGGGTGAACGAGCAGGTTTCCCTCGGGGCCGGCCTCAGCTGGCAGCGCCTGGAGGCCACCTACAAGCGCCGGGTCGGCGTGGCGGGGATCGGTTTGATCCCCGCCACCGCCGTGGCGGCGACGGAATCGAAGCTCACCCTCGATGACGACTCCTGGGGCTGGAACGTCGGCGCCCTGTTCACCCTGTCCCCGGCCACCAAGGTCGGCCTCTCCTATCGCTCCCAGGTGGAATACGACCTGACCGGCAAGATCGATGTCTCCGGCCCCGTGGCCACCCTGAACGCGGCCGGGAGCAGCAACGCCAAGGCCAAGCTGACCCTGCCCGATACCGCCATCCTGAGCGCCACCCATGCCCTCACCGATCGGGTGGAGCTGCTGGGGGACATCTCCTGGACCGGTTGGAGCAGCATTCCCAAGCTGGATGTGATCCGCACCTCGGGCGCCTCCAATGGCGCCCTTGCCCAGAGCCTGGATACCAATTTCCGCGACACCTGGCGGTTCGCCCTGGGGGCCAACTACAAGTACAACGATGCCTGGAAGCTGAAGTTCGGCATCGCCTACGACGAGGCGCCGGTGAAGGGGGCCGCAACCCGCCTGGTGTCCCTGCCGGACAACGACCGCACCTGGCTGTCGGTGGGGGCCCAGTGGAAGCCCGCCAAGGATTCCACCCTGGACTTCGGCTTCGCCTATCTCTTCGTCAAGGACGCCCGGATCGACAACAACCAGACCGCCCAGGGGCGGGGCCGGGTGACGGGCTCCTACGATGACAGCGCCTGGCTCCTCGGCGCCCAGTACTCCATGGCCTTCTGAGCCTTTCCCGCTTGTGCTTCGGCCCCGGCGCCGCCGGGGCCTTTTCCGGATTTTCATTGTCAAAGACGACTTGATCGGCATATCCCCGGCAGGTCGCCCGTGGAACAACAACCCGAAAGGAGAATCCCTTGAACCACCTCATCGTCAGGAAAGCCGCGGTGCTGGGCGCCGGCGTCATGGGGGCGCAGATCGCCGCCCATCTCGCCAACGCCGGCGTGCCGGTCATGCTCTTCGATCTGCCCGCCAGGGAAGGGGACAAGAACGGCATCGTGAAGAAGGCCCTCGACGGGCTGAAGAAGCTGGAGCCGGCGCCCCTGGCGACCCGTGCCAAGCTGCAGTACATAGATGCCGCCAACTATGACGAGCACCTGCATCTGCTCGCCGGGTGCGATCTCGTCATCGAGGCCATCGCCGAGCGCATGGACTGGAAGCACGACCTCTACGCCCGGATCGCTCCCCACCTGGCGGCCACCGCCATCGTCGCCTCCAACACCTCGGGCCTGTCCATCAACGCCCTGGCCAGTGGACTGCCGGCCGATGTCCAGCCCCGCTTCTGCGGCATCCACTTCTTCAACCCGCCGCGGTACATGCCCCTGGTGGAAATCATCGCCACCACCCGGACCGATGCCGCCATCCTGGACCGCCTGGAAACCTGGCTCGTCTCCCGGCTGGGGAAGGGCGTGGTCCGGGCCCTGGATACCCCCAACTTCGTGGCCAACCGGGTCGGGGTCTTCTCCATGCTGGCGGCGATGCACCATACGGCGGCCTTCGGCCTCGGTTTCGACGAGGTGGATGCCCTCACCGGCCCCCGCATCGGCCGCCCCAAGAGCGCCACCTACCGCACCGCCGACGTGGTGGGCCTCGACACCCTGGCCCATGTGGTCAGGACCATGGAGGACACCCTGGCGGACGACCCCTGGCATCGCCACTTCGGGGTCCCGGCCTGGCTCCGGGTCCTGATCGAGAAGGGCGCCCTGGGCCAGAAGACCCGGGCCGGCATCTTCAGGAAGCAGGGCAAGGAAATCCAGGTCCTGGACCTGGAAAGGCAGGACTACCGTACCGCCGCCGGCGACATCGCCGACGAGGTGGCCGCCATCCTCAAGGTCAAGAGCCCGGCGGAGCGCTTCGCCCTCCTGCGGGCTTCCGCCCATCCCCAGGCCCAATTCCTTTGGGCCATCTTCCGGGATGTCTTCCACTACTGCGCCGTCCAGCTGGAGCACATTGCCGACAACGCCCGGGATGTGGATTTCGCCATGCGCTGGGGCTTCGGCTGGGCCCAGGGGCCCTTCGAAACCTGGCAGGCGGCCGGCTGGCAGGACATCGCCCAGGCCATCGCCGCCGACATCGCCGCCGGCAAGGCCATGAGCGCCGCACCGCTCCCCGCCTGGGTCCTGGAGCCGGGGCGTACCGGCGTCCATACCCCCGAAGGCTCCTGGTCGGCCCGGAAGAACGCCTGCGTGGCCCGTTCCTGCCTGCCGGTCTATCAGCGCCAGCTCTTCCCGGAGCGCGTCCTGGGCGAGGGGGGCGCCACCCCGGAAAAATCGGGGGAAACCCTGTTCGAGAACGACGGCGTGCGCCTGTGGAGGCTGCCGGCGGTGGATGAGCGCATCGGCATTCTTTCCTTCAAGTCCAAGATGCACACCATCGGCGACGAGGTCCTGGACGGCGTCATCGCCGCCGTTGGCCGGGCCGAGGCGGAACTGGACGGGATGGTGCTCTGGCACGAGGCGCCCTTCGCCGTCGGGGCCAACCTGCAGCAGGTGGCCGATGCCTGCGCCGCCGGCGATTTCGACCTCCTGGAACGGACCGTGGAGAAATTCCAGCGCGCTTCCCAGGCCCTCAAATATGCCCAGGTCCCGGTGGTGGCCGCCGTGCAGGGCATGGCCCTGGGGGGCGGCTGCGAGTTCGTCATGCACGCCGCCCGGCGGGTCCTGGCCCTGGAAAGCTACGTCGGCCTGGTGGAAGCCGGGGTCGGCCTCATTCCGGCCGGCGGCGGCTGCAAGGAATTCGCCATCCGGGCGGCGGAGTGGTCCAACCGCTCGGCCACCCCGGGGGAGGTGCTGAACTTCCTGCAGCCGGTGTTCCAGACCATCGCCATGGCCAAGGTCGCCAAGAGCGCCCAGGAGGCGGTGGAGTACGGCTTCGCCCGGGACACCGACCCCATCCTTTTCAACGCCAACGAGCTCCTCCACGTCGCCCTCCGGGAGGCCCGGGCCCTGGCGGAGGCCGGCTATGCGCCGCCCCTGCAGGCCCGGGGCATCCCGGTGGCCGGGCGCACCGGCATCGCCACCTTCGAGATGATGCTGGTGAACATGAAGGAGGGCGGCATGATCTCCGCCCACGACTACAAGGTCGCCAAGGCCGCCGCCATTGCCCTCTGCGGCGGCGAGGTGGAGGCCGGCTGCCTGGTGGATGAGGAATGGCTCCTCACCGTGGAGCGCCGGTGCTTCATGGAGCTCTTGAAAACCCCCGAAACCCAGGCCCGGATCGAGCACATGCTGAATACCGGCAAGCCTCTCCGCAACTAAGGCCCCAGGAGACAAGACCATGAGCAGACAGATTCAGGATGCCTACATCGTCGCCGCCACCCGCCTGCCGGTGGCCAAGCGCAAGGGCATGTACCGTAACGTGCGGCCGGACGACATGCTGGCCCACGCCATCCAATCCGTGGTGGCCCAGGTGCCGGGGATCGACCCGGCCCGCATCGGCGACGTCATCGTCGGCTGCGCCATGCCGGAAGCCGAGCAGGGCATGAACGTGGCCCGCATCGGCCTCTTGCTGGCGGGCCTGCCCGACACCGTGCCGGGGATCACCATCAACCGCTTCTGCTCCTCCGGGGTGCAGGCGGTGGCGGACGCCGCCAGCCGCATCCGTCTCGGCGAGGCGGACGTCATGATCGCCGCCGGCACCGAGTCGATGACCGTCATGCCCCAGATGATGGGCAACAAGGTGGCCATGAACCCGGCTATTTTCGACAAGGACGAGAACCTGGGCATCGCCTTCGGCATGGGCCTCACTGCCGAGAAGGTGGCGAACCAGTGGAAGATCGGCCGGGAGGAGCAGGACGCCTTCGCCGTCGCCTCCCACCGCAAGGCCTGCGCCGCCATCGCCGCCGGCCACTTCCGGGCCGAGATCAGCCCCTACCGGGTGCGTGAGCACCTGCCGGACCTCGACAGCGGGGCGGTGCGCATCGCCGAACGGCTGTGCGAAAACGACGAGGGGCCGCGCCCCGACTCCAGCCTGGAGAGCCTCGCCCGGCTGAAGCCCGTCTTCCACGCCCGGGGCTCGGTGACGGCGGGCAATTCCTCCCAGATGTCCGACGGGGCGGGGGCCGTCATGCTGGTGTCCGAACGGGTGCTGAAGGAGCACAACCTCACGCCCCTGGCCCGCTTCGCCGGCTACGCGGTGGCCGGCGTGCCGCCGGAAATCATGGGCATCGGCCCCATTGCCGCCATCCCCAAGGCGCTGCAGCAGGCGGGCATCCGGCAGGAGGACCTGGACTGGATCGAACTCAACGAGGCCTTCGCCGCCCAGTCCCTGGCGGTGATCCGGGAACTGGGCCTCGACCCGGCCAAGGTGAACCCCCTGGGCGGCGCCATCGCCCTTGGCCATCCCCTCGGGGCCACCGGCGCCATCCGCACGGCCACGGTGGTCCACGGCCTGGGGCGCACCGGCGGGCGCTACGGCATGGTGACCATGTGCATCGGCACCGGCATGGGCGCCGCCGGCATCTTCGAAAGGGTGTAGGACGGTGAAACCGGCCTGGCTGGCGAAGCTGCCGCCGAAGTGGCGGGCGCGGATGGTGAAGATGGGGTTCAACTTCCATCCCGCCTTCCGCGGAACCGGGGGGAGGGTGGTCTACGTGGCCCCCGACCTCTCCCATATCCGCATCCGCCTGCCCCTCACCTGGCGAACGAAGAACATCGTCGGCTCCATCTACGGCGGTTCCCTCTTCGCCGTCACCGACGGGGCCCACCCGATGATGATCATGGCCGCCCTGGGGAGGGACGTGATCGTCTGGGACAAGGCCGCCAGCATCCGCTACCGGAAGCCGGGTTTCTCCACCCTCTATGCCGATTTTGTACTCCCCGGGGAGGAGGTGGCGGCCATCCGGGCCGCCCTTGCCGAGCGTGGGGAAATCGACCGCACCTACGTCGTCGAACTCAAGGACAGGCACGGCGTCATCCACAGTGTCGTGGAGCGCACCGTGTACATCGCCGACAAGCGCTTCTATCAACAAAAAACGGCCCAAGGAGACAAATGATCACTTCCCATACCGTCCGGGTCGCCACCCTGCTGGCGTCCCTCATGGCCATCCCCGGTCTCCATGCCGCCGAGGTGGCCGGGGTCCCCGTCGAGGAGCGCCTCAAGGTAGGCGGCGACGAACTGGTGCTCAACGGCGCCGGCCTGCGGAGCAGGCTCTTCGTCAAGGTCTACGTGGGCGCCCTGCACGTCGCCCAGAGGTCGCCGGTGCCGGCATCCATCATCGATTCCGCCGCGCCCCGGCGCATGACGATGCGCTTGTTGCGGGACATCGATGCCGATACGCTGTACGGAGCCCTGCGGGACGGTCTCCGGGACAACTGCAGCGCGGCCGAGCTGGCCGACCTCCAGCCCCAGGTGGACCAGTTCGCCGGCATCATGCGCCGCATCGGCAACGCCCGGAGCGGCGACACCATGGCCCTGGATTTCAATGCCGAGGGGGTCGCCGTCAGCTTCAACGGCGAGCCCCGCGGCAAGGTGGCCGGCAGGCCCTTCGCCCGGGCCCTGCTGCAGGTCTGGCTCGGCGACAAGCCGGTGGACGCCTCGCTGAAGAAGGCGCTGCTGGGCAGCTGAACAACACGGAGGAGACAACCATGGACAAGATCTGGCTGCACAGTTATCCCGCCGGGGTGCCGGCGGAAATCGGCATGGACCACTACCCGTCCCTGGTGGTGCTGTTCGAGGAGGCTTGCCGCAAGTATGCGGACCAGGTGGCCTACATCAGCATGGGCGCTCGGATGACCTACCGGGAGCTCGACGCCCGTTCCCGGGAATTCGCCGGCTGGCTCCAGTCCCGGGGCCTCGGCAAGGGGGCCCGGGTGGCCCTCATGATGCCCAACCTGCTGCAGTATCCGGTGGCCGTCTTCGGCATCCTGCGGGCCGGCTGCATCGTGGTCAATTGCAACCCGCTCTATACCGCCCGGGAGCTGGCGCACCAACTCAAGGATTCCGGCGCCGAGGCCATCGTCGTGGTGGAGAATTTCGCCGGCACCCTGCAGCAGGCCCTGGGCGGCACGGCGGTGCGGCAGGTGGTGGTCACCCCCCTGGGGGAGATGCTGGGCCCGGTGAAGGGCTCCCTGGTCAATTTCGCCGTCCGCCACGTGAAAAAGCTGGTGCCCGCCTGGTCCCTGCCCGGCGCGATCAGCTTCTCCGCCGCCCTGGCCGCCGGCCGCCGGCACGGCATGCAGGCGGTGAGCCTCAACCATGAGGACGTCGCCTTCCTGCAATACACCGGCGGCACCACCGGCATCTCCAAGGGGGCCATGCTCAGCCACGGCAACCTCATCGCCAACGTCATGCAGGCCCATGCCTGGGTAGGGGCCGCCCTGGAAGAGGGCAGGGAGCTGGTGGTCACCGCCCTGCCGCTCTACCACATCTTCGCCCTCACGGCGAACTGCCTGCTCTTCCTGATGATCGGCGCCCGCAACCTGCTCATCGCCAATCCCCGGGACATTGCCGGCTTCGTCAAGGAATTGTCCCGCCATCCCTGGAGCGTCATCACCGGGGTGAATACCCTGTTCAACGCCCTCCTCAACCATCCGGGCTTCCCGGGCCTCGACTTCTCCCGGCTGAAATTCACCCTGGGGGGCGGCATGGCGGTGCAGGGGCCGGTGGCGGAGCGCTGGGCGGCGGTCACCGGCAAGCCCATCCTGCAGGCCTACGGCCTCACCGAGACTTCCCCGGCCGCCACCATCAATCCCCTCGACGCCAAGGAGTTCAACGGCTCCATCGGCCTGCCCATTCCCTCCACCGAAGTCTCCATCCGGGACGACGTGGGCTCCGAGGTGCCCCGGGGCCAGGTGGGGGAAATCTGCATCCGCGGTCCCCAGGTCATGAAGGGCTACTGGCAGCGGCCGGCGGAGACCGAGAACGTCCTCTACCCGGACGGCTTCCTGCGCACCGGCGACATGGGCTACGTGGACCGGGACGGCTTCGTCTTCCTGGTGGACCGGAAGAAGGACATGATCCTGGTCTCCGGTTTCAACGTCTATCCCAACGAGGTGGAGGAGGCGGTGGCCATGCATCCCGGCGTGCAGGACGTGGCGGCCATCGGCATCGCCGACGAGCACTCCGGTGAGGCGGTGAAGATTTTCGTGGTCCGCAAGGACCCCGGATTGACGGCGGAAATGCTCATCGAACACTGCCGCCGCCAGCTCACCGGCTACAAGATTCCCAAGCAGGTGGAATTCCGCGACGACCTGCCACGCACCAATGTCGGCAAGATCCTGAGGCGTGCCCTCAAGGAAGCCGCCTGATCCCCACAAAATCCCAGGAGAAACCATGCCCATCCCCCAGCAGCTGCGCCAGAGGCTGGCGCTGCCGGTCATCTGCGCCCCCATGTTCATCGTCTCCAACCCGGAGCTGGTCATCGCCCAGTGCCGGGGCGGCCTCATCGGCGCCTTCCCGGCCCTCAACGCCCGCCCCCAGGAAGAGCTGGAGATCTGGCTCGACCGCATCGAGACGGCCCTGGCCGGCGACCCGGCCGCCGCCCCCTTCGCGGTGAACCAGATCATCCACCAGTCCAACCAGCGCCTGGAGCAGGACATGGAGGTCTGCATCCGCCACCGGGTGCCCCTCATCATCACCAGCCTGCGGGCTCCGACTGACATCGTGCCGGCGGTCCACGAGTACGGCGGCCTGGTCTTCCACGACGTCGTCAGCGTGCGCCACGCGGAGAAGGCCCTGGAGGCCGGGGTGGATGGCCTCATCCTGGTCTGCGCCGGGGCCGGCGGCCATGCCGGGACCTTGAGCCCCTTCGCCCTGGTGGCCGAGATCCGGCGCTTCTACGACGGCCCCATCGCCCTCTCCGGGGCCATCGCCAACGGCAGCGCGGTGCTGGCGGCTCAGGCCATGGGGGCGGATTTCGCCTACGTCGGCACCCGCTTCATCGCCACCCGGGAGGCCAACGCGGCGCAGAGCTACAAAGAGTGCATTGTCGAATCCAGCGCCCAGGACATCGTCTATACGCCGTACTTCACCGGCGTCCACGGCAACTACCTGAAGGCCAGCATCCGGGCCGCCGGGCTGGACCCGGACAACCTGCCGGCGCGGGACAAGACGGCCATGGATTTCGGCAACGGCGCCGCCAAGGCCTGGCGCGACATCTGGGGCGCCGGCCAGGGGGTGGGGGCCATCGCCGATGTGCCCGCCGCCGCCGAACTGATCGCCCGCATGAAAACGGAATACGCCGCGGCCAAGGCCGCCCTCTGCAGCAACGGCTTCTAACCCCAGGAGAACAAGACCATGAGCGACTACATTGCCCCCATCAAAGACATGCGCTTCGCCATGACCGAGCTCGCCGGCCTGGCCGAGATCGGCCGCCTGCCGGGCTTCGAGGAGGCGACGCCGGACCTGGCCGACGCCGTCCTGGAAGAAGCCGCCCGCTTCGCCGGCGAGGTCCTGGCGCCCCTCAACCGGGTGGGCGACCGGGAGGGCAGCTGCCTTACCCCGGAGGGGGTCACCACTCCCAAAGGCTGGAAGGAGGCCTACCGCCAGTTCTGCGAGGCAGGCTGGAACGGCGTCTCCGCCCCCGGCCCCTACGGCGGTCAGGGGCTGCCGGAGACCATGGCCATCGCCGTCAAGGAAATGGCGAGTTCCGCCAACCTGTCCTTCTCCCTCGGGCCGCTCCTCACCGCCGGCGCCGTCGAGGCGCTCCTGATCTGCGCCAGCGACGAGCTCAAGGCCACCTACCTGGAAAAGATGATCAGCGGCGAGTGGACGGGCACCATGAACCTCACCGAGCCCCAGGCCGGCTCCGACCTGGCCCTCATCCGCACCCGGGCCGAGCCCCGGGCCGACGGCAGCTACCGCATTTTCGGCCAGAAGATCTTCATCACCTACGGCGACCACGACATGACGGGCAACATCGTCCATCTCGTGCTGGCGCGCCTTCCCGACGCCCCCGCCGGGGTGAAGGGCATTTCCCTCTTCGTGGTCCCCAAATTCCTGGTCAATCCCGACGGCTCCCTCGGCGAGCGCAACGACGTCCGCTGCGTCTCCCTGGAGCACAAGCTCGGCATCCACGCCAGCCCGACCTGCGTCATGGCCTACGGCGACCACGGGGGAGCAGCCGGCCACCTGGTGGGCGAGCCCAACCGGGGCCTGGAGTACATGTTCATCATGATGAACGCCGCCCGCCTGGCGGTGGGCCTCCAGGGCGTGGCCCTGGGCGAGCGGGCCTACCAGCAGGCCCTGGCCTACGCCCGGGAACGGAAGCAGGGCCGGGACGCGGTGACCGGCGAAGCCCTGGTCACCCTCGACCGCCACCCGGATATCCGCCGCATGCTCATGCTCATGAAGAGCCGGGTGGAGGCCTGCCGGGCTCTGGCCTACGTCACCGCCGGCCTCATCGACCGGGCCCATGCCGCCCCCGACGCCGGCGAGCGGGCCCGGCAGCTGGCCCTGGCGGAATTCCTCATCCCCATCGTCAAGGGCGGCGCTACGGAGATGGGCGTCGAGGTCACCTCCCTGGGCATCCAGATCCACGGCGGCATGGGCTACATCGAGGAGACCGGCGCCGCCCAGCATTTCCGCGACGCCCGCATCACCACCATCTACGAGGGCACCACCGGCATCCAGGCCAACGACCTGGTGTTCAGGAAGCTGATGCGGGACCAGGGCGCCACCGCCAAGATCCTCTTCGGCCAGGTGGCCGACACGGTCCAGCGCCTGATCGCCGCCGAGCAGCCGGAACTGAAGGCCGTCGGCCAGCGCCTGGGGGCTGCCCTGGACGCCTGGGTGAAGGCCACCGAATGGCTGGGCGCCACCGTCAAGGATGACCTGGCCGCGATCCTGGCCGCCGCCGTGCCCTATCTCAACCTCGCGGTGGTGGTCTGCGGCGGCTGGCAGATGGGCCGGGCCGCCCTGGCGGCCGCTGGCCGGCTGGCGGCGGGGGAGGGGGATGGCCGCTTCTACGAGGGCAAGATCGCCACCGCCCGCTTCTACGCCGACCAGCTGCTGCCCCAGGCCCGGGCCTGGGGCGAGACCGTGCGGGCCGGCAACGCCGCCCTGGCAGCGGTTGCCGACGACATGCTCTGACCGCGCTTAACAAGGAAAAACCCTCCGGCGCAGACCGGAGGGTGGGGCGTTCGAGCAGCCGGGCGAGGACTGTTTGAGGGCCGCAGGCCCGAGTTCCGCAGCCCGGCGGAGCGAATGCCCCGCCCGACGCGAAGGGAAGGGGCTACAGCACTTCGCCCCTATTCCTGCTCACGCCGTATCCCAGTGCATCGTCACCTGCCGGTGCTGCCCCTTGGCAATGTGCACTTTGCGGGTCTGGGTCTGGTCCCCCAGGGTCGCCTGTACGGTGTAGGAGCCCGGCGGCAGGTTCACCAGGACCATCGGCCCGTCGGAAAGTGCCGACAGCACCTCCTCGCCGTTGGACTTCTTGACGTCCACCTTCACGTCGGAGACGAACTTCCCGCCCGTGTCGGTGAAAGTCATGGCCAGGCTGTAGTCCTGAGCCGCAGCCCTCACGTCCTGGGCTTCCTCCTTGCCGACGCCGCCGCTCAGGTAGTCGATGCCGTCGATGTTGCGATCGTCCAGGGCTGACGCCAGGGGGCTGACGACAGAGGACAGGGCCAGTGCGGCCGCCAGTAGAGCGCGATTGATCATCATGACCTCCAAGATCTTCTCCAGCCGGCACCGCCAATAATTTTGCAATCGCCGTGCCCAGGGCAGGGCGGTAAAACTTACCGGCGGTTCTGTACAAGCTGCCCACCCGGAGGTCTTTCCGGGCCCGGGGTAGCAGGCACCGGGCTTGCCCCTGGCAGCTGGCAATCGTCGCCGCCTTCCGTTTCCCCATGGTCCACCTGTCGGCCTTCAACACCCCCAGTTCGACTGGGCCAGGAACCGCATGGGCCGGCGCCCCCAGCCCCTGGGGAAGATCTTCCAGCCGGAGGTGGCGGCCCGGGGCATCTACTGGGCGGCCCGGCACCGCCGCCGGGAGCTGTGGGTGGGCTTCCCGGCGGTGGAGGCCATCCTGGGCACCCGGGTTATCCCCGGCATCCTCGACCGGGAGCTGGCCCATCGGGCTTACGGCGGGCAGCTTACCGACGAGCCCGACCCGCCGGGCCGGCCGGACAACCTCTACCAGCCGGTGCCCGGGGACCATGGCGCCCACGGCCGCTTCGACGGCCGGGCCACCGGCTTCAGCTGGGAACTGCCCCTGGTGACCCGGCCCTGGGCCCTGGCCGCCGCCGTCCTCCTGCCCCTGGTGGCGGTGGGGATGTGGCTGGCCGGCCCCCGGCGGGGCAGACCCGTGGCATAGTGCGGTAATATTCCGGCGACAACAGCGGCCGCAGGCGCCGCGGCACCCGGGGCTTCGGCCGGGGCGATGGATGATGGACATCCGCAGGGGGGCGGGAAACATTGAATCGCTTTCGAGAACAGGGGATTGCATTGCTAGGCAGCTATCCGCGCTCCATCCGCGGCCGCCTGGTTGCGCTCACCGTCGCCCTGTTCGTGCTTTTCATCTGGACCCTGGTCTATGTGTCCGTCACCGTGGTCCAGGACGACTTCGACGACCTGCTCCTCGACCAGCAGTTCGCCGCGGTCGAACAGGTGGCCGCGGACCTGGAAAACAAGCTGGACGAACGCCTCACACTACTTTCCCAGGCCGCCGGTATCCTTCCTTCCGACCTCCGCCCCGAGGCCCTCGACGGTTTCCTGGTCGAAAGATTCGGCCTGCATTTCCTTTTTCCCGCCGGCATTGCCGTCATCGGGCTGGACGGGGTGGCCATTGCCGATTATCCGGTGACGCCGGGGCGCCGGGGGACCTTCTTCGGCGACCGGGACTACTTTCGCCGGGTGGTGGAGACCGGCAAGCCCCACATCGATAAGCCGGTGCTCGGCCGGGCTCTGCAGCGCCCGGTGCTGACCATCGGCATGCCGGTATTCGATTCCGCCGGCAAGCTGCGGGCGGTCCTGACCGGCATCACCGACCTGGGTGCCCGCAATTTCCTCGGCAACCTCACCGACCCGGCCCGTTTCCGCGCTGGGCTAGGGGAATTTTTCGTGGTCTCCCGCCACGACCGGATCATCGTGGCCGCCTCCGACCGGAGCCGGGTGCTGACCAAGGCCCCGGAACCCGGGGCCAACGCCACCACGGACCGGTTCCTGGCGGGCTTCGAAGGATCGGCCTTCGGGGTCAGCTCCCGCGGCATCGCCAGGCTCTATTCCGCCAAGCAGATTCCCACCGCTGACTGGGTCGTCTTCGCCGCCCTTTCCCTGGACGTGGCCCGCCGGCCCATGGCGCTGATGAAGCGCTATGTCTATGGGGCTGCCGCTGCCATCACCCTCCTGGCGGTCTTCGTCCTGTGGGCCGTGACCCGCCGCATGCTCGCCCCCCTGGAGAATGCCAGCGCCAGCCTGCGCCGGATGTCGGCGGGGGAGCAGCCCCTGGCCCCTCTGCCGGTGACGGCGGAGGACGAGGTGGGAGAGCTGATCGGCAACTTCAACCGCCTGCTGGCGGAGCGCCAGCGCTACGAGGCCGCCCTGGCGGACAGCGAGCAACGCTTCCGCCTCCTGGTGGAAAGCTCCCCGGACGCCATCTTTGTGCAGACGGGAGGCTGCTACGCCTATGTCAATGAGGCGACGGTGCGCCTCCTCGGCGCTGACTCCAAGGCGCAGATCCTGGGAACGCCCTGCATCGACCGGGTGCACCCGGAAAGCCGGACGGAGGTGGCGGAGCGCATCCGGCGGATCAATGCCACCCGGGCGGACAGCCCCCCGCTGGAGGAGAAATATGTGCGCCTGGATGGCTCGGAAGTCGCGGTCGAAGTGTCGGCGGTGCCCTTCAGCTTCGGGGGCGAGGAAGGCGCCCTGGTCTTCGTGCGGAACATCACCGAAAGGAAGCGGGGGGAGCAGGCCCTCAAGTCCCTGAACCGGGACTTCGTCAGCCTGCTGGAAAACACCTCCGACTTCATCTACTTCAAGGACCGGGACAGCCGCTACCGCTTCTGCAGCCAGCCCCTGGCCAGGAGCTGCGGCCGCCACGACTGGCGGGAGCTGATCGGGAAGGACGAACGGGAAATCATCGCCCCGGACATGGCCCGCATCTACCACGAGGAGGATCAGCAGGTCTTCCGGGAGGGCCAGCCCCTCATCGACAGGATCAGCCCCTACTGCGACGAAAACGGCAATGCCGGTTGGCTGAGCACCAGCAAGTGGCCGGTATTCGATGACGACGGCACTTCGGTGGTGGGGGTGTTCGGCATCAGCCGGGTGATCACGGAACGGGTGCAGGCCGATGCCAAGCTGGTGGCCATCAACAAGGAGCTCCAGGCCTTCACCTATGCCGCTTCCCATGACATCAAGGCGCCCCTGGGACGGATCAACGCCTTCAGCTCCCTTCTGGAGCAGAAGTACCGTGAGCGCCTGGAGGGCGATGGGCTGCTGTTCCTCGACCTCATCCAGCGTAACGCCAAGCGCCTGATCGCCCTGGTGGACGACCTGCTGGCCCACGCCGAGATCGAGCAGAAGATTCTCGCCCTCCAGCCCCTGAACCTGCGGGAGACGGTGGAATGCATCGTCAAGGAGTACGGGGAGGAGATCCGCCAGGGGAAGGTCGAGGTGCGGCTCGACCTGCCGGAGATCACGGTCCAGGCCCATCCCCACGGGCTGGCCCAGGTGCTGCGCAACCTGCTGGAGAATGCCCTCAAGTATTCGGCCCCGGTGGCGGCACCGGTGATCCAGATCGGCGCCTGGGTGGAGGAGGGCCGCTGCCACCTGTGGGTGAGGGATAACGGCATCGGCTTCGACATGGCCTACCGGGAGCGGATCTTCGAAGTCTTCCGGCGGCTGCATACCTACGAGGAATTCCCCGGCAGCGGCATCGGCCTCGCCCTGGTGAGGAAGGCCATGGAGCGCATGAACGGCCGGGTGTGGGCCGAAGGCGAGCCGGGCAAGGGTGCCACCTTCCATCTGGAGTTGCATGGAAGGATGAGTCAGGGTGCCGAGGCGTCTGCCGTAGAGGCGGTTTGATACGCAGCGGATTTGTGCCCGCAATATCCGGCCTCAGGTGGCGACGATCATCCCCACCACCGCCGTCGCCATGACGGCCGTTGCCAGCCAGCCGAGGATGCGGTGCCATCGCGATAGCGTGAAATCCCCGAGGACATCGCGTCTTGACCCCAGCCACATCATCACCGCCATGATGGGGACGGCGATGACGCCATTGACGACGGCGCTCCACACCAGCGCCCGGATGGGGTCGAGGGAAGTGAAGTCGATGCCGGTGCCGATCACCGTCGAGGCGGCGACCACCCCGAAGAAGCCCTTGGCCTCCATCACGTCGTGGTCGAATCCCGAGCGCCACTCGAAGGCGTCGGCGACGGCGTAGCCGGCCGATCCGGCCAGGACGGGCACGGCCAGCATGCCGGTGCCGATGATGCCGAGGGCGAAAAGCGCGAAGGTGAAATCTCCGCCCAGGGGGCGCAGGGCTTCCGCCGCCTGGGCGGTGGTCCGGACGTCGGTGATGCCGTTCTGGTTGAGGACGATGGCGGTGGTGAGCATGACGCAGAAGGCGATGCCGTTGGAAAAGAGCATCCCGACCACCGTATCGAGCTTGATCCGGTAAAGGTGTTCCCCGACGAAGGCGGCCTGCTGGGCCAGGTGGATGTCGGCGCCGAATTCGAGATCGATCTGCCGCCGCTGCTCGGCCTCCTGGGCGGCCTGCCAGAAGAACAGGTAGGGGCTGATGGTGGTGCCCAATACGGCGACCACCATGGTCCAGTAGCCGCTGCTGGCCTCGAAATCGGGAACCAGCGTCCCGAACAGGACCCGCTCCCAATCGACATGCAGCATGAACACGATGGCAACGTAGGAGAGCAGGGCCAGGGTCAGCCACTTCAGGACCCTGACCATGGCCTCGTAGTTGAGCCGCAGGGGAAGCACCGTGCACAGCACTCCGAACACCAGGGCGTGCCCGTGCTGCGGACCGCCGACGATCAATTGCAGCGCCTCGCCCATGGCGGCGATATCGGCGGCGATGTTCAGGGTGTTGGCAAAGAGAAGGAGCGCCACCAGGCTGGCGGTCATCCATCCGGGCAGCAGCCGCCGTATGTTCGCGGCCAGCCCCCGGCCGGTGAACCACCCGATGCGGGCACTGGCCATCTGGATGCTCACCATGAGGGGCGTCGTGAGGGCGAGGGTCCAGAGGAGGCCGGCCCCGAACTGGGCGCCGGCCTGGGAGTAGGTGGCGAGCCCGCTCGGATCGTCATCGGCGGCGCCGGTGATCAATCCCGGGCCCAGGCGGGTGGCGAATCTGCGGGCGTGGTGCAGGAGCAGCATCGGCAGGCGCCTCCGGATGGGCTACGGCATGGGGGAAGACCACTACCGGCTGTGACGGGCTCCGCCGGCAAACGTTCGGGGAAGCCGCCGGCTGCCTTGCCAGGACCCGGGCCCCTGGGAACATGTAAGATGGATTCCGCTTCCATAACCCCCTCGGCAATCACGGAATGGCTCTTGTTCGTCCCTGCAGTGCCTGGCTCCTGCCCGCGGGGGCCGACCCCTCGGCCAAGGTCATCCTGATCGGCCGGGCCCTGCGGGCCTTCGCCGACGGCTACGTGGCGGTGTTGCTGCCCGCCTATCTGCTGGCCCTGGGCTTCGGGCAACTGGACGTGGGGTACCTCAGCACCGCCACCCTCGCCGGGTCGGCCCTGGCCACCCTGGCGGTCGGCACCCTCGGCCATCGCTGGCCCCATCGCCGCCTCCTGGTCGGGGCCGCCTGGCTCATGGCCGCCACCGGCGCCGGGTTCGCCGGCTTCTCCGGCTTCTGGCCCCTGGTGGTGGTGGCCTTTGTCGGCACTCTCAACCCCAGCTCCGGGGACGTCAGCGTCTTCCTGCCCCTGGAGCACGCCCGCCTGGCGGGCACTGCCCAGGGCGAGGCGAGGACTGCCCTGTTCGCCCGCTACACCCTGATGGGATACCTCTGTGCCGCCCTCGGGGCGCTCACCGCCGGCCTTCCGGCCTGGCTGGCCGAACACGGGCCCCTGTCCCTGACCGACGCCCTGCGGGGCATGTTTCTCCTCTATGGCCTCATCGGGCTGCTGGTCTGGTTCCTTTACCGCCGGCTTCCCCGGCAGGAAGCCGATGGGCGGACGCCCGCGGCGGCGCCGCTGGGGCCATCCCGGGGCATCGTATGGAAGCTGGCGGCCCTCTTCAGCGTCGATGCCTTCGCGGGGGGGCTGGTGGTGAATTCCCTGCTCGCCCTGTGGCTCTTCGAGCGTTTCGGCCTCTCCCTGGCGACAGCGGGCGCCTTCTTTTTCTGGGCCGGGCTCCTCAGTGCCGGCTCGCAGCTCGCCGCCCCCCGGGTGGCCCGGCGCATCGGCCTCCTGAATACCATGGTCTTCACCCATATCCCGGCCAACCTCTGCCTCATCCTGGCCGCCCTGGCGCCGGGCATGGGGGCGGCGCTGGCGCTGCTGCTCGTGCGTAGCGCCTTGTCGCAAATGGATGTGCCCGTCCGGACTGCCTATGTGATGTCGGTGGTCACGCCGGCCGAACGGGCCGCGGCGGCGAGCTTTACCGCCGTGCCCCGCAGCCTGGCGGCGGCAGCCAGCCCTTCCCTGGGGGGCGCCTTCCTGGCCGCGGGCATGCTGAGCGCGCCCCTGGTGGCCTGCGGCGCCTTGAAGACGGCGTACGATCTCATGCTCCTCTTCGCTTTCCGGCACCACAAAGTCGACGAGGCATGACGGATTGATGCCGTAGCAATGCCGCCCCGGCGGGAGCTCCTGTCCATAGGGGATATCGATATACGCTCAAGCATGTATGTCCATGCCATATGCCAGGCCCTAGCATGCAAGGACTTGCCAAACAGACCCGTACCGCTTCCGGGGAGTCCTATCAATGCGACCACGGCAATTGCTTGATGCAGCCGCAAGAATCCATTCGTTGCTGATGGCCGGGGCTGCGCTGCTGGCAGCCTGCTACTCGGCAAATGGCATGGCTGTCCCGGCCTTCGCCAGGCAAACCGGGGAGAATTGCGTCGCCTGCCACGCCGGCGGGCTGTTTCCCGAACTCACGCCCTATGGGCGCATGTTCAAGCTCACGGGCTATACCCTGGGGGAGCGGAACATTCCCTTGTCGGTCATGGGCGTCGTCAGCGATACGAAGGTGAGCAACACCGCCGACCCGAACGGCGATCCCCGGGCCGATTTTCCGGCCAAGAACGGCAGCCTCGTCTTCACGACCGCCAGCGTTTTCCTGGCCGGGAAAGCGACGAACAACATCGGCGGCTTCGTCCAGATGACCTACAACAACTACGATCACCTGGACCCAAACCGGAACTGGCGGGGCAAGACGGTCTCGGACAATGCGGACATCCGCTACGCCGACCGCTTCATCGACAATCGCCACGACCTGGTCTTCGGCCTTTCCCTCAACAACAACCCCTCGGTCCAGGACGTGTGGAACAGCGCGCCGGCCTGGGGATTCGACCTGGTGCCCGGGAGCAATCCCATCGGCCTGCCGACGGCCCCGCTGCTTTCCGGCGGACTGGCCCAGCAGGTTGCCGGCGTCGGCGCCTATGCCTACTGGAACAAGACCGTCTATGCCGAACTGTCGGCCTACCGGACGGCCGACAAGTTCTGGTCCTTCATGAGCCAGGGCTTCAAGTTCAGCGACGGTTCGCGCAATCGCCTGTCAGGCTCCGCACCCTATGGACGGGTGGCCCTCACCCGCGACTGGGGGCCCCATAGCGTCATGCTGGGCGCCATGGGGTTGGAGGCGAAATTGCACATCGACCCGAACGACCCCGGCAGCCCGACCAACCGGTACAGCGATTGGGGGGTGGATGGGCAATACCAGTACATCCTGGATCCCCACGCTGCCAGCGCCCAGGTGAGCTACCTGCACGAACGCATCAAGTACGATGCTTCCCTTGCCGGCCAGCCGGGGGCCTATGACGCCAGCGCCGGCACCGCTCTCCAGCCGCTGACCAGTTCATCGGACACCCTGGAGCTCTTCCGGGCCAAGGCGTCCTACGTATACCGGGCCGCCTATGGCGGCACCCTGTCGTATTTCAAGCTCCGCGGCAGCTACAACTCGGCCAGCCAGGCGGGCATTCCCGGCGATCCGACCGGCCTGCTTGCCGGCTTCTCTCCCCTGCTTCCATCGGTCAGCAACAACATCACCGGCAAACCGGACACCACGGGCTGGACGACGGAGGTCTTCTGGCTGCCGGTGCAATATGTCCGGACGGGCGTGCAATACACCATGTTCTCCAGGTACCTTGGCGCCGCCAGGAATTACGACGGGTGGGGACGCGATGCCAAGGACAACGACACCCTGTTCTTCTACGTCTGGGGGGCCTACTGAATGGGCCGGCTGGCAACCATCGCCGGGGCGGTCGTCGTCCTCGCCGCCGCAGGGTGCTCGGATATCGAGCATTCCAGGACCCTGGGCAATCCCGACGTGCCGGCCAGGACCCTGGCCCAGCAGGTGTGCTCCAACTGCCACGGCATCGACGGGAATTCGACGTCCCCCAATTTCCCGAGGCTGGCCGGACAGCCCGAGGAGTATCTGCGGATTCAGCTCACCGGCTTCCGCAGCCATGGCCGCTCCGATCCGGCCGGCTTCGAATACATGTGGGGCCTGAGCCATCATCTCACCGACGGGCAGATCGAGGGATTGGCCAGCTATTTCGCCGCCCAGGCCCCAACCAGGAACCCCGACCCTCCGGCCGGGACGCCGGAGCAGATCAGGATCGGTTCGGACATATTCAGCCATGGCGTGCCCGGGAGGAACATACCTCCCTGCTCGGGTTGCCATGGCGACCATGGCCAGGGGAAGGGCCTGTTTCCCCGCCTGGCCGGCCAGCATGCGGATTACCTGGTCAAGCAGTTGACCGTTTTCCAGCAGACGCACCAGCGGCCGGCGGGCGTCGCCATGAGCGCCGTCACCCATGAACTGACCCGGGAGAACATGAAGAACGTGGCCGCCTTCCTGCAGGCCCAATAGGTTTCCGGGCTTGACGAGTCCGGTGCGCTATTCGTGCAGCACCACCCCCAGCACCGGGTCGAAATCCTCCTCCCAGGGGGCGGCTTCGATCTTCTGCCGGGTCAGCTCCCGGCCGGCGTCCCAGCGGGCGCGGATATGTTCCGCGGTGAAGTCGATGTCCTTGGTGAAATCCTCGCCGCCGAAGCGGGGCGCCCGGATCGAGACGATGTGCATGACCGTGGCGCAGCCCCAGCCGATGAGCTCCTGGATTTCCGGCCGGGCCCTTTCCGATTCCGGCAGCCGCCGCCCCAGCTCCCGCACCACGTGGCGCAGGTGATGGATCTGCTGCTGGCGGGCGATATGGCTCTCGTCCCGGCTCGAATACTGGACATCCTTCATGCGGCTCAGCACCTGCTGGATCGAGCTCGGGGCCTCGGCGTCCTGCTGCCAGAGCTGGGTGGCGAAAATCACCGAGTCGTGGCGCTTGGCCTCGTCCATCACCACCTCGATGGGGGTGTTGGAATAGACGCCGCCGTCCCAGTAGGGCTCGCCGTCGATGATGACGGCGGGGAAGGCGGGCGGCAGGGCCGCGGAGGCCATGACGTGGTCCAGGGCCAGGTGGTCGTCCCGGCTGTCGAAGTAGCGCATGCGGCCGGTGCGGGCATTGACCGCCCCCAGGGTGAGGCGCGTGCCCTCGGCGCCGATGTGGCGGAAATCCACCAGGCGGTTCAAGGTCTCCCGCAGGGGAGCGGTGGAGTAGAAGCTGGCGTCGGTGACCCCGACCGGTACATGGACGCCCCACCAGGCCCGCCGGTTGGGCTCGAAAAAGCCGGGAATCCCGTGGAAGACGGCGCTCAGGTTGGCAAAGGTCCCGCCCAGCCCGAGGACGCCCAGGCGGGAGAAATCTTCGCCCCCCCTCCCCGCCAGGTCCCAGAATTCCCGCAGCCGGGTCAGGCGCTGGCGGGGCTCATTGCCGGCGATGATGGCGCCGTTGATGGCCCCGATGGAGGTGCCCACCAGCCACTCCGGCTCGATGCCGGCGTCGTGCATCGCTTCGTACACGCCGGCCTGGAAGGCGCCAAGGGCGCCGCCGCCCTGGAGGACCAGGACGATCCGCCCCGGCAGGTGGCGGCGCTTTCCGCCCGGCCTCGGGGTGGCGGTCGTGGATGCGGATTCCATTTTCCCCATGGCTCGACCTCAGTAGCCGTAGAAATCCTCGCTGCGGATATCGTCGTCATCGACTCCGGCGAGGTTCAGCAGCTTGTGCATCGCTTCCACCATCCGCGGCGGCCCGGCAAGGTAGCAGATCGGCTGCGGCAGTCCGTTGGCGACCCGGTTCACCAGGGCTGGATCGATGACGCCGGTCTCCCCCGCCCAGGTTCTCGTGGATTGGTCCATCCGGGTCATGGTGGCGACCAGGCGGAAGTTCTCCAGCCGCTGCTCCAGTTCCTGCAGCTCCGCCAGGAAGGCGGCGTCCTCGGGGCGGCGGTTGGAATAGAGCAGGACCAGTCGTTGGGGCAGATGGTCCCGGGCCGCCTGGCGCAGGATGCTCATGAACGGCGTGATGCCGATGCCCCCCGCGATCAGGACTGCCGGCCGCGCCCGGTTGTTGTGCAGGGTCAGCGCTCCGAATGGGCCGTCGAGGGTGACGGTCGAACCGATGGCCAAGGCCTTCAGGGCGCCCTTGAAGGCGCTGTCCCGCATGCGGGTGGCGATGGTCAGATGGTCTTCGAAGGGGCCGCTGACGAGAGAGAAGGCGTGGCGAATGCCTTGCGGGTCGGTGCCCGCCGCCGCCGGGAGGACGACATCGACCGCCTGGCCGGGCTTGAAACTGAAGTCCCGGGGCTTCCCGAAATGGAAGGCCGTCGTTCCTTCGGCCACTTCTTCGCGGCCTTCGAGCCGGGTTTCGTAAGCGTTCATTTCCATGCTCCCGTCTGCTGCAGGTGGGGATGCCGCCCGGCCGCTGCCGCAGGCCACGGGCTGCGGCCGGGCTGGGCGATGCGGGCGAAGGCGGAATGGTTGTGGATGGATTCGAAATTCTCGGCTTCGACCACGTAGGCGGCCACCCGGGGATCCTGGTTCAAGGCGAGCACCACGTCCCGCACCAGGTCTTCGACGAACTTCGGGTTGTCGTAGGCCCGTTCGGTCACGTATTTCCCGTCCGGGCGCTTCAGGAGGCCATACACCTCGCAGGAGGCGCTCCGTTCGGCGATGGCGATCAGCTCCTCGATGGCCATGGCCCCGGCCAACTCGGCCTCGATGCTGATGTGGGAACGCTGGTTGTGGGCGCCGTAGGCGGAAATCTCCTTCGAGCACGGGCAGAGGCTCGTCGCCGGCACCCGGACCTGCATCCGGAACGAATACCGTCCTCCATCGGAGACGCGTCCTTGCCAGCACACCTGGTAGTCGAGGAGGCTATGCACCCCGGAGGCGGGGGCCGTCTTCTGCACGAAGTAGGGAAAGCGCATGTCGATCGTCCCGCCGCTCGCTTCCAGCCGCTCCAGCATGGCCTGCAGCATGGCCCGGAATCCCGCCTGGTCCAGACCGCCGGTGCGGGCCTCCAGCACCTCGATGAAGCGGGACATGTGGGTGCCCTTGGCGGCGGCGGCCAGGCTGACTGTCATCGACAGGTCGGCGACGGTGGCGGTCTGCATCCCGCCGGACAGGATGGTCACCGGATAGCGAACATCCTTGACGCCCACCGCGTCGATGGGCAGGTTGCGGCGGTCTTCCAGGGACTGGACGTCGGGAAGGGGAATTTTCTCGGGGGCGGTCATGGTTATCCTTTCTTGGGGCAAAGGACCCCCGCTACCACCGTCCAGGCGGTGTTCCTGCCGGCTGCGCGGGGGCGTCAGGGGATTACATCTGGGGCGGTCGCCCCTGGGAGGACAGGCCTTCGGCCAGGGGGCTCGCCCCGGCTTCAGCGGCCCCGAGGGCGGCAAGGACCCCGGAGACGATGCGGTCGCACCGCTCGCCGTCAAAGCCGAACACCTCGCCCAGGGCGAAATCCACTTCCTTGGCCAGGGACTCCCGGAGCAGGCTGCGGGCCCGGAAATAACGGGTGCGCACGGTCGGCTCCGGAATCTGCAGAACCGCCGCGGTCTCCTCGACGGACAGCTCCTCCACCGCCCGCAGCATGAACACCTCGCGGTACATGTCGGGGAGGGCGTCGATGCGCCGCTCCAGCAGGCGGCGGACCTCCGCCGCCATGGCCTCCCGTTCCGGTCCCGCACGATCGATCATTGCTTCCCCCAAGTCATCCGTTTCGTCACCCGTGCCGTTGATGGGCACCACCAGGGCGCCCCGGGCGTTGCGCCGGCGGCGGGCCAGGGCGACGTTGGCGGCGATGCGCACCAGCCAGGTGCCCAGCCGGGACTCGCCCCGGAAGCGGTCGAGGGCGCGATAGGCCAGGAGATAGGCCTCCTGGACCGCGTCCTCCGCTTCCCCGTCGTCACGCAGGATGGCGCGGGCGGTGCGGTAGAGGGTGCGGTTGTGCCGCCGCATGAGCTGTTCCATGGCCTGCATGTCCCCGTTCCGCACCGCGGCCACCAGTTCGGTGTCCGACTGGATCGGGCCCTTGTCCGTCGCTTTCCGGGTTGCTGTTTGCTGTTTCATGGCCATTTGATGCCGGGCCGGTGCTTCCCGTTTCAGCGTTACGCTCCGCCATGGATTAGGATGAAGGAGCAGGGGCCAGGAGGAGCGAGGTGAGGAAGGAAATCCTGATCGTCTATTCGACCACCGACGGGCACACCCGGAGGATCTGCGAGCGCATCGCCCAGGTCCTGGGCGAACTGGGGCACGGGGTGGAGGTGGTGGAAGTGGGCGGCCCGACCAGGCGGCCCCTGGAGGCCTACGACACCATCGTGGTCGGGGCCAGCATCCGCTATGGCCGCCACAGCCGCCGCATCCGGGACTTCATGGTCCGCCACGGGGAGACCCTGGCCCGCAAGGAGAACGCCTTCTTCTCGGTCAATGCGGTGGCCCGCAAGCCGGAGAAGCGCCAGGCCGACACCAATCCCTACGTGCGCAAATTCCTGCGCCGCCTGCCCTGGCGGCCCCGGATGGTGGAAATATTCGCCGGCAAGATCGACTATCCCCGCTACGGCATCTTCGACCGCGCCATCATCCGCTTCATCATGTGGATGACCGGCGGGCCCACCGACCCCGCCTCGGTGACGGAGTTCACCGACTGGCGGCAGGTGGACGATTTCGCCCGCCGCCTCGGCGGTTGAGGGCGGCGGCCTACAGGCCCCGGCGCAGCATGGCCTGGCGGATGCGCTCGATGGCGGCAGCCGGATTGAGGCCCTTGGGGCAGACGTGGGTGCAGTTCATGATCACCCGGCAGCGGAACAGCTTGTAGGCGTCGTCGAGCTGTTCCAGGCGCTCGTCGGTGGCCTGGTCGCGGCTATCGACGATGAAGCGGCAGGCCTGCAGCAGGGCGGCCGGGCCCAGGAAACGATCCGGATTCCACCAGGAGGACGGGCACTCGCTGGTGCAGCAGGCGCACAGGATGCACTCGTAGAGGCCGTCCAGCTTCTCCCGTTCCTCCGGCGACTGGAGATATTCCCTTTGCGGTTCCGGACCATGGTGGATCAGGTAGGGGCGGATGGCGTGATAGTGCTCGAAGAAGCGGGTCATATCCACCACCAGGTCGCGGATCACCGGAAAGCTCGGCAAGGGCCGCAGCACCACCGGCTCCTTCAGGTGGTCGAGCTGGGTGATGCAGGCGAGGCCGTTACGGCCGTTGATGTTCATGGCATCGGACCCGCAGACCCCCTCGCGGCAGGAGCGCCGGTAGGCGAGGCTGTCGTCGGTGGCGCGGAGGCGCTCCAGGAGATCGAGGAGCATGCGGTCCCCCGGCTCCCGGGCGATCTCGTAATCCTGCATGCGGGGTTTGGTATCGCTCTCGGGGTTGTAGCGGAAAATGGAAAGGCGCATGGTCTCCTCCAGGCAATCAGCCGGACAGCGTCAGCGCCGCCCATGTCAGGGTCGCAGCCAGTCCGCCGGCCACGGCGGCCAGGACCGCCAGGCGCAGGCCCAAGGGCTTGACGTAGTCCATGGCGATGTCCCGCAGCCCCACCCAGGCGTGCAGCGCGACGGCGACGAAGAAGAGCAGGGCGGCGAGGCGCGGGCCGGTCGATTGCATCCAGGCACGCCAGTCCTCGAAGGACGCGGGGGGCGAGAGCAGGCCGTGGAGGCTGAAATAAATGATGAAGCCGAGGAGGTAAAGGGCCGTGGCCCGCTGCAGCACCCATCCCCGCAGTCCGCCGTAACGGGCTTTCACCACAGGGCTCCGGCCACCAGCGCGGCCACCGCCAGGGCGAAGCCATGGGCTGCCCAGGCGCTTCGGCGCGCCACCGCCAGGGTGGTGCCGATTCCGGCATCGAACAGCAGGTGGCGCACCCCCGCGGCGCAGTGGTGGGCCAGGGCCCAGGCCAGCACCAGCAAGGCCAGCCGGACTGGCGGGTATTGCAAGCCGGCCAGGACGCGGCCATAACCCGCTGGATCGTGGAGGGACAGGGCCAGGGTCCAGACCAGGAAGGGCAGCGCAAGGGCCAGCAGGAGCCCGGAGACGCGGTGGGCGAAGGAAACCGTCGCCGTCACCGGCAGCTCGATCTGGAGAGGCTGCAGGAAGACCGGCCGCTTCGGGACCGGCCCGGGTTCAGTCATCGGCATAGGCGATGGTGGTGATGAGGGCCAGTGCCGCCTGGCGGGAATCCAGTCGGGTGTGCTGGACGACGACGGGCACGTCGGACTCGAAGACGCTGGAGTAGGGGGTGTTCACCGGGATCTTCTCCGGGTCGTCCAGGTCGTTGAAGCGCAGGTGGCAGGTGCGCTTGGGGGGCACGGTGACCCGGTAGGGCCCCACCGGCTCCCGGTCGGCGTAGAAGATGGTGATCTGGATGTGGGCCTCGAACTTGGAGGCGTTCAGGATGCAGGCGGCCTCATGGCTCTTCAGCTCGTAGGTGTCCTCCGGGCTGGAGGGCGGGATGTAGCCCTCGGCGATGGCCCAGAGGCGCTTTCCGATATTCATGGCGACTTCTCCTCCAGGGCCAGGCGCAATACTTGGGCAAGGTGCAGGGGCTGGCGTTCCGTGGTCTGGACAATCTGTTCCCGGCAGCTGTAGCCGTCGGCGATGATGAGGGTTTCCTCGGGGGCGGCCCGCACGGCGGGGAGCAGGACCCGCTCGCCGCAGGCCATGGACACCTCGTACTTCGCCTTCTCGAAGCCGAAGGAGCCGGCCATGCCGCAGCAGCCCGAGTCCAGGAGCTCGAAATCGACCCCGAGCTTTTTGAGCACCGCCGTCTCGGCGTCCATCTTGAGGACGGCCTGGTGATGGCAGTGGCCGTGGACCAGGGCCTTGCGGGGCAGCTTGCCGAGGGGGAAGTCCTGCCCTTGCCGCTCGATGAATTCGGACAGCAGGAAAGTCTGCCGGGCCAGGCGCTTGGCCTGCTCGTTGCCGGGCAGCATCTGGGGCATTTCCTCCCGGAAGACGGTGAGGCAGGCCGGCTCCAGGCCGACGATGGGAATGCCAGCGCGGATTTCCCCGTCCAGGGTCTCCAGGATGCGCAGCAGATAATCCCGGGCCCGGTCCAGCATGCCGAATTCGTAGAGGGGGCGGCCGCAGCACAGGTGGCGGCCGGGGATGCGCACTTCGTAGCCGGCGTTTTCCAGCACCTCCGCCGCCGCCAGGGCCACTTCCGGATGGAGATAGTTATTGAAGGTATCGGGCCACAGAATGAGGGCCTTGCCCGTCGGCGGCCAGGGGCGGCGGCGGAAGGTCCGGGTGAAGGGCTCCCTGGCGAAGGCCGGCAGGCGGCGCTGGGGAGCGATGCCGACCAGGCCCTTGATGGCCCCGGCGAAGGGCTGGTGGCCGGAGAGGAAATTCACCAGCCCGGGGGCATGGGAGGCCAGCCGGGCCCAGCGGTCGATGAGGCCGAAGGCGTAGGCGGCGGCGGGGCGCAGCCGGCCATCGTAGTAGTGGGACATGAATTCCGCCTTGTAGGTGGCCATGTCCACATGGACCGGGCATTCCCCCTTGCAGCCCTTGCAGGAAAGGCAGAGGTCCAGGGCCTCCTTCACCGCCGGCTCTTGCCAGCCCTGGGTGAGGACCTCCCCCCGCTGCATTTCGAACAGCAGCCGGGCCCGGCCCCGGGTGGAGTGCATCTCCTCGCCGGTGGCCTGGTAGCTGGGGCACATGACCCCCTTCTTGCTGCGGCATTCGCCGACCCCGACGCAGCGCAGCACCGTGCGGGAGAAGTCGTGGCCGTCCTCGCTGTAGGCGAATTCCGTCTCCAGCCGGACCGGACTGTAGCCGGTGCCCAGGCGCAGGTTCTCGTCCGCCCGGTAGGCGTCGATGACCTTGCCCGGGTTCATCCGGCCCTCCGGGTCCCAGATGGCCTTGAATTCCCGGAAGGCGTCCATGAGGTCGTCGCCGAACATGATGGGTAGCAGTTCCGCCTTGGACTGGCCGTCGCCGTGCTCGCCGGAAATCGATCCCCCCAGGCTGGTCACCAGATGGGCTGCGGCGTGGAGGAAGTCCCGGAAGGTCTGGATGCCGGCGGCGGTCTCCAGGTCGAAGTCGATGCGGGTGTGGACGCAGCCCTGGCCGAAGTGGCCGTAGAGGTCGCATTCGTAGCCGTACTTCTCGAACAGGGCCCGCAGTTCCCGCAGGTACTTGCCGAGGTTTTCCGGCGGCACCGAGGAATCCTCCCAGCCCTCCCAGGTGATGGCCTTGTTGGGGACGTGGGCGGTGGCTCCCAGGCCCGATTCCCGGACTTTCCAGACCGCCTCTTCCTCCATCGGATCGTCGTAGAGCTTCATGCTGGGCGGGTTTTCCGCCTGCCGCAGGCGTTCCATGAGCTGCCGGGCCCGGCCGTCGGATTCGTCCTTGTCGGCGCCGCCGAATTCCACCAGCAGCCAGCCCTGGCCGTCCGGCAGGAGCTGGAGGTTCTCGGGGTGGATGTGCATGGCCTTCATGTCGTCCACCAGGCGGTCGTCCATGCCCTCCAGGGCAATGGGGCCGGCCTCCATGACCTGGGGCACGTGGTCGCCGGCCTCGAACACGGTGGGATAGCCCAACACCAGCAGGGAGCGCGCCGCCGGCCACGGGAGCAGCCGCAACTTGGCCTCCAGCACCGTCACGCAGGTGCTTTCCGAGCCCACCAGGGCCTGGGCCAGGTTGAAGCCGTTTTCGGGCAGCAGGGCCGGCAGGTTGTAGCCGGAAACCCGGCGGGGGATGGCCGGGTAGCGGCGGCGGATCTCGTCGCCGTAGCGCTCCGCCAAGGCCCGCAGGCGCTGGTAGATTTCCGCCCGCCGGCCGCCTTCCCGGAGGATGGCCTGGAAGGTTTCCTCGTCGGTGGGGCCGACGGTCAGGCGGTGGCCGTCGTAGGTGAGGATCTTGAGCTCGATGACGTTATGGACCGTCTCCCCGCCCATCACCGAGTGGGGGCCGCAGGAATTGTTGCCGATCATGCCCCCCAGGGTGTTGTGGGAGTGGGTGGCCGGGTCGGGGGCGAAGGTGAGGCCGTGGGCCTGGGCCGCCTGCCGCAGGTCGTCCAGCACTACCCCGGGCTCGACCCGGGCGAACCTGCCGGCGGGGTCGATTTCCAGGATGCGGTTCAGGTACTTGGAGAAATCCAGCACCACCGCCGCGTTGCAGCACTGGCCGCAGAGGCTGGTGCCCCCGCCCCGGGAGAGGAGGGGGGCGCCGTAGCGCCGGCAGACATCCACGGTCCGGACGACGTCCTCCATGGTGCGGGGGATCACCACCCCGATGGGCACCTGGCGGTAATTGGAGGCGTCGGTGGCGTAGAGGGCCCGGCTGCCGGCGTCGAAGCGCACCTCGCCGCCGACGGCCATGCGCAGCTCCCGCTCCAGGGTCTGGTTGGCGGCGTCCACCGGCGGGGAAAGGACGCGGGCGTTGTCTAGGAAGTTGCGTAGCATCGGGCGTCCTGCTCCTTGAAGACCAGCCCCAGGCCCGGACGGTCGAGGGCCGGGGCGAGGCGGCCGTCCACCGGGACGAGGGCGCCGTCGAACAGCAGGTGCTCGATGCGGACATGGTCGTGGAAATATTCGAGATGGACCGCCGGCCGGACGGCACAGCACAGGGGGACATGGAGGGATGGGGCGCAGTGGCTGGAAAGCGGCACGTTGAAGGCCTCGCACAGGGCCGCCACCCCGAGAAAGCCGGTGACCCCGGCGCAGCGGGTGGCGTCGGCCTGGAGGATGTCCACCGCCCCGGCTTCCAGCATGCGGCGGAAGTAGGGCAGGTCGTAGCCGTATTCCCCTGCGGCGATGGCCATGCCGGCCGGTCCCCGGTCCCGCAGGAGGCGCAGGCCGGCGAGGTCGTCGGAGGACACCGGCTCCTCGAACCAGGCTACCCCCAGATCGGCGAAGTGCTTTGCGAAGTAGAGGGCCTGCTTGCGCTGGTAGGCGCCGTTGGCATCGACAAAGAGAATGCTCTGGGGGCCGATGGCCTGGCTGGCCAACATCGCCCGCTCCACGTCCTTGTCCGGGGAGCGGCCCACCTTTATCTTGACCAGCCCGATGCCCTGCCGGACCCAGTCCGCCGCCTGTTCCTCCAGTTGCAGCGGGGAATAGCTGGTGAAGCCGCCGCTGCCGTAGACCGGGATGGCGTCCCGGGCCGGGCCCAGCAGGGCGGCGAGGGAGAGGCCCAGGCACTTGGCCTTCAAGTCCCAAAGGGCGGTGTCCACCACGGCGATGGCCATGGAAGCAACCCCCGGTCGGCCCAGGTTGCGGATGGCCACCGCCATGTCCTGCCAGCGGGCGTTGGTGGCCAGGGCGTCCCGGCCCTGGAGGAGGGGGGCGAGCTTGTCCCGGATGAGCCGGGCCGTCGCCGTATCGGCGTAGCCGTAGCCCAGCCCCTCCTTGCCGCCGGCCGCCACCCGGGCCAGCACCAGGGTGGTGGCGTTCCATTCCAGGGTGCCGTCCGACTCGGGGGCGTCGGTGGGGATGGTGTAGGCCGCCACCGCCAGGGAGTCGATGGGGGCGGCGCTGTCGGCGATGGCCATGGCGGCCTCAGCCCTTGGCCTTGTCCGCGCTGGGCGGGAAGAGGGTGTCCCACTCCTCCTTGAAGCTCGCCACCACGATGCCCAGGGAGTCCGGGTCGCCGTGGAGGAGGGCCGACAGGTAGGCCTTGGCTTCCTTGAGGGTGATATGGGGCGGCAGGGGCGGCACGTCCGGGTCGGTGACCATTTCCAGCACCGTCGGCCGGTCGGCGGCCAGGGCCTCGTCCCAGGCCGGGCCGATCTCCAGGGGGTCGTCCACCCGGATGCCGTTCAACCCCAGGAGATGGGCGTAGTCGGCATAGGGGAAATCGGGGACGAACTGGGAAGGCACGAATTTCGGGTCCCCCTCCATGGCCCGCTGTTCCCAGGTGACCTGGTTGAGGTCGCCATTGTTCAGGACCATGACGATCAGGCGGGGGTTGCTCCAATCCTTCCAGACCTTGGCGATGGTGATGAGGCCGTTGACCCCGTTCATCTGCATGGCGCCGTCCCCCACCAGGGCGATGACCGTGCGCTCGGGGTGGGCGTACTTGGCGGCGATGGCGTAGGGCACCCCGGGGCCCATGGTGGCGAGGCCGCCCGAGAGGGAGGCCATCATGCCCTGGCGTATCTTCAGGTCCCGGGCGTACCAGTTGGCGGCGGAGCCCGAGTCGCTGGTGAGGATGCAGTTGTCCGGTAGGCGGGGCGACAGTTCCCAGAACACCCGCTGGGGATTGATGGGATGGGCGCTGTTCATGGCCCGGCCTTCCAGCACCCGCCACCAGCGCTCCACCTTGCGCTCGATCTCGTTGCGCCAGGTCCGGTCCGGCTTGGGGAGCAGCAGGGGGATGAGGGCCCGCAGGGTTTCCTTGCTGTCCCCCACCAGGGCCACTTCCATGGGGTAGCGCAGACTCAGCATGCGGGGATCGATGTCGATCTGGACCCCCCGGGCCTGGCCTTCCTTGGGGAAGAATTCGGAATAGGGAAAACCCGACCCCACCATGAGCAGGGTGTCGCAGCCGTTCATCAGGTCCCAGCTCGGCTTGGTGCCGAGGAGACCGATGGAACCGGTCACATAGGGCAGGTTGTCGGGCACCGCCGCCTTGCCGAGAAGGGCCTTGGCGACCCCGGCCCCCAGGAGCTCGGCCACTTCGATGACCTCGTCGGTGGCATGCAGGGCCCCGGCCCCCACCAGCAGGGCGACTTTCCTGCCCTGGTTGAGGATGTCGGCGGCCCGGGCCAGGTCGGCCTGGCCGGGGAGGCTGCGCATGCCGGTATGGCCGATGCCGGTATGGATCGTGCCGTGCTCCCGGGGCGGCTCCGCGAAGGGCAAGTCCTGCAGGTCGTTGGGGAAGATGAGGCAGGTGACGGCCCGCTGGTCCCGGGCGATGCGCATGGCCCGATCCACCAGGGGGCGGGTCTGCTCGGGGACGGTCAGCATATGGACGTATTCGTGGGCCACGTCCTTGAACAGGGAGACGAGGTCCACTTCCTGCTGATAATCGCCCCCGAGGGCGGCCCGCCGCTGCTGGCCGACGATGGCGAGCACCGGCTGGTGGTCCAGCTTGGCGTCGTAGAGGCCGTTGAGGAGATGAATGGCGCCGGGGCCGGAGGTGGCGAGGCAGACCCCCACCTCGCCGCTGAACTTGGCGTGGGCGCAGGCCATAAAGGCCGCCAGTTCCTCGTGGCGGGCCTGGACGAAATCCATCCCCTCGCCGAAGCGGCCGAAGGCGCCCATGATGCCGTTGATGCCGTCCCCCGGGTAGCCGTAGATGCGCTTGACGCCCCAGGCGGACAGGCGCTTGAGGAGGAAATCAGCGACTGTATCGCTCATGATCCGACTCCATACCGGCCGTGAAGAAGAAATCCTTCTGCAAACGGGATGCCGGGTCGGCGGCGAGGGGGGCGGAGGGCGGTGGTGGAGAAATTACACGGCGGCAGAAAAAGCGGCAAAGCACGGCTGCCGAGGGTTTTTCTATCCATAATGAGAAAATCCGGGGAGTCGGCGTTTCCTTCTGGGATAATTTTCAGTTTCGTCCGTCAACAAAGAGCTATCCGCCGTGCCTGAAACACGCGTCACCGCTGTCAACTTCCTGCCGCAGACCCTCAAGGCCCGGCTGGCGACCGTGATCATGTTGATGGCATTGGGAGCGCTCTGGATCCTTGCCCTGGCCCTGAACAAGTTCCAGGAAAAGCGCTTGCAGGAATTGCTCTCGGCGCAGCAGTTGTCCGCGGTGGACTACGTTGCCGAGGACATCGACAACAAGATCAAATTGCGGCTGAACGGCCTGCAGATGATTGCCGACCGCTTTCCCGTCGACACGCTAGCCAGCGAGCAACGTATCCGCAGCTTTCTGGCGGAACGGCGGGCCATCTACAACCTGTTCGACGGCGGCCTGATCGTCATCAAGCCGGACGGTTCCGGTGCCTATGCGGACTATCCTGCGGTCCCCGGGCGCCTGAGCAATGCCTATGCCCAGCTCTCTCCATTCCGGGATGTCATTGCAACCAGCAAGCCGGCCGTCGGGCCGCCTCGCGTCGGCCGGGCCATAGGGCAGCCGGTGGTGGTGTTTGCCGCGCCGGTCCTGGGGGCGGACGGACAACTGGTTGCCATCCTGGCGGGCGTCACCCAGATCAATTCCGCCAATTTCCTTGATCTGGTGGCCAAGCCCCGGCTGGACGCCAGCGGCGACTACATCGTGGTGGCGCCCGAGCATGGCGTCTTCGTTACCGGAACCGATCCCTCCTACACCCTGCGCCCGCTGCCCCCAGCCGGCGCCGACACTATGCACGACCGCTACATGCAGGGCTTCCAAGGCTCCGGTGTCGCGGTCAGTTCCACCGGGGTGGAAGAACTGACCTCGGCGCGGCGCATCCCCACCACCGGCTGGTTCGCCGTCGCCCGCCTGCCGACCGCCGACGCCTACGCTTCGATCAGGGAAGGCCGCAACTGGACGCTGGTCGGGGCCACCCTGCTGTCGCTGCTGATCGCCCTCATCACCTTGCTGACCCTACGCCGCGCCCTGCGCCCCCTGACCGAGGCCGCCGGGGAAATGCAAGCCATGACACGGGGTGAAATGCCCTTGCACCCGCTGGCCCTGGCCGGCCCCAGCGAGGTCGTGGGGCTGGCAGACAGCTTCAATCAGCTGCAGGAGCAGATTTCCCGCAAGGAAGCCGAACTCCGGCAAGCCGTGAATTTTTCCAACACCCTGCTCGACAGCCTGCCGGGCATATTTTTCAGGCTCGACGGGGAAGGCCGCCTGGCGGGGTGGAACGAGAGTCTCGCAACCATGCTGGGGCCGGAGGCTCTGGCTCGGGCGCAGCAGGATGTCATGGCCATCATCCACGAGGCCGACCGGCACACCATCGCCGACAAGATCCGCGAAGGCTTCGAGCAGGCCCTGGCCGAGGCCGAGGGACGGCTGCTGCTCAAGGATGGCTCGACCCCCTGGTTCCGCTTCGTCGCCAGGACCCTGTCCATTGGCGGCCAGATCTACCTGTTGGGGACCGGCATCGACATCACCGAGCAAAAGGACAATGAAGTCCGGCTCAAGCTGGCCGCCAGCGTCTTCACCCATGCCCGCGAGGGCATCATGATCACCGACGCCGACGGCAACATCGTGGACGTCAACGACACTTTCACCCGCATCACCGGTTACAGCCGCGCCGAGGCCGTGGGCCAGAATCCACGCATCCTCAAGTCCGGCCGGCAGACCCGGGATCACTACACCGCCATGTGGCGGTCGCTGCTGGAAGACGGGTACTGGGTGGGCGAAGCCTGGAACCGGCGCAAGGACGGCGAGGTATATGCCGAACTGCTGACCGTTGGCGCCGTGCGGGACACGGAAAACAACGTTCTCAACTACGTCGCCCTGTTCACCGACATCACGCCGATGAAGGAACAGCAGCAGCAACTGGAACGCATTGCCCATTTCGACGCCCTCACCGGCCTGCCCAACCGCGTGTTGCTGGCCGATCGGCTGCAACAGGCCCTGGCCCACAACCAGCGGCGCAAGCTTTCCCTGGCCGTGGTCTATCTCGACCTCGACGGCTTCAAGGCCGTCAATGACAACCACGGTCACGATGTGGGCGACGAATTGCTGATCACCGTCTCCCATCGCATGAGAACCGCCCTCCGGGAAGGCGACACCCTGGCCCGCATCGGCGGCGACGAATTTGTCGCCGTGCTGGCGGATCTGGATCGTCCCGATGACTGCGAGCCGCTACTGGAGCGGCTGATGCAAGCCGCCGCCGAACCTGTCCGGGTCGGTGATGCCCGGCTGCAGGTGTCTGCCAGCATCGGCTTCGCGCTGTCTCCGCAACAAGGCCTCGATGCCGACCTGCTGCTGCGCCAGGCCGACCAGGCAATGTACCAGGCCAAGCAAGCCGGCAAGAACCGTTATCGACGTTTCGACGCCGGTCATACAGCTTCCGATCGGTAACCGGCGGAGCGAATGCCCCGCCCGTCGCGCTCCGGACTACCGCCCGCCGCTTACGCTTTGCCATTTCCGATCCGGTCAACCATGAGCCAGGCAATCAGCGAGCTGACCGCGGCCAGGAGTGCTGAAATCAGCATGACCCATCGAAAGCCCTGCACAAATGAACCGCCAACCGCCGCTTTGATGGCCTGCCGCTCGTCCTCCGTGGCCGAGGACGGCGGGGTAATGGCGGCCAGGCGGTCGCGCTGCGATTCGACTTGCTGCAACACGGCGGGGGATACCGGCAAGTCTCTGCTGCGCTGTGCCAGTGCATGATTGAAGGCCTGGCTCATGACGATCCCCAGCAAGGCGATGGCCAACAGGCCTGCGACCCGCGATACGGCGTTGTTGACGCCCGATGCGGCGCCGGCATAGGCGAGGTCAAGGGCGTTCATGACCGTGGTCGTTAGCGGGGCGACGGTGATGGTCATCCCCAAGCCCAGGAACACGATGGCAGGAAAAAAGGTGGTCCAGTAGCTGCCGCCGATGCCGGGGACCGCCAGCCCACCGAACCCCAACGCGGCGATCACCGGGCCGATCACCAACGGCCCCCGCCCGCCATAGCGGTCGACCAGTCCGCCCGCCCAAGGGGAGAGGGCGAACATGATGACGATGAAGGGCGCCAGCGCCGCACCGGCGGCAGTGGCTGAATAGCCCTGGACCTGAATGAGGTTGAGCGGGAGAAAGAACATGCTTCCGCTCAGCGCCGCATAGAGCAACAAGGTCAACAAGTTGGCACCGCTGAAATTGCGGGAGCGGAACAGCCGCAAAGGCAGCATCGGGGCGGGATGCCGCATCTCGACCCGCAGGAACGCGGCGAAGGCCAGGGGAGCAGAGGCCAGCGCGCCCAGGACCCGGACGTCGCGCCATCCCAGCGATGAAGATTCGATCAGACCATAAACGAGGGTCCCGAGCGCTGTACTGATGAGCAGGGCGCCCAGCCAATCCAGTCCCCCCTCCCCCGGCGAACCCTTGCTCTCGGGGACGTACTTGAAGGCCAGGAACAGGACGGCCACGGTGAGCGGGACATTGATGAAGAAGACGAAGCGCCATGAGATCTGCTCGATCAGGAAGCCGCCGAGCACCGGACCCAGAGCGGCCGTGATGGCGGAGTAGCCAGACCACGTGCCAATTGCCTTGCCACGGATGCTGTCCGGAAACGAGGCGCTGATCAGGGCCAGGCTGCCCGGCGTCAGCAAGGCACCCCCCACGCCTTGCAGCGCCCGGGCCCCGATGAGTTGTTGGATCGTACCGGCCAGGCCGCAGAAGACCGATGCGGCGCCGAACAAGGCCACCCCGACGGCAAATACCCTGCGGCGACCGAAGCGATCCCCCATGCTTCCCCCGAGCAGCAGCAGGGCCGTGAGCAGCAGGGCATAAGACTCGATCACCCATTGGGCTTGCGCGATGCCGGCATTGAATGCCTCTTGCAAGGCCGGCAGTGCCACATTGACGACCGTGGCATCGATAAAGACCATCCCGGAAGCCAGGATCGTGGTCGCCAGAATCCATGGTCGCACCTCGGGACGGCAGGGGGCATCGGCAGGCATGGCCTAAACGGCCGCTTCATCGCAGGGAGAAATCGCTGCCCGGCTCATCGTGACTTCTCCGTGGACAGGCTGTTACGCCAACTCAATACGCTGCGAAAGCATCGTCCGGATAGCAATACAGCCAGCGTTCCCCCGGTTCGGCCGAGGCGATCACCGGATGGCCGCTGGCATGGGCGTGCTGGGTGGCATGGCGGTTGGGGGAGTCGTCGCAGCACAGCGTCGCGCCGCACTGCTGGCAGGTCCGCAGATGGACCCACCGGGCGCCGACCTTGACGCACTCCTCGCATTCGTGGCGTTTCGGCGCCTTGATCGCTTCAAGGGCATCGATATGGGAACAGATCTCGTTTTCCGCCATGGGACTGGGCCTCGCTGGACATCCGCATCGACGGTATAGAGTGCCGCGTCGGTCATTTGTTCGCTGCCGTTCAGGGCGTTCCTTCCCTGACCGGCAGGTATCTGGAGCATTGCGGACTTGAACAGCCAGTCTGCTGAACGTCGGAAGGCCGATGTGCTGCCTGATGTACCAGAAACGGTAAAGGCTGCTCCCTTGCGGTAAGCAGCCTTTACCGTTGTCAGGCTTCTACCATAGGCTGAAGTGTCACTGCCCAACAGAGAAAGCAGCGGGCATGGATCTGCGCGGTTGCGGGGCGATTCACCCGCTTCTATGAACTCCTGGCGGAGTGGACGGGACTCGAACCCGCGACCCCCGGCGTGACAGGCCGGTATTCTAACCAACTGAACTACCACTCCAGTTTCCTGCGCCCCGTTCAGACCACAATTTGCACGGGGTCGGCTTCGGAAGGGCGCGCATTCTATCGGAAGGAAAGCCGTTTCACTAGATGGGAGAAACGAACTCGCGATCTCATTTTTAAGGCGACAAAAAATCTGTTGACGAGGGCGATGTGCATCTCCATAATGCGCCCCCTTCGCTGCTGCTCAAGCAAAACGACGCGGTGGCGGGAACTGCTCTTTAACAAACTGGACAACCGATAAGTGTGGGTGCTTGAGATGCGAAGCCGGCGCAAGCTGGTGAAGGATTGAAGCAAACGCACTGAGTAAATACTGAAGAGTTTGATCCTGGCTCAGATTGAACGCTGGCGGCATGCCTTACACATGCAAGTCGAACGGCAGCGGGTCCTTCGGGATGCCGGCGAGTGGCGAACGGGTGAGTAAAGCATCGGAACGCGCCCTAGAGTGGGGGATAACCATCCGAAAGGATGGCTAATACCGCATATTCTGTGCGCAGGAAAGCAGGGGATCGCAAGACCTTGCGCTCTTGGAGCGGCCGATGTCAGATTAGCTAGTTGGTGGGGTAAAGGCCCACCAAGGCGACGATCTGTAGCGGGTCTGAGAGGATGATCCGCCACACTGGGACTGAGACACGGCCCAGACTCCTACGGGAGGCAGCAGTGGGGA
>JAGTRP010000028.1 GCA_018261935.1 Rhodocyclaceae bacterium
CCCGGGGCGGCTCCCGGCCGTGGTACTTGAGGGCGTTGCCGATGAGGTTCTGCAGGACCTGGGCGAGCTGGACGCGGTCGCCCGGCACGGTGGGCAGCAAATCGCGGGTGACGGTGGCCCCGCTCTGGCGGAGGGCGGCCTGGGAGGAAGCGACGATGTCGTCGAAGAGCCGGTTGAAATCCGTGGGCTCGTGGGGCCGTCCCGGGGACTCTGCCTTGGCATAGGTCTGCAGATCCTGGATGAGGTCGTGCATGCGCTCCACATGGTGCACCAGCTGGCCGATCCAGACATCCGCCTGGTCGCCCAGGCGGCCCTGGAATTCCTGTTGGAGGAGCTGGGCGAAGCCGTTGATGGAGCGCAGCGGCGTCTGCAGGTCGTGGGCGGCGACGTAGCCGAACTGCTGCAGTTCCAGGTTGGTGCGCACCAGCTCTTCACTGGCTTCGGACAGCTCGGCGGTGCGTTCCTTGACCCGGCGCTCCAGTTCCTCAGCCCGGTGCCGCAGGTGCTCCTCCAGGCGCTTGCGCTCGGTGATGTCGCGGGCGATGCCGTTGGCGCCGATGAGTGCGCCGCTCTCCGGGTCGTAACAGCCATGGCCCACCACCGCTATCCAGTGGCGGCTGCCGTCCGGCCAGCGGATGCGGTGCTCGAATTTGTATTCCTCGTGCTTTTCCAGGGCCCGGTAGACCACCGCCTCGGCCTTCTCCCGGTCGCCGTTGGGCAGCACTTCCAGGAAGCGCTCCAGGCTGGCGGGCTCCCCGGCAGGGAGGCCCAGGAGTTGCCGGTAGCGGTCGGACCAGGTCATCTCGCCGATGCGCAGGTCCCAGTTCCAGATGCCGAGGGCCGCGCCGCGCACCGCCAGATCCAGATCCTGCTGGCTGCGCCGCAGGGCCTCCTCGGCCGCCCGGCGCTCGGAAATATCGCGGGCAATGATCGTGATCTGAGGCTGCCCCTCCACCCAGCCCCTGGATATCGAAGCCTCGAGGGGAAATTCCTCCCCGTCCGCCCGCAGGCCCAGGAAAGTGCCGGCCTGGCGCCTGGCGCGGGTCAGGTTGCCATTCTCCATGAGGTGGCGCAGGTTTTCCTGGTAGGTGGCCCGGAAGCGCTCGGGGATGAATCCCTCGTAAGGCCGCCCGATCATGTCCTCGGCCCGGCAGCGGAACATGCTGCTGGCCGCCGGGTTGGCCAGGACGATGCGCTGCCCGGTATCGATGCAGACGATGGCATCGATATTGGACTCGATGAGCTCCGCCAGGCGCGCCTGGCTTTCGGCCAGCTTCGTCTGGTAGGCCCTGCCTTCGGTGATGTCCATGACGACGCCGGCAGTGCCCACTGGACGGCGTTCCGCCCCCTCGCCGGCGAAGAAGGTCCGGCCCTTGGCCCTGACCCAGCGCACCGCTCCGTCCGGGCGCTGGAAACGATGCTCGTCCTCGAATTCGGCACTGCCCTCGGGATCCAGAGTCCTCTCGACCTTGGCGAGAAGCCGTTCCCGATCATCGGGGTGCAGGAGTTGGGTGAAGCGCTCGTAGGTGAGCGGGGCATCATCGGGGGGCAGGCCGGCGATTGCCTTCAATTCCGGCGACCAGAAGATTTCGCCATTCGCACAATCCATGTCGTAGACGCCGAAGCCCGCTACCTGGGCCGCAAAGCGCAACCGTGTTCCTCTATCCGGCAAGGGCATGATATTGGTCCGGCGCTCGCCGAGCCGCCGCTCCGAGAGGCGCCCTTTCCTTGCGGCGGCGGGCGTAGCCGATGCCCCGCCGTTGGGACGCAGGCGGGACAAGAGCTTTCGCAAAAACACCATGCGGCACCTCCCGGCCGGCTCCGGCCGCTATCAGCACATGCAGCATTGCAGCAGCCCGCCCCGATCAATGCCATACGCATAGGACCCTATTTTGCGCGAGGCAATGCTACCGCAGAGCACTTGCCCGCCACCACCTTGTCATTGTCGAGTCCTTCAGGCTGAAATTTTCGTGGTTCCAGGGCCCTTCGGTGAGTATCATGCCGGTCCTCCCCGAAAGCTTTCGATGATCATCCTCAAGAACGTCACCCTGCGCCGCGGTTCCAGGGTATTGCTGGACAAGGCCTCCGCCACCCTCAACCCCGGCGAGAAGATCGGCCTGGTCGGCCGCAACGGCGCCGGCAAGTCCACCCTGTTCGCGCTGCTCAACGGCAGCCTGCACGAGGACGGCGGCGACTATTCCATCCCCAGCCAGTGGCGCATGTCCCAGGTGGCGCAGGACATGCCGGAGACCGAGCAGGGGGCGACGGATTTCGTCATCGACGGCGACACCGCCCTGCTCGCCGCCCGCAACGAGGTGTTCGAGGCTGAAGCCAGCGACGACGGCATGCGCATGGCCGAGGCCTACATGGCCCTCAACGATGCCGGCGAGCACGACGCGGTCGCCCGCGCCCAGGCCCTGATCCTCGGCCTCGGCTTCAAGGTTTCGGAGCTGAACAACCCGGTCAGCAGCTTTTCCGGCGGCTGGCGGATGCGCCTGCAACTGGCCCGGGCCCTGATGTGCCCCTCGGACATCCTGCTCCTCGACGAACCGACCAACCACCTGGACCTGGACGCCATGGTCTGGCTGGAAGCCTGGCTCAAGCGCTACCCGGGGACGCTCATCATGATCAGCCACGACCGGGAATTCCTCGATGCCATCACCCAGGTGACGCTCCACATCGACAATGCCCGGCTGGTCCGCTACGGCGGCAACTACAGCCGCTTCGAGGACATGCGGGCCGAGCAGATGGTGCTGCAGCAGGCGGCGATGGCCCGCCAGGCCGACAAGATCGCCCACCTCCAGTCCTTCATCAACCGCTTCAAGGCCAAGGCCAGCAAGGCCAAGCAGGCCCAGAGCCGGGTCAAGGCCCTGGAGCGCATGGAGAAGATCGCCCCGGTGCTGGCCGATGCGGAATTCACCTTCGAATTCCAGGAGCCCCTCAACCTGCCCAACCCCATGCTGTCCATGGTCGATACCAGCATCGGCTACCCGCCCCCCGAGGATGCGCCGGCGGGAACGCCGCCCACCGTCATCGTGCGCAACATCAACCGCTCGGTGCAGGCCGGCCAGCGCATCGGCATCCTGGGCGCCAACGGCCAGGGCAAATCCACCCTGGTGAAGACCATCGCCCAGGCCCTGGCGCCCATCAGCGGCGAGGTCACCGTCGGCAAGGGCCTGAACATCGGCTATTTCGCCCAGCAGGAACTCGACGTGCTGCGCCCCCAGGACACGCCCCTGGAACACATGACCCGAATGGCCAAGGAGGCCATCGCCGCCGGCCGTAGCGTCGCCGGGCGGGAGCAGGAACTGCGCAACTTCCTGGGCACCTTCAATTTCAGCGGCGACATGGTGAAGCAGCCGGTGGGCACCATGAGCGGCGGCGAAAAGGCGCGGCTGGTGCTGTGCATGCTCGTCTGGCAGCGCCCCAACCTGCTGCTCCTGGACGAGCCCACCAACCACCTCGACCTCTCCACCCGCGAGGCCCTGAGCGTCGCCCTCAACGAGTTCGAGGGCACCGTCATGCTGGTCAGCCACGACCGCGCCCTGCTGCGGGCGGTGTGCGACGAGTTCTGGCTGGTGTCCCGGGGCGGCGTCGGCCCCTTCGACGGCGACCTGGACGACTACCAGCGCTACCTCCTCGACGAGGCCAAGCGCTCCCGGGAAGCGGCCGCCGTGGTTCAATGAGCGGCATGGATCACCCTTCGGCCATCTCCTGCGCCACCTGCCGGGCCTGCTGCTGCCGGCTGGAAGTCCTTCTGATGGGCGACGACGACGTCCCCGTCGGACTGACCGCCCAGGACCGCTGGGGCGGCTGGGTGATGCGCCGCCTGGCCGATGGCTGGTGCGCGGCCCTGGACCGCAACACGATGCTGTGCACCATCTACGAGCGCCGGCCGATGATCTGCCGGGAGTACGAGATGGGCAGCAGCGACTGCATCGGAGAGCGCGCCGCCCTCGACAGGCCATGAAAGAAACGCAACCCAGCCCCTCCTCCATGGTATGCCCCTGGAGTCCATCGCCGCTTTGCGCCGGCGCTTGTAAACCGCGGCGCGCCGAACCTCTCTCCGCCACCGGCATACTCTCGGGCAACAACTCTTGGCGACTTCCCGCCTCACTTAAGCAAGGCTCCCCATGATCTACGCGGCAGATCCAAATCTTTGGATGAAATTTTTCGACCGGCCAGTCGAACAGCGCTTGGCAACGGCACCCGAGGCCTTGGTGGACTTTCTGGCCCAGCACAATGCCGCAAATGGTGTTGCCGCGCGCCCCCAAGCGATTTCGGCCCCCGACGATTTCCTGATCGATCTCCATGCCGCCATTTCCGAGATTCCGGCGCCGGTCAAAGCCAAGCTGGAGCCTTGCCTGCTGGGGGTGTTCCTGGCCACGGGCATCGGCGCGTCGGCCATTACCGATGTGGTGGCGTCAAGCAGCGGGGTCCTGCTCGGTTGCGTGGTGGCCATCGACGTCGATGCCTTCCGCGAGCGCAAGGCCAACGAGTGGGCGACCTGGAAGGAAAACACCCCGTTCCATGCCGTACCGGGTACGCAATTGGCAGCCACGATCGCCCCCGCCGGCGAAAATGACAGAAAGACAGCGCTGCAATTCCTGTTGTTGCACGAGTTCGGCCATGTGCTGACGGCAGGCAAGGACTTGGCGCCGGAGTGGTGGCTCGCGGCGGGCGAACTCAAGGGCCGGGATGCTTACCGCTTCCTGCCCCTCAGTTGGGATATGAATCCCGAAGGCGCAATCGTTCCGCAACCGGACGAAGACTTTCCCCTGCGGTCCAAAGTGATGTTCTACCAGGCGCCGCAATTGTCGGGCGATCAGATGCTCGACGTCTATCCGGCGCTGGAACAGACCAGCTTTCCCACCCTGTATGCGGCGACCAGCATCCATGAGGATTTCGCCGAATGTTTCGCCACCTATGTTCACACGGTGCTGCTGGGCAAGCCCTATCAGGTGGACATTTTCCGGAACGGCCAGCGGGTGTTCAGCCTGGAGGATTTCTGGGCGACGCCGCGGAGCCGCGCCAAGCGGGTTTTCATGGAAGACTTCTTCCTGGACTTGGCCAACAAGCCTGAAACGCCTTTCCTCGGCCTGGCCCCCTTCCTGCGCATGAGCATCGCCGGCGGGGACTTGCGCGGAATGGCCGAGCGCCTGCTGGTACAGGCCAACCAGGAGCATGGGAACGCCAATCTGTGGATGAACCTGTCCATCGCTTTTCTCTCCCTGGGGCTGCAGGACCTGGGTTTGTCCATCCAGGAACAGGCACTGCTGATGCAGCGCCTCTACACCCTGCGCGCCGCGCGGCAACCCGCCCGGTTCCGCCTGCTGATGCTGATGGCTCCGGGGGATCTGGCCGAAAACACGCCCCTGGATTGCCTGCTGGAGGACAGCGACGTCGAGTTGGTCTGCTATTACGTATCGGCGGACGCCCCTTTGCCGACGCCCCTGCCGGAGCATGACGCGCTGCTCGTGGCGATCTCCGACAAGCGCGACAACGGGCGCATCCTCCAGAGGCTCGAATCCTTGTTGGCCAATTGGCCGAAGCCGGTGATCAACCTGCCCCGGCACATTCCCAACACGGATCGCAGCCGTGCCAGCCACCTCCTGCAAGGCATCCCGGGATTGGCGATGCCGCTGAACCATCGGTTGGCACGGGCGATTTTGGAGTCCGTCGCAGCCGGGGAAACCCGGCTCGAAGACCTGCTCCCCGATTGCGCCTTTCCGATCATCATCCGGCCGGTAGGCTCCCAGGCCGGGCGCGACCTGGCCAAACTGGCGGAACCCGGCGAAATCGCGCCTTACCTGGAGAAAGTCGGGGAGCCCGAGTTCTTCGTCGCCCGTTTCGTCGATTACAGCAGCAGCGACGGCCTGTTCCGCAAGTACCGGGTCGCCTTGTTGCGCGGGCGTCCCTTTGCCTGCCATATGGGCATCTCCGCCCACTGGATGATTCATTACGTCAATGCCGGAATGTACGAAGACGCCGCCAAGCGGGCCGAAGAGGCTCGCTTCATGGAGAACTTCGATTTTTTCGCGCAGCGGCATGGGGCAGCCCTGGAGAGCATCCATCAGCGCTTCAAGCTGGACTATGTGTGCATCGACTGCGCCGAAACCCGGGCCGGCGAACTGCTGATTTTCGAAATCGACCACATCATGGTGGTTCACGCCATGGATTCGGAAACCATGTTCCCCTTCAAGAAAATCCATATGGGAAAGCTCCAGCGGGCCTTCGAGCATTTCCTCTACCAGCTGCCCACCAGCCAGGCTGCCGCCGTTTGACTTTGTTGCCTTGAAAGCCATCGAGAAACGATGCTCCATCCGAACCAACTGAACTTCTCCGGCGGCCCCGGGGCGCTGCCCCAGGCCGTGCTGCAACAGGTGCAGGAATCCATCCGGGCCGTTCCGGGCGTGGGCCTGTCCATTCTGGGCATCAGCCACCGCTCCGACTGGTTCGCCGCCGTGGTGGCCGAACTCGAAGACAACATACGTCGCCTGATGGCCCTTCCCGCCAGCTACCACGTGCTGTTCCTGCAGGGCGGCGCAACGCAGCAGTTTTCCATGCTGCCGATGAACCTGCTGGCCGGCGGCAGGGAGGCCGCAGACTACCTGCACACCGGCTACTGGAGCGGCAAGACTTTGCCTGCGGCGCGGCGCGAAGGGCCGGTGCGGGTGGCGTGGAGCGGCGAGGCGGATGGCTTCCGGCGCCTGCCGCAGGAGGGGGAAGTGCAATTCGCGGCGGAAGCGCCTTACCTCCACTATGTTTCCAACGAAACGGTGGAAGGCCTTCAATTCCGCCGTGTCCTGGGGCGGGACGATGTGCCCCGGGTTTGCGACATGTCCTCGGATTTCCTGTCGGCGCCGGGAGACTACGAGCGCTTCGCGATGATCTACGCCCATGCGCAAAAGAACATCGGTCCGGCGGGGGTGACGGTCGTGCTCGTCAAGGACGAATTGCTCAAGCGCATGCCGGAGGATCTGCCGGGGTTCCTCAACTACCATACCCAGGCGGAGGCCCACTCCATCTACAACACGCCGCCGGTTTTCGCCATCTACGTGGTGCTGCTGGTTACCCGGTGGCTGCTCCAGGACATCGGGGGCTTGAGCGCGATGGATGCGATCAATACCCGAAAAGCAAGCCTGCTGTACGGCGCCTTGGACGAAAGCGACGGCTTTTATCTAGGACGCGCCGCAAGGGATGACCGCTCCAAGATGAACGTGGTCTTCAACCTGCGGACGCCGCAGCTGGAAGCCAGATTCCTGGAAGCGGCGCGGCAATCGGGTTTCTCCGGCCTGGAAGGGCACCGCAGCATCGGCGGCCTGAGGGCTTCGATCTACAACGGCCTGGAGTTGTCGGCGGTGGAGCGGCTGGTCGAATTCATGGAGCGCTTTCGGAGGGCCTGACCCCCTATCGCAATCCAACCGCCCAACCGGAGAGGCCGACAAATCCATTCCCTGGCGCTAAACTTGTCGACGTCATTTTCTCGATCCGGAATCCGCCCATGTCCCATCTCTTCGACCCCCTCAAGCTGCGCGACGTCGTCCTGCCCAACCGCATCGGCATCCCCCCCATGTGCCAGTATTCCGCCCAGGACGGCATCGCGTCCGACTGGCATTTCGTGCATTACGGCAGCCGCGCCGTGGGCGGCGCCGGCCTGATCATCGTCGAGGCGACGGCGGTGACGCCGCGGGGGCGCATCAGTCCGGGGGACCTCGGCCTCTGGAACGACCGGCAGATCAACCCGCTGGCGCGCATTTCCCGCTTCCTGCAGGAGCACGGCAGCGTCGCTGCCATCCAGCTGGCCCATGCCGGCCGCAAGGGTAGCGTCGGGCTGGGCTGGCAGGACCAACGCACCCTGGACGAGAGCGAAGGCGGCTGGGCCGTGGTGGCGCCGTCGGCCGTCTCCTTCGGCGAAGGCTATGCCACGCCCCGGGCCCTCGACGACGAGGGCATCCGCCAGGTCGTGGCCGACTTCGCCGCGGGCGCCCGGCGGGCCCGGGAGGCCGGCTTCCAGGCGGTGGAGATCCACGCCGCCCACGGCTACCTGCTGCACCAGTTCCTGTCGCCCCTTTCCAACCAGCGCACGGACGCCTATGGCGGCAGTTTCGAGAACCGCACCCGCCTGGTGCGGGAAGTGGTCGAAGCGGTCCGCGCCGAATGGCCGGACCGGCTTCCCCTGCTGGTCCGCCTGTCGGCCACCGACTGGGTGGAGGGCGGCTGGAGCGCGGAGGAAACGGTCGAGCTGTGCCGGACATTGAAGGAACTGGGCGTCGACCTGGTGGACGTCTCCACCGCCGGACTGGTGCCGTGGGCCAAGATCCCCGTCGGCCCGGGATTCCAGACCGAGTTCGCCACCCGAATCCGCCGCGAGGCAGGCGTCCCCACCGCCGCCGTGGGCCTCATCACGGCACCAGCCCAGGCCGAGCACATTCTCCGCACCGGACAGGCCGACATGGTGCTGGTGGGCCGCGAAATCCTGCGCAATCCCGACTGGCCCCTCGATGCCGCCCAGGCCCTGGAGCACAAGGCCGCCTGGCCGCGGCAATACCTGCGGGCCGCGCCCCCGGGTTCGACGGCCCGCCAGGCCTGACCATCCCGCCAGCCCTGGAGGGCTGAACCGCCGGACCCCGACTTCGGACTAAGGAGAGAGCCTGTGCCGCGGCCCAGGCTCGCCCCCCCCCGAAACCGAGGAAAGGCACAGCCATGCCCCACCTGTCGTGGGCAAGCGCCTGGCGCTCCGCCTGGAGCCGCTTCAGGCGCTGGGACGCTCTCCCCGTCGTCCCCTGGCGGGAGACCCTGATAGCGCCCACCCTCTTTGCCCTGGTGCTGGTCGCCACCGCGCCCATCGACTTCCTCCTGTTCCATAGTCTGGCCGAGCTGTTCTCCATCGGCGTCGCCATCACGGTATTCGCCGTCGCCTGGAACACCTATCCATTCACCCGCAGAAGCTTCCTGCTCTACCTCGGCTGCGGTTATCTCTGGGTGGCGGGGCTCGATCTCGTCCATACGCTGACCTATCAGGGCATGGGGGTATTTCCGATCCAGGGCGCCAACGTGGCGACGCAGTTCTGGATCGCCGGCCGCCTCTACGAGGCCGTCCTTTTCCTGACCGCGCCACTCACCCTGGATCGCCACGTCAATCCCCGCATCCCCCTGGCGGCGGGAGGCCTGATGTTCGCGGCGGTGTGCGCGCTCATCGCCACCGGCCACTTCCCTGCCGCCTACGTCGAAGGCCAGGGGCTCACCCCCTTCAAGATCGGCGCCGAGTATATCGTCGTGCTCCTGCTGCTGGCGTCGATCACGCTCCTGTGGCGGCGTCGGGCTCACATGGATCCCGCCGTGAACCGGCTGGTCACCATCGCCATCGGCCTCACCATCTTCGCCGAACTCGCCTTCACCCGCTATTTGCAGATCGTCAGCATCCCCATGGTGATAGGCCACGTGCTGAAGTTCTGGTCCTACTGGTTCGTCTACATCGCCCTGGTCCAATTCACCCTGCGCAACCCCTTCCAGATTCTCGGGCCTAACACCGGCGCCTACGACGCTTTCCCGGAATGCACCGCCCTGGTGGACCGGCGCGGCATCATCCGCCAGGTGAACCGTGCCCTGCGCGATGCCTGGGGGGACCGCCCGCTCATCGGCCAGCCCTGCCACGCGGTGCTCCATCCCCGGGACCTGGCCCAGGCGGATTGCCCCGTCTGCCAGGCCATCCGGCAGGGAACGCCAGCCCAGGGCCTGGAGCTTTCCCACTCCGACCAGGGCCGCTGGGAGGAGATCACCCTCACGCCCTTCTTCTGGTCCAGCCGGGTGGAGGGCATGGTGCACGTGGCGCGGGACGTCACCGAGCGCCGGCGTGGCGAGGAAAGGCTGTCCCAGCTCGCCCACCACGACCCCCTCACCGGCCGGCCCAACCGCCTGCTCTTCCACGCCCGGGTCACCCACGCCCTGGACCGGGCCCGGCGGGAAAACACCCGCATTGCCGTCCTCTTCATCGACCTGGACCGCTTCAAGCAGGTCAACGACACCCTCGGCCACGGGATCGGCGACCGGCTGCTGGTGGAAACCGCCGCCCGCCTGGAAAGCTGCGTGCGGCAGGAGGACACCGTGGCCCGCCTGGGGGGCGACGAATTCACCGTCCTCCTCGAACCCCTGCACCAGCCGGCCGATGCGGCCCGGGTGGCGGAGAAGATCGTCCATGCCCTGGGCCAGCCCTTCCACCTGGACGGCCACCCGGTGACGACGGGGGGCAGCGTCGGGGTAAGCATCTATCCGGAACACGGCCGCGACCTGGGAACGCTGCTCCACAGCGCCGACGAGGCCATGTACCGGGCCAAGCAGCTGGGGCGCGGGAACTACCAGTTCTACAGCGAGGAGATGACGGCCGGCGCCCGTGAGCGCCAGACCCTGAAGAACGGCCTGCAGCAAGCCATCGACCATTCGGAACTGCGGCTCTACTACCAGCCCCAGGTGGAGGTGGAGAGCGGCCGGGTGGTGGGGGTCGAGGCCCTGTCCCGCTGGCGCCACCCGGAGAAGGGCATCCTCTTTCCCGAGCGCTTCATCCCCCTGGCGGAGGAAACCGGGCTCATCGCCTCCCTGGACGAATGGGTGCTGCGCACCGCCTGCCTCCAGGGCCGGCGGTGGCGCGACCAGGGATTTCCCCTCCACGTCGCCGTCAATGTATCGGGCAAGGACCTGGCCCGGGACGATTGGATCGCCCGCCTGGAAGCCATCCTGAAGGAGAGCGGCCTCGACCCGGCCTCCCTGGAGCTGGAGGTCTCCGAAGCCTGGCTGATGAGCGGGGCGGAGCGTGCGGTGGAGCGGCTCCACGAGCTGAAGCGGCTCGGGGTCAGGATCACCATCGACCACTTCGGAACCGGCCTCTCCTCCCTCACCTACCTGAAGCGCCTGCCCCTGGACAAGCTGAAAATCGACCAGTCGGTGCTGGAGAGCGCCCTCCAGGATGCCGACGACGCCGCCATCATCCGGGCCATCATCGCCCTCGGCCACACCCTGGATCTCAAGATCACGGCCATGGGGGTGAGCACCGATGCGCAGCTGGCCTTCCTGCGCGGCCCGGACCACAACGGCGCCGCCCTCGGCGGAGGCGACGAATACCAGGGCTTCCTCTACCAGCCGCCCCTGCCCGCCGAAGAACTGGACCGCCGGCTGCGGGAATCCGCCGTCGTGCGGCACTGATCAGATGGCATCCTTCACGTGGGACTTGAAGAAGGTGCTATGGCTGATGGTCTTGATGCCGGCATCTTTCAAGGGTTTCTCCAGATTCCTGAGATGATCGTTGCCTACCCCCGCCATCAGGAAACCGTCCTGGCTGGCATTGACGATCGCCTCGTACATGAAGACGTCCCGCAGGGTGCAGGTTTTCGCTAGCTCGGTGTCCTTTGCCTTCGTCTTGTTGTGCCCATGCTGCTCGCTGATCAGGTCATCGCCGGACTTGCTGCCCCGGGTGATTTTGGAATCCTTGATTTCCTTCCTGGCGAGCTTTGCGACCGCATCGATCATCTGGGCCAGGCTGCCGTCGCGCACATCCTTTTTTTCATTATTAGGCCGTTGCTCCCAGTTCGTGAATTCGCCCAAAAGGGTGTTGAGGTCCTTTATCAGATCGTCAATCCCCTGGTCGCGGGGCTTTTGCTTGCCCTGCCACGACTCCAGTGCATTGCAGAGTTCCTTGACAACGCGCTGCGCGGTGCCATTCCGGCTGTAACCGCTCTCCTTCGACTTCACATCGGGCTGCAGGGTAACCTTGAAATTTCGGAACTCGAAATAGGGGCGTTTCGTGTCGTCCCGCCCGACGGCGGGAGGCTTTCTGCCATTTCTGCCATTTTTCGTAGTTACCTTCTGGTATATCTCGTTCCATTTCTCGAAATTGAATTCCTTCACATCGCTGCCGCTCGACGTCGCGGCGACCGAACCGAGAAGCTCCTTATCGATGTCGGCGCCGAGCGAGGCAAGAGCATAGGCCGCCTTGGCCGCCGGCGATTCCATGGCGAATTCGTCGGCGCCATGGGTTTTGATCATCGGCGTCTTGCCCTTGCGTGTCGCCGCATCCTCGGCGTAGTGGTCGAACGGCACGCTCCCGCCCTCGCCGAGGATTTTCCCGGTCTGGTTGCTTTCCCCGATGATGGTCTGGTAACTCAGGACGTTATGGGCTTCGCCGAGGACGAAGAATCCGCCGCTGAAAGGCAGGTCGTACCACAGGGCCTTGTCCTTGACCAGGCCGACATCCACGGGCTGCTTGCCGAGGTGATTGTCGAACTCGGCCCGGTCGGCGTAGTGGCGGACGTAATCATCGTCGATTGCTTCTTTTTTCTCTTTGCTCGGATTGACTACCTGCAGGTCCTTCGACCCCGGGGGGTACTGCACCCCGGTCGCATCCCAGGCCGGTTCCCCGTCGATCAATGCCTTGCGCTGCACCACGGCATCCCCTTCCCGCGCCGCGCCCTGGAGGGACTCCACCCGCTGCAGGGCGGCCACGCCGGGGCTGGCGTCGGCTCTGGCCTGCATGGCCTCCAATTGCGTCGCCTGCGGACTGGTTCGGGCAAGGTCCTGCAATTGGGCCTGGGTGGCGCTTTCCGGGCGCCGGTCGGCAAACCCGGAGGTGGCGGAACGGTTGCCTCGCCCCGGCCTGTCCGGGGTGGCACCCGCTTGTCTATCCAAATGGGTCTGCATGGCAATCTCCTATGTCATAGGACGCCATAATAATTGCCCAGCCCGCCAAGGGGTAGCGCCAGCCGCCGCGATCCGGCGCAAAGCCGGCACCGGTGCGTGATCAGCGCCGCTTCAGCAGCAGCCCGCACTCCAGGTGGTGGGTATAGGGGAACGGGTCAAAGGCCGGCAGCGCGGCGATGCGGAGAGCCATCCGGGAATCTGCTCCACAAAAAAGCGGCCCAGAGGTCATTTACCGTCGATCTGGTAAGCCTTGAGCTTTCGCCACAACGAACTGCGGTCAATGCCGAGCATCTGGGCCGCGGCGGTCTGGTTGCCGCCGACCTCGTCCAGCACCCAGCGGATGTATTTCCTCTCCTGCTCGTCGAGGGTCTCAATCCGGGTGTTTTTCTGGCAGAGAAAGGCCGTTTGCTGCCGCAGGTCGTCCGGCAGGTGCGCACTTTCTATCGTCTCGCCGGTGGTGACGGCCGTGCCCCTCTCGATGAGGTTTTCCAGCTCCCGCACATTGCCGGGGTAATCGTAATTCATCAGGATCTCGTCTACGGCCTGGGAGGTGGCCGTCACGGTTTTCCGCATCTGCACCGAATACTTCTGCAGGAAATGGCGGACGAGCAGGGGAATGTCGCCCTTCCTTTGCGCCAGCGGCGGAATCTTCAGCGTCACCACGTTCAGCCGGAAATAGAGATCCTGGCGCAAACCACCGCTCTTGATCGCTTCAGCGAGATCGCGGTTGGTGGCGGCGATGATGCGGATATCCACCTTGACCGGACTGGTGGCGCCGAGCCGCAAGACCTCTTTTTCCTGGATGACGCGCAGCAGCTTGACCTGCATGTCGGCCGCCATCTCGGTGATTTCGTCCAGAAACAGCGTACCGCCCGACGCCGCCTCGATCAGGCCTTTGCGGCTGCTGGCGGCGCCGGTGAAAGCTTCCTTCTCGTGGCCGAAGAGTTCGTTGGCGAGCAGCTCCTGACTGAAAGCGCCGCAGTTGACGGCAATATACGGACCGTCGGCGCGGCCACTGTGGTGGTGCAGATAGCGGGCGAACAGCTCCTTGCCGGTGCCGCTGTCGCCGACGATCAGCACGTTGCAGTCGGTCGGCGCGACCTGGCGCGCCAATTCGAGCAGCCGCTTCATGGCGGGGTCCTGGGTGATGATGCTGACCTTGCCCCGGAAGGCATCGACCTGTTGGCGCAGCTGGGTATTTTCCGTCCGCAAACGGACTTTCTCCATGGCCTGGTCCACAACCTTGCGCACCTCGCTCAAACGGAAGGGTTTGGCGACGAAGTAGAACGCCCCCCGCTTCATCGCCTGGACGGCTGCTTCAGCCGTGGCGTAGCCGGTGATCATGATGACTTCGGTATCCGGATGCTTTTCCCGGCAGGCCTTGAGCAACTGCATGCCGTCGACCTTCTCCATGCGCAGATCCGTCAGCAGGATGTCGAACTGCTGGCGCTCAAGCAGTGCCAGCGCCGCCGGACCGCTGCCGGCGGTGACGACCTCGTAGCCCTCCTTGCCCATGGCGCGCTCGATATTGCGCAGCGCCGCTTCCTCGTCGTCGACGATCAACAATCTACCGGTCTTTTTCATCCGCGCCTCCGTCCATTTCCCCATCGCCATCCGCGCACGGCAAGCGCAGGCGGAATGTCGTGCCCCGCCCAGGCTCGCTGCTGGCTGCAATGGTGCCGCCGTGTTCCTCGACAATCTGGTGAACGATGAAGAGGCCGAGCCCCATGCCCTTGCCGACATCCTTGGTGGTGAAGAAGGGATCGAAGATACGCGGCAGGACGGCGGGCGCGATCCCCGCCCCGGTGTCCCTGACGGCGATTTCAATCGTCTTGCCGATGTCTTCGTCGAACTCGGGGTCGGCGTCGCCGGCCGGCACCCGACGGGCGGAAATGGCGACCTGCCCGTCCTTGCCGACCGCCTCGATGCCGTTCCGGACCAGATTCAACAGCGCCTGCTGCAGGCGTTGCCTGTCGGCGGGGAGCACGATGTCGTCCGGAATGTCGATGACGATGGCCACCTCGGTCGGCACCTCGCCCTTGATGAAGCGGACGGTCTGCTCGACGAGTTCCCGCAACGGCTGCGGCTCCTTGCGGAACGGGGTGTCGCGGGCGAAGTCGAGCAGCGACCGGACGATGTTGCGCGCCCGCTCCCCCTGCTCGTCGATGCGCAGCAGCAGTTCCCGCTGGGCGTCGATATCCGCCTCGCCCAGTTCCTCCAGCAGCAGCTGGCAGGAAGTCCAGATATTGGAAAGCGGGTTGTTGAGCTCGTGGGCGATGCCCGACAGCATGGTCCCCAGCGAGGTCAGCTTCTCAGAGCGCAGCAGATGCTTCTGCCTCAGTTCGAGTTCCTTCAGCAAATGGTTGAAGGCATTGACGATGGAGACGATTTCCCGGTCATGGGAGTGCAGCGTGAGTTTGTCGCGCGTGCCGCTGGACACCGCATTGACGCTGTCCTCCATTTGCCGCAGCGGTTGCGCCACCCGGCGCGATAGCGCCTGGCCGATGGCGATCATCAACAGCGCCAGGCCGACGATCGAGAACACGAGTACGGTCCTGAAGGAAGTCAGCGACGAGCGCACCAGCAGCCGTTCCGAACCCACCATGTCCTCGGCGATGGCGACGATCTCCTTGCCGGCGGCCCTGATGCGGAGCTCCAGCTGGGGGCGCCACGCCGCCCCCTTATCGCCCGCCGCCTCGTATTCATCCATCAGCGTGCCATATCGGTCGAGCTGGCTGCCCAGGACCGCAACGCGCTGATCGGCGCCGAGCAAGGCGAAATCGGCGCTGTTCCTGCTCAACAGATGGCGCATCCTGGCGATGTATAGCCCGTTCTCGCGATAGTCGGCTTCCTGGCCGTGGAGGAAGTAGTTGCGCTCGAAGCGGCGGATTTCCATCGACGTGTCGAAAAGCTCCGAAACCCTCTCCCCGAGGAGAATCCTCCCTTCGACCAGCTTCAGTTCCTCGAAGGTGAAGAGCGAAACCCCCAGGATAAGGACGGTGACGGCCAGATAGCCGAAGATGATTTTCCGCCGCAGCGAGGGTTGGGTCAGGAAGAGTCTCAACGGAGTAGATGCCTGAAGATATCGTTGCAATCTGCTACACACCCAGGCCAGGCCACAACAAGGCTGGCAGGAACCCGTCAATAATCGATAAATCAAAAGGATACGGAATTTAGTAGCCGAATCGATGTTGCAATTTAACACGCATAAAACTGCGCGCGCCTCAAATATCGCACATAAATATCCATAAAAACAACGTACTTGTTTGCAATGGCATGGTTGCTGCTGTTGATGGGTTGGATGGCTACCGATTCCTCAGCGAACCCTGAATGCGAAACCATGAAATTCCTACGTGAAAAACTGAAACAACTTTCCCAAGCAATGGAACTGGTCAATATCGACAGGCTCGATGAGCTGGAAAAGATACTTGAGGATGGAAACGTCTCCGCCGCTGCAGAAAGCCGCACGGCGGTGGTCGCGGATATCCCGTACTTTGGGCGCAGATGCACCATGAGGGTGGAACACGCAGGAGGCTTCGGCGCCTTCGCCGCACCGCCGTCCGGGGAATGCTGATGCCAGCCGCTTCCTCGACAAAACAGCTGCCCATCCAGCCCGCGCTGCTGCAGCGTTTCCGCCTTGGCGGCGTCTCCTTGAAGGACGACCTCGTCGCCGGCATCACGGTCTCGCTGGTCGCCATCCCCCAGTCCCTCGCCTATGCCCAGTTGGCAGGCGTACCGGCTTACTTTGGCCTTTACGCGGCCTTGATCCCCACCGTAGTGGGCGCGCTGTTCGGTTCCTCGCGACAGCTTTCCACCGGGCCCGTGGCGATGACCTCGCTGCTGACGGCTGCCAGCGTGGCGCCCCTAGCGGCCCACGGCAGCGAGGCCTTCTATTCTTACGTCATTCTCCTGGCCCTGCTGTCAGGGGTTTTCCAGATCGTCTTCGGCGTGCTGCGCGCCGGTATCCTGCTCAATTTCCTGTCGCATCCGGTGCTGATGGGCTTCATCAACGCCGCGGCGCTGATCATCGGCCTGTCGCAACTGCCGACCCTGCTGGGCATACCGGCCCCGCAATCCGAGCATTTCCTGGTGGACATCTGGCAGGTTGTCTCCCACATCGACGCCGTCCATGAGATCTCTCTCGGTTTCGGCATGGCGGCGATTCTCATGTTGATGGGATTCAAGAAATTCATGCCGCGCCTGCCGGGCGTACTGATTACCGTGGCGCTGCTGACCTGTGTGAGCTTCACCCTGGGCTTTGCCAACATGGGAGGGCGCGTGGTCGGAGCCATACCGCAAGGCCTGCCGAGTTTCAGCGTGCCGCCGCTGGAACTGCACGCGACCATGGAACTGCTGCCGGCCGCTTTCGTCATCGCCCTGATCAGTTTCATGGAGGCGATGTCCAGTGCGAAAGTCATCGCCGTCAAGACACGCCAGCGCTGGGACGAGAACAAGGAGCTGATCGGCCAGGGGCTCGCCAAAGTGGCGGCAGCCTTCAGCCATTCGATGCCGGTGAGCGGCTCGTTCTCGCGCTCCGCGCTGAACCTGGCGTCGGATGCGAAGTCGCCCCTGTCCTCGGTGATTTCAGCGGTATTCGTCCTGCTGGCGCTGCTGTTTTTCACGCCCCTGCTTTACCACCTGCCCAAGCCGGTCCTGGCGGCCATCATCATGATGGCGGTCATCGGCCTGATCAACTTCCGCACCATCGTCAATGCCTGGCACGCCAACCGCGATGACGGCATCGCCGCGCTGGTGACCTTCGTCGCCACCTTGGCTTTCGCACCGAACATCCAGAACGGCATCCTGACCGGCATCATCCTTTCCCTGTCGCTGCTGCTCTACCGCATGATGCGCCCCCACGTGGCGATACTCGGCATGGATGGCGACGCCAGGCTCCGTGATGCCGGCCGGCATGGCCTGCCGCCCCTGCACCCGAAGCTCGGCGCCATCCGCTTTGACGGCGCCTTGCGCTTCGTCAACGTCTCCTACTTCGAGGACGCGCTGCTGCAACTGGAACGGGAAAACCCCGACATCAGCCATATCCTCGTCAAATCGAGCGGCATCAACGAGCTCGACGCCTCGGGGGTGGAGATGCTGTTGAGCCTGATCGGCCGCTTCAAGAACAACGGCGTCACGCTGGCCTTCAGCGGCATCAAGCCGCAGGTTTATGAAGTCATGGTCCGCACCGGCCTCATCAAAACGATCGGCGAGGGCAACATTTTCGCCAGCGACCAGGAAGCATGGGAAACGCTGAGGCAGAAACTGGCATAGGCGCCATCTTTCAGCGACGAGTTGTTGCCTACCTCCGCTTGAGCAGCAGCCCGCACTCCAGATGGTGGGTATAGGGGAACTGGTCGAAGGCGGCTGCGGCGGCGATGCGGTGGGCCCCCTGCAGGGCGGCGACGTTGTCCCGCAGGGTCTGCGGGTTGCAGGAGATGTACAGGATATTGTCGAAACCGCTGGCCAGCTCCAGGGTGACCGGGTCCAGGCCGCTGCGGGGCGGGTCCACGAAGAGTGTCGAGAACCGGTAGGCGCCGAGATCGATGTCCTTCAGGCGCTGGAAGGTTTCGCGGCCGGCCAGGGCGGCGCTGATCTCGTCGCTCGCCAGGCGCACCAGGGCGGTGTTGGCGATGCCGTTGGCGGCGAGGTTGTAATTGGCCGCCTGCACCCCGGTCTTGCTGACCTCAGTGGCCAGCACCTTGCCGAAGAGGGGCGCGAGGGCGACGGTGAAGTTGCCGTTGCCGCAGTAGAGCTCCAGGAGGTCGCCCCCCAGGGAAGCGGCCTGGGCGCGGGCCCAGCCCAGCATCTGGCGGTTCACCCCACCGTTGGGCTGGCTGAAGCTGCCTTCCAGCTGCTGGTAGCGGAGTTCCCGGCCGTCCAGCTCGAACCGCTCCAGCACCCAGTCCCGCTCCAGCACCACCTTCTGCCCCCGGCTGCGGCCGATGATGCCAATCCCCATCTCCGCCGCCAGGGCCCGGGCTGCAACCTCCCATTCCTCGCCGAGGGGGCGGTGGTAGATCAGGGTCACCAGGAGCTCGCCACTCAGGGTGGCCAGGAATTCGACGGCGTACAGGCGCTTCTTCAGGATGTCGCTGGCCAGCAGCCGTTCCTTGAGGCGCGGCATGGCGGCGCAGATAGCGGCGTCGGCAGCCGGGAAGTCGGCCATGAGGATGGGCCGCTTGGGGTTCTCCGGATCGAACATGGCGTAGTCGAGCTCGTCGCCATGGTGCCAGATGCGGAACTCCGCCCGCAGCCGGTAATGGAGCGGTTCCGAGGCGAAGACCGCCGGCTCGGGGAGGTCGAGGGGCGCGAAGTCGCCCTTGAAGCGGGCGACCTTGTCGGCCAGTTGGGAGGGGTAGAGGGCGGGGTCGAAAACGGGAAGCGGCATGCTGAGCTACGGGCAAATCAGAGGGTTACAGGTGGGCGGCGTGGGCCTTGGCGTATTCGGCGAGAAGGCGCCGGTGCGCTTCGCAGCCCTTCAGGTCGAGGCCGGGGGAAGTCAGTCCAAAGAAGCGGACCTGGCCGTCGATGAGGTCGGCGGCCATATCCAGGGTTTCGTCGCCGTAGAGACCGACCAGGGCTCCTTCGTAGGCATCCGGGTCATCCATTTCGAGCAAGGTGGCGATGCACTGGTAGGTGCGGCGGCGGCCGGCGTCGAGCTGCTCGAACTGGCGCACCCATTCGCAGCCTTCAAGGATGGCGTCCTTGTCGCCGATGGCCAGGGCGAGCAGGGTCTTCAGTTCGCCGACCCGCAGGTCTTCCCACAGGGACCCGGCATCCGGGGCGAGGCCGATGAGGGCGGCGACGGGACGCTCGTCGGCCAGGTTCATTTCGTTCAGGGTGTCGAGGAGCTGGGCGCACTCCCCCTCGTCCAGCTCGGCCAGGTGCAGGATGGCCGGGCGCACGACGGCGCCGGCGCTGTTGTTCTCCCATTCCAGGTCATCCACCGGATAGATCTCCGACATGCCGGGGACCAGGATGCGGCAGGCGTAGACGCCGAGGTGCTCGAAATCGGCGACGTAGATGTCGTAGCCGTCTTCCTGGACGCGCTGGCACAGCCAGGCGTAATCGTCGGCGGTGGTGGCTGTGAAATTCCAGTCCGCGAAGTCGAAGTCGGCGGCCTCGTTGAAGAATTTCCAATGGACGAGACCGCTGGAGTCCACGAAGTGGATTTCGATATTGGGCGCGCTGGCCACCTCCTCCAGGTCGAAGCCCGGGGGCGGGAAGCCGTCGAGGGCGGCCAGGGCGCGGCCCTGGAGCAATTCGGTGAGGGCCCGTTCAAGGGCGACCTCGAAGCGCGGATGGGCGCCGAAGCTGGCGAAGACGCCCTGGTCATGGGGATTGAGCATGGTCACGCACATCACCGGGTAGCGGCCGCCCAGGGAGGCGTCCTTGACCAGGATGCCGAAGCCGGCCTCCCGCAGGCCCTGGATGCCGGCGGCGATGGCCGGGTAGCGGGCGATGACTTCCTCCGGCACCTCCGGCAGGCACAGGCCTTCGGCAATCACCTTGAACTTGACGTGGCGCTCCAGGATTTCGGAAAGGGCCTGGGCCCGGGCCTCGGCCAGGGTGTTGCCGGCGGACATGCCGTTGCTGACATAGAGGTTGCCGATGATATTGACCGGAAAGAAGACCTCGGCCCCGTCCCGCTGGCGGACGTAAGGCAGGGCGCAGATGCCGCGCTCGTAGTTGCCGGTATTGAGATCCACCAGGGCCTCGGCCGGGATGCTGCCTTCCGGGTTGTAGAAGGCCTGCAGCTCCGGGGTCAGCAGTTCCTCCGGCCAGGCGTCGCCGGCGATGGGGAACCAGCGCTCCCGCGGGTAATGGGCAAAAGCCCGGTGGGCAGCGGCCTCCCCCAGGTAGTAGTGGTTCCAGAAGTAGTTGGTGGACAGGCGCTCGAAGAATTCCCCCAGGGCGCTGGCGTGGGCGGCCAGCTTGGTGGCCCCCTTGCCGTTGGTGAACATCAGGTGGCAGTCCCGGTTGCGCACATGCACGGACCAGACGTTATCCACCGGGTTGAGCCAGGAACACTCCTCCACCACGAAGCCGCGGGCGGCCAACTTGGCCTGCATGGTGGCGATGGAATGCTCGAGGGAGGCATCCTTGCCCGGAATGAAATGTTCGTTTTGCATGGGGGTTCTGGAGGACAGCTTTTCGTGAGGCTCGCAGTTTAAGGCCGCCGGGCCGAAATGGCAGGGCCAAATTGCGCTTTGCGCCAGAAAACCGGTTCCTGACCGCCCGGCGATTAAATAGCGCAAAACTATCATCTGATTAGAAAATATCAATTTGTTAAATAATCAGGCGCTTTCTAGTATTGAGCTGTCTTCAATCTGCCTGCCAACCCCAAAAGGAGAAACTGCAATGGCAATCATCAACAGCAAGATCAAGCCCTTCACCGCCCAGGCCTACCACAACGGCAAGTTCGTCACCGTCACCGACAACGACCTCAAGGGCAAATGGTCCGTGGTGTTCTTCTATCCGGCCGACTTCACCTTCGTCTGCCCGACCGAACTGGGCGACATGGCCGACCTGTACCCGGAATTCCAGAAGGCCGGCGTCGAAGTCTATTCCGTTTCCACCGACACCCACTTCACCCACAAGGCCTGGCACGACACCTCCGACACCATCAAGAAGATCAAGTACCCGATGGTCGGCGACCCCACCGGCACCCTCACCCGCAATTTCGACGTGATGATCGAGGAAGAAGGCCTGGCCCTGCGCGGCACCTTCGTCATCAACCCGGAGGGCGAGATCAAGGTGGCCGAGATCCACGACCTGGGCATCGGCCGCGACGCTTCCGAGCTGCTCAGGAAGGTCAAGGCCGCCCAGTACGTCGCCACCCACCCGGGCGAAGTCTGCCCGGCCAAGTGGAAGGAAGGCGAAGCCACCCTGTCCCCGTCCCTGGACCTGGTCGGCAAGATCTAAAGCCATCGGCGAACCGGCCGCTCCCGCCCGGGAGCGGCGTGGATTCCACCGCAAAGGGGCGGACTCCCCGCCCCTTTCCAGTGCAAGCCACGGAAGGAAGAAGACCATGCTCGACGCCAATATCAAGGCCCAGCTCAAGGCCTACCTGGAAAAGCTGCAACGCCCCATCGAACTCGTCGCCTCCCTCGACGACAGCCCCAAGGCCCGGGAGATGGCGGACCTGCTGCAGGAGATCGCCGAGTGCTCCGACAAGATCGGCCTGCGCCGCGACGGCGACGCCGACCGGCGTCCTTCCTTCGCCATCGGCCTCCCCGGCGAAGCCGCCCGCATCAGCTTCGCCGGCATCCCCCTGGGCCATGAATTCACCTCCCTGGTGCTGGCCCTCCTCCAGGTCGGCGGCCATCCGCCCAAGGTCGAGGTGGAAGTCATCGAACAGATCAAGGCGCTGCCCGGCCCCTTCCGCTTCGAGACTTTCGTTTCCCTCTCCTGCCACAACTGTCCCGACGTGGTGCAGGCGCTGAACCTGATGGCCGTGCTCAATCCCGGCATCAGCCACACCATGATCGACGGCGCCCTCTTCCAGGATGAGGTGGAGAGCCGCCGGATCATGGCGGTGCCGACAGTCTTCCTGAACGGCGAGGAATTCGGCCAGGGCCGCATGGGCATCGAGGAAATCGTCGCCCGGCTCGACACCGGCGCCACCGCCCGGGATGCCGAGAAGCTCGGCGCCAAAGAGCCCTTCGACGTGCTGATCGTCGGCGGCGGCCCGGCCGGCGCCTCGGCGGCCATCTATTCCGCCCGCAAGGGCATCCGCACCGGCGTCGTCGCCGAGCGCTTCGGCGGTCAGGTGCTCGATACCCTGGCCATCGAGAACTTCATCTCGGTCAAGGAGACCGACGGGCCGAAGCTGGCCGTCGCCCTGGAGCAGCATGTCAGGGAATACGCCGTGGATGTCATGAACGGCCAAAAGGCGGTGCAGCTCGTGCCGGGCGACCTGATCGAGGTCCGGCTGGAAAACGGCGCTTCCTTGAAGAGCCGGACGGTGATCCTCTCCACCGGCGCCCGCTGGCGCGAGCTCAACGTGCCGGGGGAAAGGGAATACCGGGGCAAGGGGGTGGCCTATTGCCCCCACTGCGACGGCCCCCTGTTCAAGGGCAGGCGGGTGGCGGTGGTCGGCGGCGGCAATTCCGGCGTCGAGGCGGCCATCGACCTGGCCGGGATCGTCGCCCACGTCACCCTGCTCGAATTCGCCGACCAGTTGAAGGCCGATGCCGTGCTGCAGAAGAAGCTCTTCAGCCTGCCCAATGTCACCGTCGTCACCGACGCCCAGACCACGGCGGTGAGCGGCGACGGCAGCAAGGTGAATGGCCTGCTCTACAAGGACCGCAAGACCAACGAGGTCAAGGGCGTCGATGTGGACGGCGTCTTCGTCCAGATCGGCCTATTGCCCAACACCGACTGGCTGCAGGGCACGGTGGATCTCTCCCGGTTTGGCGAAATCCAGATCGACGCCCGGGGCCAGACCTCGGTGCCCGGCGTGTTCGCCGCCGGGGACTGCACCACGGTGCCCTTCAAGCAGATCGTCATCGCCATGGGCGCCGGGGCCACCGCTTCCCTGTCCGCCTTCGACCACCTGATCCGGGCGACGGCGCCGGCCTGAGGAAACGGCCCCCCGGGGCCTGCACCGGCTATCCGGCCGCCGCGGCGGGGAACAGCCGTTTCCTGAACCACAGGGAAACGCCGACCAGTCCGATCATGACGGGAACCTCGACCAGCGGCCCGATCACCGCGGCGAAAGCGGCCCCGGAGCCGATGCCATAGACCGCCACCGCCACGGCGATGGCCAGTTCGAAGTTGTTGCTCGCCGCCGTGAAGGAAAGGGTGGCGGACTTCTCGTAGCCGGCGCCGATCTTCCAGCTCATCAGGAACGACACCACGAACATGACCAGGAAGTAGATCAGGAGCGGAATGGCAATCCTGACCACATCCATCGGGATGGTGACGATCAGCTTGCCCTTGAGGCTGAACATCACCACGATGGTGAACAGCAGGGCCACCAGGGTGATGGGCCCGATCCTGGGCACGAAGCGCTGGTGATACCAGTCCTTGGAGACGAAGCGCAGCATGATCACCCGGGTCAGGATGCCGGCGACGCAGGGGATGCCTAGGTAGATGAAGACGCTCTTGGCAATCTGGCCGATGGAGATATCCACCACCGAGCCGGAAAGCCCGAACAGCGGCGGCAGCACGGTGACGAACAGCCAGGCGTAGACGCTGAAGAACAGGACCTGGAAGATGGAATTGAAGGCGACCAGGCCGGCCGCGTATTCCGTCGAGCCCTTGGCGATCTCGTTCCAGACGATGACCATGGCGATGCACCGGGCCAGGCCGATCAGGATCAGGCCCACCATGTATTCCGGCTTGTCCGGCAGGAAGACGATGGCCAGCGCGAACATGAGCAGCGGCCCGACGATCCAGTTCTGGACGAGGGAGAGGCCGAGGACCTTCTTGTCCCTGAAGACATCCGGCAGCTCCTCGTATCTCACCTTGGCGAAGGGCGGATACATCATCAGGATCAGCCCGATGGCGATGGGGATATTGGTGGTCCCGACCTGGAAGGCGTTGATGAAATCCTCGACCCCGGGCACGAAATAGCCCAGGCCGACGCCCAGGGCCATGGCGGCGAAAATCCAGACCGTCAGGTAGCGGTCGAGAAACGATAGTTTTTGGGTCACGGCGCTCATGGTTCCTCCTGTTCCGTGGCCGGAAGGCAATCGACCAGGGCCCGCAGGCGCTCCACGCCGACCGGTTCCTCCCGCAGCAGCGGCACGACGGCATAGCGAACTGCCTGCCGATGGGCCACTTCGTCGATTTGCGCCAATTCCCCGATCGCCCGCTGGCGCAGCAGGGGCGAAGCGGACTGGACGGCGGCCAGGCTGTTGTTGACGATCCAGGCCCAGGGCTCGATCCCCGCCCGGCGCAGATCCGCCTGCAGGTTGGCCGCTTCCAGGACGGGGGTGGTTTCGGCCAGGGTAACGATGAGGACCTTGGTCTGCCGGGAATCCTGCAACTGCATCATCGGCGTGGTGTAGTGCATGCCCTTGCCGCCCATCTGGCGGGCAATCTCCCGGTGATAGGCCCCGGTCGCATCCAGGAGCAGCAGGGTATGGCCCGTCGGCGCCGTATCCATGACCACGTACTTCTTCCCAGCCTCGCGGATGATCCGCGAAAAGGCCTGGAAGACGGCGATTTCCTCGGTGCAGGGGGAGCGCAGGTCCTCCTCCAGGAGGGCTCGCCCCTGGGCATCCAGGGTCGCGCCCTTGGTCTCCATGACGTGCCGGCGATAGCGCTCGGTCTCCACCTGGGGATCGATGCGGCTGACCGTCAAGTGCTCCAGGCTCCCCGCCAGGGTCTCCGCCAGATGGGCGGCCGGGTCCGAGGTGGTGAGGTGAACCGGCAGGCCCCGGCTCGCCAATTCGACGGCGATGGCCGCGGCCACGGTGGTCTTGCCGACGCCGCCCTTGCCCATCAGCATCACCAGTCCGTGGCCATCCGCCGCGATGCCATCCACCAGGGCCGACAGTTTCGGCACATTCGAAAGCTCGGCTGGTGCCGCGGCTGCAGAGGCATCGCCGCGGCCGGAATCCTCGGCTGAAACGAGCAGTTTCCGGAGGGCATCGAGGCCGACCAGGTTGAATGGCTGCAAGGCGATGCGGTCCCCGGGCAAGGGCTGCAGCACGGCGGGAAGGTCACGCAACGCCGCCTGTTCCCGATCGAAGATGGATTTCGCCAGCCGATCGTCGCCCACGGCGCTGGCGGGCAGGATGCCGTTGATGACCAGATACTGCCGCTTCAGGCCGATGGCGGCCAATTCCTCGTGGGTGCGGGCCACTTCCCGCAGCGTCGCGGCCTGGGCCCGCGCCACCAGGATGAGCCGGGTCCGTTCGGGATCGGCCAGGGCATCCACCGCCGCCTTGTACTGGGTCCGCTGCTTTTCGAGACCGGCCAAGGGACCGAGGCAGGAGGCATCGCCTTTGCCCGCTTCGAGAAAGCCGGTCCAGGCGCCCGGAAGCTGCAGCAGGCGGATGGTATGGCCGGTGGGGGCGGTGTCGAAGATGATGTGATCGTAGCCGGCCACCAGGGCCGAGCCCGTCAGCAAGGCGGTGAATTCGTCGAAGGCGGCGATTTCGGTGGTGCAGGCCCCCGACAGTTGTTCCTCGATCCCCTTGACCACGTCTTCGGGCAACAGGCCGCGCACCGGGCCGACAATCCGGTCCCGGTACGCCTGCGCGGCCGCTTGCGGGTCGATTTCCAGGGCGGACAGCCCCGGGACGCCGTCAATCGCCACCACCCGGTTGCCGATGGCCACGCCGAAGACCTGGCCGACGTTCGAGGCCGGATCGGTGCTCACCAGCAGGACCTGGCGTCCGGCTGCGGCCAGTTGGATAGCGGTGGCGCAGGCAATCGAGGTCTTGCCGACGCCGCCCTTGCCGGTAAAGAACAAATACCGCGGCGGCTGTTCGAGGAATTTCATGGCAGGCCCGATCAATCAGCAGCAGCGCTTGCCGCTGCAGGAACACTTGGCGGGCTTTTCCCCATCGGCCTTCACGGCCGATTCGATCTTGGCCCAACGCGCCAACTCGGCCCGGCTGGGATAGCGGCCGGCCAGGGCCGCCTCGCCATCCACCAGGATGAGCGGCAAGGCTTCCTGGCCGGAGCGTTCCAGAAACCCCTTCACCACGGCATTCTGGGCGAAGGCCATCGGCTGCTGGGCCAAGTTGAAGCGCTCGATCTGGGCCCCCTGTTGCTTGGCCCAATCGACATCGGCGGTGAAAGCGACCAGTTGCTGATCGACATCGACGCCACAGACACCGGTACTGCAACACAGGGCGGGATCGAAAATCTGAATGGTGGTCATGGTTTTCCTCATTTCAGGGAGAGAAAGAAGTCAGATCCCCAGTGCTTCGCGCACTGCGGGAATCAAGCGGGCACGGATGTCGTCGCGCACGGCGGCGAAGCTTTCCAGCGGCTCGCCATGGGGGTCGTGGAAAGCCACGTGAATGCGCGGCACCGGGCGCGGGAAGACGGGACAGCTTTCCTTGGCGTTGTCGCAGACGGTCACCACCAGGTCGATGGCTTCGTTCATCACGGCGTCGATCTCCTTGGGATACAGGCCGCCGGTCGGCAGGCCGGCCAGCTTCAGCGCTGCAATGGCACCATCCGCCACCCTGGGCTGCGGCCGGGTGCCGGCGGACAGGGCCCGCACCAGCCCGGCCAAGTCCTGGTTGAGGATGACCTCGGCCATCTGGGAGCGGCAGGAGTTTCCGGTGCAGAGCACCAGCACGGTTTTTGGAGTTTTCATGATGTCCCGATCAGTCATCGGCGCTCCCTTCAGAGGCATCCGGAATCTTGCTTCGGCGCTTATCCACGGTGCCGCAGGCAGTGGCCTTGGGAAGGCAGGCGTTCCCCTGGCAGCAGTTGCTGGTCAGGAAGGCGATCAAGTCATCCATGGTGCCGTATTCGACGGAGTAGTGGATGAAGCGGCTTTCCCTCTGCCCGCGGATGAGCCCGACGCGGCTGAGGTGCGCAAGGTGGAAGGAAAGCGTGGCGGCAGGTATGCCCAGCTTTTCCCCAATGGCACTGGCATTCACCCCCGCCGGCCCGGCTTCGACCAGCATGCGAAAAATGGCGAGGCGGGACTCGTGTCCCAAGGCAGCGAGAAGTTCAGCGGCGTTTAGCGTTTCCATAGTTCGATGATTATCGAAATATGGACTCAAGTCAATCCCGGTTTTGTGCCGTCCCATCCGATCGCAAGGGCTGGCGGAGGCCGCCAACGAGACCCCGGTTGCCGGTTCCGTCTGCTTTGGGGCCGCCGTCAACCGTCACTGTCGCCCCCAAGCGGACGCATGACAACCGCAACGACTTTGGCAGCTCTATAAGGGGATAGCAGCCGTTCCGTTAGGGCTGTCACTGGGCGTGTGCAGCATTCGACCCTCGGTTACCTGTCGCCGATCCAGTTCCTGGAACACTGGGTCAGCCAGCAGCATCAGGAAAAACTGGTAGCATGAAACCCACTCTTTGGAAGATGAAAAACAGAGGGAAGCTCAGTTGAGTCCGCAAATGATCAACGTGCTGAAGGCGAAGCTTCACTAAACGTTTCAAACACGGCACTTACGGGCAAAGGGGACAAGGATGCGAGAGCACAAGGATTTGAAAATCAAACAACGCGTAGTTGTTGCTGCCATATTAGCTGGCGTGATTGGTACAACACAGGCCGGGAACTATTCCGCCGTTTATTTTTACGGTGACAGCCTCACCGACTCAGGCATCTATCGGCTGATATTGCCCAATCCCTCCTATGATCATTTTTCGACCAATCCCGGAAAAGTCTGGTCGCAGAATCTGGGTGCCAATTACGGCCTCGCGGTAAGCCCGGCCTACGCGGCTCAGCCGAACACAAACCCGATTGCTTTTAGCCCGATTGCCAGTGGCAACAACTTTGCGACTGGCAGCGCCAGAATTAATCTGGCGACGATCACACCGCCCAATGCCGTACTTATTCCGCCGGTCAGCACTCAGGTGACCGACATGCTTGCCCGCGGTCCGCTCGATCGCCAAGCCCTCTACGCCATATCCGGAGGCCACAACGATGTCTTTGCGCAACTTTCTGCTCCAAGCAATGGGGCTGCCGTGGCAGGCATCATCACTGCTGCGAACGACCTGACGGCGCAGGTCACTCGCCTGCAGTCAGCGGGCGCGCGCCATTTGATTGTGATCGGCATCATGGACATGACCAAGACGCCAGTTGCTTCCATGCCAGCCGACGTTCCTGATCCGGTTCTGCTTGGCAACCTGGTAACGTCCTTCAACGCAACCCTTGAATCTGGCCTGGCCGGCAAGAACCTGCTCTATTTCAATACGGGGAACATGCTGAATACCGTTATCGCCAACCCGGCGGCTTACGGATTTACCAACGTCACGGATGCTGCAACGCCCAGCAGCTCGCTGGGGCGTACCCCTGACCCGGGCAAAGAAACCGGTTACCTGTTTGCCGATATCAGGCATCCCTCGGCCCAGTTCCACAAAATAATGTCCGACTGGATCTATTCCTCACTGGAAGGCGCCAGCCGGGTTGGCCTGATGTCACAGGTACCACTGGGTCGCTCCGGTGCGCAATGGCGCTCAATCGATGGTCGCTTCAACGAATTCCAGAACTTCGGCTTCAAAGGCCAAGGCTTCTTCGTGACCGGCGATTATGCCTCGTCGCAAAAGGATGCTTACGCTGGTATGCCGTCGGTGGAAGGCTCGGGTGGCAGCCTGATCATGGGTTATGAAAAGGCCTTCAGCGACCAATTGTTTGCTGGCATTACCCTGGGTTACGGCAATGCGCCGTTTGACTTGGGTAACAACCAAGGCACCGTCAAATACAATGAATGGGCACTATCGGCATTTGCCTCGCATAAATTTGGCGAGTTTTATGTGAACGGACTTGCCACTTATTCCTGGCTCGATTACGAGAGCAAGCGGAACATCGCTCTTGGCCCATTCAATACTAGCGAACACGGCGATACGCGAGGACACCAGTTCGGCGTAAAAGGGCAAGTCGGCTATAACTTCACACTCGGCAACATCATTCATGGCCCCCTTGTCGGCCTAGCCAGGGAGCGGGTCAACGTGAATGGGTTTAGCGAGAAGTCTAATAGCGTCACCGCCATGACCTTCGGCGACCAAACCCGGGAATCGTTGCGCTCACGACTTGGCTGGCAGATTGCGGCAGAGACCAGGTTGGCTGAAATCAAGGTTCGCCCTTATGCTCAGCTCAGTTATGACTATGAACACAAGAAGGACGAGCGCACCTACAGCGCTGGCTTTGTCGGTGGCAATTCGGCCATGGAAATGCAGACCGCGAACCGAACGGGTGGTTATGGAACCCTGCTTGCCGGCATCAGTGCTGAACTGAGCAAGGGGATGCGACTGGGTGTGGGTGGCTCAACGACGACTAATCAGCCGGGGGCGAATAACACGGCGATAAATGTAACGCTGAGTGCTTCTTTTTGAGCAAGCTAAATGCTGGGAAGCTATGAATAGCAATTTTGTATAAGGGGCAGGTATCTGATGAGTTAACTGCCATTCGAGCGGCTCATTTTTTTGAAGTTGCAATGTCTCTTGCTGGCCGTGAGCACGCCTTTTCCGCCTGATCCAGAAAGCAGTCATTCCTTCTCTGGCCGTTCCAGCCCATGACCGCCATGCGGCGACGTAGCCGACAGGCAGTAGCCGTCCCAAACCACCCTGAAGCCATCCGAACTCGGTCACCGGTCCGAGCAGTCGGCGTTTTTGCTAAGCTAACGTCTTTACGCTGGCTGCCGCTGTCCAGCCTGGCGGACCCAATTTACGGAGTAGCGCATATGGCCTCTTTGCAGGACCAGTTTTTGAAAGCAGGCCTCGTCAGCCAAAAGAAGGTGAAACAGGCCAACCAGGAAAAGAGCAAGCAGAAGAAGGATGAGCGCCGGAGTGGCACGCAAACTGTCGATGAAGTGCGTCTGGCCGCCCTCGAAACGCAGCGCAAGAATGCCGAGCGGGCCCGCGAGCTCAATGCCCAGCGCGATGCCGCAGCCAGGCAAAAGGCCATCGTGGCGCAAATTGCCCAAATGGTTCAGCAGAGCCGCCAGAGCAAGGGGGGCGGCGATATCGCCTACAACTTCACCCACGACAACAAGATCAAACGGCTATTCGTGTCGGCCGCGGTTCAGGCCGATTTAATCGCCGGGCGCCTGGTGATTGTCTGCCAAGGCGAATCCATCGAATTGGTCCCCAGGGTGATTGCCGACAAGATCGCCGAGCGCGATGCCTCGCTCGTTGTGCGGGCGAACAAGACCAGCACCGAGGCGGATGCGGACGATCCGTATGCCGACTACAAGATCCCGGACGATTTGATGTGGTAGGTCGGACGGCTGCCCGGAAATCGGGCAGCCCGGCCGGGACCTGGCGCCTAGCCAGCGTCCTGGAAATCGCGGCAAAGAGAACGGGCTTGGGCACCGAAGACGGTTTCCAGATACCTCACGAATTCACTTGAATACGCCCTGCAGGAGAGCCGCTGTTCGCGGATGAAGCGCCCATGCTTTTCCAGCGCCCAGCCGATGGTGGCTTCCCAGTCCTTGTTTCCGCGGGTCAGGTTGAAAAGTGATTCCAGCAGATTCACCGCCAGACTCTCTTTCCAGAGCCGGCTCTCCCTCTTCGCCGCCCTGAAGGCGGGCGTATTCAACTGCAGCATCAGTTCGTTGTACTTGAGGAAAAGCTCTACCGCCCTGGCATTAGTCTCCGCGGCTTTCTCAGCCCGCTCATGCTGGCGGACGTCCTTTTCAACGGCGATCGATTCGCGCTGGGCCTTTTGCGTTTCGTGGAACTGATACGAGCCGAAGATCAGGACGACGACCGCGACCGCCGATGAGACGATGGTCGCAATGTGGGCCAATAATCTTGGCCTCGTTTCGCCGAAACGGATGCTGCCGGCCGGTGCGGTGACGGGCCCGGGGGCTTCCCCGGCCCCTGGCCGGCCATCCGGCTCCTGCTTGATGCCGCGGGTTTCTTCCGGGGCAGCCGGCGTGACGCTGACCGCTTCGGAACCATCCGTTGCCTCTGGAACCGAAAGCGCCTTGCTTCTTGCCGCTCTCTTTCGCGTACTTTTCCGCGGTCCGCTCCCTGCAAGGCCGCCGTCGGACGGCTGTGTCTTGAGGTCGCCGGCCACAGGGAAATCGGCCGGTTCGGGTTCGCTCGGAACGGCGAAAGCGCCCGCGTCGGATAATTTCGGCGGTGCCGCCTGCACTGGAGACAGGAGTAGCTCGGGGAAGGTCAGCTGCTCCTGCTTAACGCTGTATTTTCGTGCCATGGTGCTCAGGGGTGTTCTCGGTGCCGGAGGCTAAGCCTTGCTGCCCGGGCTGGAATCTCTCCCGGCGCCGGGATGGGCTGCGGGCTGGAACCGGCGGGGCCACGAACCGGGCCCTGGGGCAGAAATGCAAAGGGCGCGCATTATAAAGAATCTTTCATTTGCCGGGCCATGCCCACAGCCCCGCCCCGTTTCGGCCCCAACAGTTAAGCTCCGCTAAATCATCAATCAATGAAATATCGTTCGTAGAAGCCGTCAACAAGGGCTACATTGCCGCCTTTCCTTGCATCTGCGTTATACAGTGCTTTTTGCCCGCCCCGTGCGGGCAATTTTTTTCCGTGGATCAACAAAGAATCATGGTTCGGAATGCCCGATGCCCCCGGCAGCCGGCGTGACCACTACCCAAGCCCCCTGGCAGAAAACCTTCCTGGCCTTTGCCGGCCCCGGCATCCGCCGCCCATCGGAGTCGATGCGGGTGACGGACATCGACGCCGAAGGGATCCTGGAGGACCTTGCCGCCCGGGACTGGCAGACGCCGGTCTATGTCGGGACGGGCCGCCATGCCGGCTACACCCTCTGCCATGCCGCCGGCGCCTGGTGCACCGCCCTCTTCCACGGCCGCGCCCTGGTGGGCTTCTATGCCGACTCCTACCTCTGGATCGCCGCCTCCCACCGCGGCCGGAGCCTATCCACTCCCCTCATCCTGGCCGCCGCGGATCAGCGGGGAGGCACTATCCTGCCCCCCGGCATCGCCCTCCAGGGCTATACCGCCGCCAGCGTCGCCGTCCACCTCGCCGCCCACCGCCATGCCGTCCGAACTGCCCTCGCCAAAGGGCTGCCTGTGCCGGCCGAGGTTCTCGAGGAAATCCGGGTTGGGGGCAAGGGCTCCCGTGGCCCTGCGCTACCGGTCTTCAACCCGGCGGGATGATTTCCCGGGCCAACGGTGGCGGGACGAAGCCGCCGAAGACGGTTTCCAGGCGGGCGCTCGTCTGCAGCAGTGCCTCTTCCTGCCAGCGCTTGCCGATGATCTGCACCCCGACGGGCAGGCCCTCCTCGATCCCGACGGGCAACACCACGACGGGACTGCCGGTCAGGGAAAAGGGAATGGCCATGGCTACGGTCGCCTCCAGATAGGGCAGGGACCTTGCCCCCGACGCCAGCCGGGGCATCGGCTTCCACGGAGGCATGGGCTGCCCCGGGTAGGGACCGGTGGCCGCAACCGGGCAAAGAACCGCATCCCAGCAGTCGAGATAGGCTTCCAGGGACTGGATCAGCTGTTCCCGCAGGTCGAGGGCCTGGTTGTAGCGGGCCAGGTCGAAGGTGAGGCCCCGGGCGACGGCTCGGGCGATGGCCTGCTCCCGGGGCAGGAAATGACGCAGGCCGAGAATGAGCCGGCGTTGCCACGAGGGCATGCCGAGACCGATTTCCGCTCCGCCGATCATCCCGAACGCCTCCCAGGCCCGGCCCACGTCGAAGCCGGGCGGCGCCGAACGGACGACCTGGTGGCCGGCCGCCGCGAGCCTGTCCGCCATCCTGGCGAGGGCGCTCCGGGTCCGGGGGCACAGGGGCGTCCCGTCGAAATCTTCCCACAGGGCGATACGCAGCCCAGGCCCCCTCCCCTCCTGGACGGGAAGCAGGGGTGCTGGGCGGACAAAGGGCGGAACGGTGGAATCCTCGCCGTCCGGCCCCGCCATCAGGCTGTAACCCAGATGCAGGTCGGCGACACTGCGGGCCAGGACGCCGACGGACAGCATGTGCCAGACGCTCCGTCCGGGTCTGCCGAAGGCCGGGGGAAGATGGGGGATATGCCCGGTCCGCGGAATCCGGTTTTCCGTCGCCCGCAGCCCGGCAATCCCGCAATAGGCGGCAGGTATGCGGATGGAGCCGCCGATGTCGCTGCCGGCTTCCAGCAGGGAGAAGCCGCAGGCGATGGCCACCGCGGCGCCGCCGGAACTGCCGCCGGGGGTGAGGTCGGGATTCCACGGATTGCGGCAGAGTCCGAACAAGGGACTCCAGCAATGGGGAGCCCCGGCCAATTCGGGGAGATTGCTCTTGCCCATCAGCACCGCCCCGGCGGACCGCCATCTCGCCACCACGGTGGCGTCCCGGTCTGGGCGGTAGTTTGCCAGTGGCCGGAAACTCGCCGTCGTCGCCATGTCCTTGGTGGCAAAGGCATCCTTGATCGACACGGGGACTCCCAGCAGCGGCGGGAGGGGGCCGCCCCCGGCAATCCGCTGGTCGGCTTCCCGAGCCGCAGCCAGGGCGCCTTCCCGGTTGAGGGCGACAAGGGCGTTGAGGCCGGGGTTGAAGCGGTCGATGCGCGCCTGACAGGCAAGCACCAGCTCCTCGGCGGAATAGCTTCCCTGCCGCAGATCGCGGGCGGCCTCGGTGGCTGTGACCCGACCGAGATCCGGGACGCCCGCCCCGCGCCCCACCGGAACCAAACCTTCCAACAGCCCCATCGCCATTCCCTTCCCATCACGGAAAGTTGCGACCTTACATCATGCCGCATGATTAATGCATGGCCGGGACTGGCCTGGGGAGCGCAAAGCGGGCACGATAGCCCCCTTCGAAGAAAGGAAAAGAACCAAGCCATGCTCATCAACTGCGTCGCCTACGAGCACGGATCCCGTCTGGCCGAGATCACGGTGGAGGAGATCAGCGACTACCTGGAGCGGCCGGGCTGCTTCGTCTGGGTCGCCCTGCGGGATGCCACCCCCGAGGAGCTGGAGCAGATGAAGGAGGAATTCGGTCTCCACGAGCTGGCGGTGGAGGATGCCCGCCACGGCCACCAGCGCCCCAAGCTCGAGGAATACGGCGACTCCCTCTTCGCCGTGATGCACCTGCTGGAGCCGGAGAAGGAAGGATTCAACCTGGGCGAGATCAACGTCTTCGTCGGCCCCAATTACATCCTGTCGGTGAGAAACCGGAGCCGGGAGCACTTCCTCGGGGTGCGCCAGCGCTGCGAGCGGGACCCCTACCTGCTCCGGCAGGGTTCGGGCTTCGTCCTGTACGCCCTGATGGACGCCGTGGTGGACCGCTATTTCCCCATCGTCGACCGGCTGGAGTCGGAACTGGAGGAAATCGAGGGGCAGATATTCGCCAAGGGTGCCGCCCGCACCAATACCGAGCGGCTCTACGACCTGAAACGCAAGGTCATGATCCTGAAGCATGCCGTCGCTCCCCTCATGGAAGCCGCCGGCAAGCTGGCCGGCGGCCGGGGCCCCGCCGTGTGCGCCAGCAGCCGGGACTACTTCCGGGATGTCTACGACCACCTGGTCCGCATCGACGCCTCCATCGACACCATCCGGGACACCATCGGCACCGCCATCCAGGTCAATCTCTCCATGGTCACCATCGAGGACAACGAAGTAAGCAAACGCCTCGCGGCCTGGGCGGGGATTTTCGCCGTCGCCACGGCTGGCGTCGGCGTCTGGGGAATGAACTTCAAGAACATGCCCGAACTGCAATGGGAATACGGCTATCCCATGGCCCTCGCCGCCATCGGCTCCATCTGCCTTGTCCTGTACATCCGCTTCAAGCGGGCCGGATGGCTGTAGCCGCGGCCGCTGACAGGAGTCATCGCAATCGCAGGGATTATGCGAGGATAATTGCGCCTGCCGCTGCAGCGCCAGCTTCCGCCATCCATCGCCATGCTATTGCTCGAACTCGTCCTCCTGCTGCTGTTATGCGCCGTCGCCCTGGGCTGGATCGCCCGGCACTTCAAGTTCCCCTATCCCATCGCCCTCGTCATCGGGGGTGCCCTCCTGGGCTTCATACCGAACCTGCCCCAGTTTCCCTTCGATCCCCAGGTGATCCTGGTCATCGTGCTGCCCCCCGTCCTCTACCAGGCGGCGCTGCTCACCTCGTGGACCGACTTCAAGGCCAATATCCGCCCCATCAGCCTTCTCGCCTTCGGCCTGGTGATCGCCACCACCCTGGCGGTGGGCACCGCCCTCAAGCTGCTGGTGCCCGACGTTCCCTGGGCGGTGGCCTTCGTCCTCGGCGCCATCGTCTCGCCGCCGGATGCGGTGGCGGCCACCACCATCCTCTCCCGGCTCAACATCCCCCGCCGCATCGTCACGGTGCTGGAGGGCGAGAGCCTGGTGAACGACGCCTCCGGCCTGGTGATGTACAAATTCGCCATTGCGGCGGTGCTCACCGGGACCTTTTCCCTGCTGGACGCGAGCATCCAACTCGTCGGCGTATCCCTCGGCGGCATCGCCGTGGGCGTCGCCCTGGCCTTCGTGTTCATCGCCATCCACAAGCGTCTCGGCGACCCCTTCATCGAAGTCCTGACCGTGCTGAGCATTCCCTACGCGACCTATATCGCCGCCGAATCCATCCATGTTTCCGGCGTCCTCGCCGTGGTGGCGGCGGGGCTGGTGCGGGGGCGCTACGCGCCGGTGATCGTCTCCGCCGAGATGCGGATCATGGCCCGCTCGGTCTGGAACCTGCTGGCCTTCATCCTCAACAGCCTGGTCTTCATGCTGATCGGCATCCAGATGTCGGATGTGTTCGAGAAGCTGGCCCGCTACTCGGTGGCGGAGCTGATCGGCTGGGGGGCCTGCGTCACCGCGGTGGCCATCCTGGTCCGTTTCGCCTGGGTCTATCCGGTCGCCTACCTGCCCGGCTGGCTGAGCGGAAGCCTGCGCGACAACGAGCCCAAGCCCCAGAAGGGCGAGCTTTTCGTCATCGGCTGGTGCGGCATGCGGGGCATCGTCTCCCTGGCCGCCGCCCTCGCCCTGCCCGCCACCCTGCCCAGCGGCGAAGCCTTCCCGTACCGGGATCTCATCATCTTCCTGACCTTCTTCGTCATTGCCATGACCCTGGTCGGGCAAGGCTTGTCCTTGCCGTCCCTGATCCGCCGCCTCAAGGTCGGGTCGGACTGGAGCCTGCAAAGCGAACAGCGCCGGGTGCGGGCCGCCCTCAGCGCGGCGGCCCTGGCCGCCATCGATGAAATGGTGGCCGCCGAAGGCGCTCCCAGCGAATGGGCCGATCCATTGCGGGCGGAAATCGCCGACCGGATCAACCTCGCCACGCCCGCTGGCCAGGAACTGCTGCCCCGGGCCGAGCTGATGATGCGCCTCCGCCACGCCGCTACGCGGGCGGAGCGCAGGGAGCTGATCCGCCTGTGGCGAACCAACGAGATCAGCGACGAGGTGATGCACCACCTGGAAGAAATCCTGGATTACCAGGAAGCCCACCTGTAGCCGGAGCGGCCAGCTCTCCCTTTCCGGGCCGGCCCGGGAATATTGCCGCGAAACATACCTCTGCGTACCAGCGAACCGAAAGGGCAAATACGTACCGCCCTGCATTTAACCGAAGGACTCGACCTCATACCATTGTCCCGAACTTGACCCCGATCGGAAACGGCAGGGCTGACGAAGGAGGTGGAAATGGTGGCTTGGGTGGACAACGCGGCGCAGGGCAGCCCTCGACGCGCACAGGCCGCCTTCCGTTTTCGCGAAGGCGCCCACGCTTCCCCGGGGAAAGTCGCATACACCTATCGGCAATGTGCCGAGTCCGCCCCGGCGCCCTTCCCTCACCCCCTTGAACTCTTTGCCGTAGCCGCCGCCGAGGTCTGCGACGGAGACAAGTGCCTGGTGCCCATCCCCCTCGACCTGCCGGAGGATGCCGAGTCCGAACTGGCTGCCTTCCTGTCCGAGGCGGAGCGCCAGCGGGCCGCCCGCTTCCACCGGCCGCGGGATCGCCAGCGCTATATCGTGGCCCATGGCCGGCTGCGCCAGTTGCTGGCCCAGCGCCTGGAGATCGGACCCGAACAGGTAGCCCTGGGCTACAACCGCTACGGCAAGCCCGAACTGCTGGGTCCCCAGGCGGCCAGCGGCTGGCGCTTCAATATTTCCTATTCCGACGCGGCGGAGGGCAGCCTGGCCCTCTGCGCCCTTTCCCGCCGGGGCCGGATCGGCGTGGATGTCGAGTCGGTGCGCCGGCTGGACGACCCCGAGACCCTGGCCCGGCAATTCTTCTCCCCCCGGGAATACGCCCTCTACCGCCGCCTCGATCCGGATGATCGCCCCATGGGCTTCTTCAATTGCTGGACGCGCAAGGAGGCCTTCGTCAAGGCCCTGGGCACGGGACTCTCCCATGACCTGACCGATTTCGATGTCTCCCTGACCCCCGGCATGCCGGCCCGCCTCCTGCGGGTGGGCGGCCTGTCCGGCGAGCGCTGCGGCTGGCGCCTGGAGAGCATCGGCCCTGCCGGCGGCCGGGTCGCCGCCGTCGTCACTGAACATACTGGGAGTTGAACCATGTCCGCTGACCATTCCCCCTGGGCCGACGACAGCGTGCAGCTGTTCCGCAAGAGCGTGCGCCGGTTTATTGAAGAACAATTCCTGCCCCGGCAGACGCACTGGCGCGCCCAGCACGGCCCCGACCCTGAGGCCTGGCCGGCGGCGGGCCGCATCGGCCTGCTGCTGCCCGACCTGCCGGAAGACTACGGCGGCGCCGGCGGCAGCTTCGCCCACCAGGCGGTGGTGCTGGAAGAGCTGGCGCGGGCCGGCGTCCACTTCGGCGGCGTCATCCAGGCCGTGGTGGCCCGCTACCTGCTGACCTATGGCAGCGAAGCCCAGAGGCGACGCTGGCTGCCGTCCCTGGCCCGGGGCGAGTTGGTGGCCGCCATCGCCATGACGGAGCCGGACGCCGGCTCCAATCTCCAGGGCATTAAGACCACCGCCCGCCGCGACGGCGACCGCTACCGCATTTCCGGTTCCAAGACCTTCATCACCAACGGCGCCCGCGCAGGCCTCGTCTGCCTCGCCGCTAAGACCGACCCCCGGGCCACAGCGGGCCGGGGCATTTCCCTTATCCTGGTGGAAACCCGCGACCTGGCGGGCTACAGCACCGGCCCGGCCCTGGACAAGATCGGCATGCACGGCCAGGACACCTGCGAGCTTTTCTTCGACGGCGTCGAGGTGCCGGCGGAAAACCTGCTGGGCCCGGCGGAGGGCAAGGGCTTTGCCCAGTTGATGGAGCAGCTGCCCTACGAGCGGCTCATGGTGGGCGTCACTGCCGTGGCCGCGGCGGAGCGGGCGGTGGAGCTGACCGCCCGCTACGTCAAGGAGCGCCAGGCCTTCGACAAGACCCTGTTCGATTTCCAGAACACCCGCTTCAAGCTCGCCGAGTGCAAGACCCAGGCCCAGGTGGGCCGTATCTTCATCGACCACTGCATCCAGCAGTTCCTGGCCGGCCGTCTGGACGACGTCACCAGCGCCATGGCCAAGTACTGGCTCACCGAGACCCAGTGCCGGATCGCGGACGAATGCCTGCAGCTGCACGGCGGCTACGGCTACATGAACGAATACCCCATCGCGCGCCTCTGGTCCGACAGCCGGGTGCAGCGCATCTACGCAGGCACCAACGAGATCATGAAGGAAGTGATCGCGTGGTCTCTCTAAGGGACCGCCTGTTCCTCTACCGAGAAAGCGAAAATGACCAGGACCAACAGCCAAGACCAAGACCCACGCTCCGGCACGCCGGCGGCGGAATGGAACCAGACCGAGGCCGAATTCCCCGAGGCAGATTTGTGCCTGCACCAATTGTTCGAAATCCAGGCCGAGCGCTATCCCGAACGGGATGCCCTGGTTTTCGAGCAGCAGCGCCTGACCTACAGCCAGCTCAACCGCCGTGCCAATGAACTGGCCCGTCGCCTGCGCTCCCTGGGGGCGCGGCCCGAAGTCTGCGTCGGCCTTTGCGTCGAGCGCTCCCTCGACCTGGTAGTTTCCCTGCTCGCCATCCTCAAGTCGGGAGCCGCCTACCTGCCCCTGGACCCGGCCCTGCCCCGGGAGCGCATGGCCTTCATGCTGGAAGACGCCGGCGTTTCCCTGGTGCTGACCCAGCAGGCTCTGGCCGCCAGCCTGCCCGCCACCGGCGCCCGCGCCCTCTGCGTCGATGGGCCGGAAATGGCGGCGGACGTGCCCCCGGGCGCCGCCGAAAGCCAGAAACCGGACTCCCACAGCCTGGCCTACGTGATCTACACCAGCGGCTCCACGGGCCAGCCCAAGGGGGTCTGCATCGAGCACCGCAATATCGTCAATTACGTCCTGGGCATCGTCCATCGCCTGGGGCTGGAGCCGGGGCTGCATTACGCCACGGTCTCCACCATCGGCGCCGACCTGGGCAACACGGTCATCTTCCCGGCCCTGGCCACGGGCGGCTGTCTGCATGTCATCTCCCAGACCCGCAGCGAGGACCCGGACCTCCTGGCTGAAGTGATGGAGGGCGAAGGCATCGACGTGCTCAAGATCGTCCCCTCCCATCTGGCGGCCCTCCAGAGCGGGCGCCAACGGTCCCGGCTGATGCCGCGGCGTTTCCTGATCCTCGGCGGCGAAGCCTCGCGGCTGGAGTGGATCGAGGAACTGCGCGCCCTCGCCCCCGATTGCCGGATCATCAACCACTACGGCCCCACCGAAACCACCGTGGGAGTGCTGACCTACGCGGTGGGGTCCGGCCCGTTGCCCGCCACCGCCAGCGGCACCCTGCCCCTGGGCCAGCCCTTGCCCAACAGCCGCGTCTATCTCCTCGACGAGGCAGGCGAACCGGTCCCCCCCGGAGAATTGGGCGAACTGTGCATCGGCGGCCGCGGCGTCGCCCGAGGCTACCTGCATCGCCCCGAGCTGACGTCCCAGAAATTCCGCCCCGATCCCTTCTCCCCCGAACCCGGGGGCCGCCTCTACCGCAGCGGCGATCTGGGGCGCTTCCTGCCCGGCGGCAACATCGAGTTCTGCGGCCGCATCGACCACCAGGTCAAGATCAACGGCTACCGGGTGGAACTGGGCGAGGTCGAGGCGGCCCTGGCACGCCATCCGGGCATACGGGAAGCCCTGGTGACCGCCCAGGACGATGGCGCCGGCCGGCAGCAGCTGGTGGCCTACGTGGTGCCCGAGCGCCTGGAGCAGCCCCTGTGGGAGCGCCAGGTGCATACCTTGCCCGACGGTGCCGCCGTGGCCCATCTGAACCGCAACGAGACCGACTACATCTACCGGGAGATTTTCGAGCTCCAGGCCTACCTGCGCCATGGCATCACCATCAACGACGGCGACGTGGTGGTGGACGCCGGCGCCAACATCGGCCTGTTCACCCTGTTCGTGAGCCGCCTGACCCGCAACCTGCGGCTCCTGGCCTTCGAGCCCAACCCGGCCGCCTACGCCTGCCTCAAGGCCAACGCCGACGCCTGGGGCACCGCCCACGACATCAAGTGCCTGCCCCATGGGCTGTCCCGGGAGAACACCTCGGCGGAACTCACCTATTTCGAGGGCCTTTCCCTGCTCTCCGGCTTCTATGCCGATGCCGCCACGGAGCGGGACGTGGTGCGCAACTACGTGGCCAACCAACAGCCGGAGCTGCTGGCCGACGAGGACTTCGACGCCCAGGTGAGCCAGCTCATCGACGACAAGCTCAAGGCCCGGAGCGTCGCCGCCCAGCTGCGCACCCTGTCCAGCGTCATGGCCGACGAGGGCCTGGAGCGCATCGACCTCCTCAAGATCAATGTGGAGAAGAGCGAACTGGACGTGCTGCAGGGCCTCTCCCCCGACGACTGGCCCAAGCTGCGCCAGCTGGTGATCGAGGTGGACCAGGGGGAAAACCTGGAGCCCATCACCAGCCTCCTGCAGCAGCACGGCTTCCAGGTGGTGGTGGAGCAGGACCCCCTGCTGCGCAACACCGACCTGTGCTACGTCTATGCCAGGCGACCCGGCAATGGCAACCCGGCGCCCCATCCGCGGCCGGTGCCCGCCGCCAGCCCGGAGGTGCTGACCCCGGCCCTCCTGCGCCGCTATCTGGCCGAAAGCCTGCCTGCTTACATGGTGCCCCCCAGCTTCATGCTGCTGGAGCGCTTGCCCCTCAACGCCAACGGCAAGGTCGACCGCCTCGCCCTGCCCGCCCACCGGGTCGAAGGCACGGCGCCGGTGCGGGAACACGAGGCCCCCCGCACCGAGACGGAAAAGACCCTGGCCGGCCTGTGGAGCGAAGTGCTCCAGGTCGAGCCCATCGGCATCCATGACGACTTCTTCGACCTGGGCGGCCAGTCCCTCCTGGCGATCAAGGCCGTGGCCCGCATCCGCGATGTCTTCGAGGTGGACCTACCCCTGCGCAACCTGTTCGAGTACCCCACCGTGGCGGGCCTGGCCGAAGTGATCGACAGCCTGACCTACCTGGCCCACGCCCAGGGGGTTGGCGCGGATGGAGGCCGGGAGGGAATCGAGCTCTAACCAGGCTCCTCCCGGGACGGGCCCGGCAGCCGTGCCGGGCCCTGGCCGTCATCAGCCAACCCCCAAGCCTGCCGTACGTCGGACCCAGGAAGATTTGACGCTCAGCGCGCTGGCACCGATACTTCGGGCTTGGCAATCCTGAAGCGGCCGGTTTATTCCGATGAGTGACCCTGCACCACCGAAACAGAGCGATGCGCCGGACATGACGACCTTTCTCGCGTCATCGGTCCATGACATGAAGAACTCGGTCAGTCTCCTGATCAGCGGACTGGAGAAGACCCTGGCATCGGCCTCGCCGGAAACCCTCTCGACATACGGCGAGCTGTCGCAAATGACCTATGAGGCCAAGCGGATCAACCATAACCTGATCCAATTGCTCACGCTGTACAAGCTGGATCAGCAGCTCTATCCCTTCGACCCCCAATACATCGCCGTGGGCGACTTCCTCCACGGCGTCGCGGACCAGGCCTTTAGCCTTCTCCGGTCGCGGGGCATCGAACTCGAACTGACCGCTCCCGAAGAGCTCTACTGGCCCTTCGACGAGGATCTGGTGGCGGGGGTGATCGGCAACGCCTTCAGTAATGCGATCCGTTACACCAATCGGCGCATTCACCTTGACGCATCCGTCACCGACAACTTTCTCGAAATCCGGATCGAGGACGACGGCCCCGGCTACTCCCCGGAGATGATCGACCAGACCCTGGCTGCGCAGCGCGGCATCAGTTTCCAGACGGGAAGTACCGGACTGGGGCTCTATTTTTCCACCAAGGTCGCCCGTCTCCACCGTAACCGGGGGCGCTGCGGCGAAATCCGGCTGGAAAACGGCGGCACCTATGGCGGCGGCTGTTTCGTCATCCGCCTGCCCTGAGATTTTGAGATCCAAGCATCAGCATTCACCGAGCCATGATTCCCACAGCATTTAATCCGGCGCAAACCTCCGAGATCGATTTCTCCAGCAAGACCTTCCTCATCGTCGATGATTTCCAGGGGATGCGCACGGTGATCCGCGACGTCCTGCGCAATTGCGGCGCCAACAGCAAGCTCATCGAAACCGCCGCCAACGGCAAGGATGCTGTGCGCCTACTGGGGGCCCAGCCCTTCGACGTGGTGCTGTGCGACTTCAACCTCGGACCCGGGCAGAATGGCCAGCAGGTGCTGGAGGAGGCCAAGGTCAAGCAGCTGATCGGTCCGGCCTGCGCCTGGGTGATGATCACCGCCGAGAAGACCACCGAGGCGGTGACCGGCGCCGCCGAGTACCAGCCCGACGCCTATCTCCTGAAGCCCATCACCGAGGCCACCCTGCGCAATCGCCTGGCCAAGATCTGGGCGCGCAAGGCCATGTTCGCCGACATCGACCGGGCCATCCGGAGCGGCGACTACGCCAAGGCCATCCGCCTGTGCGACGAGCGTATCCGCACGGACAAGGCCAATGGGCCGGAACTGGCGCGGACGAAGGCCGACCTGCTGGTCAAATCAGGAAATCTCCAGCAGGCCCGCCAGGTGTTCGAGGCGGTACTGGCCGAGCGCGACTTCCCCTGGGCCAAGGCCGGCCTGGCCAAGGTCCTGGTCCAGAATGGCGAACTGGAGCCGGCCAAATCGCTCCTCCAGGAGACCATTCACGATTCGCCCTACTACCTGGAAGCCCACGATCTCCTCGCCCACACCTTCCAGGCCCTCGGCGAACTGGATGCGGCGGCCCAATCGCTGGAACACGCAACCAAGCTGTCGCCGAACTCGGTGGCGCGTCAGAAGACCCTGGGCGACGTTTCGCTGAAACTGGGCCGTCTCGACCATGCGGAACGCGCCTTCCGCAAAAGCGTGACCCTCGGAGAGCACTCGGTCCTGAAGGCCCCCGACGCCTTCTTCGGGTTGGCGAAGACGTGCAGCGCCAAGGACAACCCGATGGAAGCGCTCAAGGTCCTCGGCGAGCTCAACAAGACCTTTACCGATGACCAGACCCGGCTGAAATCAATGGCGATCGAAGGGATCGTTCATCACAAGACCGGCAATTTCAAGAAGGCGGTCGAGCTCGCCGCGGCCGTCGAGCGGGAAGTGGCCGCCGGCGGCGCC
>JAGTRP010000040.1 GCA_018261935.1 Rhodocyclaceae bacterium
AGCCCGGGCCCTGGCCCCCACCGACCTTCCCGCCGCCTGTGACCTCTGGCGCCAGGCCGGCGAGCGCTACGCCCAGGCCCTGGCCATCAAGCCGGACATACACGAAGCCGCCAACAACTGGGGCGTAGCCCTCGGCAACGAAGCCCGGGCCCTGGCCCCCACCGACCTTCCCGCCGCCCGCAACCTCTGGCGCCAGGCCGGCGAGCGCTACGCCCAGACCCTGGCCATCAAGCCGGACATGCACGAAGCCGCCAACAACTGGGGAAGCAGTCTAATAAGTGAATATCAAGCATTACGTCATATCGATGTCCAAGCAGCAGGCGGCCTAGTTACAGCGGCAACGAGACATTTGGAATATGCCGAACTTCTCAAAAAGGGCAGCGGAGCTTACAACCTCGCCTGTGTTGCTGCGCTACGCGAGTCCATCGAAGAGAGCATCATGTGGCTCGAAATCTCGCGAGAATGCGGCACTCTGCCAGACGCGAATCACATCCATGAAGATCGGGATTTCGACGGTATCCGCAACACCCGCGCATTTAGAACATGGCGGCAAAAGACCTTCGGTTAGAAAGCCGCCTTGCAGCGCAACAGCGACTCACCAATTGAGGGAAGCCCAAAGCTAGCAGCCAACGAGCAGCCGGGTTACTGCTTCGCCTCTTCCGGCTTCTCCTCTTCCGCCTCCGGCGCCTTCTCCTCCTCGATGGACAGGGACATGCCGCTGGCCGTCGATGGCTCGCCGCGCTTGCTCTTGAGCTTGATGGTGAGGCGCAGCTCGTTGGTGGAGTCGGCGTTGCGGATCGCCTCCTCGTAGCTGATGTGCCCCTGGTCGTAGAGGTCGAACAGGGCCTGGTCGAAGGTCTGCATGCCCAGTTCCCGGCTCTTGTCCATGATCGGCTTGATGGCCGCGGACTGGCCCTTGCCCAGCAGTTCGGCCACGGTCGCGGTGTTGAGGAGGATTTCGATAGCGGCCTTGCGCTTGCCGTCCAGGGAGCGGATGAGGCGCTGGGACACCACCGCCTTCAGGTTGGAGGCGAGATCCATCAGGACCTGGGGTTTCCTTTCGTCCGGGAAGAAATTGACCACCCGGTCCAGGGTCTGGTTGGCGTTGTTGGCGTGGAGGGTTCCCATGCACAGGTGCCCGGTCTCGGCGAAGGCCAGGGCGTGCTCCATGGTTTCCATGTCGCGGATTTCGCCGATGAGGATGACGTCCGGGGCCTGGCGCAGGGTGTTCTTGAGGGCGTTGTGCCAGCTGTGGGTATCGACGCCCACTTCCCGATGGGTCACCAGGCATTGCTTGGAAGTATGGACATATTCCACGGGGTCTTCGACGGTGATGATGTGGCCCGGCGCCGCAGCATTGCGGTGGTCGATCATGGCCGCCATGGTGGTAGACTTCCCCGACCCGGTCCCCCCCACCACCAGCACCAAGCCGCGCTTGGCCATGATGACGTCCTTGAGGACATGGGGCAGCCCGAGCTTTTCGAAATTGGGGATTTCGCTGGTGATGGTGCGGATGACCATCCCCACCGCCGCCTGCTGCTGGAAGACATTGACCCGGAAGCGGGCCACGCCGGGCAGGGAGATGGCGAAGTTGCATTCCATCTCCTTCTCGAACTCCTCCCGCTGGATGCGGTTCATGAGGACCCAGGCGAGCTTCTTGGAAACGTCGGCGCTGAGCTTCTGGGCCGACAGGGCCTTCATGGTGCCGTGCACCTTCATGGTGGGCGGAAAGTCCTTGGAAATGAAGAGGTCCGATCCGCCGTGCTGGACCATGGCCTTCAGGAGCGCGTGAATGTAGTTTCGCAGCTCGTCGCCGATGATTTCGTCGTTCTTCATGCCCAATCTCCCTGCAGCGGAGACCGACTCGCGGTACACTGCCCTCTCGCCGGCATCCTTCAATGACCGGCCATCATACCCGATTAGCCTCACAGCATCATGCGCCCCCTAGCCTTTGTCGACCTGGAAACCACCGGGGCCACCGCCACCTCCGACCGCATCACCGAAATCGGCATCGTCGAAGTCGATCCCGACGGTTCCGTGCGGGAATGGCAGCAGCTGGTCAATCCCGGCACCCGCATCCCGCCCTTCATCGAGCACCTCACCGGCATCAGCAACGACATGGTGGCCGACGCCCCGAGTTTCGAGGTAGTCGCCGCCGAGGTGCTGGAACGCCTGACGGGCCGCCTTTTCATCGCCCACAACGCCCGCTTCGACTACGGCTTCCTGAAGAACGAGTTCAAGCGCCTGGGGATCACCTTCCGGGCGCCGGTGCTGTGCACCGTCAAGCTCTCCCGCCAGCTTTTCCCCGAGCACAAGCGCCACAGCCTGGATGCCCTCATCGAGCGCCACGGCCTCGCGGCGGAGGCCCGCCACCGGGCCCTGGCCGATGCCCAGCTCATCCACCAGTTCTGGCAGCTGGTCCACGCCATCCCCGGGCCGGAAGCGGTGCAGGCGGCGCTACGGGCCCTCAATGCCCACCCCAGCCTGCCGGCCCACCTGGATGCCTCGATCGTGGACGACCTGCCAGACACCCCCGGCGTCTATCTCTTCTACGGCGAGAACCGGCTCCCTCTCTACGTGGGCAAGGCGAAGGACATCCGCTCCCGGGTGCTCTCCCATTTCTCCGCCGACCACGCCTCCGCCAAGGAAATGAGCCTCGCCCAGCAGGTGAAGCGCATCGAGTGGGTCGAAACCGCCGGGGAAATCGGCGCCCTCCTGCAGGAAGCCGCCCTGGTGAAGCGCCTGCAGCCCACCCACAACCGGCAGCTCAGGAAGAACGACGAGGTGTGCACCTGGACCCTGGTGGATGAAGGGGAAGGCTGGCTGCGTCCCGCCCTCGCTTTCGCCCGGGACCTGGATTTCAGCCTGCAGTCGTCATGCTACGGCCTCTTCAAGAGCTCGAAGGAGGCCACCGATGTCCTGCGCAGCCTGGCCGCCGAGCACAATCTGTGCGACATCCTCCTCGGGCTGGAAAAGGCGGCGCCGGGCAAGCCCTGCTTCGGCCACCAGGTGAAGCGCTGCAAGGGGGCCTGCGTCGGCAAGGAACCCATGGCCAAGCACACCATGCGGCTCATGGCCGCCCTCGTGCGCCTCAAGCTCCAGCCTTGGCCCTTCCCCGGCCCGGCCCTCATCCGGGAGGGCGAGGAAGCCCATGTGGTCGATGGCTGGCGCCATCTGGGCACGGCCGGCAGCGAAGCCGAAATCTACGAGATGATGGAAACTCCCCGGCCGGCCTTCGACCGGGATATTTACAAAATCCTGCTGAAGGCCGTGGGCCGCATGGAACCTGTGAAAAAGCCTAGTGCAGCTTGTCGGGCTGACCGCAGCACTGCTTGAATTTCTTGCCGCTGCCGCAGGGACAGGGATCGTTGCGCCCCACCTTCTCCGTTTCCCGGCGAATGGTGGTGCTGGAGCCTTCCTTGGCCCGCCAGAAATCGTAGATGGCAAGGACGATGTCCGGCAGGTCTTCCTGCATTTCCTCCACCAGCCTGGCTTCCTCCGCGGGGGATAACCATTTCTCGCCGCTTTTCTCCACGTCCTCCTTCATCATGCCGTTGAGGAGGAACATGGGCTCCAGCAGCTCCGAGAGATCCTCGGCATGCTTGTCGGCCAGCTCGAACCAGTCGCTGCCCAGGCCGCAGCCGTAGACATAGGCATCGGCCCAGCTGGCGTAGTCGTATTCGTTGCCCTCCTCATCCAGGGGATAGAGGATGAGGGCCACCGTCTCGCCATCCTGCAGCGACCGGGCGATGTCGTTGTTGAGGCGCATCAGGAGCTCCATGATTTCCATGGCCTGGGCTTCGCTCTCGTACTCCGGCTCCTCTCCCAGGGCTTCCGGCAGCCAGGTGCTGGGCAGGATGGTCTCGGGAGAGCTGACCACGGCGCACAGCAGGGCCTGGATTTCGTCGAGGCGCATGGCCTCCCCCTTGAAGGCGGGGCTGTCGAGCAATTCTTCGAGGCGATCCAGGTCGCCTTCGGTCAGAGGTTGTTGATTCATGGCTTGGCTTTCGGTGTGGATTGGGAGGCATCATACCGGATTCGGTAGATGGCTCCGGCATGATCGTCGGAAACCAGGAGGGAGCCGTCGGGCAGGACCAGCACGTCGGCGGGCCGCCCCCAGGCCTTTTCGCCCTGCAGCCAGCCGGTGGCGAAGGGCTCGTAGGCGACGGCCCGGTTGCCCTGCAGGCGCACCAGGCTGACCCGGTAGCCCACCTTGCGGCTACGGTTCCAGGAGCCGTGTTCGGCGATGAAGACCTGGTTCCGGTAGGCTTCCGGAAATTGCCTGCCGGTGTAGAACCGCATGCCGAGGGCGGCCACGTGGGCCCCCAGGTTCTGCACCGGCGGCACGAATTCCCGGCAGTCCCGCTTCTTTCCGAACTCCGGGTCGGCCAGGGTGCCGCCATGGCAATAGGGATACCCGAAATGCTGGCCGGCCTGGCCGACGCGGTTGAGTTCGTCGGGGGGCTGGTCGTCCCCCAGCCAGTCCCGGCCATTGTCGGTGAACCACAGCTCCCGGGTGCTCGGATGCCAGTCGAAGCCGACACTGTTCCTCACCCCCCGGGCCACGACCTCGACCGCCGACCCGTCCGGCTTCATCCGGAAAATGGCGGCGTAGCGGCCGGGGTCGGGCTCGCAGATGTTGCAGGGGGCGCCCACCGGCACATAGAGCCAGCCATCCGGCCCGAAGGCGATGAATTTCCAGCCGTGGGACGTATCGGACGGGAAGCGGTCGGTAACCGTCACCGGCTTGGGGGGCGAGGCGAGCCGGGAGCCGAGGCCGTCCAGCCGGACGATCCTGTTCACCGCCGAGACATACAGGGCGCCGTCGCGCCAGGCGACGCCCACCGGCATCTTGAGGCCCCTGGCGACGACGTGGATCGCCTTCGCCCGCCAGGCCTCGTCGAGTTCCAGGCCATAGACCTTGCCTTCGCCCATGGAGCCGACGTAGAGGACCCGGTTGTCCCCCAGGGTCATGGCCCGGGCGTTGGGCACCCGCGCCAGCAGCTCGATGGCGAAGCCGGGCGGCAGGCGGAGGCTGTCCAGGGGAAGGCTTTCGGCGGCTTTCCCGGAAGCGCAGGCCACCAGGAGAGCCAGCAGGAATGCCAGCCAGAACTTTGTCGCCGGCGGCGGTCTCATGAGTCGTATCCTATCGTATTGGATCATTCGGAGATCGCTATGCCCAAGATGGAAAAGACCGACGCGGAATGGCGGGCTCAGCTGACGCCCGAGCAATACCACGTCACCCGGGAGAAAGGCACCGAACGGGCTTTCACCGGCCAGTACTGGAACTGCAACGACGACGGCCTTTACCGTTGCATCTGCTGCGGCTCCCCCCTGTTCCGGTCCGAGGCCAAATTCGATGCGGGCTGCGGCTGGCCCAGTTTCTCCGCTCCCGTCGACGCCGCCCTGGTGGACGAAACCGACGACCATACTTACGGAATGCACCGCACCGAGGTCACCTGCACCCATTGCGGCGCCCATCTCGGCCATGTCTTCCCGGATGGCCCCCGGCCCACCGGCCAGCGTTACTGCATCAACTCGGCCGCCATCACCCTGGAACAGGAATGATGGGTTACCCGCGCCACCAAGCTATTGAAGCACCTGGGCGGAGCAAAAGCCCTACCGGAATCACCCCCAGGACAGGGTAGGTCTTTACCCTAGCAAATCTCCGGCGCGGGGGTATCGGCTGACTGCGGACAGGCTGCCAACTCCAGCTCCAGATGGAAGGTCGCCCCCTTGCCGGGGGCGCTTTCCGCCCACACCCGGCCGCCCATGCGCTCCATGGCCTTCCGGACCAGGGCCAGGCCGACCCCGCTGCCCGGGAATTCCTCGTAGGTGTGC
>JAGTRP010000009.1 GCA_018261935.1 Rhodocyclaceae bacterium
GCCCTCGGCCGCCTTGTTCGAGCCGTCCGCCGACATGGTGTCCGCCACCTTGGCATTCTCGGTGTTCTGCTTGATCGAGGCCGACATCTCCTCGATGGAAGCGGAGGTCTCCTCGACGCTCGCTGCCTGCTCCGAGGAAGCCTGGGACAGGGACTGGGCCGTGGCCGAGACCTGGCTCGTGGCGGAAGCCAGGGTATCGGCCGTCGCATTGACGTCGGCAATGATCTGGGCGAGCTTCGCCACGGTGTTGTTGACCGTATCCTTGAAGTCCTTGAGCTGGCCCTTGTAGTCGCCCTTGACGGTCCTGGTAAGGTCGCCCTTTTCCATCTCGACCAGCACGGAGACGGCTTCATTGACCGGCAGGATGACGCCATCCAGGGTGTCGTTGACCCCCTGCACGACCTTGCGGAAGTCGCCCTGGTGCTTGCTGGCATCGGCCCGGGTTTCGAGCTTGCCGGCGACGGCGGCGGCAGCCAGCAGGTTGGCGTCCGCCACCAGGGCATTGACCGCGTCGATGGCCTGGTTGAGGTTGTTCTTGATGGTGTTGAAATCGCCGTTGTAGGTGTCGGTGATCTTGGCCGGGATGTTGCCCTTGGAGATGTCGTCCACATACCGGGCGGCGACGTTGAGGGGCCCGATGACCGCATCCAGGGTGTTGTTCACCCCCTGGACGATGGCCCGGTAGTCGCCCTGGTAGCGGGACGCGTCCGCCCGGGTGGCGAGCCGGCCTTCGACGGCGGCGGTTTCCAGGCCCTTGGCTTCGGCGACCAGGGCATTGATGGCTTCGATCGCCTGGTTGAGGTTGTTCTTGATGGTGTTGAAATCGCCGTTGTAGGTGTCGGTGATCTTGGGCGGCATGTCGCCCTTGGAGATGCGATCCACATAGTCGGCGGCCACATTGAGCGGCCCGATGACCGCGTCCAGGGTGTCGTTGACCCCCTGCACGATCTTCCGGTAGTCGCCCTGGTGCTTGGAGGCATCGGCCCGGGTGGCGAGCTTGCCGGCCACGGCCGCCTGGCTCAGCATGCCGGCGTCGGCCAGCAAGGCTTGGATGGCCTTGAGCATGGACTGCATGGCCCCCATCAGTTGCCCGACCTCGTCATTGCCGTGGGATTCGATCCGGACCGTGAGGTCGCCCTTGGCGATGCGGTTGGCGGCATCCACCGCTTCGCCCACCGGCCGGGTGATGGTGCGGGTGACCCACCAGGCAAAGCCGATGGCCAGGAGGGCGGACACGATGGCCAGGGTAACGATCAGGTTGCGGGTGGAGACGGCCATGTCGCCGGCTTCCTTGCCGACCTTGCTCATGCCTTCGGACTGGTGGTCAATCAATTCCTGCACCGCCCGGAGGTAGTCATTAAACGTCTTGCGCATCCGGCTCGTCATGAATTCGACGGCCTCGTCCCGCTTGCCGGCCTTCTGCAGCTCGATGAACCTGTCCTGGTCGCTTTCGTAGACCTTGCCGGCCTCCAACATTTTGGCGAAGGCTTTCTTGCCCTCCTCCGAATGGACCGTCTTCTGCAGCTTGTCGACATCACCGGCGATCTTCTTCCGGGCTTCCTGCACCCGATCCAGCTCTTTCTGCACGGCTTCACCCTTGACCAGCGCGGAGTTGCGCAGGGCCCGGGCAATGACATTCACTTCATCGATGATGTTGTTGGCGACGACAACCTTGGGAAACTTGTCGTCGACCAGCACACCGATTTCATTGTTGAGCTGGCCGACCCGCCAGACGGCCATGGTCGAGATGGCAATCAACAGCACCAGGACCAGTCCGAAACCGATCCCCAGTCGCATACCGATGCGTAGATTCTTGAACATATTCTTCTCCCAAGAGTGAACCAAGCCGTTACGTGCCAACGCCCAACTGAAAATCATTCCGACATGGCAAAGGAAACGCCCGCGTTGAGCCGCCGGTCCCGGGTCGCGACGCGATGGACGAGTCCCGCCACATCGAGAATCAGCGCCACCTGGCCGTTGCCGAGGATGGTGAAGCCGGCGATGCCCTGCAGGCCGTTGAACACCACCCCCAGGGGACGGATGACCGTCTGGAATTCCCCCATCAGGTTCTCCACCACAAGGCCGGCGCGATGGCCGGCGTACTGGACGACGACGACGTTCTCGCGCCGCACCGGGTGGAGCATGAAGTCGAGTTCCGGATCGGACGCCACGGCGGTGGCAGTGTCGCCACTCGAACCCGAAGCGGCCCGGCCATCGCCGAAGCCCTCTTCGTCCGCCGGGTCCACCGCCGGCTGCGAGGGATCGGAGATGTCGAAAAGCTCCTTGAGGCGGATGAAGGGCAGCACTTCGCCCCGCAGGTTGAGGTGGTCGCGGCCCTGGGCGGCCTGGGTCTCGTCGGCGGAGAGTTCGACGCACTCGACCACCAGTTCCAGGGGCAGGACGAAGGACGCCGCGCCCACCCCCACCAGGAAGCCGTCGATGATGGCCAGGGTCAGGGGCAGGCGGATGCGCATGGTGGTGCCCATCCCTTCGGCGCTCTGGATCTCGACGGTGCCGCGCAGGGCCATGATGTTGCGCCGCACCACGTCCATGCCGACGCCGCGCCCGGAGAGGTTGTTCACCTGCTCGGCGGTGGAGAAGCCGGCTTCGAAGATGAGGTTGTGGATCTCGTCGTCGCCCAGTTGCTGCTCCGGCTTGACGAGGCCCCGCTCGATGGCTTTCTTGAGGATGCGTTCCCGGTTGAGGCCGCCGCCGTCGTCGGAGACTTCGATGACGATGCTGCCGGAGTCGTGGTAGGCGTTGAGCCGGATGGTGCCGTGGGCCGGCTTGCCGCGGGCGATGCGCTCCGCGGCCGCTTCGATGCCGTGGTCGAGGGAGTTGCGCACCAGATGGGTCAGGGGATCGCCGATCTTTTCCACGACCGTCTTGTCGAGCTCGGTCTCGGCGCCGGAAATTTCCAGGCGGATGTCCTTTTTCAGCTCGGCGCTCATGTCCCGCACGACCCGCTGGAATTTGTTGAAGGTAGCGCCGATCTGCACCATGCGCAGGGTCAGCGCCGAATCCCGCACTTCCTCCACCAGGCGAGAGAGCCGGGCGGCGGCCTCGGACAGCTCCGGGATATTGGCGCGCTGGGCGATGAGACTGGTGCCGGCGCTGGCGATGATGAGCTCGCCGATCAGGTTGATGTGCTCATCCAGCTTCTCGGCATTGACGCGGATCAGGCTGCCTTCGGCGCTCTTCTGCTCCTTGACCTGCTTCTGCTTGTCCAGGGCGGCCTGGACCACCGGGGGATGAACGATGTTCTGCTCCACCAGCATCTCGCCGATGGGGTGCGGCGCCCCGTCCGCCGCGGCCTCCTGGCGGCGCAGGGCTTCGTCCAGTTCGGCGGGGGTCAGGGTGCCGCAGCCCATGAGGATTTCCCCCAGGCGCATCTCCTCCTCGGGCAGATCCCGGATCAGCTGCACATATTCGGAAACCTTGCTGTGGGGCGGCAGTATCCTGATCCGGGCATCGTCCCGGACGAAATCGAAGGCGCTGTCGATGGTGGCCTTGTCGGCATCGGTATGGAAGCTGATCTCGTAGCCCAGGTAGGAATCTTCCGGCTCCAGATCGGTCAGGCCCGGTACCGCGTCCACCAGGGTGACGATGTGGGCCACCCGGCCGAAGGTGGCCAGGTAGCGGATGATGGCCAGGGGGTCCAGGCCGTTCCGCAGCACATCGGGGTTGAAACGCAGGGAGATGTGCCAGTTGTCGGTATCGGCGCCGCCGGTGGGGGGCGCCTGTTCCAGGCACACCGGCCTTTCCACCAGGGCATTTTCCGGTCTCCCGGCGGCAGGCTGCCCATCCAGGTAGGCCTTCAGCCGATCGGCCAGGGCCTGGCCGCTCTGCTCGGTTTCGGCATCCGGTTCGAGGCCGGCGGCGATGCGGTCCAGGAGCATTCCCAGGTGGTCCCGGACCGCCAGGAAAACGGCCACCAGGTCGGAATCGATGCCGATTTGATGGTTGCGCACCCGGTCCAGGACGCTTTCCGCCACGTGGGTGAATTTCACCACATGGTCGAGGCCGAAGAGGCCCGCCGACCCCTTGATGGTATGGGCGGCCCGGAAAATGGCGGCGATGGCATCGTCGTCGCCGGGAGCCTGCTCCACCTGCAGCAGGGCCTCCTCCATCTGCTCGAGCAGTTCGCGGCCCTCGACGATGAAGGTATGGAGCGCGTCGTCCAGATTCATGATTTCTCCTTGTCAGGCCCGGGGGATCAGGACCGGATCGCCGAAATGGGCGGAAAGGTCGCAGACATCCAGGGTGTCCCGAACGACACCGCTGTGGCCGGTGAAGCGCAGGGGCTTGCGGCGGGCCGCCGCTTCCCGCTTGGCGGCCACCATCAGCTGCAGGCCGGCACTGTCCATTTCGCTCACCCCGGAAAGGTCCACTTCGGTTTCCTCCCCCTCTCCCAGGGCAGCCAGCAGCCGCTCCCGCAGGGCATGGGCCGTCGAGATGGTGAATTCCCCCTCGATGGCGGTCCGGTGGATGCGCTCTCCACTTCCGTTCTTCCTGTCGTGCACCATGGGCATTCCTTTCCACTGGTTGGCAACCGCTTGCCGCCTGCGGAGGCGGCAAGCGTCCCCCTCGCCACCCAGGCATGGGCGGCGCGGATCGAATCGTTTCGGCGAGGGGAGAGGTTTGTGCTAGGAGAAAGCCCTGGGGCCTTCTTCCACCGGCACGGGATCAGAGAAGTACTTGAGCAGCTTGCAGTAGCGCAGGACCTCCCGGACCGCCGGGGAGTAGTTGGTGAAACGCAGGGTCGTCGGGCACTTGGTCTTGAGCTGCAGCATGACTTGCAGTCCGGCCACGTCCATTTCCTGGACGCCGGAAAGATCCACTTCCAGGTGCCCATAGTCGGGTATGGCGGCAAGGACGGCGTCGCGGAAATGGAAGGCTGAATACACGGTCATCCCGCCTTCCATGCGGAAGCGACGGCCGGATTGGGTATCTTCTATATTGACGTTTCTCATCTCGGCTCCTTACATGATCAGTTTGGATACGGCGGACAGCATCTGCTGGGGTTGGAATGGTTTGACGACCCAGGCCTTGGCGCCGGCGGCCTGGCCTTCTTGTTTCTTGCCTTCGCCGGCTTCGGTGGTGAGCATGATGACCGGCGTGAATTTGTAGTCGGGCAGCTGCTTGGCCGCCTTGAGGAAGGCAATGCCGTCCATGTTGGGCATATTCACGTCGCTGATGATGAGATGCAGCTTGCGGCCGTCCAGCTTGCCCAGCGCATCCTTTCCGTCGCTGGCCTCGACGACCTCGTAACCGGCGCCTTTGAGGGTGATGCTGACGACCTGCCGCAGGGAAGCGGAGTCGTCCACGATCATGACGGTTTTCGACATAGGAACCTCTCGATACTCAGAAGAAGGTGATTTCGGTGGCGCCGGCCCCCTCCCGGGGCGTGGCGCCATGGTGCACCGCATGCTGCTCGGGTACGGTATAGGTGCGCGCCAGCTCATCGAGCCAGGTGGCGACGTCCATGGCAGGCGGCGTCCGGCCCGCGGCCGCCCCCTGCTCCTGCTCGACGAGCCGCGCCTTCAGCTTGTCCATGTCGCCGACCACATGGCCGAGAACCTGGCTGACCCGGTCCTGGAACTGGAAGGCCACCAGGACATCGGCGATTTCCCCGCTGATGGACTGGCTGTGCTGGCGCAGGGCCAGGGAAGAGCCGGTCAGCCCGTTCGCCGCCTCGCGCAGCGAAGCGACGACCCGGCCCACCACCGTGCTAGACTGGTCCATCAGGGCCTCGTCCCGGGCCACGTATTCCACGGAGGAGGAGAGGGAGTCGGAAATGGCGCCATTGACCAGTTCGACGGTCTCGGTGATCTTCCTGCCGGTCTCCCCCGACAAATGGGAGAGCTTGCGCACCTCGTCGGCGACCACGGCGAAACCCCGCCCCGCCTCGCCGGCCCGGGCCGCCTCGATGGCGGCGTTCAGCGCCAGCAGGTTGGTCTGCTTGGCGATCTCGGCGACATCCCGGGCCATGGCCTTGAGATGCTCCGTGTGGCTGGCCATGGCCGTGGCCTTCTCGAGCAGCGCGGTCCGGCTGGCAAGGGCGCTGCGCAGGGATTCGATGATGGAATCGAGTTTCTCCTCGGCCTCCCCGAGCAGGGTGGTCAAGGCGCCCCCCTCGCCCTGGGAGGTCGAAAGGGTCTTGTCGAGATCCACGGAAATCCCGGCGAAGCGGTTGGTCAGGGCGGTGATCGATTCCTCGGTCAGGCTGCGCATCATCCGGACCTGGGCGGACCAGATCGGCAGAACGCCGCCGCAAACCTTGTCCAGATCCTGGATGCAGCTGGCCCTGCGGTCGCACTGGCAGGGCTCCAGCTCGGCGCGCAGGAGGGACTGCGACTGCTGGAGCACGCTGCCGCAACGGCTGGCGAGCCAGCTGCCGAGGGCAGCCCCCGAGGCGACGATGGACAGCGCCAGGGCGATGGAAAGGGAGCCGCGTCCGCCGACCGCGAGGATGCAGGCGCCGGCGGCGCCGGCGAAGGCCAGGACGGGGAAAAGCACCACGGCTTTCCAGGGACTGGGGCCGGTACGGCGCAGCGCCGCCGAGCCTTCGGTTTCCAGGTTCTGCCACGGTTGCCGCGGCATCGCCGCGGCGAAATCCAGACTCATGCTGCCCCCCGTTGTTTTTGGTCGCTCCGGCAAACAGGCCGGCCTGCGTGTAGGAGATAGATTGCCGCTAGCGGTCCTGCGGGGGCATCAGGCCAGGATGATTTTGACGTAGGGGCCGATGACGCGCAGGTAGGAATATCCCTACGTCTTGTGCGGGCATGGCCGCTCAGGCGGCTGGCGCCGCCTCCATGCGCAGCTCCAAAGGATCCCAATCCCGCAGGAAGCCGGGGACATCGGCCGCCGGGCGCGGACGGCTGACGTAATAGCCCTGGACCTGGTCGCAGCCCAGCTTCTGCAGGAAGGCCATCTGCTCCGCCGTTTCGGCGCCTTCGGCGATGACCTTGAGGCCGAGGTTGTGGGCCAGGGCGACGATGGCGCAGACGATGGCCCGGTCGTGCTGGCTGCCGGAAATATCGATGACGAAGGAGCGGTCCACCTTGAGATGGTCGATGGGAAAGCGCTTGAGATAGCTCAGCGAGGAATAGCCGGTGCCGAAATCGTCGATGGCGATGCGCACGCCGATCTCCTTGAGGCGCGCCAGGGTTTCAGCCGCCCGCGCCGCGTCGCGCATCAGCATGCTTTCTGTCAGTTCCAGTTCGAGCAGGTGCACGGGCAGCCCGGTTTCGGCCAGGACCCGGGTGACGCTGCCGACGATATCGCTGTCGCGGAACTGGCGGGCCGAGATATTGACCGCCACCGAGAGGCTGTGTCCGCTCTGCCGATACCACAGAGCCGCCTGGCGGCAGGCTTCGGCCAGCACCCAGTCGCCGATCGGGACGATCTGGCCGCTGGCTTCGGCGATGGGAATGAACTCCGCCGGGGAGACACAGCCGAGATCCTCGGAATTCCAGCGGATCAGGGCTTCCACCCCCACCACGGCGCCGCTGTCCAGATCCACCTGGGGCTGGTAATGGAGGCTGAATTCGGAACGCAGCAGCGCGTTGCGCAGGCGATTGCCGAGGTGGACGCGGCGCTGCACGACGGCGTTCATATCGTCCGTGTAGTAGCGGCACGCGCTCTTGCCGGATTCCTTGGCCGCGAACATGGCGGTATCGGCATTGCGCAGCAGGGTGTCGGCATCATCGGAGTCCACCGGCAAGACCGAGACGCCGATGCTGCAATTCACCGTCACCTCATGGCCCTCCAGGCACAGGGGGGCCGCCGCCGCCTCCAGCACCTTGTCCGCCAGGGGCTGGATGTCTTCCACCTGGGCCAGGTCCTCGACCAGGACCCCGAACTCGTCGCCGCCGATGCGGGCCACCGTGTCCGTTTCCCCCAGGGATTCCGCCAGCCGCAGCGCCATGCCTTTAAGGAGGTCGTCGCCGACGGCATGGCCGAGGCTGTCATTGACGTCCTTGAAATCGTCCAGGTCGATCAGCATGATGGCGGCCAGGCGCCCTTTCCGCCGCGCCCGTGCCATGGCCTGCTGGACGCGTTCCCGGAAGATGCGCCGGTTCGGCAGGGCGGTCAGCGGATCGCAGGTCGCCTGGAACTGCAGCTGGATGCGCACTTGCTGCATTTCCGTGACGTCCCGCAGCACCAGCACGGCACCCCGTGGCGCCCCCCCGTCGCCGGGGATCGATGAAACGGCATACTGCACGGCATAGTGTCCTCCGCTGAGGGAGCGCAGGGTGCAGTACTGGGCAGCCGCCGGGGCCTGCCCCCCCCCCAGGCAATATTCCAGTTCCCCCAGGATGGAGGAGGCACTGGTGGCATCCAGGGTCTCCAGCACGCTGCCCAGACCGATGTCCGGAATCTCGTCCTCGGACAGGCCGATGAGGTGGCAGGCGACCGGATTCATGGACAGGACCCCAAGCTGGCGATCCACCACCACGACGCCATCGGCGATGGCATTCAGGATGGTTTCCACCGCCTCTTTTTCCAGCGGCGCCGCCGGACCTGCGCTGTCCATGCCGCAGCGCGGGCTGTCGGCCCCTTTGCCGCTCGCCGAAAGATAGGCGGCCCCGAGCCCGAGGAGGCCGTAGGCGTGGCCCAGGAGATTGAGGCCGGTGGCCGCATCCGGACCGGGAATGAAGCAGGCTTCGGCCCCCGCCGCCAGCAGGGCGGCCAGGACGAGATAACGCAGGCCGGGATCGTCGTTGTCCCGGCGGCGGGCGGAAAAGACGGCCGCCAGGATCAGGGATCCGACCAGCATCGAGCGGATGAGGCCCGGCAGGGCCGGGCTGTCTTCGCCTGGACCATAGGCTGCAGGCAGGATTCCCGGCTGGGCCGCGACCCAGGCGCCGTGGAGGACGCAGACCAGGCTGACCCACAGCATTCCCCAGCGCAGGCGATTGGACAGAACCGCGGAATGGGAGGCCAGCGCCAGGACGGCGCCGGCGACATACAGGGTCTCGGCGACGACCTGGAGGGCCAGGGCGGCCTCCCGGGACAGCCCCGCCATGGGGACGGGGAAGCGCCACGCCAGGGTGGCCAGGATGGCGGCGAAGCCTGCCATGATCCATACGCTCATCAGTCCCGGGGCATCCAGGGAGCTGGCGGGCAGGATCGCGGGCTTCGCAATGGCGGACGGGTCGTCCGCGATCGGCAGGCGGCTTTTCGTCATGCTTGTCCTCGTGGTCTGAACAAGCAGTGTCGTTTTTCCAGACCTAGGGAAACATCAGGACGGGCCTAATTTGCCGTAGGGATTTCGGCAGCCGGGGTAGGGATAGGACGATGGCCGGCTGCAGCCCCGCGCCAGGCCTGCCTTGCGCCGGATCGGGGCCGCCTTGCCGCTCAGTCGACGAGGCCGTGGAGGACCGCGTAGCGGACGAGCTCGGCATTCGATGCGAAGCCCATCTTTTCCATGAGCCTCGCCTTGTGGGTGGATACCGTCTTGTTGCTGATGGCAAGCTGGTCCGCGATGCCATTGACGCCGATGCCCCGGGCAATCAGGCGCAGGACCTGGGACTCGCGGTCGGTAAGGCACTGGTGGGGAAGGCTGGCGCCCATCCCGGTCGCATCGAAAGCCATCTGCTCGGCAATCATGGGATCGAGGAAGCGGCGGCCGGCGGCAACCTTGCGGATGGCCTGGATCAGCGTGTCCGGGTCGATGTCCTTGGTCAGGTAGCCGTTGGCACCGGCCTTGATGGTGCGCTGGGCGATTTGCGACTCGGTGCGCATGGACAGGATCAGGATCGGCAATGTCGGATAGCGGTTCCGCACGCGGGCGACGAGGTCTTCGCCGCTGATCCCCGGCATGGTCATGTCGAGGAGCAGCAAATCGATGCCGCCATCGCGCACCCGATCCAGCACGGCGGCCCCGTTATCCGCCTCGGCGACCACGGCGATGTCGTCCACCATGGCGAAAAGATGCTTCAGGCCTTCGCGCATGAGGGCATGGTCTTCGGCAAGCATCACGCGAATCATGGCTTCTCCGCCACGGCAGAGCACCGCTTGTCCACGGAAAGCCAGTACCCGCCCTGGCAAACGCCACAAGCGCCGGAGAGGCGCTTTTCCCTTTGTTGCTCCCGCATCAGTACCCCTTTTTATTCTTCGGGCCGAGCCTCTTGAGCCAGCCTGCATTTTTTGAAGACTTGGTCAAATTGTAGCCTACTACAACTGGATTCCCAGACACCCATACGGTATAAGACAACGGACTAGCCGCTCTTCGCGGGATGAGTGGCCATTGCCGCTGCTCGTCGAGCCGGATAGCGCCCGCGCGACTGCAGGCAAGCCACCACCATGGAAACAGCGACCGACAAACCTCACAGAAAGCAGCTGGGAACCTGGCCTTCCGTCATCCTGCCCCTGATCGTGCTCACGGCGCTGATCGTCGGCATCGGATTGTTCGTCTACGACTCGGGACGGCAGGCGGTCAAGACGGCTATCGCCCGCGACATGGAAGCCATCGGCAAGCTCAAGGCCGGACAGATCGAGCGCTGGCTGCTCAGACGCCGCGAGGATGGGCACGCGATGGCCAGTGCGCAGTTGTCCAGCGGCCTGGAAGAGTGGCTCGCGGGCGGCATGCGCAACTCTGCGCAGGAACACCGCCTGCTCGGGGAACTGCGCCGGTTTACCGGCGTTCGCTACCGTAGCATCAGCCTTCATTCCCCCACCGACGGGCGGCCTCTGCTGAGGACAGACGACCAGCCCCAACAGGAGGCGCTTCGCGAGCACGTGATGAACGCCGTCACGGACGACATGACGCTCCTTGAAAATATCCATATCGCCGAAGGCGAGACTCGGTTCGGCCTCAGCCTTGGCTTCTTCAGCCCGATCCACGCCCCGGAGGGCGGGCGTGTGCTGGCCGTATTGCATGTCGTCGTCGGCCCCGCGGACGAAATCTTGCCGGCGCTGCAGCAATGGCCAGGCGACAGCCGGTCGGCCGAAATCGTGCTGGTGCGCAGGAACGGTGACGAGCTGCTTTACTTCCATGGCCGCAAAGATTCGCTGCCGGCTGTGCGCCGGCCCCTGGCGACGCCGAAGCTGGTCGGAACCCAATTGATCGGGCGGGGGGGAGGCTTCCTCGAAGGCAACGATTATCGTGGCGTGCCCGTTCTCGCCTATGGCCTGCCGGTCCCCGGCTCATCCTGGTTCCTGGTCGCCAAGGAGGATCGCGAGGAAGCCCTTGAACAACTCGACACCGTGGCCTTCGTCGCTACCCTCCTGCTTGGCTTGCTGCTGCTGGCCTGCGGATGGTGGCTGGTTTCGCGCAAGGAAATGGAGAACGCCCTGAAGCTCTCCCTCGAAGAGATCGACGACCTTTACCAGAACGCCCCCTGCGGCTACCACTCCGTCGATGCGGACGGGACCTTCGTCCGCATGAACGATACCGAACTCAGGATGCTCGGCTATAGCCGCGAGGAAATCGTCGGCAAGAAGCGGGTGCAGGACTTGCTGCCCCAGGAGAGCCTGGCCCATTTCAACCGGCGATTCCCGGGCTTCAAAGCGCAAGGGGAAATCAAGGCGGTAGCGCTCGAATATGTCCGCAAGGATGGCTCGATCATTCCCGTCCTCACCAACGCCACAGCGGTCCGGGACGAGCACGGCGGTTATGTCATGAGCCGCACGACCGTCCTCGACATGACGGAGCGCAAGAAGGAGGAAGAGACCCTGGTGCGGCTCAACCGGGCCCTCAGGCTTCTCGGCGATTGCCATACGGCGCTGATCCATGCCGACGATGAGCAGACGATGCTCGACGCGATCTGCCGGCTGGCGGTGGAAACCGGCGGCTACCGCATGGCCTGGGTCGGGTTCGCGGTGCAGGATGCCGCCAGGACGATTCAGGCGGTCCACCACTTCGGCCACGAAGCGGGATATCTCGCCAATACGCGCGGGTCTTGGGCCGACACGGAGTGCGGCCGGGGAACCACAGGCAAGGCCATCCGGACAGGCACGATCCAGATCACCTCGGACATCGGGCGCAGCCCCGGGATGTCGCCGTGGCGGACCGCGGCCTTGCAGCGCGGCTACCTGTCGAATATCGCCATCCCCCTGGCCGACAAGAACGGAGTCTTCGGTGCCCTCACCATCTACGCAAGCAGGGTGGATGCCTTCGGCGCCGAAGAAGTGAAGCTGCTGGAAGAACTCGCCAACGATCTGTCCTTCGGCATCGCCGCCCTGCGTTCCGCTGCCGCCCGCAAAGAGGCCGAAAAGCGACTCGAGGCCAGCGAGGAGCGCCTGCAACTGGCCCTGGAGGCTTCCGACGACGGCATTCTGGACTTCGACATGCGGAATGGGGTCGCCTACCTGTCTTCCCGCTGCTATGAGATGCTGGACCTCCCGCCCGGAAGGATGACTTCCGACCTGGATTTCTTCAAGCGCCGGCTGCATGGAGAAGACCGCTTCCCGACTATTGCGGCGGTGCAAGCCCTCCTGCGGGGAGAGACGCCCCTGGCCGAAATCGAATCCCGAGTCATCACCAAGACGGGGGACACCCGGTGGATCGCCGGGAAATGCCGCGTCGCCGAGCGCGATCCCGAGGGCAACCCATTGCGGGTGGTGGGAACGATTTCCGACATCACCGAGAAAAAGCAGCTGGCCCTCGAACTGGATTGCCATCGTTACCATCTGGAAGAACTGGTGGAGCAGCGCACGACCGAACTGGCCATGGCCAAGGTGGCGGCGGAGGCGGCCACCCTGGCCAAGACCACCTTCCTGGCCAACATGAGCCATGAAATCCGGACGCCGATGAATGCCATCGTCGGCCTCGTCCACCTGCTGCAGAAAAGCTCCCTCGACGCCAGACAGGCTGTGCACCTGGACAGGATCGATGCCGCCGCCAGCCATCTGCTGGCAATCATCAACGACATTCTCGACCTCTCGAAGATCGAGGCCGGCAAACTGGCGCTGGAACAGGCCGTTTTTCCGTTGAGCGCCATCCTCGACCATGTGAACTGGCTGATCGCCGGGTCGGCGGAAGCCAAGGGGCTCACCATCGAAGTCCACAACATCGACGTGCCCCTGTGGCTGCGCGGCGACGCAACGCGCCTGCGCCAATCCCTGCTCAATTACGCCAGCAATGCCATCAAATTCACCCAGCGCGGCCGCGTCCGTCTGCGCGCCAGGCTGCTGGAGGACCATGGCGAGGAAATCCTAGTGCGTTTCGAGGTCCAGGACACCGGGGTCGGCATCGCCGCCGCCGACCTGGCCCAACTGTTCCAGCCCTTCCAGCAATTGGACGTATCGACGACGCGCAGGCACGGCGGCACCGGCCTCGGCCTGGTCATCACCCAGCGCCTGGCCGCCTTGATGGGGGGCCAGGCCGGGGCGGAGAGCATCGAGGGGATCGGCAGCCTCTTCTGGTTCACCGCCCGCCTCGGCGTCGCCGCCATGCCCGCCGCCGGCGATGGGGCGGACGCCCCCGAGTCGGCGCTGCAGGGACGGCATGCCGGAGCGCGGGTGCTTCTGGCGGAAGACCATCCGATGAGCCGGGAAATGGTCCTCGCTCTCCTGGCCGAAACCGGCCTTGCCATCGATCTGGCCGAAAACGGCCGCGAGGCGGCGGAAATGGCCGCCGCCACGGACTACGACCTGATCCTTCTGGATCTGCAGATGCCGGAAATGGACGGTCTCGAAGCGACCCGAGCCATCCGTGCCCTGCCGGGGCGGGCCGAGACCCCCATCGTGGCCATGACCGCCAATGCCTTCGAAGAGGACCGGCAGCGCTGCCTGGCGACGGGAATGGACGACTTCCTCGCCAAACCCATCGATTACCCGTTGCTCCATGGGACGCTCCAGAAGTGGCTGACCCGGCGGGCGAAGCACCTCCAGTCGCCGGCCTCGGCACCGGCCGCCGGGGACACGCAGGCGCAGTGGCGACAGCGCCTGGCCGGCATCCCCGGGCTGGACGTGGAGCGCGTCCTCAAGAGCATGGTCGGGCGGCCGGCGAGCTACCTCGGGTTCCTGCGGCAATACGCCCAGAGCTACCAGGGCGAAATGGAGATCCTGTGGGTCAAGGTCGCGGCCGGAGAACTTGCCGAGGCCCAGCGCCTGGCCCATTCCCTCAAGGGGCCAGCAGGATTCCTGGGCTTTGTCCGGATACGCTCCCTGGCTGCCGAAGTGGAAACGGCCCTGCGCGAGCGGCGGCCCGGTTCGGAAATCGGGCATCTGCTGGCGGCCCTCGAAGCCGAGCAGGCATCCCTGTTGTCCGCTCTGCTGGCGGCCCTGCCGGAAGATCCGGCCAACCACGAGGCCTCCGACCCGGGCTCGGGTGGCGCCAACGGCAAGCCCTGACCGCAGCCCGGCGGATTTCAACCCGCTCCGGGCGATGACGGCCTGGAGCGCAGCCCCCGCACCTCGAAGCTGACCCCATCCAGCTCCCGACCGCCGCCATCCTCGAGACTCAAGCGATGGCGGCCCGGCTGGGGCAGCCACAGCACCTGGCCCCCGGCCCGCCCCAGAAGCCGGCCGTCCAGGCGCCACTGCCAGCCCTTTTCCGCCTTGCCCGACAGGCGCAGCGGCAGGCGCTGTCGCCGGGGCGGGATGTCGGGATCCAGGGCCACCACGGTACCCTCGGCCGGGTAGGCAATGCGGGCCAGGGCCCGGGCCGTGGCCGCCCGCACCACGGACCTTTCGGTGCCGGCCAGGAACCACTCCCGGCGGGGCGGCTCCCGGGAGGGCTCGAAGCGCACAGCAGTCTGCACCACCCCGGGAGGCGGAGAAGGCGGCCGGCTTTCCCGGCGGGGACGGCCGGTGGCCGGGTCGCCCCGGTGCAGCCAGTCCATGACCTCCCGCCACACCGGCGCCGCGCCGGAGACTCCGGAAACCTCGTGCATGGGCTCCCCGGCCGCGTTCCCGACCCACACCGCCACTGTGAAGCGGCGGGAGAAGCCGGCGCACCAGTTGTCCCGCATGTCCTTGCTGGTCCCCGTCTTGGCCGCCGTCCAGTAGGGGGTGGCCAGCCAGGATTCGAGCCCGAAGGTGGCGGCCCGGGCGTTGCGGTCGGAGAGGATGTCGGCCACCAGGAAGGCGGCTGCCGGGGTGAATACGCCACGCCCAACCCCCTCGAAGACTCCGGCGCAACCCTCCTGGCGGCAGGGGGACGGGATGTCCTGGCCGGCCGGCGTCACCCGCAAGGGCGACCACCGCCCGCCGTTGGCCAGGGTCCGGTAGGCATTGGCGAGCATGAGCAGCGACACGTCGGAGGAACCCAGGGCCAGGCTGTAGCCGTACCAGTCGCCGCTTTGTTTCAGGCTCTCGAAACCGGCCTGGCGCAGGCGCCGGTGGAAGGCGTCCGGCCCCAGGCGGACCAGGGTCTTGACGGCGGGCACGTTGAGGGAGCCGGCCAGGGCCATGCGGGCCGACACCCAGCCCTGGTACTGGGGCTCGTAATTCTGGGGGGTATAGAGCCCGTTGCCGGTGTCCAGGGCAAGGGGCGCGTCCTCGATGAGGGAGGCCGGGGTGAGATGGCGCTTCTCGAAGGCCAGGGCGTAGAGGAAGGGCTTCAGGGTGGAGCCGGCCTGGCGCAGCCCCACCACCCCGTCCACCTCGGCCGCCTCCGACAGGTCGCCGCTCGATCCCACCCAGGCCAGCACCTCGCCGCTCTGGTTGTCGATGACCACCACCGCCCCGTCCTCGGCGTTCTGGCGGGCGAGCCCCGCCAGGTGGCGGCGCAGGGCGGCCCCGGCGAAGGCCTGGAGATCCGCATCCAGACTGGATTTCAGCTTCTGGCCGGGTTCGGTGAGGAGCTTGCGGGCGAGGTGGGGCGCGGCGCCGGGAGTCCCGTCGCCGCCCCGCCCGCCGCCGGCCAGGGCCAGGGTGGCGAAGGCCTCCAGCCCATCGCACTCGCTCCCCCGCTCCATTTCCTTCAGGAGGCCGCAGGCCCGCCGGGCGGCCAGGGCTGGAGCTGCATTGGGGGAGCGCAGGAGGGCGGCGGCCAGGGCCGCTTCCCGCTCGTCGAGGCCGTCCGGCCACTTGCCGAAGAGCCCCCGGCTCATGGCGGCGATGCCCTGCAGCTCGCCCCGGAAATTCACCAGGTTGAGGTAGGCCTCGATGATCTGCGGCTTGCTCCAGGCGTTTTCCAGGCGCAGGGCGAGGGCGGTCTGGGAAAGCTTTTCCAGCAGGCTGCGCCGGCCCCGGCGCTTGCCGTCCTCGTCCAGGAGCCCGGCGAGCTGCATGGTCAGGGTGCTGGCCCCCCGGGTGCGGCAGCCCCAGAAGTTGTTCCAGGCGGCATTGCCGGCGGCCTTCCAATCGACCCCGTCGTGCTCGTAGAAGCGCTTGTCCTCGGAGACGACAACGGCCCGGACCAGGGCCGGGGATATTTCGGAAAGCCGCGTCCACGGCAGGCGCCGCACCTGGCGGTCGATGCGCAGGCTCTGGAGAGGCCGGCCGTCCCGGGCCAGGAGCCAGGCGTCGGAGGGGGTGTAGGCGGCCCTGGTTTCCTGGAAGGACGGCAGGGCCAGGGCTGAAAAAGGTAGCAGGAGGGCGCCCGCCAGGATCAGGGCGAGGCCGGCGCGCGGGGGACGGATCGATAAGCGGATGGCGCTTCCTATGGCGCGAAAGCTCGTAGGGGATTGGCTCAAGGCGATGTTCGGTGCTTGGGCGTTTTTAAGTTCTGCTAACGACCCTCAGCGGCCGTTGGGTTTTCTCAATAGCCGACCTACGTCGAGTTGGACTTGCTGTAGAAAAATATCGTCATTGCCATTCCAAACCAGGAACCGGTAAGAAACGTGGTGATTCCTGAAAGAGCATCGGCAAGCCAGACCAGCAATGGGCTAGTAGGTGAAATGTTCTCCGACTGCGCAAATTCTAAAACGCTGGAAATCGACATGTCCTTCAGACTGATCCCTGGGAAGGCTCTCTTAATAAGCCGAGAGGACCCGAACATAGCTATTCCGGCAACAAACGCCGAAAAAATAATCACAAGTTTAAATTGCCCAATACTTCCCCAAATCGATAGTCGCGGGATCAGAATTCCGGCCAACATCCCAGCGACAGCCGACCATCTTTCCATTGTGGTTAAGGTGGGTATCCGTCGTGTAGTCATAGCGCAAATTATATGGCATAACGATGGGCTGCTCTTGGCCGGAAGTACCCATCCCGCATCATGCCCCCGGATCGTCCACCCGGTCAGGGTGAAAGGACTCTACCCTGGCCGGCCCAGCACGGCCGCCTGCTCCAGCACCTTGTCCAGGCCAGTGTAGAGGGCGTTCATGACCTCGTGGGCATGGAAGACCCGATGCCGGCGCTGCTGGTTCGCCGGGCGCAGGATGTCCAGGGCCACCAGGTCGATCACGGCCTGATTGGCGGCCGGGAAGGTCACGCCGGTCTTTCGAACCACCTCGTTGACATTGATCACCGGCTGACCCAGCAACAGGTCGATCAACTTCCAGGCTGCGGCATGCTTCCTCTTCCTGGCCGCCGTCAGCTTCTCCCGCCATTGGGCCTGCAGGCGCTGCAGGTGGCCGAACAACTGCATCGTGTGCTTGCAGGAAGCGATCACGCACTCGAGGAACAGGCGCAGCCACGGCTCCCAGTCGAGCCGGGTCTGAACTGCCAGCAAGGCATCGTAGTATTCGCGCTGGCGCACCTTCAGGAAGGTTGCCAGGTGGATGGGGGGAAGCCCCTCGGCCTGGAACATCAGGGGGAAGAGCAGACGGCCTATCCGTCCATTACCGTCCAGGAACGGGTGGATCGCCTCGAACTGGGCATGGGCGATCACCGCCCGCACCAGGACGGAAACCTCCATCACACCGTCGGGCTCGTATTGGAGCAGCCCGATCAGGTCCGCCAGCAGCCGGTCCACCTCGGCCGCAGGCGGCGGAACGTAAGCGGCCGTCTCAAGGCGCATGCCGATATAGTTCTGGATCTCCCTGACTCGGCCAGGCGTCTTGGCGGGCTGGCCGGCCATCAGGATGGCGTGCATCCCGCGCAGCAGATCGAGGTCGAGGGCCGCCTTGCCGCGGGCTTCCAACGCCCTGCAGCCGGCCATGAAGGCCCTGAGATAGGCGAAGGTCTCCTTGGCGTCCTCGTCCTCTTCCTCGACCTCGTTCGCTTCCGTTTCCAGCTCGTGCAGCAGCAGGCCGTCAAAGCCGGTCTGGGTACCCTCGATCTGGCTGCTGTCCACCGCCTCCCGGCGATTGAGCATGCGCATCAGGACGTGGGCGTTCGCCTCGTTCTGCTCGATGGTCTCGGCCAGGTGCTGCAGCTCGCTGCGAGCGCTCGCCAGGAGGCCATAGCAACCGGGAATGTCCAGCCGGCTCGGGACAACGGGCGGCACCACGGCAAAACAGCCGCTACGCCCAGGAATCGGCACGCAGGTAGCCTGGAGGGAGGGATGCAGGTCTCGCTTGTTCAAAGCCTTAACGCCCTGTTTCTTATTTAAGGTTTTGAGTGTAAAACTTTAACAAGTCAATAGCTATTAAAGCTTTCCGCCCCGGAATGACTGGACGCGGCAGACCGCGGGCTGGATCACCGGAGGGAATGCCGAAATCCCCCGGTCTTTGTTATGGTATTGAGGATCGACAAGGAGGAATCATGGACCCATTCATGCAGGCAGCCATCGACGAGGCCCGTCAGGGACTGGCAGAAGGCGGCATTCCCATCGGTTCGGTGATCGTCCATGGCGGCCGCATCGTCGGCCGCGGGCACAACCGCCGGGTGCAGAAGGGAAGCGCCATCCTGCACGCCGAGATGGACGCCTTCGAGAATGCCGGCCGCCAGGCTCCGGAGGTCTATCGGGCAGCCGTGCTGTACACCACCCTGTCGCCCTGCGCCATGTGTAGCGGCGCCATCCTGCTGTACGGCATCCCCAAGATCATCGTCGGCGAAAACCGCACCTTCCTGGGCGAAGAGGCGCTGCTGCGCTCCCGGGGCGTCGAGGTGGAGGTGCTCCAGGACCCGGCCTGCGTGAATCTCATGGCCGACTTCATCGCCGGGAACCCGGAACTCTGGAACGAGGACATCGGTACCCTCCGGTAGCGGAACCGCCCGCTAGGCTGAAACTGGCGGGGCGAAGCGGCGGAAGAACCATTGCTTCACCCCTTCCACCGCCAGCAGGTAGAAAAGCAGCAGGGCGGCCAGGACCAGGAAGAAGAAGGGCGGCGGCGCCACGAACCCCAGGTGGGCGCCTGCCGGGGTGAAGGGCAGCAGCACCGCCGTCGCCACCACCGCCAGGGAGCAGGCCACCAGCCAGGGATTGGGGTGGCTGCGGAAGGCGTTGCGGCGGGTGCGGATGATGAAGATCACCAGGACCTGGGTCGCCATGGACTCAATGAACCAGCCGGTATGGAAGAGAACCTCCCCGGCCTGGAAGACTTCGAGCATCACGTAGAAGGTCAGGAAGTCGAAGACCGAGCTCACCGGCCCCACCGCCAGCATGAAGTTGCGGATGAAGTCCATGTCCCAGTGCCGGGGATGGCTGAGGTAGTCGTCATCCACCCGGTCCAGGGGGATGGGCAGTTCCGAGACATCGTAGAGGAGGTTGTTGAGGAGGATCTGCACCGGCAGCATGGGCAGGAAGGGCAGGAAGAGGGAAGCCCCGGCCATGCTGAACATGTTCCCGAAATTGGAACTGGTGCCCATCATGATGTACTTCATGATGTTGCCGAAGGTGCGCCGCCCTTCCAGCACCCCGGCATGGAGCACCCCCAGGTCGTGCTCCAGGAGGATCATGTCCGCCGCCGCCTTGGCCACGTCCACGGCGCTGTCCACGGAGATGCCCACGTCGGCCGAATGGAGGGAAGGCGCGTCGTTGATGCCGTCACCGAGATAGCCCACCACATGGCCGCGCCGCTTCAGCGCCAGGATGACCCGGTTTTTCTGGTCCGGCGCCACGCGGCAGAAGAGATTGGCCTGCTCCACCCGGGCCGCCAGGGCCTGGTCATCCATTTGCCGGATGTCGGCGCCGGTCAGTACCCCTGTCACCGGGATACCGAGCTGGGCGAAGACGTGCTGGGTCACCAGTTCGTTGTCGCCGGTAATGATCTTGACCGCGACCCGATCGGCGGCCAGGCCGGCCAGGGCTGCCTTGGCGCTTTCCTTGGGCGGATCGAGGAAGGCTGCGAAGCCGGCAAAGACCAGTTCCGCCTCATCGCCCACTACGGCATGGCCATGGTCCGGCCCCACCGGCCGGAAGGCAATCCCCAGCACCCGGAAGCCTTCCCGGCTGAGGGCCTCGAACTGGGCGTTGATCCTGGCCCGAACCTCGTCGTCCAGGGGCAGCGGAGCGCCCTCCCCCTCCAGCCCGTAGCTCACCGACAGGCGCAGGATGTCCTCGGGCGCTCCCTTGACCACCAGGAGCCGGCTGGTGCCGTTGTCCAGGAGCACCGAAATGCGCCGGCGCTCGAAGTCGAAGGGCACCTCGTCGATCTTGCGCCAGGGGCTGGCGTCGATTTCCGAGTGCTCCAGGATGGCGTCGTCCAGGGGGCTTCTCAGCCCCGTTTCGAAGGCACTGTTCAGATAGGCCAGCTCCAGGACCCGCGCGCTTTCCCGGCCCAGGGGGTCGAGGTGGCGCTCCAGGCGGATGCAGGCCTCGGTCAGGGTGCCGGTCTTGTCGGTGCAGAAGACATCCATGCTCCCCAGGTTGTGGATGGCGGCCAGGCGCTTGACGATGACCTTGCTGGCGGCCATGCGCAGCGCCCCCCGGGACAGGGTCACGGAGACCACCATGGGGAGGAGTTCGGGGGTGAGGCCCACGGCCAGGGCCACGGCGAACAGGAAGGATTCGAGCCAGGGCCGATGGAAGAAGGCGTTGACCAGCAGGACGAAGAGCACGAGAAGGACCGTCATGCGCATGATGAGGATCCCGAAGCTGTGGGTTCCCTGCTCGAAGGCGGTGGGCGGGGCCTTGGCCAGCAGGGTGTCGGCGATTTCGCCCAGGGCCGTATCCTGCCCGGTGCGGCACATCAGCACCCGGGCCGTGCCGCTGATCACCGAGGTCCCCAGGAGCACGGCATTGCCGGCCGCCAGGATCTCGGTTTCCGCCGGCAATTCGCCGGGGGCCTTCTCCACCGGATAGGGTTCGCCGGTCAGGAGGGCCTGGTTGACGAAGAAGTCCTTCGCCTCCAGCACCCGGCCGTCGCAGGGAATGAGGTCGCCGGCGGAAAGGAGGGCGACGTCGCCGGGCACCAGGTCCGCCAGGGCGATCTCGACCGCCTTGCCGTCCCGCAGCACCTGCCCGCGCACCGCCACCGACTGGCGCAGCCGCTCCGCCGCCCGGCCGGCCCGGTATTCCTGGACGAAATCCAGGGTGACGCTGACGAGGACAATGGCGCCGATGATGAAGAAGCTGGCGGCATCGCCGGTGAAGGCGGAAAGGGCGCTGGCGGCGAGGAGGATGATGACCAAAGGGTTGCGGAACTTGGCCAGGAACTGCAGGGCCAGGGCCCGCTTGCGCTCGCCGTGGATGACGTTGGGCCCGAACTGCGCCAGGCGGGCGGCGGCTTCGGCGCTGCTCAGCCCGCCGGGGCTGGCGGCCAGCTGTTCCAGGAGCGCGGTGACGGGGAGCCGCCAAAAGGGGCCGTCCGTCCCGACGGCGGGTGCAGGCATCATGAAGTCCTCCGAAGGACCTGACACCGCTACCCGCCTCCCGGTTTCAATTCCCCACCGTCACCTTGCCGTTGGGCGCTTCCCCGAAGACATCCGGGGCATACATGGCCTCCACCCGGGTCGGCGGCAGGCTGAACTCGCCGGCGTTGTTGATCCGCACCGTGTAGTCGATCTGGAAATGCCCCTTGGGTACCACCTCGTAGTAGGCCCGGTAGAAGCCGAAGGTGCGCTCCACGAAGGTGGGCCAGACCCGGCGGGAAATGCGGTCCTCTTCGAGGGTGGCGATGCGGGAGTCGCGGCCGTCCCCGTCCCCCAGGATGCGGGCGCCGGCGGGGATGGGGTCGGAGAGCACCACCCAGGTCATGTCCTGGTCGGCATCCACCGCCAGGGTGACCCGCCAGAGGTCGCCCCGGCTCACCTTGCCGGGCGTCTTTTCCTGGATCGGGGTCACCTGGCGGCTCACCTTGTAGCCGAAGGCCCGGGGCTCGCCGGCCGGGACGGCGGCCAGGACCTGGATCGCCGCCCAGGGCTTGCCGCTCCCCTCGTGGCTGATGGCGAGCTTGCCTTCCCCGGAGGCCGGCCAGGGCAAGGACAGGGGCGGGTTTTCCGCTTGGGCGCCCTTCCAGTCGAAGGCCGCCGTCGCCTTGCCGAGGCTCGCCCGGGTGACGCCGGTGACCGCCTCCCGCTCGAACTTGCTGCCGAACCTGTCGAGGACGAGGCTGGCCCAGGCATTGGCAGTGGTGGTGTACCAGCGGCCCCGCACCTGGCGCTCCATGGCGCCCCGCAGCAGGCGCGGCAGGTCGTCCCGCCAGCCCGGCTCGTCCAGCACCGCCTCGATGAGGCGGAAGGCGTTGGAATCGCCGCTCACCATCATCCACCACCAGAAATCCGATTTCTCGGTGGTGAAGCCCAGCCGCCCTCCCGTGTAGGCCAGGCGGTTCCGCAGCTCCTGTTCGGCCGCCGCCAGCCTGGCCGCCCGCTGGGGCAGGTCCGGCAGGCGCTTCGCCACCAGGTACCAGTCGATGACCGCCGCCGTCGGCAGGCGCAGGGGCTCCACCTCCAGGGCGGCAGCGATGCGGGTGGGCGTCTGGCCGTGGCGGGTGAGGGCCTCCAGGGCCTGGAGCTTCCTTACCAGAAGATCGTCATAGGGCGACCATTGCCTGGGCTTGATGCGCCCCTCGGCGAAGGCAGTCAGGCCCCGCAGCATCCGCTCCCGGGCTTCGTCGGGCAGGGCGAGGCCGGAGAGGGCCGCCATGTCCAGAAGGTAGGCGGTGAGGGTGGTGCTCCCCTGCCCCTCCCCCGGGAAGTAGCGGGCCAGGCCATCGCCGTCCAGGTAGGCCGGCAGGCCGTCGGTCACGATCCGCCAGCGCTTTTCGTCCTTCAGGCCGACGGCGATGGAGGCCTTCTGCTCCAGGCAGATGAAGGGATAACCCTCGAAGAAGCGCCGCAGCCCCGGTGGCGGCGTGGACAGCCGGGGGGAGAGGCCGACCTCGATACCGCCCTTCCCCGGCAGGGCGCCCGCCGGCGGCACCGCCGGCACCTCGTACCGGCCCTCGATGCGGGTAAAGGTGGCCTGCTGGACGGTGACCGGTACGGCCGGTGCCACCTGCTGGGTGATCTTGAGGCGGTCCTTGGCGGCGCCCCCGGCCTCGCCGGCATCGAATTCCCAGGTGAGGCTCTCCGCCCCTTCCGGCGCCTGGGCCGTCCAGCTCACCTCCGCCGCCCCCTCCGGCTCCAGCTGGACCCGGCGGCTTTCCAGGGCCTTGTCCCCGACCTTGGCCGCCACCGTCACCGCCATGGCCCGGGCGGTGCCGTTCCGCAGGGTGAGGAGGGCCTGGAAGCCGTCCTTCTCCCGCACCAGGGGCGGCAGGCCGGAAATCATCTGGAGATCCTGCTTAGTGCGGACCGACGCCGAGCCGGTGCCGAACAGGGCGGGACCGGCGGTGGCCACCCCCACCAGCTTGAATTCGGTGAGGGAGTCGTTCATGGGCACCTTGACCACGGCGGTGCCGGCGGCATCCAGGGTCACCCGGGGATGCCAGGCCAGCAGGGTGTCGAAGAGCTCCCGGGCCGGCCCGCGGCCGCCGCCGCCCCCCGGCGCCACGGCCTTCTTGCCGAAATGGCGCTTGCCGATGACCTGGGACTGGGCGGTGGCGGTCTGCACTTCGTAGGCCCGCTTCTGCAGGAAATTCTCCAGGAGATTCCAGCTCTCGTTGGGCTTCAATTCCAGCAGCGCCTGGTCCACCGCCGCGAAGGCCACTTCGCTCCCGGCCGGGGCGGGCTTGCCGTCGGGGCCGGTGACCTTGAGGCGCACCGTCGCCTCCTCCCGGGGCCGGTAGGCCGCCTTGTCGGGGACGACTTCCACCTGCAGCCGGAAGCCGTCGGTGCCGACGCCGATTTCGGCGAGGCCCAGGCGGTAGGCGGGCTTGGCCAGGTCCACCATGGCGGTGGGCTGCTGGGGGCTCCACCATTCCTTGAACCAGGCCGCCGGCTCCCGCCAGCCCCACTGGAAGAAGGAGTACCACTTCAGGGGCTCCACCCGGCCCCGCACCGCCAGCACCGAAACGTACACATTGGGGCCCCACTCGGCCTTCACCGGCAGCTCCACCACCGGCTTGAAGCGGGACAGGGGCTGGACCACGGTCTCGATGATGCCCCCGGCCTCCACCGCGATCAGGGCTGTGGCTTCCCGGAAGGGGGTGCGGACCTGGAAGCGGGCGGTCTCCCCGGGCCTGTAGGCGCGCTTTTCGGGGATGACGTCGATACGGTCCTGGTTGCCGGCGGTGAACCACAGGTCCCCGCCGCCGCTCACCCAGTAGCTGCGGCCCGCCCGGGCGACGTTGCCCTGGCCGTCCCGGGTCTCGGCCAGGAGGTAGATCGAGCCCGCCTCCGCCGCTCCGGGCTCGCACAGGAAGAGGCCGCGGCTGTCGGTACGGCCGCTGCACACTTCCCCCATATCCACGAATTCCTGGTGGTGCTCGTAGGCGTAGAAGCCGCCGACGATGCGGCGCCGGTGGCTGTAGTCGATGCGGCGCTGGGCCCGGACCTTCACCTCCTGGCCGGCCACCGGCTTGCCGGCGGTGTCGAGGGCGACGATTTCCACCCGGTTGCCGCTGCCCTTGCTGGACGCCCAGTCGCTGACGTTGATGCCCAGCACCACCGCCGCCGGCCACAGCTCGACGGCGCCGTGGAGGGTCTGGATTTCGCCGTTGGGGTCGGCGAAGGTCATTTCGGCATAGAGCTCGCTGGGCCCCTTCGGCTTGTCGGCCAGGGGCACCTCCAGCTTGCCGGCCCCGGCCTTGTCCAGGGTCAGGGCCTGCTTGTCGAGGACCAGGTGCTCCCTTTCCCGGCCGTTGTCCACGCCGAAGGCGGCGAGGGCCTCGTCGTCGAAATCGAGGCTGAAATTGAAGCGCTCGTAATGGGGATAGGTGGGCCAGCGGGGGCGCAGGGTGGCCGACACTTCCACCGGTGCTCCCTTGGCGGCCCCGCCGTTGAGGAAGGAAAGCCCCAGGGCCAGGGGCACCCGGCCGGGGGCCACCTGCCGGGGCGGCACCCCCTGGACGCTGCCGGTGAACACCGGCAGGCGGAAATCCGCCACCCGGAATTCGCCGCTCACGGTCATGCCGCGCCGGCCGCCGGACAGGGTCACCTGGTAATTGCCCCGCTTGGCTGCCTCCGGAACCTTCCACTGGCTGACGGCGCTGCCCCGGGCGTCCCAGGCCAGGGGCTGGGAATACTCGGTGCCGGTCTCGGCATGGCGGATGGTGAGCTTGTCGGGCAAGCCGGCGGCGTCCGGAAAGGCAAAGCCCCGGCTGTCCCGGCCACGGGCGATGTGCTTCATGGAGACGGTCTGGCCGGCCCGGAACAGGGTGCGGTCGAAGACGGTGTGGATCTTGAAGTCGCCGCTGTCGCCCCAGGTGTCCACGCCGAAGCGCCAGGGCTCGATGCCCTGGTTCCAGTCGGAGCGCACAAAGCTGTAGTCCTCGCCGAGGCGAGCGCTGGCGAAGACGAAAGGCTCATCGCCGCAGACGCCGGCATTCAGCGCCTGAGTGATGGCGGCCCGGCCCTGGGCATCGGTTTTCCCCCGCCACTGCCCCTTGCCGTCGCAGCCGGAAACCCGCACCTCGGCATCGGCCACCGGCTTGCCGCTGTCGAGGGCGGTGACCCAGACTAGGGCGTTGTCCCGGCCGCGCTTGAGATGCACCGCCAGGTTAGTGACCAGGACGGCGGCACGCACGTACATGGGCTTGGGGGAGGAGAGGAGCGCCGTCCCCAGGAGGCGGCTCTCTATCTCGACGATGTGGTAGCCGGGCTTGCCCAGCGGGATGCCCACCACCTCGAACTCCGCCGGGCCGCCGGGCTTGGGCAGCTCCTGGCGGGCCACCCCGGGGCGCTGGGCGAGGAAGGGGAGCTCCCGGGCGTAGTAGGGATCGAGGTGGTTTTCCTCCTTGCCGTCCCGCTGAATTTTCACCGTCCGGGTCTGGCTCTCGAACTTGGAAAGGGCCTGCATGGCGGCGATGACATCGCCGTCCTCGGTGAGGCGCTGGTCGGCGAAACGGTGGCTGCCCGGCAGGCGCAGGTCGGCGGTGGGAACCTTGGGCTCGACGTTGCGCAGGGTCACCGGCAGGATGCCCCCCTCCTTCAGCTCCAGGATGCCGAAATTGCCCGGGAACTTGGCCAGGGGCGGCAGGGCGCCGGTGCGGAAGGCGAGGGGGAAAGCTGCGGCGTTGGAAAGAGACCGGCCGGCGTCGTCCTTCACGTCCCTGGGAAGCTCGATGCGCAGTTCGGCATTTTGGGGGAAAGGTCCGGCGAAGACCACTTCCCGGGTGGTCTTGCGGCGCAGCCCTGCCCCGCCGGTGGGGGCGATCCACAGGGTGTCTCCGGCCCGGGCGATGGCCACCCCTTCCCGCACCTTGGCGGCCTCGCCCTTGCGGTTCACCGCCGCATCGGGGGACACCAGGCGCACCTGCCCGGCCCAGGAGGCGTCGATGTCGGCGGAGAACTGGACTGTCACCGCCGAAAGGGGCGAACAGGGAGCGCCTGCCTTCTCCCGCTCGCAGGACAGGGTGGCCCGGAAGGGCTCCCGCACCGCGTAGACGAAGCTTTCCTCCTTTTCCGAGCGGGTGCCGTTCTCGGCCTCCACCCCCTGGCCCCACACCAGACGCATCTTCGCCGCCGGCGGCAGGCGCTCGGCGCAGCTCACCACCAGGGGTGCCGGGCCGTAGTCGCCGTGGATGTGGGCAAGGATGTCCCGGCGCTGGGCCTCGGGCACGAAGCGGACAGGGATGCGGTTGCCGACGCCGTCGGCCTCGCACCAGACGTTCTTCTCCACCGAGGCCGCCTTGAGGGGGCCGCCGGCGTCGATGACGAAGGCCTGGTCCTCGTCCACCCGTCCCCCCGGCTTGGGCAGGATAGAGCGGGGCCAGGGGCCGGCGGCGAAGAACTCGACCCGGTTCCTGCCCCCCACCGCCTCCCCGTTCAGGGCGGCGAGCCCGGCCCGCAGGGCGAAAGCGCAACGTTCCCCCGCCTGGAGGGGCCGCTCCAGCTGCCAGGCCCAGGTGCGGGCATCCACCCAGCGCCCGGTCCCCTTGGCCTGGCCGCAATCGACGGCGAAGGGCACCGGAGCCGAGGCATCCCCCAGCTTCGCCATGTCGGCGCTGAACAGGGCGGTGGCCCGGGTCTGCTGGTCGATACGGCCCTGGGGCATGAACTGCTGGACGGCGGCCGCCTGGGCGGTGCCGAGGTGCAGAAGGAGAGCGAGGGAGAAGAGGAGAACCTTTGGCTTCATGGCGGCATGGCTCGGGTGAAAATTCCATTGCCATGGTATGCCAAGGAAGTGGGCCCAACAACGGCGGCCGCCTTCCGGCGCCGATGACCGTAGGCTACACTCACGGCCACAAGATAGAAGCGGTCTACCGCGCGGCACTTCCGCTGGCGGCAATGCAAGACCACTCGACAGCTGCAACAAGGGGGAGGCGACATGAGCCAAGAGATAGCGGGTTCGCCCCAGGCGGACCATGGAAAGTTCCAGGCCCGAACCACCGACGGGCTGCCGCGGGCCCCCTTCTACTGGGCGGCGGGGCTCACCCTGATCCTGGCCTGCGGCCCCTTCCTGCCCTTCGTCAAGCTTTTCCCCACGCCGGCCAGCTACCAGCCTGTCCATACCCTGCTGGAGTTCATCGCCGTGGCCGTCTCCGCCATGGTCTTCGCCCTCGGCTGGAACCTGCGCCGGCAGGAGGAGAACAGCCAGGCGGTGCTGCTGGCCGCCATCTGCCTGGGTTTCGTCCTGGTGGACCTGGCCCACACCCTGTCCTATCAGGGCATGCCGGACCTGGTCACTCCCAGCAGCCCGGAAAAAGCCATCTTCTTCTGGCTGGCCAACCGCATGACCGTGGGCCTGGCCCTCTTCGCCGTCGCCATCCTGCCGCCCCAGCGCTGGTCAGCCGCCGCCAGCTACGTGGCCCTCGGCACCGTCATCGCCGTTTCCGGCCTCGTATGGTGGATCGGCTTCTACCACCTGGACATGCTGCCCCGGACCTTCATTCCCGGCCAGGGGCTCACTCCCTTCAAGATCATCGTCGAAGCGCTGGCAGCGGCCATCTTTGCCATTGCCGCCCTCCTGCTGCTGAAACGGGCCTGGCGGGAAAGGCAGGCCAACCTGGCCTGGCTGGCGGCCGGCGCCTGGACCCTCGCCCTCGCCGGCCCCTTCTTCATCATCTACCACGACATTACCGACCTCTTCAATCTGCTGGGCCACATCTACATGTCCCTGGCCTACCTGATGATCTACCGGGCCCTCTTCGTGGCCGGGGTCGCCGCCCCCTACGAGGCCCTGGCCCGGCAGCGGGCCCTCCTGCGCTCCCTCATCGACTCGGTGCCCGACCTCATCTTCTTCAAGGACCGGCGCTCCGCCTATCTGGGATTCAACCAGGCCTTCGCCGCCTATTCCGGGCGCAGCGAGAAAGTCATGATCGGCAAGACCGACTTCGATTTCGCCCCGCCCGAGGTGGCCGCCTTCTATCGGCAGAAGGACGTGGAAATGCTGGCGGCGGGGCGCCCCGTCAGCAACGAGGAATGGATCGATTACCCGGATGGGCGGCGCGTCCTGGTGGAAACCATGAAGACTCCCCTGCGGGGGCCGGACGGAGAGTTGCTGGGCATCATCGGGGTCAGCCGGGACATCACCGAACGCAAGCTGGCCGAGGCCGCCCTGCGGGCGAGCGAGGAATCCCTCCAGGCTTACCGGGGCCACCTGGAGGAACTGGTGGCGGCCCGCACACGGGAACTGGAGGAGGCCCGGGCCGAAGCGGAACGCCTGGCCCGGGTGAAGAGCGATTTCCTCGCCAACATGAGTCACGAGATCCGCACCCCCCTGAACGCCATCCTGGGCCTCGCCCAGATCGGCGAGCGCCAGCAGGCCGATCCCAAGGCCCGGGACAGCTTCCGGCGCATCCTGGATACCGGGCAGATGCTGCTGGGCGTCATCAACGATATCCTGGATTTTTCCAAGATCGAGGCCGACAAGCTCAGCCTGGAGGACGGCACCATCGACCTCGGCCAGATGATCGACGATGCCGTTGCCCTGGTATCCTTCCGGGCCCGGAGCAAGGGCCTCGATTTCAAAGTCGACAAGGCCGCCGACCTGCCGGCCGCCTGCCGGGGCGACCCTCTGCGTCTCTCCCAGGTGCTGGTCAATCTGCTCGCCAACGCGGTCAAATTCACCAAGCAGGGACAGGTCTCCCTCGCCATCTCCCGGAACGGGGATACCCTCGTCCTGCGCGTCGCCGACACCGGCGTCGGCATCGGCCCCGAGCACATCGGCCGCCTCTTCGTCCCCTTCGAGCAGGCGGACGGCTCCACCACCCGCCGCTTCGGCGGCACCGGCCTCGGGCTCACCATCTGCAAGCGACTGGTGGATCTGATGGGGGGCGAGATCCGGGTCGCCAGCGTCCCCGGCCAGGGCAGCACCTTCGAAGTCCACCTGCCCCTGGAGGAGGCGACGCCCCCCGCTGCCGCACCGGCGGCACCGGCGCCGACCGGCCACCGCCTGGCGGGATTGACCCTCCTGGCCGCCGAGGACAACCCGGTGAACCGGACGGTGCTGGAGGATATCCTGGCCCTGGAGGGGGCCCGCCTGGTCTGCCTGGAGGACGGCTGCCAGGCCCTGGAGCGGCTGCGCCGGGATGGCCAGGAAGCCTACGACATCGTCCTCACCGACATCCAGATGCCGTGCATGGACGGCTACGAGTTCGCCCGCCACGTCCGGGAACTGGCGCCGACGCTGCCGGTGGTGGGCCTGACGGCCCACGCCATGGCCGAGGAGCGCGAGCGTTGCCTGGCCGCCGGGATGGTGGAGCACGTCGCCAAGCCCATCGACATCGACGGGCTGGTGGCGGTGATCCGCCGGTACGCCCGGCCGCCGGCGGCAACGGCGGCGGCGACACCCGAGCCCACTGACGACTCCGCCATCGACTGGGGCGGACTCGAACGCCGCTACCGGGGACGGCAAGCCTTCATCGACAAGATTTTCGCCGTCGCCCTCGAGCACTGCGGCGAAACCCCCGCCGCCTTGCGGGAAGCGGCCCGGTCCGGGGACCTGGAGCGGATAGGCTTCCTCGCCCACGGCCTCAAGTCCACGACGGGCAACCTGGCCGTCCCGGGGCTCCAGGACCTGGCCACCCGCACCGAACAGGCGGCCCGCCAGGCGGCGCCGGAGACCCGGGCTCTGGCGGCGCAGCTGGCCGCCGGGCTGGAGCATCTGCTGGCCGAAATCGCCGCCCGCCGGCCGGCGCCCTCCGCCTGCGCCTGACTAGGTCGGCAGGGTGGCCGGCGCCGTCTGCTCGCCGTCCTTGTCCAGGAGCCGGCCGCGCCGGCGCATGATGGCGGCGTCGAGGAGCATGCGGCCGGCCCAGCGGTAGACGTTGAATTCGCTCACCAGGCCGCGCATCAGGCGCATGCGGTCGCGCTGCTCGTCGGCCGGCATGGTCAGGGCCAGGTGGAGGGCGGCGGCGCACTGGTCGATGTCGTAGGGATTGACGATGAGGGCTTCGGGCAATTCCCGGGCCGCCCCCGTGAATTGGCTGAGGATGAGGACGCCCTGCTCGTCGTCCCGGGCGGCGATGAATTCCTTGGCCACCAGGTTCATGCCGTCGTGGAGGCTGCTGACGAAGCACAGCTCCGCCGCCCGGTAGTATCGATAGACGTCCTCGGGCTCGTGGTGCTCGATCCGGAGGACGATGGGCGGCACTCCGCCCCCCCCGAAGCGCTCGTTGATCTGGGCGGCCTGGGCCCGCACCTCGGCCTCGTGGTGCTGGTATTCGTCGATGCTGGAGCGGCTGGGGGCCGCCACCTGGATGAAGCAGAAGCGGCCGATCCATTCCGGCTTCAGTTCCAGGAGCCGCTCGATGGCCCGCAGCCGTTCCAGAATGCCCTTGGTGTAATCCAGGCGGTCGACGCCGAAGCCGATGGCCGTTTCCATGGGCAATCCTTCCCGGCGGCGGATCTCTTCCCGGCATCGGGGCACCGGCACCGCCACCATGGCCGGGTCGGGGGGCCAGGCGATGGAGATGGGATAGCGGCGCACGGCGGTGGCCTTGCCCCCCAGGGTAACGGTAAAGGATTCCCGATCCACCCGGGCCTCCAGGAAGCGGTCCACCGTATCGACGAAATTGTTGCAGTGGAACTGGGTATGGAATCCCAGGATGCTGCTGCCCAGCATCCCGGTGAGGATCTCCTCCCGCCAGGGGCAGATGGCGAAATCCTCCGGGTTAGGCCAGGGAATGTGCCAGAAGGCGATGATGGTCGCTTCCGGCAGGGCTTCCCGGATCATCCGCGGCAGAAGGGCGAAATGGTAGTCCTGGACGAGGACGATGGGGTCCTTGGTGGTGGACTCGGCCACCACCGCCTCGGCGAAGCGGCGGTTCACTTCCTGGTAGTAATTCCAATCGCTGGAACGGAAGACCGGCCGCACGTGGGCGATATGGCAGAGGGGCCAGAGCCCCTCGTTGGCGAAGCCGTAGTAGTAGCCCTGTTCCTCTTCCTGGGAGAGCCAGATGCGGCGGATCTCGTAGGCCGGCCTTTCCGGGGGCACCGGTACGTGGTCCCGCCCATCCACCACCGCCCGGTCGGCGGAGCCGCTGCCCTGGGCGATCCAGGTGCCGGAACAGGCCCGCATGATGGGTTCCAGGGCGGTGACCAGGCCGCTGGCCGGCCGCTGCACTTCGATAGCGTCGCCCCGCCGCTCGTGGATGTAGGGCTCCCGGTTGGAGACCACGATGATGTTCTCGCCCCGCAGTTCGCTGTGCAGGATGGCCCGCAGGGTGTCCGGTGTCCAGGTCAGCTGGCTCTCGTCCCGGGCCCGGTATTCCGACTGGAGGTCCCGGATGAGGCGCTGCAGATCCCGGGCGATGGGCTTGAACTCCGGCACCACCTTGGCGGGCGGCACAGGGTTGTGCCGGGAGTGCCCCGCCCCCTGCAGCAGGCTGCGCATGCCCTGTACCCAGCCGCGCCAGGCAAACTGGGCGACGATGACGGTGATGAGGGAAACCGACAGGGCCAGGCCGATGAAGAAATAGAAGATGTAGCGCCGAGTCTCCTCGCTGCGCCGGGCGAAGAAGCTCATGTCGTGAACCAGCACCAGGCGGCCGTCGGGGGCGTCGGCGGTGATCAGGGGCTTGACGCTGACGTGCAAGGGCCCGCTGGGCGTGTCCAGCAGCTGGCCGTTTTCCCCTTCCCAGAGGCTCAGGTCGCTGCAGTGGATTTCCGCCGGAAAGTAGCGGGAGGCCACCGCCCGGCTGGCGGGGGCGGGGCAATAGCCAACGGCGAAGAGGCGCTCGTCCCGGGATATGCGGTTGAGGAAATCGTTGATCCGGACCGCCGAGCGGGTGGCCAGCTCATCCTCCAGGGGCACCTGGACAGTGGTGGCGATGAGGGTGGCGCGGACATCCAGGTCCCGCACGAACCAGCGCATGGTGAGCTTGTCCACCACCGGCATGACGGCATAGGCGAAGGCCGCCAGAACGATCAGCAAAGGCAGAATGAAGCGCAGGGCGAGGGGCATTGCCCCACCTCTTCGTTCTTGTCTGCCCGGGCGCGCTTCTTCGAGGCGGTCGGGAATGCCGGGTACCAACCCGGCAGGAAGTCGGTCTCCGCTGGCAGTTGCATGAAGCCTATGGCGACCTTGGCCGGCAATAGTTCCCTGCCGCCCGAGGGAAAGGGCCTAGCGCTCCAGCCGCACGATCCAGGGCAGGAAAACTTCGGTCACCAGGACGGTCTGGCCGCCGAGGCGATGGGCAGAGCGCCGGGCCCACAATTGGATGGCATCCCCTTTTCCGGCGCAGCGGTCGGCGCGCCCATACAGCGGGTGGCGCCGATCCAGGCGGCGGAACTCGATGGCCCCCCGGGCGAAGCCGGGGTGGGCGAAGAGGAGGGACCCCAGGGAGCGGCTCCCCAGCCCGGCCAGCCAGCCAGCCAGGCGTCCCCGGGGCGCCCGGGGCAGGATGGTGTGGGCATAGATGACCGGCACACCGTCACATTCCAGGAGAACCTCCCGGACCCAGGCCCGTTGCCGCCGCTGCATTCCGACGGCGGCGGCCTCGTCCGGCAAGGGCCGGCCCGATCCCTGGCTCAGGAGGCGGATGCGGAAATGCCCGCTGGCCGCCTGGCAGCGGGCCGTGAGGGAACCCGGCTCGGTGAGCCAGGAAGCGAGTCGGCGGTCGGCGGGGGCGGGAAACAGGCGGGAGCGCCAGCGGGCGGTCGCCATCACTGGGGCGGCGGCACCTTCCCGAGCCCGGCCAGCCGGGACCCCGGCTTGATGCCCTTGCCGGCGAACCAGCCCTGGTTCATCTCCAAGGCGAAGCGGGCCGGCTTGGCGGCGCAGTGGCTGTCCAGGGTCTCGGGCTGCATGTCCTCGATGTTGATGATCTTCCCATCCTCGTCCAGGAAGGCCACGGAGAGGGGCAGGAAGGTGTTCTTCATCCACATGCAGTGGCGGGCGACTTCGGGGAAGACGAAGAGCATGCCCTGCTGGGGCGCCAGGGCGCGGCGCCCCATGAGGCCCTGCATGCGGTTTTTCAGATCGGCGGCCACTTCGGTCTCGATGCGGTAGAAGCCGATGGTCAGGTCCATTCTCGGCATCTGTGCCTGGGCGGCGCCGGCGAGCCCGCCCAGGAGGAGGCATAGCAATTTCTTCATGCTGGCTTTCGATCAGTGGCGGGGGGGCCGGGCCTTCTTCTTGCCCTTGGCGGCCTTCCCGTGCTTCTTGCCGTGGGGCTTGTGAGCGGTCTTCTTCTTGGCGGGCTTGGCCTTGGCCTGCTGGGGTTTGGCGGGGGCTGCCTTGCGCACCTTGGGCACCGGGGTGTCAGAAGCGACCACGGCGTCATTGGGATCCTCCGCCGCCCGGGGGGTGGCGGCTTGGGCGAACAAGGCCGTCGAAGCGAAAGCCACGGCGGCCAACAGGCTCAGGAATTTTTTCATCGGGATTTCTCCTTGGCGGGATGATGGCTGAAGTCGTCATAGCCGCCGGCGAAGGTGCGCCAAGTTCCGGGCACCAGGCCCTCGAGGCTCATGTGCCCCACCGCCGAGCGGATCAGCCGGAGCGTAGGATAACCGATGGCAGCCGTCATGCGCCTGACCTGGCGGTTCTTTCCCTCGGCGATGCGGATTTCCAGCCAGGCGGTGGGCACCGATTTCCGGAAGCGGATGGGGGGATCCCGGGGCCACAGCCCGGCCGGCTCGTCGATCACCCTCGCCTTGGCCGGCTTGGCCGTAAAGTCCGACAGCGCCACGCCGCGGCGCAGGGGTTCCAGGTCGGCGTCGGCGGGCTCGCCTTCGACCTGGGCCCAGTAGGTCTTTTCCAGCTTGAACCGGGGATCGGCGATTTTGGCCTGGAGGCCGCCATCGTCGGTAAGGATGAGGAGGCCCTCGCTGTCGGCGTCCAGGCGGCCGGCCACATAGACGCCCTTGACCGGGATGAATTCATCGAGGGCTCGCCAGCGGCCTTCGGGGGTGAACTGGCTCAGGACCCCGTAGGGCTTGTTGAATACGACGATGTTGGACAAAACTCAGTGGGAAGTACCTTCGGAACGTGTAATTTTATTCCACACGTTGTACTTCCCCACCGGTTTCTTCATGGGCAGGCGCTTCACTTCCTTCAGGGTCTGGGCATCGAAGACGATGAGGGCGCCGTCCATTTCCCACAGGCTGGCGAGGACGTAGCGCCCGTCCCGGGTGAATTCCACATGGGCGAAGGTCTTGCCCGGCTCCGGCTTCAGCTCGGCCGCGATCTCCAGGGTCTGCTTGTCGATCACCTGCATGGTGTCCTTGAATTCCCGGCTCATCATGGCGTCGGTCCAGGCGTAGCGGCTGTTCTCGTGGCTGCGCATGAAAAAGCCGGGCCCCCGGGTCTGGATGTGCTTTACCGGCTGCCAGGTGGCCATGTCGATGACGCTGACCACCCCCTGGTTGAGGTTGGGGGTCGCCATCACCGTCTTCCCCTGCCATTTCCAGGTGATGCCGGAGCCCAGGTGGGGCATGCCCGGCAGTTGCAGGTCGGCGATCTTCCGGCGGGCGTCCAGGTTCACCACCTGGCCCTTGCCCCCTTCCCGGGATGCCCCCATCACCTCGTCGTAGCCCTGGGTGAAGAAGAAATCGTCCAGGTAGTCGTCCAGGGCGGTGCGCTGGGGATTCAGGAAGCCCGGAATGAAGGCGCCTTCCCGGTACTTGAAGTCGTGGATGACGCCGACGGGCACTTCCGCCGCCTTGGGATCGTAGGAGATTTCCCAGACCTCCTTGACGTCCTTCAAGGCGGCCACGAAGCTCTTGCGGGGTCCGGCGTCGTAGACCGCCGAGACCCGGGAGGTGGTGGTGCGGTCCTTGTCGGTCACCGGCAGGATTTTGGCCACCTTCAGGTCGGCATCCAGGATGACCAGGCTGTGGGGCAGGTAGTTGGCCACCGCCACCCATTTGCCGTCGCCGGACACCGCCGCGTTGCGGGTATTGATGCCGGCCCGCACCTCGGCCACGACCTTGAGGTTCCAGAGGTCGAACTTGGAGATCCAGCCGTCCCGGGAGGCGAAGAAGACGTAGCGCCCGTCCGGCGTGAACTTGGGCCCGCCGTGGAGGGCGAAGCGGGACGGGAAGCGGTGGATGGGCTCCAGTTTGTCGCCGTCCAGGATGGAGACGTGGTGGTCGCCGCTTTCCACCACCACGAAGAGATTCATGGGGTCGGCGGCGAACTGGGGCTGGTCCGGCAGGCTGCCGGGGGCATGGTGGACGATGCGGGAGGCGGCGATTTCCTCCTCGCCCCAGGCCGGCATGGGGGAGACCGGGGTGTAGGCGTAGTCCGCCAGGGCTTTCACCTCCTCGGCCGCCAGCTGCTGCCCGAAGGCCGGCATCTGGGTAGCCGGCCGGCCCTCCCGGATCACTTTTTCGGCTTCCGGCTTCCGCAGCCGCGCCAGGTTCTCCGGCAGGAGCGCCGGCCCGACGCCGCCCAGGCGGTCGGGTCCATGGCAGCTGGCGCAATGCTGGGCGAAAAGGGCTTTGGCGTCGGGGGCGGCTTCCGCCAGCCGGGCCATGCCCACCAGGAAATAGACGGCGAAGGCCGCCGCCACGACGATCTTCCAGGTGCTGGTCATTGGCCGATCTCCTCATCGGTGAGGTAGCAACCCGGGTCTTCCGCCCAGGGGTCGCCGGTGAGCTGCTGGGCCCGCACCCGGGTGTTGCCGTTGCAGATGGCGAGATGGGCGCAGCGGCCGCAGCGCCCCTGCACAGCCCGGGGGTAGGCCTTCAAGCCCGCCATGAGGGGATCGGAGACGTCCGGCCAGATTTGCGAAAAGGGCCGCTCCCGCACGTTGCCCAGGGTGTGGTGCCACCACATGGTGTCGGGATGGACATTCCCCAGGTTGTCGATATTGGCCACATTGACCCCGGAGGCATTGCCGCCCCACTGCCGAAGCTTGGCCTCGATGTGGGCGGCCTGGCCGGGAAAGCGCCAGCGCACCCAGTGCAGGAAATAGACGCCGTCGGCGTCGTTGTTGCCGGTGGTGAATTCCTTGCGCCGTCCCTTCTGCCAATAGCTCCAGCAGGTCTCGAAGAGCAGTTCCATGGCCCGGCGGGTGAGCTGGTGCTGGGCATCGTCCCTGCGGTTCTTGTTGCCCCGGCCGGCATAGTTGAGGTGGGAGAAGTAGAAGCGGTCGATGCCCTCGTCCTCCACCAGCTGCAGAAGGTCCGGCAGGTCGTGGGCATTGTCCCGGGTCATGGTGAAGCGCACGCCGACCTTGAGGCCCTGGTCCCGGCACTGGCGGATGCCTCTCATCGACCGTTCGAAAGCGCCGTCCAGGCGGCGGAACTGGTCGTGGGTTTCCCGGATGCCGTCCAGGGAAACCCCCACGTAGTCGAAATCGCACCCGGCGATGGCGCCGATATTGGTTTCATCGATCAGGGTGCCGTTGGAGGAAAGGGCCACGTAGAAGCCCAGGGCCTTGGCCCGCTTGGCGATGTCGAAGATGTCCGGCCGCAGGAGGGGCTCGCCGCCGGAGAGGATGAGCACCGGCACCCCGAAGGCCCGGAGGTCCTCCATGACCCGGAAGGCCTCGTCGGTGGAGAGCTCGCCCTTGAAATCGGTGTCGGCGGAGATGGAGTAGCAGTGCTTGCAGGTGAGGTTGCAGCGCCGGATCAGGTTCCAGATGACCACCGGCCCCGGGGGGTTGCGCTTCGGCCCCACCGGGGTGGGGGCGGCGATTTCCTGCAGGTATTGGGAGATACGGAACATGGAAGCCCCTGCTCAAGAATTGGGGCCATTCGACCCCAGGCCGAGGACGGCGGCATTGACCTGAATCAGGGAAACACGGCGGCATGCCGGCTGTCCAGGCCGGAAATCCGCCAGCCGGGGGGATGCGGATCAGTGCTTGTCCTGGGGTGCCGGGGCCAGTTCGATCATCAGCGTCACTTCGGCAATGGGCGACTTGCCATCCGGCAGGGCGTCCACTACATCGATGACGAAGCGCTGCCGGACCAAGCCGGCCTTCACCAGCACCCGGTGGATCTCTGCCGCCCGCCCGTGGGAAAGCTGGAAATCCCCGCCCGGAGCGCCGGGGACCCGGATGACGACCGCGTGGGCAATCCGGCCCATATGGGCGATTTCCTGCACCGCCTTCTGGCCTTCCTTGCCCAGGGTCACCTTGTCTGGGGCAAAGGGCACCACGACCTTGTAGTGGGCAATTTCAGGTTCGCTCCCACTGCCGGCCGGCTCCCGGTCCGTTTTCTGGCCTATCTCCTGGATCGCCGTCCCCTCCTTCACTACCGGCGCAGCGGACGAGGCGGACGAGTTGGAGGCTTTGACGGGCGCATTTCCTGTCGTAGCCGGCTCCAGCGCAGGCGATGTCCCCCTCCCGCCCCCCAGGTAGATCGCCACTGCCCGGCGGCCTCCCGCCGCGATGGCGATCCGGTCATAGACGCCGGCAATGGTCAGATAGGGGGAAGAGGCCTCCAGGGAAGCCGGGCTGTCTTTCCCGTCCCGGGAGACGACGATCGACTTCACGATGGCCTCGCGTAGCTTGCGGTCGGTACTGCCGGCGAGTTGCAGATAGGTTTTCCGTCCATCGTCGAAAACCTGGACCAGCGGCAGGCCGCCGCTCACCACCCGGTAGGCGCGATCCTGGCCATTGGTGGCGTGGAGCGCCAGCGGCAAGAGGCAGACGAGGCCGGCCAGGGCCTGGCGAGGGAAAAATCGCATGGTGTTCTTCTTGTTCGGCAGATAGGGGGTTTGACGGGCACCGACTCTACTCGACAGTCGCGATCGCCTGCAATGGCTAGGCCCCATTTGCTGTTCAGCGGCTGAGCGACGCCGCCGGGCCACAGGGCGGACTATCCGGGCTGTCGGGCTGGACTCCGGCCAGCTCCGCTTATAAGGACCATTATCCCCCGCAGGGCGTAATTAAAAAATATACCCCAGCGGGTGTATTTGTGTAATATCCCCTATACGACGTTTTTTCGGAGCGTGCCGTGGCCTTCGTCATTACCAGCCAGCAACAGCTCGGCCCCACCTTGAAAGGCTTGCGCAAGCAAAAGGGCCTGACGCAAATTCAGCTGGCCAGGCAGAGCGGGCTTGGCCAAAAGACCATCTCCCTGCTGGAAACCGAGCCCTGGCGTTGCAGCGTGGATAGCCTTTTGCGTTATCTCTCCGCGGTCGATGTCGCCATGAGCCTCGATTTCATTGCCGCGCTGCGTGGCAGCAGTAGCGAGGCTTGGTGATGGCGCGCGCCAGGAAATCCGGTGCGCTCGGCCTGTGGATGAACGGCCAGCGGGTCGGCACCTGGGTGGTCACCGCCCAAGGCGAGCATCAGCTTCATTACGATGAGGCATGGCTCGCCTCGCCCCTCGGGCGTCCGATCTCCCTTTCCATGCCGCTGCGCCCGGCCAGCGCACCGTACAAGGGCGAACTCGTCCGCAACTACTTCGAGAACCTGCTGCCGGATAACGACAACATCCGGCAACGACTGGCCAAGCGTTTTTCGACGAGCACCGAGGCCTTCCGCTTGCTGGCCGAAATCGGCCGGGATTGTGTCGGCGCCCTGCAGATCATGCCCGATGGCGAAGCCCCGCCGGCAAGCGGAGTCATCCAGTGCGAGCCGCTTTCCGATGGGCAGGTGGCTGAACATCTGGCCGGCACCCTGACCGCCCCCGCCTTTACCCAGGCCGACGATACCTTCCGGATTTCCATTGCCGGGGCGCAGGAAAAGACCGCCCTACTTTGGCACCAGGAGCGTTGGTGCCGCCCGCTCGACACCACGCCGACGACCCATATTTTCAAATTGCCGATGGGCCAGATGCCCGGCGGCATCGATCTGTCGACCTCGGTCGAGAACGAGTGGCTTTGCCACCGCCTGCTGCAGGCTTTCGATATTCCCGTCGCCAAGGCCGAGATCGTACGGTTTGGCGACATGAAAGCGCTCTGCGTCGAACGCTTCGACCGTCGCTGGACGGCCGATGGACGCCTGCTCCGCTTGCCCCAGGAGGATTTCGCCCAGGTTTTCGGCGTTCCGCCGGACATCAAGTACGAAAGCCAGGGCGGCCCCGGCATTCGGGCGATCCTCGATCAATTGAAGGGATCGAGCCAGGCGCCGATCGACCGCCGCGACTTCTTCCGAACCCAGGTCCTGTTCTGGATGCTGGCCGCCATCGACGGCCATGCCAAAAATTTCAGCATCTTCATCGAGCCGAAAGGCTTTTACCGGCTGACGCCACGCTATGACGTGCTGTCTGCCCATCCCGTCATGGGGCAGGGTGCCGGGCGCCTCTCCTCGCACAAGGTCAAAATGGCCATGGCGATCGACGGCAAGAACCGGCATTACAAATGGTCGGAAATCCGCCGCGATCACTTTGAACAGACGGCGCTGCACTGCCGTCTGCCGGATGCGCCGGCCCTCATTGACGAACTGGTCTCCGGAACCCCCCGGGCCATCGCCGAGGTGGCCGACGGATTGCCTTCTGATTTCCCGGAAAACCTGGCCGGCGCCCTATTCGAGGGTCTGAAGCAGGCTGCGAATGCCTTGCGGCTGCCATCCAACCCGGCCTGAATCCAGCCTCCCGCACCGCGCCCCCAATCATCGCCACTCCCCGAGGCGAAGGCATCCCCCGGCAGCTACGGTATACTGCTTAGCTTTCGCAAGATTTACCCGGCGCCTTCCCTCGATGACCACTTGCGCTTTACCGAGCACCGTTCCTCTCCCAACCCCGCCGGCGCCCTGGCAGAACGAAATCGAATCCCGACTGACGGCTGACGAAACCGTCAAGGGCTGGCTCGAAACCGACCTCGACGGCCGCCTGCAGTTTGCCCAGGGCCTGGTGGTCGTCACCGACCGGCGTATCCTGGCCCGGACACCCGGCGAGGAGAACTGGCAGGCCTGGGACTTCAGCTCCGGCCTCACCCTCGACCACCACGACCACGCCGGGGTCGGCACCCTGGAACTGACCGATGGGGAACGCCGCGTCGCCTGCTGGCGCTACACCCTGGGCCACAACGTGGCGGCCCTGAATTTTCTCAAGGAATTCGAGCTGCAACGGGAGAGCCGCCTGACCGGCCGGCCGGTGCCGCGCCCCGAGGAAATCCTCTGCCCCAAGTGCAAGGCGCCCCTGGAGCCCGGCGTCGAGGAGTGCCCCATCTGCACCCGGGAGGTCCACACCCCGCCCTCCACCTGGACCCTCTTCCGCCTCTGGCGCTTCGCCCGCCCCTACCAGTGGCGGCTCCTGGGCGGCTTCCTGCTGACCCTGGCCGGCACCGCGGCGACCCTGGTGCCGCCCTACCTGACCATGCCCCTGATGGACAACGTGCTGATCCCGTTCCAAAACGGCAAGCCCATCGACATCAGCCTGGTCAGCCTCTACCTCTCCGGCCTCCTCGGCGCCGCCCTGCTGGCCTGGAGCCTGGGCTGGGCCCGCACCTACATCCTCGCCCTGGTATCCGAACGCATCGGCCGGGACCTCCGAACCGCCACCTACGAACACCTGCTGCAGCTTTCCCTCGAATACTTCGGCGGCAAGCGCACCGGCGACCTGATGGCCCGCATCGGCTCCGAGACCGACCGCATCAACGTCTTCCTGTCCCTGCACCTCCTGGATTTCGCCACCGACGTGCTGATGATCGTCATGACGGCGGTCATCCTCATTTCCATCAACCCCTGGCTCGCCGCCGTCACCCTCATCCCCCTGCCCTTCATCGCCTGGATGATCCACGCGGTGCGGGACAAGCTCAGGACCGGCTTCGAGAAGGTGGACCGGGTCTGGGCCGAGGTCACCAACGTCCTGGCCGACACCATCCCGGGCATCCGGGTGGTCAAGGCCTTCGCCCAGGAGAAGCGCGAGGCCGCCCGCTTCCGGGAGGCCAACCGCCACAACCTGGCCATCAACGACCGGCTCAACAAGACTTGGTCCCTCTTCTCCCCGACGGTGACGCTCCTCACCGAAGTCGGCCTCCTGGTGGTGTGGGCCTTCGGCATCTGGCAAATCTCCAAGAGCCAGATCACCGTCGGCGTCCTGACCGCCTTCCTCGCCTATATCGGCCGCTTCTACACCCGGCTCGACTCCATGAGCCGCATCGTCTCGGTGACCCAGAAGGCGGCCGCCGGGGCCAAGCGCATTTTCGACATCCTGGACCACGTCTCCAGCGTGCCGGAACCGGCCAACCCGGTGCATCTCGAGAAGGTCCGGGGCGAGATCGAACTCCGGAGCGTCGGCTTTCGCTACGGCACCCGGGCGGTGACCCGGGACGTCAGCCTCACCATCCGCCCGGGCGAGATGATCGGCCTGGTGGGCCACAGCGGCTCGGGCAAGAGCACCCTGGTGAACCTCATCTGCCGCTTCTACGACGTCACCGAGGGCGCCGTGCTGATCGACGGGGTGGATGTGCGCTCGGTGCCGGTGGCAGAGTTCCGCCGCCATATCGGCCTCGTCCTCCAGGAGCCCTTCCTCTTCTTCGGCACCATCGCCGACAACATCGCCTACGGGAAGCCCGACGCCACCCGGGAGGAGATCATCGCCGCCGCCCGGGCCGCCCATGCCCACGAATTCATCCTGCGCCTGCCCCATGGCTACGACTCCTTGGTGGGCGAACGGGGCCAGGGGCTTTCCGGCGGCGAGCGCCAGCGCATTTCCATCGCCCGGGCGCTCCTCATCGATCCCAGGATCCTCATCCTGGACGAGGCCACCTCCTCGGTGGATACGGAAACCGAGAAGGAAATCCAGAAGGCCCTGGACAATCTCGTGCGCGGCCGCACCACCATCGCCATCGCCCACCGCCTGTCCACCCTGCGCCAAGCCGACCGCCTGGTGGCCATGGACCGGGGCCAGGTGGTGGAAGTGGGCAGCCATGACGAGCTGATGGCCCGGGAAGGCCATTACTACCGCCTCTACCAGGCCCAGGCCCGCAACGTCGACGCCGACGAAGCCATCTGCGAAGGAGCAGCCCAATGACGGCCGTGGATTTCCAGCTTGCCCGCAATCCCATCGGCCGCCTGGTCCTGACCACGGCCCGGGGGGAGAACCACGAGGGCGTGGTGCCGGTGCGGGCCTTTCCCATCGCCGCCCCGGAGGAAGGCATCGCCCTGGTCAGCCCGGACGGCCACGAAATCGCCTGGGTGGACCGCCTCGCCGACCTGCCGGCGCCCATCCGCGCCCTGGTGGAAGAGGAACTGGCGAGCCGCGAATTCGTGCCGGAGATCCGGCGCATCCACTCGGTCTCCAGTTTCGCCACCCCCAGCACCTGGGCGGTGGAAACCGACCGGGGCGATACCCGCCTGGTACTGAAGGGCGAGGAGGACATCCGCCGCCTGTCCCAGGAAACCCTCCTCATCGCCGACGCCAATGGCATCCAGTTCCTGATCCGCGACCTCCAGGCCCTGGACAAGACCAGCCGCCGGTTCCTGGACCGCTTCCTGTGATGGGGCCCCGCAGCATGGCAATCCCGGCTGCTTTGCAGGATCATTACGACTTTTGTAAGCCTTATCTCGCCTCGCACGTTAATTCCTCGGCGACCGCCCCCCGACAAACGCTGCAGTAACGACATTCCATGAAGAGAGACATCGAATTCCTCAAGATTACGCATCTGCGCGGACCGAACATGTGGACTTATCGTCCGGTCCTGGAAGCGCTGATCGACATCCATGATCTGGAGGACTGTCCCTCCAACACCATCCCCGGTTTCTACGAGCGCCTGTCGGCCTGGCTGCCCTCCCTCATCGAGCACCGCTGCAGCTACGAGGAGCGGGGCGGCTTCCTGCGCCGGGTGCAGGAAGGCACCTGGCCGGGCCATATCCTGGAACACGTCACCCTGGAACTGCAGAACCTGGCCGGCATGCCCGGCGGCTTCGGCAAGGCCCGGGAAGTCTCCAAGCGGGGCGTCTACAAGGTAGTGGTGCGGGCCTGGCACGAGGAAGTCACCAAGAGCGCCCTCCTTGCCGCCCGGGAACTGATCCTGGCCGCCATGGAGGACCGTCCTTACGACGTCCAGGCCACCATCGCCGACCTGCGGGACAAGGTGGATTCCCTCTGCCTGGGCCCCAGCACCGCCAGCATCGTCGATGCCGCCGACGACCGGAACATCCCCGCCATCCGCCTCACCGAAGGCAACCTGGTCCAGCTCGGCTACGGCAAGGGCCAGCGCCGCATCTGGACGGCGGAGACCGACCAGACCAGCGCCATCGCCGAAACCATCTCCCGGGACAAGGACCTCACCAAGACCCTGCTGTCCTCCTGCGGCGTTCCCGTGCCGGAGGGCGAGGAGGTCCACAGCCCCGAGGAAGCCTGGGAAGCGGCCCAGGACATCGGCCTGCCGGTGGTGGTCAAGCCCAGCGACGGCAACCACGGCCGCGGCGTCTTCATCGAACTCACCACCCGGGAAGAGATCGAGTCCGCCTACAAGGTGGCCATCGAGGAAGGCAGCAGCGTCCTGGTGGAGCGCTCCATCCCCGGCGCCGAACACCGCCTGCTGGTGGTGGGCGGCAGGATGGTCGCCGCCAACCGGGGCGACATGGTCTGGGTCACCGGCGACGGCCAATCCACCATCAAGGAACTCATCGCCACCCAGGTCAATTCCGATCCCCGCCGGGGCGATACCGAGGAGCACCCCCTCAACACCATCCGCCTCGATTCCGCCGCCACCCTGGAGATCAAGCGCCAGGGCTTCGCGGCCGACTCCGTGCCGCCCGCCGGCAAGGAAGTCCTCATCCAGCGGAACGGCAACCACGCCTTCGACTGTACCGACCTGGTGCATCCGGAAACCGCCGCCACCGCGGCCCTGGCCGCCCGCATCATCGGCCTCGACATCGCCGGCATCGACCTGGTGGTGACGGACATTTCCAAGCCCCTGGCCGAACAGGGCGGCGCCATCGTCGAGGTCAATGCCGGCCCCAGCCTGCTCATGCACTTGAAGCCCGCCGAGGGCAAGCCCCGCCCGGTGGGCCGGGCCATCGTGGACAACCTCTTCGCCGCCGGCAACGACGGGCGTATCCCCGTCGTCGGCATCTGCGGCTCCCGGGGCAAGACGGCGGTCGCCCGCCTGGTGGGCCACATGCTCAACCTCACCGGCCAGCTCACCGGCGTGGCCTGCAGCGACGGTCTCTTCTACGACCGCCGCCAAGTCCAGAAGGGCAATGCCGCCAACTGGACCGCCGGCCACCGCATCCTGCTCAACCGGGCGGCCGAAGTAGCCGTCATCGAGAACGGCGCTCGCAGCATCCTCACCGACGGGCTTGCCTACGACCGCTGCCAGGTCGGGGTGGTCACCAACCTGGACCCGGCCGAGACCCATGCCGATCTCTGGATCGAAAGCCCGGGACCGCTCTACAACGTGATGCGCACCCAGATCGACGTGGTCCTGCCCACCGGCACGGCGGTGCTCAACGCCGCCGACCCCGAGACCGCCCGGATGGCCGAACTGTGCGACGGCGAGGTCATCTTCTTTGCCCCGGACCCCGACAACGAGGTCCTCGCCCGCCATCGGGCCCAGGGCAAGCGGACCGTCAACTTCCATAACGACAGGATCATCCTGGCCACCGGCAACGAGGAAGCCAAGCTGGCGGCCGCCAAGGACGTCCCCTATCTGGCATCCGACGAGCCCTGGCGCCGGGACAACCTGCTGGCGGCCGTGGCGACGGCCTGGGCTCTCGGGGTGTCGCCCGAGTTGATCTGCGCCGGCGTCAAGACCTTTGCCCCGGACGCGGCTGCCACGCCGGAATTGTCCCGGACCGGCAAGAAACCCAAAAAGAACTGAGCCGCCCACCCGAACACCCACGCGGCGATTCCGGCCCGTTGGCCGGGAATGAAGAGAGGAAGAGATTCATGGAAGTGTCCCGTATTCGAGCGTTGCGCGGCCCCAACCTGTGGAGCCGCCATACCGCGATCGAGGCCATCGTCACCTGTAGCGGCGCCGAGTGCTCCATCGACCGGCTGCCAGGATTCGAATCCCGCTTGCGGGAGCGCTTTCCGGAGATCGATTTCCTGACCGCCACCGGCCACGAGGAAACGGTCTCCCTGGCCCACGCCCTGGAATTCGCCGTCCTCGGGCTGCAGGCCCAGGCCGGCTGCCCGGTGACTTTCAGCCGCACCGCCGAGACCCTGGATTCCGGCGTCTTCCAGGTGGTGGTGGAATACAGCGAGGAACCCGTCGGGCGGCTCGCCTTCGAGCTGGGCGAAGCCCTCTGCCTGGCCGCCCTCAAGGACAAACCCTTCGATCTCGCGGACGCCCTCCACCGCCTGCGGGAGCTGGACGAGGACGTGCGCTTCGGCCCCAGCACCGGCTCCATCGTCCACGCCGCGGCCGCCCGGGGCGTTCCCTACCGGCGCCTCACCGAAGGCAGCTTGGTCCAGTTCGGCTGGGGCAGCAAGCAGCGCCGCATCCAGGCCGCCGAAACCGACCGCAGCAGCGCCATCGCCGAAGCCATCGCCCAGGACAAGGAGCTCACCAAGACCCTCCTGCACGCTTCCGGCGTCTCGGTGCCCCAGGGGCGGCCGGTCACGGATGCGGAGGACGCCTGGCGCGCCGCCCAGGAAATCGGCGGCCCGGTGGTGGTGAAGCCCCGGGACGGCAACCAGGGCAAGGGCATTTCGGTCAATATCCAGACCCGGGAACAGGTCATGGCAGCCTATGCCGTCGCTGCCGACTTCCGGGACGATGTCCTGGTGGAGCGCTACCTCACGGGCCACGACTACCGCTTCCTGGTGGTGGGCGACAAGCTGATCGCCGCCGCCCGCCGGGACCCGCCCCAGGTCATCGGCGACGGCGTCCATACGGTGCGCGAGCTGGTGGACATCGTCAATGCCGACCCCCGCCGGGGCGTCGGCCACGCCACTTCCCTCACCAAGATCCGCTTCGACGACATCGCCCTCGCCCGACTGGCCGAGCAGGGCTACCAGGCTGAGTCGGTGCCCACCAAGGGCACCCGGGTCATCCTCCGGAACAACGCCAACCTGTCCACCGGCGGCAGCGCCACCGATGTCACCGACGACGTCCATCCCGAACTGGCGGCGGCCGCCGTCGCCGCCGCCCAGACCGTCGGCCTCGACATCTGCGGCATCGACGTGGTCTGCGACTCGGTCCTCAAGCCCCTGGAGGAACAGGGCGGCGGCATCGTCGAGGTCAATGCCGCGCCGGGCCTGCGCATGCACCTTTCCCCCTCCTACGGCAAGGGCCGGGCGGTGGGCGAGGCGGTCGTCTCCATGATGTTCCCCGATGGCGACACCGGCCGCATCCCCGTGGTGGCGGTGGCCGGCACCAACGGCAAGACCACCACCGTTCGCCTCATCGCCAACATCCTCGCCCGCCAGGGCCTGGGGGTCGGCATGACCAGCACAGATGGCGTCTACGTGGAAGGCCGGCGCATCGACACCGGCGACTGCAGCGGCCCCAAGAGCGCCCGCAACGTGCTGCTCCACCCCGACGTGGATGCGGCGGTGTTCGAGACCGCCCGGGGCGGCGTGCTGCGGGAAGGCCTGGGCTTCGACCGCTGCGACGTGGCGGTAGTGACCAATATCGGCATGGGCGACCACCTGGGGCTCAACTACATCACCACGGTCGAGGACCTGGCCGTGGTCAAGCGGGTCATCGTCGAGAACGTGGCCAAGACCGGCACCGCCGTCCTCAACGCTGCCGACCCCATCGTCGCCGCCATGGCGGGCAACTGCCCAGGCGCCATCATCTATTTCGCCACCGACCGCTTCCACCCGGTCATGGCCGCCCATCGGGCCCAAGGCAAGCGCGTGGTCTATGCGGAAGGCCAGGATATCGTCTGCGCCGAGGGCAAGAACGAGCACCGCCTGCCCCTGGCCGCCATCCCCATCACCCGCAACGGCACCATCGGCTTCCAGGTGGAGAACGCCATGGCGGCCACCGCCGCCGCCTGGGCCCTGGGGCTCGACTGGGGCGTCATCGCCGGCGGCCTCGGCAGCTTCGTCTCCGACGCCCAGACCGCCCCCGGCCGCTTCAATCTATTCAACTACCGGGGCGCCACCCTGATCGCCGACTACGGCCACAACCCGGACGCCATCCAGGCCCTGGTGAATGCCATCGAAACCATGTCCACCGGCCGCCGCTCGGTGGTCATCAGCGGCGCCGGCGACCGGCGGGACGAGGATATCCGCCAGCAGACGGAAATCCTGGGTGAGGCCTTCGATGAGGTCATCCTCTACCAGGATGCCTGCCAGCGGGGCCGGGCCGACGGCGAGGTGATCGGGCTGCTGCGGGAAGGCCTCGCCGACGCCAGCCGCACCCGGGCCGTGGATGAGGTCCGCGGCGAGTTCCTGGCCATCGACACCGCCCTGGCGCGGCTGAAGGCCGGCGACCTCTGCCTCATCCTCATCGATCAGGTGGAAGAGGCCCTGGCCCACATCGCCAGGCGCATCGCCGAGGGCTGAACGGCAGCGGCCCGGACGGGCCGCTGCCCCGCTAGGGAGCGATGAAATAGCGCTGCACGCTGGCCAACAGCGTGCTCCGCAGCTCTTCGTAGGAAGCTTGGCCGATGTCATGGTAGATCCGTGACGCCACAGCCTGGAAATGGGCGAACATGTCCGGATCGAAGTGGCTGCCGCTGTTGCGCCGCATGATTTCCAAGGCGGCATCGAAAACCAGGGGCTCCTTGTAGGGGCGACGGCTGGTGAGGGCGTCGAACACGTCGGCGACGGCGAACAGCCGGGCCTCGACCGGAATATCTTTCCCCTCGAGTCCGCAGGGATATCCCGTGCCATCGAACTTCTCGTGATGGCACTTGACGACGCAGGCGGCCTGGGCCAGCCAGCCTGAACGCTGCACGATCTGTTCCCCGATGGCGACATGGGACTTCATGATCCGGAATTCCTCTTCCGTGAGCTTGCCCGGCTTAAGCAGGATCGTATCGCTGACCCCCACCTTCCCGACATCATGGAGGAAGGCGCCGACGACCAGAATGCGAATGCTGTCCTCGGTCAATCCCATGTGCTCCGCCAGGCGTAGCGCGTAGAGGGTCACCCGGTAGTTGTGGCTATCGGTGTCGGAATCCCGATGGGCCACCACATTGCCGAGGACTTCCAGCAATTCCAGGTTGCCCTGGAGGAGCAGGCGGGTCTGGGCGGCGTCCCGCCTTTGCAGGAGGACGATGATGGGAAAAGCCACCAGCATGGTCACCAGCATCGAGCCCAGGGCCACCACGACGGCGCCGATGCTGTCTTCCCGCATCTCGGCCAGCATGTCGTCCGAGATGATGTAGATGCCCTTCAGGTAGCCGATGATGTCCTTCGACTCATTCTCGAGGGGAACTACGGTGATGATCGTCATCCGGTCATTGAGCGATACCTGCTCGTAGCTCGGACGGTCCGACAGCGGGACGGTCTCGGCCCGCCGCCACAGCTCGGTGGGTACGAGGACGGCGCGCTCGTTGAGCTCGTGAACGAGCTCCGCCTTGTTCCCGTCATATATCTCCACCGACACGAAATCCCCCAGCACCTTCCTCGCCGCCCCATGCAGGTCGACGAGGGTGAGCTGATGGCGATAATAGCGATCCAGTTCGGCGTCCTTGACCCGACGGGAGTCAGCCACCGCGTCATTCAAGACCCGGGCTTCGACCCGCTCGGTCTCGTAGTGCCAGACCGCCACCCCGATGACGAAGGACAGCGGCAGCCAGGCCAGGGCCAGCCGGCCGGCGACGGTACGGGTGGCGGACCGGGCGGCAAGGGCGGTAAAAAGTGATTTCAAAGTATCTCCAGAGCGCCTCGGGGGAACGAAGCGGGCGACCTAGGCCGCAGAGGCGTAATACAGGGCGTATTGTTACCCCATGTTTCTTCCATTTTCCTGACGATGCCCGATGTAAAGAGGAGACCAGCCATCGCCCTGAGCGGAACATGACGGCGCCGCGGTCCCTCAGGCGCCGATGCGCAGGCCGGTCTTTTTCAGGATGCGGCTGGAGAAGAGGATGTCGCTGCCGCGGCAGTCCTCCCCCAGCAGGGAACGGATGGCCTCGGCCTTGTCATGCACCTCTTCCCGGGAAGCGCCGTGGACCATGGCGAAGAGGTTGTAGGGCCAGGCCGGCAGGGCCCGGGGCCGGCGGTAGCAATGGGTGACGAAATCCAGGGCCCCGACCCGGCTTCCCAGTCCATCGACCCGGTCGTCGGGCACGTCCCACACGGTCATACCGTTGGCCGTCCAGCCGATGGCGTAGTGGTTGGGCACGGCGCCGATGCGGCGGATGACGCCGGAGTCCACCATGGCCTGCAGGCGGGCCATGAGTTCGTCGGCGGTAATTTCGAGATCCGCGGCCAGGGCATGGTAGGGACGCGGCACCAGGGGCAGGCCCCTCTGGGTGGCGATGACGATGGCCCGGTCGATGGCGTCCCTCACACCCGGGCCTCCAGCTTCATTTCCACGAAATACTCCCGCTCCTTCGGGAAGGCGAAAACCGGCAGGCCGATGGCGGCCTCGATCTTTCCAATGGCGGCCGGGATGCCTTCCGGCGTCTCGGTGGCGAGAACGAACCACATGTTGAGGGCGTGCTCCCGGCGATAGTTGTGGGCCACTTCCGGCCGGGCGTTCACCGCCTCGGCGACGGCGTCGTAGCATTCCTCCGGCACCGCCAGGGCTGCCAGCACAAAGGCGCCGCCCAGGCGCTCCACCTGATACATGGGGCCGAACCGGGTCAGCACCCGCGCTTCCAGGAGGCGCCCCAGGCGAACGATCAATTCCCCTTCGTCGATGCCCAGATCGGCGGCAGCCTCGGCGTAGGGCCGCTCGCAGATCGGGAAGCCGCCCTGCAGGCGGGCGACGAGGCGGCGGTCCACCGCATCGAGATCAGGCATAACGGGCGCCGTTCTGCTTGAAGCGGGTGCGGGAGAACAGCACCTCGCAGGGATCTTCGGCGAGACCGTGGCGGCAGCGCAGTTCGGCGATGGTAGCCTCCACCTCGGCCCGTTCCCGGCCATGGATCATGCAGAACAGGTTGTAGGGCCACTGGGGCAGGACCCGGGGGCGGCGATAGCAGAGGGTGACCGCCGGTTCTTCGGCCAGGGCCCGACCCACCTCGCCCACCCGCTCGTCGGGGATGTCGTGCACCAGCATGGCGTTGGCGGTGTAACCCAGCTCCCGGTGCCGCACCACCACCCCGAAGCGCTTGATGGCCCCAGCCTCCAGCCATTGCCGGATACGGCCCATGACTTCGCCCTCGGAAGCGCCGATGCGCTCGGCGATGAGGGCGAAGGGGCGGATGAAGAGGGGCAGGCCTTCCTGCAGCACCGACACCAGCCGCCGCTCGGACTCGCCGATGGGTGCCTGGGGATGCACCGGCAGGGCCGCCGCCCGCCGCTTCGCGCCACCGCCGAGGGGAAAACCCAGGTCGATGTGATATTCCTCCAGGAGAGGCAAGGCGAGGATAGGGAATCCCGCCGCCTGCCCGATGGCCCCCAGGGTCGCACGGAGCCGCTCTTCAGTGGCGGCGGTGACCACGAACCAGAGGTTGTAGCGGTGCTCCCGCTCGTAGTTGTGGTTCACCTCGGGGAAGCGATTCACCACCTCGGCCACCGCCGCCAGCCGCTCCGGCGGCACCGCCATGGCGGCCAGGGTGGAAGCGCCGATGCGCTTGGGCGCGAAGACGGCCCCGACCCGGGAAATCTTGCCCTCCCGTCGCAGCTGGTCCAGGGACCCGAGCACGACCTTTTCCGCCACCCCCAGCCGGGCCGCCAGTTCGGCAAAGGGCGCAGGACAGAGGGGGAAGTCCCGCTGGAAATCGTTGAGGAGATGGAATTCGAGGGCATCGTCCATTTTTTGACCCCTAAAAACCGATGCGGTGAGCGCGTGAAGCAAAGAGGATTCCCGAGGGCGCCTCGGCCGGAATCTCCCCCAGCCTCTCCAATGGGTCGGTGCGGTAGATGAGCACCTTGTTGTCGTCCCGGGCGGAGAGCCAGACCTGCTCGCCCCGGGGAGTGAATTCCATGTGGAGGATCCCCTTGCCGGGGTCGAAGGCGTGGACCACCTCCTGGGCCAGGGTGTCGATGACGTCGATCCGGCCGTTGTCCGGAAAGGCGAAATTGACCCACACCTGGCGCCCGTCGGGCCGGGCCATGACGAAGACCGGCTGGCCCCGCACCGGGATGCGGCCAACCTCACGCCAGGTGGCGGTATCCACCACCAGCACCTCGTGGCGGCCGACGGCGGGCAGGTAAGCCTTGCCCTGGGCCACCGACCAGCCCCGCAGGTGGGGCATCTTGAAGACCGGCAGCTTTTCCTCGCCGCGGCCGTAGTTCTCGAGAATCTTGCGCGCCCCCTTTTCCGGCTGCCAGAGGTCCAGCATAGCGATGCCATCCTCGCCGAAAAGCCCCGCCAGGTAGTGGCGGCCGTCCGGGGTCACCAGGCCGTCGTAGGGCTGCCGGCCGGCGGGGTAGCGGCGGGTGGCGGGATGGCGGGGGTCGGAGAAGTCGCTCACCCAGATTTCGCCGCCGTCGAAGAGGGCGTAGGCGAACCGGTTGCCCGGCACGTCGGCCAGCCCCACCACCTTGGAGAATTTGCCGGGGGCGTACTCGGCCGGCACTTCGGACAGGAGTTCCAGGGTGTCGGCGTCGAAGGCCTTGATGCCCCCGGGGCTGTAGTTCTGGGCGACCACGATGCGGCCGTCCTGGGAAATGGCGCCGCCGATGGCGTTGCCCGACTGCAGGATGCGCTTGACCAGGCGGCCTTCCAGGAGATCCACCTTGGACAGCCCGCCGTCCCGCCCGAAAACGAAGGCGTAGCGGCCATCCCGGGAATAGACGGCGGAGGCGTGGGAAAGATCGCCCAGCCCCTCGATGCGGCCATAGGGCTGGCGGTGGGTGGTATCCACCAGGGTCACCCGGCCGCTGGCCCGCTCGACGACCAGGCCGAGATCGCCGGTGCCCCGCAGTTGCGGCCCGGCACAGGCGGTGAGCAGGGTGGAAGCGAGAAGGATCAGCAGTGCACGCACGGCAGCCTCATGGCGGGAATCCCGCCTGCAATTCTTGCACAATCCAGCCCGCCTCGGCTTCCGAAACGAATTGGCGCCAGGGGGGCATGGGGGTTCCCGGGCGGCCGCCGACTACCGTCGCCACCAGGGACTCGGCCGGCTTGTCCCGCAGGGCCTCCGGCGTCAGGGCCGGCCCCAGCCCGCCCTGCAGGGTCATGCCGTGGCAGGAGCCGCAGTCCTGGCGCACCAGGTGCACCAGTTCCGCCCGGCGCCCGGCCGACAGCTCCGGCACCGCCGCCGCCGAGGCGGCGAAAAAAAAGGGCGCCGCCAGGAGCGGCGCCCTTTTCAGCCAGGTCCGGCCGGATTGCTTTGTCATCTCCGGGCAGCGCTGGCGCTCAGAGCTTGGTGGCCTTCACGTCCCCATCGGCGCCGATGCCCAGCTTGTAGCCGAAGGAGATGTGATGGAAGCGGCCGCTGGCATGGTCGGCGTGGATGGCGATGCCGAAGGGCACGGCCTTGCCTTCGGCCAGGGCGACGCCGCCCGCCAGCTTGCGGGTGAAGGTGACGGTGTAGGTGTCGCCGGCCTTGCTGCCTTCAGCCGTGACACCGGCCTTGCCGCCTTCCATGGCGCGCTTGTCGGTGACCGTGCCGTCCGCCGCCTTGGCGCCCTTGGCGCTGCGCCACTGCATCAGGTCGTAGGCGCCGTCCTTGACGTACTTGGTCTTCTTGTCGTCGGCCCCCGGCATGGTGCGGGCGTCGTTGTGGCAGGTGGCCCAGCAACCCACCTGCTCGCCCTGGGGCACCTTGTCGTTGGCGATAAGCATGGTGGCCTTGACGTCGTTGTCCTTGTCGGACGGGTCGGCGGCACCGGCCGGGGCCTTGAAGGTCAGGCGCACGTAGAGGTTGCTGGCGTCGTAGGCGGCCTGAACATTGACCGGGAAGGTCATGGTCTTCGGCGCTCCCTTCGGCTCCAGGTCCTTGCTCGCCAGGCGCTTGAAGTCGAGGCTCAGCTGGCCCTTCTCGTCATGGCAGCCGGCGCAGGTTTCCCCCTTCTTGAGGCCGGCGGAGCCGCTATGCTCGGCCTTCTTGGTGGCCCACTCGATGGGGGTCACCCCCGGATGGAAGACGTGGATTTCCTTCTTCGGCACCTTGCTCCAGTCTGGCGCGGCCAGGGCGGCTTGGGAACCCAGCGCCAGCACGGCGCCGAGGACGGCCAGGGAAGCGATTTTCCTTTTCATGGTGAATCTCCGTTTTCTAGGTTGATAGCGATGGGCGACGGGATCATTCGTCGTCGTCTTCTTCCTTCATGCCCTTCGGCTTCTTGTGGGCGATGCCCTTGTGGCAGTCGATGCAGGTCTTGTTTTCCTTCTTGGCCAGGGCGTGCATCTTGGAGCCGCGGGCCTTCTGCTTATCCACGTTCATGCCCTCGAAGCTGTGGCAGTTGCGGCATTCCCGGGACTCGGAATTCTTCATGCGGGCCCACTCGTGCTGCGCCAGTTCGAGGCGCTTGGCTTCGAATTTTTCGGGGGTGTCGATGGTCCCGATGAGCTTGCCCCAGACTTCCTGGCTCGCCTGGACCTTGCGGGCCATCTTGTGCATCCAGTCCTTGGGCACGTGGCAGTCGGAGCAGATGGCGCGCACGCCGGTCCGGTTGGAATAGTGGATGGTCTGCTTGTATTCCTGGTACACCGTGTCCCGCATGTCATGGCAGGAGGTGCAGAACTCCAGGGAGTTGGTGGCTTCCATGGCGGTATTGAAGCCACCCCAGAAAACGATGCCGGCAGCAAAGCCGAGCACTACCAGGGTCAGCAGCGAGTATTTGGCGCTCGGGCGCTTCAACCTCGCCCACAAACCGGTTTTGCTGGGTTCGCCCATGATCGGGACCTCCGTCGTATGTATTTGTATTCTATGTGGCTGACATGATATGGGGGCTTTCGCCCCCATATCTTTGCTACCCGTCAAATCCATGAATCAGTAGATGTCGTGCTGGGTGTTGTAGACGTTGAACTTGCCCGTCGGGGTGATCATCTTGGGATCGGTGATCACCTTCTTGAGCTTCAGGGTCGTGTCGTCATACACCACGATGGCGGACTGGTCGGTCTTGCCGCCCCACAGGGAGACCCAGACCTCCTTGCCGTCGGCGCTGTATTCCGGATGGACGGCGCGCCGCACCGCCTTGGTCTCCGGCAGCCCGGAGTCCTTGGCCACGTTCAGCACGGCCTTCGGCTTGTCGAGGTTGGCCACGTCGTACACCGCCACCGAGGTCGCGACATCCCGATCCGGGTTCATGGGCGCATCCGCCCACAGGTTGTTCGACTTCGGATGGGTCTTGACGAACAGGTTGCCGGCGCCGATGTGCTTGATCTCCTGCACCACCTTCCAGTTGTTGCCCTTGTACTGGGCGAACTTCTTGTCGTCCGACGGGGTGCTGATGACGGTGATCACGTCGGCGCCCAGGTGGCCGGTGGTCCAGACCGGGCCGAATTTCGGATGGACGAAGTTGGCGCCGCGGCCCGGGTGGGGAATCTTGGCGGTATCGATGAGGGCAGCCAGCTTGCCGGTCTTGGTATCCACGGCGGCGATCTTGTTGGAAGCATTGGCCGCCACCAGGAAGTAGCGCTGGGAGGCGTCCCAGCCGCCATCATGGAGGAACTTGGCCGACTCGATGGTGGTGGTCTTCAGGTTCTTGATGTCCGAATAGTCCACCAGCAGGATCTGGCCGGTTTCCTTGACGTTGATGACCCATTCCGGCTTGATCATGGACGAGACGATGGAGGCCACCCGCGGCTCGGGGTGGTATTCGCCGTCCACCGTCATGCCCCGGGTGGAGACGATCTTGATGGGCTTCAGGGTCTCGCCTTCCATGACCGCGTACTGGGGCGGCCAGTAGGAGCCGGCCACGGCGTACTTGTCCTCGTAGCCCTTGAACTTGGAGGTATCCACCGAGCGGGCGTCGTAGCCGACCTTGACCTCGGCCACCACCGCCGGCTTCTCCAGCCACAGGTCGATGAGGGACAGGCGGCCGTCCCGGCCCACCACATAGACGTAGCGCCCGGAAGCCGAGAGGCGGGAGATGTGCACCGCGTAGCCGGTCTTGACGATGCTGACGATCTGCTTGGAGTCGCCGTCGATCAGGGCCACCTCGCCGGTATCCCGCAGGGTGACCGAGAAGACGTTCTTGAGGTTGATGTTGTTCATCTGCTTCTTGGGACGCTGATCCACCGGAACGATGAGTTTCCAGGTGTCATTCATGTCCTTGAAGCTGAACTCGGGGGGCACGTCGGGCTGGTTCTGGATGTACTTGGACATCAAGCTGATCTCATCCTTGGTCAGGATGTCGTCGAAGTTCACCATGCCGCCGTCGGTGCCGTAGCCGATGATCTTTTCGAGGCGCTGCTGGCCGAGCTTCAGGGTGCCGCCCTCGGTGACGTTGCCGTCCTTGTCCTTCTTGCTCCAGTGCGGCTCCAGGTTCTTGCCGGTGGCGCCCTTGCGGAGCACGCCGTGGCAGCCGGCGCAGCGCTCGAAATAGATTTTCTTGGCTTTTTCCTTTTCTTCGGCAGTCAGCGATGGCCCGGCCGCTTTGCCAGCATCCTGGGCGAAGGCGGAACCGATGGCGGCAGTCATTGCGGACAGTGCCAGTACCCCCACAACTAGATTCCTCATAGTCCTCTCCTTGAAATAGGTCATTCGCATTTATTCCCCCAATGCGATGGTCGCAAGGTTGAACCTTGACGATGTCCTCTTCTTTGATTCGCATCAAGGCTACCAGAAGACGCCAATCACTTAATATTCAACAGGTTATAACACCTCGAAAGAACTAATTATTTGGCATCCTGATAGTTCGAAAGAACTATTCTGAATACCCGGAAGAACTAGTACCGCCGGCTTTGCCAAAAGCCCCGAACAGGAGATACCCTTGGGAGGAGACATGAACGACGAATACCGCACGGGAAGAATGATCACCAACAACCAATTACCCGGAGGCAAGGTCTGGCTGGTCGGCGCCGGCCCCGGCGACCCCGGCCTCCTGACCGTCAAGGCGGCCGGGCTGATCGCCCGGGCCGACGCCATCGTCTACGACCACCTGGTGGGGCCGGGCATCATCGACCAGGCCCGGCCCGACGCGCGCAAGGTCTATGCCGGCAAGCAGGCATCCCGCCACTCCCTGCCCCAGGAAGCCATCAACCGGCTCCTGGTGGACCTGGCCCGGGAGGGGCTGTCGGTGGTCCGCCTGAAGGGGGGCGATCCCTTCATCTTCGGCCGCGGCGGCGAGGAACTGGAAACCCTGGCGGCCAGCGGCATTCCCTTCGAGGTGGTGCCCGGCGTCACCGCCGCCGCCGGCTGCGCCGCCTACGGGGGCTTTCCCCTCACCCACCGGGAGCACGCCCAGGGGGTCACCTTCGTCACCGGCCACCTCAAGGACAACACGGTGGACCTGGACTGGCCGGCCCTGGCCCGCCCCGGCCATACCGTCGTCTTCTACATGGGCATCAGCGCCGCGGCGGAAATCTGCCGCCAGCTCATCGCCCACGGCCTCGCCGCCGACACGCCCGCCGCCGTCGTCCGCAACGGCACCCTGTCCAGCCAGGAAACCCTCCTGGCGACCCTCGGCACCCTGCCGGAAGCCATCGCCCGCTCGGGCATCAAGCCGCCGGCGCTGATCGTGGTCGGCAGCGTCGTCGGCCTCCACGCCAAACTCAACTGGTTCGAAAAAGCCCATCCATGAAGCCTCTCTCCGCCCTGCTCCTTCTCTTCATCACCCTCAACGCCAGCGCCTACTCGGGCAAGGAACTGCTGGAGGACTGCCGCGCGGCGGAACCCCTCTACCAGGAGAAGAAGCCCGAAGCCCTCCACCAATCGCCCCCGGCGACCCGCTGCCTCGCCTATATCAACGGTTTCGCCGACGGCTACGAGACGGGGGACTACCTGGCCGGCAAGGTGGGCGTGCAGCTCAACGCCTTCTGCCTGCCCGGGAGCGACGATCGGGAATTCCGGCTGCTGCGGGCCGTCCTCACCCACCTGGAAAGGCAACCCCCCAACGCCCAGGCTGCCAGCCGCACCCTGGTGGCCGGCGCCCTCTCCAAGGCCTTCCCCTGCGGACAGTAGTTGAAGGGTGAATACGATTCGGGGATAATCCGGCCTCCACCTGCCGAGGTGGCGGAATCGGTAGACGCAGCGGATTCAAAATCCGCCGCCGAAAGGCGTAAGGGTTCGAGTCCCTTTCTCGGCACCATGTTGAAAAGAAAGGACTTTCCAAACGGGAAGTCTTTTTTGTTTGTAGCCCGGCAAAATCCGTGTAAAGCAAATGTAAACTTTTTGGGGCTATTCTGATCCCTGGAGGCAAGCGACAGCGGCACCGGAAGCCAGGCCCGGTGTCTGTATAGCGAGACACCACTACAGCCCCCCCGCCCTTTGATGCCTGCCCGCCTCTTCGCGTCCGAATCGATGGGTGCTGGAACCGATGGTCAGCTCAGGGTGTACATGCGAAAATGTTGAGATGATTGACACTCGCACCGCCTCCAAGCGCAGCGAGATCATGTCGAAGGTCCGCTCCAAAAACACGGCGCCGGAAATGGTCGTCCGGCGCTTAATCTTCGGCATGGGCTACAGGTATCGATTGCACGTTGCGAGCCTTCCCGGCAAGCCCGACATAGTCCTGTCGCGGCGAAAGAAGATCGTCGATATCCGCGGGTGCTTCTGGCACGGGCATGAGGGGTGTCGGTACGGGAATCTCCCTAAGAGCCGACTCGACTTTTGGAGTGCAAAGATCGAGCGCAACCGAGAACGCGACGCGGCAAACCTGGCGACTCTTGCTCGGCGAGGGTGGAGGGTCTTGGTCGTATGGCAGTGCGAACTGAAGAACATTAAATCGCTTAAGAAAAGGTTGCATGAGTTCATCGAATCAGAATAGACGTCCGATTGGAATCGATCTCTTTGCCGGCGCCGGCGGTCTGTCGCTCGGCTTCGAACAGGCGGGCTTCGATATCGCCGCTGCGGTCGAAATCGACCCGATCCACTGTGCTGTCCATGAATACAATTTTCCGAATTCCGCCGCGATTTGCGCGAGCGTCGTCGACCTAACGGGCGATGAAATCCGCCGCCGAGCAGGGCTGGAGGGCAAAGATATTGACTGCGTTTTCGGCGGCGCACCGTGCCAAGGCTTCTCGATGATCGGCAAGCGCGCCCTCGACGACCCTCGCAACCAGTTGGTATTTCATTACGTCCGGCTCGTTCGCGAACTGCGCCCTAAATACTGCGTTTTCGAAAACGTCAAAGGATTGACCGTTGGCGGCCATCGACAGTTTCTTCACGAACTTATCGATGCTCTTGGCGAAGCCGGGTACGATGTATTGTCGCCCTACCGGGTGTTGAACGCTGCCGACTTCGGGGTCCCGCAGGATCGACGGCGGCTTTTCTTGATTGGCGCCCGAAAAGGGGAGCCGGTTCCGCTGTACCCGGAGTCGCAGCCAAAGGTCACGGTCCTTGAAGCCATCGGCGACCTTCCCGACGCCGACGCCTTCGACGAGCTTCTGACGTCCGACATCGTGCGCGTACCATTTGAGACGGCGAGCCGATACGCTCGACGCCTGCGCGGACTTGACCGCGACCCAAACGATTTCAGCCACCCTAGAGAATTCGATCCGAACACGCTTTCGGCCAGCCTTCGAACGGAACATACGGACCTTTCGCGAAAGCGCTTTCTCGAAACCGCCCACGGAAAGACCGAACCTGTCAGCAGGTTTCACAAGCTGCGTCCGGACGGGGTATGTAACACGCTCCGCGCTGGCACGGATAGCGCCCGAGGTGCGTTCACGTCGCCTCGTCCGATCCATCCCTTTCTGCCAAGGGTGATCACCGTTCGGGAGGCTGCGCGCCTGCACTCATACCCGGACTGGTTTCGCTTCCACGTAACCAAGTGGCACGGCTTTCGGCAAATCGGCAACAGTGTCCCGCCCTTGCTTGGACGAGCGGTAGCGGCAGAGATCGTTCGATCCCTCGGCATCGCGCCGAAGAAACCGAGGGTAAAAGTGATTCCTGGTCACGGGTCGGAGGAATTGCTTTCTTTCGGCATGAGCACCGCTGCGGTTCACTTTAACGTGTCAGCAAAGGTAATCGCTCAACGGACGCGCAAGGTGTATGAAAAACCTAAGGGGGAAGGAGAAACCGCGAGTGCCACCTGAAAAAAAACAATCCCGCTACGACGCAATCGTCGAACGCATCTTTCAACGACACTACTCGAAGAAAACCGCTTCTGGCTTCGAGTTCACGCGGGAAGAGTTCGAAGCAACGGCGAATGAACTTGGCATCGCATTGCCGAAGAACCTCGGCGACGTGCTGTATTCGTTCCGATATCGTAAAGAGTTGCCGCAGTCGATCTGCGAAACTGCATCGCCTGGTCTCGAATGGATCATCGAAGGCGCAGGAAGAGCGATATACCGCTTCCGCCTCGCGAGGGCGAATCGAATCGTTCCGTGCGAGCGACTGGTGACGGTTAAGGTGCCCGACTCGACACCCGAGATCATCACCGCTTACGCTCAGACGGACGAACAGGCCCTTCTCGCCAAAGTAAGGTACAACCGACTCATCGACATCTTCCTTGGCATTGCAACATACTCGTTGCAGAACCATCTACGGACGACCGTCAAAGGCGTTGGGCAAATCGAGATCGACGAAATTTACGTAGGCATCGACAAGCAGGGCAGGCAATTCGTTATCCCGGTACAGGCCAAGGGCGGAAGCGACAAGCATGGAGTCGTTCAAACGGCGCAGGACATCGCCTGCTGCGCTGAAAAATTTCCGAACCTGATATGCAGAGCGGTTTCGGCTCAGTTCATGAGCGACAACAAGATTGCCTTGTTCGAACTGACCATCGAAGACGGCGATATCAAAATCGTCGAAGAGCGACACTATCAGTTGGTTCCTGCCGCCGACATCTCCGCCGCCGAGCTTCGAGCCTACGGCACACGGCGCCGGTAGCCAGCGACCGCGGCGCTGCCGGTGCCGCACGTTCCCCCCTCAACTGTCTCAAGATGAGCGGGCATCGCGACACACCACAACCCCCGCCGGGCGGCGGGGGCAACGCGAATTAAATCATGTGTTTTTTCCATTCAGATGCCGATTGACGGTAGGCTGGCTCTTCCCCGTAATCCTCTCAATGCGAACGGACTTAACGCCCTGTTCTGCCAGTGACTGACAGAACCTGTCGCGCTGTTCCATAGTCAGCGCGTCGAAGAACGCCCTATTCACCTTGGCCTGTTCAGTCTCCAATAGGCTAAAGCCCCTGTCGAGAAAGGTCGTCATTTCCTTCCGCAGTTCATCGAACAAGCCGACGTTGCTGGTTAGCGTTGCCATACAACTCTCCTTTCGTGAATGAATTGCGTACTTAAGTCTATTCATCAGTTACAAGATATCAAGGGCAGTTCACCGTCGAAAACCATCCCAAAAACGGTGAAATCCGAAACATCCTATCCATGGGCGTTGCCGCCGGTTGTTCCAGTCCCTTTCTCGCACCAGTAGTGCTCAAGCGGCTTTCCGGACGGAAGGCCGTTTTTGTTTTCATGCCGCCGGCCAAGGGCGACGGGCCTGATTCCGAAAATTGAACTCGGACTCGGTGGGCCCGTCTAATTTAATGCCTCGCGTAGTCGGATGCAGCCAGTTTGGGGTAAATGTCTCATTTACCCCGATCTCGGTATAAGTCTTTCGGCGGACGCGGGGCTTTTCACGTCCACACCCCCCTGCCGCCCACGGCCCGCCGGCCGTGCCCCCATCGAACCGCTCCCCCTGCCACAAAGTCTACCGGCGGGGAGCGGCAATGCCCTGAACGGAACCCAGCGCCCCATGCCGGGCATCCCGGTGGTTCCGCTGTCGATGTCCAGTCCTGCTGACGCCTACCCATCTTTTCAGGAAAATGCCCATGAAATGGCTTCCGAATCTCTCCGTGCAGCGCAAGCTGCTGGCGGGATTCGGCGTCCTCATTGCCCTCCTGGTCATCGTATCGGCAATGGCCTACCGGGGGATGAGCGAGATCAGGGCTTCGCAACAGGAACTGTACGAGGACAATTTCAGCGTCGCGAATGGCCTCCTGACCCTGCGCAACAACATCAACGCCGAACGGCTCGATGTCCTGGCCATGATGGAAGGCAACCCCTCGGAGCGGGAATGGCGGCTCAAGGACCTCAATGAGCGTTATCGGGAGGACGATGCCGTCATGGAGCGGCTGCTGATCCAGTTGCGGGACGAGCCGGAGGCCCTGGGCAAGCTCAACGAATTGAAGGCTCTGCGCCAGCAATTCCTGGAAACCAGAAGCACCCAGGTTATGCCTTTGATCTTCCAGGGAAAAATCGCGGAAGCGAGGAGGCTGTTCCTGGGCGTCCAATTCGAGCGCCAGGCCCGGATGAGGGCTATTGCCACAGAACTAGGGGAAAGGAAGACGGCCGAAGCACAACACGCCCTCCGGAAGGCGGAGCAGGCGGCCAACACCTACTTGGCCTCCTTCGTGGCCCTGGGAGGAGCGGCCGTCCTGGCTGCCCTGATCCTGGCCTCCTTCCTTAACCGGACCCTTGCACGCCATATCGAAGAGAGCAGGCAACTGCAGGCCCGCTTGAGCGAGAACTCCGCCTACACGCGCAGCCTGGTCGAAACCAGCCCGGACCCCCTGAGCGTCATTGGCGCCGACGGCCGGATCCTCGACATCAACAAGGCCACGGTGGAAATTACCGGGCTGCCCCGGGAGGAGATCCTCGGTAGCGATTTCTCCATTTACTTCACCGAACCGGAAAAGGCCCGGGAGGGCTATCGGCAGGTGCTGGCCCAGGGCTCCGTTCGGGATTATCCCCTGCGCCTGCGCCAGCCCTCGGGCACGATCAGGGAAATGCTCTACAACGCCACTGTCCTCCGGAACGATAAGGGTGACATCCTGGGAGTATTCACCACCGGCCGGGACGTCACCGAGCGCAAGCAGATCGAGGTCGCTCTGGCGGAAAGCGAAGCCAAGTATCGCAGGCTGGTCGAAAACCTGTACGAGGGTATCTGGATGATCGACCAGGACAACAAGACCGTCTTCGTGAATCGCCGGCTGGCCGAGCTGCTTGGCTATGAAGCGGAAGAGATGCTCGGCAGGAATCTCATGGAATTCATGGACGAGAAGGCGGCGGAGGCGGCCAGGCGGAATCTCGCATGGGGGCATCAGGGGGTTCGGGCCGAGTACGACTTCATCTATCGGTGCAAGAATGGCAATCCGATCTGGACCCATATCGTCACCACCCCCATCTTCGACGACCAGGGACGCTACCAAGGGGCCCTGGCCGGCGTGATCGACATTACCGAGCGCAAGCGGAGCGAGGAAGAAATTGGTCGGCTCAATGCCACCCTGGAACAGCGGGTGGCCGAGCGCACGGGTGAACTCGCCGCCAGCAACAAGGAGCTGGAGCACTTCGCCTACTCCATTGCCCACGACCTGCGGGCGCCCCTCCGAGCCATCAACGGCTTCTCCCGCAAGGTGGTGGCGGGCTATGCCGAAAAACTCGACGACGAGGGCCGGCGGCTGCTCCGGGTAGTGTCAGACAACGCCGTGCTCATGGGGGAGCTGATCGACGACCTCCTGGCCTTCTCCCATCTGGGGCGCCGGGAAATGGCCTGGGGGCCGGTGGACATGGAGAGCCTGGCACGGAGCGTGGCCGGGGAACGGCAGTCCGCCGAGCCGGAGCGCGCCATCGAGTTCGCCATCGCGCCCCTGCCGCCGACCCGGGGAGATTCGGCCATGCTGCGCCAGGTGTGGGCGAACCTCCTCGACAATGCCTTGAAATTTACCCGGGGACGTCCTGCAGCCCGCATCGAGGCGGGCGGAAAGATCGAAGGCGGGGAACTGATCTATTGGGTCAGGGACAACGGCGCCGGCTTCGACATGGCGTATGCCGGGAAGCTCTTCGGCGTATTCCATCGCCTGCACCGCCAGGACGAGTTCGAGGGCACCGGCGTCGGGCTGGCTATCGCCCAGCGCATCCTCCAGCGCCACGGAGGCCGCATCTGGGCCGAGGGCCGACCCGATGCGGGAGCGACCTTTTACTTCGCCTTGCCCGGCGATCTCCCTTCCGGAGCCGCCTGAAGGCCTTGCGGCGCGACCGGCTAGAGCTTCGGCGCCAGCACGCAGGCCCAGATGGCTGCCGCATTGACCAGGGCCACCAGGACGGCGGCGCTGCCCACATCCTTGGCCCGCCCGGAAAGGGGGTGGCGCTCCGGCCCGATGCGGTCCACCACCGCCTCGATGGCCGAGTTGACCAGCTCGACGATCAGCACCAGGAAAACCGAGCCCAGGAGCAGGGCCCGCTCGCTGCCATCCACCGGCAGAAGGCAGGCGATGGCGACGAGGGGAGCCGCCAGCCAGACCTCCTGCCGGAAAGCCGCTTCGCCGGCATAGGCCACCTTCAGGCCGGCCAGGGAATAATGCAGGGCGTTCCAGACCCGGGCCAATCCGCGCCGGCCCTTGAAGGGGGAATCGCCGCCGGGGGCCTGGGCGTCCGGTCTGGACCGGTCTTCGGGGGACATCGCTGCTCCTTGGGGTGGGAATCCCGTTCAGCATAGCCGCTTTCGCCGGTCCTGCCGCATCCCGGTTCAGCGGCCGGCCCCATCCGCCCAAGGTTTTCCCCACAGCACGGATCGCGGAATGCCGCGCAGGACCTCGACGCCCGTGGCGCGCACCTGGTCCACCACGGTTTCTTCCCCGCGCCGGGAGATTGCGATATCCAGCGTGCCATTGCCGATGGCGATACCGCTTACGGACAAACGCGACAGCCATTCCGGAAGTCGCGGTTCGATATGGCACCTGCCGTTCGGGGCATCCGGCACGAGCCCCAGAAGGAGTTGCACGATCATGATCGGAACCGCCGCAGACCATGCCTGGGGAATATTGGCCTCCTGATACGGCACAGGAACGCCATGGGAGCGCGCGAAGCCGCCAAAAAGCTCCGGCATCCGGGATGACTCGAAGCATTGTGCCGCCTCGAGTATGGCCCGCACGAGCATGAAGGCACTCTCATGCTCGCCATATCGCCATAAGCCTGCCGCCGAGAGCATCGTATCGAACGGCCATACCGAGCCGCGCTGATAGGAGAGCGGGTTATACGCCGGGTTGCGCGAAGACAGCGTGCGCAATCCCCAGCCGCTGAACATGTCGTCTGCGATCAGGCGCCGGGCAACGGTGGACGCCCGATCGGATGCACTGAGTCCGCACCACAGCAAATGTCCGGCATTGGAGGCAATGGCGTCCGCGGGTTTCTTATCCTTATCGAGCGCAAGGGCATAAAAGCCTTCTTGCTGCAGCCAGTAACGCCGTTCAACCAGCTCGCGAAGGGCCAGGGCTTTTCCTCGCAGGTCCTGGGCCTGCTCAGCTTCCCCTAGGCAGTCGAGCAGCTCCGCCATGGCGAGGCGGGCCGCGTAGAGATAGCCTTGCAGCTCGACCGTGGCAAGGGGCACCTCGGGCTGGCGTCCCGCGCTGTCGACGATGGCGTCGCCCGCATCCTTCCAGCCCTGGTTGCGATAGCCCTTGCGGCTGCGGGTCGCATATTCCTGAAGCCCGTCACCATCCTGATCGCCATGCTTGTCGCACCATTCGAGGCCATGCAGGGCGGCATCGATGTGCTTCTCGACGAGATCCCTCGCTCCGGTCCAGCGCCAGGTGTTCCACAGCGCCAGGCAATAGAGCGATGGCACATCATGGGTGCCGTAATAAGGCGAATACGGCAACTCGCCACGGAAGGTCAGTTCATCATCCCGCAACTCATGGGGAAACTTGCCCGGTTGCTCATCGCGAAAATCGTCGTATCCCCGGGCCTGGTGTGCCTGCAGCGCCGCCAGGGCGCCCTCGCCCGACCAGGCGCCGTCAAGTCCTGCCATGATCGCGGGCAGTAACGAATCACGGCCGAACAGCGCGAGAAACCAGGGGATTCCCGCCGCGACGAAACGCCGTCCTTCGCCGCGATCTATCGCCAGCGCATGAAGATCGCGGCGTGCAAACATGAAAGGCTCTTGCAGGAGGGGCTCCGACTCGAGGCATAAGCCGGCGGCATGCAAAGAGGCTGGCTCTTGCTGCGGCTGGTGGGGGTCGCTTGCAAGCTTCAATACACGGCCATTCAACTCCGGCTCGGCATCGACACAGCAATGCCAACTCTCGCAATGCTCGAGCGCCAGAGCGAACGTGACGCGCGATCCTGCGATCACGATCCTGCACGGGCTTGAACTCAGGCGTACGCGCAGCGCCCGTTGAAAACCATTGCGTTCATAGACGAGGGTAACGCCGTCGTCGTTGTCCTTTCTCATCGTGCGCAGCGGCGTGCGGATCGAGTCGCTCTTCACTTCAAAAAGATCGACGAAATCCGCGTCCAACTGCAGGATGAACCGCAAAAAGATCCGGCGCTGGCCATAGGCTTCGATCCTGAAATCATCATGCAGCGCGCCATCGACCCGGCGATTCAGCGTCAGCGCAAGGACGCCAGGCTCCAGCAATCCCTGCTCGTCCCGGAAGGCGGGATTCTGAAAATGCCACTGTCCGCTGCCGTGACCGGTAAGCGCTTGTCCGAGGAGCGTCCACCCATTGCCATTGATCTGATATTTGTAGGTGGACAGCACCCGGGTGTCGCCCGCGAAAAGACCATAACGCTCCTCGGCATGGATCTGTCCCTGGATATCGGAAACCAGGGCGATGCCGCTGCCGTGCAGCACTATCCGGGGCTGAAAGATCCGCACGCTAGCGTTCATTGGGGCGGCACATAGATGAGGCCGAGGGTGAGCCCCCAGAGGGCGTGCAATATGACTGTGGTCAGCGCAAAGCGCCACGAGCCGGTCTTGCGGCCCATGAAGCCCAGGCCGGACAGGGGTGCAACCAGCGACCCGGCCAGCGTCAGCGCAAGAAACTCGCCCCAGAGCAAGCCTTCCAGCGGCCTGGGCCACGATAGATTGGGCTCGATCACACAAGCCCAAAGCAGCACCAGGGCGACGCTATTGGCCAGATGGGAGGCAAAGCCCAGCAACCAGGCACTGGTGCGATCCGAGACCATGTAGCGGCGGCCGTAATCGGAGATGTCCACGGACACGAGCCCGGGGACCTGGCCCGCCCACAGGCCGGCGATGGCCATCACGTACCCGGCGACCAGGCCCGCCAGCACTACGCCAGGGAAATCGATTTCACGCCAAGTGAGGAAAACCATGCTCGATACCGAGCAATTATCGATCCGGGACCCGGAGCTTGTTATCCGCCACGCGGCACGCCCCTGGCCACGCAATCAGGCCGGCTTAAGCACCGGAGAACCTCGGAACCATAAGCCGTTGATTTGACGGTTCTGCTATACTCCAGCCTCTTTTCATTGCCGGGACTGGCAGGATTCAAAATCCGCCGCCGCAAGGCTCGACGGTTCGACTTCCTCTTCCGGCTCCACTCCCTGTAGCGCTGCTTCCATGTCGTTGACCGTCGACGACTTCGACTTCCCCCTCCCCCCCGAACTGATCGCCCAGCACCCGGCCCCCGAGCGCACCGGCAGCCGGCTCCTGCACGTCCACGGTTCCCAACTCACCGACCGGCGCTTCGCCGACCTGCCCGGGCTTCTCGCCCCTGGCGACCTGCTGGTCTTCAACGACACCAAGGTCATCAAGGCCCGGCTCTTCGGCAAGAAGGCCACCGGCGGCGCTGTCGAAGTGCTGCTGGAGCGCATCGTGGACAGCCGCCATGCCCTCGCCCAAGTGCGGGCCAGCAAGTCGCCCAAGCCGGGCAGCCGGCTCCTGCTGGAGGACGCCTTCGAAATGACCGTCAGCGGCCGGGCCGGCGCCAACGGCGAGTTCTTCGCCCTGGAGCTGGCCGGCGACGGGGACCTCTGGCAATTGGCCGAGGCCCACGGCCGCCTGCCCCTGCCGCCCTACATCGAGCACCCGGCTGAAGGCGCCGACCAGACCCGCTACCAGACAGTCTTCGCCCGGGAACCGGGCGCGGTGGCCGCACCCACCGCCGGGCTGCACTTCGACCAGGCCATGCTGGCCCGCCTCCAGGACCAGGGGGTGCGGACGGCCTTCCTGACGCTGCACGTCGGCGCCGGCACCTTTCAGCCGGTGCGAGCGCACGCTATCGCGGAACACCGCATGCACAGCGAGCGCTTCGAGATTCCCGCCGCCACCAGCGAGGCCGTCGCCGCCACCCGCGCCCGGGGCGGCCGGGTCATCGCCGTCGGCACCACCAGCCTGCGGGCCCTGGAATCCGCCGCCCGGGAGGACGGCAGCCTCCCGGCCGGCAGCGCCGAGACCGACATCTTCATCACCCCCGGCTACCGCTTCAAGGTGGTGGACCGCCTCATCACCAATTTCCACCTGCCCCGGTCCACCCTGCTCATGCTGGTGTCGGCCTTCGCAGGCTTCGACACCATCCGGGCCGCCTACGCCCACGCCGTGGCCGAGCGCTACCGCTTCTTCAGCTACGGCGACGCCATGCTGCTGGAAAAGAATCCATGAATTTCGAACTCCTCGCCAGCGACGGCGCCGCCCGCCGCGGCCGCCTGAGCCTCGCCCACGGCATCGTGGAAACCCCCGTCTTCATGCCGGTGGGCACCTACGGCACGGTCAAGGCCATGACGCCCCAGATGCTCAACGACATCGGCGCCCAGATCTGCCTCGGCAACACTTTCCATCTCTGGCTGCGGCCAGGGCTGGACGTGGTGGGCGCCCACCAGGGCTTGCACCGCTTCATGGGCTGGGACAAGCCCATCCTCACCGATTCCGGCGGTTTCCAGGTCTTCTCCCTGGGCGCGCTGCGGAAGATCACCGAGGAAGGGGTCAAGTTTTCCTCTCCCATCGACGGCGCCAAGCTCTTCCTGTCGCCGGAAGAGTCCATGCGCATCCAGCACACCCTCAACTCCGACATCGTCATGATCTTCGACGAGTGCACGCCCTACCCGGCCAGCCGGGAGGAGGCGGCCAAGTCCATGCGCCTGTCCATGCGCTGGGCCCGGCGCTCCAAGGACGAGCACAACCGCCTGGAGAACCGCAACGCCCTTTTCGGCATCGTCCAGGGCGGCATGTACGAGGATCTGCGGGACGAGTCCCTGGCCGGGCTGGACGCCATCGGCTTCGACGGCATGGCCATCGGCGGCCTCTCGGTGGGGGAGCCGAAGGAAGACATGGCCCGCATCCTGGCCCACACGGCCCCCCGCCTGCCCACCCACAAGCCCCGCTACCTGATGGGAGTCGGCACCCCCGAGGACATCGTCGCCGCGGTCCAGGCCGGCATCGACATGTTCGACTGCGTCATGCCGACCCGCAACGCCCGCAACGGCCACCTGTTCACCCGCTTCGGCGACGTCAAGATCAAGAATGCCCGCCACAAGGCGGACACCGGCCCCCTGGACCCCTCCTGCGCCTGCTACACCTGCCGGAACTTCAGCCGGGCCTACCTGCACCATCTGTTCCGGGCCGGCGAGATCCTGGGCAGCATGCTGAACACCGTCCACAACCTGCACTACTATCAGACCCTGATGTCCGAGCTGCGGGCGGCAATCGCCGAGCAGCGCCTCGGCCCGATGGTGGCCGCCTTCCACCGCGACCGGCAAAATGAGTCGATGATAGAATTGCCCGTTTCGAATAAATGAAAAGTTTGGAGATAAGACAATGATCAGCCTCGCCCACGCCCAAACCGCCGGCGCCGCCCCCGGGGGCGACTACACCAGCATTCTCATGATGGTGGCCATGTTCGGCATCGTCTGGTTCATGATGATCCGCCCCCAGATGAAGCGCGCCAAGGAACACAAGTCCATGACCGAGGCCCTGCAGAAGGGCGACGAGGTCATCACCCAGGGCGGTATCGCCGGCCGCATCACCAAGGTCGGCGAGAACTACATCAACGTCGAAGTGGCCGAAGGCAAGGATGGCCCCATCGAGATCATCGTCCAGAAGCAGGCTGTCGCCAACCTGCTGCCCAAGGGCACCCTCAAGTCGCTGTAATCCCGCCGGGGCAGGTCGATACCTGCCCCGCTTGCCTTTCTGGTCTTCTATGAACCGATATCCCCTGTGGAAGTACCTCATCGTCGCCGCGGCGCTGGTGCTGGGCTTCGTCTACACCCTCCCCAATTTCTTCGGCGAATCGCCGGCGGTGCAGCTCTCCAGCGCCAAGGCCACCCTCAAGGTGGACGAACGGACCCTGGCCCGGGCCGCAGAGGTCCTCAAGGCGGGCGGCATCGCCCATGACGGCATCCAGGTGGATACCACCGGCGTCAAGGCCCGCTTCAAGGACACCGACACCCAGCTGAAGGCCAAGGACGCACTGGAAAAGGCTTTCAATACCGACCCCAGCGACCCCCAGTACGTGGTCGCCCTGAACCTCCTTTCCGCCTCGCCCCAGTGGCTCACCAGCTTGCACGCCCTGCCCATGTACCTGGGCCTCGACCTGCGGGGCGGCGTGCACTTCCTGCTGCAGGTGGACATGAAGGGGGCCCTCCAGAAGCGCCTCGACTCCACCGCCGCCGACCTGCGCACCCTGATGCGGGACAAGAGCGTCCGCCACGCCGGCATCAACCGGGAAGGCGACCGGGTGGTGATCCGCTTCCGGGAAGCCGATGTCCGCGACAAGGCCCGTTCCGCCCTCGCCGATGCCCAGCCCGACCTGGCCATCGCCGACCAGGGCGAGGGGCAGGACCTGCGCCTGGTGGCCACCCTGAAGCCGGAGGCCCAGCGGCGCATCCAGGAATTCGCCCTCAAGCAGAACATGACGACCCTCCACAACCGGATCAACGAACTGGGCGTCGCCGAACCGGTCATCCAGCAGCAGGGCGTCGACCGCATCGTGGTCCAGCTGCCCGGCGTCCAGGACACGGCCAAGGCCAAGGACATCCTGGGCCGCACCGCCACCCTGGAAATCCGCATGGTGGATGACGCCCCCGGGGCGCTGCAGGCCGCCCTGGCCGGCAACGTGCCCTTCGGCGACGAGCTCTACACCGAGCGCGGCGGCCCGCAGCTCCTGGTCAAGAAGCAGGTGGTGCTGACCGGCGACCGCCTCACCGATGCCCAGCCCGGCTTCGACAGCCAGACCCACGAGCCGGCGGTGCACCTCACCCTGGACTCCGCCGGCGCCCGCATTTTCCGGGACATCACCCGGGAAAACGTCGGCAAGCGCATGGCCATCCTGCTCATCGAGAAGGGCAAGGGCGAAGTGGTGACGGCCCCGGTGATCCGCACCGAAATCGGCGGCGGCCGCGTCCAGATTTCCGGCCGCATGACCACCACCGAGGCCAACGACGTGGCCCTGCTCCTGCGGGCCGGCTCCCTCGCCGCCCCCATGGACATCATCGAGGAGCGCACCATCGGCCCCAGCCTGGGCGCCGACAATATCCAGAAGGGCTTCCACTCGACGATGTGGGGCTTCGCCGCCATCGCCCTGTTCATGATCGTCTACTACCAGATCTTCGGGGTCGTTTCGGTCATCGCCCTGGCCTCCAACCTTCTCCTCCTGGTGGCCATCCTCTCCATGCTCCAGGCGACCCTGACCCTCCCCGGCATCGCCGCCATCGCCCTGACCCTGGGCATGGCCATCGACTCCAACGTGCTCATCAACGAGCGGGTGCGGGAGGAGCTGCGCAACGGGTCGCCGCCCCAGGCGGCCATCGCCGCCGGCTACGAGCGGGCTTTCGATACCATCCTGGACTCCAACGTCACCACCCTGATCGCCGGCCTCGCCCTGCTGATCTTCGGCTCCGGCCCGGTGCGCGGCTTCGCGGTGGTCCATTGCCTGGGCATCCTCACCTCCATCTTCTCGGCAGTGGTGATTTCCCGCGCCATGGTGAACCTCATCTACGGCCGCCAGAAGAAGCTCACCAAGGTAGCCATCGGCCAGGTCTGGAAACCCGGCCTGGCGACCAAGTAAGGGAAGCACGACATGGAATTCTTCCGCATCCACCGCGATATCCGCTTCATGCGCCATGCGCTGAAGTTCAACATCATTTCCCTCATCACCTTCCTGCTGGCGGTCGCCTTCCTGGTGCTCAAGGGCCTGAACCTGTCGGTGGAATTCACCGGCGGCACCCTCATCGAGACCCACTACGAGCAGGCCGCCGACCTCGAGAAGATCCGCAACGCCCTCGGCAAGGGGGGCTTTTCCGACTATGTGGTGCAGAATTTCGGCTCCTCCCAGGACGTGCTCATCCGCCTGCCCCTGAAGGGCGAGCAGAACACCTCCCAGATCGGCCAGGCGGTGATGAACGCCCTTTCCGCCGATGCCCCGGGGGCCAGCCTGCGCCGGGTCGAGTTCGTCGGGCCCCAGGTCGGCAAGGAACTGGCCGAAAACGGCGCCATGGCCCTCCTGCTGGTGATCGTCGGCATCGTGATCTACCTGGCGATGCGCTTCGAGTGGCGCTTCTCGGTCTCCGCCATCATCGCCAACCTCCACGACGTGGTGATCATCCTGGGCTTCTTCGCCTTCTTCCAGTGGGAATTCTCCCTCTCGGTCCTGGCAGCGGTGCTGGCGGTGCTCGGCTACTCGGTGAATGAATCGGTGGTGGTCTTCGACCGGGTGCGGGAAACCTTCAGGAAGAAGCGCGGCCTCACCACGCCCCAGGTCCTGGACCATGCCATCACCAGCACCATTTCCCGGACCATCATCACCCACGGCTGCACCCAGCTCATGGTGCTGTCCATGCTGGTCTTCGGCGGCCAGACCCTGCATTACTTCGCCCTGGCGCTGACCATCGGCATCCTCTTCGGCATCTACTCCTCGGTCCTGGTGGCCAGCCCCCTGGTGATGTGGCTGGGCGTCTCCCGGGAGCAGTTCGTCAAGCAGAAGAAGCAGATCGAGGGCGCCAACGAGGAAGGCGCGGTGGTATGAGCCTCCGGAAGGTGCGAATCTGGGATCTGCCGACCCGCCTGTTCCACTGGCTCCTGGCCCTGGCCGTCGCCGCCGCCTATTTCACCGGCGAGACCGGGGGCAATTGGCTGGTCTGGCATGGCCGGCTGGGCCTGTTCATCGTCGGCCTGGTCGTCTTCCGGCTGGTGTGGGGCCAGGTCGGCTCCACCTACGCCCGCTTCGCCACCTTCTTCCCGACCCCGGCCAAGGTGAAGGCCTATCTCTCCGGGAGCTGGCGCGGCCTCGGCCACAACCCCCTGGGCGCCCTCTCGGTCTTCGGCCTTCTGGCCCTGGTCGGCCTGCAGGCCGCCAGCGGGCTCTTCGCCTACAACGACGACATCGGCTACGAGGGCTATCTTTACGCCCTCGTCCCGACCGGCATCGGCGAAGGGGCGACCCGTCTCCACCACAAGATTTTCGACCTGCTGCTGATCCTGGTGGTGCTCCATGTGGCCGCCATCGCCTTCTACGCCCGGATCAAGAAAGACAACCTGGTGCTGCCCATGATTACCGGCAACAAGGCAGCCGAGACCGGTGAACCGGCCCGGGGCGGCGGCCTCGCCGCCTTCGTCCTGGCCCTCGCCCTGGCCGTTGCCGCCGCCTGGGCGGCCTCCGGCCCCTGGATCACCCCACCGCCGCCACCGCCCCCCGCCGCCACGCCGGCGTGGTAGGCACCAACAAAAAGGCCGCCTCGTTTGGGCGGCCTTTTTGTTTCGGGTGCTTCCGGTTAGTGATCGTCTTTCCGGAATTTCTCGTGGCAAGACTTGCAGGTCTCGCCCACTTTATTGAACTGGGCCTTGACTGCCGCGGCATCGCCGCTGGCGGCCACCTTGGCGAGCTCGTTGGCTTCCTTGTTGAAGGCCATGGCCACCTTGCCCACACCTTCCTTGTCGGTGAAGAGTTCGGGCTTGGCCTCGGTCTCCTTCCAGCCCTTGCCCTTGTCCGTACCCGGCGCGTAGAGGGCGCCCATACCGGAATTGGCAATGGCCTGGATGGCGTTGGCGGCCTTCAGCACCTCGTCCTTGTTGAACTGGCCTTCGACATTCGCCTTGATGCGGGTCATGTTCCAGGCCATGAAGGTGTAGCCGGACTGGCGCCACTTGATCAGGTTCTCAGGCCTGGCCTGGGCGAAGGCTGTGCCTGCCAGGGTCACTGCGGCGAGGGCGACGGCAACTTTGCGTTTCATCCTTGTTCTCCGTGGTATCGACGACATTTGTCGGGTCGAAATTATAGCCAGATACGAGGAGTTGACGCGGCTCAACTCCCGCCCGCCGGTAAACCCTTAGGATGGCGGCCTTTCGACAACAGCATAACGGGGGGATGACAATGGCCAGCGGCATTGAGCCTATCGAACGCGCCAGCCGGGACGAGATCGCAGCGCTGCAGCTGGAGCGGCTGCGATGGTCCCTCCGGCACGCCTACGATAACGTGCCCCATTACCGGCACAAGTTCGACGCCCACGGGGTCCGGCCGGAAGACCTGAAAAGCCTTTCCGACCTCGCCAGGTTCCCGTTCACGGTCAAGCAGGACCTGCGGGACAACTATCCCTTCGGCCTCTTCGCCGTGCCCATGCGGGACATCGCCCGCATCCACGCTTCCAGCGGCACCACCGGCAAGCAGACGGTGGTGGGCTACACCAAGAACGACCTCGACATGTGGGCCGGGGTCATGGCCCGTTCCCTGCGGGCAGCCGGCGCCGGCCCCGACGACATCGTCCACGTGGCCCACGCCTACGGGCTCTTCACCGGCGGCTTCGGCGTCCATTACGGGGCCGAGCGCCTGGGCTGCGCCGTGGTGCCCATGGGCGGCGGCCAGACCGCCAAGCAGGTGCAGCTCATCCGGGACTTCCGTCCGACCATGATCATCGCCACGCCCTCCTACGCCCTCAACCTGGCGGACGAATTCGTCCGCCAGGGGCTGGACCCGGCCGCCTGCAGCCTGCGCATCGGCTGCTTCGGGGCCGAGCCCTGGGGCGAGGGGCATGCGGGCCGAAATCCAGTCCCGCCTGGGCATCGACGCCATGGACCTCTACGGGCTGTCGGAAGTGGTGGGCCCCGGGGTGGGGTGCGAATGCATCGAGTCCAAGGACGGGCCGGTCATCTGGGAAGACCATTTCTATCCGGAAATCATCGACCCGGAAACCGGCGTGCCCGTGGCCGACGGCCAGCCCGGCGAACTAGTGTTCACCTCCCTGACCAAGGAGGCCCTGCCCATCATCCGCTACCGGACCCGGGATCTCTCCCGCCTGCTGCCGCCCACGTCCCGCTCCTTCCGCCGCATCGCCAAGATCACCGGACGCTCCGACGACATGCTCATCATCCGCGGGGTCAACCTTTTCCCGGGCCATATCGAGGAGCTGATCCTCAAGGACAGCAAGCTGTCGGGCCACTACCTCCTGGAGGTCTTCCGGGAAGGTCCCCTGGACCAGATGGAGGTGATGGTGGAGGTAAAGCCGGAGTTCGCCCACGCCAGCGCCGACATGAAGCAGGTGGTCGAGCGCGACCTGCAGCACGGCATCAAGTCCTGGCTGGGCGTCACCACCCGGGTGCGGGTCCTCGACCCGGGCCACCTCCCCCGCCCCGAGGGCAAGGCCCGGCGGGTGATCGACAAGCGCACCCTGTGAGGGCAATTAAGGCGTCATTAATATTTGGTTGACTAAACTGCTATGGTATTCCGCCGCCGGCGGCGGAACACCCCTTTCTTCAACCGTGGAGGATCGCCAGATGAAATCGACACTGCCCGCCCTGCTTGCCGCCCTTGCCTTCGTCCTGTGCCCGCCCGTCCAGGCCCATGAGCACCATGATTCCCACGGGCCGCAAAAGCCGACGCTCAACGCCGGCAAGAAATGGGAAACCGACGCCCCGCTGCGCCAGGCCATGGACCAGATCAACCAGGCCATGGCTGCCGCCCTCCCCCGCATCCACGAGAAACGCTTCAGCGAAACAGACTACCGGGGACTGGCGGACACCATCGGCAAATCGGTCGGGTACGCCATCGAGAACTGCAAGCTGCAGCCGGAGGCCGATGCCGTGCTGCACGGCGTCATCGCCGATCTGAATGGGGGGGCCGAGGCCATGGCTGGGAAGGGCGACGCCTCCCGCCATGCGGGCGCGGTCAAGGTGCTGCAGGCGCTGAAATCCTACGGCCGCTACTTCGACCACCCGGGCTGGAAGGCGGCCGGCTGAAACCGGCGCCTACAGGGCGAAGACGTTCTTGGTGCGCAGGGTCCCCTGCGCAGCGGCCAGCTCGATCAGGCGGTCGATATTGGGATGCTTGCCGGGGTGGGCGCGGGCATCGTCGGTGTGCTCGGCGTACAGCTCCAGGCCCTTTCTCGCGGCTTCCGGGGTAATGGCGCCGTAGGTCTGGGCCAGGTGGTTGTACACCGCCACGGAGCCGGCGCTGCCCGGCTTGTTCTCGATGGCGGCGACCACGTTGCCCTCGGCATCCAGCAGATTGATGGCGGCCAGGTGGGAAATGCCCGGCAGCTTCTTCAGGTTTTCGGCAAAACTCATCTTCAATTTCTTTTGGCTTTGACCAGCCCCAGGATGAGGCCGGTGGTGAAGGTTGCCACCGGAACGGCGAAGGCGATGGCCTTGATGCCGCGCTCGGGGCCATAGACATAGAGCAGGAGAGCCGCCGGAATCAGCCCCAGGGCGAGGCCGATCAGCCCCCCCTTGATGCCGCCGCGGATGATCTCCTTCTCCCCCGCGCTGCCGCCGGCCACGCAGAACGGGCAGTAGATGGCGCCTTCCGGCACCTCCTGCCCGCACTTGGCGCACTTCATCAGATGCGCTTGGCCAGTTCGGCCGCCTTGCCGGTGTAGTCCCAGGGAGTCAGCTTCAGGAGCTCGGCCTTGGCGTCCGCCGGAATTTCCAGGGACTGGACGAAGGCCTGCATGCCGTCGCGGGAGACGCGGGTGCCCCGGGTCAGTTCCTTCAGCTTCTCGTAGGGATTGGCGATGCCGTAGCGGCGCATGACGGTCTGGATGGGCTCGGCCAGCAGCTCCCAGTTGGCATCCAGGTCGGCCTTCATCAGGTCGGTATTGATTTCCAGCTTGTTGAGCCCCTTCAGGAGGGAATCGTAGCCCAGCAGGGCATAGCCCAGGCCGACGCCCATGTTGCGCAGCACGGTGGAGTCGGTGAGGTCCCGCTGCCAGCGGGAAATGGGCAGCTTCTCGGACAGGTGGCGCAGAACGGCGTTGGCCAGGCCCAGGTTGCCTTCGGAATTCTCGAAGTCGATGGGATTGACCTTGTGGGGCATGGTGGAAGAGCCCACCTCGCCGGCCTTGACCTTCTGCTTGAAGAAGCCCAGGGAGATGTAGCCCCAGACGTCCCGGTCCAGGTCCACCAGGACGCTGTTGGCCCGGGCGAAGGCATCGAACAGCTCGGCCAGGGCGTCGTGGGGTTCGATCTGGATGGTGTAGGGATTGAAGGTCAGCCCCAGGGACTCGACGAATTTCTTGGCGAAGCCTTCCCAGTCGAAGCCCGGGTAGGCGGCCAGGTGGGCGTTGTAGTTGCCGACGGCGCCGTTGATCTTGCCCAGCAGCTCCACGCCGGCGATACGGGCCCGGGCACGGCCGAGGCGGTAGGCGACGTTGGCCATTTCCTTGCCCATGGTGGAGGGGGTGGCCGGCTGGCCGTGGGTGCGGCTCATCATCGGCACATCGGCGTAGGCGTGGGCCAGTTCCTTCAGCTTGGCGATCAGCTGGTCCAGCACGGGCAGCATGGCCTCGTCCCGGGCATGCTTGCACATGAGGGCGTGGGACAGGTTGTTGATGTCCTCGGAGGTGCAGGCGAAGTGGATGAACTCGCTGACCTTGGTGACCTCGGCATTGTCCTGGGTCTTGTCCTTGATCCAGTATTCCAGGGCCTTGACGTCGTGGTTGGTGGTGGCTTCGATGGCCTTCACCTCGGCGGCCTGCTCCGGGCCGAAACCGGCCACCAGGGCGTCCAGCTCGACCACGGTGGCCGGCGAGAAGGCGGGAATCTCGGCGAAGTGGGGTTCGGCGGCCAGGGCCTTGAGCCATTCGATTTCCACCTGCAGGCGGCGGCGGATGAGGCCGTACTCGGAGAACTGGGGACGCAGGGCGTCGACTTTGGCGGCGTAGCGTCCATCGAGCGGCGACAGGGCCGTAAGCGGAGTGGAATTCATGGTGTGGCTCGGGGTAAAAGGTTGAATTTTATCCGCCCATCACCTCCCGCCGCAAACCGCTGATATCTTTAGGATCCGTTGGATCGGGAACCAGTAGGCTATAATCCGCGCTTCCCACCAAGCAATACGAGAACCCCATGAAGCTGATCGGATCCCTGACCAGTCCCTACGTCCGCAAGGTCCGCATTGTCCTGGCCGAAAAGAAGATCGAGTACGATTTCGTGATCGATTCGCCCTGGCTGGACGGCAGCGCCGTTCCGGACATCAATCCCCTGGGCAAGATCCCGGTTCTGGTATTGGACGACGACAACCCCCTCTTCGATTCCCGGGTCATCGTCGAGCACATCGACAACGTCACCCCCAACAACAAGCTTTTCCCCGCCACGAACCGGGAGCGCACCGAGGTCAAGCGCTGGGAAGCCCTGGCCGACGGCATCTGCGACGCCGCCGCAGCCGCCTTCCTGGAAGCCAAGCGCCCGGCCGGCCAGCAGAGCGCCGAGTGGATCGCCCGCCAGCGGGACAAGATCGCCCGCGGCCTGGAATTCATGGCCCGGGAATACGGCGAGAAGGCCCATTGCATGGGCACCCACTTCTCCCTGGCCGACATCGCCGTGGGGGCCGCCCTGGGCTACCTGGCCTTCCGCTTCCCCGACATCGACTGGCGGGAAACCCACCCCAACCTGGCCCGGCTCTACGACAAACTGATGCAGCGCCCGTCCTTCGCGGACACCGTGCCGCGGGACTGAACCCGAAACGACAAGGGCGCCGACGGCGCCCTTTCCTTTTGCCGGACCGGTTCGGCAGGATTCAGCAGTAGCGCTCCAAATCCCGCAGGGAACGGCCGTAGCAATGGCTCATCTGCTCATCGCTATAGCGGTGGGCGGCACCCACAGGGCAGCTCAGGCGCGCGAGGCAGGTATTCCTGCAGGCGGACCCGGCCTGGATTCGGTAGGCGGCGCATTTCTTCAGGTCGAATCCGCCCTCCAGGGCGGCGCCGGGACAAGTGGCGATGCAGACCTTGGCGGCACAGCGCAGGCAGGGGGATCCCCCCGGAACCGGCCGGGAAGGCTCGAAGGCCGTATCGGCGAGGACCACCGCCCGATAGGCGTACCAGGAACCCCACTCCGGATCGATGCCCACCATGAACGGGGATGGACGGTGCCAACCGGCCAGTTTCCCCAATTGCTGAAGGCCGATCGGATAAGGGCCGGGATAGATTATTTCGTAGCGCCGCCCGGGCAGATGGCGGGAAAACCAGTCCTTGACGACCCGGACGGAAAAATCATCGATGGGGTTTTCGGAATCGATACCGGAAGCCTGGACGGCATCCCACAACCTTTTCCCGGCGTGGCCGATCAAGAGGAGCTGCCGATATTGCCCCAGGCCGTTGAAACGCTCTTGCAGCGGCACGGCAAGCCCGGCCGGCAGATCGCCGATATTGAAAAACGCCTGCCGATTCAGTCCCGCCTCATTCAGCAGTCCCAGATCTACTGTCTTGAATTCGTCCATTCCGCCGCACAAAAAACAAAAGCCGCCGCAGCGGCTTTCCAAATCCTTGGAGAATCGCCTTACCCGGCCTTCAACTGATCCAGGGAGCCGCCGTTCTGGACAAACTCCTGCACCCATTTCGGCTGCCGCCCCCGGCCCGTCCAGGACAGGTCGGCATTGCCGGGATGCCGATACTTCACCGCCACCGGAGCCCGGAGCTTTTTCACTCCACCGCCAACCAATTCGTCCAGGGCGAAGCCACGCTCGGCGGCAATCGCTTCGATTTCCTTCAGGACCCTGACTTTTTCGTCCTTTTGGCGGCGCTCGATCTCTTTCGGAATCTGGGTAAGAAGACGCTTCAAATCAGCGAGGGACAGAGAGGAAATATCCATGGGAATTCACCATAAGTAAGTGTTAGCCCAAATATTATCTTATAAAGACAGCGATACTGCTTATTTCGTTCCGGAAAATCAAATCCGCCTTATAACCCGCCTGTCGCCTTATATCCCGCCATTAACCTGATGGCATGAAAAAGGCCGTGAATAACACGGCCTCGGATATTCTCAGCGAATGATGCCGCCCCCCAGGCAAACCCGGGATTCGTAGAGGACCACCGACTGTCCCGGCGTCAGCGCCCATTGGGGCTCGGCGAATTTCGCCCGGCAGGTTTCCCCGTCCACCCGCTCCACTTCACAGGGCTGGTCCGCTGTCCGGTAGCGGGGCTTGGCGGTGTAGACCCAATGGGTGTGGGGCGCCCGGCCGGAGACCCAGGAAAGCTGCTCCGCCACCAGCTCGTCGGTGTAGAGGGCCGGATGGTCGTGGCCCTGGACCACGTAGAGGATGTTCTTCTCCATGTCCTTGCCGGCCACGAACCAGGCGTCGTGGTCGCCGCCCCCGGGCTGGCCCTTGTCCTTGATGCCGCCGATATGCAGGCCCTTCCGCTGCCCCAGGGTGTGGTACATGAGGCCGTCGTGCTCCCCCAGCACCTTGCCGTCGTCCAGGCGGCGGATCTCGCCCTTTTTCGGCGGCAGGTAGCGCATGAGGAAATCCTTGAAGGGCCGCTCGCCGATAAAGCAGATGCCGGTGGAGTCCTTCTTGGTGGCGACGTGGAGCCCCTCCTCCGCGGCGATCTTGCGCACGTCCCGCTTGTACATGTCGGCCAGGGGGAAGAGGGCCTTGGATAGCTGGGCCTGGTTGAGGCGGTAAAGGAAATAGCTCTGGTCCTTGGTGCCATCCTCGGCCTTCAGGAGCTGGAATTGGCCGTCGAATTCCCGCACCCCGGCATAGTGGCCGGTGGCAATCTTGTCGGCCCCCAGCTTGAGGGCATGGTCGAGGAAGGCCTTGAACTTGATTTCCGAGTTGCACAGGATGTCCGGGTTCGGCGTGCGGCCGGCCTGGTATTCCTTGAGGAATTCGGCAAAGACCCGCTCCCGGTATTCGGCGGCAAAATTGACCACCTCGACGTCGATGCCGATGCGGTCGGCAACGCTCATGACGTCGATGAGATCCTGGCGGGACGAGCAGTATTCCTCGGTATCGTCGTCCTCCCAGTTCTTCATGAACAGGCCGATCACCTTCCAGCCCTGGCGTTTCAGGAGGAGCGCCGCGACGGAAGAATCGACGCCGCCGGACAGGCCGACCACCACGGTTTTGTTCGACATCGGGACCTCAGGCGTAATGGGTGATGAGTTCCAGGGGATAGCGCTTGCCCGCCAGCTCGTCCTCGATGCATTGGAGGATCAGGGGGCTGCGGTGGCGGGCGGCGGTGGCCCGGACTTCGTCCAGGGTCAGCCAGCGGGCGGCGACGATGCCCTCGTCCAGCTTGCGCTCGGGGTCGAAGCCCCGCAACTCGCCGCCGAAGGCGAAGCGCAGGTAGGTGATGTCCTTCTCCGGATGCCGCCAGTTGTAGATGCCCACCAGGTGGGTGGGCCTGAAGTCGTAGGCGGTTTCCTCGAGGGCTTCGCGGACGACGGCGTCCGCCAGGGACTCGCCGCACTCCAGATGCCCGGCCGGCTGGTTGAACTGGAGGCCGGCATCGGTCTCCTCCTCGACCAGAAGAAACTTGCCGTCGCGCTGGACGACGGCGGCGACGGTGACATTGGGTTTCCAAACCATGCTGATCTACCGATTGGGGGGAAAGCCATTATTTTACCGGACGAAATCGGCTAAAATTGTCGCTTTTGACGCTGCATACGGAGACGACAACATGTCCATGGCGGATCGCGACGGATTCATCTGGTACGACGGCAAGCTGGTGCCCTGGCGCGAGGCCACCACCCACGTCCTGACCCATTCCCTGCATTACGGCATGGGCGTCTTCGAGGGCGTGCGCGCCTACAAGACCGAGCGCGGCACCGCCATTTTCCGTCTGAAGGACCACACCGACCGCTTCTTCAATTCCGCCCACATCTTCGAGATGGCCATGCCCTGGGACAAGGACGCCATCAACGAAGCCCAGAAGGAAGTGATCCGCGCCAACAAGCTGGAATCCGGCTACCTGCGCCCTCTGGCCTTCTACGGCTCGGAAAAGATGGGGGTTTCCCCCAAGGGCGCCGAGGTGCATGTGGTGATCGCCGCCTGGCCCTGGGGCGCCTATTTGGGCGAAGAGGGCATGGAGCGGGGCATCCGCATCAAGACTTCGAGCCACACCCGCCACCACGTGAACATCACCATGGTCCGCGCCAAGGCCTCGGGTTCCTACATGAACTCCATCCTGGCCAACAACGAAGTCACCCGGGACGGCTATGACGAGGCTCTCCTCCTCGATCCCGAAGGCTACGTGGCCGAAGGGGCCGGCGAGAACGTCTTCATCGTCAAGAAGGGCAAGCTCTACACCCCGGACCTCACCTCCTGCCTGGAAGGCATCACCCGCGCCACCGTCATGCAACTGGCCCAGGAAATGGGCATCCAGGTGATCGAGAAGCGCATCACCCGGGACGAGGTCTACACCGCCGACGAGGCCTTCTTCACCGGCACCGCCGCCGAAGTGACCCCCATCCGGGAACTGGACGGCCGCACCATCGGCGCCGGCCGCCGCGGCCCCGTCACCGCCCAGCTGCAGCAGAAGTATTTCGACGTGGTCTATGGCCGCTCCGAGCAGCACACCGAGTGGCTCGCCTACGTCTAACCCGGGAGAAACCATGAACGACCGCCTCACCGCCGAGAGCGCCCACATCGAGGTCACCGAAAAGGACCTGCCCCTCCACTGCCCGCAGCCCGATGCGCCGCTGTGGTCCCAGCATCCCCGCGTCTTCCTGGATGTCACCCGGACCGGCGACGCGGTCTGCCCCTATTGCAGCGCCCACTACGTCTTCGCGGGCGAACTTCCCAAGGGCCATCACTGATCCTGCGGCGGGCCGCCGGCCCGCCCCATCCATCCCCGTGAAAGCCCTCATCGTCGCCCCCGCCTGGATCGGCGACACGGTCCTCGCACAGCCGCTTTTCGAGCGGCTGTGCGAACGCCATCCCGATCTCCAGCTGGATGCTTTGGCGCCGCGCTGGGTGGCGCCGGTGCTGGCCCGCATGCCCCAGATCCGGCAGGTCATCGACAGCCCCTTCGGGCACGGGCAAATCTCCCTCAAGGCGCGCTGGCGCCTGGCCCGGCAGATCGCCGCCGCCGGCTACCGGCAGGCCTACATCCTGCCCAATTCCCTGAAATCGGCCCTGGTGCCCTTCCTGGCCGGCATCCCGGAACGCATCGGCTTCGTCGGCGAATCCCGCTACGGCCTCGTCAATCGCCGGCACGTCCTCGACAAGGCCGTGCTGCCCCTCATGGTGGAACGCTTCGCCCAGCTGGCCGAGGTTCCCGGGGCTCCGCTTCCCCGCCCCTTGCCGCGCCCGCAGCTCGCCTCCAGCCCGGAGCAGCAGGCCACCACCCTGGCCGCCCTCGGCCTGGAACGCCCCCATCGCCCGCTGGTCTTCTGCCCCGGCGCCGAATACGGCCCGGCCAAGCGCTGGCCGGCAGGCCACTTCATCGCCCTGGCCCAGGCCCTGGTCGCCCGCGGCCACACCCTCTGGCTCCTGGGTTCCCCCAAGGACCGGGCCGTCGGCGACGAAATTGCCGCCCAGGTCAGCGGCAACTGCCGCAATCTGTGCGGCGCCACCAGCCTGGAGCAGGCCATCGACCTCATCGCCCAGGCCGAGCTGGTGGTCTGCAACGACTCCGGCCTCATGCACGTCGCCGCCGCCCTCGGCCGCCGCCTGGTCGCCCTCTACGGCTCCTCGTCGCCAGGCTTCACGCCGCCTCTCTCGGACCGGGCCACCATCCTGCGCCTGGGCCTTTCCTGCAGTCCCTGCTTCAAGCGCGAATGCCCCCTGGGGCACCTGGACTGCCTCAACAAACTGGAGCCGGCCCGGGCTCTGGACGCTTGCCTCGCCCATCTGCCCCCATGAACCCGCCCCACCATTTCCCGACCCCGGAAGACGCCGAGCGCGCCTTCTATGACGCCCTTTCCGCCGGCGACACCGACGCCCTCATGGCCATCTGGGCCGAGGACGAGGATGTCGTCTGCGTCCATCCCACCGGGGTGCAGCTCATGGGATCGGACCCCATCCGGGAAAGCTGGCGCAGCATCTTCGCCAGCGCCCGGCTACGGGTGACCCCGGAACCCGTGGCCCACTGGCAGGGCATGCTGCTCTCCATCCACCATCTGGTGGAAACCCTGTTCGTGGGCGACGACCCCGCTCCCCACGGGCCTCTCCACGTCACCCATGTCTATTCCCGGGGCGCCCATGGCTGGCGCCTGGTGAGCCGGCACGCCTCCGCCGCCGGCGAACAGGCCGAAACCGCCGAACCCGCGGCGAGCCACACCCTGCATTGAGCCCCCGGCCCTTTCCCGGCCTTCCGGCGAACAGCGCGGCCGCCGCGCTGTCAATCGAATAGCCGGGAGCCTCCGGCTGGACGGGCCGGCGGCAGGGTCGTTACACTGCGCGGCTGACGAGATTCGATGACGAGGTAATCCCCCATGCTTCCCAATGAAATTTTCAAGGCCTACGACATCCGCGGCATCGTGGGCAAGACCCTCACCGCCGACGTGGTCCGGCAGGTCGGCCAGGCCCTGGGCTCCCTGGCGGCCGAAAAGGGCCAGACGGCCATCGCCGTCGGCCGCGACGGCCGCCTCTCCGGCCCCGAACTGGCCGGCGCCCTGGCCGAAGGCATCTGCGCCGCCGGGATCGACGTGGTGGACATCGGCTGCGTCCCGACCCCGGTCACCTACTTCGCCGCCCACGAACTCGGCTGCGACAGCTGCGTCTCGGTCACCGGCAGCCACAACCCGCCGGACTACAACGGCCTCAAGATGGTCATCGGCGGCGAAACCCTGGCCGGGGACGCCATCCAGGCCCTCAGGTCGCGCATCCTGGCCGGCAACCTGCGCTCCGGGCAGGGCCAGCGTCGGGAAGCGGACGTGCGCGCCGCCTACATCGAGCGCATCGTCGGCGACGTCAAGCTCGCCCGCCCCATGAAAATCGTCATGGACTGCGGCAACGGCGTCGCCGGCGCGGTGGCTCCGGAACTCTTCAAGCGCCTGGGCTGCGAAATCATTCCGTTGTTCTGCGAGGTGGACGGCAACTTCCCCAACCACCATCCCGATCCCTCGAAGCCGGAAAACCTGAAGGACGTCATCCACGCCCTCCAGACCACCGATGCCGAAATCGGCATCGCCTTCGACGGCGACGGCGACCGCCTGGGGGTGGTGACCAAGGACGGCGAGATCATCTTCCCCGACCGCCAGCTCATGCTCTTCGCCGCCGATGTGCTCTCCCGGGTGCCCGGCGGGCAGGTGATCTTCGACGTCAAATGCACCCGGCTGCTGGCCCCCTGGATCAAGAAGCACGGCGGCACGCCGCTGATGTGGAACACCGGCCACGCCCTCATCAAGAAGAAGCTCAGGGAAACCGGCGCCCCCCTGGCCGGCGAGATGAGCGGCCACGTCTTCTTCAAGGAGCGCTGGTTCGGCTTCGACGACGGCCTCTATGCCGGCGCCCGGCTCCTGGAAATCCTCTCCCGGGCGGCCGACGGCAATGCCGTCCTGAAGGGCCTGCCCAATTCCACCAGCACCCCGGAGCTCAATATCAAGATGGCGGAGGGGGAGCCCTTCGCCCTGGTGGACAAGCTCAAGGCATCCGGCAAGTTCACCAACGCCCAGGAAGTCATCACCATCGACGGCGTCCGGGTGGAATACGCTGACGGCTTCGGCCTCGCCCGCCCCTCCAACACCACGCCGGTGGTGGTGCTGCGCTTCGAAGCCGACAACCCGGAAGCCCTGGCCCGCATCCAGGCCGATTTCCGGCACGCCATCACGGCCGTCTGGCCTGGAGTGCAGCTGCCCTTCTGATTTCCAGGGCTGAAAACAAAAAAGCCGGCAATGCCGGCTTTTTTCTTGCCCGATGGTCCCGGGTTACAGCTTGCCTTCGACCCAACCCTTGACGGCAGCCAGGGCCGCCGGCAGGGCCGTGGCGTCGGTGCCGCCGGCCTGGGCCATGTCCGGCCGGCCGCCGCCCTTGCCGCCCACCTGCTGGGCCACCATATTGACCAGCTCGCCGGCCTTGACCTTGCCGGTGAGATCGGCGGTGACGCCGGCGATCAGGCTCACCTTGCCGTCGCTCACCGCCGCCAGGACGATGGCGGCGCTCTTCAGCTTGTCCTTGAGCTTGTCCATGGTCTCCCGCAGGGCCGGCACGTCGGCGCCTTCCAGGGTGGCGGCCAGGACCTTGGCGCCCTTCACTTCCACCGCCTGGCTCACCAGGTCGTCGCCCTGGGAGGAGGCGAGCTTGGACTTCAGGCGGGCCAGCTCCTTTTCCAGGGCCCGGACGTTATCCAGGACTTGGGCGATCTTGGCCGGCACTTCCGTCACCGGCGCCTTGAAGGCGGCGGCCGCTTCGGAGAGCATCCTTTCCTGCCGCTGGACCAGGGCCAGGGCGTTGTCGCCGGTGATCGCCTCGATGCGGCGCACCCCGGCGGCGACGCCGGCTTCCATGGTGATCTTGAAGAGGCCGATATCGCCGGTACGGGACACGTGGGTGCCGCCGCAGAGTTCCCGGGAGGAGCCGATGTCGAGCACCCGCACCTCGTCGCCGTACTTTTCACCGAAGAGCATCATGGCGCCCAGCTTCTGGGCCTCGGCAATGGGCAGCACCCGGCACTGGGTCGCGGCGTTGGCGAGGATCTCGGCATTGACGATGGTTTCCACCCGGTGGATTTCCTCGTCGGTCATGGGCTGGGTATGGACGAAGTCGAAGCGGGTCTTGTCCGGATCCACCTGCGACCCCTTCTGCTGCACGTGGTCGCCCAGGACTTCCCGCAGCGCCTTGTGCAGGAGGTGGGTGGCCGAGTGGTTGCGCATGGTGCGGCCCCGGGCCTGGACATCCACCTTGGCGGCGACGCCGTTGCCCACGGTCAGGGTGCCGGTCTTGACCACGCCGTGGTGGCCGAAGACGGTGGCCTGGATCTTCTGGGTATCTTCCACCGCGAAGATGCCATGGACCGAGCGCAGTTCGCCCTGGTCGCCCACCTGGCCGCCGGATTCGGCGTAGAAGGGGGTGTTGTCGAGGACCACAACCCCGAGGTCGCCTTCATGCAGCTGGTTCACCGCCACGCCGTCCTTGTAGAGGGCGAGGACATTGCCCTTCACCTCCAGGGTCTCGTAGCCGTGGAAGGCGGTGGCCGGACCGTCGTACTCCAGGGCGGCGGCCATCTTGAACTTGCCTGCGGCGCGGGCCTGTTCCTTCTGGCGGGTCATGGCAGCATCGAAGGCGGCGGCATCGACGGTGACCCCGTGCTCCCGGCAGACGTCCTGGGTGAGGTCCAGGGGGAAGCCGTAGGTATCGTGGAGCTTGAAGGCGGTGTCGCCATTGAAGACCTTGTTGCCGGTCTTGGCCATTTCGCCCAGATCGGCTTCGAGGATGGCCATCCCGTGCTCGATGGTCTCGAAGAAGCGGTCCTCCTCCTGCTTGAGGATGGCCATGACCTTCGCCTGGCTCTGGGCCAGCTCGGGATAGGCGGAGCCCATCTCGGCCACCAGGTCGGGCACCATCTTGTGGAAGAAGGCGGCCCGGGCGCCCAGCTTGTAGCCGTGGCGGATGGCGCGGCGGATGATGCGGCGCAGGACATAGCCCCGGCCCTCGTTCCCCGGGATGACCCCGTCGGCGAGGAGGAAGGAGCAGGCCCGGATGTGGTCGGCCAGGACCTTCAGGGACGGGCTGTCCAGGTCGGCGGTATGGGTCTCCCGGGCGGCGGCCTTGATCAGGTTCTGGAAGAGGTCGATTTCGTAATTGCTATGGACGTGCTGCAGGACGGCGGCGATGCGCTCCAGGCCCATGCCGGTGTCCACGCTGGGCTTGGGCAGCGGGTGCATGACCCCGGCCTCGTCCCGGTTGAACTGCATGAAGACGTTGTTCCAGATTTCGATGAAACGGTCGCCATCTTCCTCCGGGCTTCCCGGAGGGCCGCCCCAGATGTGTTCGCCGTGGTCGTAGAAAATTTCGGTGCAGGGGCCGCAGGGGCCGGTGTCGCCCATCATCCAGAAATTGTCGGAGGCATAGCGGGCGCCCTTGTTGTCGCCGATGCGGATGACCCGCTCGGCCGGCACGCCCACTTCCTTGGTCCAGATGTCGTAGGCCTCGTCATCCTCGGCGTAGACGGTGACCGTCAGCTTGTCCTTGGGCAGCTTGAAGACCTCGGTCAGCAGTTCCCAGGCGTAGGCGATGGCGTCCCGCTTGAAATAGTCGCCAAAGCTGAAATTGCCCAGCATCTCGAAGAAGGTGTGGTGGCGGGCGGTGTAGCCGACGTTCTCGAGGTCGTTGTGCTTGCCGCCGGCCCGCACGCACTTCTGGGAAGTGGTGGCCCGGGTGTAGGGGCGCTTGTCGAAACCCAGGAACACGTCCTTGAACTGGTTCATCCCGGCATTGGTGAACAGGAGGGTCGGGTCCTCGTGGGGCACCAGGGAGCTGGAGGGCACGATCTGGTGGCCCTTGGAGGCGAAGAAGTCGAGGAAGGCTTGGCGGATTTCGGCGCTTTTCATGGGAGGCGGCCTGTCGGCAATAATTCGAAACCGTCGATTTTAAATGAAAGCGCCGCCGGCAGGCGGGCTCTTCGGCAAACCGGACGAGGATCAGTCCCGGCCGAGGCGGTCGAGGCGGTCGGTAAACAGGGCAATGACGCCGAGATCGAAGCAGCGCCGGGCTTCCTCAGCCGAATTCACGGTATAGGCGGCGACCGGCACCCCCGCTCCCCGCAGCGCCTCCACCTGGAACCGGGACAGGTCGGCGGCCCGGGCGTGCAGCGCCGTACAGCCCAGGCTCCGCAGCCGGGCCGGCCAGTCGCCGGGAATGGATTCCACCAAAAGCGCCCGGGGCCATGGGCCGCCGGCTTCGGCGGCGGCCCCCAGGGCGGCCGGCGAGAAGGATGACAGCACCAGGGACAGGCCGGCCGGGCAGGATCGCGCCAGGGTTTCCGCGACCACCCGGCCCGTACGTTCCTCGTGGCCGGCCGCCGGCTTGATTTCCAGATTCACCGCCAGCCCGAGGGCAGCGCACAGGACGAGGGCATCGACCAGGCGGGGCACCGGCTCGCCGGCCCAGGCGGGATGGAAGCGGACACCGGCATCGAGCCGGGCAACGGCGGCCCATTCCAGCTCGGCCAGGGAACCGCAGCCGTCGGTGGTGCGGTCCACGGTCTCGTCATGCATGAGGACGGGCACCCCGTCGGCAGTCAGCATGACATCGAATTCGACGGCCCTGAAGCCCAGGCGGACGGCGAGCCGCAGGCCGGCCAGGGTGTTTTCCGGGGCGAGGGCACCGCCGCCGCGATGGGCGATCCAGCGCGGCAGCGGGTAATTGCCGATCAGAAGGGAACGGCCTTCTTCAGGGCCGGCTTGGCGGAAAGGAGGGCGTTGCCCCGGGCCACCGCCGTATCGAGGGCGGCCTTGGCCGGCTTCTGGTCATCCCAGACGGCTTCCAGTTCCTCGTCCACAATGGCGCGCACCGGGTCGATGGCGGAGACCCGTAGTTGGGGCTGGCCCCCCTCGCCCTTGAGGGAAGCATAGGCTACCTCGGAGGTGGGGTCGCGGTCCTGCACGACCTTGGCCTTGAGGGCGTTGCGGGCCGCCTGGGTCAGGGGCACCTGGCCGTACATGCGGGCCAGTTCCACCTGGCTTTCCGGGGCCATCAGGAAAGCCACGAAGCGGGCCGCCGCCTTGTACTCCAGGGGCTTGTAGCCGCCGCCCACCCAAAGGGAGGCGCCGTCGGCCAGGGTGTGCTGGCGGCCGCCGTAGACATCGTCGTGGTGGGGCATGGGCGACACGCCCAGGTCGATGCCCGAGGCCTCGCGGAATTCGGTGTGGGCCGCCGAATCGGTGGTGATCATGGCGCACTCGCCGCTGGCGAAATGCTTGTCGGCCTCGTCCCGGCGTCCGAAATGGCGGAAATACTTGGCCTTGGTCCAGGAAGCCAGCATGGCCACGTGCTTGACCTCGGCCAGGCCGTTGAAGACCAGTTCGCCCTTGGCCGTCGCCACCGGCGCGCTGGACAGGGCGGACAGGTTATCGACGTGGACCCAGGTGGGCCAGGAAGAGGTGTAGGGGCACTGGTATCCGGCATCGAACAGCTTGCCGGCGGTTTCCTGCATCTCCCACCAGGTCTTGGGCGGCTTCTCCGGATCGAGGCCGGCCTTCCTGAAGGCCGCCTTGTTGTAGAACAGCACCGGGGTCGAATAGGCCACGGGCAGGGCCACAAGCTTGCCCTTCTCGTCGCTGACGCCGGCCTTGAGGTCGGTCGAGAGGCTGGCGGCGCTGAAGGGCACCTTGGCTTCGCTCATGACCTGATAGAGGGGCTTCAGGCGGCCCTTCTGGGAGAGGAAATCCGCCATGTCCTGGCGGCGCACCAGGTTCAGGGCCGCCGGCTTGCCGCCTTCGGCCAGGGGCACCAGCTTGACGACGAAGTCCTTCTGTTCGTGGTTGAAGCGCTCCACCAGCTGCTGGAGGCGCCCTTCCGCTGCCTGGCCGAGTTGGTTGGCCAGGTCGATTTCCACCGGCCCCGCCGATGCTGCGGCAGTAGTCTTGGCAGCCTTTGTCGGTTTGGCCGGCTTGGCGGCATGGGCGGAGAAGGCGACGGCCAGCCCGCAGGCGATGGCGGCGGTGCGAATGAGGTGCGGCATGGATTGGGCTCCGGAATAGCCAAAAAATCCATTATAGCCCTGCGAAAGGAAAGCAAAATCAGGTAAGGCCATGATGAGGCCATGCCGGGATCGCCCCAATTGTGGGAAAATGCCCCCCATGCGTAGAAGCTTGATTTTCCTGTCTCTTACCCTGACGCTCCTGGCCGGCTGCGACCAAGTCAATGAGAAGCTCGGTCTCGAAGACCCCGCCAGAAAGGAAGCCCGCCTGGAAGCCGAAGGCAAGGCCGTGGGCAGCGCCTGCCGCCAGTCCGGCCGGGCCATCGAGGACTGCTACTCCATCTACAGCTGGCTGCCCAAGTCCCCGATTTTCGCGGGCTGGCGGGAAATGGACGAGTACATGCGACAGAACCAGATCGAGACCGTGACCCCCCAACTGCCGCCGGCGGAACCGCCGGGGGCCAAGAAGAAGAAAAAGGCCGCCGCCCCCGAGGGCGAAGGCAATCCGAGCCCCAACAAGCCGACGGATACGGGCGCCGAGAAACCGGCGGCCAAGCCGTGACCGCCGCCATGAACCTGGTCGTGCTCTACTGCCGCGCCGGCTTCGAGAAGGAATGCGCGGCGGAAATCTGCGAGACCGCCGAGGCCCTCGGCGTCGAAGGCTACGCCCGGGCCAAGCCCGACAGCGGCTACGTCGCCTACCACCCCCACGATCCCGCCGCCATGGCGGCCCTGGCCGACGGACTGAAATGGCGCCGCCTGGTCTTCGCCCGCCAGCTCCTGTTCGCCGCCCCCCTGGTCTCCGACCTGCCGGTGGGGGATCGGGTGACGCCGCTGCTGGCCAGCGCCCGCAGCTTCGGCACCCGCTTCCGAGACGTCTGGCTGGAAACCGCCGACACCAACGAGGCCAAGGAGCTTTCCAGCTTCTGCAAGAAATTCGAGAAGCCCTTCCGCATCGCCCTGGACAAAGCCGGCCTGCTGGCTCCCGACGACGCCGAACTGCCGCGCCTGCATCTCTTCTTCCTGGGGTCCGCCGCTGCCTTCGCCGCCATTTCCCAGCCCGGCAACGCCTCCGACTGGCCCATGGGCATCCCGCGCCTCAGGATGCCCCGTTCCGCCCCCTCCCGCTCCACCCAGAAACTCGCCGAAGCCTTCATGGAATTCGTCGGCGGCCAGAATGCATCCGAGCGCCTGCGCACCGGCCAGACGGCCGTGGACCTGGGGGCATCCCCCGGCGGCTGGACCTGGCAGCTGACCAGCCGGGGCATCCACGTCACCGCCGTGGACAACGGCTCCATGGACAAGGCACTGATGGCCGGCGGCATGGTCGAACACCTCAAGACCGACGGATTCCATTACCGCCCCAAGCGCCCGGTGGACTGGCTGGTGTGCGACATGGTGGAAAAGCCGGCCCGCATCGCCGGACTGGTGGCCGACTGGGTCGCCGGCAAACACTGCAAGGAAGCGATCTTCAATCTCAAACTGCCGATGAAAAAGCGCTACGAGGAACTGCGGCACTGCCGCGGCATCATCGAAGGCAAGCTGGCGGCGGCCGGGATCGAGGCCCGTTTGCGCTTCAAGCAGCTCTACCACGACCGGGAGGAAGTCACCGGGCATCTCCGGGTGTTGAAAACACGCTAAGGCGTATAATGCTGGCCCATGTCTGAAATGAATACTTTAGCCGGCGAAGAGAACGTCAACTCCGCCACCCCCGCTGCACCGGATGCAGCTCCCGAAATTACCTTCGCCGACCTGGGCCTCGCCCCCGAACTTCTGCGCGCGGTCACCGACCAGGGCTACACCAAGCCGACCCCGATCCAGGCCAAGGCCATTCCCCTCGTCATGGCCGGCAAGGACATCATGGGCGGCGCCCAGACCGGCACCGGCAAGACGGCCGCCTTCACCCTGCCCATCCTCCAGCGCCTGCTGCCCCACGCCAGCAGCAGCCCCTCGCCGGCCAAGCACCCGGTGCGGGCCCTCATCCTGGCGCCGACCCGGGAACTGGCCCTGCAGGTGTTTGAATCGGTGAAGGGCTACAGCAAGCACACGCCGCTGCGGGCCATGTGCGCCTTCGGCGGCGTCGATATCCGGCCCCAGATCGAGGAACTCCGCAAGGGCGTCGAAATCCTGGTGGCCACCCCGGGGCGTCTCCTCGACCATGTGGAGCAGAAGAGTGTCAGCTTCGCCGCCGTCCAGGCCCTGGTGCTGGACGAGGCCGACCGCATGCTGGACATGGGCTTCATCCCGGACGTCACCCGCATCCTCAAGATGCTGCCCAAGGAACGCCAGAGCCTCCTGTTCTCCGCCACCTTCTCGGAAGAGATCAAGCGCCTGGCCGACTCCATGCTGAAGTCGCCGGTGCTGGTGGAAGTGGCCCGCCGCAACCAGGTGTCCGAAACGATCACCCACCGGGTTCATCCGGTGTCCGAGTTCTCCAAGCGCTCGCTCCTCACCAAGCTCCTCAAGTCCGGGGAGATCACCCAGGCCATCGTCTTCGTCCGCACCAAGCAGGGCTGCTCGCGGCTCGCCCGGGAATTGCAGCGGTCCGGCGTCCAGGCCGACGCCATCCACGGCGACAAGAGCCAGCTCGACCGCATCAAGGCCCTGGATGCCTTCAAGGGCGGCGCCACCCACGTCCTGGTGGCCACCGACGTCGCCGCCCGGGGCCTGGACATCGACGACCTGCCCTACGTCATCAATTACGAATTGCCCCACGTGCCGGAAGACTACGTGCACCGCATCGGCCGCACCGGCCGCGCCGGCAAGCAGGGCAACGCCATTTCCCTGGTGTGTGCCCGCGAGGTGGGCTACCTGGTGGAGATCGAGAAGCTCGTCAAGCGCCCGATCGAGCAGGTCGATGTGGCGGGCTTCGAGCCCGAGGCGGAATACGAATACCCGCCGGGGAACAAGAAGAAGCGCAGCAGTGCCCCCGTCAAGGCGCCGGTGGCCCAGAGGCCCGAGCGGTCCGAGCGGTCCGAGCGGCCTGCCCGCGGGCGGGAATCCAGGAAATCCACTATTGCCGCGGACGGCTTCGACTTCAGCAAGCCCTACGAGGAGCCCCGGGCCGACGTGCCGGATTCGCCCCAGGCGCTCCCCAAAGTCGACCCCCACAAGCCGAAGCGGGTCGTTGCGGCCCTCCTCGGCGGCCTGGGACGCAAGTAATCCCCCGTCAGAAGCTGCGCTTCACATCCTCCGGGCGCTTGAGGTGCTCGCTGCCCTCGGGATGGCGGGTAATGTAGATGCGGTGGGCGGCAACGACCACCGCATGGACCTCTTCCGCCGACAACTGGGGAAAGTTGTCGCGCAGGACGCGGAAGGCCAGGTGCTCCAGGGAGCGGCCGCCCCAGCCGGCCTGGGGATCGAAAAACGGCTCGATCATGGCGTAGGCGCTGTCGAATAGTTCCCGCAGCTGCGGGTTCATTCGTCGATCCGCCTGCTGGCGGCCGTCGCTGTCGGTGTAGGTTGCCATGCCCGTTCCCTTATCCGTCGTCGATAAAAACGCCAAAGAATAACTTCAATCGGTTCCGGCACGAAATCCCGGCGCCAGCCCGCTACGGCAGAACCTCGTCGATCAATTCAATCCAGTGTCTCACCGGCAGGGCGCTGCCGGCCTGGAGATGGCTCAGGCAGCCGATATTGGCGGTGGCGATGGCGGCCGGCGCGCCGGCATTCAGGGCTGCCAGCTTGTTGTCCCGCAGGCACTTGGACAACCGGGGCTGGAGGACCGAGTAGGTCCCCGCCGAGCCGCAGCACAGGTGGCTATCGGCCACCGGCGTCAGCTGATAACCCGCTTCCGCCAGGAAATTCTCGATCACCCCCCGGATCTTCAAGCCGTGCTGCAGGGTGCAGGGGGAATGGAAGGCGAGCTTGCCCCGCGCCTGCCGGGCTTCGGCCAGGAGGGGCTGGAGGCCGGCCTGCTCCGCCACCAGGATTTCGCTCGGATCCTGGCAGAGGACGCTGATTCGGGCCGCCTTCCCGGCATAGGCCGGATCGCCGGCGAGGGCGTGGCCGTAATCGCGGACCTGGACCCCGCAGCCGGAGGCCGTGACGACGATGGCCTCGGCGCCGGCCTCCACATGGGGCCACCAGGCGTCGATATTGCGCCGCATGTCGTCCCGGGCAGCCTCCTGGTCGCTGAGGTGAAAGCGGACGGCGCCGCAGCACCCCGCCCCTCCCGCCTCGAATAGGGAGATCCCGAGGCGGTCGAAGACCCGGGCCGTGGCGGCGTTAATGTTGGGCGCCAGGGCCGGCTGGGCGCAGCCGGCCAGGAGCAGCATGCGGCGGGAATGCCTTTCGGCGGGCGGCCAGCCCCGGCCGCTCCCCGCCGCCTCCGGCGGCAGCTTGTCGGCCAGGCCCGCCGGCAGGAGTGGACGCAGCATCTGCCCCAGCTTCACCACCGGCCCGAAAAGGGCCGGCCGCGGCACCACTTCCTTGAGGAGCCAGCGCGCCAGGCGCTCCGAATTGCCCCGTTGCAGCTGTTCCTCCACTACCCGGCGGCCGATGTCCAGGAGGTGGCTGTACTTGACCCCGGAGGGACAGGTGGTTTCGCAGGACCGGCAGGTCAGGCAACGGTCCAGGTGGAGCCGGGTCTTCCCGGTGGCGGGCTTGCCCTCCAGCACCTGCTTGATGAGGTAGATGCGGCCCCGGGGCCCGTCCAGCTCGTCCCCCAGCAGCTGGTAGGTGGGGCAGGTGGCGGTGCAGAAGCCGCAGTGGACGCACTTTCTGAGGATGGCCTCGGCCTCCTGGCCGGCGGGCGTGTCCCGGATGAAGTCGGCGAGATGGGTTTCCATTAGAGCTCGGCGTAGAGGCGCCCCGGGTTGAAAATACCCTTGGGGTCGAAGACTTTCTTCAAGCGTTGGTGCAGGGCGAGCAAAGCCGGTGCCAGGGGGGCGAAGGCCCCCTCCCGGCAGCGCAGGGATTCGGGCGCCCGGAACAGGACGGCATGGCCGCCGGCCTGGCGGGCGGCTTCCCGCACGGTTTCGGCATCGGCATCGGTGGCCAGCCAGCGCTGGGCGCCGCCCCATTCGACGGCCAGGGCCGTGGGGAGATCCAGGCAGGCGGCCGCGGACGGCAGGGCCAGGCGCCACAGCACTTCTCCGGCAAAGGCCTCGTGGCGTTGCTCGCGAATCTGCTGCCAGAAGGCATCGGCGGCCAGCAGCCATTCGCCGCCCATTTTCTCCCGGGCCGCCGCCACCGCCGCCTGGGCGCCGGACAGGCGCACGGTCAGGCGGCCGTCGTGCCAGAAGGAAGCCGAAATGGGCAGGGGCCGGCCGCCCCAGCGGTTGAGCATTTCGATGGCCTGCGGCTGGGCCGTCTCGAAAATCAGGCTGGCTTCCGCCATGGGGCGGGGCAGCACCTTGAGGGTCACTTCCGCCAGAAGCCCGAGGGTACCGAGGCTGCCGGCCAGGAACCGGGAGACATCGTAGCCGGCGACGTTCTTCATGACCTGGCCGCCGAAATCCAGCACCTGCCCGGCGCCGTCGATGAGCTTCACCCCGAGGACGAAATCCCGCACCGCCCCGGCCTGCTGCCGGCGGGGCCCGGAGAGACCGGCGGCGACGCAGCCGCCGACGGTGGCCGGACCGAAATGGGGCGGCTCGAAGGCCAGCATCTGGCCCTTTTCCGCCAGGGCCGCATCGATTTCCGCCAGGGGGGTGCCGCAGCGGGCGGTGATGAAGAGCTCGGTGGGCTCGTAGGCGACGATGCCCCGGTAGCCGGAGACGTCGAACACCTCGCCGGCCAGCAGGCCGCCGTAGAAATCCTTGCTGCCGCCGCCCCTGAAGCGCAGGGCGGTGCCGGTTTCCGCGGCTTCCCGCACCCGGGCGGCCAGATCGTCGAGCTGCATCAGAAACGCTCCAGGTCGGGGAATTTCAACTCGCCGCCATGGACGTGCATGCGGCCGTACTCGGCACAGCGGTGCAGGCTGGGGATGGCCTTGCCGGGGTTGAGGAGCCCCGCCTCGTCGAAGGCCGCCTTCACCCTGTGGAAGGTCTCCAGTTCTGGCGTGGAATACTGCACGCACATCTGGCCGATCTTCTCGACCCCGACCCCGTGCTCGCCGGTGATGGAGCCCCCGAGGGCCACGGAAAGCTCGAGGATCTCGGCCCCGAAGGCCTCGGCCCGCTCCCACTCCCCGGGCTGGGCGGCGTTGTACATGATGAGAGGGTGGAGGTTGCCGTCGCCGGCGTGGAAGACGTTGGCGCAGCGCAGGCCGTACTTCCGCTCCATGCCGGCGATGGCCTGGAGCATCTCGGCCAGGCGCCGCCTGGGGATGGTACCGTCCATGCAGTAGTAGTCCGGGGTGATGCGCCCGACGGCGGGAAAGGCCGCCTTGCGGCCGGCCCAGAAGCGCAGGCGCTCGGCTTCCGAGCCGGACACCTTGAGGTCCCGGGCGCCGCTCTTTTCCAGCACGGCCCGGACCCGGGCGATTTCCTCCGCCACTTCCTCCGGGGTGCCGTCCGACTCGCACAGCAGGATGGCCTCGGCCTCAAGGTCGTAGCCGGCCTGGACGAAGGGCTCCACCGCCGCCGTCGCCGGCTTGTCCATCATCTCCAGGCCGGCCGGGATGATGCCGGCGGCGATGATGGCGGCCACCGCCTCGCCGGCCTTGCCGATGTCGTCGAACGAGGCCATGACCACCTGGGCCAGTTCCGGCTTGGGGGTGAGCTTGAGGGTCACTTCGGTGACCACCGCCAGCATGCCCTCGGAGCCGATCAGTAGGGCCAGCAGGTCGTAGCCCGGGGAATCCGGGGCCTCGGAGCCGATTTCGAGGATTTCGCCCTCGATGGTGATGGCCCGCAGGCGCAGGATGTTGTGGACGGTGAGGCCGTACTTGAGGCAATGGACCCCGCCCGAGTTCTCGGCCACGTTGCCCCCCAGGGTGCAGGCGATCTGGGACGAGGGATCGGGGGCGTAGTAGAGCCCGTAGGGCGCCGCCGCCTCCGACACCGCCAGGTTGCGCACGCCGGGCTGCACTACCGCCAGCCGGGCGTTGGCGTCGATGCGCAGGATGCGGTTGAAGCGGGCCAGGGACAGCACCACCCCCTCGCTGTGGGGCATGGCGCCGCCGGAGAGGCCGGTTCCCGCCCCCCGGGCCACCACCGGCACCTGGAGGCGCCGGCAGACCCGCAGCACGTCCCGCACCTGCTCCTCGGTCTCGGGCAGGCAGACGGCCGCCGGCAGGGCCCGGTAGGCGGTGAGGCCGTCGCATTCGTAGGGCCGCAGGTCCTCCTCGTCCACCAGGAGGCAGCGGGGCGGCAGCACCGCCTTCAGCCGGGCCGCCAAAATTCCCTTGTCGGTATGGAATGTCATGTCCTGAGCCGCCATGGCCCCCTCCCCCGAAAAATTCATTCTACCCTGACCAGAATGGCCCGGAAGTCATTGACGTTGGTCCGGGTCGGCCCGGTCACCAGGAGATTCCCGAGGGCCGAGAAGAAGCCCCAGGCATCGTTGTCCTCCAGCCTTTGGTGGGGGTTGATGCCCGTGCCCCGCGCCCGTTCCAGGGTGTCCGGGCCGACGAAAGCGCCGGCGTTGTCCTCGCTGCCGTCGATGCCGTCGGTGTCCGCCGCCAGGGCATGGATGCCCGGCGCGCCGTCCAAGGCCAGGGCCAACGCCAGCAGGAACTCGGTGTTGCGCCCGCCCCGGCCGCCGCCCCGCAGGGTCACCGTCGTCTCCCCGCCGGAGAGGAGGACACAGGGCGGCTTGGCCGGCAGGCCGTGGCGGGCGCAGGAGAGGGCGATGCCGGCCAGCGCCTTGGCGACCTCCCGGGCTTCCCCCTCGATGGCGTCCCCCAGGATCAGGGGCGCCACCCCGGCGGCCCGGGCCGTTTCGGCGGCGGCCTGGAGCATCTGCAGGGGGCTCGCCACCAGGCGAAAGGCGCTTTTTTCCAGGCGCGGATCGCCGGGCTTGGGGGTTTCCAGTTCGCCGGCTTTCAGCCGCGCCCACAAGGCCGGAGCGATGGCGATGCGGTAGCGCTCCAGGATCGCCAGGGCGTCGGCGCAAGTGGTAGGGTCGGCGACGGTGGGGCCGGAGGCGATCACCGCCGGGTCGTCCCCCGGCACGTCGGAAATGGCCAGGGTGAGCACCCTGGCCGGCCAGGCGGCGGCAGCGAGGCGTCCTCCCTTGACGGCAGAGAGGTGCTTCCTGACGCAGTTCATTTCGGCGATGGAAGCCCCGCTCTTGAGGAGCGCCCCGGTGACGGCCCGCTTTTGGGCCAGGGTGACGCCCGGGGCCGGGGCCGCCAGGAGGGCGGAGCCGCCGCCGGAAATGAGGGCCAGGACCCGGTCTTCTGCTCCGAGGCCTCGCACCCGCTCCAGGATGCGGGCGGCGGCCGCTTCCCCGGCGGCGTCGGGCACCGGATGGGCAGCCTCGACGACCTCGATGCGCCGGCAGGGCACCCCGTGGCCATAGCGGGTAACCACCAGCCCATCCAGTTCCCCGGGCCAGTGGTCTTCCACCGCCCGGGCCATGGCAGCGGACGCCTTGCCGGCGCCGACCACGATCAGCCGGCCGTCGCCGGGTTCCGGCAGGAGCGCCGGCAGGAGCGGGGGCAGGCAGCGGGCCGGATCGGCCGCAGCCAGGGCGGCATCGAACAGGGCGCGCAGGAGGTCCCGGGCTGGCAAGGCGCTCATGGAGGTCAGGCAGCCCCGCGCTTCATCCAGCCCAGGCCGACCTCGGTGCCGGCCTTCGGCTTGTATTCGCAGCCCACCCAGCCGTCGTAACCCAGGCGATCCAGGAGGGCGAAGAGATAGGGGTAGTTGATTTCGCCGCTGCCGGGCTCGTGGCGGCCGGGATTGTCGGCGATCTGGAAGTGCCCGATGCTTCCGAGATGGGTCTCGATGGTCCGGGCCAGGTCCCCCTCCATGACTTGGGCGTGGTAGATGTCGAACTGGACCGCCACATTGGGCCGGTCGATTTCCGTCAGCAGCTCGAAGGCCTTCGCCGGGGTGTCGAGCCAGTAGCCCGGCATATCCACCCGGCTGTTGATGGGCTCGATGAGGAGCCGGATGCCGCTGCCGGCCACCCGGTCGGCGGCCCAGCGCAGGTTGGCCACATAGGCGGCGCGCAGCCGGGCCTCGTCCACGCCCGCCGGGCGCAGGCCGGACAGGCAATGGATGCGCCGGCAATCCAGGGCTCTGGCGTAAGTGAAGGCTAACTCAACGCTCTCCCGGAACTCCGCCTCCCGACCGGGCTGGCAGGCCATTCCCCGCTCCCCCGCCCCCCAGTCCCCGGCCGGCAGGTTGAAAAGCACCTGCTGCAGCCCGGCGTCCCGCAGCCATCCCGCCACCGATTCGGGCGAATGGTCGTAGGGCGACATGTATTCCACGCCGCGGAATCCGGCGGCGGCAGCCCGGGCGAAGCGCTCCGGGAACGGCACTTCGGTAAACAGGAAACTCAGGTTGGCGCAAAAGTTCGGCATAGGTGGAACCACGAATATCGTTTTGAGCGGCGGCGCAAGATACTACCCTGCTGATAGAAGAATGCGCTTGTCGCAGCGGCTGTTCTGGCACCCGAGCCCCCATGCCGCTGCCGGAAAAGCGCCCTCGTTTCGATTGTACCCGCGATGAAAAAGCTGTTCCTCACGATCGCCGCCATGGCAGCCCTGGGCTGCTGGGGGAGCGCCGCCTCCGCCCTGGAGGCGTGGGACCGCCACAACGGCCGGCACGTGGAAATTCTCGCCCTGGTGGGTGGCGATCAGCTGCGGGTGGGCAGCCTGCTGGAGCTGGCCCTGTCCGACACCCAGGAAATCATCACCGGCGAGGTCCTGCGGATCACCCACGTCGGCCACGACGTTGAAGTGGAAATCCTGGACCGGGGTTCCAACCACCTGTTTTTCATCGAGTTTGCGGAAGACGGCATCAGCCAGCTCAGCCGCTAGACCCATTTTTTCAGAAGCAGCATCGATAGGGAGCACATCATGAAAGTCACCCACACCACACTGCTTGCCCTGGCCCTCGGTTCCGCCAGCAGTCTCGCCATCGCCCAGCAGCAGGGGCCGAGCATCGAAGGGGGAACCCAGATCACCATCGAAGCCGCCCAGAACCTGAACGCCGCCGTCGGCAACGAATCCACGGCCAGCCAGGCCATCGGCGCCATCGAATCGGGCAGCGTCAAAGGCGACCTCACCATGACCATCGGGGCCGAGCAGAACCTCAATGCCGCCGTCGGCAACAAGTCCTGCGCCGACCAGCAGATCGGCACCATCGGCAAGGGGTCGAGCTGCAAGTAAGCGCGTGGGGGCGAGGCCTTCGCCCCTTTTTTTGCTGCAGGGCTACATCATGCGATTACCGTCTTTCGCGGCATGGCTTGCCGCAGGCCTTTGCGCGTTCCCGCCGGCGGCTTCGGCCGCCGCCCTGGACGACAACGCCAACATGAGGATCCTGGCCGCCCGGAGCCGGATCATGCGCCTGAACAACGACTATTTCATGGAACAACTCAAGCAGAAGGGCGCGCCGACCAACGAGGAGGAAGCTCTTGAGATGTACCGGGGAAGGGTCGGCTGCGGCAGCGTCGATATCGGCAACCAGGTCGTCAGCAGCGGCATCGGCAACGAAATCAGCGTCATCATCCTCGGCGACGTCATCAACGTCGGCAACCGCTGCACGCGGTAAGGAAAGGGAAGCACCGTGACTCTCCGCATACCCTTCGCCCGGTTGGCAACCGCATTCCTGGGCTCCATCCTGGCAGGATGCTCCGCCATCCCGGTCAGCCCCCCCGAGAATGTCCGCGAAACCCTCTCGCCCACCTACCCGGTGCGCACCCTGACCGGCTTCACCGAAGGCCTGGCCTGCATGGACCAGATGTTCATCCGCCACAAGGTGGAGCCCATCTACGTCACCGCCGCCCCCATCCCGGACTATTCGGAAAGCCGCGGCGGCGCCGGCTACGGCGCCCGGGACATGATGATCTCGGCCATCTCGGAGATGAGCAAGGAAAGCGCCGCCATCCGCTTCGTGGCCTTCGACCGCCAGACCCCGGACATCGTCGCCCTGCAGAGCAGCCATCCGAAAAAGGGCGCCCTGCGCATCCCGGACTTCTTCATCCGGGGGGCCGTCACCCAGATCAACACCTCGCCCTACACCAAGCAGCGGGGCGGTTCCCTGAACGCCGGCCAGATCAATGAAAACATTCAGGGCGGCAGCTATTCGGGGTCGGCCTCGGTGTCCCTGTCCAGCGTCTCCCTGGACCTGGCCCTGGGCCTGGTGAACAACTACCAGATCCTGCCCGGGGTCTTTTCCGCCAACACCTTCAGCGTCGAGAAGCGGGGCGCCTCGGACGAGATTTCCATCAGCCTCAAGAAGCTCGGCGCCATCTTCAGCACCAACGAGAACCGGGCCGAGGCCCTGAGCCGGGCCCTGCGGGCGCTGGTGGAGGTGGGGACCATCGAACTGTTCGGCAAGCTCTACAACCTGCCCTACTGGGAATGCCTGGCCGCCATCGGCGAAGTCACCCCCGAGCGGGAGAAGGCCCGGTCCCTGTACGCTTCCCTGTCCCACCAGGAGCGGGCCGAATTCGTCCTCGCCACCCTGCGCAGCCTGAAGATGGCCAAGGCCGATACCCGGCCCCTGGAGGAAGACGGCTCCCTGACCCCAGCCTTCCGCCGGGCCCTCATGCAGTACCGCATGCGCCACAACGTCTTCGGTGACAGCGGCGTCGATTTCGCCATCTTCGAACGGGCCTGGAAGGACAACCAGCACGCCGCTGCCGCGGCGGCTACCCCGCCCGCCGGCATCGAGGTGCCGAAGAGCAACGGCACGCCCCCGAGCGAGCAGCCCAAGCTCCTCAACCCCTCCAATCCGGCGCCGGCGGACATGAAGCTGCCGCCCGCCCCCGCCGCCCCGGTGCTGCCGCCGGTCTCCGGCGGGCCGGCCCATCCGGCGGCGCCGGCGCCAGGCAAGTGAGGCCGGCCTAGACGGCGGGAGCCACCATGGACGCCACAGGGTTCCGCCGGCGGAGCCATCGCGGAGGGTGGTGGAAGGCGGCCTGCTGGGCCCTGCTGTGCTTCTCCCCGGCCCTTGCCGACCAGGCCTCGGACCTCCTCGGCAAGGGCCCCATCGCGCCGGCGGTGCGCAGGATGATCGATGCCGCCCCCGTCGCGGCGTCGGCCGCGGCCCTGTCCGTGGCCGGAGGGAGCAGCGCCGACGACGACCTGCCGGACGCCCCCGGCATCCCCGCCCTGAAAAGCCTGCGCCTGAAGCGGCTGAGGATCGACGGCGGCGGGTCCGCGGGCGGCGGTGGGCCAGTGAATGCGGCTTCCCCGGTGGACATCCACGGCGGCCGCCTGGAGGCCCGGGTCACCAGCAACCTGGCGGAATCCATCCAGGCCCGCATCGCCGCCCCCGACGAAGGGCGGCCCCAGGTGAACCCGGTCATCAAGCCCTCGGGGGTGCATGTCCTCGACGTGGTCATCGCCCTGCAGAAGCCTGCCGTCGACGTGCCCGATCCCTCGGACGCCATCGACGTCCTGCAGCGCCTCAGGAAGCCCGTGCCCGTGGAGCCTAAAGTCCCGGTCAAGGTGCCGGACAGCGACCTGGACCGCCTCAAGGAAGCCCAGGTCAGCCTGGAGGATTTGGGCAAGCTGCTGCCGGACCACGGGCGCAGGATCGTGGACAACATCAACAAGGTCATCGCCCCCGACTTCGCCAAGGACATCGCCGACAAGGCCCGCAGCGAGGTGGATGCCCCCGACCTGCTGGTTAAGCTCAAGGAGCTGGTGCCGGACCAGCCCGCCGCCCCCGACATCGATCCCCGCGGCGATATCAATGTCCCGGACAGGTTGCCGGACAAGCCCTGGGACATGGACGACAACCTGAAGGCCCTGGCCGAACTGGAGAAGATTTCGGTGTCGACGATCTCCCTGGACGACATCCTGGCCCGGATCGACGCCCACGCCAACCGGCCCGACGATCCCGACGCAATCAAGTGGGGAGAACTGCGGGACAAGCTGAAGGAACTGGATCCGGAGCACATCCCCATCCAGGACCTCCACGACCTGGTGAACCCCCGCACCCCGGACGGGCGCCCCTCGCCCCATTCCATCACCGCCGCCATCGCCGACATCAAGGCCCGGACCGAGGCAGCCACCGACCGGGTGAAGGAGCGCATCGACGTCGCCCTGGCCAAGACTACCGCCACCATACAGGGCAAGATCAGCGGCGCCATCTCCGTCGTCAGCCAGAAGGTGAACGATGGCCTCGACAAGGCCTTCACCGAACTGAGCAAGGTCTGCCGGGACGAGGGGGCCAAGCACAAGGGCGCCGCCGACCAGTACGCCAAGCAGGCTGCCGACGTGAAGGTGCCGCCTATCCGGTACGAGGACTGCCATTGCCGCCGCTGCGGCGACTGCCTCTGGACGTCCAAATGCTGCTGCGAGAGCTGCCCCATTCCGGACTCGGTCAAGGCCAACGCCGACGCCAGCGCCAAGAAGGCGGCCATCGAGGCCCAGGCCAAGTCCGAGCAGGAGCAGTCGGACAAGTTCAACGCCGCCGCCGACAAGGTCATCCAGAAGAAGAACGAGATCGAGACCAGCCTGGCCAGCGTCTTTTCCGACGTAAACAAGCAGATCGGCGCCATCGACCTGGGCCCTGGCGCGGTGGACGAGGGGGGCGACGACTCCGACGGCGGCTCCTCCCAGCCCGGCACCACGACCCCACCCCGGCATCCCCATGGCCAGTCCTTTTCCGAGCCCCATCTGGTGGACCGCTTTCTCAAGATCCTGGGCGACGTCAACCTCACCCTCCAGGTCGTCGACAACGTGAATGCGGCAATCGGCAGCAACGCCACCGCCATCCAGCGCATCGAGGCTACCGGCGGCGGCATGGGGGCCAAGATCGTCCTGAGCGAGATGGATGTGGACATGTCCATCGGCGCGGTCAACGCGGCCATCGGCCACAACAGCTATGCCCGCCAGGTGATGGAGTCCCTGGGCACCACCGACGCCAACCAGCAGCTGGGGCCGGTGCGCGCCCGGCGGGATGTGGACGGGGCGGTCAACGCCGCCATCGGCGCCGACTCCCTGGCCGACATGCGCATCGCCAGCCTCGGCGGCAGCAGCCCCGGCGGGGTGGACATGACTGCCACCGTCATCGGCGCCGTCAATGCCGCCATCGGCTACAACAGCGATGCCCTGATGTCCCTGGGCAACCTGGACGGCGTGGTGGGCGCCAGCTCCCGGCTCTTCCTCCTGTCCACCGGGGCGGTCAATGCCGCCATCGGCGCCGGGACGGAATCCACGGTGCGCCTGGCGAACCTGTCCCCATCGGGCAAGATCGGCGGCAGCTATGTCAGCCGGGTAGTTCAGCCCGGCGGCGCCATCGCCGCCGCCATCGGCTACCACGCCACCAGCGCCGTCGGCCTCGGCAACATCGACGGCACGGTGCAGGGCAACGCCAATATCAACGTCGCCAGCGGCCCAGTGATTTCGGCGGCCATCGGCGGCTCCACCACGGCCGTCAACCGCTTCGGCGAAGTGGGGCCGGGCGGGCGGGTCAGCGGCAACCTCGACCTGAATGTGAGAGCCGGAGGGGCCACCGCCTTCGCCGTCGGCGCCAGTACGACAGCCCGCAACGAGGTGGCGGTAATCGATGCGCCGGTGACCGGCTCGGCCAAGATCGCGGTGGACGTGGGCGAGATCGTGACCGGCACGGTGGGGGCCAACACCGGGGCGACGGCGGTGGTGGGATCGGTGAAGGCGCCGGTGACCGGGCCGGTGGATATCAGCGTCAACGCCGGGGGCATCAACACCTTCGCCATCGGCCTATCCACCGACAAGACCATCCGCAGCGACACCTACGTCGGCAGCGTCCTGCAGCCTACCACCGGCCCGGTGAACATCAATGTCAGCACCGGCGGCATCTTCACCCTCGGCTTCGGCCTGGTCCTCGACCTCGGCATCTTTGGGACCCTGGACTTCAGCCACCAGGGCTGCACCCAGATCGGCAACATCGGCAGCGGCTGCTGACTGCCCGGGCCGGAGCGAACCCCGGCCGGTGGTTGGCGGTCTCTGGTAGATACCGGCCGGTATAATCGGCCGGTATCAATTCAAGGACCGACCATGGGCAACCGCCTTTCCAAGATCGTCACCCGCACCGGCGACAGCGGCACCACCGGGCTGGGCGACGGCTCCCGCACCACCAAGGACAGCCTCCGGATCGACGCCATCGGCGAGGTGGACGAACTGAATTCCAGCCTCGGGGTGCTCCTCTGCGAGGAGCTGCCGGAGAAGGTGCGCACGGCGCTGATCGACATCCAGCACGACCTCTTCGACCTGGGGGGCGAACTCTGCCTGCCCGGCATGAGCGTCATGAAGGACGCCCAGGTGGCGCGCCTCGAAGCCCTGGTCGAGGAATTCAACGCCGACCTTCCGCGGCTCAAGGAATTCATCCTCCCCGGCGGCACCCGGGCCGCTGCCCTCGCCCACCTGTCCCGCACCGTCTGCCGCCGGGCCGAGCGGGCGGTGGTCCGGCTCCACACGGAAGAGCCCGTGCCCGACGCCGCCCGCCGCTACCTCAACCGGCTTTCGGACCTCCTCTTCATCCTCGGCCGCAGCCTCAACCGCTTCGGCGGGCAAGGCGACGTGCTGTGGCAGAAGGGGAAGAACGCGGGCTGAGGGCTGCCAAGGCGATAGCTGCGAATGAAGTCGGGGTCGGCGCCGGAATATGGGTTTGGTATGGCGGGGAATCAGGCAGCAGCCGACCCAATATAGTTGTTCAGACGGGTGTCAGCCCGGCCACGAAGCGGACCCTCAACGCGCGAATTCACCGGCCTGCGCGCTCTTTCGCGCACTTCCGGTGGAATGATAGGTTGGGCGCCGGTTCCACCCGTCATTCAGCAGACGCTTCGATTTCAGTTTGCGACCAGCGGCGGATTTCCTCCACTTCAGTTGGCTTAAGGCCGAGTGACTGGAGGAAGGCCGCGTGGCCCTTGGGATTTTCACGTTCGAATTCAATGTGCCACATATGCATGGCGGTCTCATCAAGTCCAGCACGGTGCAGAAGCGCAACCCACGCTGCCTTGTCGTAATGTTGCCGACCGTATCGGAAATCAGGAACCGCCAGAAGGCGCGCCAGAAGGCGTTGCTGGTCGCGGATCCGCTCCACTTCCTGGCAGAGCCCGAGAAGGCGCTTCTCCAGAAGCTCTGTCGGCCCAGGATGGTCACGCCGGCCTGAAGAATTGAGCGGTGTGAGTAGGGTACCTATGTCGGCAAGTGCCAACCCGGCGTCGCGGAGACGCCGGATTGTGCGGAGGCGCTCCAACTCGGATTCGCCGTAGAGGCGGTAGCCGGCCGTGCTGCGTCCGCTCGGCTCCAGCAGCCGGAGGGATTCGTAATGCAGAACGGAGGTACGCGCCAGCCCAACTCGCTTGCAGAGTTGCCCGAGCGTGAGCTTTCCGGTGTAGGCCTTGGTCATGACGGCAGAGGAAGGCGGTCGGGCGGGAGGAAGCGTTCCCGTGCCGTCTGCGAGTTCAGGAGAGTGTCGGAATAGTACCGCGCCAACACACCCCGCGCGTCATTCATCAGGTCGGCGCTGGCGGCAAGAAAATCCTCCCAGGAGAGCGCAGGATCAGCGCCACCTCCATGTGCCATCAGGCGCACCAGGGCTTCGGAGAGGGTCCGGTTGTATTTTTCAGGTACACCCAGGCGCGTTGCCAGCCGGTCGATAGCGTCGCAGGTATCAGTCACCGCATCTTCCAGCGGCTGACGCTGAAGCAGCAGCCAGGCAGCGCGCACATGCCCGTGATGATCAAAGCCGGCCGGCGGCATGCTGGAATCGAGAAATGCGGCGAGAAACTGGTCGTTCGACATCGATGTCGAGTCCGTCATGATTTGCTCCTGTGGATTGGGAGCGCCAAGCATGAACCCTACTACGATCGTCAGGTCAAGGCATGCCGAATACAAGGGGTTGATCGAGTTGTGCTGGGTGAGTTCGACGATGGACGCATTGCTGTCGCGGCGTCTCGAATGACGGCTTCGAAGCGCAAGCCTAACCGACTGCTCCTGGCCGTCTGCGGCCCGACAACCTCGACGCTGTCCACCGCCCCGCCAGTGCCGACAGCGTCCGCCGGCTCAATCAACGTCCCCGCCATTGGGCACCTTCTCAGCCCCTGGCCTCCACCCGCCGGGACGTCTTCTTCACCAAGCCGGTACCGACGTCGAAATGGACATGGAAATGGGCTTCCTCGGTGGGCAGGGTGCCGGCCACCCGCCAGTCCCAGACTTCTTCGCCCAGGCGCTCGTAGGTCGTGACCGAGCCGGGATGGCCCAGGAGGCGCTGAACCTGCTCCCTGTCCATGCCTTCCCGGACCCTGGCAAAATTGGCCTCGGTCAGGACCTGCTCGACCCGGAGCACCACCAGGTCCGGGCCGAAGGTGATCATGTGGCATTCGATCCCGCCGGGCTGGCGGTTGTATTCCCAGGTGACGGTGCCATCCCCGTTGCGGTACTCCGCCGCGGGCGCCCCCATCCGGGCCCGGACTTCGGCGCTGGTGGTGATCCCCGGCTGGATGGACTTCAGGTTGCCGTAATCGCAGGCCGGCAGGAAAAGTGCCGCAAGAGCGGCAAGGGCGGCGGCAAGCCAGGTCTGGCGGCTCATGGTTTAGGAATGGCTCCGGGAAGCGCCTTGGCGCCGGACAGGAGCCGGGGCCCCTGTCCGGCCATGTTGTTACTCCGCCGCTTCCGCCACCCGCCGGGCGCGCACGCCGGCGGCCAGCTGCTCCAGGAGGGCGACGCTGTCGTCCCAGCCGATGCAGGCGTCGGTGATGCTCTTGCCGTATTCCAGGGGCTTGTCCGGGGAGAGGTCCTGGCGGCCTTCCACCAGGTGGGATTCGACCATGACGCCGACGATGCGGTCCTCGCCGGCGGCGAGCTGGGCGCAGACGTCCCGGCAGACTTCCATCTGCAGCTTGTACTGCTTGCGGCTGTTGCCGTGGGAGAAATCCACCATGAGGCGGCAGGCTAGGCCGGCGGCGGAGATTTCCTTGCAGGCGGCGTCCACCGAGGCGGCGTCGTAGTTGGGCTCCTTGCCGCCCCGCAGGATGACGTGGCAGTCCTCGTTGCCGACAGTGGAGACGATGGCGGTGTGGCCGGACTTGGTCACCGACAGGAAATGGTGGGGCGACTGGGCGGCCCGGATGGCGTCCACGGCAATGCGCATATTGCCGTCGGTGCCGTTCTTGAAGCCCACCGGGCAGGAAAGGCCGGAAGCCAGTTCGCGATGGACCTGGGATTCGGTGGTGCGGGCCCCGATGGCGCCCCAGGCGATGAGGTCGGCGGTGTATTGGGGGGTGATGGTGTCCAGGAACTCGGTGGCGCAGGGCAGATCGAGCTCATTGACTTCCAGCAGGATGCGGCGGGCCAGGCGCACCCCTTCGTTGATGCGGAAGCTGCCGTCCAGGCGCGGGTCGTTGATGAGGCCCTTCCAGCCCACGGTGGTGCGCGGCTTTTCGAAATAGACCCGCATCAGGACGAGGAGGTCATTGCGGTACTTCTCCGCCTCCTTGGCCAGCTTCCGGGCGTAATCCATGGCCAGTTCGTAATCATGGATGGAGCAGGGCCCGATCACCACCAGCAGGCGGTCGTCGGCGCCGTGGAGAATGCGGTGGATGATCTGGCGAGCGTTGTAGGTGGTCTGGGCGGCCCGATTGCTCACCGGATATTCGCGGAAGACGTGCGCCGGCGGCACCAGTTCCTTGATTTCCTTGATGCGGACGTCGTCGATGTTTGGTTTGGTATGGGGCATCATGGCCAATCCCATTGAAAAAATGCTGGAAAACCCATCATTGTAGCGGAGCGGCAGGGCAGATCCCGTTCGCCATGCCGATTGGAAGGTACGCCGCCGGCGCGGGGGCCGGCAGGCGGGCCGCTACGCCGGAGCGCGGGCCCCGGCGGCGGCAGAGCCCCTTAGGGCATCTGGGTCAGATAGTTGGCGATGGCCGCCACATCCTCGTTCTTGAGGGGGGCGGTGGCGATGGCCATGAGCTCGTTATTGCGCACCCCGGTCTTGTCCCGGTAGCGGGTGATAGTGGTCTGCAGATAGGGAATCTTCTGTCCTGCCAGGCGCGGGATGGTCTCGTTGCCGTAGGCCTTTTCGCCGTGGCAGCGGGTGCACAGGCGGGTGAAGGTATCCCGACCGCGCAGAGCCAGGTTGGGATCGGCCCGGCCTGGAGCGACTTTCGACTCGGCGTAGTAAAGGGCGATCTGCATGCGCTCCTCGTCTTTGAGCACCTTGATCATGCCTTCCATGAACTGGTCCTTGCGCTCCCCGGCGCCGAACTTGCGGATCTGCTCGAGCAGATAGGAGGCATTCTGGCCCGCCAAGTTGGGGACTTCAGGCGCCTTGCTGTTGCCGCCCTCGCCGTGGCAGTTGGCACAGAAGAAACTGGCCTTGCGGCCGGCCTCCACCGCGGCCTTCAACGCCGCCGGATCGGCCATCACCGCCTTCAGCCGGTCTTGAATCTGGCCGGAACCCGTCGCCGGCGGTTGTGCCCAGGCGGGCTGGGACAACAGCACCAACAGACAGAAGGCCCTCCACAGCGTTTGCATACCCCCCTCCAGTTTGCCTAAATCAAAAATCGCTAATAAGGGGCATGATACCGCACCCCAGTCCGGCGAACAAAAATGCCGTTGGGGAATCCGGAGCGGCCCGGATTCCCGCTCAGCCGGTGCCGCCGACCGTCAGGCCGTCGATGCGCAGGGTCGGCTGGCCGACGCCTACCGGCACGCTCTGGCCGTCCTTGCCGCAGGTGCCCACGCCGGGATCGAGGCGCATGTCATTGCCGATCATGGAGACCTTGGTGAGGGCGTCGGGACCGTTGCCGATCAGGGTGGCGCCCTTGATGGGCCGGGTGACCTTACCGTCCTCGATGAGGTAGGCCTCGGACATGGAGAAGACGAACTTGCCGTTGGTGATATCCACCTGGCCGCCACCGAAATTGGCGGCGTAGATGCCCTTCTTCACCGACTTGATGATTTCCTGGGGATCGTGCTGGCCGGCCAGCATGGTGGTGTTGGTCATGCGCGGCAGGGGCAGGTGGGCGAAGGATTCCCGCCGGCCGTTGCCGGTGGGAGAAACCCCCATGAGCCGGGCATTGAGGCTGTCCTGCATGTAGCCCTTCAGGATGCCGTCCTCGATCAGCACCGTGCGCTGGGTGGGATTGCCCTCGTCGTCGATGTTCAGCGACCCGCGGCGGCCGGCAATGGTGCCGTCGTCCACCACGGTCACGCCGGGGGCCGCCACCCGCTGGCCGATGCGGCCGCTGAAGGTGGAGCTGCCCTTGCGGTTGAAGTCCCCCTCCAGGCCGTGGCCCACGGCCTCGTGCAGCAGAATGCCGGGCCAGCCGGGACCCAGCACGACGGTCATCTGGCCGGCCGGCGCGGGGCCGGCAGCCAGGTTGGTGACCGCCTGGTGCACCGCCTCCCGGGCGTAGCGCTCGAGGATCTCGTCGCTGAAATAGCCGTAGTCGGAACGCCCGCCGCCGCCGGCGCTGCCCTGCTCCCGGCGGCCGTTTTCCTCGACGATCACCGACAGGGAGCAGCGCACCAAGGGCCGCACGTCGGCGGCCAGGCGCCCGTCGGAGCCGGCCACCAGGACGACCTCGTACTCGCCGGCCAGGGAGGCCATGACCTGGACCACCCGCGGGTCGGCGGCCCGGGCGAAGCGCTCCAGGCGCTCCAGGAGGCTGACCTTGGCTTCCGGCGCCAGGGAAGCCAGGGGGTCATGGCTGCCATAGAGCTGCAGGGCCCTGCCCTGCCCCGCCCGCATGACCGGCAGGGAACCGCTCTGGCCGGCAGCGGCGATGGCCCGCACGGCGCCGGCCGCGTCGGTCAGGGCCCGGGCGCTGATGTCGTCGGAATAGGCAAAGGCGGTTTTCTCGCCACTGGAGGCCCGCACGCCGACGCCCTGGTCGATGGAGAAGCTGCCGGACTTGACGATGCCTTCGTCCAGGCTCCAGGCCTCGGAGCGGCAATACTGGAAGAAGAGATCGGCATAATCGACCCCGTGCCGGAGGATTTCCCCGAAGGTCTTCGACAGGTTGGCCTCGACCAGGTCGAAGGGTTTCAGGAGAAGGCGTTCGGCTTGCGCCAGGGCGCTGTTCTGTTTCATTCAGACTCCATCAGAGACGGCGGTGAGCGAGAGCCGGCAGGCTCTCGCGGATTTCGGCGATACGGCCGTGGTCGAGGTCGGCGATGACGACGCCCGGCCCCTTCAGCTTGCGATCCAGGATTTCGCCCCAGGGATCGATCACCATGCTGTTGCCGTGGGTCATGCGGCCATTGGGGTGGAGACCGCCTTGTCCGACCGCCAGCACATAGCATTGGTTCTCGATGGCCCGGGCCCGCAGCAGGATTTCCCAGTGGGCCCGGCCGGTGGTTTCGGTGAAGGCGGCCGGCACCAGGATGAGGTCGACCGGGGCGAGGGCCCGGTACAGCTCGGGGAAGCGCAGATCGTAGCAGATGGACAGGGCCACCCGGCCAAAGGGGGTATCCACCACCGCCGGCTGGCTGCCCGCCTCGATGAAGGCGGCCTCGTCGTAGCGCTCCTCGCCCTTCTGGAAGCCGAAGAGATGGATCTTGTCGTAGCGGGCGACGCAGTTCCCCTCCGGGTCGAAGGCCAGGCTCGAGTTGCGCATCTTGTCCGGGGCGCTCGCCTCCAGGGGAATGGAGCCGGCGAAAATCCAGATGCCATGGCGCCGGGCCGTGGCCGCCAGCCAGTCCTGCACCGGTCCGTGGCCGAAGGCCTCCCGGGCCCGCACCCGGTCGGCATCGGCAGCGCCGATGATGGGGAAGTACTCGGGCAGGACCACCAGCTGGGCGCCCTGGGCCACCGCCTCGTCCACCAGGCGGCCGGCGGCGGCCAGGTTGTCTTCCACACAGGGGCCGGACACCATCTGCAAGGCGGCGATGCGGCAATTCCGGGGGCTCGCTTGACTCATTTTTTTACCTCTTCGGATTTGGGCAAGGGGGCCGGGGCGGCGGTTTCCTGAACCGACTGGCCGACTTTCTCGGTTTTCGGATCGGTCCAGGAACCGGTGATGTGATACTGGAAGCTGAAAATCTTGTCGAGGGGATTCTGCAGGAGCTTGTTGGCCACGATCGCCGCCGCCCCCACCACCGGATGGGCCATCAGCAAGGCCCCCGCCGAGAAGACGCTGCCCACTTCGGGCTGCACCGTCACCAGCATGTCCTGGGTTTCGTGCATCAGATCCGCCTGGCCGCTCATCAGAATGCGGGCCGCCGGGCCGTCGATCTTCAGGTTGTCCGCCGTGCGCATGATGCCGTTCTTGATGGTGACGTGGGCGTCGATGCTGTCGAAGGCGAAGCCCTCGCTGAAGATATCGCGAAAATCGAGGGTCATCCGCCGGGGCAGCGATTGCAGGGAAAGGAGCCCGAGGAGCTTGCCGATGCCGGGTTCCACCTTGGCGAACTGGCCCTTGCCGGCCGTCAGGACGAGGTCGCCGGACAGGGTCGGAAAATCAATGGAGGTCAGGGCTCCATCCCAGGCGATATCGCCGGCGAGCTTGGCAGTGCCCCGCTTCAGGGAATCCGGGTAGCCCAGGCGGTCGAGAAGCTTGCCGGCATCGTTGGCAACCAGCTCGAAATTGAGCCGGCTGCGATGGTTGCCGGCGCTGTCCCATTGCCCCTTGCCCTTCAGGTGGCCATCGGGATTATTGATGGCGACGCTGTCCAGGAGCCAGATGCCGGCATCGTTGTGGGCCTTCATTTCCACACGGCCCAGGCGCTTCTCGCCGATGGAGAAATCCGCCACCCGGATATCCATGCCGGGGAGGGAATCCAGCACTTCCCGGGCACCGGGCTCGACCTTCGCCTCGGCGGGAAAAGCCAGGCGCTTGAAGTCCGCCTGCACCCAGCCGCCGGCCGCTTCCCGCCAGAAGATGTCGCCGGCCGCCTCCCGGGAGGACAGGCCGATTTGCCAGCCCTCTTCCCGGGGCCGCAGGTTCAGTTCCACGTTGGTGTAGTCCCGGCTGATCAGGCGCATGGTCGGGGTCTTGACGACGATCCGGCCGGCCAGGCCGGCCGCCGTCGCCCCGCCATGGTCGGCGCCGCCGCGCAGGGCCTGCCGCCAGAAATCGACGTCGAGGCGGGGCAGGCTGACCTGCGCCAGCACGCCCTTCTCGGGCAGGTTGGGCACCGCTTCGCCCACTCCGACCGCCCCCCGCTCGAAGACCATGGCGCCGTCCCCATCCTGGCGGCGGACGAGGAGGGCTTCCGCCACTTTGCCCAGGGTCAGCCGGATCTGGTCCCGGGGGTGGCCGTCCCGGCGCAGGGTGTCCGGCAGGTTCTTCTTCTCGAAACGCAGGGGCAGGACTGTCGCCGCGGTCTTGTTGAAGGGCTCCGGCAGGCTGGAGGAAATGCCGACCAGGTTGGATTCGACGACGAAGTCGGCCGTCTTCTTCCGCACCCGTACCTCGCCCTTCCAGGCGGTACTGCCGGAAACATGGTCGAGGAGCGCGTGGTCGAAGAAGCGCCGCGCTTCCCGCACGTTGGCGTTGCCGCCCATGACGACGGCGACCCGGTCGCCCTCGCTCCTGACCGAGAGCCGCATCGGCCCGCCCAGGAGCTGGGCGATGATTTCCGGCGCCACCAGGGTTTTCTCGGTGAATTTCAGGCGGCCGTTCACCTGGACCAGGGGGGGAAGCCCCGGCAGCACCATCACCTGGTTGTTCTGGAACTGGTACTCGCCCTGGATGCGGGTATCGGCCAGGTGCTGCAAGGGCATGTCGAGCCGCAAATCCAGGCGGCCGTAGCCGCTGGCCGCCATATCCTCGGTGAACCGTTCGATCGTGTCCCCCACCGGACTCTGGTCGATGAAGCGCAGGAACTCCGCGGTGGGCCCGTCCACCTGGCCCTTCACCAGGAGCATGTTCTCCTTCGCGTCGAAATCCGGAATCTCCACCAGCACCGGCCCGATGCGGGTACCCAGGATGTTGCCCTGACGGGCCTCGACCCGCATGCCGACGCCGAAGCTCATGTCGCCGGCGATGCCATCGATGGCTGGCCAGCCGGGGGCGTAGTCGATCTTCACCCCCTGGGCCTTGGCGGTGACGCTGAACTGGCCCTTGCTCTTGTCGCGGAAAGGGAAATCCCGCAGGTTGCCCTTGAGGATGAGGCGGGCATCGCTGGCGGTGCCGGCGACGATGCCCCGGCGCAGCCAGTTGCGGGCATTGGCGCTGACCACGTTCGGCATATAGCGCCAGACGGCCCGGCCATCGGCCCGGCTGAGGCTGGCGGTGAGGTCGATCTCGCCGGGGCCGTCGCCGGCGTAGTGATAGAAGCCCTTGGCCGAGCCGGCGGCGTCGGTTCCGGCAAAATCCAGGCGGTCCAGTCGCACATCCACGGCCCGGCCGTCCACCTGCCACACCGCCTTGGCCTGCACCCCCCCCAGGGCCAGGTGGGGCTCCGGGAAGACGGCCGGCAGGTCGAGACCGGCATCCTTGGCGTCCAGCCTCAGGGTGCCGCCCTTCTCGGTGGCTTCCACCTCCCCGGCCAGCCCGCTGGCCCCGGGGAAGTTGCCCGCCGCCCTCATGCCGAAGCCGTCGAAGCGGGCCCGCACGGCATAGTGGTCGAGGTTGTCGGCCTTCGCTTCCCAGCTCGCCTTGAGGTCGGCGACGCGGCCGGAGGGCTGATGGGTGGCCAGCACCTGCCGGCTGCGCGCATCCAGGGGCAGGTAGTCGGCCAGGCGGCCGAGGGCATCCAGGTCCAGCAGGGTGGCGGTGGCGTTGCCGCTCCAGTCGCCGGACTTGGCATCATGCCGCCAGCGCAGGCGGAAGTCGGTGGGGGTGATGCGGATGCCGCCCAGGGAAAGGAGTTCCACCTTGCTGCCGGCCAGGTCCCATTCCTCCGCCCGGTAACGGGCTTCCAGCCGGCCCCGCATGCTGGCGAGATCCAGCGCCGGCACGTTTTGGCCGAGTCGGATTCGCAGGTCCTCCAGGGCGACGTCGGTGGTGACGTGCCCCTGGCTCCCATCCCAATCGCCCCAGACCCGCAGGGCGCCGCGGCCCTGGGGGATGGGAATCGGGTAATCCACCCAGGCCCGCCAGCCGGCCAGGTCGGCGTAGTTCAGTTCCACGAAGAGGCGGCCGGAAAGCTGGTCGAGGGCCTCACCCAGGCTGCCGCGGAATTCCCCCCGCAGGTCGATGCGAGAGGCCAGCTGGGCGGGGGGCGCGGCGGAGAGGCCGAAGCGGTGGCGGCTGCCCCGGTTGTCGAGGCCGAATTGCAGGTCCTCCAGCACCAGGGGCGGCGCGCCGCGCTGGGCATCTTCCCAGACGATGATGGCGTCCCGCACCCGGATATGGGGCTGGGCCAGGACCCACTCCGCCAGCCGGGGGTCGCTTCCCCCCCCGGTGTCGATGCCGGCGACGGAAATGCGGCCGGCGCTGTCGCGGCGCACGTTCAGGATCGGCCCCTCGATGGCCAGCAGTTCCAGGGTGGGTTCCAGGCGCCAGAGGGTCTGCCAGGAGAGGACGCTATCCACCCGGTCGAGGGCGAAGGCCTGCTGGCCCTGCCGATCCGACACCACCACGTCGGACAGGGTGAGATGGGGATTGAGGCCGTCCCAGCTGGCGCTGATGCTGCCGATGCGCACCGGCAGGCCCACGGCCTGGGTGACCGCCGCTTCGATGGTGGCCTGCTGCTGGCCGATGCCGGGCAGGACGGCATAGCGCAGGACCAGGATGAGGGCGGCAAAGGCGAAATAGGCGGCCACCAGGGTCCAGCCCACCCCCGCCAGCAGTCGACGGATCGCCCTGCGAGCCAGGAGGGGCCGCAGCCAGGGCAAACGGTGATCGAGGAAGGAACGGAGGAGAGGCTTATCCACGCAGACAGCCGTTTTGCCAGAAGACGAGGGAGGTCACTACAATCCCTGGAGAATCAAAATGATCAAAACCGGGGATTCTATCCCTTTCGGCTTCCTTGGGATTTCAAAATCGATGAACGAGCCTACCCTAGACCCCCGCTGGCAGCCCGCCGTGGCCCACAGCCGTTATCTCGCCTGCCTCCTGGCCGCCCGCCCGGCTCTGGTGCCCGAACTGGAGGCCGCCTGGGACCGGCCCCTGTCCGAGGACATGCTGCTCGCCGCCCTGGAACCGCCCCCCGCCGATGACGAGAGCCTCAAACGCGCCCTGCGGCAGCTCAGGCAGCGGGCCATGGCCCATATCGCCCTGCGGGATCTCTGCGGCCGGGCTCCCCTGGCCGAGGTGATGGAAAGCATGACCCTGCTGGCCGACGTCACCACCAACTACGCCCTCGATCACCACCACCGGCAGCTGGCCGCCCAGTTCGGCGAACCCCTGGACCGCCACGGCCGCCCCCTGCGCCTCCTGGTGGTGGGCATGGGCAAGCTGGGCGGGCGGGAACTGAACGTCTCCTCCGACGTGGATTACATCTTCATCTACCCTGAGGAAGGCGACACCGCCGGCCCCAAGAAGATCGACAACTTCGACTTCTTCAACCGCCTGGGCAAGCGCCTGATCGGGGCCCTCGGGGACATCACCGCCGATGGCCAGGTCTTCCGGGTGGACATGCGGCTGCGGCCCAATGGCGACTCCGGCCCCCTGGTGACCTCCCTGGACGGCCTGGAGCACTACCTGATCGCCCAGGGCCGGGAGTGGGAACGCTACGCCTGGATCAAGGCCCGGGTCATGAACGCCGGAGCCAACGACCAGCCCGAGGCCATCGCCGCCCTGCAGCGCATCAGCCGGCCCTTCGTCTTCCGCAAGTACCTGGATTTCGGCGCCATCAACGCCATGCGCGACCTCCATGCCCAGATCCGCCGGGAAGTGGCCCGCAAGGACATGGCCGACCACATCAAGCTGGGCCCCGGCGGCATCCGGGAAATCGAATTCATCGCCCAGGTCTTCCAGCTCATCCGGGGCGGCCGCGACACCGCCCTGCAGGTGCGCCCCACCCTCTCCGTCCTCGGGCTCCTGGCCGAGCGCCGCATCATCCCGCCGGAGACCGAGGCCGAGCTGCGGGAGGCTTACGACTTCCTGCGCCGCCTGGAACACCGCCTGCAGTACGTGAACGACCAGCAGACCCACAGCCTGCCCGAGAACGCCGAGGAACGCCTCAAGATGGCCCGTTCCATGGGCTTCCCCGACTGGCCGGCCCTGCTGGCCGTCCTCAACGGCCACCGGGAGCGGGTGAGCCGCCACTTCGAGGAGGTCTTCTCCGACCCCGGCGAAGGAGAGCACGCCCTGGCCGGCCTCTGGCTCGGCCAACTCGACGAGGAGGGCACCCTGGAGCGCCTCTCCGCCCTCGGCTTCCGCCACCCCCGCGCCGCCGCCGGGCGCCTGGACAGCCTGCGCAGCTCCAACCGCTACCGCCAGCTGCCGGCGTCCAACCGGGAGCGCCTGGACGCCGTCGGCCCCCGCCTCCTGGAAGCAGCCGCCGCCACCCCGGCGCCGGACGAGACCCTGGCCCGCAGCCTGGACTTCCTCGAGGCCATCAGCCGCCGGGGCGCCTACCTGGCCCTCCTGCAGCAATATCCCGTGGCCCTGAAGCGGGTGGCGGACATCGTCGGCGCCTCCTCCTGGGCGGCGGACTACCTGACCCGCCACCCCATCCTGCTGGACGAACTGCTGGACCCCAGCCTGCTGGAGGTGGCCACCGACTGGACGGCCTTCCGCCAGACCCTTCTCCAGGATCTGGCGACCCACCAGGGGGACACGGAGCGGGAAATGGACATCCTGCGGGAGCAGCACCACGCCCAGGTGTTCCGGCTCCTGGCCCAGGACCTGGCGGGGCTGCACACCATCGAGCGCCTTTCGGACCACCTCACCCAGCTCGCCGACATCCTGGTCCAGGCCACCCTGGACCTGTGCTGGGGGAAGCTCAAGAACCGCCACCGGGAGCGTCCCGCCTTCGCCGTCATCGGCTACGGCAAGCTGGGGGGCAAGGAGCTGGGCTATGCCTCCGACCTGGACCTGGTCTACCTCTACGACGACCCCGCCCAGGAGGCCGAGGAGAACTACGTCCGCCTGGGCCAGCGCCTGACCACCTGGCTGTCCAGCCAGACCTCCGCCGGCATCCTCTTCGAGGCTGACCTGCGGCTGCGGCCCAACGGCGACTCCGGTCTCCTGGCGGTGTCCGTCGAAGGCTTCCGGGACTACCTGCTGAAGCGCGCCTGGGTCTGGGAGCACCAGGCCCTGACCCGGGCCCGTTTCTGCGCCGGCGACCCGGCGGTGGGGGAACGCTTCGAGGCCATCCGCAACGAAATCCTTTGCCAGGAGCGGGACCTCGCCAAACTGCGGGAAGAGGTGCTAGCCATGCGCCAAAAGATGTACGACGCCCACGCCTCCCACAGCGACAGCGAATTCGACATCAAGCAGGATCCCGGCGGCATCATCGACGTGGAATTCATCGTCCAGTACCTGGTGCTCGGCCATGCCCGGCGCCATCCCGAGCTGACCGGCAACCTGGGCAACATCGCCCTCCTCAGGATGGCGGCCGGGCTGGGCCTCATCCCCGCCGACCTGGCCGAGGGCACCCGCAACGCCTATCGGGAGTACCGGCGGCTGCAGCACATCAAGCGCCTCAACGACAGCCCCAAGTCCCGCATCGACCGGGACAGCGTGGCGAACCACATCGACGCCGTCCGGCGCCTGTGGGAGCACGTCCTGGGCTAGAGGAAATCCCCCCGCCCCGACGGGGGGTTCCTTTGCCGAAATGCCGCTGTTTCCCCCCGCTCCCGTTCCATCGAATACGGTAATATTTGCGGACAAAAATACATTCTCATAATCGGCTGGAGAGCTTATCCGAGCACAGGAGGACAGCATGGCATTGTTCGATTTCTTTCGCCGCCTGGCTTTTTTCAAGGGCCGGGACACCGAGGGCCTGACTGCGGAAGACCTGGACTTCGACAAGTGGATCCAGGCCCATCGGGACTGGCGAACCCGCCTGACCAATTACATCAACGGCGTCAGTGGCGATCCCCTGGACGAGGCGGTCATCTGCCGCGACGACCGTTGCGCCCTCGGGCAGTGGATCCATGGCCACGGGGAGAAGTTCTACGGCGACCTGGAGAAATTCCGCGACATGCGCAATCACCACGCCGAGTTCCACCGCAGCGCCGGCAAGGTCGTCCACTGCTTCAAGAACGATGGCCTGGCCGCTGCCCGGAAGCTGATGCACAACGACTTCGACCGCAACTCCCTGACGGTCATCAACGATCTGCAGGCGCTCAAGACCACGATCCGGGGCTGAGCCCGCGACCGCCTGCCCATCGTGCAGGGGGGCCTCCCCGGCACGATAGGCAGGCGGCTTTCGGCGGCCGGCAATGCTGACGGCAAACTGACGCGAATCAACCGCAAGTCACTGGCGCAAAACGAAAACCCTGTCCGCGGCGCGTCTTTGAGCTAAACTGCCCACCATCCAGAACGCTCAACCGGATGGCATAACATGTCCGCTCGCAGCTCCATCTCCACCAAACTCCTCATCGCCCACTTCCTCGCCGTCCTGGTCGTCATGGGCGGCGGCGCCATCGCCGTGACAGCCCTGACCGGCGCCATCTCCACCTACCGGGAGGAAGTGCGGACTCTGCAGGACGCCCGAACCGGCATCCTCAAGACCCAAACCCATTTCAAAAGCCAGATCCAGGAATGGAAGGACGTCCTCCTGCGCGGCAAGGACCCAGCCAAGCTGGACAAGCACTGGAAGGGCTTCGAGGCCGAGGAGGCCCGGGTCGACAAGTCCGCCGACGAGCTGGCGGCCGCCCTGCCCGCCGGCAACGCCAGGCAGCTGGTCACGGATTTTGCGGCGGCGCACCGGAAACTGGCCGCAGGCTATCGCCAGGGCCTGGCGGCCTTCAAGGATGCCGGGGCCGACCCGCAGGTCGGCGACGCGGCGGTGGCGGGCATGGATCGCGCAATGACGCAACTGCTGAGCGAGGCGGTGGCCGAGATCGGCAAACAGGCGAAGGAGGCCCAGGAGGCCGCCGATGCCAAGACCCGCAACGGCCTCTTCACCGCCGCCGTGGCCGTGCTCCTGGCCCTGGCCGGCGGCCTGGCGGTGTTTGCCGTCATCATCCGCCGCTGGATCGTCGCCCCCACCAAGCTGCTGGTCGCCGAACTCGAATCCCTGGCCGCAGGCAACCTCTCCAGCCCCATCCAGACCCAGATCAGCGGGGAGATCGGGCAGGTCGCCGAGGGTACTGAAGTCCTGCGCCGGCACCTCCTCGAACTGATCGGGGAGGCGAAGCAATCCTCGACGGCGGTGCTGGCGGGGAGCGAGGACATCTACTCGTCCGCCACCGGCATCCTGAACGAAGCGGAAACCCAGAGCCAGATCGCCGCCACCCTGGCTGCGGCCATGGAGGAGGTCCAGGTCACCATCGAGCACATTTCGGAGGAGACCAACCATCTCAGCGACAAGGCGGGAGGCGCCCGGACCAGCACCCTAGAGGGCCACCAGCTGGTCTCGACCCTGATCGGGGACGTGCGGGCCGTGGCCGGCAGTCTCACCGAAGCCAATGCCCTGGTCTCCCGCTTCGTCGAAAGCGCCCGCAGCATCGGCAGCCTGACCCACCAGGTCAAGGAAATCGCCGACCAGACCAACCTGCTGGCGCTGAACGCCGCCATCGAGGCGGCCCGGGCCGGCGAGCACGGCCGGGGCTTCGCCGTGGTGGCCGACGAGGTGCGCAAGCTGGCGGAGAAGTCATCCCAGTCCGCCGACGAGATCGAGCGGGTCACCCGGACCCTGGAGGACAGCACCGCTGCCGTCGAGGGGGCCATCAACGACGGCAACGACCAGCTGGCCGCCAATATCGCCCGCAGCAACGAGGTCATCGAACGGCTGAACACCACCATCGCTGCCGCCGAGTCGGTGAGCCGGGGAGTGGAGGCCATCGCCGACAGCCTGCGGGAGCAGAATGCCGCCATCCGGGGCGTGGCCGGCAAGGCCGAGCACCTGGCCCAGCAGTCCGAGGAAAACTCCGCCATGGCCAGCCGCATCCATGGCGGCGCCGACCAGATGAAGCGCTTCTCGGAGACGCTGCAGCACGCCCTGCGCTCCTTCCGGCTGGCCGGCGAGTAGAGCCCCGGCCGGCGAAGGCCGGCCTGCTGCAGCTGGCGACCTCCCGGCGCAACTGGCGCCCCCATCCGCCCTTTCGTCGCACGGGCCGAAGCGACGGGTAAGCCCGCTCCATGATGCCCTCCATTCATCCAGGAGGCATTATGGGAATATCGGCAATCTTGATTTCTGAAACGGCCGACCACCGTCCCCGGGAGCGGGCACGATGACGGCCGCCCTCGAACTGCACGGCGTCGCCAAGCGCTACCCCCTGGCCGGCGCAAAGGACGGCAACGGCGTGGCAGCCCTGCGGGACGTCAGCCTCAGCCTGCCGGCCGGCGCCTTCGTCGCCATCGAGGGGCCGTCGGGCAGCGGCAAGAGCACCCTCCTCCACATCTGCGGCCTGATCGACCGCTTCGACAGCGGCGAGTATTGGCTCCAGGGGCAGAACGTGGCCGATCTGGACGAGGCCAGCCGCACCCGCCTGCGACGCCGGAGCATCGGCTTCATTTTCCAGGGCTTCCACCTGATCCCCGTGCTGACGGTGGCCGAGAACGTCGCCTACGCCCTGTGGCTCCTGGGCGTGAACCGCCAGGCCAGCCGGGAGCGGGTCGAGGAAATCCTGGAGGCGGTGGGCCTCGCCACCCAGGCGAACCAGCGGCCGGACCAGCTTTCCGGCGGCCAGCGGCAGCGGGCCGCCATCGCCCGGGCCCTGGTCAAGGGCCCCCAGGTGGTCATCGCCGACGAGCCCACCGCCAACCTGGACACCGCCACGGCCCAATCCATCATCGAGCTGATGCACAGCCTGGGGGCGCAGAGCGGCACGACTTTCCTGATCGCCACCCACGACGGCCGCATGTCCGCCCGTTGCGACACCGTGTACCGCCTGGCCGACGGGGTGCTGCAATGACTCCCCTGCGCTTCGCCTGGCAGAACGTCCTGCGCAACCGCCGCCGGTCCCTGATGACCATCCTGCTCACCGCCCTGGGCTGCGCCTCGGCCCTCATCGCCGGCGGCTTCGCCCTCTATACCTACGAGTCCCTGGAAGAGGGGGCGGCGAGGGAATCGGGCCATCTGCTGGTGGCCCATCCCGACTACTTCAGCCGCGACGAGGAGACGCCCCTGCAATACGGGCTGACCGACAGCGGTGCCCTGGTCCACAGCCTCCAGGCCCGAGACGAGGTCAAGCGGATCCTGCCCCGGCTCAATTTTTCCGGGCTGATTTCCAATGGCGACAAGTCCGTGATCTTCCTCGGCCAGGGCGTCGACCTGGCCGGGGAAGTGGCGGCCCGGGGCACCTTCCTGCAATTGCAGGCCGGGGAGCTGCCGGCCGACGGCGGGACGGGCGGCACCCCGCGCATCGTGGTGGGCGAAGCCCTGGCCCGGAGTCTCAATGCCCGCCCCGGCAGCTCCCTCACCCTGCTGGCGACCACCGTCCACGGCACCATGAACGCCCAGGACGTGGAGGTGGCAGGCATCGTCGCCACCGGCGTGCCGGAGGTGGACAAGCGCCTGGTCTACGGCCCCCTGCCGGCGGTGCAGCGCCTGCTGCAGACGGAGCGGGTGAGCACCCTCGCCGTCTATGTGGACGACATCGCCCGGGTGCCGGCCTACCTGGCGGACTGGCAGGCCGGCGACCCCCGCCACGCCTACCGCCCCTGGTGGGAGGAGGCCTTCTATTACCAGGCGGTGCGGGCCCTCTACAACCGCATCTTTGGGCTCCTGGGCTTCATCATCGCCGCCCTGGTCTTCTTCGCGGTGACCAACACCCTGGCCATGGCGGTGCTGGAACGCACCCGGGAAATCGGCACCCAGCGGGCCCTGGGGGCTTCGCCCTGGGAAATCACCGCCCAGTTCATCCGGGAGGGCCTCATGATCGGCGCCTGCGGGGTGGCCCTGGGCATGCTGGCCGCCGGGGGGATCACCCTCGCCCTGCGCCACCTGGGCCTGCAGATGCCCCCGCCCCCCGGGCGCTCGGTGGGCTATCCGCTGCTGGTGAGCTTTTCCCCGTCCATGTACGCCCTGGCCGGCCTGGCCCTCTTGTCCCTGTGCGGATTCGCCGCCTGGCTGGTGAGCCGCAAGGCGGCCGCCCGCCCCATCGTGGAGGCCCTCACCCATGTCTAGGAAAAACGCCTGTGGATTCCGGGCCCTACTGGCCCTCCTCTGCGGCTGCCTGCTGGCTACCGCCCGGGCCGACGACGGCATCGCCCCGCTCCTCCAGCAGGCCGACGCCTACCGGTTGGCGGAAAAGAACGCCCTGGTCGATGTCGAAGTGGATGTGCTGCGCCATGGCGAGGTGGACAAGCAGCGGCAGTACGCCGTCTATGTGAAGCCCGGCCGGCGCTCCCTGGTGGTCATGAAGACCCCCATCGAGATCGGGCAGAAGGTCCTCATGCTGGGGGAGCAGTTCTGGCTCCTGATGCCCGACACCCAGCGCCCCCTGCGCATCACCGCCAGCCAGAAGCTCCTGGGGGAAGCGGCGGTGGGGGACGTCGCCAGCCTCACCTGGAGCGAGGATTACGACGGCACCCTGGCCGGGGAAGAGGCCATCGACGGCCGCCCCTGCCTCCATCTTTCCCTGCAGGCCCGCCGCCCGGTGACTTACTCCCGCATCGAGCTGTGGCTGGACAAGGCCAGCCGGGAGCCGGTGAAGGCGGATTTCTTCGTCGGCTCCGACAAGCGGGCGAAGGAGGCCCGCTTCGAGCTTTCCCATCTGGCCGGCCGCCGGCGGGTGACCCGCATGGTCCTCATCGACAATCTCCAGGCCGGCAAGCAGACCGTGGTGCGCTACCTCGCCTTCCGGGAGCACCAGCTGGGTGACGAGTCCTTCAACCCGGCGGCCCTGGTCCGGCGAGTGGCGGTGGAATGATCCGCCGGGCGGGATGCTGCCTGGCCCTGGCCTTTGCCCAGGCCGCCTGGGGGATGGAATGGGCGGCCTCCTACGCCCTCACACCCGACGCCAGCCGCTCCCGAACCGGCAGCCCCTACGCCCAGCCGGAATCCCGGGCGGGCAACGGCTGGCGGCAGGATATCGGCCTGCGGGCGGCGGCGGGGGGCGGGGTGGGGCAATTCAACCTGCGCACCGAAGCCCGCTTCGGGGAGCGGGCCGTTACCCACATCGACGTAAACCAGCTCTACCTGGACCACACCCTGGCGGAAGGCGCCGGCCGCACCTGGGGCCTCACCGCCGGCAAGAAGATCCTCGCCTCCCCCATCGGCTTCGGCTTCCGCCCCCTGGACGTGATCCAGCAGGAGAACCGCCGCCGCTTCAACGCCCCGCCCCTCACCGGCGTTCCCCTGGTGGCGGTGGACCGGCTCACCGCCGGCGATGCCCTGGGGCTGGTGGCCAGTGGCCGCCCGGACGAGGGGCCGCAACGGGAAGCCCTGACCCTGCGGGCGACCCATGGCGCCGATACCTACGAAATCCACGCCGTGGCCCAGGGCATGGCCGGCCAGGGCGGCGCCTTCGGCATCGGCGCCATGGGCACGCCGCCGGGGGAAGGCGATTCGGCCTGGGATACAGCTTGGCACGGGGCCGCCCTCTGGCAGCGGCGGGCCCCGGTGCTGCGCCATCGCCTGGCCGACGACCCGGCCGGCCCACCCCTGGCCACCGGAAACCCCCTGCAGCCCGACGAGCGTGCCGCCGTCTGGAAAACGGTGGCCGGGGTCCAGTTCAGCCACGGCAGCGGCTGGGGCCTGCTGCTGGAGTATTGGCACGACGGCAGCGCCTGGCGGGCCTCGGAGTGGCGCCGGCTCGACCGCTTGACCCGGCGCCAGCAAGCCCTGGCCGGGCTGGCCCCAATGGCGGCCATCCAGGGCAATCTCGCCTGGTCCGCCGGCGCCTTCGCCGCCCCCAGCCTGCTGCCGGACAACGTCATGGCCCGCTTGAGCTATACCGCCGAATCCTGGAACGGGGCCCTCGAATGGCTCGCCACGCCCGAGGACGGCGGCAATGTCCTGACCCTCGGGCTGACCCGGGAAGGCAACCGGCAGAAGGGCCAGTTCGGCTGGCAGCACCTGGCCGGCCCCGCCGATTCCGCCTACGGCCAGGCCCCGACCCGGGATTTCCTATTCGTCCGCTGGCTCTGGGCCCTGTGATGCCGGCGGTTTTGCAATTCGCATAGGCTCGACTATGCTCTCCCCCGCTCATCTCCCCGGCCTGCCTCCCGACGCCATGAAACCCTGCCTGCCCGCCTCGGCCATCCCCGGCCCCTTCAAGGAATGGCCCCTGCTCCTCCTGGGCAACACCCTGGTGGCGGCCTTCCTGACGGTGGCGACGGAATTCGGCTTCCTCACCAGCCTCGTCTATTCCTGCTGCATCGGCCTCGCCATCGGCCTGGTCAGCAGCCTGAGCTGCGTGCTGGGCAAGCGGAAATCCATGGCCTGGCGGGACCTGGCGGCGGGCGTCCTGATCGGCGGACTGGGCGGTTTCGTCCTCGGGGCCTACCTGAACGGCCATGTCTCCCAGGCCCTCTGGCGCCTGAACCAGCAGGCCCTGGCGGTCGGCCTGGCCTCGGCGCTGACCTTCGGCCTGCTGATCTCCCTGATCTTCTACCACCGCATGCGGGCCTTCGAGTTGGCGGCCCAGGTGCAGGAAGAGCGCCTGCGCCAGGCGGAACACGAAAAGCGCCTGGAGCAGGCCCGGCTGCAAGTGCTGCAGGCCCGCATCGAGCCCCATTTCCTCTTCAACACCCTCTCCAACATCCTGAGCCTGATCGATTCCCGGCCGGAGGGGGCGAAATCCATGCTGCTGAACCTCACCGACCTGCTGCGGGGCCACCTCAGCCCGGAAGAGACCACCACCCTGGGGCGCGAACTGGACCTGCTGCGGGCCTACCTGGGGATCATGGAGATCCGCATGGGGCCTCGCCTTTCCTGGCGGATCGACGCGCCGCCGGAGGTGCTCGACAGCCCGCTGCCCCCCTTCCTGCTCCAGCCCCTGGTGGAGAACGCCCTGCGCCATGGCCTGGAGCCCAAGCCGGAGGGCGGCCGGCTGACCATCGCCTGCGCCCGCCAAGGGCAGGCCCTGGAAATCGTCATCGCCGACGAGGGCCTGGGACTGGAGAGGCCCTCGGCCCATCCCGGCGCCGGGCAGGGGATGGCCAATGTGCGGGAACGCCTGGCCCACGCCTTCGGCCCGGCGGCGGGGCTGGAGCTCGCCGCCAACCGGGCAGGCGGCGCCACCTGCCGCCTGACCCTGCCCCAGGAGGTTCCATGCGGGTCCTGATCGCCGACGACGAAGCCCCCCTGCGGGAGTGGCTGCGCCACCAGCTGCAGGCCCTCGACGGGGCCATCGAGGTGGTGGCCGAAACCGGCGACGGGCCGGCCACCCTGGCCGCCATCGAGCGCACCCGGCCCGACGTGGCCTTCCTCGACATCCGCATGCCCGGCTGCACCGGCCTGGACGTGGCGGCCCGTTGCGCCGGGGCCTGCCACGTGGTCTTCGTCACCGCCTACGACGAGTTCGCCCTGGAGGCTTTCGAGCGGGCGGCGCTGGATTACCTGGTGAAGCCGGTGCGCGGCGAGCGCCTGGCCCGCACCCTGGAGCGGCTACGGCCCCTGCTGGGGGCAACCCGCCCCTCCGCCCTGCCCGCCGAGGCCCTGCAGCAGCTCCTCCAGGCCCTGCGCCCCACTGCGGCACCCCAGGCCCGCCCCCTGCGCTGGCTCACCGCCGGCAGCGGCGACCAGGTGCGCCTGATCGACGTGCTGACGGTGGATCATTTCGCCGCCCAGGACAAATACACCGAAGTCCGCACCGCCCGGGAAACCGCCCTGGTGCGCACTCCCCTGAGCCGGCTGGAGGAGGAGCTGGACCCGGAAACCTTCTGGCGCATCCATCGCGGCCATATCGTCCGGGTCGCCGCCATCGAGCAGGTGCGCCGGGACATGATGGGACGCCTTACCCTGCGGCTTTCCGGCCACCCGGAAAGCCTGCCGGTGAGCCGCGCCTTCAGCCACCGTTTCAAGGTGATGTGAGGACCGGCCCGCCGGCTACAGGCGCTGGCGCAGCCGCTCCCCGGCCGCCGCCAGAGTCTCTTCCTTCTTGGCGAAGCAGAAGCGCACCACCCGGTCGTCCCGGCCGTCCCCGTAGAAGGCCGACACCGGGATCACCGCCACCCCCACCTCCCGGGTCATCCACTCGGCGAACTGCCGGTCCGGCAGGTCCGAAATGGCATCGTAGCGGGCGAGCTGGAAATAGGTGCCCCGGCAGGGCAGGAGCTCGAAGGGGGTGCCAACCAGCTGGCGGCGGAAGAAATCCCGCTTTTCCTGGTAGAAGGCGGCGAGGCCCTGGTGGCGGGAGGCGTCCTGCATGCATTCGGCCAGGGCGAGCTGGGACGGGGTGTGCACCGTGAAGACGTTGAACTGGTGCACCTTGCGGAATTCCGCCATGAGGTCCCGGGGCCCGACCACGTAGCCGATCTTCCAGCCGGTGATGTGGTAGGTCTTGCCGAAGCTGGACACCACCAGGGTGCGCTCCCGCAGCTCCGGGTGGCCGGCGAGGCTTTCGTGCTTGCCGCCGTCGAAGACGATGTGCTCGTACACCTCGTCGGACAGGACCACGATGCCGGTGCCCCGGACGATGGCCGCCAGGGCCTCCAGGTCGGCGGCGGACAGGACGCTGCCGGCTGGGTTGTGGGGGGAATTGACGATGATCATGCGGGTCTTCGCCGTCACCAGGCGGCGCACCGCTTCCCAATCCGGCGCGTAGTCCGGGAAGCGCAGCCGGGAACGGACCACCGTGCCCCCGACCATTTCGACCGCCGGCCCGTAGGAGTCATAGACCGGCTCGAAGACGATCACCTCGTCCCCCGGCCGCACGAAGGCGGCGATGGCGGTGAAGATGGCCTGGGTGGCCCCGGCCGTCACCGTCACTTCGCTCTCCACGTCGAAGCGGGTGCCGTAGAGGGCCTCCACCTTGTCCGCGATGGCCTGCCGCAGCTCCGGCATCCCGGCCATGGGCGCGTACTGGTTGCGCCCGGCCAGCATGTGGCGATGGACGGCGTCGAACAGGGCCGGGTCGGCCTGGAAGTCGGGGAAGCCCTGGGAAAGGTTGATGGCCCCGCACTCCGCCGCCAGCTTCGACATGACGGTGAAGATGGTGACACCGATATTGGACAACTCGGGGCGCGGTACAAATAGCTGTTTTTTCATCGTTAACTCAAACCACTGAACCTTGTTTATGGCCTCCCGCTCCCATGAGCGTGGAGTCATGAATTGACCTGCATTCCGACCCGCGGTCGTCCGTATGGTTGTTCAGTCACAGGAGGCATCTCGATGCGGCACCCGTTCCCTCGCAATACCAAAGCCATGATTCTCGCATTTGTCGCGCTAACCATCCCCCAATTCGCTTTTGCCCAATCAAGGGCACCGGAGACATCGATGGACAAGGGCAAGATCCAGATACCAAAGTCCGTGCAGGCGGAACACAAGGAAATTCACGCCACGCTCGTGGAGGCCACGAAAGCGCCCGGGCGCGTAGGCATCGCCGCCAGGAAACTCGCCGAGGTGCTGGATCCGCACTTCGTGCGCGAGGAACAGATTGCGCTGCCGCCATTGGGGCTCCTTGCCTCCTTGGCGGCCGGCATCCCCTTGCCGGAAAAGGCCGCCTCGGAAGCATTGGGCATGAGCGACGCGTTGCGGTCAGAGTTGCCCAGGATGCTGGAGGAACACAAGGCAATCCACGCTGCTGTCGAACAACTGCATCTTGCAGCCCGTGCCGAGCACGCGACGAAGTACGAGCAGCTGGCCGAGCAATTGGCACTGCATGCGCAGACAGAGGAGGAAGTGCTCTATCCCGCTGCGGTGCTCATCGGCGGCATCATCCGGGCGCGCCAGCAAACGAAGTCGCCGGCCCGGTGAGTGCGGCGGTTACCACCGGACAGGGGTACTCCGGCCGCACCCGCTTGCGCATCCCGATTGAACTGATCGACCTATTCGAAGAAACCGGCAATCACCACTACTGGCAACGGCCCGCCAATACCCGACACCCCCGGTTGCTATGCAATTTGAATTGCGGCAGGATGCATGGCCAACCGGCCCCTTCCTCTTGGCTAGGGCTGGATACACTGGCCAAAAGGATATTGGACATGATGAATAACACCGCCCGAATATCGAACAATAAAAACCGCCACTTAGCCAAGTCACCCGGTTTATTGGTCAGTCCGATATCCAGTTTACTGTTCGAACTGACGTCCACTTCACGTTGGGCCCCACAAGCCGCATGAGCAATAGCCAATCCGTCCCCGTTTGGCTGAATTAAGGAGCAAACCATGACCAAGATCCGACATTACTTTGATGCAGCGTCGCTAATCACCATCGTCATTACATTTGCTCTTTTCGTGGCCGCGCTTTACTTCACTGGGTTTACCCACGATCTACTGCTCGAAGCTGGCGTGTTCCTGGTTTCGGTGAAACTGATCCTAATGTCGTACAAGAATAAGGTTGCATCGGATGACCTGCACAAGGAGTTGAAAGAGATTCGTTCCCTGATACAAGAAATGAATAGAGACTCGAAGAGGGACGCGCCAAAAGCAGCGCACCCTTCAATTTGAACGTTGCCTCTTCATCATGACACTTTCAGCAATCGACGTTCATCGCATCGAAAAGACAATGGCTGGAAATAAGGTGAGTTCAATCGCCTGTAGTCTCATGCATGCGTGAGCGGCCGGGGACATAGGTAACAGATTAGTCCGGACACATGGGTAACACTCTTTTTAGGGACCGCCCCGGGTCCAAGGCGTTCGGCGAGGATTCCTCGCGACGGCAGGCTCGGTGAAGCCACATTGAAGCTGCTTCGTGCCCTCAAATGAGCCGCCGTTGCCCAACCCGGCGCTCAACCTCACTCCCTTCGGTCGCTGAACGCTGCGCGATAAAGCCGCGCAGCGCCGGTTAGTTCTACGTTGGGCATCATGACAAAAAGCCCCACCATCGTCGCCATCCTTTTGGCAAGCACTGCCCTTGGGTGCGCCACGTCCACGAAGGCTCCGCCGACGGACTGGCCATGGCAAGCCACAGCCGTCGTCCAGTTCTGTGTCGCCAACCCCGCTTCGAAGGACTTCTATAAGTTCATTCACGTGAATGTCCATCCTGATGGCCGACCGGCTTCGACTGGGGTCACCAACGCTTATCCTGCCGGCACGACAGCCGCAGGACAGACGGTGTTCGAAGGCTACGGGACCGCGCCTCCCGCCCGGCTGCGGGCGATCCTGACCTATGGCCAGGAACGGCAGCGGTACGTGTATTTCCCCAAGCCCCCTGTGTTGGAGGAGCGCTGGAGCGAATGGCAAAGCGCGGACTTCCAGTCGGAGGACTACGGCTTCAGTCAGAAGCTGCTGTACTCGGGCAAGTACGAATCCCAACCGGCTTCGGATAATGCAACGAAGGTCCGTTTCAGGCTCAAGTCATTCAACCAGCAGCGCCAGGATCTCGACGACTATCGCAAAGGCATCGGCCGGGAAGAGATCCCGCCTTGCTGAGGACATCTGCCCACTCGGCCGAACGCCCTGCCGGCCACTCCCCCTTCCCCGGCGCCCCTATCCAATGAACGGCGTACCATCGCCATTCTTCCGAAAACCATTTTTCTACCGCCTCGCCAGCCGGCACAGAGGAGAAAGCGGCTCCCCATGAATCCCAAGATCGCCATCAGGAACGAAACAGACGCCGATGTGGGCGCAATCACAGACGTGACTGTTGCCGCATTCAAGTCCCTGGAGATCAGCCATCACACGGAACAATTCATTGTCGCCGCGCTGCGGGCCGCCAATGCACTGACGGTATCCCTGGTCGCGGAAGTGGATGGGCGAGTGGTGGGGCATATTGCCTTCTCTCCCGTGGCCATTTCGGACGGCACTCGCAACTGGTACGGCCTTGGACCCGTTTCGGTGCTGCCGGAGTACCAGCGGCAGGGCATTGGCAAAGCCCTGGTACAGGAGGGGCTGTCACGGCTGAAGACCATGGATGCGCAAGGATGCTGCCTGGTCGGACATCCGGATTACTACCGGAAATTCGGCTTCAGGAATACGCCGGAGCTCGTGCTTGAGGGCGTGCCCCAGGAGTTCTTCTTCGCCCTGTCTTTCGATGGGCATATTCCCCACGGCAACGTCACTTTCCACGACGGATTCAAGGCCGAGGGCTGACCCGTCTGTCACCCGAACGCCGGTTGCTCAAACCTTACGAGTCTTCCCCAATGCCTGCTCTGCTACGCACCTATGCCCCGGAGGATCGAGAAGCAGTGAATGCCTTGGCGCTTGCTGCCTTTCAGCAATACCGCCACGCCTATGGTGACTGGCCGGCATTCAGCAAGGCCGTTGGAAACATGGCCGCGCTGTCCGGGTCTGGCGAGCTGATCGTTGCCGAAGAGGAGAACAAGGTCGTTGGCGCGGTTGCGTATATCGGCCCCAACAAGCCGAAGGCCGATTTCTTCAATCCCGAGTGGCCGGTAATGCGGATGTTGGTGGTTCATCCATCTTCCCGAGGGCTTGGCATAGGCCGGTGCTTGGCGGAGGAGTGCATCCGCCTTGCCATCCGGGACCAAGCGGCGGTTTTTGCGTTACACACCACAGGAATCATGTCTGTGGCGCTAGGAATGTATGAGCGCATGGGCTTCACCTTTCACCGAGCGGCTCCCCCGATCCATGGCGTTCCTTATGGCATTTATCTCAAAACCCTGCGCCCCGTCCACGCCGAAGGCTTCGCCAAGGAGTGGCCGTGACTCGCAGCCCTATGCATAAGTGCCCGCCGCTTGGCGCTTGCCCAAGTCCTTGGCTTGGTTTCGGTTATTGCGGCGCTTCGACTCTGGTTGGAATCACAAGGCTGAACCGGGTCACCCCGTCCTGGGAAGAAACCGCCGCCCTCCCCCCATGGGCCTCCACGATGGACCGGGTGATGGCCAGCCCCAGCCCGGCCCCTTCGCTGCCGTGGTGCCGGGAGGCATCCACCCGGTAGAACCGGTCGAACAGCCGGGGCAGGTGCTCCGCCGGGATGGTCTCCCCGGTGTTTTCCACCGATAGCTTCACACCGTCCGTCCCGCTCTCTTCCACCCGGATGGCGACTTCTCCCCCCGGTGGCGTATAGCGGACGGCGTTGGAGAGCAGGTTGCTGATGGCCCGGCGCAGCATCAGCCGGTCCCCGGAGACCTGGCCGGCGCCGGAGCTTTCGAGGCGGATGCCCTTCTCCTCGGCCAGGGCCTCGTAGAACTCAAGCACCCCCTGCACCTCGGCGGCCAGGTCCACCGGCTCCCGACTGGGGACCAGGAGATCGTTGTCCGCCTTGGCCAGGAAAAGCATGTCGCCGATGATCCGGGACAGGCGCTCGAACTCCTCGGCATTGGACGCCAGGATGTCCTGGTACTCCTCGGCGCTGCGGGCCTTGGAGAGGGTCACCTGGGTCTGGGTGAGGAGGTTGCTGACCGGGGTGCGCAGTTCGTGGGCGATGTCCGAGGCGAAGTCCGACAGCCGCTGGAAGGAGTCCTCCAGGCGCACCAGCATCTCGTTCAGGGTTGCGGCCAGTTCGGCCAGCTCCACGGGGACCTTGTCCACCGCCAGCCGGCGGTCGAGGCGGTTGGCGGTGATGCCGGCGGCCTCCCGCCGGATCGCCCGCAGGGGCGCCAGCCCCCGGCGGGCCGCGGCCCAGCCGAGCAGGCCGGTGACCAGGGCGGCGGCCACCACCACCGACCACAGGGTGGTGCGGAAGGCGGCCATGAAATGGCGATGGTGGGAGATGTCGGTGGCCACCGCCACCAGGGGCGGCGGGGCCTCCGGAATGCCGGTGGGGACGAGGTCGGAAACGCCCCGGAAAGGCCGGTCCTCCCCGGCGGTCCACACCACGGACCGGGCCGGGCCGGTGGGGGCATGGCGGTCGAGCAGCACCGGGGGGAAGTCGGCGCCGGGGGTGGCGAACAGGGTGCGGCCGTCCGGCGCCAGGACGGCGATGGCCAGGCCGGGCTGCCCGACCAGGGAATCGGCCAGCTGCCGGGGGACGCCCTCCAGGTCCCGGGGGGAGCGGGCCTTCTCCAGCACATGGGCCGTGAGCTGGAGCTTGCCCGCCAGCACGTCCCTGTCCAGCTCCTCGAAATGCCGCTCCACCGCATTGCCGATCAGCAGCCCCAGCAGGAGCAGCACGGCGGTGGAGGCCGCCGCGAACAGCAGGGTGAGCTGGGCGGTGATCGATCTTCGTCCCTGGAGGCGCACTACTCGCTCGCCTCCAATACATAGCCCATGCCGCGCACCGTGCGGATGAGCTTGGGCTCGAAGCCTTCGTCCACCTTGGCCCGCAGGCGCCGGACCGCCACCTCGATGACGTTGGTATCGCTGTCGAAATTCATGTCCCAGACCTGGGAAGCGATGAGGGAACGGGGCAGCACCTCCCCCTGGCGGCGCAGGAGGAGCTCCAGCAGGGCGAATTCCTTGGCGGTGAGGTCGATGCGCCGGCCGGCGCGGGTCACCCGGCGGCGCAGGAGGTCCAGCTCCAGGTCGGCGGCCCGCAGGGTATCGGCTTCCTTGCTCTTGCCGCCCCGGCGCAGCAGGGTCCGCACCCGGGCCAGCAGCTCGGCGAAGGCGAAGGGTTTCACCAGGTAGTCGTCGGCCCCCAGTTCCAGCCCCTTGACCCGGTCCTCCACCTGGTCGCGGGCGGTGAGGAAGAGGACGGGCATGTCCTTGCCGGCGCGGCGGATGGCCTGCAGCACCTGCCAGCCGTCCATGCCGGGGAGCATGACATCGAGGATGGCCAGGTCGTAGGCGTCGCTCAAGGCGTAGTGCAGGCCGTCGATGCCGTCCCGCAGGCGGTCCACCACGAAGCCGGCCTCGGAGAGGCCCTGCTTCAGGTAATCCCCGGTCTTGATCTCGTCCTCGACCACCAAAATCTTCATCGTCCGGCTCCTCGGAATCCGCGCATTGTGCGCCCAACGGGGGGGCGGGCCACAACATTACAGGATTGTAATTTCCGGGTCAGCCTGGTGTCGGTGGCGGCCCGGCAAACTGCACCCTGTCGTCACTCCGCACCTTCCCGCGCCCCTGACAACCCCATTGGAGCAAACCATGAAAGTCGCCCTCATCGCCGCCCTCGTCGCCATTGCCGCCCCCGTCTTCGCCCACGAGGGCCACGCCGCCATGCACGGGCAAACTACGGCCGAGTCCCCGCTGACCGAAGGGGTGGTGAAGAAGGTGGAGCAGGCCGCCGGCAAGGTCACCCTGTCCCACGGCCCCTTGCCCAACGGCATGCCAGCCATGACAATGGCCTTCCGGGTCAAGGACCCCGCCTGGATCGGCCGGATGAAGGAAAACGACAGGATCCGCTTCGCGGCGGAGCAGGTCGATGGTGCCATGACCCTGGTGCGCTTCGAGCCCACCAGGTAAGCGGGAACCGTCGAACTGCCATGACGGGCGGCAGTCAACGGGACAAGGGAGAAGAACAAATGACGGCATCCATCCGCCTCAAGAAGGGCCTGGCCATCGCGCTCCTGGGCATCGGCAGCGCCGCCGCCCAGGAGCCCCTCCCCGGCGCCAGCGTCGAATCCCTCCTCGCCTACGCCCGGGAGCGCAACCCCGAATACGCCGCCATGCGCTTCGAGGCCGATGCGGCCGGTGAGCGGGTGGCCCCAGCCGGGGCTCTGCCCGACCCGAGGCTGCGCACCGAGCTGATGGACATCACCCGGTCCGGCGAGCAGAACCCGACCCTCTCCCCCAGCCGGGTCGGCAGCACCCGCTATACCTTGATGCAGGAGATCCCCTGGTTCGGCAAGCGCGACCTGAAGCGGGAGGTCGCCGCCCTGGAGGCGGAGGGCGCCCGGGGACGGGCGGCGGGCACCTGGGCCGAGCTTTCCGGCCGGATCAAGGCCGCCTACGCCCAGTACTACTACCTCCACCGCAACATCGTCCTGACCCAGGAGATCCTCGACCTCCTGGGGCGCCTGGAGCAGATCGCCCGAGCCCGCTACGCCGGGGGGCTCGCCGCCCAGCAGGACGTCGTCCGCGCCCAGGTGGAGCAGACCAACATGCGCACCGAGCTCCTGGCCATGGAAACCGAGCACCACCACCTCCTGGCCCGCCTCAACGCCCTCCTCGCCCGCCCGGCGGCCAGCCCCCTGGCGGTCCCCGAGCGCCTGCGCCCCCTGCCGGCGCCGGCCCGGCTGGACCACGCCGCCCTGGAAGAGCGGGTGCGGTCCAGCAGCCCGCAGCTTTTCACCGAGGAAGCGAGGTTGAAGGCGGCGGAAAAGAGCCGGGACCTCACCTACAAGAACCGCTATCCGGATGTCACTTTCGGCTTCGTCCCCAACCAGTTCCAGAATTCGGTGAAGCAGTGGGACCTGATGCTGGAACTCAACATCCCCCTGCAGCAAGGCACGCGCCGCGCCCAGGAGCGGGAATCCGAGGCCATGGTCTCGGCCGCCCAGGCCCGCCGGGAGGCCACGGCCAACCAGGTGCTGGCCAATCTGGCGGAAAACCTGGCCGGCATCGACACCGCCCGGCGCACCGAGCGCCTGGCCGCCGACAGCCTGCTGCCCCAGGCCCAGGTGACCTTCCAGGCGGCGCTCGCCGGCTACGAGACCGGCAAGGTGGATTTCACCTCCCTGCTGGACGCCCAGCGCCAGATCCGCCAGGCCCGGCAGAACCAGATCAGGGCCCAGGCGGAAGCCCAGGCCCGCCTCGGGGACATCGAACGGATTCTGGGGGAAGACCTATGAAGCGGACAGCGGCATTCGCCGCCGCCATCGTTGCCGTCTTGATTGCTGCCGGGGGCGGCTACTGGCTGGGCACCCGGCAAGCGGCGCCCTCCGCCGCAGGGCCCCAGGCCACGGCACCGGGCGGCAAGCAGGAGCGCAAGCTCCTCTACTACCGGAACCCGATGGGGCTGCCGGACACTTCGCCGGTGCCCAGGAAGGACCCCATGGGCATGGACTACGTCCCAGTCTACGAGGGTGAGGAGGAGGCCGGGCCGGCCGCCCCCAACGAGGTCCGGATCAGTACCGACAAGGTCCAGAAGCTGGGGGTGCGCACGGAAGCCGCCCGGATGCGGGCCCTCGACCGGGTGGTGCGGGCCGCCGGCCGCATCGAGCCCGACGAGCGCCGCACCTACACCATCTCCCCCAAGTTCGAGGGCTACGTCGAGCGCCTCCACGTCAATGCCACCGGCCAGCCGGTGGGCAAGGGCCAGCCCCTGTTCGAGGTCTACAGCCCGGAGCTGGTCTCCGCCCAGCGGGAATACGCCATCGCCGCCCAGGGGGTCGAAGCCTTGAAGGGCAGCAGCAGCGAGGCCCAGTCCGGCATGCGCGAACTGGCCCAGGCGAGCCTCCTGCGGCTCCGGAACTGGGACATTTCCGAGGAGCAGATCCGGGCCCTGGCGAAATCCGGCGAAACCCGGCGGACCCTCACCTTCCGCTCGCCGGTGGCCGGCATCGTCACCGAGAAGAAGGCCGTCCAGGGCATGCGCTTCATGCCCGGCGAAGCCCTCTACCAGGTGGCGGACCTCTCCGCCGTCTGGGTGGTGGCCGACGTCTTCGAACAGGACATCGGCCTCGTCACGCCCGGCGCCCGGGCCCGGGTCACCCTCGACGCCTACCCGGGCAAGGTCTTCGAAGGGAAGGTGAGCTACGTCTATCCGACCCTCAACGCCGCCACCCGCACCGTGCCGGTGCGGATCGAGCTCGCCAACCCGGGCCTGCAGCTGAAGCCCGGCATGTTCGCCCAGGTGGAATTGCCGGTGGCCGGCAAGGGCCCCGTGGTCACGGTGCCGACCTCGGCGGTGATCGACAGCGGCACCCGCCAGATTGTCCTGGTGCAGCACGGGGAAGGCCGCTTCGAGCCCCGGGAAGTGAAACTCGGCGCCCGGGGCCAGGATTACGTGGAGGTCCTGACCGGGGTGAAGGAGGGCGAGCCGGTGGTGGTGACCGCCAATTTCCTCATCGACGCCGAAAGCAACCTCAAGGCGGCGGTCGGCGGGTTCGGACATGCCGCCCACGGAAGCGCTCCTAAAGCGAATGCTGCCGGCGCTGCCAGCAAGAGCCCGAGCCACCAGGCCCAGGGCACGGTGGATAGCGTCGATGCCAAGGCCGGCACGGTCACCCTCAGCCACGGCCCCATCGCCGACCTCAAGTGGCCAGCCATGACCATGGAGTTCAAGGTGGCCAATGAGGCGCTGCTGAAGGACCTCCAGCCCGGCGCCCAGGTGGCCTTCGAGTTCGTCGAGCGGGCCCCGGGGGACTGGGTCATCACCGGGGTGAGGCCGGCCGGCGGCGCCCACGCCGGCCACTGAGGGGATGGGATGCTGAACGCCATCATCGCCTGGTCGGCCAGGAACCGCTTCCTGGTGCTGCTGGCCACCCTGTTCGTCACCCTGGGGGGCATCTATGCCGTCCTCAAAACCCCCATCGACGCCCTGCCCGACCTCTCCGACGTGCAGGTCATCGTCTACACCGAGTACCCGGGCCAGGCTCCCCAGGTGGTGGAGGACCAGGTCACCTACCCGCTCACCACCGCCATGCTGTCGGTGCCCAAGTCCAAGGTGGTGCGGGGCTTTTCCTTCTTCGGCGCCTCCTTCATCTACGTCATTTTCGAGGACGGCACCGACATCTACTGGGCCCGCTCCCGGGTGCTGGAATACCTCAACTTCGCCTCCGGCCGCATGCCCCGGGGGGTGACGCCCCAGCTCGGGCCCGATGCCACCGGGGTGGGCTGGGTCTACGAGTATGCCGTCCTGGCCAAGGAGAAGACCCTGGCCGAGCTGCGCACCATCCAGGACTGGTACCTGCGCTACCAGCTCGCCAAGGCCCACGGGGTGGCCGAGGTGGCTTCCATCGGCGGCTTCGTCCAGACCTACCAGGTGACGGTGGACCCGGTGAAGCTGCGGGCCTACGGCATCCCCCTCATGAAGGTGGGCCAGGTGATCCGGGATTCGAACCGGGACGTGGGCGGCCGGGTGGTGGAGATGGCCGAGACCGAGTACATGGTCCGGGGCAAGGGCTACCTGCGGGGCCGGGAGGACATCGAGAACCTGGTGGTGAAGAGCGAGAAGGGCACGCCGGTGCTCGTCCGCGACATCGCCCGGGTGGAGCTGGGGCCGGACGAGCGCCGGGGCCTCACCGAGCTGAACGGCGAAGGGGAGGTGGTCTCCGGCATCGCCATGGCCCGCTACGGGGAAAACGCCCTACAGGTGATCCAGAACCTCAAGGACAAGATCGCCGAGATCGGCCCGGGCCTGCCGGCGGGTGTGAGCATCGAGGCGGTGTATGACCGCTCCGAGCTCATCCACCGGGCCATCGGCACCCTGAAGCGGACCCTGGCCGAAGAATCCATCATCGTCGCCCTGGTCTGCATCGTCTTCCTGCTGCACCTGCGCAGCGCCCTGGTGGCCATCCTCATGCTGCCGGTGGGGGTGCTGATCGCCTTCAGCGCCATGCGGCTCCTGGGCATGAACTCCAACCTCATGAGCCTGGGGGGCATCGCCATCGCCATCGGGGCCATGATCGACGCCGCCATCGTCATGATCGAGAACGCCCACAAGCACCTGGAACGCCTCAAGGAAGGCGAATCCCGCGCCGAGGCGATGATTACGGCGTGCAAGGAAGTCGGTCCGGCCCTCTTCTTCTCGCTGCTCATCATCACCGTGTCCTTCCTGCCGGTGTTCACCCTGGAGGCCCAGGAAGGACGGCTCTTCGCGCCGCTCGCCTACACCAAGACCTTCGCCATGGCGGGGGCCGCCCTGCTCTCCGTCACCCTGGTGCCGGTGCTGATGATGCTCTTCATCCGGGGCCGCATCCTGCCGGAGGCGAAGAACCCGGTGAACCGCTTCCTGATCCGGGTCTATCGCCCGGTCATCGCCTGGGTCATGAACCGGAAGAAGACGACCATCGGGCTCGCCCTGGTGGTGCTCGCCCTCTCCGTCTTCCCGGCCCTGAAGCTGGGCAGCGAGTTCATGCCGGCCTTGAACGAGGGGACGCTCCTCTACATGCCCTCCTCGCTGCCGGGCATGTCCATCACCAAGGCGGCGGAACTGCTGCAGACCCAGGACAAGATCATCAAGAGCTTCCCCGAGGTGGCCTCGGTGTACGGCAAGGCCGGCCGCGCCAACACCGCCACCGACCCGGCCCCCACCGAGATGTTCGAGACCGTCATCAACCTGAAGCCGGAATCCCAGTGGCGCCCGGGGATGACCACCGACAAGCTCATCGCCGAAATGGACAAGGCCCTCCAGTTCCCGGGCATCGCCAACGCCTGGACCATGCCCATCAAGGCCCGCACCGACATGCTGTCCACCGGCATCCGCACCCCCATCGGCATCAAGGTCTTCGGCAAGGACCTGAACGAGATGGAGCGGGTCGCCAGGTCGATCGAAGCGGTGGTGAAGCAGGTGCCGGGCACCACCAGCGCCTTCGCCGAGCGCATCACCGGCGGCTTTTACCTCAACATCGAGCCGGACCGCCAGCAGCTGGCCCGCTACGGCCTCGGCGTAGGGGAACTCCAGGACGTCATCGGCGCCGCCCTGGGGGGCGAGATGGTGACCACCACGGTGGAAGGCCGGGAGCGCTTCGGCGTGAGCGTGCGCTACCCCCGGGAGCTGCGCTCCGATCCCCAGTCCATCGCCCGGGAAGTGCTGGTGCCCACCACGGAAGGGGCTATGGTTCCCCTCGGGCAGCTCGCCAAGGTGGAAGTCGCCAAGGGCACGCCGGGCATCCGCACCGAAAATGCGCTCCTTTCCGCCTACATCTACGTGGACATCCGGGACCGGGACATCGGCGGCTACGTGGCCGACGCCAGGAAGGCGGTGGCGGACAAGGTCAAGTTCCCCCCCGGCCACTACGTCACCTGGAGCGGCCAGTTCGAGTACATGGAGCGGGCTACGGCCAGGATGAAGATCGTCATCCCGGTGACGCTGCTCATCATCTTCCTGCTCCTCTACCTCAATTTCCGGCGCCTCACCGAGACCCTGATCGTCATGCTCTCGGTGCCCTTCGCCCTGGTGGGCGGGGTCTGGCTCATGTGGCTCCTCAACTACAACCTCTCGGTGGCGGTGGCGGTGGGCTTCATCGCCCTCGCCGGGGTGGCGGCGGAGACCGGAGTGGTGATGCTCATCTACCTGGACCACGCCTGGGAGGCGGCCAAGGCCCGGTGCCGGGAAACCGGCCGCCAGCCCGGCCTGTCTGACCTCTACGACGCGGTGATGGAAGGGGCCGTGGAGCGGGTGCGACCCAAGATGATGACCGTGGTCGCCATCATGGCCGGTCTGCTCCCCATCCTGTGGGGCACCGGCACCGGCTCCGAGGTGATGAGCCGCATCGCCGCGCCCATGGTGGGGGGCATGGTCTCATCGACGGTGCTGACCCTGGCGGTGATCCCGGCCCTCTATGCCCTGGTCAAGGAATGGCGCCTGGGACGGGGCATGGAAACGTAAGACTTTTTCGACCTGGAGGGCCCGACATGGACATCGCCCGACTGCCCGGCAGCAGCCCCCGGATCGGCACCGTCTGCGAAGTCCATGGCCCGGTGGTGGACATCGTCTGCGACCGCCTGCCGCCCCTGCATCAGGCCCTCTACGCCCGCATCGACGACGAGACCTACACCTTCGAAGCCCATCAGCACCTGGACGAGAAGCGCGTCCGGGCCATCACCCTCAACCGGACCGGCGGGCTGCGCAGGGGCCTGCCGGTCTTCGATACGGGTTCAGTGCTGCAGGTGCCGGCCTCGGCCCAATGCCTGGGGCGTCTCCTCAATGTTTTCGGCCAGCCCCTGGACGGCGGGCCGCCGCTGCCCGCCGCGGAAACCCGGGGCATCCTGGCCCGGCCCGCGCCCCTGCACCAGACCGTCAACGCGAAGGGCATCCTGGAAACCGGCATCAAGGTGGTGGATCTCCTGGCCCCCTTCGTCAAGGGCGGCAAGACCGGGCTCTTCGGCGGCGCCGGGGTGGGCAAGACCGTCCTCATCATGGAATTCATGCACGCCATCGTCGCCCTGCACCAGGGGGTCTCGGTTTTCGCCGGCATCGGCGAGCGCATCCGGGAAGGCCACGAGCTCTGGCACGCCATGCAGGACGCCGGGGTCATGCCCCAGACCCTGATGGTCTTCGGCCAGATGGACGAGTCGCCGGGGGTGCGCTTCCGGGTCGGAATGACGGCCCTGACCTATGCCGAATACCTGCGGGACACCCTGCACAAGGAAGTCCTGCTCCTCATGGACAACGTCTTCCGCTTCGTCCAGGCCGGCAGCGAGATATCGTGCCTCCTGGGGCGCATGCCGGCCACGGTGGGCTACCAGCCGACCCTGATGACGGAAGTGGCGGAACTCCAGGACCGCATCATTTCCACCACCGCCGGCGACATCACGGCGGTCCAGGCCATCTATGTCCCCGCCGACGACATGACCGACCCCGCCGTCAGCGCCATCCTCTCCCACCTCGACACCACCGTGATCCTGTCCCGGGCCCAGGCCGGCAAGGGCATCTACCCGGCCGTCGATCCGCTGGCCTCCGCCAGCAAGATGATGGACCGGCATTTCCTCGGCGACCGCCACTACAGCGTCGCCGACGGTGTGCGATCCCACCTGGCCCGCTACCGGGAGTTGGAAGACATCATCATGATGCTCGGCCTGGAGGAACTGTCGGAGGCCGACCGCACCATCGTCCTGCGGGCCCGCAAGCTGCAGCGCTACCTGACCCAGCCCTTCCACGTCGTCGCCCAGCACACGGGGATCGCCGGCGTCAGCGTGCCCCTTTCCGCCACCCTGGACGACTGCGAAGCCTTCCTGCGCGGCGATTACGACAACCTGCCGGAAGACCGCTGCTACATGCGGGGCAGCATGAGGGAGGGGCCATGAGCACCTTCGTCCTCCACCTGCAGGGCGGCACCCAGTACGAGCGCATCGACGATGCGGTCAGCTTCGTCGCCGCCGACGGCTCCGGCAGCTTCGGCCTCCTGGCCGGCCACGCCCGCTTCATGGCCTGCCTCGGCCTGGGCCTGGCCCGCTTCCGCGCCGCCGAGGGCCCCTGGCATTACCTGGCCCTGCCTGGGGCGGTGCTCTACTTCGTCGATAACGCCCTTTACGTGAATACCCGGCGCTATCTCCACGACCCCGACTACCGGCGGGTCAGCGCCGCCTGGCGGGACGAGCTGCTGGCCGAGGAAGAGAAGCTGCGGTCCGTCGCCGAAAGCCTGAACCGCCTGGAGGACGAGATGCTGAAGCGCCTGTGGTCCCTGCAGCGGGAAGGGCGAGGGGCGGCATGAGCGACGAACGGGAAAAACTCGAACAGCAGATGGAAAAGGACGCCCGGCGCCTGGAAAAGGCCGAGCGGGAGCGCCCCACCCTGCTGGCCCAGACCGCCTACATCGGCGTCCTCGGCCTCGTCTTCGTGCTGCCGGTGGTCGCCGGCGCCTACCTGGGGCGCTGGATCGACAGCCTGTTCGAGGGCTACTCGGTGCGCTGGACCCTGAGCCTCCTCTTCCTCGGCATCGTCATCGGCGCCTTCAACGTCTATCACCTCATCCGGGAACGGGAATAGGAAATCCGATGGCCGCCGCCTCCAGCTTCGTCACCGAGGTCTTCCGCATCGGCCCCTTCGCCATCACCAGTACGGTGGTGACGACCTGGGGCATCATGGGAGTCCTGGCGGCGGCGGCCTGGGCCGCCCGCCGGCGCCTCGCCGCCACGCCCGGGCCCTGGCAGGTGGTGGTGGAAGGCATCGTCGCCGCCAGCGAGGAGGCCGTCCGCGCCGTCCTCCCCGAGCACTGGCGGCAGGTCATGCCCTTCATCGCCACCCTGTGGATCTTCATCGTCGTGGCCAACCTGGCGAGCCTGATCCCCGGGGTGCATTCCCCCACCGCCGACCTCTCCCTGACGGCAGGCCTGGCCATCCTGGTCTTCCTCGCCGTCCATTGGTACGGCATCCGCAGCCACGGGCTGAAGAGCTACCTGCGCCACTACCTGCAGCCCAACCCGATTCTCCTGCCCTTCCACCTCATCGGCGAGGTCACCCGCACCCTGGCCCTGGCGGTGCGCCTCTTCGGCAACATGTTCAGCCTGGAGATGGCGGCCCTCCTGGTGCTGCTGGTGGCCGGCTTCCTGGCGCCGGTGCCGCTGCTGGTGCTGCACATCATCGAAGCCCTGGTGCAGGCCTACATCTTCGGGATGCTGGCGCTCATCTACGTGGCCGGGGCCATCCAGTCCCAAGAACTCGAATACCGTCGAAAAAAGGAATAGCCATGAGCGACATGACCTGGTTTGCCATCGCCTCCACCGTCGCCGCCGCCCTGGCCGTGGCCTTCGGCGTTTTCTTCCCGGCCCAGGCCATGGGCCGCGCCATCAGCCAGGCCCTGGACGCCCTGGCCCGGCAGCCGGAAGCGGAAAAGGCCATCACCCGGACCCTGTTCATCGGCCTGGCCATGATCGAGTCCCTGGCCATCTATGTCCTGGTGGTGGTGCTGATCATCCTCTTCCGCAACCCGCTGCTCGAATATCTCCTCAAGTAGCGAGGGGAACCATGGAATTCGACGCCACCACCTTCGCGCTCGAAATCATCAATTTCCTGGTGCTGGTGTGGCTCCTGCAGCGCCTGCTCTACAAGCCGGTGACCGCCGCCATCGCCCGGCGCCAGGCCGGCATCGAAAAGACCCTGGCCGATGCCCGAGCGGTGCGCGCCGAGGCCGAGGCCCTCAAGGCCCAGTTCGAGAACCGGATGGCCGACTGGGAAAAGGAAAGAGCCCGGGCCCGGGAGCGGCTGGCCGAGGAAATGGCGGCGGAACGGACCCGGCTGATGGCCGCCCTCGCCGCCGGCCTGGACGAGGAGCGGGCCCGGGCGACGGTCCTCGAACAGCGGCGTGCCCAGGAGGAGCAGCAGCGGCAGGCGGCCCGGACGCGGGCCGAAGGCGGGCGCTTCGTGGCCCGCCTCCTCTCCCGGCTGGCCAGCGCCGAGCTGGAGGAGTCCATCGGCCGGCTGCTGCTGGCGGATCTGCCCCGGTTGCCGGCCGAAGAGCTGCAAGTCCTGCGGGCGGCCGTCCAGGCGGGGGAGGCGAAGGTCGTCAGCGCCTATCCCCTGGAGGAAGGCCTGCGCAACCGCCTGGCCGAAGCCCTGGGCACCCTGTCGGGGAAGCCGGTGGCCTGCGACTTCGGCCAGGAACCCGGCCTGATGGCGGGGCTGCGCATCAGCATCGGCCCCTGGGTCCTGAGCGCCAGCCTGGCCGACGAGCTGAAATTCTTTGCCGAGGCGGACCATGGCGGCCGCTGAGGGCAAGGACTGGCTGCGGGACTACCGCTTCGGGCCGCGCCTCTCCGAGCAGGGCCGGGTGGTGGCCGTCGGCGACGGCATCGTCTGGGTCACCGGCCTGCCCTCGGCCGCCATGGACGAGGTCCTCCAGCTGGAGGACGGCAGCCGGGCCCTGGTCTTCCAGCTGGCGGAGGACCTGCTGGGCGCCATTCTTCTGCAGCAAAGCCCGGCCCTGAGTGCCGGCGCCCTGGCCTACCGCTCGGGGGAGCGGCTCGGGATCGGCGTCGGGGACGGCCTGCTGGGGCGGGTCATCGACCCCCTCGGGGCGCCCCTGGATGGCGGCCCGGCGCCGGAATGCGACCGCCGCCGCGACCTCGACGTGCTCTCCCCGCCCATCCTGGCCCGGGACTTCGTGGACGAGCCCCTCTATACCGGCAGCAAGGTGGTCGACACCATCGTTCCGATAGGCAAGGGCCAGCGCCAGCTGGTCATCGGCGACAACGGCGTCGGCAAGAGTTCGCTGGCCCTCGATGCCGTCATCAACCAGAAGGGCAAGGGGGTCCATTGCGTCTACGTCGCCATCGGGCAGAAACGCTCCAGCGCCATCAACGTCCTCGAATTGCTGCGGGAGTCCGGGGCCCTGGCGCATACCACGGTGGTGGTGGCGGAGGCGACCGCCATGCCGGGCCTCAAGTACCTGGCGCCCTTCGCCGGCTGCGCCGTGGCCGAGGGCTGGATGTGGCAGGGCAAGGACGCCCTGGTGGTCTACGACGACCTCACCACCCATGCCCGCACCTACCGGGAGCTGTCCCTGCTGCTGCGCCGGCCGCCGGGCCGCGAAGCCTACCCCGGCGACATCTTCTATCTCCACGCCCGCCTGCTCGAACGGTCCACCCGCCTGGCCCCGGTCCACGGCGGCGGCAGCATGACCGCCCTGCCCCTGGTGGAAACCGAGCAAGGCGAGATCGCGGCCTACATCCCCACCAACCTGGTCTCCATCACCGACGGCCAGGTGTATCTGGACCAGAACCTCTTCGCCGCCGGCCTGCTCCCGGCCATCGACATCACCCGGTCGGTGTCCCGCATCGGCGGCCAGGCCCAGCACCCCCGCATCAAGGAGGAGGCCGGGCGCATGAAGCTCGATTACCTGCAGTTCCTGGAGTTGGAGGTGTTCACCCGCTTCGGCTCCCAGTTGGAGGCGTCGATGGAAGCCAAGATCTGCCGGGGCCGGGCGCTGCGGGAAATCTTCCGCCAGGAGCGGCTCTCGCCCATGGCCATCGAGTTCGAGCTGGCCTGGATGGTGGCCTACAACGAGGGCCTCCTCGACGCCGTGCCCATCGACGCGATTCCCCGCCAACTCGCCCGCCTGGCGGAGCGGGTCGGCGCCAGCCCCTTGACCCTGGACGACAGCCGGGAGGACTGGCGGCAGGCGGTGGCGGCGTGGATGGCGGAGGCCGCCGGGCCATGAGCAAGCGCCTGCAGATCCAGAAGCACCTCGGGGTGCTCCACGAAGTCGGCGAGATCATGGCGGCGATGAAGAATATCGCCCTCATGGAGACCCACAAGCTGGCCCGCTTCCTCGCCCACCAGCACCGGGTGCTGGTGGGCATCGAGGCCGCCGCCGCCGATTTCCTGGCGCACTATCCGGACATCGCCCATCCCGCCGCCGGCGCCCTCCCCGGCATCGTCGTCGCCATCGGCTCCCAGCGGGGATTCTGCGGCGATTTCAACCAATCCCTGGCCCAGGCCGTGCGCCGGCAGCGGGCGGCGGGGGACGCCTCCCAAGTCCTGGCGGTGGGGCGCCGGCTGGCGTCCAGACTGGGCGGCGAGCAGGCGGTCATCCCCTTCGATGGCCCCGGCGTCGCCGAGGAGGTTCAGCCGGTGCTGCAGCGGGTGATGGATGCCTTGAGCGACCTGCAGGCCCGGGCGGGGAAAGGCGGCCCCCTGGCGGTCACGGTGCTGGCCCACAGCGAAGGGGAAAGGGGCATCGGTGCCCGCTCCATCCTGCCGGCTCCCGTTCCCGGGGGAGCACCTCCCCGCTTTCCCTATCCCCCCCGGCTCAACGTGGCAGCGCCGGAATTCTTCGCCGAACTGGCCCGCCATTACCTGTGGGCGCAGATGCACGACGTCTTCTACGGCTCGCTGATGGCGGAGAACCGCCGCCGCCTGCAGCACCTGGAAGGCGCCATAGAGCGCATGGAGGAAAAGGCGGACGACCTGCAGCGCCGCTGCAACTTGCTGCGCCAGGAGGAAATCACAGAAGAGATCGAAGTCATCATGCTGAGCAACGACGCCCTGCAGGCATCCCTCCGCGCCGGCAGGAACCGGCCCGGCCGGGCCTGCTGAAGGAAATTGCCATGGATGCGATGGAGCACTCCCATCACCCTGCCCCGGCCCAGCCGGTGGTCGCCCCGCCGGGCACCGAATACACCTGCCCCATGCACCCGGAAATTCGCCAGCCCACCCCCGGCAACTGCCCCAAGTGCGGCATGGCCCTGGAGCCCGTCCTGCCCGGCCTGGAAGCCCCGGAGGAGGACAGCGAGTACCGGGATTTCCGGCGCCGCTTCTGGTTCAGCCTGCCCCTCACCGTCGTGGTGGTCCTCCTGGCCATGGCCGGCCACCGGCTCCCGGGGCTCTCCCCGGCCGTCCGCACCTGGGCCGAACTGCTGCTGAGCCTGCCCATCGTCCTGTGGGCCGGCCGGCCCTTCTTCGTCCGGGGCTGGCAGTCGGTGGTCCATCGCAGCCCCAACATGTGGACCCTCATCGGCCTGGGCACCGGCGCCGCGTTCGTCTACAGCGTCGTGGCCACCCTGGCCCCCGGCCTCTTTCCGCCCGCCTTCTTCGCCCACGGCCGCATCGGCGTCTATTTCGAGGCGGCGGCGGTCATCATCTCCCTCACCCTCCTCGGGCAGATGCTGGAACAGCGGGCCCGCTCGCAAACCTCGGCGGCCATCAGGGCGCTCTTGGGCCTGGCGCCCAAGACGGCGCGGCGGATCAACCCGGACGGCGGCGAGGAGGATATTCCCCTCGCTCACGTCCATGTCGGCGACAGCCTACGGGTCCGCCCCGGCGAAAAGGTGCCGGTGGACGGGGCGGTGGTCGAGGGCGCCAGCGCGGTGGACGAATCCATGCTCACCGGCGAGCCAATTCCCGTGACCAAGCGCCCCGGGGACAAGGTGATCGGCGCCACCCTCAACACCTCCGGCAGCCTGGTCATGCGCTCGGAGAAGGTGGGAGCCCAGACCGTGCTCTCCCAGATCATCCAGATGGTGGCCCAGGCCCAGCGCTCCCGGGCGCCCATGCAGCGCCTGGCCGACGGGGTGGCGGGCTGGTTCGTCCTGGCTGTGGTGGCCATCGCCCTCTTGAGCTTCTTCGCCTGGGGCTTTTTCGGCGGCGACCGGGGCTGGGTCTTCGGCCTCATCAACGCCGTCTCGGTGCTCATCATCGCCTGCCCCTGCGCCCTCGGCCTGGCCACCCCCATGTCCATCATGGTCGCCACCGGCCGGGCGGCCACCGAGGGCGTGCTGTTCCGGGACGCAGCCGCCATCGAGCGCCTGCGCCAGGTGGATACCCTCATCGTCGACAAGACTGGCACCCTGACCGAGGGCCGCCCGACCTTCGAGCGGGCCGTGGCGGCGGCCGGGACGAGCGAGGACGAGGTGTTGCGCCTCGCGGCCAGCCTCGACCAGGGCAGCGAGCATCCCCTGGCCGCTGCCATCGTCCGGGCCGCCCGGGAGCGGGGTCTGGCCCTGGAAAAGGCCGAGGACTTCGAATCCGCCAGCGGCATCGGCGTGCGCGGCCGGGTGGGCGGCCGGGTGGGCGGCCGGCGTCTCGCCCTGGGCAACGCCGCCTTCATGGCCCAGGAGGGCGTCCCGATGGAGGAACTGGAGGAAGCCGCCGAAACCCTGCGCCAGGACGGGGCGAGCGTCATCCACCTGGCGGCAGACGGGCACCTCCAGGGCCTCCTGGCCGTCTCTGACCCCGTCAAGGCGAGCACCCCCGAAGCCCTCGCCACCCTGCGGGAAGCCGGCCTGCGGGTGGTGATGGCCACCGGCGACGGGCTCACCACGGCCCGGGCGGTGGGCCGCCGGCTGGGCATCGACGAGGTCCATGGGGAAGTGAAGCCCGCCGACAAGCTCGCCCTGGTGGACCGGCTGCAGCGGGAAGGCCGGGTGGTGGCCATGGCCGGGGACGGCATCAACGATGCGCCGGCGCTGGCCAAGGCCGACGTGGGCATTGCCATGGGCACCGGCACCGACGTCGCCATGCACAGCGCCCAGGTGACCCTGGTGAAGGGCGACCTGCGGGGCATCGCCCGGGCCCGGCAGCTGTCCGCCGCCACCGTCGGCAACATGCGGCAGAACCTGGCCTTTGCCTTCATCTACAACGCGCTCGGCGTGCCGGTGGCGGCGGGCGTCCTCTACCCCTTCTTCGGCCTGGTGCTCACCCCCATCATCGCCGCCCTGGCCATGACCTTCTCGTCGGTCAGCGTGGTGACCAACGCCCTGCGCCTTCGCGGCTGACGGGTTGTCCAACTTCTTTTTCGAAAGGAACGATCATGAGAAAGCACCTCCTCCCCCTGCTGATGTGCGCCTCCTTCTCCATCCTGGCAGCGGACGAGCAGGTCATCGAGCTCAAGGACGGCGGCAGGGTCACCGTCGATGCCAAGGGCCATATGGTGCATATGGACGCCGCCGGCAAGCGGGTCAAGATGAAGGACGGCGTGGTCATGGAAGGCAAGGACGGCTCGAAGTACATGATGAAGAACGACGCCATCTGGAAGCAGATCATGGAAAAGGGCAGCCTGAACCCGAAGCTGTAGGACAGGGCATGGCCGGGAACCCCTGGAGCCCTTGGGGTGGGATGTAGGGCAATATCAATTCCCTAGCCGCCGACAACTACCGGCATTTCCGAGGTGGGGATGGATCGGTTCGGGTATTTCCAGCCCCCGGCGGCCTGCTTAGGCTTTTCTCCTTGTCTGCCCAGGGTTTTTGAGACTGGCAGCGATACAACCAGAAGCACTTCAAGGAGTCAGCCATGAAATCAAATGCAATGCTATTCATCTGCCGCCTGCTCATCGCCACGATGACCTTTCTGGCCGTGCAGTCCGCCCACGCCGGCATGATCGGGACCAGCCAGGCCATTTCCGCCAGCAGCGGCCAAGTGGACCGGGACGCCCTGTTGCGGGCCATGGGCCGGTCCGAGGTCTCGAGCCAGCTCCAGACCATGGGCATCGACCCGCAAACTGCCCAGGACCGGGTGGCCGCGATGACCGACGAGGAGGTCCACAGCCTCGCCGGCAAGCTGAACACCCTGCCCGCCGGCGCCAACGGGGAAGACTGGGGCTGGGCCCTGGCTGCCGTGATCGTCATCGCCGTCCTCATCTACTACAACTACGGGTGGAAGAAGTAGTGGGCCTGGCCCGGAAGGTTTCCTGGGGGACTGCCCGCCTGTTGGCGGGCATCTCCCTGGTCGTCGGCCTGCTCAACGGCTGCGCCCTGGTCGTGCCGCAAACCGAGGAACTGCGCCAGGCCAGGCCGGCGGACCTGCCGGAGCGGGTCGAACTGGGCGCCGTCCCCTTCTTCCCGCAGCACGACTACCAATGCGGTCCCGCCGCCCTGGCCATGACCCTGGCCCATTCCGGCCTCCCGGTGACCAAGGAGGAGCTGGTGGATAAGGTCTATCTGCCGGCCCGCCAGGGCAGCCTGCAGGTCGAAATGCTGGCCGCGCCGCGGCGCTACGGCATGGTGTCCTATGAGCTCGCCCCCCGCTACGAGGATGTCCTGCGGGAAGTGGCGGCCGGGACCCCGGTGATCGTGCTCCAGGACTACGGCGTCTGGCCGGCTGCCATCTGGCATTACGCGGTGGTGGTGGGCTATGACCTGACCCAGGGCGAACTGGTGCTGCGCTCGGGGGAGAAGGAGCGGCTGGTCATGCCCCTCAGCGTCCTCGAATACACCTGGAAGGAGAGCAAGTATTGGGCGATGGTCGCCGTGCCCCCCGACCGCATCCCGGCGACGGCCACCGAACCCCGCTACCTGGCTGCCATCGGCGCCATGGAAGGGGTCGGCGACAAGGGCGCCGTCAAGACGGCTTACACCACTTTCCTGAAGCGCTGGCCGGACAACCTCGCCGCCGGCATCGGGCTGGCCAATGCCCATTACGCCCTGGGCGAACTGAAGGAAGCGGAGGCGGTGCTCCGCCGAACGGCCGACCGCCACCCGGATTCGGCCATCGTGCTGAACAATCTGGCCCAGACCCTCTCGGATCTCGGCCGCCAGGGCGAAGCCTTGAAGCTGATCGATCAGGCCGTGGCCCTCGACAGCTCCTTCGCGGCGGCGGTCAGCGAAACACGGGAACAGATCCTGCGGCGGATGGCCACGACAAAAGTCCCCCGCCTTTCCCGGGAACAAGGGTCGAGAGGTGCACGAAACTAGGTGCAATGCTCTAAGATTCACCCTGTCGAACCGGCAATCCCTTTCCCCATGCTTCCTCCCTTGCGACCAGCCTTCCTGACGGCCCTGGCGGCGTTGCTGCTCAGCGCATGCAATACGACGCCGCCGACCCCTGTCTATCGCAGCGAGGCCTTCAACTCCAACTCCCCCTTCGAGTACTGGAGCACCCGGGAGCCCACCGCCGCCTGCGAACTCGGCAAGCGCGCCCTCCTCAGCCAGGGCTACCAGGTGGACGACTCCAAGCCCCAGAACATCCGGGGGGAAAAGCTTTTCCAGCCCCAGCCGGACCACGGCATGAAGCTCAACATCACCCTGGTGTGCCTGCCCAGCAACGTCGGGACGGTGATCTACGCCAACGGCCAGCAGACCCGCTACGACCTCAAGTCCCGGGGCAGCAGCGCCGGCGTCAGCGTGGCGGGGCTCGGATCCCTGTCCCTGCCCTGGGCGACGGACAAGGACGAACTGGTCAAGGTCGGCGAGGAAACCATTTCCGACCCGGATTTCTATCGCCGCCTCTTCGCCCTCATCGGCACCTTCGACAACTGATCCCCTCTTGATGACCGACACGCCTTTCCCCGACGCCGTCTTCGACGGCCTGGCGCCGGCCCCCGTGTGGGCCCATTTCGCCACCCTCTGCCGCATTCCCCGGCCCTCCAAGGGCGAAGCCCCCCTGCGGGAACACCTGCGGCGATGGGCAGCCGGCCGGGGCCTCGCCGCGACGGTGGATGGGGCCGGCAACCTCATCATCCGCAAGCCGGCCACCCCCGGCCGCGAAAACGCCCCGGGCGTCATCCTCCAGGCCCACCTGGACATGGTCTGCCAGAAGAATGCCGGCACCGCCCACGACTTTGCCCGGGATCCCATCCGGCCCCTCCTGCGGGACGGCTGGCTGGTGGCGGAGGACACCACCCTCGGGGCCGACAACGGCATCGGGGCGGCCCTCATCCTGGCGCTCCTGGAGGATGCCGAAACTCCCCATGGTCCCATCGAGGCCCTGTTCACCGTGGACGAGGAAGCCGGCATGGGGGGCGCCCGAGGCCTGGCCCCCGGCGTGCTGGCCGGGCGCCTGATGCTCAACCTGGATACCGAGGACTGGGGCGAGTTCTACCTGGGCTGCGCCGGCGGCCTGGACGTCAATGTCGCCCGTCCCGGCGCGGCGGAGCCCCTCCCCGCCGGCTTCGCGCCCTGGCGCATCGACCTGAGGGGGCTGCGGGGCGGCCACTCCGGCGTGGATATCCACCTGGAGCGGGGCAACGCCATCAAGCTCCTGGTCCGCCTCCTGCGCGGCCTGGAGAGCCGCTTTTCCGTTCGCCTCTGCGCCCTCGAAGGCGGCAGCGCCCGCAACGCCCTGCCCCGGGAGGCCTTTGCCACCATCGCCCTGCCCGCCGCCCACGGGGACGCCCTCGCCGGCCTGCTGGCCGAGTGGCAGACCCGCCTGCGCCAGGAACTGGCGGGGGTGGACGAGGGGCTGACCCTGGCCTGCCGGCCGGACAGCGCCGAACGGGTGATGGCCCCCCGGGAACAGGCGGTCTGGCTGAACTCGCTGCACGCCGCCCCCCACGGGGTCCGGCGCTGGAGCCGGCAGGTGCCCGGGGTGGTGGAAACTTCCAACAACCTGGGCATGGTGGCGCTGGCGCCGGCAGGAGGCTCCTGCAACTTCATGGTGCGCTCCCTCACCGACAGCGGCGCCACCGCCCTGGCCGACGAGATCGAAAGCCTCTTCGCCCTGTCCGGCACGGCGGTGGAGAAATCCGGCCATTACCCGGGCTGGGCGCCGAATCCCGCTTCGCCCCTGCTGGCCCTGTGCCGCTCGGTTTATGAACGGAATTTCGGCGGTGAAGCCGAGGTGAAGGTGATCCACGCCGGCCTCGAATGCGGGATCATCGGCGCCAAGTACCCGGGACTGGACATCGTCTCCTTCGGCCCCACCATCCGCGGCGCCCATGCCCCGGGCGAGGCCGTGGACATCGCCTCGGTGGGCCGCGCCTGGCGGCTGCTGACCGCCATCCTGGCGGCCGCCGCGGCCTGACCGCCGGCGGATCCGGGCCGGGGCGGACCCGGCCACGGGGCAGCCCCGGCCTCCTGTCGTGCAGGAATCTTCTGACACGGGATTCCGCCCCGTCTGACAGAAAGCGGCGAGCCCCTTGCCGACACTAGAAGACTGCAGCCCCTTCCCCGGCGATCCGGCCGGGGAGAAGCGGCACGCTGCAGCCATCCCTCTCACAGGAGAACAGGCATGAAACTCACGATGCGACTCGCCACCCTCGCCGTCCTCGGCACCCTTCCCCTGGCCGGCATCTGCGCCGACAACTGGGGCGCCGAAAGCACCGGCAGCCCCAGGGGCCAGGACACTCCCGGCAGCATGGGCAGTACGGGCAGCAGCCATGTCACCGGCTCCGCCGGCAGCGGCAGCCCCACCGCCTCCCTGGATCGCTTCAACAGCCTCGACAGCAACCGGGACGGCGTGATCTACCGGAGCGAGGCGGCGAACGACCGGGACATCAGCGCCCGCTTCGACCAGCTCGACACCAACCGCGACGGCCAGGTTTCCCTTTCCGAATGGCAAGCCGGCATGTCGGCCACCGGCGCCGCCGGCGTCAGCGGCTCCAGCCGCGGCCAGCCCAGCGGCACTGTCAGTCCCTCGCCTTCGGACACCCAGAGTCCTTCCGGAACCGGGTCCCCGACCCGCTGATCAGGCCTCCGGCCCGAGACCGAGCGCCTCGCGGAAGCGGCGCTCGGCTTCGTCGGGTTCGCCCAGGCAGAGGTCGATCATGAAGTCGCCGTCGGCCTCGTCCCCCAGGGAACTGTCGTCCTTGCCCTGCTGATGCCACTCGGCCATGACCCGGCGGCCCAGGGCCGCCAGGCTGGGCGGGACGCCGAATTGGAGGGCCCGGTGTTCCCAGAGCTCCCAGGAAGGTATTTGTTGCGTGGTCATTTCTCGCTCCTTTCCGGGAATGGTAGCAAGAAGTCCGGCTTTCCACGGCATCCGGCCGCTGCAAATACAATGCCACCGGCATTGACGCAGCGGGCAGCCCTGTGCCATCGTGCGTTCTCCCCCCTGCGCAGGAGAACCCATGAACCCCATCCCCAGCAGCCGCTTCTGCCGCGCGGCCTTCCTGGCCGCCTGCCTCCTGGCCCTGGCGCGCTCCGGCCTCGCCGACCCGTTCCCGGCGCTGCCCGCCCTCAATGTGGACATCGCTGAAACCTCCGTCTCGGGCATCTCCTCCGGCGCCTTCATGTCGGTGCAGTTCCAGGTGGCCCATTCGTCCATCGTCAAGGGCGCCGGCGTCGTCGCCGGCGGGCCCTACTACTGCGCCCAGGACGACGCCATCCGCGCCACCACCCAATGCACCTGTACCCTGGACCCGCTGCACCAGGTCTGCTCCGTCTCCCCCACCAGCGCCGACGTTCCCGCGCTGGAAAAGGCCACCCGGGATTTCGCCCAGAAAAACCTCATCGACAACCCCGACAACCTGGCCCGACAGCGGGTCTACGTCTTCGCCGGCGGCAAGGATGAGCTGGTGCCCGCCCCTGTCATCGACCAGCTCGACGACTATTACCGGCGGCTGGCGGTGCCGGCAGCCAACGTCAAGACCGAGCGCTGGGCCAAGGCCGGCCACACCATGCCGACGATGCGCTACGGAAACGCCTGCCCGGTCACGGACACCCCCTACATCAGCGACTGCAATTTCGATGGCGCCAAGGAAATCCTGACCTGGATCTACGGTCCCCTCGCCACCGCCAAGAAAACGAAGAAGCCAAAGGCCGGCGGCCGCTTCATCCAGTTCGACCAGACGCCCTACCTGCCCGCGAGCCAGCGCTACAGCTGGACCACGGGCATGGACCAGTCGGGGTGGCTGTACCTTCCCGCCGCCTGCGAGCGGGGCGAGCCCTGCCGGCTCCATGTCGCCTTCCACGGCTGCAAGCAGGGCCAGAGCTACGCCCTCCTGCGGCCCCTGCCGGACGGCAGCGTCTATTACGGCACCACCTTCGTGCGCCACGCCGGCTACGACACCTGGGCCGACGCCAACCGCATCGCCGTGCTCTTTCCCCAGGCGGTTTCCATCCCGGGCCTCAATCCCAACGGCTGCTGGGACTGGTGGGGCTACACCGACGGCAACTACGCCACCCGCAAGGGCGTGCAGATTTCCACCGTCCGCGCCATGATCGACCGGATCGCCTCCGGCAAGCGCTGAAGTTCTTTCAGGAAACCTCGGCCGCCTCGCCCGCCTCCTGCCAGACCGGGCTCCGCAGCCAGGTGGAGAGCCAGCCCGGGACCGCCTCCGCCGGCATGGGCCGGGCGATGCCGAAGCCCTGGGCGATCTCGCAGCCGAGCCCGCACAGGGCCCGGCCGTGGGCGGCGGTCTCCACCCCCTCCGCCACGACCTTGCGGCCGAAGGCCCGGGTGAGGCCGATGACGCCCTCGACGATGGCGGAATCATCGGGGTCCTCCAGCATGTCCCGGACGAAGGAGCTGTCGATCTTCAGGGTTTCGGCCGGCAGGCGGCGGAAATAGGTCAGGGAGGAATAGCCGGTCCCGAAGTCGTCGAGGGCGAAGGGCACGCCCAGGCCGCGGCACTCGTCCATGATCCGCGCCACCCGGTCCAGGTCCTCCAGGGCGGCCGTCTCCAGCACCTCCAGTTCGAGGAGCCTGGCCGCATCCCGATGGGTGGCCAGCAGTTCCCTGATCTGGGGCACGAAATCGGCACTTTCCAGGTAGGCGGCGGAAATATTGACACTCACCCCCAGGCTGATCCCCATGGCGCGCCAGGCGTCCATCTGGCCGCAGGCGGCGGCCAGTACCCAGCGGTCGATCCGGACTTCCAGTTCAGGATTGTTGAGACCGTCCAGGAAGGCGCCGGGCAGCAGGAGGCCCTGGGCCGGGTGCTGCCAGCGCAGGAGGGCTTCCATCCCGACGACCTCGCCGGTGCGCAGATTGACCTTGGGCTGGTAATAGAGCAGTAATTCCCCCCGCTCCAGGGCCATCTCCAGCTCCTTCAACCGTGCCCGGTAGCTGCGCACCCGCCGGTCCTGCTCCGGGTTGAAGAGCTGGTAGCGGTTCTTGCCCGCCTGCTTGGCTTCGTACATGGCCAGGTCCGCCTGCCGCAGGAGGACGTCGGCATCGTCGTCGGTGGCGGGGTAGAGGGCGACGCCGATGCTGGCCGAAACGCTGAACACGGCGCCCTCCTGGAAGACGGGCTCGCTGACCGTCCGGATGACCCGCTGCAGCACCTCCTCGCATTCCTCGGCGGAATGGAGCCCGACCAGGAGCAGGACGAACTCGTCGCCCCCCAGGCGGGCCACCGTATCCGCGGCCCGCAGAGTGCGGCCGAGGCGGCGGGCCACCTCCACCAGGAGCCGGTCGCCGGCGGCATGACCATGGACGTCGTTGATGCCCTTGAAGCCGTCCAGGTCCAGGTAGCACACCCCCACCAGGGTTTCCGACCGCTTGGCCTGGGCCAGGGCGAGCCGCATGTGGTCGGCCAGCAGGACCCGGTTGGGCAGCTGGGTGAGGGCGTCGTAGTGGGCGATGCGTTCGAGCTGCTGCTCATGGAGCTTGATGGGAGAGATGTCGGCGAAGACCCCGACGTAGTGGCTGATGCCTCCGCTGGCGTCCCGCACGGCCGAGATGGTCAGCAGCTCCGGGTAAAGCTCGCCGTTCTTGCGCCGGTTCCACAGCTCCCCCTGCCAGTGGCCCGTCTCCATCACCGCCGTCCACAGGGCCAGGTAGAAGTCCCGGGCGTGGTGGCCGGACCTCAGCAGGTTGGGCCGCTGGCCCAGCACCTCTTCCCGGGAATAGCCGGTGATGCGGGTGAACGCTTCGTTGATGTCGAAGATGCGGCCGTCGGCGTCGGTCAGGAGGATGCCTTCATGGCTGTGCTGGAAGACGCTGGCGGCCAGGCGCAGCCGCTCCTCGCTCCGCCGATAGCGCTCCAGGCTCTCGTTCAGGGCCTCGGTCCGCTGCTCCACCAACTGCTGCAGGTGGCCCTGGATGTCCTCGTGGGCCTGGATGGCCTGGCACAAGGTCCGGGAGAGGAGCCCGATTTCGTCCTTCGCCGCATCCGCCTCCGCCGCGAACGACCGGCCGGTGGCCACGCCGGCGCAGGCGACCGCCAGGCGGTTCAGGCGCCGCGTCAGCGAAGTGGCCACCCGCCCCGCCACCCGCCAGACCAGCAAGCCGAACACCAGCCCGATGATGACCGACGACGCCAGCCGGATGAGCACCGGCTGGATCCAGGGGCTGTCCATGGAATACATTTCCAGGTAGAGGTCCGGCACCGCGTGCTCGCCGGCCACCGGCACCGGAAAGCGCACGGGGGAATGGCGGCCGGTGACTTCGGCGGGGAAGCGGCCGAGCACCGCATCGCCATGGAGCAGCGCCACGCCATGGTGGCCGTTCAGGCCGGCCACCTCGTTATGGAAATGCCGTTCCAGGTCGAAGGAACCCACCAACACCCCGATCGCATCCTGGCTGTGGGGCAGGAACACCGGGTAGGCGGCCAGCAGGCGGGAGGCTTCGGTGTGGACGGCGAAGCGCGGCCGCTTTTCCTTGAGGGCGGCGGCCACCGCCTCCCCCTGGCGCCCGCGGGTCGGGTCGCCCTCCAGATCGCCGGCCAGCAGCCGTCCCCGGTGGTCGAGGAGGGCCAGGTCGCCCCGGCTGGGGCGCTCGCCCCGCCCGGCCAGGAAAGGCTTCAGATAGGCCTCCCGGCCGGCGGAATCGGTGAGCGCCATGGACACCAGGGAGCTGCGGCTCAGGGCGTCGAGATTGACGGTGAAATTGCGGATGTCGCTGCCCAGGCGCCCGCCGACGATGCGCAGGGTATTGGCGTGCTCGGCCCGGTCGCGGGCCGGGAGTTCCTGCAAGGACAGCCCCAGGGAAGTGGCGCCGATGGCCAGGGCCACGATCATGGTGAGCACGAAGGCGGCGCGCTGGATGCGGTCGGCGAGGGGCTGGTCATCGTCCATGAAGACATGACGCCAACGGGTTGGAGTCATGGGATCGGGACGGAGCGGAATACGATTCGGCGCAAGGAAACCCTACCACCGGCATGGATAACCGATGCGCCACTATAACATAAGTCATAGTTGAGTCCCCGCCGCTCCTCGGGGACTTTGGCGGCGAGGGAGCACGGCGGGCGGGGCATTCGCTCCGCCGGGCTGCGGAACTCGCCCCCTGCGGGGGCTCAGACAGTCCTCGCCCGGCTACTCGAACGCCCCACCCGCCGGTTCGGCCTGGTTCAGGGCGCGCTTGTAGTAATCGCGCAGGGCGGGCCGGAAGTCCGGATGGGCGCAGTTCTCGATGACGACCTTGGCCCGCTGCTTGGGGGACAGGCCCCGCAGGTCGGCCAGGCCCTGCTCGGTGACCAGGATCTGGACGTCGTGCTCGGTGTGGTCCACGTGGGAAACCATGGGGACGATGCAGGAAATCTGCCCGTTCTTGGCGGTGGATGGGGTCATGAACATGGACAGGAAGGCGTTGCGGGCGAAGTCGCCGGAGCCGCCGATGCCGTTCATGATCTGGGTGCCCATGAGGTGGGTGGAATTGACGTTGCCGTAGATGTCCGCCTCGATCATGCCGTTCATGGAGATGACCCCCAGGCGCCGGATCACTTCCGGATGGTTGCTGATCTCCTGGGGACGCAGGATGATGCTGTCCCGGTAGCGTTCCAGGTCGGCGTTGAGTTCCGCCAGGGCTTCGGGGCTCAGGGAGAAGGCGGTGGCCGAGGCGCAGTTGAGCTTGCCCGACTTGATCATCTGCAGCATGCCGTCCTGGAGCACCTCGGTATAGGCCGTAAGGTTGTTGAAGGGGCCCTCGTCGAGGCCGGCCATGACGGCGTTGGCGATATTGCCGACGCCGGACTGCAGGGGCAGGAGGTCCACCGGCAGGCGGCCCTTCTTCACCTCGTGCTCCAGGAATTCCATGATGTGGCCGGCGATCTGGCGGGAATTGGCATCCGGCGGGGTGAAGGCGGAATTGCGGTCGGGGTGGTGGGTCTCCACCACGGCGATGACCTTGTTGGGGTCGCAGCGGAAGTAGGGCTCGCCGATGCGGTCATTGGGGCGCACCAGGGGAATGGGCAGGCGGTGGGGCGGCACGTTGGTGCCGTAGTAGATGTCGTGCATGCCCTCCAGGTGGAGGTTCTGCCAGGAATTGACTTCCAGGATGATCTTGTCGGCCTGCTCCAGCCAGGTCTTGTTGTTGCCCACCGAGGACGTGGGAATCAGGCGGCCATCCTCCAGGACGCCCGCCACTTCCACCACGGCGACGTCGAGCTTGCCCAGGAAGCCGAACCAGACGAACTGGGCCACGTGGGACAGGTGGATGTCGATGTATTCCATCTCGCCGGCATTGATGCGCTTGCGGCAGGTGGGGTCCGACTGGTACGGCAGGCGCATCTCCACGCCATCCACCATGGCCAGCGCCCCGTCCAGGTCCGGCGCTGTAGACGCACCGGTCCACACGCCGATCTTGAACTTCTTGCCATGGACATTGGCATCCATGATGCGCTTGGCCAGCGCCGAGGGCACGACCTTGGGATAGCCGGCCCCCGTGAAGCCGCTCATGCCGACATTGACGCCGGAAGGAATCAGGGCAGCCGCCTCGGTAGCCGACATGATCTTGCTGCGCAGCGCGGCGCACTGGATGCGGGACGTATCCTTCATTTACTACAACGCTCCTGGTTGGTTTTGATCGATGTTCGTCTCCCCGCCGGCCGACCGAAAAAAAGCCCGCTCGGGGCGGGCTTGAAGCCAGATCTCCAGCGCATGGAAGACCCGGAGGAGAAGGAGCGAATCTAACAAAAGCGCCGTTCTACAACGAACGACATTTTCTTAGCTGATGAATTAGAAAACCTTAACGATGCCCCTTGCCTGCTTGTGTTTTACTTCTGCTCTGAGGGGGCCGGGGTGGTCAGCGGGGCGGGAGCCTGGACGTTATCGATTTTGAGGCCAGCGCCCGCGTTGGCGGTGGCGCTGTCGGCGGCCGGGGCGACGGCCACCGGGGCGGCTTGGGCTGCTTCAGCAGCCGGTGCCGCCGGGATCGCCGGGGCTGCGGCTTCTTCCTTCTTGCCGCAAGCGGAGACAGCCAGGGCGAGGAGGGCAGCAACAAGCAGGGAGTGTTTCATGGGTTCGGTTCCTTTCCGTGAGAATCAAAGTCAGCCGGAATACGGCGCACCCGGCAAGATAGTAGTGCCGTTGCCGGACGGCAAACGACCATTTATGATTCGATGGTTTAGAAATACTTATCCGTCGCCGCCGTGACCTACCGTCTCCCTCCCCTGGTGGCCCTGCGGGCCTTCGAGTCGGCCTGCCGGCATCTCAGCTTCAAGAAAGCGGCGGAGGAACTGCACGTCACCCCGGCCGCCGTCAGCCAGCAGATCAAGGGCCTGGAAAGCTACCTGGGGGTCACCCTCTTTCGCCGCCTGACCCGGGCCCTGGAACTCACCGAGCAGGCGGCCGTCATGCTGCCCAAGATCCGGGAAGGTTTCGAGTGCCTGGCGACGGCGGTGGAGATGACCCGGCAGACCCCGAACGACGGCCTCCGGGTGACGACCCCGCCCTCCTTCGCCACCCGCTGGCTGGTTCACCGCCTGCCCCGCTTCCTGGCCGCCCACCCCGAGATCGAGCTGCGGCTGGCCAGCAGCCCGGACACCGTGGACCGCCCCGGCGAAACCCTGGTCCTGGAAAGCGGCAGCGTGGACCTGCGGGACGCCGCCACCGAGGTGGCCATCCGCTACGGCTCCGGCGTCTATCCCGGCTACCGGGCGGAAAAGATCTTCGCCCCGGACTATGTGCCGGTATGCAGCCCCCGCCTGGCCGGGCCCGACCGCCCCCTGGACACCCCCGCCGACCTGGCCCGCCACCTGCTGATCCACGACGAGACCATCCTCGACGGCGACAAGCAGCCGAACTGGGGAGACTGGCTGCGGGCGGCCGGGGTCGAGGGCGTCGACGCCCGCCGCGGGCCGCGCTTCTCCAACGCCGTCCTGGCCGTGCAGGCGGCCGTGGACGGCCACGGGGTGGCGCTGGCCATGCGCTCCCTGGTGGAGGACGACGTGGCCGCCGGACGGCTCGTCATTCCCTTCGACATCGCCGTGCTCTCTCCCTACGCCTATTTCATGGTCATGCCCGAGGCAGTGGCCCAGCGGTCGGCTGTCACGGCCTTCCGGGAGTGGTTGCTGGAGGAGGCGGAGAAAGCCGGGGCCGAGGCTTCCTGACCGGCGGCCCGGCGGCGATTGCCGGGCCCTAGGCCGCCTGTTATCTTCCGCCTTTCCCGGGCCGCCCGCGGCCCTCAGCCCCTCCCCGGCGGCCCAACTTCTGCGAACAGCTCGACCTTCCCATGAAAATCGACGGCATCCCCACCCGCACCCTGCGCCCCCGCCCCGCCGACGGCGCCATCGAAATCATCGACCAGGCGCGCCTGCCCCATGAGCTGCGCTGGGCCCGGGTCGCCACCCTGGCGGAGGCGGCCCACGCCATCCGCGCCATGCAGGTGCGGGGCGCCCCCCTGATCGGCGCCACCGCCGCCTACGGGCTGGCCATCGCCCTCGGCGCCGACCCGTCCGATGTCGGACTGCAGGAGGCCGTCGCCACCCTGGGGGCCACCCGCCCCACCGCCGTAAACCTGCACTGGGCCCTGGCCCGCATGCACCAGCGCCTGGCGCCCCTGCCTCCCGCCGAGCGGGCGGCGGCAGCCTGGCTGGAAGCCGACGCCATCGCCGAGGAGGACGTGGCCCAGAACCGGGCCATCGGCCAGCACGGGCTGGGCCTCTTCAAAGGCCTCGCGCCCCGGGACGGCAAGACCCTCAACGTGATGACCCACTGCAACGCCGGCTGGCTCGCCACCGTGGATTGGGGCACCGCCCTCTCCCCGGTCTATGCCGCCTTCGACGCCGGCCTGCCCATCCACGTCTGGGTATCCGAGACCCGGCCCCGCAACCAGGGGCTGCTCACCGCCTGGGAACTCATGCACCACGGGGTGCCCCACACCGTCGTCGCCGACAACGCCGCCGGCATCCTGATGCGGGAAGGCAGGGTGGACGCCGTCATCGTCGGGGCCGACCGCATCGCCGCCAACGGCGACGTGGCCAACAAGGTGGGCACCTACCTGAAGGCCCTGGCCGGCGCCGACAACCGCATTCCCTTCTACGTCGCCGCCCCCCGCTCCACCCTGGATTTCGCCTGCCCCGAGGGTGGCGCCATCCCCATCGAGGAACGGGACGGGGACGAATTCCGCCTGGTCCACGGCCTCGACGGCCGCGGCACCCCGACCGCCCTGCGCCAGCTGCCCGCCGGAGAGGCGGTGGGCAACCCGGCCTTCGACGTCACCCCGGCCCGGCTGGTGACCGCCATCATTACCGAGCGGGGCGCCTGCCCGGCCAGCCGGGACGGCCTCGCCGCCCTCTACCCGGAGGCCGCCCATGGCTAAGCAACTGGCTACCCAACTCATCGCCACCGCCCGGGCCATGGCCGCCGAGGGCCTCAACCGGGGCACCGCCGGCAATTTGAGCGTGCGGGACGACAGCGGCAAGACGCCCGGCTTCTGGATCACCCCCACCGGCATGGCGCCGGCGGACATGGAGCCCGCCGACATCCCCTTCATGGACCTGGAGGGCAACTGGCAGGGCCGCCGTGCCCCCTCCTCGGAATGGCGCTTTCACCGGGATATCTACGTGGCCCGCCCAGAAGCCGGGGCGGTGCTCCACGCCCATTCCCCTTACGCCGTCAGCCTGGCCTGCCTGCGCTACGACATCCCGCCCTTCCACTACATGATCGCCCGCTTCGGCGGCAGCACCGTGCGCTGCGCCGCCTATGCCACCTTCGGCACCCAGGAGCTGTCGGACGCCGCCCTCGCGGCCCTGGACGGGCGCAACGCCTGCCTCCTCGCCAACCACGGCCTCCTCGCCTTCGGCCGCGACCTGCCCCAGGCCCTGGCCCTGGGGGTCGAGCTGGAGGAACTGTGCGGCCAGTACTGGCGGGCCTGCCAGCTCGGGGAGCCGGCGCTGCTGTCGGAGGCGGAGATGGCGGTGGTGATCGAGAAGTTCAGGAGTTACGGGCAGCCGAGGTAGAGGCCCCGTCGCGCCCGAGCGGTCATCGTCGCTGCCTGCCGCTACCGGACCACAGTCGGAGTGGGGAATCGTACAGTAATCACGGCGGGCCTTTCCCAGCATCCGCTCCAAAGAACAGCGAGTGCCTCGATGATCGCAGTTCGGACTTCCTCTTGGGCCGCCATCAGGGACGCCGGTAGGCGCCATTCTTCGAGATCGATCTCGGCGATTACTCTGTTCTCAGGAAACCTGGTGTCGTCATAACCGCGGCACAACACGACCAGCCCCTTCCAAAGCAATGCGTAGCCTGTCGGGGGCTGCCCCCGTGTCTTTGGCTCATCGCCTCGTCCGCCCAGACACAGGAAAATCCGATCCCGCTCCCGGTCGATAACCTGGCAGGCAGATAACGCAAGAACATAGGAGCGAGGCAGCTTGGCCAGTAGTTCCTGCCTTCTGGACTCGTCGATTTTTTCGTACGTGAAAGTCATTTTGTCGATTTTCAGCGCTAGATAGCTGATTCCGACCCTGAGCTGCCCTTCGGCCAACGGGGAAACGGACATTAGCTAGTGCTTTATCGGCTGCGGTATCGGAGCACTCATAATCTTCTGCCATTCTTCGCGGGAAGGAGAGCCAACCCTTACAACGCACCCCGCCGAATCTAACTGGTATTTAATGAGCACCTCGCATTGCCTGCAATTTCCGCCAGACCAAACGGAAAGCAAGAAGGCGCTCTTATTCAAACAGTACCCCAAGCCAGGTAGGTAGACTCGCCCGTCATTCAACAGCTTTCCGCTCTTCTGGTACTCCTTGCTGACGTCGGGAATGGGATGCTCTAT
>JAGTRP010000036.1 GCA_018261935.1 Rhodocyclaceae bacterium
GATCCGGGTGTAGATATTGCCCGGGACCTTGAGGTCGAAAAGATCGGCGCCGTGCTGGGTGCTGTCGAAGGCGTAGGAGGTGGTCTGGTAGATGGGGACCGCCACCGCCTTGGTGGTGGGATCAACTTCGTACCCGGCGTGGACAACGAGGGTTTCGAGCTTCATGCTGGTTTTCCTGTATTGAATGTCATCAGGCGGGAAGATTAAAGCCCGGCGCCCTCCTGGCTAAATAATGTTTTCTTTTATGCATATGCACAGCGGTTCCGCCCCCGGCCGGCACCGGCGCCTATAATCGGCCCATCCTGGTCGGTCCCCTTCGGACATTCCCATGGCCCTGCTCGAAATCCGCAATGTCACCAAGCGCTTCGGCAGTCTCGAAGCGGTCAAGGAGGTGTCCATCGCCATCGAGGCGGGGGAGTTCTTCACCCTGCTCGGGCCCTCGGGCTGCGGCAAGACCACCATCCTGCGCATGATCGCCGGCTTCGACGCGCCGGACGAGGGCGAGCTTTTCCTCGACGGCCGGCCCCTTTCCGGCATCCCGCCGGAAAAGCGCCCCGTCCACACCGTGTTCCAGAGCTATGCCCTCTTTCCCCACCTCACCGTGGCCGGCAACATCGCCTTCCCCCTGGAGATGGCCGGCAAGTCCCGGGACGAAATCCGCCGCCGGGTGAACGAAACCCTGGCCCTGGTGCATCTGGAGGACAAGGGCGGCGCCTATCCCGACGAGCTCTCCGGCGGCCAGAAGCAGCGGGTGGCCCTGGCCCGGGGCCTGGTGAACCGGCCCCGGCTGCTGCTCCTGGACGAGCCCCTGGGGGCCCTGGACGCCAAGCTGCGGGAGCGTATGCAGGTGGAGCTCATCGCCCTGCAGCGGGAAGTCGGCGTCACCTTCGTCTTCGTCACCCACGCCCAGCAGGAGGCCCTGGCCCTCTCCCACCGCATCGCCGTCATGAAAGAGGGCCGGGTGGAGCAGTTGGACGTTCCCGAGGTGCTGTACTCGTCCCCGAGGAACCGCTTTGTGGCCAACTTCATCGGCACCATCAACCTCATCGACGTGGAAGTGCGGGAAGCCTCCCGCCAGGGCCTGCGGCTCGCCGCCGCCGGCCTCGGGGAGATCGCCGCGCCGCCCCAGGCCGGCGCCACGGCCGGGGCGCGGGGAACCCTGGCCCTGCGCCCGGAACATATCCGGCTTTCCCCCCCGAGCGAAAAGCCGGAATTGAAGAACCACTTCGCCGGCACCATCCGGGAATACCTCTACCTGGGGGACGTGACCGTCTACAAGGTGGCCCTGGACAACGAGGTCCTGCTGGAGGCCCTGGCCACCAACGGGGCGCCCGGGCGGGCCCGGTTCCATGAGATCGGCGACCGGGTGAATGTGGCCTGGAGGCACGATGCGGGCGCCTACCTCGCCAGCTAGGGCGCCGGAGCGCCTGACCCGGTGGCTGGTCACCCTGCCGCCCACCCTGTTCCTGGTGGTCTTCTTCCTGGTGCCCGCCGTCATCATGGCCGCCGCCAGCTTCCGCCAGCCGGGGGAATTCGGCGGCCTCGCGCCCCTCGCCCAGGGCGGCCTCGGCCTGGAAGCCTACCGCTTCGTCTTCGAGGACGTCATCTACGCCTGGATCCTGGCCAAGTCCTTCGCCGTCGCCGGCCTCACCACGGCCCTCTGCCTGCTGCTGGCCTATCCCCTGGCGCTCCTTATCGCCAGGAGCCCCCGGCGCCGGCGCAACCTCCTGGTGCTCCTGGTCATCCTGCCCTTCGCCAGCAACCTCCTGATCCGGGTCTACGCCTGGATCATCATCCTCGGGCCCCTCAATCTCCTCTACAGCCCGGTGGCGGTGATCGCCGGCATGGTCTATGTGCACCTGCCCTTCATGATCCTGCCCCTCTACACCAACCTGGAAAAGCACGACCCGGCGCTGCTGGAGGCCGCCCAGGACCTGGGGGCCGGGACCTGGACCCGGTTCCGGCGGGTGACCCTGCCCCTGTCCCTGCCCGGCATCCTGTCGGGCTCCGCCCTGGTCTTCATCCCGGTCCTCGGGATGTTCGCCATCCCCGAGCTCCTGGGGGGCACCGGCGACCTCCTCATCGGCAACCTCATCAAGGAGCAGTTCCTGGACAACCGGGACTGGCCCCTGGGGGCGACCCTCTCCCTCCTGCTGACGGTGGCGGTGCTGGCGGTGGCCGCCATCACCGCCGGGTTCGCCCGCCGCCGGAAGGAAGCCCCATGAGGCGCATCCCCTGGCTGTGGGCCGCCGCCCTGGCTGCCTATGCCTTCCTCTACCTGCCCCTCGCCGTGGTGGTGCTGTTCTCCTTCAACGACTCGGCCCTCAACGCCTCCTGGGTCGGCTTCACCACCGCCTGGTACGGGAAGCTCCTTTCCGACCCGGCCATGCTTCAGGCGGCGGGGAATTCCCTCTTCATCGCCGCCGTCTCCAGCACCGCCGCCACCGTCCTCGGCACCATGGCCGGCATTTCCATGCAGCGCTGGCGGCCCCGCTTCCTGCCCTTCCTGGTGCTGACCCCGGTGGCCATGCCGGAAATCCTCCTCGGGGTTTCCCTGCTGCTTTTCTTCCGCCAGGTCCTGGACCTCACCCTCGGGCTCTTCTCCATCCTCATCGCCCACATCACCTTTTCCATCGGCTTCGTCGCCATCATCGTGCGGGCTCGGCTGGCGGGCATGGACGAGAGCATCTTCGAGGCCGCCCGGGACCTGGGGGCCAGCCCCTGGCGGGGCTTCGTCCGGGTCACCCTGCCCCTCATCCTGCCCGCCATCGCCGCCGGCTTCCTGATGAGCTTCACCCTCTCCATCGACGACTTCGTCATCACCTTCTTCGTCGCCGGGGTGGGGGTCACCACTCTGCCGCTGCAGATCTACTCCATGATCAAGGTGGCGGTGACGCCGGAGGTGAATGCCGTCTCCTCCCTCCTCATGGCCCTCACCCTCACCCTCATCGCCCTGGCCGCCCGCTTCGCGCCGGAAACCCTGAAGGGCAGCCGATGAAGACCCTCGTTGCCGCTCTCTTTCTCGCTTTTTCCCTGCTGGCCCGGGCCGAGGACGTGCTCCACCTCTACATCTGGAACAACTACATCTCGGACGCCACCGCCGCCCGCTTCGAGGCCTGGTGCGGCTGCCGGCTGAAGCAGGACTACTACTCCGACAACGAGGAGATGCTGGCCAAGCTGGAAGCCGGCGCCGTCGGCTACGACCTCCTGGTCCCCACCGGCAACGCCGTCCAGACCCTGATCCGCAAGGGCGAGTTGAAGCCCCTCGATCCCTCCCGCCTGCCCCATTTCGCCAATATCGACCCGGCCTACCTGACCCCCTGGTACGACCCGGGCAACCGTTACTCGGTGCCCTATGCCTACACGGTCACCCTCATCGGCTACAACGCCACCCGCCTCCAGGAGCTGGGGCTGCCCACCGACACCTGGGCCCTCATTTTCGAGCCCCGCTACCTGGAGAAGCTGAAGGGGCGGGTGACGGTATTGAACAGCGCCCGAGAGCTGATGGCCGCCGCCATGCGCTACCTCGGCCATTCGGTCCAGGACACCGATCCGAAGAAGTGGCAGGCGGCCCGGGACCTCATCCTGCGGGCCAAGCCCTACTGGGCCACCTTCTCCAACAGCACCTACATCAAGGACCTGGCCATCGGCAACATCTGGGTCGCCCACGGCTACTCCAACGACATGTTCCGGGCCCGGGAGGACGCCAAGGACGCCCGCCGCCCCTTCGCCATCGGCTTTGCCATCCCGAAGGAGGGGGCGGTGCTGGCGGTGGACAATTTCGTCATCCACAAGTCCTCCCCCCGCCCGGACCTGGCCCACCGCTTCATGGACTTCATGCTCCAGGGGGAAAACGCCGCCGACGTTTCCAACCTCATCGGCGCCGGCAACCCCAACGCCGCCGCCCGACCCCATATCCGTCCCGAGGTGGCGCGGGAGGCCGCCATCTTCCCTACCGCGGCCGACCTGAAGCGCCTGGAAATGCTGCGGGACCTGGAGCCGAAGGAGCGCCGGCTGCTCTCCAGGCTATGGACCGAGATCAAGGTCAAATAGAATTATAAAAATGGCCACCAAGACCACCCGCGGTCCCGTCCTCCTCGCCCGTTATCTCGCCCTCGCCTGGTTCGGCCTGGTGGTTTACGGCAGCCTCCATCCCTTCTCCGGCTGGCTCGATACCGGCGTTTCCCCCTTCGCCTTCCTGGAGGGCGGCTGGCCCCGCTACTGGACGGTCTTCGACATCGTCACCAATGTCCTGGTGTACCTGCCCCTGGGCTTCCTCCTGACCCTGGCCCTCACCGGCCTGCCGTGGCGCTTCACGGCGGCGGTGCTGGCCGTCCTCCTGGCCGGGGGCGTCAGCTTCTGCCTGGAAAGCCTGCAGACCTGGCTGCCCAGCCGGGTGCCCTCCAACCTGGACCTGGCCTCCAATATCCTCGGCAGCCTCATCGGCGCCGTCCTCGCCCATCGCACCGGACCCCGCTTCTTCCCCCGCCTGGCGGTCTGGCAGCACCGGGTGATGGCGCCCTTGCCCCACGCCGAGCTCGGCCTCACCCTGCTGGGCCTCTGGCTCCTCGTCCCCCTGTCGCCGGAAATCCTTCTTTTCGGCGCCGGCGACCTGCGCCAGGCCCTGGGCCTTCCCGCCGCCGTGCCCTTCGTCGCCGAGAGCTTCATGCTCATCGAGGCCAGCATCACCGCCTTCAACGCCATCGCCGTCGGCCTGCTGGTGCGCCTGCTGCTGGCCGACACGGCCCTTGCCTACGCGGTGGTGCCGCTTTTTCTCCTTCTCGGCCTCCTGGTCCGGACGGTGGCGGCCGCCATCCTGGTCAGCCCGGCCGGCGCCTTCGCCTGGCTCACGCCGGGCGCCCAGATGGGCCTGCTGATGGGGGGCCTCGTCCTGGCGGTGACCCTTTTCCTGCCCCTCAACGCCCGCCTGGTCCTCGCCTCCCTGGCCCTGATGGCGGGCACCGTCCTGGTCAACCTGGCACCCCCCAACCCCTATTCCCTGGCCGCCCTCGCCGCCTGGCGCCAGGGCCACTTCCTCAATTTCAACGGCCTCACCCGGCTGGTGTCCATCCTCTGGCCTTTCCTGACCCTGCCCTTCTTCCTCCTGGCGGGCCGCAAACCATGACCGAATTTCACTGGCATACCCTTTCCATCGAGGAGACCGAGGTCCGGCTCGAGACCCGCCACGACTGCGGCCTGCCCGAAGCCGAAATCGAGGTCCGCCGCCGGCGCCACGGCCCCAACCGGCTGACCGCCCAGCCCGGCAAGCCCGCCTGGCGGCGCTTCCTGGACCAGCTCGCCCAGCCCCTGGTGCTGGTGCTGGTCGCCTCCGGCACCGTCACCGCCCTCCTCGGCGAATGGGCCGACAGCAGCGTCATTTTTGGCGTCGTCCTGGTCAATGCCTTGATCGGCTACTGGCAGGAGAGCAAGGCGGCAGGAGCCCTGGCCGCCCTGGCCAAGACCATCGCCACCCCTGTGGTGGTGCGCCGGGATGGCCATCGCAAGCGGGTGGACGCGGCGGACCTGGTGCCCGGGGACGTGGTGATCCTGGCCGCCGGCGACCGGGTGCCGGCGGACCTGCGCCTCTTCCGCTGCAAGGAGATGCAGGCCAACGAATCGGCCCTCACTGGCGAATCCCTGCCGGCGGCCAAGGCGGTCGGGCTCCTGGAAGCCGATACCCTGCTGGCGGACCGCGGCAACATGGCCTACGCCGGCACCACCATCGTCGCCGGCCAGGGGGCCGGCCTGGTGGTGGCCCACGGCGATGCCACCGAGACCGGCCGCATCGCCGGCCTCATCGCCGCCGCCCCCGAGATGACGACGCCGCTGACCCGCAAGATGGCGACCTTTTCCAACTGGCTGCTGTGGGCCATCGGCGGCCTGGCTCTGCTGACCTTCGCCGTCGGCATGGCCCGGGGCGAATCGGCCTACGAAATGTTCATGGCCGCCGTGGCCCTGGCCGTGGGAGCCATCCCGGAGGGCCTGCCGGCCGCCGTGACCATCACCCTGGCCATCGGCGTTTCCCGCATGGCCCGGCGCCGGGCCATCATCCGGCGCCTGCCGGCGGTGGAGACCCTGGGCAGCACCACGGTCATCTGTTCCGACAAGACCGGCACCCTCACCGAGAACGCCATGACCGTGCGGGCCTACTGGTGCGGCGGCGAGACCTTCCCGGTGAGCGGCCAGGGCTATGCCCGGGAAGGGGCGATCTCAGGCAGTTCCGAGGCCCTGGAGGATTGCCTCCTGGCGGGGGTCCTGTGCAACGACGCCGGCCTCGCCGCCGGGAACGGGCAGTGGGAGATCACCGGCGACCCCACCGAAGCCGCCCTCCTGGTGGCGGCCCGCAAGGGCGGGCTGGACGAGCACACCCTGCGCCAGGTTTTCCCGCGCCTGGACGAGCTGCCCTTCGATTCCGGCCGTCAGTTCATGGCCACCCTCCACCACGTCGAGGGCGAGCCCATCCTCTACGCCAAGGGCGCCGTCGAGCGCCTCCTGCCCCGGTGCGTCGCCATGCTGTCGCCGGCCGGGGAGCCGGTGGCGGTGGATGCCCCGGCGGTGGAAGCCGCCGCCCGGGAAATGGCCGGGCAGGGCATGCGGGTGCTGGCCCTGGCCCGCTGCCGCCACGAAAGCGAGGCCGGACTCACCGAAGCCTGCCTCCATGGACTCACCCTCCTGGGCCTGGTGGGGATGATGGACCCGCCGCGCCGGCAGGCCATCGCCGCCGTCCGGGCCTGCCAGGCGGCGGGCATCCGGGTCAAGATGATCACCGGCGACCACGCCCTGACCGCCCTCGCCATCGCCCGGCAGATCGGGATTCCGGCGGAGCGGGCCCTCACCGGCCGGGAGCTGGCCAGCCTCGACGACCAGGCTCTGAAGGAAGCGGCGGCCGAGGTGGACGTCTTCGCCCGGGTCGAGCCGGAGCAGAAGCTGCGGCTGGTGCGGGCCCTGCAGGCCCGGGGGCAGGTGGTGGCCATGACCGGCGACGGGGTGAACGACGCCCCGGCCTTGAAGCAGGCCGACATCGGCATCGCCATGGGGCAGGGGGGCACCGAGGTGGCCAAGGAGGCCGCCGCCATGGTGCTGACCGACGACAACTTCGCCAGCATCGAGGCGGCGGTGGAGGAGGGCCGGGGGGTCTGGGACAACCTGGTGAAATTCATCACCTGGACCCTGCCCACCAATTTCGGCGAGGGCCTGGTCATCGTCGCCGCCATCGTCGCCGGCACCACCCTGCCCATCACCCCCCTGCAGATCCTCTGGATCAACATGACCACCGCCGTCCTCCTCGGGTTGATGCTGGCCTTCGAACCCATCGAGAGCGGCGTCATGGGGCGCCCGCCCCGGCAGCCCGACACCCCGGTCCTGAACGCAGCCCTGATCCGCCGCATCGTCATCGTCTCGGTGCTGCTCCTGGCCGGCGCCTTCGGCCTTTTCCTCAACGAGTTGGAGCAGGGCCAAAGCCTGGCCGAGGCCCGCACCGTGGCGGTCAATGTCTTCGTCCTGGTGCAGACCTTCTACCTCTTCAACTGCCGCTCCCTGACCCGCGGCTTCTGGACCACCGGAGTCTTTTCCAACCTTTGGGTCTGGGGCGGCAGCGCCCTCATGCTCGTCCTCCAGGCCCTGCTGACCTACTGGCCCCCCCTCAACGCCGTCTTCGACACCGCCCCCATGGGCCTCGACGAATGCCTGGAAATCCTCCTCGTCGCCGTGCTCTCCTCGGCCGCCATCGCCCTGGAAAAGCGGTGGACGGCGCGGGCGTTATAATCGACTGTCCCAATCGGAATACCGCACCATGAGCTACTTCAAGCACCACGTCTTCTTCTGCTGCAACCAGCGCGGACCCGGCGAAACCTGCTGCAACAACCAGGGCGCCACCGAAATGCAGACCTATGCCAAGGACCGCATCTCCGAGCTGAAACTGAAAGGGCCGGGCAAGGTCCGCATCAACAAGGCCGGCTGCCTGGACCGCTGCGACCAGGGCCCGGTGCTGGTGGTGTACCCGGAAGCCGTCTGGTACACCTACGTGGATAAGGAAGACATCGAGGAAATCATCCAGGAGCACCTGGTGAATGGCCGCATCGTGGAGCGCCTGAAGATATGAGGACGGTGGAGGAACGCATCCTCATCGACGGCCCGGCGGGCAAGATCGACACCATCGTCGAGAATCCCGGCGCCCCCCGGGGCATCGCCCTCATCGCCCACCCCCACCCCATGGGCGGCGGCGCCAACACCAACAAGGTGGCCTATACCCTGGCCCGCACCTTCGTCAGCCTGGGCTATGCCGCCTTCCGCCCCAATTTCCGCGGCGTCGGCCAAAGCGAGGGGCACCATGACGAGGGCCGCGGCGAGACCGAGGACCTCCTGGCCGTGCTGCAGGAGGCCAAGTGCCGCTGCGGCGACCTGCCGGTAGCCCTGGCCGGCTTCTCCTTCGGCGCCTACTGCCAGACCCGGGTCGCCAAGCGCCTCCAGGAAGCCGGCCACCCGGCCCAGCGCCTGGTCCTGGTGGGCACCGCCGCCGGCTTCGTGGAAGGCATCCGCCAGTACGACACCGAGGCCGTGCCGGCCGACACCATCGTCATCCACGGTTCCGAGGACACCACCGTGCCCCTGGCCAACGTCCTGGCCTGGGCCCGGCCCCTGGACCTGCCGGTGGTGGTGGTGCCCGGCGCCGACCACTTCTTCCACCGCCGGCTGCACCTCATCCGCGACATCGTGACCCGGGCGTGGCGGCACTAGACGTTCTAGACCTCCACAAGTCCTACGCCGGCACCGAGGTGGTGGCCGGCCTCTCCTTCGCCGTCGAGCCCGGCACCTGCTTCGGCCTCCTGGGCCCCAACGGCGCCGGCAAGACCACCACCCTGCGCCTCTGCCTGGGGCTCACCGAGCCGGACGGCGGCCGCGTCAGCCTCGGGGGCCACCCCATCCCCGCCCAGGCCCGCACGGCCCGGGAGAAGGTAGGCGTGGTGCCCCAGTTCGACAACCTGGACCCGGATTTCACCGTCACCGAAAACCTCCTGGTCTTCGGTCGCTATTTCGGCATCGACCCCGCCCGGACCCGGGCCCGGCTGCCCCAGCTCCTCGAATTCGCCGGCCTTTCCGGCAAGGCCGACGCCCGGCTCGCCACCCTGTCCGGAGGCATGAAGCGGCGCCTGACCCTGGCCCGGGCCCTGGTGAACGACCCGGACATCGTCTTCCTGGACGAGCCCACCACCGGCCTCGACCCCCAGGCCCGCCACCTGATCTGGGAGCGCCTCAAACAGCTCAAGAGCGCCGGCAAGACCCTCATCCTCACCACCCACTTCATGGACGAGGCCGAGCGCCTGTGCGACACCCTGGTGGTGATGGACCTGGGCCGCAAGATCGCCGAGGGCAGCCCCCGGGACCTCATCGCCCGCTACATCGAACCCGAGGTGGTGGAAGTCTACGACGAGGCCGGGGGCGACCTGCCGGCCTTCCTGGACGCCCACCGGGGCCTGGCCGACCGGGTGGAGCAGAGCGGCGAAACCGCCTTCTTCTACTGCCGGGAGCCCCAGCCCCTCCTGGCCGCCCTCGGCGCCGCCGGGGGGCTGCGCTACATCCACCGGGCCTCGAACCTGGAGGACGTGTTCATCAAGCTGACCGGGCGGGAGTTGAGGGACTGAGGCTTCGGGACTTGCCGGAAGGGACGTTGCCATTCATTTTGCATCAGCCCCGCCGCTGGACCTATCATTCGCCGAATGACCACCAACCAGAATCCAGAGCAAAAGGCCCGCGACCATATCGACAAGCTGCTCGAGCAGGCGGGCTGGGCGGTGCAATCGGCGAAGAGGATCGACTTCAGCGTCGGCCCCGGACAGGCGGTGCGCGAATACCAGACGGATGTCGGCCCGGCCGATTACGTGCTGTTCGTGGACAGGAAGGCCGTCGGCGTCATCGAAGCCAAGCGCGAGGAGGAAGGGCAACACCTCACCGCCCACGAAACCCAGACCGAGGGCTACGCGGCCGCCAAACTCAAGTGGGTGAACAACCGGGAGCCGCTGCCCTTCCTGTATGAGAGCACCGGCGTCGTCACCCGCTTCACCGACGGCCGCGACCCCAAGCCCCGCTCCCGCGAGGTCTTCTGTTTCCACCGCCCGGAGACCCTGCGGGACTGGCTGGCCGAGGGCAGCAGCCTGCGCGCCCGGCTCGCCGCGCTGCCGTCCCCCAATCCCGAGCACAGGCCGGCTGCCGAACTGCGCCTGCGGGACTGCCAGGAAACGGCTATCGCCAACCTCGAGGAATCCTTCCGGGAAGCCCGCCCGCGGGCCCTGATCCAGATGGCCACCGGCGCCGGCAAGACCTATACGGCTATCACCACCATCTACCGCCTGCTCAAGTTCGCCAATGCCAAGCGCGTTCTTTTCCTCGTCGACACCAAAAATCTCGGCGAGCAGGCCGAGCAGGAAATGATGGCCTACGTCCCCATCGACGACAGCCGCAAGTTCACCGAGCTTTACAGCGTACAGCGGCTCAAGTCTGGCTACGTGGACAAGGGCGCCGACGTCTGCATCTCTACCATCCAGCGCCTCTATTCGCTGCTGCAGGGCAAGGAACTTCCCGAAGAGGCCGAGGAGACCAACCCCGCCGAACTGGTGCAGCCCAAGGCCCCCGTGCCCGTCGCCTACAACGGCAAGATCCCGCCCGAGTTCTTCGATTTCATCTTCATCGATGAATGCCACCGCTCCATCTACAACCTGTGGCAGCAGGTGCTGGACTACTTCGACGCCTCCCTGATCGGCCTCACCGCCACGCCGGACAACCGCACCTACGGTTTCTTCCGGAAGAACGTCGTCAGCGACTACAGCCATGAAAAGGCCGTCGCCGACGGCGTCAATGTCGGCAACGAAATCTACGTCATCGATACCCACGTCACCCGGCACGGCGGGGTCATCCCCGCCCGGCAGCAGGTAGAAAAACGCGAACGCCTCACCCGGAGGAAGCGCTGGGAGCAGCAAGATGAAGACGCCGCCTACACCGCCACGCAGCTTGACCGGGACATCGTCAATCCGGACCAGATCCGTACCATCATCCGCGCCTTCCGGGACAACCTGCCCGGCATCTTCCCCGGCCGGGAGGAAGTGCCCAAGACCCTGATCTTCGCCAAGACCGATAGCCACGCCGACGACATCATCCAGACCGTGCGGGAGGAATTCGGCGAGGGCAACGCCTTCTGCAAGAAGGTGACCTACCGGGCCGCCCAGGACAGGAAGCTGTCCGACGGCACGGTGGAAGGCGGCGAAGACCCCAAGTCCATCCTCGCCCAGTTCCGCAACGAGTACAACCCGCGCATCGCCGTCACGGTGGACATGATCGCCACCGGCACCGACGTGAAGCCCCTGGAATGCCTGCTCTTCATGCGGGACGTGAAGAGCCGCAACTATTTCGAGCAGATGAAGGGCAGGGGAACCCGCACCCTCGACCTCGACGACCTCCGGAAGGTCACCCCCTCGGCCCGGACGGCCAAGACCCACTACGTCATCGTCGACGCCATCGGCGTCACCCAGTCGCTGAAGACCGCCAGCCAGCCGCTCATCACCAAGCCCGGCGTGCCCCTCAAGGACCTCGCCATGGGGATCATGATGGGGGCCACCGACGCCGACAGCGTCTCGTCCCTGGCCGGGCGCCTGGCCCGCCTCAACAAGCAGCTCGACGCCGACGACCGCCGCCGGCTGCGGGAAGCGGCGGGGGGTGTCGAACTCAGCCACCTGGTGAGCAAGCTGTTCAACGCCATCGACGGCGACCTCATCGAAGCCCGCGCCCTCGGTCTAGCCGGCCTGCCCCTCGGCAGCGACCCCGGCGACACCCTGCGGGACCAGGCCCAGCAGCAACTGGTGGGCGAAGCGGCGGCACTGCTGAATGGCAAGCTGATCGATCTCATTGACACCATCCGCCGGGAAAAAGAGCAGACCATCGACCACGACAACCTGGACGAACTCACCTACGCCGGCTGGAGCAAGGACAGCGCGGCCGGGGCAGAGGCGCTGACCCGCGAATTCGCCGACTGGCTGCAGGCGAACCGGGACGAGATCGAGGCCCTCACCATCTTCTTTGCCCAGCCCTGGCGGCGGCGGGAAGTGACCCTACGGCTCGTCCGCCAGGTCTTCGACCGGCTCAACGCCGACAAGCCCAGGCTCGCCCCGTTGCGGGTCTGGCAAGCCTACGCCCGGCTCGACGGGTACAATGACGCCCCCCCCGAACAGGAATTCACCGCCCTGGTGGCGCTGATCCGCCGGGTCTGCGGGCTGGACGACAAGATCACCCCCTTCGCCGACACCGTGCGCCGCAATTTCCAGAACTGGGTCCTCAAGCACCACGCCGGCAGCGGCGAGAAATTCAACGAAGAACAGATGAACTGGCTACGTATGCTGCGCGACCACGTCGCCCATTCTTTCCACGTGGAGCGCGACGACCTCGACATGAGCCCCTTCGACGCCCAAGGCGGGCTGGGGCGGATGTGGGAGCTGTTCGGGGAGGGGATGGAGCCCTTGCTGGAGGAGTTGAATGAGGTGTTGGTGGCGTGATGGCTGACTTTCCCGATTCTTGGGTTTTACTGCCTGTGGGTGAGGCAGTGCAAAACATCACGATTACCGATAAGAAAATTCCGCAGAAAAGTTACCACCAGACCGGGAAATATCCTGTTATTGATCAAGGGCAAGACTATGTAGGCGGCTATACCGATGATGCTGCGAAGCTAGTCGATTGCCAGTTGCCTGTAATTGTTTTTGGCGACCATACTCGTGTGGTGAAGCTGGTCAAGGCGCCTTTTGCTCCGGGAGCGGACGGCGTAAAGGTTCTTGAGCCGATCGGCTGTCTGGTACCGCAACTATTTGAATATTTTGTCCGTTATCTAGTCACCAAAATCCCGAATCACGGCTATGCCCGTCACTACCAACATCTGGCAAAGTCATTGTTGCCAATTCCCCCTCTTGCCGAACAACACCGCATCGTCGCCAAGATCGAGGAACTGTTCTCCGAACTCGACCAGGGCGTAGCCAGCCTGAACACCGCCCGCGAACAGCTCAAGGTCTATCGCCAGTCGCTGCTGAAAAATGCCTTCGAAGGCAAGCTGACCGCCGCTTGGCGCGAAGCCCACCGCGACCAGCTGGAAACCGCCGAAGCCCTGCAACAGCGCATCGCGCGTGAGCGCGCCGAACGCCACCGCCAGCAATTCGCCGACTGGGAAGCCCGAGGTAGATCCGGCCCCAAACCTAAGACCCTGAAGCCTCTGCCGCCGCTGACTGCCGAAGAACTTGCCGCGCAACCTGAATTGCCACAGGAATGGATTTACGTTCGGGCTGAGGAAATTTCCGATTTCATTACTAAGGGAACCACGCCGAGTAAGGAGCTTCTGTTTTCCAGCTCGGGTGAAGTACCTTTCATCAAGGTTTACAACCTCACAATGACTAGCGCTTTGGATTTCAGCATTGATCCGACCTTCGTCAGTCGTGAGACTCATACTGGATTTTTGGCACGTTCGAAGGTGCTTCCCGGCGATGTGTTGATGAATATCGTGGGGCCGCCGCTGGGAAAAGTGTCTATCGTGCCCGACGACTATCCCGAGTGGAACGTCAATCAAGCCATCGCAATTTTCAGGACAAAAGTTATCTCTACAAAATTGCTGGCTGCCTATCTAGGCCACGAGCGCACCGTGCGCTCCATGATGCGGAAATCGAAAGCTACTGCAGGTCAGTTCAATCTCACTCTGGAGATTTGTCGAGAAATCATCATTCCAATATGTAGCCGCGAAGAACAGCGCCAAATCGAACTTAAGCTTGATGAAAGCCTCTCCGAGGCCGACCAACTCGACCAAACCCTCGCCACCGCCCTGCAACAGGCCGAAGCCCTGCGCCAGTCCATCCTGAAAAAAGCCTTCTCCGGCCAACTCGTTCCCCAGGACGAGAACGACGAGCCCGCCGCCGTCCTGCTCGAACGCATCCGGGTCAAGCAAGGCGCTTCCGGCAGTGGGCATCGGAGACGCAAGAATGCTTGATGCCCGATTGGGCAGCAGGCTGCTGCCTAATTTTCGCATTGCCAGAAAAGACGCCAAGACCAAGATACATGGCATTTGGTCAGCAGCTTGCTGGCTAATTCGAGGCAGCAGACACCTAATCCAACTAAGCCGTATGCGGACATGAACGAGCAATTGAACAGCCTTGACCTTGCCGGACTGGCCGAAGCCTACGATCTGGAGTGCAAGGCAGCCCAAGGCCGTAATGGCCGAGGCGAGGTGCCGGAGGATTTCTGGAAGAGCTATTGCGCGATGGCCAACGCCGATGGCGGAATTATCCTGCTTGGCGTGCAGGAAAAGCCGCGTGGCGTGTTCCAGGCTTTGGGACTGGGCGATGTCGAACGTGTGCGCAAGGCACTATGGGACAACTTGCACAATCGCAAACAGGTCAGCGTCAATCTCCTGAGTGAGCAGGATATTCAACCTATCGAGATCGACGGCAAGACTGTGCTGCGCATACAGGTGCCAAGAGCCTCGCGTCAGGCCAAGCCTGTTCACGTGGGGGCCAATCCCCTGGGCGGAACGTATTTGCGGCGGTACGAGGGCGATTACCCGGCCGACGACGAAACAGTCCGCCGCATGCTGGCCGAACGGGTGGAGGATTCACGGGACGAACGGATTCTCAAAGGGTTCGACTTTAGTGACCTGGATATGGATACCGTGGCGGCCTATCGGAACCGTTTTGCCGCCGTCAAACCCATACGATTCCACACAACTCATCGAACATAAACTGACGTGCTGACGTCCAATCCTCAACTTTCTGTTGCGCGGGCTTTCCAGGCGCCCGGCTTGCTG
>JAGTRP010000010.1 GCA_018261935.1 Rhodocyclaceae bacterium
CAGCAAGCCGGGCGCCTGGAAAGCCCGCGCAACAGAAAGTTGAGGATTGGACGTCAGCACGTCAGTTTATGTTCGATGAGTTGTGTGGAATCGTATGCTTTTAACCCACTCTACTTCTGACCGCTGCTAAAAATGGGGGGATTACCAGCAAGGCTATCACTTATCCCACTGTCCGATTTTCCGGGGCCGCCTCTGCTTATCGTATAGATGCATGAGCCGAACCGCGCTTAATCCTTAATATCGCTGGTACTCGCCAAGTAGCAATAGATCGGTAAAGCACTGTGTACAATATGCAGAAAAGCAAAGTGCTTACGATAAGAACGCTATGCTGCCTCCAAGCAAGAATCGCAACTAAAGAGAAGATTCCGCTAAAAATCCATAGATACAGACAGACCATACTATTACGTTTAGTCTTAAGTATGGGGTTGGTGGTCCCAACATTAAGGCGAATCAGCCGGCAGAAAATAAGCTGGTGAAGATGCATCGCGTCCGGGTGACCTGGGTGCTCGTTTCGTTTGATCTTGCGCCGATAAACCGAAAACAGAGTTTCGAATACTGGATAGATCATCAGCAGCATTGGGAACCATACTGAAACCTCGGGGTGTCGTGTTAGTAAGAGCACAGACATTTCCGAAAGCCAAAAGCCAAGCAGATATGCTCCGCCGTCACCAAGAAAAATCTTTCCACTGGGCCAGTTCCATACCAGGAAGCCGAGTAAAGCACCAACCATGGCGAGATTTGCCGTGAGCAAAAAGCTGTCGCCCACCTGAGCTGAAACAAACGCAAGAGCTATTGAAACAATAGCTCCAAAGCCAGCAGCTAAGCCGTTGTAGCCGTCAATGATATTAATAGCGTTGGTTGCGCCGGCAACGGCAAAGATGGTAAATGTGATCGCAAAAGGCGCCCATTGCATTAGATGATCCAGGCCAGGGACATCGACGCGGCTAAGGGATGCACCCAGGAGCCAAGCGCCAAAGCCAGCAGACAACATGGTCAGTACGAGACGTTGAAGGACTCCTACTTTCTTCGTAATATCCTCTGTCAGTCCTCCCAAGAAGGCTGGCATTGCAGCGAGGATCAGGAGTCCGAATTCCCGGTCTGGAAAGTGTTGCGGCAGTGCGCTCAGAACCGCGCTACTGACCAGTAATCCTATAATCAGCGCTAAACCTCCAATTCGGGGGGTCGGCAGCGCATGGAATTTTTGCGGCCCAGCGTCGGTTGAATCGTGCGAAAGGTGTGCGTGCACATGCTCGTAGCGGACGATCAGGTAACACACCAGTTTGGCGACCAACTGGGCAAATATAAGAACAAGAAAAGCATAACCAATGCTCTCCGGGTCGACCCAGCCTTTCTTTGGCGTAAAGAAAGGCCGCTCGATATCTGGGGCAAAGCACTTGATACCCATTCCTGTGCTGTGGCGCTGGCTCTCTTCACAGGCAACCAAGGCTGTAGCAGTGTTGGATGCGGAATAGGTGACGACCCCATCCGGCAAGTGAGCACTGGGCAGGGAAATCGGCTGGTTGCTCAGCACGCGCTGTTGAACAGCGGAAAGATTGGTAACGCACTGTTTGGTTTTGACTCTGCAGGTTGGACAGGCACCCAGTACAGCGGTGCTCAGACGAGCAAGAGTTGTTTCGCAAGATCGGACGTCTTCATGGGCGCGGAGCAGGAAATCCATGGAAATCGGCCCCGGCACTTCCATAGTCAGTTGCGGGTAATAGTTGGTGGACCGACTGAGGAACATTGCAGCAATGGCGATGGAGAACATCATAATGAACCATGCCAGTGGGGATATTTTGTGTCGCTGCATATTATTATCCAATGTGTTGCCGCAGAATCCAATTATCAAGCAAAGGCTCGATGTTTTAGGATAGTGCTACGTATAAAAGCAATTAGTGTGCCCATCATGACCCCTACTAATAGACCCAGTACCGTGATCAGTTGGCGCTTGGGCCGGATATAGGCGTTTTCATTCATCAGTGCGGCAGGGTCAATAACTATAAAAGCAAATTGTTCCTGCACATTGGCCATCATTTTGCTCTTTATCTGGCTTTCCATTACCTTGAATATGGCCTGCTGCACTTCAACGACACTGGTCTTTTTCAGTTCGCTTTCCAGATAATTGACGCTTAATTCGGTTTCTGCAATTGCTTTTTGGCGCAAGTGGTCGTTGGCTCGTTTAACAATTTCGTTGGCCCATTCCACTGCTTGTTCCCGATTTTTCCATTCAATAGTAATGGTGATCAAGCCTGTTTTCTTGTCGGAGGTTACCGAAAGAACTTTCTTGGAAAATAGTTGATGAGCATCCCAGAGGGTTGGAATTTTGCTCTTGTCCTCAACCGCCCAATCATTTCTAGTAATATCCCATTGGTTCGGGTAGAGCACTGGCAGGAGGTTTTTCTCCTTGATGAAGTTTTCAATAAAAATTCGGGATTTCAGATAGGCAATAGCCGTTTCTTTGTTGCTTCCACCGGAGCTGGCATTAACACCAGCCAGTTCAGCTATGCCTCCCAATTGGCCAGCTAAGGCTGCTAAGCCGCTGTTGCCTTTTCCTTCTTCAGCTGGGGCTACCAGGACATCGGCTTGGTAGACAGGAGTCATCATAAAAGCAATCGTGGCTGCTGTGGCAAGACATAGCAGGGTGGTGACCACTATCGTCCACTTGAACTCAACCAAGGTTCTCCACAACTCGATGAGATCTATTTCGTTGTCGGTCGCGGCTAGAGTCTGTATATCCGGGGATGGGGGAAAGGATGGCGAGTTCATTGGTTGGGCTGCAATCTTGGGCTAGTTGCTGAGTCGAAAAATTCTATTGGAATTATATGCTACCTAACAGCGGGGTCAGTCGCGATATGGTCTAGGGGGGTAGCATGATCGTTCTAGTTCAGGAGTTGATCCCAGTCACGCATCAAAGCGTCGGGGCCGGAGTCCTTGACGATGGGGTAAAGCCGCTTACCAATATTCAGCCGCTGGCCGCCGTCACGAGTCAAAGGGCGCCACAGCATGCCGATGTTGCTCCGACTCGAGTATAGGGACAGCATATCGAGCGGGATGGAGATATAGAAACCTTTGTCGAAGGAGCCTTCTCCGAACTGCTGGGCAGACACATTGGTTTTCGTCGCGAAAATGCCAAAGACTGACCCATTGTCGAAGCGCCGTGAAAGATCAACCGTTACTCCGGTATCTTTGGCTAGATAGCGTCCCACGCTGATTTGCGCCAAGGTGTTATAGAAGGGGAGGTGATAATACAGGTCTACGTGGCCCGTGGTAGTCTGGTAGTCGCGAAAGGAAAAGCGCTCGTCAAAACCACGTTGGCGGACTTGATTGATATCTGCCCCGACCGCCCAGCGCTTGTCGAATGGTTTGTAGAGAATTTCGCTTCCCGCACCACCAAACATTTCCTCAAACAGCCCGCCTGATACCCGACCATACCAGTTGGAGCCAAGATTCGTCACATAGTCCGCCTGGAGGCGAGTGATGCCGTTCTTGCCCTGCTTGAGATAGTCCTTGATATCGCTTCGCACGTGGGGCAGTTTGCTGTCCGACGCAAGCTTGAGGTCGGCAAAGTTGTTATAGATATTGAATCCAAGGCTACTGCTCACGCTCAACTGACGCGTAATCTGTAGTTCACTATCAAGCCGCAGAAGGATTTGGTAGAAGTAAGGATTGTCCGGGCCGCCGATGTGTTGACGCAGCGCGGGCGACCAGTTCCACGTGAATGCGGGATACCTGTTTCGATTCTTGGAAGTGCGCTGAAAATCAAGAGAGTTCGGCGCTTGGATTCTTGTGTTAACTGCAATTTCCTCAGTACTGCCGTCGAAGCGTTCTGCATTTTGCAGGTCCTTGCGCAGGAGCGTCACCCGGTTGGTCTCGAGCCCTTTTTCTAGGCTGATGTAGGTGAGTTCCTCTACTTCAGGCGGTACCTCGTTCGCCATGATGCGTGCGGCACGGCCAATGGCCCGGGGCGTCGCCCGGAAAGTATTTTGCGATACTCTGATGGTGGCTTGTTGGCAGCTAACCAGCACGCCGTCAACCTGATAATTCTTGGCTTCCAGTGCTTGTATCAAGCTGGATGAAACGTCGTCTTTCGGTCTGCTTCTGGCCTGCCGATTCATTTCCTCGATATCGGCCGTAAGATCACGTGGCTTCAGTTTTTCCGGTGGCTCATCGAGTTTCGGCATGCCTGTGGATTTGTGGAGATTTCCGCGGAAAGCTAGTTGTGCCATGAGCGTGTTGCCGCGTTCGATCCCTACGGTGAAATCCAACCAATCGCCATAGCTGTAGGTAAGTCCGACGTTGATGGGGGAGGCCGTTTTCTGATTGTTGTTCAGTCCTTCCGATTGATAGTTGTTGCCATCCAGCTCAAGTTTGACGGTCAGGCTGGGAATAGGAGTATGGTACGAAATGCCGCCAATGATGGATGCGCGCTCCCCCTGGAAGTAAGCCCCCGATGTTGTACCCCCCTGTCCGAAATTGTTTGTACGCGGTCTCTTAAATCGGCTCGATATCCAGCCTAAGGGATTGGCAATCTGGCCCCGGGTACCCAGGTTGCCCCAACCGATGCCCAAGGTAAAGTCGAGGTCGTAATAGCGACGGCTGAGGATGAGGTATTCGCCTGAAAAGAGCCCTGTGCCCCCGAAATCTCTCAAGCCAAGGGCCACCTGTGGAAAACCGGCGGACTCCTCGTGTAGCCGGAGCTTAAGATCGGTGCCACGGTCTTTATATTTTTGGTCTCCCGAGAAGTCGGCAGGACCATAGAGACGATTTTGAATTGTGGTGTAGCGCACTACTGCTTCCGCCCACGGCAGTGGCTGCATCGTAACGGCATTTCTAAAGTAGGGAGAAACCCGGCCGGTCGCAAAAGAAAATTCCCCTTCCGGCGCAAATCGCGCCGTAGGCATTTGCAGAAGGCCCACCCCGCCGAAATCCGAAATCATGTCAAAGCGCGGTTGCGCTTCGTCGGAGCCCAGGGCGAACACTGGACCAATAATGCAGAGCCAAACGAGCAGGAAGGCACCATGCTTTCCTGCTCGTTTGGCCGACAGACAGCCTGCTCGTCCGAGCCTATGCATCCCGCGATTTCGCCTGACTTTTGGTTTAGTTTCTGCTGATTACGGCGAGAGAGGCGGCGCTCAGAGCCAAGTCCTTGAGCACCTGCAACGAAATCATCATGATGTCGGTGTTGGTGGTTGGGAGCGCCTCGCGGGAAACGTAAATGACGCTACCCGGCGGAAGCAGCTTGGGCTGGAAGTTCCAAGAGGATATCTTCAATGGCTCGGCGCTGCCGTTGGGCAGGATGGCATAGATACGCCCTTCGTCTGCCAAACGGCTCAAGCCCCCGACGGCAGCGATATAGTCGGACGCCTTCTTGCCGGACTGGAATTGCACTGCGCCCGGGTTGAGCACCTCGCCCATCACGATGATACTGCTCGGACGCCGAGGAACATGAATTTCGTCGCCAGCCTCCAGGACTACGTCCAGTTCGGGGCGAACCTGCAAGACCGTGGGGTCAACCTCCACCACCATTCGACCGGAAGGGTCAATGGTCTTGAGTTGATTCACGAGGTTGGTGATCAGCGGTGCCGCGCTCGATTCTGTCCCTACAGAACCCAGCGGGCGTTGGCGGGTCATGGCGAAGATGATGGAATCCTGTAATTCCCGCGCAGCTTTTTGGTAATACTGTTTTTTCTCCTCCTTGATGCTTTGGCGCAGGAAGATGGTGCCGTAAGGATAGGCCGCCTGAGTTATACCGCCAGCACGGGCCATAAGCTCAGAGAGCCTTTCGCCGCGGCGAATCTCGTAAGCGCCAGGGTGAGCGAATTCACCGCTGAGGCGAACCAGTCCGGTCTCCTGGTCAGTGAAACGCTTGCGCACCAGGACAATGTTACCGGGCTGCAAAGTGATTTTGCTGAGTTGATCCTGGTGTCCGACCAGTTCGCGTTTAACAGCTGCCTTGCCGGACTTGTTTGTGACCTGATGGGATATCTCAATGCCTTTAAGATCTGCTTCCCGGGTGAGACCGCCGCGAGCGTTAAGGGCCACGTCCAGGGGTAGGCCGGCAGCGGTCGGCAAGATGCCGGGTTGTTTCACCTCGCCACGGACAGTGATGGCGTTTTCCAGCACAAAACTCAGCAATGAGGGATTTTCGTCGAAAAGCAGCGGGCACTCTTGGGTTTTGACTAGCCGAATCTTGCCGGTGTCGGTGCCGGAAGAAAGGATGGCTGTACGGAAGCGATCCATCCCTTCGCGTTGGATGATATCCGATAGCTCTACCAAGCCCTGGCAGCGCAGATTCTTGCGAACTTCTCTTTGCTGAACCTGAGTGCTCGAATTGTCTTGTGTCTTTTCCTGGGTTTGTAACTGGGCCTGGATCCTGTTGGCTTGTTCTTGTGCGCCGCCGGCGATGTCGAAATTGCCACGGTTGGCGTGGTCATCCTGCTGCTTGAGGTCGAGGGGTTCCGAAGATAGGGAACCGCCTAGTTGATAAGCGGTGGTCGGAGGCAGTCGGCCGGCAAGAATGAATTGGACGTTGGCCGAAGACAGGAAGTCTACATCGGTCTGACTTAGAACTAGGACCCGGTCTTCTGGACGCAGCGGCTCATTCTGCTTCCCGCGGATCACGTTCAGGAGGTTGACCGCGGATAAATTGCGTAGACCGGTAGCTTCATCAGTCCTCTCAATGACAGCAAAGGAGCGGTAAGCATCCCGCTTCAAGGCTCCGAACGAGTGGATGAGCATGCCAAGGTGCATTCCCTCCTTCCACTCATAGGTCCCTGGGCGTTCCACGCTGCCGGCCAAGGTCACGCTGTTTTCCCAGCGGGCCAGAACAGAAGGAATATTGACTACGTCGCCATTGCGCAATTCGAACTTGCGTGCATTGGACGCGACAAGAGACACGTCCATTGTCTGACGCTTTCCGTCAGTGCCAATGCGGTCGATTTTGGCCGTAAGCGGATGTGCTGTCGGCAAAAGGCCGCCCGCCAACTGAATTAGGTCATCAGCAGTTTTTTCCGACAGGAGTTCATAGATGGCTGGGCGTAGCACATCACCGGAAATGGCAGCGCGCTCGCCTACAGCGGGAACAAAAATCGTATCCCCGGATTGAAGGCGAATATCCCCTTTATTGCCACCGGAGAGCATGGCGTCGTAAAGATCGAGTCGAGCTACGACCTTGCCTTGGCGGCGAATCTCGATTTTACGCATAGAGCCGGTAAGTTTGATCCCGCCACCCACCAGCAGGGAATTGACCACGGTGGTCAAGGCGTCGACCGTGTAGGCACCGGGGTTGTTCACGTCCCCCATCAGGAAGACCTGGATCGAGCGCAGGGGGCCCATGGTGACGGTGGCGTCGACGCCGATCTTTTGCTTGGCGATACGATCAAGCAAGACTTTGCCCATGGCTTCGAAAGACATGCCGGCAACGGTGATGGGGCCAATGTCCGGCAGTGTCACGCTGCCGTTGCGTTCAACCGGAAGTTGGTAAAGGCGATTCTCCTTGCCGAACATGCGGAGTTCGACGATGTCTCCGACGCCGATGATGTAATCGGCAGGAACCGGCATGTCAGATGGCGGAGTAAGAGTGGTGGATCCGGCAGCGAAGAGCCGCTCGCCGAAAGGGCGCAATTCTTCCAGTGGTGTCCTGGGTGCAGTGGACTGGTTGCGACGGTTACTGAAGGCTGGGTCCCGCGACTCGCCCTGGAGTACGAAGCCCGGTGTCGGCTCCTTGAAAAATCGCTCAAGTCTATCCTGCTTGTTGATGTCCTCGGCAGAGTATTGCCTCTCGGCAGAAAGCTGCCGGTTTGCCTGGCGGGAGATCCCCAGAGGCTGTCCGATGAGTTGTCCGTTGGTACCCTGAACGGTGTTAAGGGCAGCGTTTCTCAGCTCCGGCGGTAGAGTCCGGGGATCCATGGACTGGCTCCAGGCCGATTGAACCAGGGTGGCAAGGCTAATCATGACGGTGGTGCGAAGGGGGCTTCTGAGCAGTGACATGGCTTGAGATTTTTAGGGGTTCCGATGCCGTTGGATCGTGTCGATGGGCGAGGAGGTTTGCTTGCAAATAGCTTTAAATTATACACTGTACAACTTGTCCGTCATGAGAAAACACCGGCATGGATCGTCGTAATTTTTTGAGCCTATTGGTGGCTTCGGCCACATTGGGTGGGTGCGCCAACAGCATTGTGGGCAGGACGCTGGTGAAGGCCGCGGAAACGTCTTTTGGTTCTTCGTCGGCTTTCAATCCTGATTATCCGGACAAGCTGCCTTACGCTTCGCTGGCGGTGATGACAAAGAGCACTCCGCAGGCACTCTTGATTCTGGCGAAGGCCGAAGGCGGCGAATTGCACTGGATGTCATCGGACCGAGGGGTTTTGGTAACCCGGAATGGGCGTCTGGTCCGGACGGTAGGACTTCCAGAGAATCTTCTTTACACGGATTTCTTGAAGAATGACTTTTTTGAGGCTGGCCATTTGCCTCATGCAGAGGCATCGTCGGTGAAACGCCTTGTGGATATGGCGCCCGGGAACCGCTATGGGATATTGGTGGAATCGACGCTCACCCGCGTAAGGCAAGAAAAGATACGTATAGGCCGGCATGAGTATGACGTCATGCAATTTGTCGAGTATTGCGTCGCACCCCAATTGTCTTGGGAATATGCGAATACCTACTGGGTGGACGCCCAGGGAATGATGTGGCGCAGCATTCAGCATGTCGTGCCGGGCATGGAGCCCGTGGAGATCGAGGTCACCAAGCCATTCAGGGCGTAGTATCAACGCCGTTCGTTGATGAATTAAGAGGGTAATCCTCACGTTTTTAGCAGCGGTCAGAAGTGGGGTGGGTTAAGACCATCTATCAAAACCGGCTTACAGAACTGACGATCGAGGCGCTTGCCTGGGAGAGTAAGAACCTCTAGCAAAACCGTTGTACGAATCGCCAAGCGATGACGGCGCAGGCGAGGTTGAGGAAGCCGAGATGGATGTCGGCGCGCTTCTCATAACGGATGCGCAGCCGGCGGAAGGCATGCAGCCAGGCCATGGAGCGTTTGACGACCCAGCAGTATCGGCTCAGCCGCTCTTTGGATTCGATGCCGCGGCGGGCGGTACGAGGGCTGATGCCCCGCCTATGCAGGTATTCGCGGTAAGAAGGAAAGTCGTATCCCTTGTCGGCGTGCAGCTTGACCAGTCGGCAGCGCAGCCGTCCGCGTTGGCCCGAGACCGCTGGCGCTGCCGCCAGGAGCGGGATGAAATGCTGGGAATCGTGGTCGTTAGCGCCGGAGATCCGGACGGCCAGCGGCAGACCGCGCCCATCAACGAGCAGGTGATGCTTGCTGCCGTGCTTGGCCCGGTGGGTGGGATTGGGGCCGATGCCTTCGCGGCCGAGGGGGGTACGCTGGAAGCGTCGAGACTGCAGTGGTTCCAGTCGATCTGCCCGGCCTGATGCAGGCGTTTCAGAAAATGCTGGTGCAAGCGCTCCCAGACCCCGGCGGCTTGCCATTCCCGCAGCCGCTGCCACGGCTCATTTCCTGCAGCAGATATTCCTACTGGATGCCGGTCTTGAGCACGAACAACATCCCGGTCGGAGCTGCTCGATCCGGCACCCGCGGCCGCCTGCCCAATTCCGAAACCTCGTGTTCCGGCAGCAGCGGCTCTATCTCCGCCCACAATTCATCAGAAACCAGCGCCCGAGCTATGATCCAGCTCCCACGACAATACCTTTCATCTTAGGCAATTGCCTTCGCCGTCAGTTCTTCAGTCCGGTTTTGATAGGACCTGTAAATCCAAAACAAGAAAGCCGGCATAAGCCGGCTTTCTTGTTTGGATCCAGTACGAATTATTGGGTCTGGGAACCCGTCGTGGTGCCGGTACCATTGTCTTCGTTCGCAGCAGCAACGGCGACAGCGGCAGCCACGGCTACGCCAATACCAATGGCGGCACCGGTAGTGATGCCTCCGACCGCGGCACCGGTAGCGGCGCCGCCGCCAGCCGCGCCGCCACCAGCAGCGCCAGCACCTTGCTGTTGCTGTTGAGCGGTTGCGATGCCGACAGAGGCAAGTGCGAGAAGGGATGCGAGGAGGATGCTGGTGACTTTTTTCATATTGGTGGCTCCAGTTATAAATTTGAGTGTTGCCTATGATAAGCAGTTGATGGTTGCTGTCAATATATTATGCTACAAAAATTATGCGCTTTGCGTTTCTGTGTGAGGCGTGTGGCGACGTGGCGTGATAGCATTGGCCGTTTATTCGAGATAATTCCTCAGAGTTCGTTCCATGGCCTTTCCAGATCAGGTATTGCACCCCGTAGTTTGCGGGGTTTTGATTGCAGCTTCTTGTACATGTAGTGCGGAACAACAGCTTTGGGGGCGGGTGGCGGAAGGCAATCTGGCCGTCTACTGGGCACGAGGAGGGGTTGGTGTAGAGGACGACGACTTGCTTGTTGGTCCTGTCGTGCAGCGCGCTTCGGCATACGAAGGCGACGAAGTGCCTGGGGTACAAGAATTAGTGCCTGAGATGTCCGTTGCGCAGAAAGCGGTTGAGTCAAGGGCGGCTACAAACGCGGATATCCTCGAAAAGGCGGAAGTTTATGCGCAAAACCAGCCGATTCTATCGGCGGTTGCATCAGAAGAGGTGCGTGAACCAACTAATCCTTCGCGGGCAGCAAAAGTAGATATCGGCCTCGCTTCGAAACCTGAGGAGGGCAATCAAAAGCCGGTATATGCGCAAATCGAGTCGGATGCGCCCCCTGTGGCGTCGCAAATGGCAAAGGGCGGCATCATCGAACGCGATGAACCGGTCCTGAGCGGCAATATCCCGCTCAAGTTGGGCTTGGGGCTTGGCGCGGTATTGCTCAGTTCCTCCCTGGATAAGTCAGGGGATCGCTTTGGCCGCGACCATGGCGACCATGGATTTGCCAAGAAGCTTTCCAATGTCGGCAATGCCTTGCCTCTGGTAGCTTTGGGGGGCGCCAGCTTGGCGGTCTTGACCGCCGAAGATCCGCGTCTCGCCCGAACCGGTCTCGCTGCAGTGGAGGCTGGCGGAGGAGCGGTCCTGGGGAGCCTGGGCTTGAAATATGTTATTGGCCGTAGCCGGCCGGAGGCTGGCATGGGGTCCAGCGACTTCCATCCTTTCAGCGCCAACAACGGCAATTCCTCCATGCCATCGATCCATACGGCGGCAATGTGGGGCGCCGTGACGCCCTTTGCCAAGGAATACGATATGCCCTGGCTCTATGGTGTGGCCGCCTTGACCAACTATGCCCGGGTCGCCCAGCGTAAGCATTGGGTTTCCGATACGGTCGCCGGCAGTCTGCTGGGGTACTTGGCTGGCGACATCGCCTGGCGCTGGAACCGCTCGGCCGCCGGCATCGGCTCGCAAGTCTATGTCACCCCCAATGGGGTTGGAATGAGCTGGCCTCTGCGTTAATGAAAGGGCAACAGTTCCATCGCCGCCTGGGGTTCGCACTGGCAGGCTGGGTGGAGGGGTTCCGCGGGGAGAATAGTTTTCGGACCCAGGTGGCGGCGGCTGCCCTTGCGGTCCTCGCCACCGCAGCGCTGCGGCCGCCACTGGTCTGGTGGGCCTTGGTGGTTGTTTCGATCGCGCTGGTGCTCGCCGCCGAACTCTTCAATACGGCCCTGGAGCGAATTATCGACGGCCTTCATCCGGACAAGGCCGAGTTCATTCGGCAGGCCAAGGATTGTGCCGCTGGCGCGGTCCTTGTCTTCAGCGTGGCGTCTGTCGTTGTCTTCTGCTTGATGCTTCTTGCTGCCTGGCGTGCCTAATGGCCCGATGACTCTTCTGCGGCTTGAATCTGCCAGCACAGGTCGCTGCCCTGGAGAGCCAGGGGCTCCAGGCCGTGGTCCGTGACTCGTTGGACGAGGCCGTGGCGGGTGTAGCGGGCAATATAGCCGCCAGTAGGCAATTTGGCGAAGAACAACTTGCCGGAAACGATGGCGTCGATAATCTGGTCTCGGGATAGCATGCAAACATCCCGGCGGTGGCGGTTGCCGCTATTCATGGATCAGACCCCATCCTTCATCGTGTGTTCCTTGGCGAAGGCCTTCACGGGGACTGCGTCAAAACCCCGTAAATCAACACGTGACGACGCAGTTCGCCATCATAAGAGGCTGGTACGATCGCCAACGGGTACGCGTCGACGGTGGCATTCCGTGCTTTGAGCCAGTCCCGGGCGGCGGCATGGGCGCGGTCGAAGCTTTCAAACAATCCGGAAAGGCCTGGATCTCGCACTGGCAGGAAGGTGCCCGAGGTACGGTCCAGGAGTGTGTCGGTATCCAGTCGTTGTACTGCGTAGCCCATGCCGGCCCTGGGTAAGGGGAGGTCATCCAGGGAAAAGCGGTCGCCGAAGGTATCCTCGCCATGGACCAAGCGGGGCAGGGCTGTCTGTCCCGTCAGCATGGCGGCAAGGTGGGCGTGTAGCTGTTTTCGGAACGGCTCTCCCGCGGCCGTGTCTAGTTCCGGCAGAAGTTCGGCAAGACGCTGGGTGGCGGTGGTGGCCGCCTCGTCCAGGGCGACGGCGACGACGTGATCGTCGAGAAAAAACGGGTGGCGAATCATGCCCCATTTAACCACAGCCCGTGGGGTAGGGGGCTGGCATGCTAGAATAGCTGGCTGTAACAATAATTCGACGGAAGTGTCATGTTCGGACGGCTGATGCCCAAGGAGGGCAAGTATTTCGAGTTGTTCAACGCTCACGCGGAACAGATCGTACTAGGTGGGCAGGCGCTGGTCTCCCTGATTCAATCCCTGATCGACAACGAGCCGGAGCAGGCCGCCAAGTCTGCCGAAGAAATCGACGCCTTCGAGACCCGCGCCGACCACATCACTCACGAAACGGTCGCGGCGCTGCATACTTCCTTCATCACGCCTTTCGACCGTGACGAGATTCACCAACTCATCAGCGGCATGGATGACATCCTGGACCTGACCCAGGATGTGGCCGAGTCCATGAATCTGTACGATATCCGCCAGGTAACGGCGGAGGCCAAGCAGTTGGCCGACATCGTGCTTTCCTGCTGCCACCGGGTGCAGGCGGCGGTCAGCCAGCTGCATTCCATGGACAATGCGCCGACCATTCTCAAGAACTGCCAGGAGATCGACCATCTCGAGTCCGACGCAGATCGCATCATGCGGGAAGCCATGTCCAAGCTCTTCCGGGAAGAACAGGACGTGCGCCAGGTGATCAAGCTCAAGGCCATTTACGAACTCCTAGAATCGGTCACCGACCGTTGCGAGGATGTCGCCAACACCATCGAAGGCATCGTCCTCGAAAACTCCTGATTGAGGCCTTCGTCCAGGTATGGAAAATCTCCACATTGGGCTGGGAGTCATCACCCTGCTGGTGATCGTGGCCCTGTTGTTCGACTTCATGAACGGCTTTCATGATGCCGCCAACTCCATTGCCACCATCGTCTCGACCCGGGTTCTGAAGCCCCATCAGGCCGTCCTGTGGGCATCGGCCTTCAATTTCATCGCCTTCTTCATTTTCCAGCTCAAGGTGGCGACCACCATCGGCAAGGGCACCATCGACCCGGCCATCGTGGACCACTACATCGTCTTCGGCGCCCTGGTCGGAGCCATTATCTGGAATATCGTCACCTGGTATTACGGAATTCCTTCTTCCTCGTCCCACGCGCTCATTGGCGGCCTGGTCGGAGCGGCCCTGGCCAAGATCGGGCCGTCCGGGTTGATCTGGAGCGGCGTGGGAAAGATCGTTGCCTTCATTTTCATCGCGCCGGTGCTCGGGTTCATCATCGGCGGCCTGCTCATGGTGATCGTCTCCTGGATTTGCAGGGATGTGGCGCCACGCCGGGTAGACAAGGTCTTCCGGCGTTTCCAGCTACTGTCGGCAGCGGCCTACAGCCTCGGCCATGGCGGCAACGACGCCCAGAAAACCGTGGGCATCATCTGGATGCTGCTTATCGCCGCCGGGATGTCCAACGCGAACAGCAGCGTGCCCAACTGGGTGGTTTTCTCCTGCTACTCGGCCATGGGGCTTGGCACCTTGTTCGGGGGGTGGCGCATCGTCAAGACCATGGGCAACCGCATTACCAAGCTCAACCAGGCCCGCGGCTTCTGTGCCAACAGCGGCGGGGCGATCACGCTTTTCCTGGCGACGGCCCTCGGGGTCCCGGTCTCCACTACCCATACCATCACCGGTGCCATTGCCGGCGTCGGCTCCACCCGCGGCACCCGGCGGGTGCGCTGGGGGGTCGCCCGCGGGATTGTCTGGGCCTGGCTGCTGACCATTCCCTGCAGTGCCGTGATTTCCGCTGGGGCCTGGTACGTCGGCCGCGCCATCCTGTAATTTGAAAACCCTGGCTTATCTCGCCCTGCTGGCCACGCTGGCGGGGCTGGTCTGGGCCGTTCCCGTGCTCTGGGAACTGGCCGTGGCCGGTGCCATCGGCGGGGCCTACTGGATCTTCTTCCGGCAGCAGCCGAAAAAGAACTGATCAGGCCGGGATATCCGGCACCAGCATCTGTTCCAATTGCTGGATGCGGTCCTTCAAGAGCAGCTTGCGTTTCTTGATCCGCCGCACCAGTAGCTCGTCCGGCGGCGGGGCGGCCGCCATGTGGTCGATGACCAGGTCGAGATCCCGATGTTCCGCCTGCAATTCGTGGAGCAAGATTCGGATCCCGGCGATCTCCTCGTCGCTCATCGGTCGGTTCGCCATCAGGCACTCCATGGGGGTAGTGATGGTTTGCTAGAATACTCGCACCAACCCCAATTTAGGAGAGAGACATGCAATATCATGTGATCGTCTCGTTCGCTAAAGACCGCGAATACCACTTCCGATTCGGCTCGGGCGATCTCGCCGGCAGAACGGTGGATGAAGCCCGCAAATGGTTCGACCGCGAATTCACCAGCCTGGAGTGCGATGTGGCGACCCCCACCGGCAAGGTCCTCATCATCGACCGCATCCTGAGCGTCGCAAAGTACGCCGGCGAAGGGCGCTTCAAGGAGCAGGCGAGCTGGGCCGACCAATTCGCCAGGTACACCGCCCTCATCCTGGCCCGGGACCTTATCCGCGTCGACGTGGCCAATTACGCCATCGGTTACTGATCAAGTCTTGAACAAGGCATTTGTAAGAGAAGGCGACGGCGGGGACGATGAAGACCTCCCGCTCGCACTGAAGCTGCCGCCGGGAACCCGCAACTACATCACACCCGCCGGCCATGCCCGCCTGAAGTCCGAACTGGAGGAACTGGTGAAGCGGGAGCGGCCCCGGGTAGTGGAGGTGGTTGCCTGGGCCGCTTCCAATGGCGACCGCTCGGAGAACGGGGACTATATCTATGGCAAGAAGCGGTTGCGGGAAATTGACCGCCGCATCCGTTTCCTGACCAAGCGCCTCGATATCGCCGAGGTGGTGGATCCCACCCTGCAGCCCAACGCCGACCAGGTGTTTTTCGGCGCCACGGTTACCATTTGCGACCCTGAAGGCAACGAAAATACCTACATCATCGTCGGGGTGGACGAGGCCGACGCCTCCCGTGGCCGCATCAGCTGGATTTCTCCCCTGGCGCGCGCCCTGCTGAAATCCCGGGAGGGCGACACGGTGCGTTTCCACAGCCCCCTGGGCTGGCGGGAAATCGACATCGTCGAAGTGCGGTACGAGACGATCGAATAAGCTTGAAATGGGGCGGAACGCCCCCATCTCCCTTTTTATCGTTTCAACAAGGGAGTCTCAAGCATGTCCGATCACAAGGAAACCCTCGGTTTCCAGACCGAAGTCAAACAGCTGCTGCACCTGATGATCCACTCCTTGTACAGCAACAAGGAGATTTTCCTGCGCGAGCTGGTTTCCAACGCTTCCGACGCTTGCGACAAGCTGCGGTTCGAGGCCCTCAACAACGCCAGTCTCTACGGCGACGATTCCGAACTGAAAATCCGCGTCGCCTTCGACCAGGCGGCCCGCACCCTGACCATTTCCGACAACGGCATCGGTCTTTCCCGCGAAGAGGCGATCGCCCACCTGGGTACCATCGCCAAATCCGGCACCCGGGAATTCTTTTCTTCCCTCACCGGCGACCAGGCCAAGGATGCCCACCTGATCGGCCAGTTCGGCGTCGGCTTCTACTCTTCCTTCATCGTCGCCGACAAGGTGACCGTCATTTCCCGCCGCGCCGGCTTGTCGGCGGACCAGGCGGTGCAATGGGAATCCGCCGGCGAAGGGGATTTCTCGGTGGATATGGTGGAAAAAGCCAGCCGCGGCACCGATGTCATCCTCCATCTGCGGGAAGGCGAAGATGACTTCCTCAACGGCTGGAAGCTGAAGTCCATCATCCGCAAGTACTCGGACCACATCACCCTGCCCATCCTCATGAAGAAGGAGGAATGGGACAAGGACAAGGGCGAGCAGGTGCTCACCGACGAGGACGAGGCCGTGAACCAGGCCAGCGCCCTCTGGGCCCGTCCCAAGTCCGAGATCACGGAAGAGCAGTACCGGGAGTTCTACAAGCACGTCGCCCACGATTTCGAGGACCCGCTGGCCTGGAGCCATGCCCGGGTCGAGGGCAAGCAGGAATATACCCAGCTTCTCTACATTCCCTCCCGGGCGCCCTTCGACCTGTGGGACCGCAAGGCGCGGCACGGCGTCAAGCTCTACGTGCGCCGGGTCTTCATCATGGACGACGCCGAGCAGCTGATGCCCCTCTACCTGCGCTTCGTGCGCGGGGTGGTGGACTCCAATAACCTGCCCCTGAACGTTTCCCGGGAAATCCTGCAGCAGAGCAAGGACATCGACGCCATCAGGAGCGGCTGCGCCCGCAAGGTACTCGGGCTCCTGGAAGACGCGGCCGAGAACGACCAGGAGAAGTACGCCAAGTTCTGGGAAGCCTTTGGCAGCGTGCTCAAGGAAGGCGTCGGCGAGGACTTCGCCAACAAGGACAAGATAGCGGGCCTGCTGCGCTTCGCCTCTACCCATGCCGACACGCCGGAGCAGACGGTTTCCCTCAAGGACTACATCGGCCGCATGAAGGAAGGCCAGGAGAAGATCTACTACGTCACCGCCGACACCTTCAACGCCGCCCGGAACAGTCCCCACCTGGAGATTTTCCGCAAGAAGGGCATCGAAGTGCTGCTCCTCTCCGACCGGGTGGACGAGTGGGTGGTGGGGCATCTCACCGAGTTCGAAGGCAAGCCCCTGCAGTCCGTGGCCAAGGGAGGCCTGGACCTGGGCAAGCTGGAAGACGAGGCCGAGAAGAAGGAAACCGAGAAGGCCGCTGACGAATACAAGGACCTGGTCGAGAAGGTGAAGCAGTCCCTGGGCGACAAGGTCAAGGAGGTACGGGTCACCCACCGCCTGACCGATTCCCCGTCCTGCCTAGTGTCGGACGAACAGGACCTGTCCGGCAACCTGGCACGGCTTCTCAAGGCGGCCGGGCAGACCGCTCCCGACGTGAAGCCCATTCTCGAGATCAACCCGAACCACCCGGCGGTCCAGCGCCTCAAGTACGAGGAATCCCGTTTCGACGACTGGGCGGCCCTGCTCTTCGAACAGGGTATGCTGGCCGAAGGCGGCCAGCTCGACGACCCGGCCGGTTTCGTGAAGCGCATCAACGACTTGATGCTGGCCTTGTCCCTGGGCGCCAAGTAATACCGATTGCCGTTCGCCAGAACGCCGCCGGGTTTTCAGCCCGGCGGCGTTTTTCTTTTCCGGGCCGCCTTCCGGTGCGGGAGCAAAACGAAGCGGCCGCTGTCAATAGCACGAAATACCCTGACGCTTTCGCGAGGGAAGGTATATCGCGGCTAGTGTTTTTTTCTTTGGGATCCGCGGCAAAGGGAGGATAAGTCGTGAACGCCATGCCTTCTCTCGATGTCCTGCTCTTTGAAGACATTGCCCAGCGCATCAAGCAGCACCATAGCGGCCGTATCCGGGCCGAGACGTTTCCCGATGAAGGGGCGACTTTCTTCCTCACCTTGCCGCTGCGTGACGCCGCGGTGGACGTCTGAGTTTCCGGAATTGCCATGCCCCAGACCACCTCCCTGCGCGCCCTGATCGTCGAGGATGACCCGACCGACGCCGAACTGTTGCTCCACGAGTTGCGCCGCGGCGGCTTCGATGTGCAGTGGCAGCGGGTGGAGGAAAAGGCGGAATATCTGGCGGCCCTCGATTCCCGGCCCGACATCATCTATTCCGACTTCAACCTGCCGCAGTTCGATGGGCTGCGGGCCCTGGATCTCCTGATCGAGCGGGGCCTGGATATTCCCTTCATCATCGTCTCCGGGGTCATCGGCGAGGATCGGGCGGTCGAGGTCATGCGCCGGGGAGCCTGGGATTACCTCCTCAAGGATCGCCTGACGCGGATCGGCGAAGCGACGCGGCAGGCCCTGGAGAAGCGCGGGCTGCGGCAAGCCAAGCTGAGGGCCGAGGAGGAGGCCCGGGCGGCCGGCGATGCCCTCCAGGCCATCGTCGAGGCGGCGCCCCTGGCGATCGTCGCCCTCGACGAAACCAATCGTATCCGAACCTGGAACCCGGCCGCCGAGAAGCTTTTCGGATGGGGGGCTGGAGAGGTCCTGTGCCAGAGCATCGGCGCCCTCGGCCCTCCCAGCGGGACATCCCTGCCTTCCCTGTGCGGGCCGGAGGCGCCGGCGCCCTTCGAGGAGGTCGATACCGTCTGCCATCGCAAGGATGGCGCGCAGATCGACGTGGGCCTATGGATGGCACCCTTGCACGATCAGGAGGGCCGGATTTCCGGTTCCATCCGGATGTTCGCCGATATCTCGGATCGCCGCCGGCAGCAGGAGAGAATCGACCGCCTCATGCGGGTGCAGACGGTGCTTACCGAGATCAATGCCACCATCGTCCGTGTCCGGGACCGCGGTAACCTGGTGCGGGCTGCCTGCCGCATCGCGGTCGAGCATGGCGGCTTCGGCCTCGCCTGGATCGGGCTGCAGGAAGAGACGCCCGGCCAACTGGTGCCCATGGCCGCCGCCGGGCTTGCCAAGGACATTCGCCCGATCCTCCGGCCGGAGGATTTCTCCGGCGGCTTTACCGATCTCCAGCTGGTGGCGCAGGCCCTGAACGAGGGCGCAACGGTTTTCAGCAACGAGTTGCCAGCGGAGAAGGGGGTTGGTATCGTGCCGAAGGAGGACCAGGGAAGCGGCCTGGGCTCCATGGTGGCCCTGCCGCTACGGGTGGACGGGAAAGTTGCCGGTGTCTTTGCCATGTATGCCTTTGCTCCCGGGTTCTTCACCGACGAAGAGATGCATCTGCTCACCGAGATGGCTTCCGACGTGTCCTTCGCCCTGGATTACCTCTCCAAATCGGAAACGGTCAGCTACCTGGCCTATCACGACTCCCTGACCAACCTGCCCAACCGCCAGTTGCTGCAGGAGCGGGTGGAGCAGTTCATCCGGATCAATGGACAGAACGGCTTCGCGGCGCTCCTGGTGTTCGATCCTGAGCGTTTCCGCAATCTCAACGACACCCTGGGCCGCCAGGCCGGGGACGAGTTGCTGCGCCAGATTGCCGACCGGGTCCGGGCCGAACTGCGGGAATCGGATACGCCGGCTCGCATCGGCGGTGACGCCTTTGCCGTTTTCCTCAACCCTGTCCAGGGCGTCGAAGAAGTGGCCCACCTGGTCGAGGGAAAGCTGGCAGAGGCCCTGAACCGCCCCTTCAACGTAGCCGGGCAGGAACTCCGGGTTTCCATCCGTATCGGCATCGCCCTTTTCCCGGCCGATGGCGGCGACGCCGATACCCTGCTGCGCAATGCCGAAGCCGCCCAGCACCGGGCCCGGGAGTACGGGGAGAAATACCTCTTTTACGGACCCGGGATGAATGCCCGGGTGTCCCGGGCCCTGGCCATGGAAAACAAGCTGCGACGGGCCCAGGAAAAGGGCGAGTTCGTCCTCCACTACCAACCCAAGATCAGCTTCCTGGACGGCCACCTGGCCGGTCTGGAAGCCCTCCTGCGCTGGCAGGACCCGGAAAGCGGCCTGGTGCTGCCGGCCCGCTTCATTCCGCTCCTGGAAGAGACCGGCCTCATTTTCGACGTCGGCCGCTGGGTCCTCAGTCGGGCGGTGGCGGACCGCCACCGCTGGCGCCAGCAGACCGGCCAGGCGCCGCGCGTGGCGGTCAACGCTTCCACCATCCAATTGCTGCGCAAGGATTTCCATGCCGAGGTGGCGCGGGTAGTCTCCGGCAATGGCGACGATGCCTCCGGCCTCGAACTGGAAATTACCGAATCTGCCCTCATGCAGGATTTTGAGAAGAACGTGAATGTCCTCAAGAAGATCCGGGACATGGGGATCGGCATCGCCATCGACGATTTCGGCACCGGCTACTCCTCCCTGGGCTACCTGTCCCGCCTGCCGGTGACAGTGCTCAAGATCGACTATTCCTTCGTCCGGGACATGGTCCTGCGGCCGGAAGGCATGGCCATCGTATCGACCATCATCTCCCTTGGGCGCACCTTCAATTTCCGCGTCATCGCGGAAGGGGTGGAGACCGAGGAACAGGCCCGACTGCTGCGCCTGCTGCGTTGCGACGAAGGCCAAGGCTTCCTGTTCGGTGAGGCGGTGCCGGCGGAGGTGATCGAGCAGCGGCTGCTGCTCCAGGTTCAAGCCCAGGTCCAGGCCCAGGGCAAGCACTGAGCGGGAGAGGCCTGAACCCGTCCGGAGGCGCGTGTTATATTTGCGCCGATGACCCATACGAGCGCATCCGAACATCGCCTGACCCTGCCCGAAGTGCTGGATATGCTGGTGGCAGATGGTCTGGTGGCCAAGACCGATGCGGACTCCCTGCGTACCGAACGCAAGTTCCATGGCGGCAACATCCATCCCTTCATTGTGGTGGCCGACCAGAAATGGCGCACCCAACAGGCTCCCAGCCGGTTCCTGACCCTGGAAGTCCTGGCGGAATGGATGGCCGGCCGGCTGGGGCTCGAGTACCTGCACATTGATCCCCTGAAGATCGACTTCACCGGCGTGGCCGACGTCATGTCCAGCGCCTACGCCGCCCGGTTCGCCATCCTGCCGGTGCAGGTGACCACGCGGGAGGTGGTCATTGCCACGGCCGAGCCCTTCCTGCGGGAATGGGAAAGCGAGCTGAAACCTATCCTCCGCAAAGAAATCCGGCGGGTCCTGGCCAACCCGGTGGATATCAGCCGCTACCTGGTGGAATTCTTCAATCTGGCCAAGTCGGTGAAGAAGGCGGCCCAGACCGGCGGCGGCACCTCGGGCTTGTCGAGCTTCGAACAGCTGGTGGAGCTCGGCAAGGGGAACCGCCAGTTCGACGCCAACGACCAGCACATCGTCCATATCGTGGACTGGCTGTGGCAGTACGCCTTCGACCAGCGGGCTTCCGACATCCACGTCGAGCCCCGGCGGGACCTAGGCATTGTCCGCTTCCGCATCGACGGGGTCCTGCATCAGGTGTACCAGATCCCCATGACGGTGATGAACGCCATGACCAGCCGCATCAAGCTCCTGGGGCGCATGGACGTGATCGAGAAGCGCCGCCCCCAGGATGGCCGCATCAAGACCCGCACGCCGGATGGCCAGGAAGTGGAATTGCGGCTGTCCACGCTGCCTACCGCCTTCGGCGAGAAGCTCGTCATGCGCATTTTCGATCCCGGGGTGCTGGTGCGGGATTTCCGCGAATTGGGATTTTCCGAGGACGATCAGTCCCGCTGGCAAAGCATGACCCGGTCCCCCAACGGGATCATCCTGGTGACCGGGCCCACCGGCTCCGGCAAGACCACGACCCTCTACACCACCCTCAAGCAGCTGGCGACCCCCGAGGTGAATGTGTGCACCATCGAGGACCCCATCGAGATGGTGGAGTCCTCCTTCAACCAGATGCAGGTCCAGCACGGCATCGACCTGGGCTTCTCCGACGGCGTCCGCGCCCTCATGCGCCAAGACCCGGACATCATCATGATCGGCGAAATCCGCGACCTGGAGACGGCCGAAATGGCTATCCAGGCGGCCTTGACGGGGCATCTGGTGCTGTCCACCCTGCACACCAACGACGCCCCATCGGCCATTACCCGGCTCCTGGACCTCGGGGTGCCGGCCTACCTCATCAACTCCACTCTCCTCGGGGTCATGGCCCAACGCCTGGTGCGAGTCCTGTGCCCCCACTGCAAGAAGCCGGGCAGCCTGCGGAGTGAGGACGAAGCTCTCTGGGACAGCCTGGTGTCGCCCTGGAAATCCAACCGCCCCCCCCAGATCTACCAGCCGGCCGGCTGCCTGGAATGCCGGATGACCGGCTATATGGGCCGTGTCGGCCTGTACGAAATCCTGCTCATGTCGCCGGAGCTGAAGAAACACATCCGGCCCCAGGCCGATGTTGCCAGGCTGCGGGACCAGGCCTGCCGGGAGGGCATGCGCCCCTTGCGCATCTCAGGCGCACTGAAGGTGGCACAGGGAGCCACTTCCCTGGATGAGATCATCAAGGTTGCTCCCCCGGCCGACGAGCTTTAGGGTTCCAGGGATATTTCAGGTGACGCCTGATCCAGGCGCCGATGGCGGTTCGATGCCATCCCGAGCGCAGGCTGCGGAAAAGGCCTGGCTCGGGAAAGGCAGGCTCCTGGCCCTGAAGCAGGGCGCAAGGCGGAGCATGGCTCACGCTTCGTCGGCTTCTCCGCCTTTCCCGGTGGGATCGGCGCTCGTTGAATACCAGGCCCAAGCCACCGATCAGGGGCACGCCCTTGAGGGCGTTGACCCGACGCCGGTCCGCCTGGCGCGGTATGACACGCTTCATTCGGGAGTAATGGCTCGGATCCCTGGTCATCGATTCCTGTCTCCGTGGGGCAGAGGACGGCGGCAGGCGTATTTAACGCCACCTTCATAGGAAAATATCCTAGGCAGGACGACGAACAATGTGGATGGGCTGAATCCGTTATTTTTGCGGGGGCGGGATAGGGATAACCATCGGCTTCGGGGCACAGCGCAGAATGTTCCCATCGACAGGCTCTTCAGGCAAAGAGGGCGTCGATGTCGAACTCCGGTTGCTGGGGCTGGAAATCATGCTGTTCCAGCAGGCCGCTTTCCACCAGGGATTCGTAGCAGCATACCTGGTTGCGTCCATGTTCCTTGGCATAGTACAGGGCCTCGTCGGCCTGCCCCAGGATATCGGTAGGCGCCAGGCTGGGATCCACGGCGGTAAATCCGATGCTGCAAGTGACCTGGCCGACTTGGGGGAACTCGTGGCTTTCCACCATCTGGCGCAAGCGTTCGAGGGCCCGTGTGGCATTGGCGCGGCTGCCGACCCGCAGCATGACGACGAATTCTTCGCCGCCGAAGCGGAATAGCCGGTCCTGGGAGCGGAATGAGCAGCGCATGAGGCTGGCGACGCGCAGCAGCACCTCATCGCCGAACAGGTGGCCGAAAGTGTCGTTCACCCGCTTGAAATGGTCGATGTCCACGACCGCCAGCCAGTGGCGGTTGTCCATGCCGTCATCGGCGCGGCGGTCATCCTGGTGATCGGGGTCCTGGCTGGGGCTGGAACTGGCAATGATCTTGTCGAAGGCTTCGTCAAAAGTCTTCCGGTTGAGCAGGCCGGTCAGGGTGTCCAGTTCGCTGTAGTCGAGCAGCTTGATGTAATTGCAATAAAACCGCAGGAAACGATCCAGGGCCTCCCTCTCCATGGAGGTTGGCGTACGCTTCATATCCACCTTGAGAAACCCGCCCGGCGTGGCGTTGGCGCCCGTGCTCAGGGGGTACGCGAAGGCGAACCCGGTTTCCCCGTCGGTGCTGGCCAACTGGCCACTGCGGTAGGCCTCGTGGAGCAGGGCGGATGACTCCAGCAACTCGGCGCAAACACCGGTCTCGCCGGCCTCGCCGTACAGTCGCAGTCCCTCCTCGCAGAAACGGGCGACCGGGGTTACGGCCGGGCCATTAGGCGTGGGGACAAGCCGCAGCAGGGTGACGCGCAGGGGCCGGAAAAGCTCATGGATGGCCGCCACGACGCTCGCTCCCAGGATATCGCGGTCGCGGCAGGAGGAAATCGCTTCGATCTGCTTGAGCAGTTGGAGCATGAAATTCTGATAAGCCTTGTCGACAGGGCGCGGAATAGCCCGGATAAATATTTCATATGAATTATTGATGGTACTTTGCCTGTCGAGCAAGCGTCAAGGCGGCCGGCCGTGGTCAGGCTTTTGCGGGCCGTTTGAACAGTTTTCTCTGCAAGGTACGGCGGTGCATTTTGAGGGCTCGCGCCGTGGCCGAGATATTTCCATCGTTTTCCCGCAGCACCCGCTGGATGTGTTCCCATTCCAGGCGATCCACGGACAGGGGCTCGTCCGGCGCGGTGAAGTGGCTTTCCACCGACTCGCCCTCGGCGAAGGCCGCCAGGATGCCGTCTACCTCCACCGGCTTGGCGAGATACTGCACGGCGCCCAGCTTGATGGCATCGACGGCGGTGGCGATGCTGGCATAGCCCGTCAGTACGACGATGCGGCTCTCCGGGGCAATGGCGAGCAGTTGCGGGATGAGGGCCAGTCCCGAGACGCCACCCAGATTGAGGTCCAGGATGATCCGCGCCGGTTGGTGCTCCTCAGCCAGGGTCAGGGCCTCCTCGGCGCTGCCGGCGCCGCAGGCCGGCAGGCCGCGGCGCGTGAGGGCACGGAGCAGCACGGCGTTGAAAGTCGGATCGTCGTCCACGACAAGAGTCATTTCGTTCATGGCTGACCTGGCTGTTTCAAGGGTAATTCGATGCGGGCGACAGCGCCGCCGGCTGGGTGGTTGCTCAGGGTCAGGCGGCCGTTCAGGCGCTCGACCGCGGACTGGGTCAGCATGAGGCCGATGCCGCTGCCGCCCGGGTGGGCGGGAAAGGCTGTCTTGCCGGCCTGGTCCAGGATATGGGCGGCGAAACCGGGGCCGTGGTCGCGCACCTGGATGGTGAAGAGGACGTCGTTCCAGGTGGCGGCCAGCTCTATCTCGCCATTGCCGGTGTTGGCGGCATTGTTGAGGAGATTCAGCACCGCCTGTTCGAGGGTCGGGTCGGCGATGATGGTCGGCGGCGCATCGTCCTGTAGCCGGAATTGGCTGCTGGCCTGGGGGCGCAGGCTGTGCCAGCGCTGGCGCAAGCCGTCGAGCCAGACATCGGCCCGTACCGCCAGGGCCTGCTCCAGCCTTTCCGCTCCCGCCTGGCGGGAGAGACCGGTGATGATCTCCTTGCAGATGCCGATCTGCTGGCGCAGGACGGCAAGGTCATCGCGGGCGGCCGCCGACAGGGTCTTGTCGTACTCCAGTTCGCTGGCGATCACCGCCATGGTGGCCAGGGGAGTGCCCAGCTCGTGGGCGGCACCCGCTGCCAGGGTGCCGAGGGCAACCACGCGCTCGTCCCGCATGGCCTGTTCCCGGGCCGCGGCCAGTTCGGCGTCGCGCTGGCGGATGAGGGCGGTCATGCGCACCACGAACCAGCCGATCATCGCCGCCGAAATGGCGAAGGTGAGCCACATGCCGATCAGGTGCAGGCGCGTGGCCCGGGCCGGGTCGCTGAGGGGCAGGGGGAGGTAGAACACCATCAGGACCGAGTAGGCGGCCAGCGCCAGGGCACCGGTGGCAAAAACGTGGCGGACCGGCAGGGTCAGGGCGGCAATGGCCACCGGCGGCAGGAGCAGGGACACCAGGGGATTGGTGGCGCCGCCGCTGAAAAAAAGCAGGGCGGTCAGGCTGGCGATGTCGAAGCCTATCTGGCTGAGGACTTCCAGGGGGGTAGCCGCATCGGCGCGGGCGAGACGCAGCCGGAGCAGGAAGTTGAAGCCCGCGGCCACGGCGACGACCGCCAGCAGGGGGATGCGGGGAAGCGGGATGGCCAGGAGGCCGGGGCCGGCGATGGCCAGCAGCGACATCACTCCGAGGACCATCCAGCGCACCGATGCGAGCCGCTGCAGATTGGCCAGGTGATGGGTGCCGTCCGCGTTGCCGGAAATGAAGCTCATGGCGCAATTATGCGTGATTTGGGTCAATTTTTTGCCGGGTGCATCGTGCGACAATTCGCCGCACTGCGGCCTGCCGCTTGCCATTTGCATGGCGGGGCCATCTCCTCACCCTCCGGGCATGAAGAATATCATCCGTTCCATTTTTCCTTTCCTGTTCCTCGCCGCCGTCGCTCTTCCGTCTTTTGCCCAGGACATGGAGAAAGGCAAGGAGATCAACGGCACCTGCGCTGCCTGCCACGGCGAACACGGACAGGGGGGAAAGAAAGGGGAATATCCCCGCTTGGCCGGCCAGCGGGCCGCCTACATCGCCGATCAATTGAGGAACTTCCGGGCCAGGACGCGGGTGAATATCCCAATGTACCCCTACACCCAGGAGCGGGAACTGCCGGACGAGGACATCAGGGACATCGCCGCCTACCTGTCTGCCATCGAACTGCCCACCAGGATGCCCACTTTCACCGGCGACGAGGATGCGCTCACCCGGCTGCTGATGGTGGACAAAGTCATGATCATTCCCCGAGCCGAAGGCGATCTGGGCAACGGCCAGGCCATCTTCCAGAAGAAATGCGCTGCGTGCCACGGCAAGACCGGCCTGGGGCGGGGCAAGTTCCCGATGCTGGTGGGGCAGTACACCAGTTATCTTAAGCGCCAGATCGGCCTCTACCTGAAGGGCGACCGCCCCCACGAGGAAGAAGGCACCGTCGGGATTCTCAACGAACTCAAGGAAACGGATCTGCAAGACATCCTTGCCTATCTCACTTCAATCCAGGAGGCCGGTCAATGAAACGTATCTATCCGATCCTGCTGTGCCTGGCCTGGACCCCGGGAGCCTGGGCCCACGCCCATGCCGGTCAGGTGGACGACACCATGCCCGACGTGGAAAGGATCCGCTTCTGCGAGCGGGTGCGGGATTTCGCCCTCCAGGCGTTTGTCGACCGGGAAAAGGGACGGCCCATGAAGGTCTTCCAGGAAGATGGCAGCCATGGTCCGCGCATCACCAATCACATCATTCGGCGCATCTATGAAGAGCCGCAGATCTCCAGCCCGAAAAAGGCCGAGGCCTTCGGGCGGGCCACCTGCAACGAGATGATGCAGGGGCCGGCGGAAAAATAGCGCCGCTTCAGGCCGTTGAGCCGGGCCCCTCCGGAGGCGGCTGCAGCCACAGGCACTGTCCCTTGCTTTCCTTGTCGATACCGGCCAGCACTTGCTGGTGGAGGGCCACTTCGGCTTCGTCGGCCAGGCGCACCACCAGGGGCTTGCGCTGGCCTCGGGTCACCGTGCCGCTGCCCTGGGAGCGGGGCTGCACATCGGGTTCGATAATCAGGCTGTCCTGGCCCCGGGTCATGGCGAGGTAGACCTCGGCCAGCAGTTCGGTATCGAGAAGCGCGCCGTGCAGGGTGCGGTGGGAGTTGTCGATCTGATAGCGCTCGCACAGGGAGTCGAGGCTGTTGCGCTTGCCCGGGTGCAGTTCCTTGGCCATGCGCAGGGTGTCTTTCACGCCTGCGCAAACCGTATTCACCGGCACCAGGTTCAAGCGGCCGAGTTCAGCATTGAGAAAGCCGATGTCGAACGGCGCGTTGTGAATGATGAGCTCGGCGCCCCGCACGAAATCCAGGAATTCATCGGTGATGGCGGCAAACTTGGGTTTGTCGGCGAGGAATTCCAGGGTGATGCCGTGCACCGCCGCGGCGCCTGCGTCGATGTCCCGCTCCGGGTTGATGTACTTGTGCAGATGGCGGCCGGTGAGGCGGCGATTGACCATCTCGATGCAGGCCACTTCGATAATGCGATGGCCCTGGCGATGATCGAGGCCGGTGGTTTCCGTGTCGAGGACGATCTGTCTCAAGTTCTTGTTCCTTCCCTTAATTCATCGATGCCCCGGTTGGCCAGGGCGTCGGCCCGCTCATTCTCCGGGTGGCCGGCGTGGCCCTTGACCCAGATCCATTCCAGCCGGTGCTCCCGGGCCAGGCGGTCCAGTTCCTGCCAGAGGTCGGCGTTCTTCACCGGCTTCTTGTCGGCGGTGCGCCAGCCATTCCGCTTCCAGCCGTTGATCCATTCGCTGATGCCCTTCAGGACATACTGGGAGTCGGTGTGGATGCGCGCCGCCACCGGCCGCTTCAAGGCTTCCAGCGCCCGGATGGCGGCGGTGAGTTCCATGCGGTTGTTGGTGGTGTCGGCTTCGCCGCCCCAAAGTTCCTTCTCGTGCCTGCCCGTGCGCAGGATGGCGCCCCAGCCGCCGGGGCCCGGATTTCCCCGGCAGGCGCCGTCCGTGTAGATATCCACAGTATTTTCAGCCACCGTGGCGCTCCTTTTGGGCCAGCGGGCGCAGCGCCTTGGCGGCGAGGGGCTGCCGGCGCCAGGCCGGCTCGATCAGCCGCATGCCGTGCACCCGCTTGATGGCCCTCAGCAGATAGACACCGCCATAGAATCCCCACCAGCGATCGCCGGCCAGTTCCATGAAGCGCCAGCGCTGCAGCCACTTGTCGTTTTGATAGGGCGGCCGATAGCAGCCGAAGGCCCCTCGATCCACTTCGAACCCCAGGAGGCCCAGCCAGTCCTTCAGGCGCAGCACCGACAGGTAATTGCCGTTCCAGGGAAAAGTGCTCCGGTTGGCGGCCAGGCGCTGGTGGGCTCCCCACAGGGACAGGGGATTGAAGCCGAGAACGATGAGTTGGCCTTCGGGAATCAAGATACGCTCCACTTCCCGGAGGATTTGATGAGGGTCGGCATGGAATTCCAGAACATGGGGCAGGACAACGAGGTCTATGCTGTGGGAGGCAAAGGGCAGGGCAGTGAGGTCGCACAGCACGTCCACGGCCCCGGCTTCGCCGGCCTTTTGCCGCAACGGGATGCGGTTGGCCCGCAGGAAATCGCACTGGGGCAGGCCGAGTTGCAGGGCGTTGAACCCGAAAACGTCGCTCACAGCCGCGTCGAGCTTTTCCTGTTCCCAGCCGGTGACGTAGCGGCCCTGGGGAGTCGCCAGCCATTGGTCAAGACCGGGAATTGACATCCGGCGCGCGTCGCTCAATAGTTCGGGCATGCTAGAAATCGATTTTATTCCTGCTTTCAAGGATAACTACATTTGGTTGCTGCGCCGCGGCGACCGGGCGGCCGTGGTCGACCCGGGGGACGCCGCCCCGGTCATGGCGCGGCTGCAGGCAGACGGCCTTCGGCTGGAAGCCATTCTGGTCACCCACCACCATGCCGACCATCAGGGCGGCGTGGCGGCCTTGGCCGAATATTGGCCGGCAACCGTTTTTGGCCCGGCCGATGAGTCTATCATAGGCTGCTCCCGGCCGCTCTCGGGGGGAGAGCGGATCGACGTCCTGGGACAGGAATTCGAGGTGCTGGCGGTTCCTGGCCACACCGCCGGGCATATCGCCTATCGCATGCCCGGGGCCGTATTTTGCGGCGATACACTCTTCGGTGCCGGTTGCGGCCGGCTGTTCGAGGGCACCCCGGGCCAGATGGCGGAGTCCCTGGCTAGGCTGTCGGCCCTGCCGGACGATACCCTCATCTACTGCGCCCACGAATATACGGCGGCCAATCTCGACTTCGCTGCCGCCGTGGAGCCCGGCAATGCCGCCATCCGGCGGCGCATCGCCCAAGTGGCCGAGGCGCGGCAGGCTGGCCGCTCGACGGTGCCCTCGACCCTGGCGGAGGAAAAAGCCACCAACCCCTTCCTGCGTTGCAGCGAGCCGGCCGTGGCGGCGGCGGCCCGGCAGAGGGATCCGGCGGCCAAGGACCCGGTCAGCGTCTTTGCCGCCATCCGGGCCTGGAAAAACGTTTTCTGATCAGCTTGGCTGGTCGGCTCGGGAGCCGACCTGGCAGACCCGGTTGCGGCCTTCCCGCTTGGCCCGGTAGAGAGCCCGGTCGGCCGCGATGACGGTGGCCCCGGGCCGCTCCAGGCAGCGGCAGTAGACCGGGAGGCTGGCTCTTCCCTCCTCAATGACCAGAATCTTCATTGGCGGCGCGCCGATTCAGCAAATGAAACCCGCCTATCTACAGGCATCGGCTCTGCAGGAAGACCACCATGGCGAGGCCGATGACAATCGCGAAGGCTCCCCAGCCGGCGCAGAGCCGGGCGGCAGCCCGGGCATGGCCATGGGCGTTGCGCCGCTTGTAGTCCAGGTAGTGGGCGAATTCCCCGAACACCATGGTCATGGTGAGCGCGAAGAAGACGGTCCCGAAGAAGAGGAGGGCGACGCCGATATTGCCGATCTCGAGGCAGGCCGTTCCGCCCATGTGGCGTAGGCGCATCATGAAATCCATCTTGAGGGCGAATTGGAAGGCGAAATAGGCAATGCCGCCGAAGACTCCGGCGATGGCAATGAAAACCCAGCTCTCGGATTTAGACAGTTGCGCCAGCAGACGCAAGAAATCGTCCGCGATCCAGCCGAAACTCTCCCGAAACCAGCCTCGTCTCACTACGCCGCCCCTCTTGTTATGACCATGGTTATAGTTGCCGCCAGGGGATAGGGTAGCATGACCGTCAAGCCTCCCATGAGGGGGCTACCGCCGGCGCGCCGCTTCCTGGCGAGTCTCGTTCACAGGCAGGCCCTATATTCTGTCAAAATCCGCCGATTAGGAATTGTGAGCGATGAGCGACATGATGAGTTTTGCCCTACTGGGGGGCGTCCTGGCGGTATTGGGTCTGCAGGTGCTGCTGGTGATGCGGAATTCCCGCGGCGCGGCCGACCCGGTAGCTTCGGACCTGCGTTTCCGGGCCCTGCAAGAAACCATGGAGAAGGGGCTGGAGCGCCTGGAGCGGGAATTGCGTGAAGAGCTGGCGCGGGGCCGGCGGGAAGAGGCCGAGGAATCTTTCCGCGACCGGGAGGAGCAGGCCCAGTCCGCGACTCGCCTGGCCCAGGCCATTACCACCCAGGTGACCCAGTTCGGGAGCCTCCAGGGCGAACGCCTGGATGCCTTTGCCCGGGAATTGGGGCGCTTTTCCCTGGGCATGGACGAACGCTTCGAGCGGCTGAAAGCTGGGGTAGAAGGGCGTCTCGTTGCCATTCAGGCGGACAACGCGGGCAAGCTGGAGGAAATGCGGCGGACGGTGGATGAAAAGTTGCACGCCACCCTGGAGCAGCGCCTGGGGGAATCCTTCAAGCTGGTGAGCGAGCGGCTGGAGCAGGTCCATCGCGGCCTCGGGGAAATGCAGACCCTGGCGGCCGGCGTCGGCGACCTGAAACGGGTGCTGACCAACGTCAAGACCCGGGGCACCTGGGGCGAAGTTCAGTTGGCGGCCCTCCTGGATCAGGTGCTGACTGCCGACCAGTACGGCAGCAACGTGGCAGTGCGCCCGGACAGCGCCGAGCGGGTGGATTTCGCCATCCGTCTGCCGGGCAAGGAAGACGGGGTCCTGGTCTGGCTGCCGATCGACGCCAAGTTCCCCATCGAGGACTATCAGCGCCTCATCGAGGCCCAGGAGCACGGCGAGGCGGCAGCGGCGGAGGAGGCGTCCCGGGCCATCGAGGTCCGCCTCAAGGCGGAAGCCCGGAGCATCCGGGAGAAGTATGTCCAGCCGCCCCATACGACCGATTTCGCCATTCTCTACCTGCCCATTGAAGGGCTTTACGCCGAGGCCCTGCGCCGGCCTGGGCTGGCGGAATGCCTGCAGCGGGACTGGCGGGTGAGCCTGGCTGGTCCCACCACCCTGGCCGCCATGCTCAACAGCCTGCAGATGGGCTTCCGGACCCTGGCCATCGAGCAGCGCTCGGCGGAGGTGTGGGCGGTGCTGGGGGCGGTGAAGACCGAATTCGGCAAGTTCGGCGAAGCCCTGGCCCACACCCGGAAGAAGCTGGAGGAAGCGAGCAGCAGCATCGGCAAGGCGGAGACCCGGACCCGGGTACTCACCCGGAAGCTGAAGGAGGTGGAAGCCCTGCCGCTATCCGACGCCCAGCTCCTGGTTGGCGCCGCGGAATTCGAAGCCGACGATGACTGATCTGGAACGGGCTTACCGGGCCACAGCCTACCGGGTATTCCTGTCCGGCGGTGCCCTGGATTTGCGGATCGATGCCCCGTGCCCGGCCCTGGCTGCCTGGCTGCAGGCCCAGGGGGTGGCGGAATGGGCTATCCTGACTGCCGCCAACCCGGCTTCCCGGCAGCTGCCGGCGCAGGAAAACGCCGCCCGCCAGGCCGAACTGGAATGCGCCCTGCTGGAGGATGGATTCGAGCCTTTCGCCGGCGAAAATATCGCCGATGCCGGGAACTGGCCGGCTGAGGAAAGCTGTTTCGTGTCCGGTATCACAAGGTCGGAGGCCGTGGCCCTGGCATTGCGATTCGGGCAGAATGCAATGGTTTTTGGCGTGGCGGACGGCGTCCCGCGCCTGGTCTGGACGGAAAGTACGAATAATGAGCAGGAAGATCGGTCGCTTTGAGATCCGGGGAGAATTGGGGCGGGGGGCGCAGAGCGTCGTCTACCTGGGCTTCGATCCTCAGTTGCAGCGCGAGATAGCCATCAAGACGCTGCGCCTGGCCGGTCCGGGGGCGCCCCAGAGCGAGCAGTTGCTGGAGGAGGCGCGCCTGGTCGGCAAGCTGCGCCACCCCAATATCGTGCCCATTTTCCAGGCGGGAGAAGAGGGCGAGGAACTCTACCTCGTCTTTGAATATGTGCCGGGCAAGAACCTGGCGGAGTTCCTGCAGGAGAGCGGCGCCTTGCCGCCGGTCAAGGCCGTCAGCATCCTGCAGCCCATTCTGGATGCCATCATCCATGCCCACAGTCAGGGAATCATTCACCGGGATCTCAAGCCCTCCAATATCCTCCTCGACGAGGACGGGACACCCCGGGTCATGGACTTCGGCATCGCTGCCCGGGTGGAAGGTCTGAAGCCGGGCGAGCTGGAGTATTCGGGTACGCCCGCCTACATGGCCCCGGAATATATCGAACGACGGGAGATCAGCGAGCGGACCGACATTTTCGCCGCCGGCCTCATTCTCTACGAGATGCTCACCGGCCAGCGGGCCATCCAGGGGGGCAATATCTACCAGGTGATGCACCGCATCGCCAACGAGAACATCGTTCTGCCGGAAGGCATCGGGCCCGTGGACGAGCGCCTGTCCGCCATCCTTGCCAAGGCCGTGGTGCGGGACCCGAATGTTCGCTATCAGACGATGGAACAATTTGCCGAAGCCCTGGACAACTACCTGGACCCGGAAGGCGAGGACAAGCGCGACAGCAGCGGCAAGCAGGCGACCCTGGACTTCCTGCTGCGCCGCATGCGGCACAAGAGCGATTTCCCGGCCCTTTCCGAATCGGTCAGCGCCATCAACAAGATCGCCTCCAGCGAGACGGAGAGCATCAACAAACTTTCCAACTCCATCCTCAAGGATTTCGCCCTCACCAACAAGCTATTGCGCCTGGTGAACTCGGCCTATTACCGGCCGGCCGGCGGCGGTAGCATCAGCACTGTGTCCCGGGCGGTGATCGTGCTCGGCTTCGAGACGGTGCGCAATATCGCCATTACTGTCCTGCTTTTCGAACATCTCCAGAACAAGGCCAACGCCAACCAGCTAAAGGAGGAATTCCTGCGGGTCAACCTGGCCGGCATCCTGGCCAAGGGGCTGGCGGCGGCCGCACAGATGCGGGATCTGGAGCAAGCCTTCATCTGTGCGCTCTTCCATAACCTGGGGCGTCTGTTGTCCCAGTATTACTTCCCGGAGGAGACCGATGAGATCCGTCGGGTGATGGAGCAAAAAGAGTGCGGCGACGACCAGGCCGCCCTGCAGGTGCTCGGTATCAGCTTCCAGGACCTGGGGGTTGCCATCGCCCGCCAGTGGGGCTTCCCGCCGGTCATCGTCAACACCATGCGCAAGCTGGATGCCGGTCCGGTCAGGAAACCGGTGACCCAGGAAGACCGCCTGCGGGTCCTCGCCGGCATGTCGAGCGAGCTATGCCGGGTGATGGGTCTGGCGCCGGATCTGCGGGAGAAGGAAATGCGCAAGGTGGTGGCGCGCTTCAAGAACCCGGTGGGCGTGGAGGACAAGGCCGTCGATGAGGCCGTGCAGCACTCTATCGTGGAGCTGGTGGAGTTCGCCCGTATCATCCAGCTCAATTTGAAACAGACCGCCTTCGGCCGCCAGTTGCGATCCTTCATTCCGGGGGAGGCCGATGTCACCCAGACCATCCTCGGCGATACCCTCGGTGAAACCCTGCTCGCCCAGGGGGATCCCCTCGGCTATGAGGCGGATGGCGCCACAGGGGGTGACGGGGTCAAGGCGGATGCCCAGGCCGTCCTCACCGCCGGTATCCAGGATATCAGCAATACCCTGGTGGACGACTTCAAGCTCAACGACATCCTGCGCATCATCCTGGAGACCATGTACCGGGCCATGGGCTTCAAGCGAGTTCTGCTGTGCATCAAGGATACCAAGGGCAACGCCATGCAGGGGCGCTTCGGCTTCGGGCCGGAAGCGAACGAACTGGCTAAGCAGTTCCGTTTTCCATTGACCTTCACGCCGGATATTTTCCATGTGGCCACCTCCAAGGGCGTCGATATCCTCATCAGCGACATCGACGATCCCAAGATCGCGACCCGCATTCCCGAGTGGTACCGCAAAGCCAGCGGCGCCAAGGCTTTCGTGATTTTTCCGCTGAATATCAAGAACAACCCGGTGGCCTTGATCTATGCCGACAAGGACGAGGCCGGCAGCATTGTGATCCCGGAAAAGGAACTCTCCCTGCTGCGCACCCTGCGCAATCAGGCGGTTCTGGCCATCAAGCAGGGATCATAAGGGCGAAAAAAAGCCGGCTGGTGCCGGCTTTCCTGTTTCTGGAGATTACGACCAGAATTTCCACCAGGGTGCTGTTTTCTCTTCGCCTTCCCTGAAGTAGCGGCTGTTGGGGAAATTCTTCCGCATGATCCGTTCGGCATCATCCCGCAACTCGGTCATCCCCAGTTTATCGTAGGCGGTCACCATGATGAACAGCGCTTCCTCGGTAGCCGGGGCATTGGGGTAGGTCTTGAGGGCGTGCTGAGCCCGGTTGGCGGCGGCGATATACGCGCCGCGCTTGATGTAGTAGTTGCCGACATGGACTTCCTGCATGGCCAGGGCATTGACCAGGTAGTTCATGCGCTCGATGGCGTCGGGGGTGTACTTGCTCTTGGGGAAGCGGGTTACCAGTTCCCGCAAGGAATCGAAGGACTCCTTGGCCGACTTGGGGTCGCGCTCGGACATGTCCTGGTTACTGAGGTGCCCAAGGAGGCCGAGATCCTCGTTGAAGGCGATGAGCCCCTTCAGGTAATAGACATAGTCCACCGCCGGATGGTTTGGGTGGAGCTTGATGAAGCGGTCACAGGCGGCCAGGGCCGAAGCGGGCTCCTGGGCCTTCCAGTAAACGTAGCCCAATTCGAGCTGGGCCTGCTGCGAGTAGCGGCCATAGGGAAAGCGGGCTTCCAGCTTTTCCAGCAGCTTGGCGGCCTTGTCCCAGGCGCCATCCCCCTGGGCGTCCCGGGCCTCGGAGTAGAGTTTGCTGGCTGACCAGCCAGCGGTTTCATCCTTCACTTCAGGCAACAACCCGCAACCCGCCAGGGTGGCAGCGGCGATGAGCGCAGCCAGGAGGCGGAAGAAGGGGGTAAATGCGGCTACACTTCGCATCATGAGCATTCCTGTGGAAAACCGCGGCGATTATAGCCCAAGTCCGATGTCTGTCCTGATTGTCCCGGATAAGCTTGCCGGCCGCCGGCTGGACCAAGTCCTGGCCGAACTCCTGCCTCAGCATTCCCGCAACCGCCTCCAGGCCTGGGTCCGGGACGGCCGGGTCCAAATCGATGGTGCGCCGGAGAGCGAACCCAAGCGCAAACTGCGGGGGGGCGAGACCCTGCTCGTGTCGACCGCGGCCGACGAGCAGTCCCTGGCCGAGGAGCCGGAAGACATCCCCCTGTCCATCGTTTTCGAGGACGAATCCATCCTGGTGATCGACAAGCCGGCCGGCCTGGTGGTCCATCCGGGCAGCGGCAACTGGAGCGGCACCCTGATGAACGCCCTGCTGCACCATGTCCCGCAAGCAGAGCGGGTGCCCCGGGCCGGCATCGTCCATCGCCTCGACAAGGAAACCAGCGGCCTCCTGGTGGTGGCCAAGACCCTGGAAGCCCAGACCGACCTGGTGCGCCAGCTCCAGGCCCGCACGGTCAAGCGCCAGTACCTGGCCTTGGCGAGCGGCGTCCTCGAGCGGGATGGGAAGGTGGAAGCTCCGGTCGGCCGGCATCCGGTGCAACGGGTGAAGATGGCCGTGGTGGCGGAGAGCCGGGGCGGCAAGCCGGCGGTGACCCGTTACCGGGTCCTGGAGCGCTTCGCCCGCTGTACCCTGGTGGAGTGTTCCCTGGAAACCGGGCGCACCCATCAGATCCGGGTCCATATGGCCCACCTGCAGCATCCTTTGGTCGGGGATCCGGTTTATGGCAAGGAGGATCGCCGCCTGCCGCCTTTCCATCGCCAGGCGCTCCATGCCGCCCGCCTGGGGCTGATCCACCCCCTGACGGGGCAGGCCATGCAATGGGAGGCGCCGTTGCCGGCCGACATGCAGGAATTGCTGGAGAAATTACGTGCCCTTTGAAATGATCGTGCCGGAATGGCCGGCGGCGCCCGGGGTGCGGTGTTTCCAGACGACCCGGCGCGGCGGCGTCAGCCGTGGCCCCTATGAGAGCTTCAACCTGGGGGAACATGTCGGCGACGATCCGGCGGCGGTGGCGGCCAATCGAGCTCGGCTGCTTTCCTCCCTGCCCGGCCAGCCGGTATGGCTGCAACAGGTGCATGGAACCATCGTGGCGGATGCCGATACGGCTGTGCCGGGCAGCGAGGCCGATGCGGCTGTCGCCCGCCGGGGCGGCAAGGTATGCGTCGTGATGACTGCCGATTGTCTCCCCGTGCTGCTGTGCGATCGCCGCGGCACGACGGTGGCCGCGGTTCACGCAGGCTGGCGTGGTTTGGCGGCCGGGGTGATCGAGGCGACGGTGGCGGCCATGGCGTGCCCGCCAGGGGATTTACTCGCCTGGATGGGGCCAGCCATCGGCCCCGAGGTTTTCGAGGTGGGCGAGGAAGTTCGAGCCGCCTTCGTAGACCGCGACGCAAGGGCGGCTGATGCCTTCGTGGGGCGCGGAGGCGGCAAGTGGCTGGCGGATATCTGGCTCCTTGCCCGCCAGCGGCTGGCGGCGGTTGGCGTCGATGCGGTCTGGGGGGGAGGGCAATGCACGGTTGCCCAGCGGGAGCGTTTCTTTTCGTATCGCCGCGATGGCGTGACTGGGCGCATGGGCAGCTTCATCTGGCTGGCCGACAACCCTTCATGAAATGAACTGGTAACGGTTGCGGCCGGCGTTCTTCGCCTGGTAAAGCATGGCGTCGGCCCGCCGCATGAGCTCGTCGCCGCCACTTCCGTCCCGGGGGAAGATGGCGACGCCGATGCTCGCCGAGACGGTCAAGGTGATATCGCCGTGGGTGAACGGCGCTGCAATGGCTTCCAGCAGACGGCTGACGGCGCCTTCGCATTCCTCCAGGGAGCCCATGTTATTGAGGAGGACGACGAACTCGTCGCCTCCGAGGCGGGCTACCGTATCACCCCCACGCACGGAACAGCGCCAGCGGTTGGCGACGTTGACCAGCAATTGGTCGCCGACGGCGTGCCCGTGCTTGTCGTTGACCGGCTTGAAATTGTCCAGGTCCAGGTAGCACACCGCCAGCAAGGTCTTGTCCCGCTGGCTGTTGGTGATGGCCTGCTGCAGGCGGTCGGCCAGGAGCAGGCGGTTAGGCAGTTCGGTCAATGGATCATGGAAGGCCATCTTTTCCAGGTTGCTCTGTTCTTCCTTAAGGTCCGTAATGTCCGAGGCCATGCCGACGAAGTGGCTGATGGAGCCATTCTGGTCGCGGACGGCAGAGATCCGGGTGTGCTGGACGTAGAGGCCGCCGTCCTTGCGGCGGTTCCAGATGTCCCCTCGCCAGGCGCCATGTTCCATCAGGCTCTTGCGCATCCCGGAGAAGAACTTGAGGTCGTGGTGGCCGGAATCGAGGATGGCGGGGGTCTGGCCAATGAGCTCCTGGCGGGAGAAGCCGGTCAGCTCCTCCATCTGGTGATTGACGTCGATGATGCGGCTGTGGACATCGCTGATCAGGATGCCCTCGTGGGAATGGGAGAAGACGCTGGCCGCCAGCCGCATTCGCTCCTCGAACCGGTGCCTGCGGAGAAGTTGCAGGGTGAGCAGGACAGTGGCCGCGAAGAGGATAGCCATCAGCAGCAGGGTCACTTGCAGGCTGCGCCACCACGAGGCCATATAGGCGGCTTCGTCGAGGGCGACGATGGCGATGATGGGGTAGTGCTGGAGTTGCCTGGTGCCGGCGACGCGCAGCCTGCCGTCCACGGGAGATGCCAGGGAGGCGGATGTCTCGCTGTGCTCGGGACGCAGCAAATCCATGAGTTCGGGCGTGCGCAGGTCCTTGCCGATCACGCCATCCACCACCGGGTAGCGAACCAGCATCTGCTGGTCCCGGTTCCACAGGGAAACGGCAGCTCCGCTACCCAGTTGCAGGCTTTTGAAGAAGGTGACGAAATGCTCGTCGATCCCCAGGTTGGCCACCAGCATGCCGGCGAAGCGCCCGTCGGGAAAATCGATGCGGCGAGCAACCTGGATGCCCCATTTGCCCGAGACCCTGCCGAGGACCGCCTCGGAAATGACCGGATTTCCGCCTGTGCCCCGGCGCAGGGCGATGAAATAGGCCCGGTCGCCCAGATTCTGGCCGGGCGAGGTGCCGGCCGTGCTGGCGACAACGGTGCCCCGGGCATCGGTGAGGCACATGGATATGACCCCGGGGGTACGATCCTGATGCCGCTTCAGGTATTCCTCAAGGGGGCGGCGGCTGGCTGCGGACGGAATTGCCGTGCCGGCGAAATCGACCGGCGGCAGGAATTCGATGGCGTGCTGGAGGGATAGATCGACCAGTCGAAAGGAGGCATCGGAACTTTCGGCCACCAAGCGGGCCAGGGAGAGGGCCTCGCTGCGGATGTGCTCGTGAAGGGCGGCGTGCTCCTGGTGGAGTGCCCAGCCCAGGTACCCGGCAAGAGTGAGCGCAATCCCCCATAACGCCAGGAAGACCTTGTTCTGCAAGCATTGAAATACCGGCATGGCTCTCCAGCTGAAAAGGGCGTGGGGCGACAAACGGGGCACTTCCAGGCGCGGGCCGGTGCAAGCGGTCCGGGAACTTCATGGTGTCATATACCAAAGCGATTTTCAAGGCTGACCCCCATCGCGGCGTATAATTCGCGCCTTTGCATCTGCCGGACGCCGTCGTGAGTACCCTTGCCTGGATCATTACCGTTGCCCTTGCCGGGGGCCTCCTCAGCGTCGTGGCGGCGGCAGGGATTACCTATGTGATGGGCGTCGCCGGCGTTTCGGTGCTCATTTCCTACGCCATCGGCGCCCTGCTGGGGGCCGTGTTCCTTGAAATCCTGCCCCACGGGCTGGAACACGTCGGCGATGCCCATCGGATGGCAGGAACCATCCTCTTCGGTATCCTGGCCTTCTTCGTCCTGGAAAAGCTCGTGCTCTGGCGCCATTGCCACCATGACCAGTGCGAAGCCCACGACCTCCAGCCTGCCGGCCACGACCACGGCCGTTCCGGCCTCCTCATCCTGATCGGCGACACCTTCCACAATTTCGTCGATGGCATCCTGATTGCCGCTGCCTTTCTGGAAGACACCCAGCTGGGCATCGTTACGGCCCTGGCGATCATCGCCCACGAGATACCCCAGGAAGTGGGGGACTACCTCATCCTGCTGCATTCCGGCTACAGCCGGGCGCGGGCGCTGGCCTTCAACCTTCTCTCCAGCCTGGCTACCCTGATCGGCGCACTGCTCGCCTATTTCGCCCTGTCGCAACTGCAGGAATGGATTCCCGCCATGCTCGGTCTGGCAGCCGCCAGCATGATCTATGTGGCGGTGGCCGACCTCATCCCCGGCCTTCACAAGCGGACAGAACTGCGGGCGACCGTCCAGCAGGTGGCCCTCATCGCCCTGGGTGTCGGCTCCATCGCCGTGGCCCGTGCCCTCATCGGGGAATAGTTCCCGCCACCGCCGGAATGATGGCCAGGATGTCGTCCATCTCGAGGGGGGTGCCCAGGCCCTCGAGGCTGCGGATATTGGCGGAACCCAGGTAAACATTGACGAAAGGGCGCAGCTCGCCGCGCTCGTCAAGGACTCTTTCGAGAATGCCGGGATGCTGCCGTCCGAGGGCGGTCAAGGCGTCGGCCACGTTGTCGCCGCTGACCGCCACCATGTCAGCCCCGGCGGTATAGGTGCGCAGGGGCGTCGGAATGCGGATGAGGACGGCCGCAGATTCAGTCATGGTAAATCTCCTCTTCGGCGAAGTCGCCGCCACCCAGGCGCCAGGAACGCAACTCGGCGACGTTCCCGCTGCTGACGGCAATGATCACATAGGACCATCCTGCCCAAGCCAGCGCCAGGTCGGTGGCGCTGGGGCGTGCCGGATGGTCGGGGTGGGAATGCCAGGTCCCGATGATGGCTAGTCCAGCCGCCTTGGCGGCCATCTCGGCCGCCAGATAATCTTCCGGGTCGAGCTCGTAGCGATCGTTACCGGCGGCCAGGTTATGGCCGGGCTGCTGGTAGTGCACCACGTGGCGCCCGTTTTCCCCGCTCCAGCCCAGCAGCAGCCCGCAGGATTCCCGCGGATAGCCCCTGCGAGCCAGCATTTCCATCTCGGCTTGCAATGGACCTGGCAGGACCAGGATCGGATTCATGGCAGTCTCGTAGGCGCTTTCGCAATAAGACTGCGGTGCTTTGCGGGGAGTTCGCGCCGGGCGGCGCCGGCGTCAGCTTTCCTCTTTTTCTGCGGCGGCCCGCTTGCGGCGGCGGGCCCGGCTGCCCCCCAGCCACATCAGGATTGCCACCGGGAGGAGGCCGTAGAAGGCGAGGGTGGCGACGCCTGCGATGATGCTGGTCTCGGTCAAAGCCATCAGCAAGACGACGTAAAGCCAGGCGATCGCAACGATGTACATGGGCGCGATTATGCCCGTAATTGCACATTGACAGGTATTCAACTGGTATGGAGAATCCAGAAGCTCAACGTCAAATAGCTTCGGTAAGCGAGAGTCTCCATGTCCCAGGCGCAGGGATTCAACAATAACGACGCCCTTTACGGTTCGGTCGTGCACTTCCTTCAGGCAGGCCAGAATATGGCGCAGCACTTCCTGTCTTTCCTGGGAAAAGCGGCCAATGAACGGGTGGCGCCGGAACCGGCTCTCGATCCCCAGGCTCTGAACTCGCTACAGCAGAGCTTCCTCGACGAGCAGATGCGACTGTGGCAATCGATCATGGCCCGGAGCCAGGGCAAGGCCGACGGCAGCTTCGCCATCAGCCCGGAGCCCGGCGACCGCCGCTTTTCCGCCCCGGAATGGCGCGAAAGCCCGATCTACGACTATATCCATCAGCTCTACCTCCTCAACGCCAAGTATGTGAAGAACCTGGTGGAGCTGGTGCCGGCGGAGAACGACAAGGCCAGGAACCGCATGCGCTTCCTGGCCCGGCAGTACGTGGACGCCATGGCGCCCTCCAACTTCGCCGCCACCAACCCCGAATTCGTCAAGCTGGCCCTGGAGACCCAGGGCCAGAGCATCACCGCCGGCATCGGTAATCTGATCAAGGACATGGAAAAGGGCCGCATTTCCATGACCGACGAGGCGGTCTTCCAGGTCGGGCACAATATCGCCACCACGGAAGGGGCGGTGATCTTCGAGAACGAGGTGATGCAGCTCATCCAGTACGCGCCGCTGACTCCCACGGTGGCCACCCGGCCCCTGGTGGTGGTGCCGCCCTGCATCAACAAGTTCTACATCATGGACCTGCAGCCGGAAAATTCCCTGGTCCGCTACATGGTGGAGCAGGGCAATACCGTGTTCCTGGTGTCCTGGCGCAATCCCCGGAAAGAGCACGGACATCTGACCTGGGACGATTACCTGGAGCAGGGAGCCATCGCCGCCCTGCGCATCGCCAAGGAAGTCTGCCGCGCCGACCAGGTCAATGCCCTCGGCTTTTGCGTCGGCGGGACCATCCTGACTTCCGCCCTGGCGGTGCTGCAGGCCCGCGGCGAGGACATCGTGTCGTCGCTGACGCTACTCACCACGTTGCTCGATTTTTCCGATACCGGCGAAATCGGCCTGTTCATTGACGAGGCCTCCCTGGCCTCCCGGGAAACCGCCATCGGCAAGGGCGGGCTGCTGCCAGCCAGGGATCTGCAAACCACTTTTTCCTTCCTGCGGGCCAACGACCTGGTCTGGAACTACGTTACCGGCAACTACCTCAAGGGCCAGAAGCCGGCGGCCTTTGATCTCCTCTACTGGAATTCGGATTCCACCAACCTGCCGGGGCCCTTCGTTTGCTGGTACATGCGCAACATGTACCTGGAAAACAGCCTGCGGGTGCCGGGCAAGTTGCAGATGTGCGGCGCCCGGGTGGACCTCGGCCGCCTCAAAATGCCGGCCTACCTGCTGGCGACCCGGGAGGACCACATCGTCCCCTGGCAGTCGGCCTACCGGAGCACTTCCATGCTGGGAGGCCGGAACCGCTTCGTTCTCGGCGCTTCCGGCCATATTGCCGGCGTGATCAACCCGGCGGCCAAGAACAAGCGCAGCTACTGGGCGAACGACGAGGCCCCGGCCGATGCCGAAACCTGGCTGGCGAACGCGGAGGAGCATAAAGGCAGTTGGTGGAGTGACTGGGCCGGCTGGCTCAAGCCCTTTGCCGGCGTCGAGCGCACTCCCCGTATGCCCGGCAGTGCCAAGTATCGGCCCCTTGAACCGGCTCCCGGGCGTTACGTCAAGGAACGGGCTGTCTAACATCTTTCTGCGAGCGGAGAAGACGATGCCGAGAGTGGCGCTGGTAACGGGTGGTCTAGGCAATCTGGGCGAAGCCATTTGCATCAAGCTGGCGGCTCTCGGCTTGAAGGTGGTTGCCACCCATTCAGCGGGCAACACCAAGGTCAAGGAATGGCTCCGGAGCATGGACGGCATGGGCTACGGCTTCAAGGCCTATCCCTGCGACGTGACCGATTTCGATTCCTGCCAGGCCTGCGTCGAGCTGGTGACCCAGGAGATGGGTCCGGTGGATGTCCTGGTGAACAACGCCGGCACCACCCGAGACATGACTTTCAAGAAAATGACCAAGGCCGACTGGGATACGGTCATCCATACCAACCTGGATTCTGTCTTCAACATGACCAAACAGGTCATGGACGGGATGATGGAGCGCCGCTGGGGGAGGGTGATCAACGTTTCCTCGGTCAACGGCCAGAAGGGCGCCTTCGGGCAGACCAACTACTCGGCGGCCAAGGCCGGCATGCACGGCTTCACCAAGGCCCTGGCCCTGGAAGTGGCGAAGTACGGCGTCACCGTCAATACCATTTCGCCGGGCTACATCGGCACCAAGATGGTGACCGCCATTCCCCTCGAGATCCTCGATTCCAAGATCCTGCCGCAGATTCCCGTGAACCGGTTGGGCAAGCCGGAGGAAATCGCCGGCCTGATCGCCTACCTGGCCTCCGATGAGGCGGCTTTCGTGACCGGCGCCAATATTTCCATCAATGGCGGCCAGCACATGTATTGATCGTTGTTTGCAACCCTAGCAGTTTTTTTCTCTCAACCCCCAGCAGTCTTTCAACTTCAACAAGGAAGGAAACAACATGACGCAACGAGTTGCTCTGGTTACCGGCGCTATGGGTGGTATCGGAACCGCGGTTTGCCAGGAACTGGCGAAGGCGGGTCACAAGGTGGTGGCTGCCTATCATCCCCAGTTCGACAACAAGGACGAGTGGCTGAAGGAACAGCAGGCCGCTGGCTTCAAGGATTTTGTCTGCGTTGCGGGCGACGTTTCTGACCTGGCTTCCTGCCAGGCCATGGTGGCCGAAGCTGAAGCCAAGGCCGGTCCCGTCGACATCCTGGTGAACAACGCCGGCATCACCCGTGACCGGATGTTCGCCAAGATGGAAAAGGACCAGTGGGATGCGGTCATCAACACCAACCTCTCCAGCCTCTTCAACATGACCAAGCAGGTCTCCGCCAAGATGGCCGAGCGGGGATGGGGCCGCATCATCAACATTTCCTCGGTTAACGGCGTCAAGGGCCAGGCCGGCCAGGCCAATTACTCCGCCGCCAAGGCGGGCGTGATCGGCTTCACCAAGGCCCTGGCCCAGGAACTGGCCGCCAAGGGCGTGACCGTCAATGCCATCGCCCCGGGCTACATCGCCACCAAGATGGTCATGGCCATCAAGCCGGAGGTCCTGGAAGGCATCGTCAATTCGGTGCCGATGAAGCGCCTGGGTAAACCGGAAGAAATGGGGGCTGCCTGCGTGTACATCGCCTCCGAAAACGCCGGCTTCATGACCGGCGCCACCCTCAATATCAACGGCGGCCTTTACTACCAGTAATCTCGCCTTTTGTATTGTGGCTAAACAGGCGCCGGCAGGCGCCTGTTTTTTCGCCTATAATGGTGCGCTGCACATAAAATGTTTTTTGGGGGCATGGGTATGACGGAACAGGTTCGGCTGATTAAAAAGTATCCCAACCGCCGTCTCTACGACACCAAGACCAGCGCCTACATCACCCTGGATGACGTCAAGGAACTGGTTCTCAAATACGAGGCCTTCCAGGTGGTCGACGCCAAGACCGGCGAGGATCTCACCCGCAGCATCCTGCTCCAGATCATTCTCGAAGAGGAAACCGGCGGCGTGCCGCTCTTCTCCTGCGACCTGCTCTCCGGCTTCATCCGCTTCTACGGCAACGCCATGCAGGGTATGCTGGGCAAGTACCTGGAAAACAACATGAAGACCTTCGTGGATTTCCAGCAGAAGCTCCAAGACCAGTCCCGCTCCGTCTATGGCGAGAACAACCAGATGCAGGCCGATTTCTGGGCCCAGTTCCTGAACTTCCAGCAACCCGCCATGCAGAGCATGATGACGGCCTACATGGACCAGAGCAAGAAGATGTTCCAGCAGATGCAGGAACAGATCCAGAGCCAGACCCGCAATATGTTCACCCCTGGTTTCCCGTTCGGCAACACGCCCGAAGACAACGAGAAGTAAGCAGTGCCCGTGCCGCTTCCGAAAGTAGGCTTTGTCAGCCTCGGCTGCCCGAAGGCAGCCACCGACTCCGAACATATCCTCACCAAGCTGCGCGCCGAAGGCTATCTGATTTCGCCGTCCTACGACGCCGCCGACCTGGTGATCGTCAACACCTGCGGCTTCATCGACGCGGCGGTGGAGGAATCCCTGGACGCCATCGGCGAGGCCCTGGCCGAGAACGGCAAGGTCATCGTCACCGGCTGCCTGGGGGCCAAGGGCGATATCGTCAGGACCACCCATCCATCGGTTCTGGCGGTGACCGGCCCCCACGCGGCGGATGAGGTCATGGGCATCGTGCACCAGCACCTGCCCAAGCCCCACGATCCCTACGTGGACCTGGTGCCGCCCCAGGGCGTGCGCCTCACCCCGGACCATTTCGCCTACCTGAAGATTTCCGAGGGCTGCAACCACAGCTGCACCTTCTGCATCATCCCGTCCCTGCGGGGCCCCCTGGTCTCCCGTCCGGTGGGGGATGTCCTGGCCGAGGCCGAAAGCCTGGCCCGGGCCGGGGTGAAGGAAATCCTGGTGATTTCCCAGGACACCAGCGCCTACGGGGTGGATCTGAAATACCGCACCGGCTTCTGGGGCGGGCGGCCGGTGAAGACTCGCCTCAAGGAACTGTGCGAGGCCCTGTCCCAGTTCGGCATCTGGGTGCGGCTCCACTATGTCTATCCCTATCCGAGCGTGGATGACGTCATCCCCCTCATGGCGGAAGGCAAGATACTGCCCTACCTGGACGTGCCCTTCCAGCACGCCAGCCCGAAAATCCTCAAGGCCATGAAGCGTCCGGCCTCGGCCGAGAATACCCTGGAGCGCATCCGGCGCTGGCGGGAAATCTGCCCGGAACTCGTGATCCGCTCCACCTTCATCACCGGCTTCCCCGGCGAGACCGACGAGGATTTCGACATCCTTCTTCAGTTCCTGGAGGAGGCCAAGCTCGACCGGGTCGGCGCCTTCGCCTATTCGCCGGTGGAAGGGGCCCTGGCCAACGAGCTGCCGGGCCTGCCGCCGGAAGCGGTGCGGGAGGAGCGCCGGGCCTGGCTGATGCAGGTCCAGGAGGACATCAGCGCCGACAAGCTCGCCGCCAAGATCGACAGCGAGATCGAGGTGCTGGTGGACGCCGTGGACGAGGAGGGTACCATCGCCCGCTCCAAGGCCGATGCTCCGGAAATCGACGGCCTCGTCTACATCGACAATTTCTTCGACGCCGAGCCTGGCGACTTCCTGCGGGTGCGGGTCGTGGATGCGGATCACCATGACCTCTACGCCCAGCCTGCCTGAGCGCCTGGCGGGCGTGGTGGGGGCCGCCCGGGTCCTCACCGATCCCGCCGACCTGGCTCCCTTCCTCACCGACTGGCGGGGCCGCTACCGCGGCCAGGCCTGCTGCCTGGTTCAGCCCGGCACCACGGCGGAAGTCGCGGCCGTGGTGGCACTCTGCGCCGAGGCCGGGGTGCCCATGGTGCCCCAGGGCGGCAACACCAGCCTGTGCGGCGCGGCTACTCCCGACGGCAGCGGGGCGGCGGTGATCGTCAGTCTGGCGCGCCTCAACCGCATCCGCGCGGTCGATCCAATCAACAACACCATCACCGTCGAATCCGGCTGCACCCTGGCAGCCGTCCAAGAGGCGGCCAAGCAGGCGGGGCGTCTGTTCCCCCTGGCCCTGGCCTCGGAAGGCAGCTGCCAGATCGGCGGCAACCTTTCCACCAACGCCGGCGGTGTCCAGGTGCTGCGCTACGGCAACACCCGGGAACTGACCCTGGGGCTGGAGGTGGTGCTGCCCGACGGCCAGGTCTGGGACGGCCTGCGGGGGCTCCGGAAGGACAACACCGGCTACGACCTGAAGCATCTCTTCATCGGCGCCGAAGGCACCCTGGGCATCATCACGGCGGCGGTCCTCAAGGTCTTTCCCTTGCCGCGCTCCCAGGTCACGGCCTGGCTGGCGCTGCCCTCGGCCGAGGCGGCGGTGGCCGTGCTGGCCCGGGCCCAGGCGGCGTTCGATTCCCGTCTCACGGCCTTCGAACTGGTTTCGGACGTCTCCCTCGGCCTGGTGCTGCGCCATATCCCGGGGACGGCCAACCCCGCCGGGCGGGCCGACTGGTACGTGCTGTGCGAGGTGTCCGACGGCGGGCCCGAAGATGCTCTGCGGGAGCAGGCAGAAGCCTGGCTGGAGGGCTGTCTCGATGGCGGCCTGGTCAGCGACGCGGTCGTCGCCCAGTCCGGCCCCCAGGCCGAAAAGCTCTGGCGTCTGCGGGAAAACATTTCCGAGGCCCAGAAAATCGAAGGCATCAGCATCAAGCACGACGTGGCCGTGCCGGTGTCGCGCCTGCCCGAATTCCTGGAACGGGCCGAAGAGGCCCTGACGGCGGCCTTCCCGGGGCTGCGCATCGTCGCTTTCGGCCATGTCGGCGACGGCAACCTGCACTACAACCTGTCCAAGGCGGAGCGCCAGGACAACGACCAGTTCATCGCCTGCCAGCCGGAAGCCAACCGCATCGTCCATGACCTGGTCCACTGCCTGGGCGGCTCCATTTCCGCCGAGCACGGCCTCGGCCAGCTGAAGCGGGAGGAAATCCTGCGCTACAAGAGCCCGGTGGAAATGGCCATGATGCGATCCATCAAGGCGGCCCTCGATCCGAAGGGCCTGATGAATCCCGGCAAGGTGATCTGAAAGCCGGGGGGGGCGGCGATGTCTCGCACGTCGGGCGGGGCATTTGCTCCGCCGGGCTGCGGAACTCGTCCCCGATGGGGGCTCAGACAGTCCTCGCCCGGCTCCTCAAACGCCCCGCCCTCCGGTCAGAGCGAAAGGGGGTAGCCCTCAGTGCGGGCGGCCCAGGTTGGCGAAGAGGGCTGCCACCTCGTCGGCGCCGAAGCGGTACTCCCGGTTGCAGATATCGTCGCGGACGACGATTTCCCCGTGTTCCTCGACGATGGCCAGGGCTTCGTCCCGGCCCAGGCCGAGGATCATGTCCCGCACCTTGCCGCGATTTTCCGGGCAGTTGTATTCCACCGGCCGCGGCTCGTAGAGGCGCAGGCCGTGGGCCTCCATGTCCTCGTGGAAGAGGCGGCGCAGGAGGTTCTCGGCATCCAGGGACAGAAGTTCCTCTGGCTTCACCGTCTCCGCCAGGCTAGTGAGGCGGTGCCAGCCGTCCGGGTCCCGCTGGTCGGCGTCGGGCATCTTCTGCAGGAAAAGGCAGGTGGCGACTTCCGGGCCGGCGGCCAGGAAGAGGCGGGAGGCCTGCTGTTCGGAGAGTTCGAGGTAATGCTCGAAGATGTCGGCGATGCTGTTCCCGGCCAGGGGAACCATGCTCTGGTAGGGTTCCCGGGCCTGAGGGAAGTCCAGGGTCAGCAACAGGTGGCTGCCCCGGTCGGCACCGAGGAGTTCCGGCGCCGGGGCGGCGGCGACCTCGGCGTCGGCCCGGGCCATGCCCCGCATCTGCAGGGCCTCGTCGCAATCCATGACCAGGAGCTGGATGGGCCCGTCGCCCCGCAGCTGAAAGGTGAGGCGGCCGGGCTGCTTCAACTGGCCGGCGATGAGGGCAGTCACTGCGGCCATTTCCCCCAGCAGTTCAGCCACCGGCGGCGCATAGCCGCGGCCGGCCTGCATCTGGCGCCAGCAATCCCCGAGACGGACGACGGCCCCCCGGATGTCGAGGTTTTCGAACAGGAAACGATGGAAGGTGCTGTCGGTCATTTCAGGAGCCGGGAATAGTTGTCGGGATCGAAGCCGACCAGGAGGGCGGCGCCGGTGTCGAGGACCGGCCGCTTGATCAGGCTCGGATAGCGGGCCATGAGCTGGAGCGCTTTGGCCTCGTCCACGTCGGCCCGCTCGGCGTCGGTAAGTTTCTTCCACATGAGACCGCGGGTGTTCAGCAGGGTTTGCCAGCCGGCCCGGCGGTTCCAGTCCGGCAGGCGAGCTTCGGCCACGCCGGCCTTCTTGTAATCGACGAATTCGTAGGCCACGCTGTTGGCGTCCAGCCAGGCGAAGGCCTTCTTCATGGTGTCGCAGTTCTTGATGCCGTAGACGGTCGTCATGTCATTTCCTCAGCTTGGCGAAGGCGGCGGCCATGGCGTTGCCGGCCGGAGCCGGACCGGTGCTGCGCTGCTGGGGCCGGCTCTGCGGGCCCCGGTTGGCCGGGGCCTGGTCCGAACGGCGGGCCTGGGACGGCTCGTCGGACATCCGCATGGTGAGGGCGATGCGCTGGCGGGGCAGGTCCACTTCCAGTACCTTGACCTTGACCACGTCGCCGGCTTTCACTACCTCGTGGGGGTCCTTCACGAACTTGTTGGACAGGGCCGAGACATGGACCAGGCCGTCCTGGTGCACGCCGATGTCCACGAAGGCGCCGAAGGCGGCGACGTTGGTGACCACGCCTTCCAGGGTCATGCCGGGTCGCAGGTCCTTCACCGTCTCGACGCCGTCGGCGAAGGTGGCGGTCTTGAACTCGGGGCGAGGGTCGCGGCCGGGTTTTTCCAGCTCCTTCAGGATGTCCTGGACGGTGGGTAGGCCGAAGCGCTCGTCGGTGTACTTGGCCGGATTGAGGCCCTTCACCAGGCGGCTGTCGCCGATGAGATCCTTGATGCCCTTCTTGATGTCAGCGAGGATTTTTTCGACCACCGGGTAGGCTTCCGGGTGTACCGCCGAGGCATCCAGGGGGTCGTCGCCCTGGGGTACCCGCAGGAAGCCCGCCGCCTGCTCGAAGGTCTTGTCGCCCAGGCGGGGCACCTTCTTGAGGTCGCTGCGGCTCCGGAAGGCGCCGTTCACATCCCGGTAGCCGACGATATTGGCGGCGAGCCCGGCATTGAGGCCGGAGATGCGGGTGAGCAGGGGCACCGAGGCGGTGTTCACATCGACGCCGACGGCATTCACGCAATCCTCCACCACGGCATCCAGACTCCTGGCTAGCCGGGTCTGGGAGACGTCGTGCTGGTACTGGCCGACGCCGATGGACTTGGGTTCGATCTTCACCAGCTCGGCCAGGGGGTCCTGCAGCCGCCGGGCGATGGACACCGCGCCGCGGATGGAAACGTCCAGGTCCGGGAATTCCTTGGCGGCGAATTCGGAGGCGGAATAGACCGAGGCACCGGCCTCCGACACCACGATCTTGGTGAGGCGGGCTTCCGGGTAGCGCTTCATGACGTCCTGCACCAGCTTGTCGGTTTCCCGGCTGGCGGTGCCATTGCCGATGGCCACCAGCTCGACGTTGTGTTTGGCGGCCAGGCGGGCGATGGTGGCCATGGAGCCGTCCCAGTCGTTCCGGGGCTCATGGGGATAGATGGTGGCGGTGTCGAGAAGCTTGCCGGTGGCGTCCACCACGGCGATCTTGCAGCCGGTGCGGATGCCCGGGTCGATGCCCATGGTGGCCCGGGGGCCGGCGGGGGCGGCCAAGAGCAGGTCCTTGAGGTTGCGGGCGAAGACCCGGATGGCCTCTTCCTCGGCCCGCTCCCGCAGGTCGTTCATCAGTTCCAGCTCGAGGTGGGTATAGACCTTGACCCGCCAGGTCCAGCGCACGGTGTCGGCGAGCCACTTGTCGGCCGGGCGGCCCTGGTCGCGGATGCCGAAGCGGGCGGCGATGCGCTGCTCGCAGGGGTTCTGGCCGGGTTTGACCAGGGTCTCGTCCAGCTCCGAGTCGAGGACCAGGGCGACGTTCAGCACCCCCTCGTTGCGGCCACGGAGGAGGGCGAGGGCCCGGTGGGAGGGCATGGTGGTGACGGGCTCCGAGAAGGCGAACCAGTCCCGGAACTTGGCCCCCTCGTTTTCCTTGCCTTCGATCACGGTGGATTTCACCACCCCGTGCTCGGTCAGGTATTCCCGCAGCTGGCCCAGGAGTTCGGCGTCCTCGGCGAACTTCTCCATGAGGATCTGGCGGGCGCCGTCCAGCACCGCCTTGGCGTCGGCGAAGCCGGCCTCGGCGTTGAGGTATTTTTCCGCTTCGGCTTCCGGCGATAGCGAGGGGTCTGCCAGGAGCGCCAGGGCCAGGGGCTCGATGCCGGCTTCCCGGGCGATCTGGGCCTTGGTGCGGCGCTTCTGCTTGTAGGGCAGGTAGAGGTCTTCCAGGCGCTGCTTGGTCTCGGCATCCTGGATCTCGGCTTGCAGTTCGGGCGTGAGCTTGCCCTGTTCCGCGATGTTGCCGAGGATGGCGGCCCGGCGATCTTCCAGGTCCCGCAGATAGGTCAGGCGCTCTTCCAGGTTCCGCAGCTGGGTGTCGTCGAGACCGCCGGTCACTTCCTTGCGGTAGCGGGCGATGAAGGGAACGGTGGCGCCTTCATCAAGAAGGGCGATGGCGGCATTGACCTGGGGCGGGCGCACGCCGAGTTCGATGGCGATGCGATGCTCGATGGGAGGCAGCATAGGAACCGGAAAAAGGGCGAACTATGCAAAATCCCGCGGCAAAAGACAAGCTTGCCGCCGCTTGCCCGGTCCTGCCGGTCCGGATGGGGAGGCCGGGGTCCTTGAACCGAGCCGGCCGTATTGGTGTAGCATCATTTGTTTCATCTATCCACGGAGCGGTTGGAATGAAAGTCAAAACCTATTTGTTCGGCGAAGTCGAAGTCGATCCCGGCAAAGTCATCACTTTCCCGAACGGGCTGGTAGCCTTTGAAAATAACAAGCGCTTCATGCTGGTCCATGAGCCCAGCCAGGACGAGCCTAGCCAGAACGAGCCCTCCAGCTATACCCTGCAGTCCCTTGATGAACCCGGCGTCGCCTTCCAGGTGGTGGACCCGGGTGCCGTCGGCTTCCATTACGAACTCCAGTTGACGGAGGACGAAGCGGCGCTCCTGCAAAACCCGGCCGTCGAAGACCTGGCGGTGATCCTGATCCTGTTCAAGCCGGAACCGGGAGCCGTAGGAGGCATCGGTGCCAATATCCGGGCCCCGATCATCCTGAACACCAAGGCCCGGGTGGCGATTCAGAAGCCCATCCAGCAGCTGCGCACCAATATCACCATCTCCAACCTGTCCAGCTCCGTCTAGTCGGCCCTTCAGGTGGGTGCAAGGCTGGTGCGGTAGCGGCCGGCGTTGGCGACGTAGTGCTCGGCCGATTTGGTCAGCTTCAGCACTTCCTCGTCGGTCAGTTCCCGCACCACCTTGCCTGGGGAGCCCACGATCAGCACCCGGTCCGGGAAGACCTTGCCTTCCGGGATGAGGGTGTTGGCGCCGACGATGGAATGGCGGCCGATCACGGCCCGGTTGAGGACGATGGAGCCGATGCCGACGAGGCTGCCGTCCCCCACGGTGCAGCCGTGCAGCATGACCATGTGGCCGACGGTGACCTGGCTGCCGATGTGCATGGGGATCCCTTCATCGGTGTGGAGCACGGAGCCGTCCTGGATGTTGGTTCCGGCACCGATGGAGATAGGGTCGTTGTCTCCCCGCAGAACGGCGTTCCACCAGATGGATACCTGGTCGGCCAGGCGGATGTCGCCGATAACCGTGGCGTTGGGAGCGATCCAGACGTCGCGCCCGACTTGCGGCTTCTTTTCGCCGAGGGTGAAAATGGCCATGAAAACCTCGCTTTGTCATTGAATGGGGAGATTGTAATTGACCGACCTGGAAACCCTGACCCGAGCCGTGCTCGCCTTCCGTGACGAGCGCGACTGGCGGCAGTTCCATTCCCTGCGGAACCTCATCGTCTCCCTCAACCTGGAAGCGGCCGAACTCCTCGAATTCACCCAGTGGAAGAAGGATGAGGAAATCGATGCTCTGCCGGCGGATCCCGTCTCCCACGAGGCCCTGCGGGAGGAATGCGCCGACATCCTTCTCTACCTGCTCCTCGTCGCCGACAAGGCGGGCATAGACCTCGCGGCGGCGGCGGCGGAGAAGCTCGCCAAGAATGCCGCCAAATACCCGGTGGAAAAGAGCCGGGGCTCCCGGGCCAAATATACCGAGCTTTGAGGCGGCGCCTCAGTCTCCCTGGCTTTCCAGGGTGAATTTCGCGCCGCTCTCCTGGCCCAGCGCTTCCGTCAGCCAGGGCAGGGTGTCCTGCAGGGTGGCGGCCAGGGTCCAGGGCGGATTGATGATGAACATGCCGCTCCCGTACATGCCGAAGCCTTCCTTGGGCGGCCTGCCCACCGACAGGGTGGCGTGGAGCCAGTTCTTGGCCGGCAGGGCCTTCAGCCTGTCCGGCAGCTGGCGGGACTCCGGCTTGGCCAGCTGCGGATACCAGACGGCATAGGTGCCGGTGGCGAAGCGCTTGAGGGCTTCAGTGAGGCCGTTGCGGACATCGGTGTAGTCGCTGCGCAACTCGTAGGAGGGGTCGATGAGCACCATCGCCCGGCGGGGCGGAGGCGGCAGGACGGCCTTGAGGCCGGCGAAGCCGTCGGCGGCGGTGGCAGCGACCTGGCGGCCGGCGCCCTTGAAAGCCTCCTGCAGCAGCCTGACATCGCTCGAATGCAACTCGAATAGCCGCAGGCGATCCTGGGGCCGCAGGAGCTTCCAGGCCAGCCAGGGGGAACCGGGATAGTGCCGGAGCTTGCCGTCCGGGTTGAGGGCGCGCACCAGGTCCACGTAATCGGCTACGGCGGGAGGCAGGTCCGGGCGCTGCCAGAGCCGGCCAATGCCGTCCCGGTACTCGCCCAGCTTGCTGGCGTGGGCGCTCTCCAGGGCGTAGCGGCCGGCGCCGGCGTGGGTATCCACGTACCAGAAGGGCGCCTCCTTCTGCTCGAAGTAGCGGCAGATCTGGACGAGGATGAGGTGTTTGAGCACATCGGCATGGTTGCCGGCGTGGAAGGCGTGACGATAACTGAGCATGGCGCGCAGTATACGTCCCCCGATGGCCGTCGCGGCAGCTGTTTTGGAAGTCCGCCCCGCTTCGGGGAGCGGCGGTTTCCCGGGGGGCTTTTATGGGGCCGTTGGTCGTCGCAGGGGAAAACGGGCACCGATAAGAGTAGAATTATGCCCCCCTAGTCATCCGCCAATCGGGCGGAGCTCCAATAGATTCGGGAGGACATTCCTTGGAAGCCACGCTAGCCCCCGCAGTACCTGATTTTTTTGACCGTCAGCGCACGATCGCCAAGCCCGGCTTCAATCGCTGGCTGGTTCCCCCGGCAGCCCTGGCCATCCATCTCTGTATCGGCATGGCCTATGGCTTTTCCGTCTTCTGGCTACCCCTGTCCCGGGCCCTCGGCATTACCAAGTCGATCGAGTGCGCCAAGGACATGGGCTTTTTCGAGCAGGTATTCAGCACCAGTTGTGACTGGAAGATTTCCATGCTGGGCTGGATGTATACGATGTTCTTCGTTTTCCTGGGCTCCTCCGCCGCCATCTGGGGCGGCTGGCTGGAGAAGGCGGGGCCGCGCAAGGCCGGGGTGGTTTCGGCCTTCTGCTGGTGCGGCGGGCTGGTGATCTCCGCCCTGGGCGTCCATCTGCACCAGATCTGGATGCTCTGGCTCGGTTCCGGCGTCATCGGTGGCATCGGCCTGGGCCTGGGTTACATTTCCCCGGTGTCGACCCTCATCAAGTGGTTCCCGGACCGGCGCGGCATGGCGACCGGAATGGCCATCATGGGGTTCGGCGGCGGCGCGATGATCGGCGCCCCCTTGGCCGACAAATTGATGAAGTATTTCGCGACGCCGACGTCGGTCGGGGTCGTGGAGACCTTCCTTGCGCTGGCTGCCATTTATTTTGTCTTCATGATGGCGGGGGCGCTGGGCTATCGGGTGCCGGCCGAAAACTGGAAGCCGGCGGGTTGGGTGCCACCGGCCAAGGCCAAGAGCTCGATGATCACCGACAACCACGTGCATCTCGATGTGGCCTGGAAAACGCGCCAGTTCTGGCTGATCTGGGCCGTGCTCTGCCTCAACGTGACCGCCGGCATCGGCATCATCGGCATGGCCTCGCCGATGCTGCAGGAGGTTTTCGCCGGCCGGCTGATCGGCATCGACGTCGCCTTCAACGACCTCGACGCTGCTCAGAAGGGCGCCATCGCCGCCGTCGCCGCCGGCTTCACCGGCCTGCTGTCGCTGTTCAACATCGGCGGTCGCTTCTTCTGGGCCTCCCTCTCCGACCGGATCGGGCGCAAGGCAACCTATGTCACCTTCTTCCTGCTCGGCTTTGCGCTCTATGCGGCCATTCCGTCCTTGGCCCAGGCTGGTAGCTTGGCGCTCTTCGTCGCCTTTTTCTGCATCATCCTTTCGATGTATGGCGGCGGCTTCGCTACCGTGCCGGCTTATCTGGCGGACATGTTCGGCACCCGCTTCGTCGGCGCCATCCATGGCCGCCTGCTGACCGCCTGGGCGGCTGCCGGCATCTTCGGTCCGGTATTGGTGAACTACCTGCGCGAGTACCAGCTCGACCACGGCGTCGCCCGGGCCGATGCCTACACCATCACCATGTACCTTCTGTCCGGCCTGCTGCTGGTCGGTTTTGTCTGCAACTGGCTGATCCGGCAGGTTTCCGAAGAACATCACATGACCCAGGAAGAATTGTCGGAAGAAAAGAAGGGCGCCGACGATACCCATCAGCACTTCGTCGAGGATGTCTCCGCGCTGGCCAGCGAAGTCCGTCACTCGTGGGCTGTCTTCCTGGCTTGGCTGGCCGTCTGGATTCCGCTCGGCTGGGGAGGCTGGATGACGGTCCAGAAAACCGTCGTGCTTTTCAGGTAAGACCGCCATGCCGCTTCCGCGCCTGGCCATGGCGCGGGGGCGGCGGGCGGAACGAAAACGGTTATGCTAATGCCGGTTTCCAACTAGCGAGAACCGGCGTGCCTTTCTTCGACACTTTTTCGGAAACCCTTTTGCTGATTGCGGCCGTTGCCGCCGTCTGGTTCTGGGCGGATAGCCTCAAGGCCCGGGAAATCGCCGTCCGTGCCGCCGCCGGGGCCTGCGCCGAGGAAGGGCTGCAATTCCTCGACGAGACCGCCGCCGTCCGCTCCCTGCGCCTGGCCCGGGACGACGAGGGCCGGCTGCGGCTGCGCCGCATCTACGGCTTCGAATTCTCCGACACCGGCGATAACCGCCGCGTCGGCAGCCTTGCACTCCTTGGCCAGGAAGTCGAATGGCTCAACCTGCGGCCGCAACTCTACCTAGTGCCCAAGGCATCCAATAACCATGAAACCAAGCATTGAAACCATCGATTTCCACGGCCTCGAAGCCCTCCGGCTGACGGCCCCCCGCGGGGCCAGCGCCGTCGTCGGCAAGCTGGGCGGCCAGGTGCTGTCCTGGACCACCCGGGACGGGCGGGAGCGCCTGTTCCTCAGCGAGCGGGCCCGTTTCGACGGCAGCGTCCCCATCCGCGGCGGCATCCCGGTATGCTTTCCGCAGTTCTCCAGCCTCGGCAGCCTGCCCAAGCACGGCTTCCTACGTACCCGGCAGTGGCAGGTCAGCGGCCAGTCCAGTGACGACGGCTACACCCTGCTCAGCCTCGAGACCACCGACGACGAAAGCACCCGGGCCCTCTGGCCCCATGCCTTTCGGGCCGAGGTGACGGTGGTCCTGGAGGAGGACCGGCTCGATGTAGAACTGAGCATCGACAACCTGGGGCCGGAGCCCTTCTCCTTCACCGGCGCCCTCCATACCTACCTGCGGGTGGTCGAGGTCGAGGACATCGCCCTGGCCGGGCTTTACGGCTTCGCCTACCGGGACGCCGCCGACGGCGACAGGATCAGGAAGGAAAACAGCCCGGAACTGATCGTCGAGGGGGAAATCGACCGGGGCTACCACAATGCCAACCGGCCGCTGCTGCTGCAGGCGGGCAACCTGAGCCTGGGCATCCACCAGGAGGGCTTTCCCGACGTGGTGCTGTGGAATCCCTGGGTCGATCTCTGCGCCCGGCTGCCGGACATGGCGCCCACCGGCTTTCGCCACATGCTCTGCGTCGAAGCCGCCGCCGCGCGCCAGCCGGTGACCTTGGCGGCGGGGGAAAACTGGTCCGGTCGGCAAAGCCTGGTGGCCCTATGACCCGCCGTTGACGCCGGTCATGCCCTGAAAGGGCATTCCTGTGGGAAAATACCTCTGCAGAAAATAGGGTTAATACCTGAAGGGAGTGGGGCGATGGACAAGCAGACGATGCGCTATTTTCCGAACCTGGATGGAAATGCCATCGAAGGCCTGGTCGAGCAATGGAAAAAGGCCTTTCCGGCCATGGGCGTGATGGCCCTTCTGCCGGAAGCGGAAAAGGAAGCGGTCGGCAAGCTGCAGGGCGTCTTTTCCCGACAGGGGGTGCCCCTGGTGGGGGCCATCTTCCCCGCCCTGGTGGCCGGCGAGGAATTCCGGACCAATGGCGTCTGGCTCCTGCGCTTCGAGCGCATGCCCTACGCCGCGCTCTATGATGAGCTGCCCCAGGCCGGCATCAGCGCCGCCGAGGTGGCTGAGCGCATCGCCGAGGGGGTGCGCGGGGAACTGGACGATACGCCCGATGCCACGCTCTTCCTCCTTTTCGACGCCCAGGTGCCCAACATCGGCACTCTCCTCGACGAGCTCTACCTGCATTTGGCCAACCGGGTGCACTACCTGGGAGCCAATGCCGGCAGCGAAACCTTCCAGCCCATGCCCTGCCTCTTCGACAACGATCGCGTGGTGGGCAACGGCGTCCTGGCGATGCTCCTGCAGCCCCATCGGGGCGGCATCCTGGAGCACGGCTATGGCGCCCCGGAGGAGATGATCTATGCCACCTCCACCGAAGGCAACCGCATTGTCCACATCGACTGGCGGCCGGCCTTCGAGGTCTATCGGGAACTGATGCAGAAGCAGTACGGGGTGGAGATCACCCGGGACAACTTCTACAACTATGCCGTCCATTTTCCCTTCGGCATCGTCCGGGCCAACCATAGCGTCCTGGTGAGGATTCCGGTGATGCTGGGCGAGGACGGCTCCCTTTTCTGCGTCGGGGAGGTGCCGCCCAATTCGCTGCTGACCTTGCTGGAAGCCCCATCCGTCGATTCCACCCATACCCAGGAAGCACTGAACCGGGGATTGGTGGGCCTGAACGGCGATATTGCCGGCCGGGAACTGCTGCTTTTCTACTGCGCCGGCCGCAACATGCACCTGGGGAACGCCGCGGCGACCCATGAGCTGGCCGGGCTGGTGCGCCTCACCGGGGTGTCCCGGCTGGCGGGCGCCAAATCCCTGGGCGAGATCGGGCCTTCCACCGTCGGCGGATACCCGCTCTTCCACAACGCCACCCTGGTGGCAACGTGCCTCTAGGCAGACCCGGCGGCCAGTACGACGGGATCCTGCCCGTCCTCTACGACCTCGCCCTCGTCATCGGCGGCGAGGTGAGCCTGAAGCCTCTGCTCACCCGTTGCCTGCAGCGCCTCCTCTACTACACTTCCTTTCCCGCCGGTTTCGTCTGCCTCGACCCGCTTACGGCCGGGGGCGCCCCCTGGGTGGAGACCCGGATCGACGTTGCCGTCGGCGACTACAACCTGGTGGAGCTGATGGGCCGGGAGGTCCGCCTGCCGGCGGCCCTGCTGGGCCCCGGGGCGGCCACCGATGGCAATGCGGCCGACTTGCTGTCCCAGCTGCCCATACCGGCGGGGCGCTACAGCAGCTTCCTGCGCCTGCCCATCGACGGGCGGGGAGTCATCGTCCTCCTGGCCCCCCAACTCCCCGAGACCGAACTGCCGGTCACCCGCATGTTCACCCCGGTCATGGCCCATCTCGCCAAGGCCATCCTGCTTTGCCGCAATTACGACAGCTACACCGGCGGCCTCATCGCCGAGCGCGACGATCTGGCGGAAAAGCAGCACCTGGCGGCCAAGATGTTCGAGAGCAGCTATGCGGGCATGGTCATTACCGATCCCGATGGCAACATCCTCTCGGTGAACGGGGCCTTCACCCGCATCACGGGCTACTCGCCGGAGGAGGCCCTGGGCAAGAACCCGCGCATCCTGGCTTCGGGCCGCCACGATCAGGAATACTTCCGGCTGATGTGGCATGAGATCCTGACCAACGACCAGTGGGTCGGGGAGATCTGGAACCGGCGCAAGAACGGGGAAATCTATCCGGAATGGCTCCTCATCGGCGCCGTGCGGGATGGCGCCGGCAAGCTCACCAACTTCATGGGCATTTTCTCGGACATCAGCGATCAGAAGGCGGCCGAGGCCCATATCGAATACCTGGTGAACCACGATTCCCTCACTGGGCTCCCCAACCGGGCCCTGCTGCGGGACCGGACCGAACATGCCATCGCCGCCGCCGCCCGGGAACAGAGGGAAGTCGCCCTGCTGTACGTGGATATCGACAACTTCAAGATGATCAACGATTCCCTCGGGCACGCCCAGGGCGACGAGCTCCTGAAGGCGGTGGCCGATAGGCTGCGGGGCTGTATCCGGGAAATGGATACGGTCAGCCGCCAGGGGTCCGACGAGTTCCTGGTCCTCCTGACCGAACTGGACGACGGCAGCAATGCCGCCCTGGCTGCGGCCAAGATCCTGGCGAGCCTGGCCGCCCCGGTCCAGTTGGGCGACACCGCCCTCAACCTCTCGGCCACCATCGGCATCAGCCTTTGCCCCGGCGACGGCAAGGATTTCGACAGCCTCCTCAAGAACGCCGACACGGCCTTGCGCTACGGCAAGGAATTCGAGCGGGGCAGCTACCGGTTCTTCACCGACACCATGAACCAGGGGGTACGGGAGCGCTTCTTCCTGGAAAGCCGCCTGCACGGCGCCCTGGAGCGCCGGGAATTCGTGCTCCACTTCCAGCCCCTGGTGGATTTCCAGAGCGGCAGGATCGCCGGCGCCGAATCCCTGATCCGCTGGAACAGCGCCGAAATGGGCCTGATTTCGCCGGCTCGGTTCATTCCGGTGGCGGAGCAGACCGGGGCCATCGTCGCCATCGGCGCCTGGGTCCTCGGGGAAGCCTGTCGCCAGCTGGCGGCCTGGCGGGCGGCGGGGCTGCCCATCGAGCTCATCGCGGTGAACCTGTCGGCGGTGCAATTCACCCGCGGCCAGATCGTCGACACCGTGCGCCAGGCTCTGGCCGACAGCGGCCTGCCGCCGGCCTGCCTGGAACTGGAGATCACGGAATCCATCCTCATCCACGACACCGAGCAGACCCTGGCCACCGTGCGTTCCCTCAAGGCCCTGGGGGTGCGGCTCTCCCTGGACGATTTCGGCACCGGCTACTCCAGCCTTTCCTACCTGACCCGCTTCCCGGTGGACAAGCTCAAGATCGACCAGTCCTTCACCCGCGAGCTGGGCACAAGCAAGGAAGCCGCCAAGATTGTCCGCACCATGATCGGCCTCGGCCGCAGCCTGGGGCTGGAAACGATCGCCGAGGGCATCGAGACGGCGGAGCAGAAGGGCATGCTGCAGCGCTGGGGCTGCACCCAGGCCCAGGGCTACTACTACAGCCGGCCGGTGCCGGCCGAGGAATTCGTCCGTCTCTTCGACGCCGAGGGCGAGGCGAGGCCGGCAACCACCACGGTGCTATGATGCGCGCCTTTCTATAGCGGAGATATCCATGAAACTCGGAACCCCCCTTTCTCCTTCCGCCGTGCGGGTCATGCTGCTGGGCTCAGGCGAACTCGGCAAGGAAGTGGTCATTGCCCTCCAGCGCCTGGGGGTCGAGGTCATTGCCGTGGATCGCTACCCGAACGCCCCCGGCCACCAGGTTGCCCACCGCGCCCACGTCATCCCCATGACCGACGGCGCCGCCCTGCGGGCCCTCATCGAACAGGAGCGGCCCCACCTGGTGGTGCCGGAAATCGAGGCCATCGCCACCGACACCCTGCTGGAAATCGAAACCGAGGGCCTGGCCGAGGTGATTCCCACCGCCCGGGCCGCCAAGCTGACCATGAACCGGGAAGGCATCCGCCGCCTTGCTGCCGAGGAGCTGGGCCTGCCGACTTCTCCCTACAAGTTCGCGGACTCCCTGGCCGAATTGCAGGCCGCGATCGATGGCGGCATCGGCTACCCCTGCGTGGTGAAGCCCGTCATGTCGTCTTCCGGTAAGGGCCAGTCCACCGTCAAGGGACCTGAAGACGTGGCCAAGGCCTGGGACTACGCCGCCGCCGGCGGCCGGGTGAACCAGGGCCGGGTCATCGTCGAAGGCTTCGTCGATTTCGACTACGAGATCACCCAGCTCACCGTCCGAGCCTGCGACGCCAGCGGCTCGGTCCAGACCTATTTCTGCGAGCCCATCGGCCATGTCCAGGTGGGCGGCGACTACGTGGAATCCTGGCAGCCCCAGCCCATGAGCCCGGCCGCTCTGGCCAAATCCCGGGAGATCGCCGCCGCCGTCACCGGCAACCTGGGCGGGCGGGGCATCTTCGGGGTCGAACTCTTCATCAAGGGCGACCAGGTCTGGTTCTCCGAAGTGAGCCCCCGGCCCCACGACACCGGCCTGGTGACCCTCTGCTCCCAGCGCTTCTCCGAATTCGAACTCCACGCCCGGGCCATCCTCGGCCTGCCGGTGGATACCGCCCTGCGGGAGCCCGGCGCCTCGGCGGTCATCTACGGCGGCATGGAAGCTGCCGGTGTCGCCTTCGAGGGCGTCGCCGAAGCCCTCGCCGTGCCCCGTACCGACCTGCGCCTCTTCGGCAAGCCCGAGGCTTTCAAGAAGCGGCGCATGGGGGTGGCCGTGTCCAATGGGGCTAGCGTCGAGGAGGCCCGGGAGCTGGCCAAGCTGGCGGCGGGGAAGGTGAGGGTAGTGGCGGGTTGATTGGTCGCGTCCAGCCGGCTGGACGCCCTCAGTGTTGGATTGGGCCGAGCGGACACGGGATTGTGTTTGTTATGGCCCAACATCCGACCTCCAGCCGGGCTGCAAGCGCCCCTGAGGGGAAACCGCCTGCGCCCGGTGTTATTGTTTTTCAATCAATGGCTTGTGAAGCGATTTCCGGTGCGCGCCGGGAGTTGGCACATCTCCTGCGATGAGTCTCGGCAAGGAAGGGCAGCGACTGCCCGATCCGAATCCGTACCACTCATCTTTCTGGAGAATTGCAATGAAGACACTGACCATCAAAGACCTGCCTCTCAACGAGGAACTGGAATCCGAGGCGCTGGCCGCCGTGAGCGGCGGCATGGGAAGGACGCCTCAGCAGATACTTGCCTGGGAAATCTCGGGCAAGCCGGCGACATGGCAAGGCCTGGTCCTCAATGATCAGAACCGGCTCGAGCTGCCGGTCATCTGATTCCCGAGTCCTGGGGTCAGGTCTTGCATTCCAGCATCACCGATAGCCTATCGCCGCGATCCCTGCCGCCCCCTTCGTTTGCAGCGCCATGACGCCAAATGATCGAGCCAGGAATGGGCAGGGGAGGGCATGTTGTCGTTCCGGAAATGCTGCAATGCAAGCCCTGACCCCGTCATTTCGATCTTTGCGTCAGCCGCTATGTCTCAGCCAGATGGACCAAACGCTTTCCATTGCCATCCTGGTCGGTTTCGTAGTTGCTTCGCCGTGGCTTCTGCTCTTCTTCTACCGGGCGACGATCCCGCCCGGCATGCTATGGGCAGCCATACTGTGCCAGTTTTTCCTGCCAATCATCGGCTGGGCCATTGCCCTGTACGTCGCGCTCAGGGACTGGGACTTCCCGCCGCCGCCTGACAGCTGATCCGGGAAAACTCCGTTGCCATAGGTAGAGCGTTCGTTGCATCGGCCTCAAGGCCCTGAGGGTTTCGCTCGCCTGTTGTGCCAGTCGGCGACAATGGCTCCAATTCAAATGACACGGGTAGTGTTGCGGCCATGTTCAAGTCCGGCGGGCGAAGGCGGGGGCGGTATAATTACGCCCTTTCCGCTTTTCCTTCTCCCGCCGTGACCGCCCTCGACACCGAAATCTCCCGCCGCCGCACCTTCGCCATCATTTCCCACCCGGACGCGGGCAAGACGACGCTGACCGAAAAGCTCCTGTGGTTCGGCGGCGCCATCCAGGTGGCGGGGGAGGTGCGGGCCCGCAAGGCCAGCCGCCACGCCACGTCCGACTGGATGGAACTGGAAAAGCAGCGGGGCATTTCGGTCACTTCCTCGGTGATGCAGTTCCCCTACCGGGAATGCATGGTGAACCTCCTCGACACCCCGGGCCACGAGGACTTTTCCGAGGACACCTACCGGACGCTGACCGCCGTGGACTCGGCGGTCATGGTCATCGACTCGGTGAACGGCGTCGAAGCCCAGACCATCAAGCTCCTTAACGTCTGCCGGATGCGGGACACCCCCATCCTCACCTTCATCAACAAGCTGGACCGGGAAGGCAAGAATCCCGTCGATCTGCTGGATGAAATCGAGTCGGTGCTGCAGATCCAGTGCGCCCCCATGACCTGGCCCATCGGCATGGGCAAGCGTTTCCGGGGCGTCTACCACCTCTACGACGACACCATCAGCTTCTTCGACCCCCGGGCCGAGAAGGGCACCGCCGAGATCATCCAGGGCCTCGACAACCCCCGCCTGGACGAGCTCATCGGCGACCAGGCCGAGGAGCTGCGCATGGACGTGGAGTTGGTGCGGGGCGCTTCCCATCCCTTTGACGCCAAGGATTACCTGGCCGGCAAGCAGTGCCCGGTGTTCTTCGGTTCCGCGGTGAACAATTTCGGCGTCCAGTCCCTGCTCGATGCCGTGGTGGAGCTTTCCCCGGCGCCGCTGCCCCGACCCGCCGCCACCCGGGAGGTGGCGCCCGCCGAGCCCAAGTTCTCCGGCTTCGTCTTCAAGATCCAGGCCAACATGGACCCCAAGCACCGGGACCGCATCGCCTTCCTGCGGGTCTGCTCCGGGCGCTTCGAGCGGGGCATGAAGGTGAAACAGGTGGCGGGCGGCAAGTCCATCGCGGTGAACAACGCCATCACCTTCATGGCCAGGGACCGCAGCACCACCGACGAGGCTTATCCGGGCGACATCATCGGCATTCCCAACCACGGCACTATCCGCCTGGGGGAAACCTTCACCGAGGGCGAGGACCTGCGCTTCACCGGCATCCCGTCCTTCGCGCCGGAGCATTTCCGCCTCGCCCGTATCGCCAATCCGCTCAAGATCAAGCAGCTCCAGAAGGGCCTGCAGCAGCTGGCGGAGGAGGGACAGACCCAGCTCTTCCGGCCCCTGTCCGGCACCGACCTCATCCTCGGCGCCGTCGGCATCCTGCAGTTCGACGTGGTGGCTTCCCGCCTGGAGAACGAGTACGGCGTCAAGGTGATCTTCGAGTCCTACAACTGCTCCACCGCCCGCTGGATTAAGGGGGACGAGGGCGAGCTGCGGCAGCTTTCCGACCGCTACAGCGCCAACGTCGCCCTGGACGGGGCCGACGACCCGGTCTACCTGGCCCCCAACAACGTCTATCTCAACATGATGCGGGAGAAGTATCCCAAGCTCCAGTTCCTGGAAGCCCGGGAAGTGGCCTGATCCGCCGGCAACGTTGATCCGGCCGCTACGGCGGCATCAATCCAGGGCGAGCAGGGCGACGACCCGGTGCCGGTCGATGGCGGTCAGGGCCGGGGCGAGGGCGGAAAAGACCGGGTAATCGGGCTGTCCGGCCAAGGCCTGGAAATCGGCCACGAAACCGGTCGCCCAGTCCCCATCCTGCAAGACGGGCGAGGCCGCGAAACGGCTGCGGGCCTCGGTCAGGACGCGGCCGATCCCTTCCCGCACTTCGCGGACGCGGTCCTGGCCTTTGACTACTTCCTGCAAGGTCCGGCGCAGGCCGGTCATGTCCCGGGTCTGCCAGGACTCGGGGCTGATGGCTTCCCCTTCGACCGTGGTCTTAACCCGGGTGAGCTGGCCGCTGGGAAAGCGGATGCCCTTGCCCTTCACCGCCAGGGCGTCGCGCAGGGCAGGCCAGGCCGATTCCGCCACGCTGAAAGTCGGCTCTCCCCGCGAGTCCGGGGCGACCCGGATATTGGCCGGGGCGAAGGCCTGGTCGAAGCGCCGGATCAAGGCTTCGGGCGAGAGGCCCGGCTCGATGCTGACCGACAGCAAGCGGGGGCTGTCGCCGCCCACGGAGAAGGTCAGGGTCTCCTTGTCGCCGGCCTGCAGGTTGCGCAGGTCCAGGCCCCGGATCTGGAAGCGCTGCCGGGCCTCGGCGCCGCCGCCGTAGGCGAGCTGGCTGTCGAGGCTGCCGCCGGAGAGGGCCTGGCGTTCCCGCCAGAGCCCGGCGAAATCCCGTAATTTCCGTTCCAGGGCGGCATCCCCCGGCTGCTGGGCGACCAGCCGGTTGCTGAGGTCGGACTTGAGGGCCTGCAGCCGGGCATCGAGCTCATCGAGATAGCCGAGGCTCTGCTGGGCGCTGGAAAGCTGCCGGTTGAGCAGGGGATCCCGGTTGCCGAGGCTGCCAGCCGCCTGCCGCGGTGGCTGGGGGGCGGCTTTCCTGGCCGGGGGGAGGGCGGGACGCCCCTGGGAAAGAGGGAACCGGGTTTCGCCGACATCCCTATCGGCGGTGGCATTGGCATGGAGGGAGCTTATCCGCATGGATCAGAAGAGCGGTGCCGTCAGAGCACGTTGAAGAGGGACAGGGTGCTGATCTTGCCGTAGGCCTTTTGCGTCGCCTGCAGCGCCGTGGTGTAACCGTTGAGGTTGACTGCGGCTTCGGAGTAATCCAGCTGCCCGAGTTCGATCAGGGATTGCTTGTTGGAGAGGCTCACGTTGGCGAAGTTGTCATCCATGGTCTGGAGGATATTCTGGGCGCCGCCCAGGCGGGCGATCTTGCTGTTCACGGAATTCATGGCGTCATCCACGCCGTTCAGGCTGGCGGTCACTTCGGCCTGTACCACCGGGTCATTCACGTTGACGCCCGGCGCTTCCAGAACGGCCACGGCCCGGTCCAGCAGGTTCAGCATGTCGGCCATTTCCGGCAGGCTGACATTGGCGGCCTGGGTGACCCCGTTGCCCACCACCACGTTCTGGACCACGGTGTTGCCGGTGAAGCTGTAGCGGGCACCGAGGGCGGCCGCCGAATTGTAGGTCACGGCGGCGGTGGCCGTGGCTGTGCCGGAGAAGAGATAACGGCCTTCCTGGTCCTTGGCGTTGACCGCGTAGAAGAGGGCGTCCTTCAGGGACCGCAGGGAGCTGGCCATGGCATTGACGTCCGATGAGGTGTTGCTGCCGTCGGCTGCCCAGACCAGCAGGTCGCGGGCTTCCTGCATGTCCTTGTTCATGCTGTCGAGGTGGGTTTCGTTCTGCTGCAGGCGGCTCTTGAGGGCGGCGATGTTGGTCCGGTACTGGCCGAGGGCGGCCTCCTGCCGGTTCAGGCGGGAGATCCGCACGTTGCTCACCGGATCGTCGGAAGGCTGCAGCAGGCGCTGTCCGGAAGCCATCTGCTGCATGATGTTCCCGACCGTGACGGAGGAATCCTGCAGGGCCCGGTTCATGGTGGTGTGATATTGGGTGCTGGCGATGCGCATGGCCTTCTCCTTAATTGAACATCGCCAGGGTGCTGTCGAGCAGCTGGTTGGCCACGGCGATGACCTTCATGTTGGCCTGGTACATTTGCTGGTACTGCATCAGGTTCATGGCCTCCTCGTCGGAATTGACGCCGCTGGTGGTCTTCCAGTTGGCCTCGGCCTGGTCGCGCACGGTCTGGGCGATCTTGAGGGAATCCTGGTTCTGCTGGCTGTCCATGGCGAGCTTGCCGGTGAGCTGGGTGTAGACATCGCCCAGGAGGACGGCCCCCAGGGAAGTGACGGTCACCGGCTGGTTCTTGAGGTCGATGACGGCGAGCAGGTTGTCGCTGTTGCCCGGCTGGGCGGCATTGGCCGAGAAGCCGAGGTCCTGGCCGGTGAATCCGGCGGGGACCTTGAGCAGGGCCGAGGTGCTGGCGGGGTCGAACTGGAAGAGGGCGCCGCCGGGGGTGCCGGCCATGGTGAAGCCGGCCCCGAGCTGGGTGTTGACCTGGGCCGCCAGCCCGCTGGCCATGTCCACAATGGACTGGGTGAGGGGGGCGAGGATGTTGTTCTCGAACTCGTCCAGGCCGCCGAGCTGGCCGCCCAGACCGCTGGTCCCCAGGGTGAAGGTCTCGTGGGCGAACACCAGTTGCAGGGTCTGGGCGCCGGTCAGGGTGCTCTGGACGGTGACGGTGGCGGCGGTCTTGCCCACCACCAGGGGCTGGCCGCTGCGCAGGGTGACGGTGCGGGAACCGTCCGGCTGGTCGATGACCTGCACCCCCACCAGGCTGGCCAGGGCATCGATCTTGCGGTCCCGCTCGTCCACCAGGCCCGAGGGGCTGGCGCCGGTGGTGGTGCTGGAGACGATCTTGTCGTTGAGGATGGCGATGTCGCGGCTGATTTCGTTGATCTGGGAAACCGCCGCCGTGCGCTGCTGCTGGGTGCTGATGCGCTGGACGGAAAGGACCTGGCGCAGGCTGTTGAAGCGCTGGGCCAGGGCATCGGCGGCGGTGACGACCTGCTGGCGCAGGGGGCTGGAGGTGGGCTCGACGCTGGCGGCGTTGAGGGCGCCGAAGAATCCGTCCAGGCCGTTGTTGATGCTGGCGCTGTCGTCGCCCATCACCTGTTCGAGCTGGGTGAGGTAGGGCTGGGTGGCGGAGCGCTGGCCGAGCTCGGAGCCGGCCAGCCACATCTGCAGGTTCTTGTAGCCGTCGCTGAAGCGCAGGAGCGACGATACCTTGACCCCGTCCCCGGGGGAAGCGATGGCGCCCCGGTTGTTGTGGGCGGCCCCGAGGAGGACGCCTTGGCGGGTGTAGCCGGGGGTCATGACGTTGGCGATGTTCTGGCTGGTCGTGTCGAGGACGATCTGGGCGGCCAGGGCGCCGGTCAGGGCATTGTTGATGATGGTCATGGCAGGTGGGTCTCGCGCAAAGGGGGGGGCGACGGCGCAGCCCCTATTTGTCCAGGGCGACCGCCGGCGGGCCGGACTTAAATGGCGCCGCATCCGCCGGGGCGTCGGCGGCCGGGGCGGTGAGGGTCGGCAGCAGCTGGCGCAGGATGAGGTCGGCGATGCCGAAGGCACGCTGGCCGGCCAGGGTGTCGGCCAGCAGGGTATCGGTCATGTCCAGCATGTCGGCGCCGGCACGGTCCTTGTAGATGCTGTCCTCGCCGGCGAACTCGCGGCTGGCGCGGCGCATCTGGCGCAGCATTTCGCCGATGAAGAAGCCCTCGAACTTTTCCGCCGCGGCCTCGGCCTTGGCGCGCAGGGCCGGGTCGGCCGGGGCTGGGGTGGGGGTGTCGGCGGCAGCCGTATCGGCGGTGGAAAGGGGAAGGTTGTCGCTCAAGCGCATGGCTGGGCCTTTCAGATCACGATCAGTTCGCCGTCGATGGCGCCGGCCTGGTCCAGGGCCTGGAGGATGGCCATGATGTCGTCGGGATTGGCGCCGGTGCTGTTGATGGCGTCCACGATGGTCTGCAGCTTGGCGCCGGCGGGCCAGTTGAACATGTGGCCGGAGCCCTGCTCGACGGCTACCCGGGACTGGGGCGTCACCGTCGTGTTGCCCCGGCTGAAGGGCGCCGGCTGGCTCACCGCCGGGGACTCGGAAATGACCACCCGCAGCGAGCCGTGGGACACCGCCGCCGGCCGCACCTTGACGTTCTCGGAGATGACCACGGTGCCGGTGCGGGAATTGAACACCACCCGGGGAACGTCCATGCCGGTGTCCACGGTCAGGTCTTCCAGGACGGAAACGAAGGCGACCCGGTGGGTCGGGTTGGCGGGGGCGATGACGTCGATGCTGGTGGCGTCCCGGGTGCTGGCGATCTCGCCAAACTTGCGGTTGATGGCCTCGACGATATTGGTCGCGGTCTTGAAATGGGGGCGCTTGAGGTTGAGGCGCACGGTGGGGCGGGTGTCGAAGTCGCTTTCGATTTCCCGCTCGATGCTGGCGCCGTTGGGAATGCGGCCGCTGGTGGGCGTATTGACCGTGACGCTGGAGCCGCTGGCACCCTGGGCGCTGAGGCCGCCCACCACCACGTTGCCCTGGCCGAGGGCGTAGACCTCGCCGTCGGCGGCCCGCAGGGGGGTCAGCAGCAGGGCGCCGCCCCGCAGGCTTTTGGCGTCCCCCAGGGAGGAGACGGTGACGTCGATGGTCTGGCCCTTGCGGTAGCCGGGGGGAAAGACGGCGCTGACCATGACCGTGGCGGTGTTCTTGGACTTGGCGTCCACCCGCTCCGGCAGCTTGACCCCGAACTGCTTCAGCATGTTGGTGACCGACTGGCCGGCGTACTTGACCTGGGTGCTGTCGCCGCTGCCGTTCAGGCCGACCACCAGGCCGTAGCCGATGAGCTGGTTTTCCCGCATGCCCTCGATATTGACCAGGTTGCGCAGGGGCTGGGCGGCGTGGGCCTGGACCGCGAGCAGCAGGGTGGCGAAGACTTGGGCGGCGAGACAGGGGAGGAGGCGGCGGAATTTCATGGTATCGGGCTCAGAAGGGCATCCAGGGGCTGACGAAGAAGCGGGTCAGCCAGCCGGCGCTGTTGGCGTCGGCCAGCGCGCCCTTGCCGGAGTAGGCGATGCGGGCATTGGCGATGCGCTGGGAGGAAATGCGGTTGTCGGTGTCGATGTCGGCGGCGCGGACGTAACCCGCGACCCGGACCATTTCCTCCCCCTGGTTCAGGTACAGGCTCTTTTCGCCCTGGATGCGCAGGAGGCCGTTGGGCAGCACTTCCTGCACGATCACCGTGATGGCGCCCTGGAGCATGTTCTCCTGGGTGCTGGACGCCTTGCCGGCGAAATCCCGCTGGGCGCTGATGCTGGTTTCGGTGGCGATCTTCTGGTTGAGCACCAGGGTCGAGGGCTGGACGGAGACGCTGCTGCCCTTGTCGAACTGGGTGCCGGCCCGCTTGCTCGCCTGGGTGGTCTCCTGGAGCATGACGGTCAGGACGTCGCCGGTCCGGAACACCCGGGTGTCGGAAGTCAGGGCCCAGGGCGTGTCGGCCACGAAGACGCCGCCGGACTGGCCCTTGCGGGCCATCGGCGGGTTCGGGGGGGGCACCGGAGCCTCCGTCGGCGGTTCCGGCGGCAGGACGGCGCAGGCCGCCAGCAGGGCAGCGGCCAGGCTGGAGGGCAGGACGTGCTTCATCGGGTTGCCTGGGCGAGCTGCTGCATCATGTTGTCGGCGGCGGACAGGACTTTGGTGTTCATTTCATAGGTGCGCTGGGCCGCGATCATGTCCACCATTTCCTCCACCACCTGCACGTTGGAGCCTTCCAGGGTGCCCTGCTTGAGCTTGCCCAGGGCCTCGGTGCCGGGGACGCCCTCGGTGGGCACGCCGCTGGCGGTGGTCTCCATGTAGAGGTTGTCGCCGACGGCGAGCAGCCCGGTGGGATTGACGAAGTGGGCGAGGGTGAGCTGGCCGATCTCGGTGGGGTTGGTGGCCCCGGAAACGGTGACCGACACTAGGCCGTTCTCGCCGATGGAGATGCTGGTGGCGTTGGGGGGCACGGTGATCTGGGGCTGCAGGGGCAGGCCCTGGGCATTCACCAGGCGGCCCTCGGCGTTGAGCTGCAGCTGGCCGGCCCGGGTGTAGGCGCTCCGCCCGTCGGGCAGTTCCACCCGCAGGAAGCCCTGGCCGACGATGGCCACGTCCAGGGACTGGCCGGTGGTCTGCAGGCTGCCGGTGGTGAAGATCTTCTGGGTGCCCACCAGGCGGGTGCCGTTGCCCCGCTGGACGCCGGCCGGGGAGATGGTGTTGTCGTCCCGCTGGGCGCCGGGCTGGCGCTCGATCTGGTAGAAGAGGTCCTCGTACACCACCCGGTCGCGCTTGAAGCCGACGGTGTTCACGTTGGCCAGGTTGTTGGCGATGGCCTGCAGCTTGTCGTCCTGGGCCTGCATGCCGGTCTTGCTGATCCACAGCGAAGGATTCATGTTTTTCTCCTGTTGTCTTTCGATCCCGGCCGCTTATTCGCGGACCAGGCGGTTGCCGGCTTCGGCCATGTTGTCGGCGGACTTGAAGAGCCGCATCTGGACTTCGAAATCCCGGTTCAGGCTCATGGTGGCGATCATCTCCTCCACCGCCGAGACGTTGCTCCCCTCCAGGTGGCCGCTCTTCACCATGACGGTGGTGTCGGCGGGCAGGGGCTGCCCGTCCCGGGCGACGATGAGGCCAGCCTCGTTCTTGCCGACGGCGCCGGGCTCCGGCTTCACCAGCTTGAGCCGGTCCACCGGCTGCATGCCCTCCTGGCCCGGGGCCTGGACGGAAATGGTGCCGTCCCGGCCGATGGACACCTGCTTGAAGGGGGGCAGCACGATGGGGCCGCCGTCCCCCAGCACCGGGCGGCCATTGACGGTGAGGGCCCCCTCGCCGTCCACCTGCAGGCTGCCGGCCCGGGTATAGGCCTCGCCCTTGCCCCATTGCACGGCCAGGTAGCCCCGGTCCTCCACCGCCACGTCCAGGTCGCGGCCGGTTTCCCGCACCGCCCCCGGGCGCTCGGCCACGGCGTTGGCCTGCAGCTGGCTCATGTGGCGGGCGTCGTAGCCGTAGCCCGGGACCGCCTGGCTGGTGGCGAGCTCCAGGTCGGTGCGAAAGCCCGCGGTCTCCAGGTTGGCCAGGTTGTTGGCATGGACCTGCTGGGCCCGCAGGGTGCGCTCGGCCCCGCTCATGGCGGTGTAGATCAGTGCGTCCATGGCCGCCTCCTTAGACTGCCTGCATGAGGGACTGCATCATCTGGTTCTCGGTGGAGATCACCTTGGTGTTGGCCTGGTAGTTGCGCTGGGAGGACATCAGGCCCACCAGCTGGCTGGCCACATCGACGTTGGACTGCTCGAGGGAACCCACCGTCAGCTCGTCCGTGGTGCCGCTGCCCGGGGTGAAATACACCGGGCTGCCCGAGGACTTGGAGGGGGTCCAGGAGGTGTCGCTCACCGGCGACAGCCCGCCCTCGTTGGGGAAGGTGGCCAGGGCCAGGGCGCCGACGCTCTGCTTCTGGCCGTTGCTGTACTGGGCCATGACGGAGCCGTCCTTCTCGAGCTGCACCCCGGTCAGGATGCCGGAGGCGTAGCCGTTGGCATTGTTGACGGTGGTGGTGGCCTCGCCGGCGAACTGGGTGGTGTTGGTGTAATTCACGTTCACCGTCAGGGGGGCGGCGCCGGTGGGGGTGCCCAGGGCCAGCGCCACCGGGGCGACGGGGGCGACGAGCTGGCCGCTGGTGTTGAAATTCAGGGGGGTGGTGGCGCCCAGGGCCGCGCCGTCGAAGGTGTAGTGGGCGGTCACCTGGTTGGTGCCCGTCTTGACGAAGTACTGGGTCATGCTGTGCTGGACGCCCAGGGAGTCATAGACCACCGAGACCATGGAGCTGTTGAAGGACTGGGGATTGGCGGTAGAGAAGGGGGCGGCGGGAACGGGCCAGTCGGCGGAGAGATTGCCGACATAGGTCAGGCTGTCGCTGGCCTTGGCCGGGACCTGCCCGGTCGGCACTTGCAGGTCGCCCATGGCGCCGAGGGCCGAGCCGGTGGCGACGGCGGCGTAGCCCTGGGCCCGGCGGCCCTGGCTGTCCACCACGTAGCCGTCGGGGTCGGCGGAGAAGATGCCGACCCGGGTATAGAGCAGGGCGCCGGAATTGTCCTTGGTGGTGAAGAAGCCCCGGCCCTGGATGGCGGCGTCCATGCCGCGGCCGGTGCTCAGCACGCTGCCGCCCTGGTTGATGCTCTGGGTCTGGGAGCCGACCTCGACGCCGATGGGCTGGGTGCCGGCGTACATGGAGGCGAAATTGGCGCGGCTCGACTTGAAGCCGTAGGTGCCGGCATTGGCGATGTTGTTGCTGATGGTGTCGAGTTCGTCGTTGATGGCATTGAGGCCGGAGAGGGCGATGTCGAAACTCATGGGGCTTCCTTTCTAGTTGGCTTGGGCGGCCGGACGACCGTTGAACTGGGTGACGGCGGTGGGGAGGACCTCGCCGACCTGGGCCACGTTGAGCATGACGCTCCCCGTGGCCGCGACCTTGACGCTGGAAAGCTGACCGTACACCTCGGTGGCCGGCGTCTCCTTGCTGTCGGTTTCGATACGCAGGGAGTAGGCGCCGGGAGCGAGGCCCAGCCTGGCCGGATCGAGGGTGAAGCGGGCATCTCCCGCCCCCCGGGGGCCGAGGGGGATGCGGTGTTCGCCGCCGCCGGGACCGGTCAGCACCGCGGTGACCTGGGAACTGGCGCTCTGCAGGCTGAACCCGGCTTCCACCGGCTGGCTGGCGAGATTGACCCGGTCGCTCCTGACCGCCACCTGGGACCCGACCTGGGCCCCCAGGGCGACAGCCTGCATGCTCTGCAGCAGGGCGGCGTTGGCACTGCCCTGCTGGGCCAGCTTCTGGAGGGATTCCATCTGGCTCAACTGGGTGAGCTGGTTGACGAACTGGCTGGGATCGCTGGGCTCCAGGGGGTTCTGGTTCTTGATCTGGGCCACCAGCAGCTTGGTGAACAGTTCCGAAGGGGCGCCGGCGGCATTGGCGATGGGAGTCGCCCCCTCGGCGGCGGTGTTCTGGTTGGAGGTGAACAGGCTGGTCTGCACGGCTTAGCCCTCCCCGAGCTTCAGCAGGGAATGCTGCATGCCCTTCACCCGCTGCAGCACTTCCACATTGGTCTCGAAGGCCCGGGAGGCGGCCATCATGTCGGTCATCTCGGCCACCGGATTGACGTTAGGGTAGAACACCATGCCTTCGTCGTTGGCCAGGGGATGGTCCGGTTCGTAGGACTTGTTCACCGGCTCGGTGCTTTCCACCACGTCGAGGACCTGGACCCGGGCGCCGGGCAGCTGGCCGCCGGCACCCTCCAGCCCGGCGACGGCGGCGAACACCGGCTTGCGGGCGCGGTAGGTGTCGGCCTCCTTGCCGGAAGCCGAGTGGGCGTTGGCGAGGTTGCTGGCGACGGTGTTGAGCCGTACCGTCTGGGCCGTCATGGCCGAGCCGGCGATCTGGGAGATTTGCTTGAATGACATGGTTATTGTCCTGAAATGGCCTTGGCCAGTCCCCGCAGCTTCATGTTGAGGAAGGTCAGGCTGGTCTGGAAATCCAGGCTGTTCTGGGAAAATTCCGCCTGCTCGACCCCGATTTCGACGGTGTTGCCGTCCTGGGTCGGATGGTTGGGGGTGCGGAACAGGACGCTGGATTCGCCGGTATCCAGGGCGAGGCCGGTGCCGTCCTCAGCCCCGGCCTGGCGCAGGCTGGCGGCGAAGTCGATGTCCCGGGCCTGGTAGCCCGGGGTGCTTTCGTTGGCGATATTGGAGGCCAGGATCTTGGTGCGTTCGGCCCGCAGCTTGAGCGCCTCCGGATGTATTCCTACGGCTTTGCTAAAATCGATGCTCATGTTTCTCCTTTCCTCTTCTTATTTCCTGAACAATGCCCGCCGCCGGTCCTGGGCTGCCGCCCTGGCCGGAGTGCTGGCCATGCCCGCCGCCCTGGCGGCGGAATCCCTGGAGACCCGGGTCGGACAGGCCGCCCGCCAGTTCCTGCTGGAGCAGGCGGCCCGGGCCGGGCTGGCCAAGCCGGTGGTGGACCTGACGGTAGCGGCGGGCAGCCGCACCGTGCCGAACTGCCGGCCGCCGGTGGCGGTGGAACCGGTGGACACCCGGTATCCGGGGCGCATGCGCTTCGCCGCCTTGTGTCCGGCGGAGCAGGGGGGGCGGCAGGAATTCGTCGTCCGCGCCACCCTGTCGGCGGAGGTGCTGGTGACGGCCACGGCGGTGCCGGCCGGGAAGCCCCTCGTCCCCACCGACCTGGCCCTCGAACGCCGGGATATCTCGACCACGCCGGATGCCCTGTCCAATGTGGAGACAGTGGCCGGCCTGGCCAGCCGCCGCTCCCTGCGGGCCGGCCAGATCCTGGCCAGGCAGTGGCTGGTGGAGCCGGTGCTGGTGCGCCGGGGCGAAGCGGTGCGCATCGTCGCCCGCAGCGGTCCCATCGAAGTCAGCTCCGCCGGCGAAGCCTTGGAGGCCGGCCGCCGGGAGGACACGGTGCGGGTGCGCAACAGCGCCAGCGGCAAGGTCATCCGGGCCCGGATCACGGCCAGCGGTACGGTGGAACCAGCGGACATGCCCGTCTCCATGCCGTCTCAATCCCCCGACTGAAGTCGATTGGCCAGCCGGACCAGCTTGTCGGCGTAAGCCGGGTCGGTGGCGTAGCCGCCCCGGGTCAGGCCCTGGGCATAGGCGCGGGCATCGCTGCCGGCATTCAATGCCCCCTGGTAGCGGGGGTTGTCCAGGAGCAGCCGGGTGAAGTCCCGGAAGGCGCTGGCGGCATCCGGGTAGCTGCGGAAGCGCTCGACCCGGCCCTGGGGGGCGCCATTCTCGTATTCGGTGGTGGCGGCGTCGATGGCGGCGCCGGACCAGTTGCCGCCGGCCTTGAGGCCGAACAGGTTGTGGCTGTCGCTGCCGTCGGGCCGGCGCAGGGGATGCTGGCCCCAGCCGGATTCGAGGGCGGCGTGGGCGGTCAGGATATCGGCGGACACCCCCAGGCGCTGGGCGGCTTCCCGGGCCCAGGGGGCGACAGCGGCCGCGAAGTCCTGCTGGGCATCGCTGCCGGCGTCGGCGGCGGCCGGCGCGGACTGCAGCCGGAACTGGTGGAAGCGGCCCTCGGCACTCAGGGCCGTGGGGCTGCCCGAGCCGTTCTCGATGAAATCGGCGACCTCGGCCTGGAGCTCGCCGAAGAGGGCTGAAAAGGCCCGGGGGCCGGGGGCCGCCAGGGGCAGGGCGATGGCGTCCGGGTTGCCGTCGGCGGCCAGGGGGCGGGGAGAAAACTCAGGCCGGAGCATAGGTATCCGCCTCGCCGTCGAGAACATATTTCATGATTTCGTGCTGGTCCATGAGGAGCCGCCCGTTGCGCTCGTTCAGGGCCTTGCATTCCCGGGCCAGGCCTTCGAGGACCTGCCAGCCGGATTCCAGCGCCTGGCGCCGGTTTTCCGGGAATTGCCGGAAGACGGCGGCGATGGAGATGTCTTCGCCGGGGCCGAGGATTTCGGCCGCCAGGGCCACGCGCTCCCGCCGCCGTTCCTCCAGGGAATCGGCCAGGGCCAGGATGGCCTGGGCGATCTCTTCCAGCTTCTCCCCCCGGTGATGGAGGGCGGCCTCGAACTGGTTTTCCAGCAGCATCTTGAGTTGGCCGTAGCCGATGAGGTCGGCCCGCATGCCCTGCATGAGACGGAGGAGGGGGGCGGGCGTCGTCATTCCCGGTTTCCGTGGTAGCGCTCGATGAGCCCGGCGAGCTTGGCGGCGTTGAAGGGCATCTCGCCCCGGGCCAGGGCGTCGCGCAGGGCGGCGACCTTGGCCTCGTCGATGTCGGGCAGGTTGCGCAGGGCGGCCAGGGCCGGCTGCAGCACCGCCGATTGCAGTTCGGCGGCCGCCGGCGTCGCCGGGGAGGCCGGCTTGGCCGCATCGACGGGGGGTGTTTCGACAACCTGGACGGCGGCCTTGGCTTCCGGCAGTCCCGAGCTTCCGATCTTCATGGGGTAACCTCTCGATTTCGTTCGCATATCAATTCCGGGCGTCTCAGTGGGTGTTGGTCAGGCTCACTTTCTGAGCGCGTAGTTTGTTCCGCAGCAGGGAAAGGGTCTTGTCGTCCGGCAGGGCGGAGTCGACGCCTTCCATCAGGGGCACGGTTTCCCGCGGCATGCCGAACATGGCCGCCACGGCCTGGGCCTGCCCGCTGGTCAGGATCAGGAGTTCGATGCGGCGGTTGACCCCGGCGGCGGGGCGCTCCACGTCGAGGGGGGCGCGGTCGGCCATGCCCACCTCCTGGAGGACGCCCTCCGCCGGCATGCCCCCGGCCAGGAGTTCGGTCCGCGCCGCCATGGCGCGCTGGCTCGACAGGGTCCAGTTGGAGAAGAGCGGTCCCTGGCGGTCGGCGGCAAACTGCACCGAGTCGGTATGCCCGACGATGAGCATCTGGTTTTCCATCAGGGCGAAGACCGGCCCCATCCTGCGCAGCAACTGGCGGAAGCGTTCGCTGGGAACGGCGCTGCCGCGCACGAACATTCCCACCCGGTCGGTGTCGTGGAGCATGACCCGCAGGCCGTAGGGGGTGACGATGGTCTGCAGGTTGCCGGCCAGGCCGGCCTGCTCGCTGAGCAGCGCCAGGGCCCGGGCCAGGTCCTGGAGTTCTTCGGCCGATTCGTAACGGTTCTTGATGACGCGCTTGCCCATCCCGGCTTCCAGGATGGCGTTTTCCCGGGCCACCACCGGATCCCGGGGGATCAGGCTGCCGGTGGGGCCGCCTACGGTCTCGGTCATGTGGCCCTGGCCTTCGTCGATCAGGCCGCCGCCGACGATATTCAGGTTTTCCTGCAGCTCTTCCTTGTCCCGGGCGGCCATGACCCACAGGACCAGGAACAGGCACATGAGGGCCAGGCAGAAGTCGGCGAAGGCCACCTTCCAGGCGCTGCCGTGCTCGTCCTCCTCATTCTTGCGGGAGACGCGCTTGATGACGGCTTCGGCGTTGGCGTTGTGCTTGATGGACATGGCGCGGGGGCTTTCCTCAGGCGCTGAACTGAGGGTCGCTCTTGCGGCGCAGGTTGGGCCGGGACTCAGGGCCGGAATCATCCGGGTCGCCGCCGGCGATGAGGGCGTTGATCCAGGTTTCCAGCTGGGCGAAGCTAGGCTTGATGTTGAGCTGCACCAGGCGACGGCCGGCGTCGATGGCGAGCAGCGCCGGCTTGCCGGCGACATGGGTGACCAGGACCACCTTGACGCATTCCAGGGTCGAGATGTCCTGCTTCACCACCTGCTTCATCATGTTGCTGATGGGGTCGAGGACGCCGTAGCAGAACAGGATGCCGATGAAGGTGCCGACCATGGCGGCGGCCACCCGCTCGGCGATCACCGCCGCGCTGGCGCCTTCGCCGACGGTGTTCATGGCCATCACGATGCCCAGCACCGCCGCCAGGATGCCGAAGCCGGGCATGGCCTCGGCGATCTTCTGCAGGGACTTGGAAGGCTGGGACAGCTCTTCGTGGATCGCTTCCAGCTCCTGGTCGAGGACGCCTTCCAGCTCATGGCTGTTGATCTTGCCCATGGCCATGAGGCGGAAGTTGTCGACGATGAAGGCGATGAGCTTGGGCTCCTCGAGGATGAGGGGGTAGCGCTGGAACAGGGGGCTCTCGTGGGGGGCCTCGACGTGGGCGTCCAGGGCCTTGAGGCCGCCGGCGGCGGTCTGCAGCAGTTCGTACATGAGGAGCAGCTGCTGGCGCTGGAATTCCGATCCCTGCTTGCGCTGGACCACGATCTGGCGCAGCTGGCGCAGCATCTCGTTGATGACGTGGCGCGGGTTGCCGAGGATGATGGCTCCCACCCCGGCGCCGACGATGATGAGCAGCTCCACCGGTTGCCAGATGACATGGAGGATGCCGCCGCCGAGCATGAAGCCCCCGAAGACGCATCCCAGAACGACGGCGAAGCCGATAAGTTGTTGCATGGTTATTCCTCTTGGTCAGTTGTGCTGCAGGAAGTCCTTCATCTTCCGCAGCGCTCCCTTGTTGATCTGGCACACCCGGGCCTCGGTCAGGCCCAGCACTGCGGCGATTTCCTTCAAACCCAGTTCGAATTCGTAATAGAGCTGCACCACCCGCTGCTCCCGCTCGTCGAGCCGCCCGACCGCCTGCTCGATGGTGCGCCGGGCGATGAACTGGGCTTCCGGGGTGGCCCGGTCCGACGGCAGGTTGGTCAATTCCGTCACCAGCTCGTCGAAGCTCGCGAACTCCTCGGCGGAGTCCGCGAGCTGGAATTCCTGGTAGTCGTCCACCGTCAGGTCGAGGGCTGCCATGATCTCGGCCTCGCTCGGCTCGTGGCCCAGGCGGCGGGTCAGTTCCCGGACCGCGTCCCGCAGCCGGTGGCTCTCCTGGCGGACGGTGCGGGGCCGCCAGTCCTGGCGGCGCAGCTCGTCCAGGATAGCGCCGCGGACGCGCAGGGCGGCATAGGAGGGGAACTTGTCGTCCGGCGGCCCGTAGCGCCGCAGGGCGTCGAGGAGGCCGAGGAGGCCGATCTGCTCCATGTCCTCCCGGCTCATGGTGGCGGTGACCTGGGCATTGAGCTGGCGGACGATGCGCTTCACCAGGGGGGCATGGGCGACCAGCTGCCGCTGCTCTTCCGCAGCGTTGAGGGCGGCGCTCGCGGCGCCGCACAGCTCGGCATATCCCATTTGCAGGTCGGTCATCATTCGATGATGAGCTTGCCGATCATGGCTTCGGTGAAGGGCTTGTCCTGGCGCTCCCGGGCATAGCTCTCGCTGTAGGCCCGGTTGATGCCGGCGGTGAATTGCTCGATGGTCAAGGCCCGGGCGGTGTCCACGGTGTAGGCGGACAGGGCCTTGACGGCGATGGCGCGCAGCAGGGGGAGGTGCTCCTTGGTCTTCTTTTCCAGCTCGGCGGAGGACTTGAAAACCAGGTCCAGGGCCAGGAAGTGGGGCGCCGACTGGTTGTCCTGGGCCCGCAGCATGACGATCACCTTGTCCAGGCTGACGTACTTGTGGTTCTGCGCCTCCGGCAACGGCTCAGGGGATTCGGACTGGCTGGCGGTCCGGGGCTGCAGGTACCACCAGACGGCGCCGCCGGCGGCAAGGGCGGTCCCGGCCAGGAGGGCGAAGGCAAGAATCAGAAGCTGGGCAGTCGATTTGTTCATCATGGATCAGGGGTGGTCGGACGTGAGGGCGAATCGGGTTCCCGCCAGGCCGTCTTCGGCCTCGGCCAGGGCGCGGCCGGGGGCGGCGGGCTCGGCATCGTCCTGCCGGGGCCGCTGGCGGCCGTCGCCGTCGCGGCCATGGCTGGAGACGTGTACCGAGACATCGGCATAGGGGCCCTGGGCCAGGTCCTGGCGCAGGCTGTCGCCGATGCTGTGGAGCTGGCGCAGCACCTCGCCGTGGGAGGCGCTGAGCTGAATCTGCAGGGTGCCCGCCTGGTGGCGGATAACCAGCTCGACGCTGCCCATCATCGGCGGGTCGAGGCGGATGACGGCCTGCTCGCTGCGGTTGGCGATCTGCACCTGGAGGCGCTCGCCGAGGGCTTCCAGCAGGGGCTGGCGCCATTGCTCGGGCGTGCCGGCGGGCAGCTTCACGGTGGTGGCCGCGGATGGGGAGGAGGCCGTGCCCGCCGATGCCGGCTGGGGGGCCGTCAGGTCCGCCCCGAGAACTGGGGCCGGGGCGGCGAGGCTCGGACTGCGCTGCTCGGCGCTGTCCGCGATTTCGCCGGCCGCCGGGGGCGGCGTCTGGCGCCCGGCAGCCTGGACGGGGGAATCCGGGTTTTCGTCGATGGTGGGTGTGGTCGCGGCCGCCTTGTCTAAGCTCGGCATTTTCTGGCCCAGGCTTGGCGCGGGAGCGGGGGCGCGGGGCTGGGCCGCCGTAGGTGCCGGCGTGTCGGCTGCCATGGCGGCGATGATCGGCGCAGTCGGTGTGGCGAGGATCGCTGCCCCCGGCATGGCCGTTGCCGGAGCGGCGGCGCCGGCGTCGGCGATCTTGTCGGCCTTCTGGTTGTCCGGCGCTCCGCTATCGGGGAGGGCAACCGGCATCGGCAAGCCCAGCATGGCCGACAGCAGCGGCGGAGTCATGCCCGGCAAGGGGGTATCCGATCCGCTGTCCGCGGTATCGGCCTCGACAACGGCCAGCCCTTCCGTCGCCGCGGCCGGAGCGGCCTCCTGGCCGGCGGCCAGGATGATGGCTTCCAGGGCGGCGCCGAACAGCGGCAGCGCCCCGGCGCCATCGGGCAGGGCGGCGGCCGGTTCAGCAGCGGAAAACGGCTGGGCGGTTGCTGCTTCCAGGGGGAGGGCGGCGAGGGGCAGGGCGGCGAGGGGCAGGGCAAGGTTCACGGCTGGTTCTCCTTCAGCTCGTCGCCCTGGGCATAGGCGAGCCAGCCCTCCCGGTTGGCCCGCATCTTGGCCAGCCATTCGTCCAGACGGGCCAGTTCGTCGGTGCAGCGTTCCGTGGCCAGCTGGTGGGCATGGCGCAGCCCCTCGAAGGCCGTGCACTCGGCTGCGTTCCAGTTTCCGCCCTGGACCAGGTCCGGCAGCGCGGCGGACAGGGCCCGGTCGGCTTGAGCCAGGGCTTCCCAGTCCTGCCCGCGGGCGGCCTCGTTGAGGCGCCGGGTCAGGTGCAGCAATGCCGTGAGCTTATCCATGGCTGTCCTGCACGCCCTGCCAGCCTTGCCGGAGAGTGGTCAGCAAACCACTGACTTCGTCCACCAGGGCGGCATCGAGGTTGGCACCGGCCTGGTAGAGGCGCTCGGCGCAATAGTCGTAGAGCCGGGCGAGATTGCCCACCACCTCGCTGCCGGAATCATCATCGAGGGCGCTGGACAGCCCGTTGATGATATCGATGCATCTGTCCAGGCTCCGGGCCTTCAGCTCGTAGCGCCGGGCGGCGATGTGGGCCCGGGCCCGGGCCAGCTCTTCCAGGAGTCCGTCCATCAGGATCAGCACCAGCTGCACGGGGGAGGCCTGGGCGGTTTGGGCGCCCAGGTTGACGGCGTGGTAGCTGCGGTAGGCTTCGTAGTTCGGTGTCGTCATTTGTCGTGTGAGGTCCTTGGGGAATCGGGATCGCCCGCCTAGTTGCCGCCCAGGTTGGCGAACATGTTCGCGGTGTCGCTCATCTGGGCCTGCAGGCTCTGCAGCCTGGAGAACTGCTGCAGGTAGCGGTTGTAGTAATTGGTGTATTGCTGGTCCAGCTGGGTCTGGCGCGTATTGATGACCTTCTGGCGGTTCTGCACCGAGTCCTGACGCCGCTTGATCTGGCCGGTGCCGCTGTTCAGCCAGACGTCCAGGTAAGTGTCCAAGGAGCCGAGGACGCCGCTCTTGGCGGTCGGGCTGGCGCTGCCGAAGACGGTGTCCAGGCCGCCGGGGTGGGCCGCCAGGCCTTTCTGCAGCTTGGCCGAATCCAGGGAAAGGTTGCCATCCCGGTCGGCGCTGATGCCGAAATCCATGATCCGCAATCCGCCCACGTTCTGGCGGATGAGGGAATTGAGCCGGCTGCGCAGGGTCCGCACCCCGGCGTCGGTGGCGAAGGCGGCAGCGGCGGCGCCTTTCTCCGCATCGCCGACGTTGGTGAGGTCGTCGAGGGCCTTCTTCAGGGTGTTGTAGGCGTCGACGAAGCCTCTGACATTGGCGGCGGTGGCGCTGTCGTCGCCGGCGACGGTCAGGGTCAGGGGGGCGGCGCCGGCGGCCTGGGCCTGGGTGAAGGTCATGGTGACCCCGGGGATGGCGGTGAAGGTGTTGCTGGCCTGCTGCAGCTTGACGCCGGTGTTCTGGGCCCCCATCCAGACGATGGCGTCCTGGGGCGCTGCCAGGGTGGTGGCGGGGGTGGTGTCGAAGTAGGTCTTGAGGCCGCCGGAGAGATTGGTGGTGTCGAGGCTGATGGCGCTGCTGGCGCCGGTGCTGCCGGCGGACAGCATCAGCTGGGTCTGGCCGCTGACAGTCACGATCACGGCATTCACCTTGCCCTGGTTGCCGGAGGCCTGGTTGATGGCGCGGGCGATCTCGGCCTGGGACAGATTGCCGTCGGCATCGGTGTCGGCGGTGCCGAAATCCACATTGAAGGACGTGCCGCTGACCTGGATGGCCAGGAGACTTGCGGGCTGCACAGGCACCGGCACCGTCGGCAGGTTGGCGTAGGACACCTGGTGGGCGGTGGCCACCTGCTCGACGAACAGGGAGTAGGTGCCGGGCTGGGCGCCGGCCGAAGCGGTGGCGGTGCCGAAACCGGTGGCGCCGAAGGTGGCCGAGTACTGGACCAGGCTCTTCTTGCCCGAGAGGCCGAGGAGGGCGCTGTCGAAGGCCCGCAGCGCCGACTGCAGCTTGGTGAGGGCGCTGGAAGTGTCCTGGGCCGTCTTCGATTGGGTGCTGAGCAGGGTTTGGAGCGGCTGGACGGCGGCGGTGGCCATCTGGGTGGCGACGGAGGTCGGGTTGATTTCAGTCATGACGGGCTCCTTCAGAAGGAAAAATGGGATTTCCCTCGTTAAAGGCGACCGGATCAGCCGCCGACTGAAATTTTCCGGCTTCGATCATGACTGCCCCCGTAGCCAGACCTGGGTCGCCATGTCGTCCTGGCGCTTCTGCTCCCGCGCTTCCCTCGCCCGCTGGTGGCGGTTTTCCTGGCGGACCAGGAACTGGCTCAAGGCCTCGTGCTGGCGGAAGGCGGCGGTGAGGGCGTTCTGGCTCACCGCCATGTCGGCGTCGTGGAGGGCGAGTTCCTCCCGGTGGGCGGCGGCCAGGGTCATCACGGCCTGCTTGTAGTCGCCGCAGTTCATGGACAGGGCGGGGGACCAGGCGCCGCTGGCGCCGGTGCTGTGGCACAGCTGCTCCAGGCGCTCCAGGTTCCTGCGGTAGCGCTCCCGCAGGCGCTCCTTGCTGGCGACTTCCGAGGTCAGGCGGTCCACTTCCTGCTCCCGCAGGTCCGCCAGGCGGTTCAGGCTGGTCTGGGATTTCATGCCGTCAACTCCTCGAGTTGTTGCAGGGTTTCCACCAGGGGGGCGGCTTCCCGGGTCCCCTGGTGGAGGAAGGCTTCGATCCGGGGCCAGCGTTCCACCGCCCGGTCGGTGGCCGGGTCGGCCCCCGCCACGTAGGCGCCCAGTGGGAGCAGGTCCCGGACCTGGGCGTGGCGGGCCGCCATTTCCTTCAGCCGGTGGGCCGCCGCCCGGTGTTCGGGGGAGGCCACCAGGCCCATGCAGCGGCTGACCGAGGCGGCGATGTCGATGGCCGGGTAGTGGCCGCGCTCGGCCAGTTCCCGGGACAGGACGATATGGCCGTCGAGGATGGCGCGGGCCGTATCCACCACCGGGTCCTGCTGGTCGTCGCCTTCGGCCAGGACGGTATAGATGGCGCTCATGCTGCCGCTTTCCGCCTCGCCGTTGCCGGCGCTTTCCACCAGTTGGGGCAGGAGGCTGAAGACCGAGGGCGGGTAGCCCCGGGTGGCGGGCGGCTCGCCGAGGGCCAGCGCCACTTCGCGCCGGGCCATGGCGTAGCGGGTGAGGGAATCCACCAGGAGCAGCACGTCCTGGCCCTGGTCCCGGTAATGGGCGGCGATGGAATGGCAGAGGTCGGTGGCCATGAGGCGCATCAGGGGCGACTCGTCGGCCGGGGCAACCACCACCACGGCGCGCTTGAGGCCTTCCTCGCCCAGGGAGAGATCGATGAATTCCCGCACTTCCCGGCCGCGCTCGCCGATCAGGCCCACCACCACCACGTCGGCCACGGTCTGCCGGGTGATGAGGCCCAGCAGCACGCTCTTGCCGACGCCGCTGCCGGCCATGAGGCCGACCCGCTGGCCCTTGCCGAGGGTCAGGGTGGCGTTGATGGCGCGCACGCCGACATCGAGGATTTCCCGCACCGGCTGCTTGCGCAGGGGATGGACCCGGGGCGGCTGGGGTTCCAGGGGATGCTCGCCCCCCAGGCGGCCGAGGCCGTCGATGGGCTCGCCCAGGCCATTGACGATGCGCCCCAGCCAGGAGGGGCCGATCTGCAGGGCGCTGCGCTCCGGGGCCGGGACGACCCGGGCGCCGGTGGCGAGGCCCTCGGGCTTCTTGAAGGGCATCAGGAAGGAGACCTGGTCGCGGAAACCCACCACCTGGGCGGCCAGCCAGTCTCCGGAGACGGTTTCAATCAGGCAGCGCTGACCGGTGCGCAGGGGGCAGCCGACGCTTTCCAGGAGCAGCCCGGAAGCTCCGGTCAGGCGGCCGGTGAGGGTGGCTACCGGGACTTCGGCCAGATGGAGCTTGCGGATGGCGGCACCGATCATGCCTCGACCTCGGGCTGGTCAGCCATTTCCAGGAGCTGGGCGCTCACCTGCTCGATGCACGCCGCCAGGCGCTGCTTGCAGCCGGCATCGGCTTCATGGCCGCCGGCCTTGACTCGGCATTCCCCCGGCTCCATGCGGGGATCGGCGATGAGGTTCCAGCGCTGGGCCTTCTCGGGGGCGAGTTCGCAGATGCGGTCCAGCTCTTCGGGGTTGAGATAGACCTCTACCTCGTCCAGGGTGGCCGGCATGGCGCCCAGGGTCTCGTCCACCAGGGCGAGGAGCTGCACCGGCTGGAGGGCAAGTTCGCAACGGATCACCTGGCGGGCCACCTTGGCCACCAGTTCGACTACTTCCTGGCGCAGGGCGGACTGATAATCGTGCCGCAGCTGCTGGAGGCTCTCCAGCATCGCTTCCACCGGCTGGGCGAGGTTGTCGAAGTGGGCCAGGGCTTTCTGGCGTCCTTCCTCAATGCCTTCGTTGCGGCCCTCGATGTGGCCATCCTGCCGTCCCATGCGCAGCCCGCTTTCGTAGCCCTCCCGGTAGCCTTTGTCCATGCCTTCCTGGAAGCCGTCGGCGCAGGCCGCCTGCAGCTCCGCCGGCGAGCCGGCCAGGCCCCGGGCGCCGGCGGCGACCTGGGAGAGGGGAGGGAAGCGGTGGGGCCGCATGTTCATTCGACGACGGCCTCGGCGAAGAGCTGGATTTCGATTTCGCCGGCATCGGCCAGGGCCTTCACCTGGGCCATGATTTCCTGGCGCATCTGCTCGACGCGGCTCAGGGGAACCGGGCCGGTGCGCCGCATCAGCTCCTCGAAGCTCTGGGCCTGGCGGCGGGGCATGGCCTGCAGCACGGCGCTGCGGACGGCCGGTTCGGCACCCTTGAGGGCGATGGCCCACTGGTCGAGGGGGATGTCCTCGATGATGCGGGTGATGACGGTATCCGACTGGCGCGACAGGATGAAGAAGTCGTACATGCTGGCCTCGATCCCGGAAACCACCTCGGGATCCCGGGCCCGCAGCAACTCGACCATCTGTTGGCGGCTGCCGGGCAGGCGATTGAGGATGTCGGCCGCCTGGCGCACGCCTTCGACGCTGGCGCTCTGGGCGCCCAGGCTTTCCAGGCAGCGGCCGACCACTTCCTCCAGTTCCACCAGCAGTTCGCTGTCCACCTCGTTCAAGCGGGCGATATTGAGGAGGACGAGATCGCGCCCTTCGTTGGGCAGGGCGTGCATCACCTCGCTGGCCATGGCCGGCGGCAGGAAGGCGAGGAACACCGCCTGCATGCGCACGTGCTCGCCGGCGATGCGGTCGGCGATCCACTTGGGGGACGCCCATTGCAGCCGGGCCATCTTGGGCCGGATGGCGTCGCCGTAGATATTGTTCAGGACGCTGCTGGCGATGTCGCTGCCCAGGGCCAGGTCGAGGGAACGCTTCAGGTAGGAGCGGGAGGCGCCATGGACGCCGCTCTGCTCCCGGTACTCGTCGAAGAAGCGCTGGATGGCGTGCTTTACCGATTCCACCTTGATGCCGCTCATGCGGGACATCACCTGGGTGACTTCCAGCAATTCTTCCCGGGCCAGGCAGCGGAGCACGGCGGCGGCGGGTTCCTCGCCCATGCTCAGGAGGACGATGGCGGCCCGCTCGACCGGGGTCAGGGTGGAGGCTGCGCTATCGGCGGAATTATTGGGCTTGCTCATTTTTCTGTACCCATTGCTTGACGACTTCGGCCACCCGCTCGGGCTCCTTTGCGGCCAGGACCTTCAGGTGATCGACCATGACATCCACCGGGGAGCCGGCGGGGGGCAAGTCGTAGTTTTCGAGGAGGGGCACCACCGGCATCCCGACCGGGTTGGGGGAGCCGGGGAGTCCCAGGGCGGCCGGCGCCTCTTCGGCGGGGAGGGCCTGGGCCGCTTCCAGTTCGGCGGCCTCCCGTTGGGCGGCCTCGAATTCGTCGGCGTCGATCAGGGGCACGGGCGCCAGGCGCTGCTGGGCGATCCTGAGGAGCGGGCGGGCCACCAGCAGATAGGCGAGCAGCATGCCGAGGGCGGAGACAGCCCAGGAGCCCATTTCGATCTGTTTGTCGCGTTCTTCCCACCAGGGCACGGGCTCCGCCTTGGCCGGGAAGGGGAGGGCGGAGACGGTGAGCTTGTCGCCCCGTTCGGCATTGATCCCCAGGCCCGCGCTCAGCATGCGTTCGACGCCTGCGATATCCTCGGCGCTCCAGGCCGCCTTGCCGCCCGGGACGACCGAGGTGTTGAGGAGCACGGCGACATTGAGCCGCTGCAGGCGGCCGCGGCTGCGCTTGATCTGGCTGATGTTGCGGTCGTAGGTGTATTGGCGGGTGGTAGCGCTCTTCTGGGCGGTGTTCGCTTCCGGGGCGGCGGCCTTGTTGGCGTCCGGCTCCGGCGGGGCGACGGCGATGGGGCGGTTGCTCAGGGAACCGGGGACGCCGAGGGCCAAGCGGTCCCGGTCCTGTTCCTGGCGCATCGCCTCGCTCATGACCTTGGGGGTGGCGCCGTACTGTTCGTGGGTTTCCTGGATGCGGTCGTTATCCACCTCGGCGGTGACGCTGACCTTGTAGTTGTCCTCGCCGACCACGGGGGCGAGCAGCTCGCGGACGTTGCGGCGGGTTTCCTCCTGGATGCGCCGGGCCGGTTCGTTGTCCTGGCCGGCCTCGAAGCCTTCGGTCAGGTCCACCCGGGCCGACAGGAAGTTGCCGGCCTGGTCCACCAGCTTGACCCGTTGCGGATCGAGGCCGGCGACGCTGCCGGCCACCAGGTTGATGATGGCGGCAATCTGTTCGGGGCCGAGGCTGCGGCCCGGCTTGAGAGCCAGCACGACGGAGGCGGTGCTCTTCTCGCCATCGCTGGCGACAAAGGAGGACGACTTGGCGATGGCGACATGGACCCGGGCCGATTCCACGGCATCCAGGGTCATGATGCTCTGGACGAGCTCGCCTTCCAGGGCGCGGCGAAAGCGCACGTCCTGCACGAACTGGCTGACGCCCAGGGGATCGTTGCGGTCCATCAGCTCCAGCCCGGCCGGCAGCTTGGCGACCACGCCCTTGGCCGCCAGCAGCATGCGGGCCTTGCCCAACTGGCCGTCGGGCACCAGCACCTGGCCGTTGTCGGGATGGACGCGGTAGGGAATGTGCTCGGCATCGAGGACGGCCATCATGTCGGCGGCGGCGACCTTCTCCCGGCCGCCGAAGACCGGCTTGTAGCCGGCCTGCTCCCGCCACAGGAACATCAGCACCAGGGCGGTGATGCCGACTGCGAGCAGGGTGAGGGGCAATAGCGTCTTCAGGAGGTTAGGGGTGAGCAGCGGCGCGCCGCCGGCGGGGAGCCGCAGGCGGGAGAGGAGGGGTTTGATGGTGGCGATCACGGCGGCGACTCTCTAAGTCCTAGAGCTGCAGTCTGATGAGTTCGTCGAAGGCGCCGACCACCTTGTTGCGCACCTGCATCAGCATGGAGAAGGAGAGGCTGGCCTCCTGGCTGGCGAGCATGGCGCCCACCAAGTCGTCGCTGCGGCCGCTGTCCACCGCCGCCAGCTTGTCGGATGCCGCCTGTTCCTTGGCATCGACGCCATGGACGGCCTCCTTCATGGCATCGGCGAAGGAGACGCCGGCATCGGCGCCGCCATGCCAGGCGGTGGGCGGGGCAGAGATGCCGCTGGGGGCGATGGATGACAGATCGGCCTCGATGCGGTCCAGGTCGGCCCGGATCAGGACTCCCAGTTCATTTCCCATGGCAGCTCCTTAAGTTCGCCGCGAAGCCGGTCGCCTTTGACTGGTGGGAGGGATGGGCAGATGCGCGAAACGATGACAGAAGGGATGGCGCGAGCGCGACGCCAACGGGCTGCCCGGCCGCCGGAGCGGAGCTCTGGGCGCAGTAGGGCTTGGATGAGACTGCGGGTTCGATCATGTCGCCTTCCAGTGAGCGGTTGAGCCGAGGGAAAAAGCCCTGTGCCATAGCCTTGGAAGGTCGCAGCCGCCGGAATCGGCGACGGAGGACAGCTAGTTCGACCGCCGGGCGTTTATCCGGCCTGCTGCCGGCAGTGCCGACGGCGTCGTTCTAGTCTGGCAACCCCGCTATCGTAGTCCGTGAGGACCGTAGACCGGAGGCTTTGCGACCCCGGCTTTCGCGCGGGTTTGCCCTGATTTGGGAGTTACTCTAACTGGGGTTTAGAAGGTATGTCAATAATATTTTTTACAGTTTCTTACATTTCGAATAAAAGGAGTTGAGTAGGGGAACGGTCGGTTGAGTGGGTGGTATGGTTCTTCTTATTTGATTGAAATCAAATAAGAAATTATTTTTTACCCCGATCGGGGTGAGGAGGGTTTGCCCAGGGGCTGCGTTAAATCCCTATGAATAAAGTGGTTATTTGCCGTCATTTCTCAAATAATCGTCCAGAATGCCGCATCAAGCCTTGAATCAGGCTCCTGCCAGCGTCAGATGACGCCAAGATCAGCATAAAAATATGATTGCTATCTTGGCGAAGATCGGTTTATAGTCGCGCCAAAATTAGGGCAAACCCGCGCGAAAGCCGGGGTCGCAAAGCCTCCGGTCTACGGTCCTCACGGACTACGATAGCGGGGTTGCCAGACTAGAATGACGCCGTCGGCACTGCCGCCGGCAACGCGGGCGGGTACAAAATGCAACCCAGTCGAACTAGCTGTCCTCCGTCGCCGATTCCGGCGGCTGCGACCTTCCAAGGCTGTTGCAGGGCTTTTTCCCTCGGCTCAACCGCTCACTGGAAGGCGACATGATCGAACCCGCAGTCTCATCCAAGCCCAGTCCCGACCCGGCGCCGTGGAAACGTTCGTCGTTCGCCGCAGCGGCATTCGCCTTTGGATGGCACCTTTTCCCCTGGACAGCGTAGGACGGTGCCGGTCAATGATTTCGACGTATAACGTGGTGTTTCGGCATGAAATATAAGAAACCATATATTGGCCGTTCATCGTATCAAGTCATGGATCCCCGCACCCTGGGGCGTCCGGTGCATCTGCTGCGCCATTTCGCCGCGCAGTTGCGAGAAGACTTGGCGGCCGCATTCCACGCCGGCTTCAATCGCCGTTACCGGGCGAATTTCCAGGTCGGGGAGGTCACCATGGCGCCCATGGAAAGCACGGCCCCACCCGGGCGCTGGCTGGCCTACGGAACGTCCCTGGGCCGCATCGGCTACGCCCTGGAACGCAGGGTGTTGTTGAGCGTCCTGACCTACCGCTACGGCCTGGCCGATGGCGAAGGGGGTGCCGGTGCCGCCGAACCTCCGCCCGAGACGGTCACCGAAGAGCGCCTCTCTGCCATGCTCGGCCTGCAGCTGGTGAATGCCCTGGCGGCCCGGGTCGAGGCCGGGGCAGGGGATGGGGAAGCCCCCCGGCAGCACGAGTTCGGCCCCCTCGGTCCCGCCGGCGCCCCTCGGGGCGGCTGGCTGGTCCGGACCACCGTCCGGGAAACCATCCACGATGTCGAGGGCGCGCTGTGCTTTGCCCTGGACGATGCCTGGATGGCCAGGCTGCTGCAGAAGCTGGCGCCGGAGCGCCGGGGCAAAGCCCGCGCCCCCGGGGCCCCGCTGCCGGCGCGCCTGCACCTCAACCTGGTGGCCCGCCTGCTGCAGAAGCATCTTTCCCTGGGCGAGCTGCTGGATATCCGGGTCGGGGATGTGATTCCCGTCAGTCTGCGGGCGACCGATGTACTCATCGACGACTCGCGGCTGTTCACCGCCACGGTCGCCGAACACAAGGGCAAGCTTTGTCTCACCTCTTTCGAAGATGCGGAATGAACCTATGGATATGACAGAAAAGACCGCCGTGGACGCCCTGCTGGCCGATCTTCAGGAACACGCCGGCGATGCCGATGCCGACGGCGATGGGGCCGTTGCCCAGGCAGCAGGACGACCGGGGCGTAACCTGACCCAGATGATGCGCAAGATCCCGGTCACCCTGACCCTGGAAGTGGGGGCGGCGCGGGTATCCCTGCAGGATTTGCTGACCATCGGGATGGACAGCGTCGTCGAACTCGACACCCTGGCCGGAGAACCGCTGGTCATCAAGGTCAACGGCACCCCCATCGGCCGGGCGGAGGTGGTCGTGGCCGGCGAGAATTATGGTCTCAAGGTAGTCGAAATCAGCGACCTGGACCTCGACACCTTGCAGCGATGAGACGTGCCCTAGCCAGCCCCGCTCCCTGGTCGGGTGCGGCCGCCTGTCTCGGGCTCCTGTCCCTGGCGCTCGTGTCCGTGCCTGCCTGGGCGGAGCCCCTCAAGGTCCTGAGCAGCAGCGGCGGCGCTACCACGGAGTTTACGGTCAAGACCCAGGTCCTGATCATCATGACCCTGCTCGGGCTCCTGCCCGCGCTGGTGCTGATGATGACTAGCTTCACCCGCTTCGTCATCGTCCTCTCCCTGCTGCGCCAGGCCCTCGGACTGCAGCAGGGGCTGCCCAACCGCATGGTGACGGGCATCGCCCTCATCCTCACTTTCCTGGTGATGCGGCCGGTGGGCGAGCAGATCTGGCAGGAGGCTTTCGTGCCCTACGACCAGGACAAGATCGGCCTCGGAGAGGCCCTGAAGATCGCCGAAGCGCCGCTGTCCCGGTTCATGCTGGCCCAGACCAGCAAGAGCGCCCTGGCCCAGGTTTCCGGCTTGGCCCGGGAAGGGGCGGTGGCCAAGCCCCAGGACCATGCCTTCACCGTCAAGCTCGCCGCCTTCGTGTTGAGCGAGCTGAAGACCGCCTTCCAGATCGGCTGCATGCTGTTCATTCCCTTCCTGGTCATCGACCTGGTGGTGTCCTCGGTGCTGATGGCCATGGGCATGATGATGCTCTCGCCCCTGGTGATCTCGCTGCCCTTGAAACTGCTCCTCTTCGTGCTGGTGGATGGCTGGACCCTCACCGTCAGCACCCTGGTCTCCAGCGTGCAGGCCTTCTGATGCTGACCCCCGAAATCGCCGTCGACCTGGTCAGCGAAAGCCTGCACCTGGTCATGCTGATGGTCGTGCTGCTGATCGTGCCGGGGCTCGTCATGGGCCTCCTGGTCAGCCTGTTCCAGGCCGCCACCCAGATCAACGAGCAGACCCTCAGCTTCCTGCCGCGGCTCCTGGTGACCCTGGTGGTGCTGAGCGTCTCCGGGCACTGGATGGCCAGCTCCCTGATGGATTTCTGCGTTTCGGTCTTCCAGCGGGCCGCCCGGCTGGTCGGCTGACGGTCGGAAGGGAGCACGGAGCCGCCATGGAAATGGTCTTCAGCCAGCTGCTCTCCTTGCTGAGCGCCCTGTGGTGGCCCTTCTGCCGGGTCCTGGCGGCCCTCGCCGCGGCCCCAGTGCTGGGGGAAACCATGGTGCCGGTGACGGTGCGGGTGCTGCTGGCCCTGGTCCTGGCGGTGGCCCTGCTGCCCGCCGTGCAGACGCCCCTGGCCATCGATCCCTGGTCTATGCAGGGGGTAATGGCCAGTGTCCAGGAGGCCGTCATCGGTTTCGTGCTGGGGATGGCCTTCCATCTCGTCATGGCCATCGTCATGGTGCTGGGCTACCTGGTCTCCTCCCAGATGGGGCTGTCCATGGCAGTGATGAACGACCCCCTCAACGGCACCTCCTCGGATGTGGTCTCCACCCTGTTGTCCATCCTCTTCATCCTGGTCTTCTTCGCGGTGGACGGGCACCTGGTATTCACCGGCGTCATCGGCGCCAGTTTCCGCGCCTGGCCGGTGGGGACCGGCATCGAGCTGCTGTCCCTGCAGACCCTGGCCTTCAACGTCGCCTGGGTGTTCTCGGCCGCCATGCTCCTGGCCGTGCCGGTCATTTTCTCGACCCTGGTGGTCCAGTTCGGCTTCGGCTTCCTCAACCGCATCGCGCCCTCGTTCAACCTGTTTTCCCTGGGATTCTCCCTGGTCACCCTGTTCGGCCTCTTCATGCTCTCCCACCTCGTGCGCTTCCTGCCGGAGCATTACCTGCGCATGACCAACCAGGTGCTGGAGATGCTGCACCAGGGCTTGCGGGCGGTGCCCCATGGCTGAGTCGTCCAGTGCCGACAAGAGCGAAAAGGCCTCGCCCCAGAAACTCCGGAAGGCCCGGGAGCAGGGGCAGGTGGTCCGTTCCCGGGACCTGTCCACCACCATCGGCATCCTGGTCAGCCTCAAGCTCATCGTGCTCCTTGCCCCCGCCTACCTGGAAGACTTCCGGGAGCTGTTCGGGCAGAGCTTCGCACCCCTTGCCGGCGAAGGCGGCCTGGAGAACGCCTGGTCCATGGCCTTCGCGGGGGCCATGCTGCTCTTCATCAAGATGATCCTGCCCCTGTTCGCCGTTCCCGCGGCCATCGTGGTGGGTTCCCTGTTTCCCGGCGGCTGGGTCTTCAGCTCCGTCCATTTGACCCCGCGCCTCGATCGCCTCGACCCGGTGAGCAACCTGGGGCGACTTTTTTCTGGCAAGCGGGTGGGGGAGGTGGCAGTCTCCATCGTGAAGGCACTGACCCTTGGTGCCGTGCTGGTGTACGTCAGCCGCGGCACCGTCACCGACTACCTGCGCCTGCAGGGCATGCCCCTGGACCAGGCGCTGCTCCACGGCGCCGGCCTGGTGATCGACGGCCTGATGGCCCTGTGCCTGGTCTTCGTCCTCTTCGCCTTCATCGACCTGCCGGTGCAGAGCTTCTTCTTCCTGCGGGGGCAGCGCATGAGCAAGCAGGAGGTGAAGGAGGAATACAAGACCAGCGAGGGCCGCCCCGAAGTGCGCCAGCGCATCCGCCAGCTGCAGCGCCAACTCGCCCGGCGCGGCGTGCGCAAGACCGTTCCGACCGCCGACGCGGTGATCGTCAATCCGGAGCACTACGCCGTCGCCCTCAAGTACGACGAGAACCGGGCCGAGGCGCCCTTCGTGGTGGCCAAGGGTGTGGACGCCATGGCCCTCTACATCCGGGAAGTGGCCGTCGAGCACGGCGTCCAGGTGGTGCCGATGCCACCCCTGGCGCGGGCCATCTACAACACCAGCCAGGTGAATCAGCAGATTCCCGTGCCCCTCTACAAGGCCGTCGCCCAGGTCCTGAATTACGTGCTGCAGCTCAAAGCCTTCCAGTCCGGCCGGCGTACGGCGCCGCCCCAGTTGCCCGACGATCTCGCCGTTCCCTCGCATCTCACCTAGATTCCAGACCATGAACTTTCTGACCCGCCTGGCCAAAGACCTGCGCAGCTACCAGCCCGCCATGCCTATCTTCCTGATGGCCATCCTGGCGATGATCATCCTGCCGCTGCCGCCCCTGGTGCTGGATGCCCTGTTCACCTTCAACATCGTGCTGGCGGTGATCGTCATCCTGGTCAGCGTCTCCAGCCGCCGGCCCCTGGATTTCTCGGTCTTCCCCACCATCATCCTGGCCACCACCCTGCTGCGGCTCACCCTCAACGTGGCCTCCACCCGGGTAGTGCTGCTCCACGGCCACGAGGGTACCCACGCTGCCGGCCGGGTCATCGAGGCCTTCGGCAACGTGGTGATCGGCGGCAATTTCGTCGTCGGCCTGGTGGTCTTCGTCATCCTGATGATCATCAACTTCGTGGTGGTGACCAAGGGCGCCGAGCGCATCTCGGAGGTGTCGGCCCGCTTCACCCTGGATGCCCTGCCGGGCAAGCAGATGGCCATCGACGCCGACTTGAACGCCGGCCTCATCAACCAGGAAAAGGCCCAGACCCGGCGCCGGGAGGTGGGGCAGGAGGCGGATTTCTACGGCGCCATGGACGGGGCCTCCAAGTTCGTGCGGGGCGATGCCGTGGCCGGCATCCTCATCCTGCTGATCAACATGATCGGCGGCGTCGCCATCGGCGCCCTGATGCACGACCTCTCCTTCGCCGACGCCTTCCGCCAGTACGCGCTCCTCACCATCGGCGACGGCCTGGTGGCCCAGATTCCCGCCCTGCTGCTGTCGGCGGCGGCGGCCATCATCGTCACCCGCATCAGCGATGCGGACAATTTCGAGCAGCAGGTCGGCCAGCAGCTCCTGGCTTCTCCCAACGTCCTCTACAGCGCGGCGGCCCTGATGCTGGGCCTGGCCATCATCCCGGGCATGCCGTGGATGACCTTCCTCGGCTTTGCCACCGTCCTGGGCTTCGTCGCCTGGCGCATGGGGCGCCGGGGCGCCAAACCGGTGGCCGAGATGGCCAACCTCGAGGCGGCGCTGCTGGCGGAGAGTGCGCCGGAACTGGACTGGAGCGGCCTGCCCTATGTGGAGCCTCTGTCGGTGTCGGTGGGCTACAAGCTGGTGGGCCTCGTGGACCAGGGGCAGGGGGCCCCGCTCTCCAAGCGGGCCAAGGGCATCCGCCAGACCATCAGCGAGGAAATGGGCCTGCTGCTGCCGCCCATCGCCGTGCGGGACGACCTGGCCCTCAAGCCTTCCCAGTATGTGATCCTGTTGAGCGGCACGGCGGTGGCCCAGGCCGAGATCTATCCCGACCGCCTGATGGCCATTCCCTCGCCCCAGATCTATGGCGAGGTGGACGGCCTTCCCGCCGTCGAGCCGGCCTACGGCCTGCCGGTGACCTGGATCGCCCCCGAGGAGAAGGCCCATGCCCTGGGCCTGGGCTACCAGGTGGTCGATCCCGCCAGCATGATCGCTACCCACCTGGCCAAGGTGATCCGCGACCACCTGCCCGAACTGCTGCGCCACGAGGACGTTCCCGCCCTGATCGAGCGCCTGGGGGCCCAGGCGCCCAAGCTGGCGGCGGCCCTCGAGAAGGCGCTGACCCACAGCCAGCTCCTGAAGATCTTCCGGGCCCTGCTCACCGAGAATGTCTCCCTGAAGGACATCGTGCCCATCGCCACCACCCTGCTGGAGAGTTCGGAGACCACCAAGGATCCGCTCCTCCTGGCCGCCGAGGTGCGCTGCACCCTGCGCCGGCAGATCGTGGCCAAGGTCTGCGGGCAGAACCCCGGCATGAAGGCCTTCAATCTGGGCGGCGACCTGGAGAACATGCTCCTGGGCGCCCTCAACCAGGCGCGCCAGGGCGGCAACAAGGTGGCCCTGGACAACTATCCCATCGATCCCCAGCTCTTGTCCCAGCTGCAGGTGAACATGTCAGTGGCCTGTGAGCAGATGAAGCAGCAGGCCACCCCGCCGCTGCTGCTGGTGATGCCCCAGATCCGTCCCCTGCTGGCCCGCTACGCGCGGCTTTTCGCGCCGGGGCTGCATGTCCTCTCCTACAACGAGATTCCGGAGCAGCGGGAAGTCAGCATCATCGGCTCCCTGGGCTGAGGCCGCCGCTTCCGGACAGCCCCGCCAGGGCCACCATGACTTCCGCCGCTGCCCGGAAGAGGGGCAGCGGCAGGGCGGCCCCCGGCGCGGCTTGAACCGGCCCGCCCCAGGCGGCAGCCGGTTCGGTGCCGGGCCGGCCCTGTTCCAGCCGGCAGCGCCGCAGGGGCAGGTCGCCCCCCGCCAGGGCCGCGGCGATGGCGGGCAGGGCCTCGCGCACTTGACGCACGGCGTCGCCGTTCTCCAGGAAGAGGGCGAGGACGACCCCGCCAGCGGCCAGTTCCACCTGCACCGCGACATGCCCCAGGCCCGGCAGGTCGAATTCCAGGCGCAGGACGGCGGTGCCGGGGCGGCGCCGGCTTGCCGGCGGTTCTTCATCCTCCCGGTCCAGCAGGCGCAGGACCACCGGCTGGCCGGCCCAGGCATAGGTGGAATAGAACCAACGTTCGGCAACCGCCGCAGGCGACAGCGATGGCGGCTCCCCGGGTGTCACCGCCGGGTCGGCACCCAGTAGGGCAAGGGCCAAGCCCAAGGCAGGGCGTGGGCCGCGCGGGTCGGCCAGGGACGCCAGGCCGGCCAGCAGCCGGGTCCGCCAGGCCATGGCCAGGGCGGCGGCGTCCGGCAGGGGGCGGGCGATCTGCCGCAGGGCCAGTTGATCGGGGCGCATGGCGGCCGGTTCTTCCCCGGGGGCGAGCCCGGCGGTGTCCGGGCGGGAACGGCTCGGCGGTTCCAGCAGCTGCAGTCGCAGCTGGGGCACGGTCGCCAGGACCCGGACCTGGAGGATGTCTCCCGGCGCCAGGCCGCCGGCCAGCCGGCCGAGGCCAGCCAGGCGCAGGGGCTCGCCGTCCGGCGTGGTGGCCAGGAGATCGTCTCCCGCCGTTCCGGCCAGGGCCAGCTGCAGGGTCTCGCCCACCATCGGCCGGCCGCTGCCGTTACCGCTATGCCGCCCGGCCGGAAGCGCCGAAAAGGGCGCTGCGATCCTTTCCAGGGCCATTCCTTCCTCCCCTTGTTCTGACCATGAAAAAAAAGCCAACCGCGGAGGCGGTTGGCTTGGAAGCCGATCGCAGCTACGTGCGATGACGAGGAGAAATTTATTGCATGAGGCTCATGACCAGCTGGGAGAGGCTGCTGCTTTGCTTGAGCATGGAGGTGCCGGCCTGCATCATCATCTGCTTGGAGGTCATGTTGGCGGTTTCGGTGGCGTAATCGACGTCCATGATGCGGCCGCGGGCCTGGGTTGTGTTGGTCGAGATGTTCGACAGGTTGTTATAGACGTGCTCCAGACGGTTGGAGTTGGCACCCAGGGCAGCGCGCATGGTGCCGACGGCGTCGAGGGCGGTATTGAGCTTGGTGATCTCGGCGTTGGCGCTGCCGGCGGCCGTCAATTCGGTACCGGCTGCAGCCGCCGGCGTGACGTATTGGGCGCTGGCGGCAGTGATGGCGGCATCCAGGGCGTTGAGCGGGGTCGCCAGCACGGCGGTCATCTGTTCAGCGGCAGTCGCGCCGATCTGGAACTTGATGCCGGCCGCAACGGCCAGCGTGCCGGTACCGGTGCCGGTGCCGGTGCCACCTGCGGTCAGCAGCGCCTGGCCGTTGAACGAGGTGTTCTTCATGATGTTGTTTAGTTCCTTGCCCATTTCGTCGTATTCCGACTGCATGGAGGCTTGGTCGGTGGCGGTGGCCGTGCCGTCGGCGGCTTGGGTGGCCAGGTCCTTCATGCGCAGCAGGATGTTGCTGACTTCATTGAAGGCGCCTTCAGCGGTCTGCATCATGGAGATGGCGTTTTGGGCGTTGCGCATGGCCACGCCCATGCCGCGGGTCTGGGCTTCCATCCGGCTGGCGATTTGCAGGCCGGCGGCGTCGTCCATGGCGGAATTGACGCGGTAGCCCGTGCCCAGGCGGGCCAGGGAGGTGGAGAGTTCGCTGTGGGTGCGGCCGAGGGCGTTCTGGGTGGAGAGGGAGGCGGCGTTGGTGTGCAGGCTAAGCATGAGATCACTCCTTGTTGGTTGCTGAGGTTGCCGGGCAACAATCCCGTGCCCTTAACCTCACAAGGCGACCCTGCTGTAGACCGACTTAAATGCCGAGTGAAGAAATTTTCACTGGATGCCGTCTTCCGGGATTTCCGGCTCGACCCGGTTGCGGCCCTTGGCCTTGGCCTGGTCGAGGGCATCCCGAGCCCGCTGCAGGAAGGCGTCGCCGGGCTCCTGGGGCAGGTACTGGGCGACTCCCAGGCTGATGGTGACCACCTGCCTGGGATCCTTCAGGCCGAAATTGTAGGAGGCAATGCTGATCCGCAGCCTTTCGGCCACGGCGATGGCTTCGTGCCGAGGGCAGTCCCGGAGCTGGATGAGAATCTGCTCCCCGCTCCAGCGGGACACCGGGTCGCTGTTCCGCACCGCCTTCCGGGCCAGTTGAGCCAGGCCCCGCATGATCCGGTCGCCGGTCTTTCGCCCCAGGCTGCTGACGATCCGGGCAGGCAGGTCGAGTTCCAGCAGGACCAGGGACAACGGTTGGTTGCCGCGATTGATTTCCAGCAGGGTCTGCTGGAAAACGAATTCGTAGGCCTGGCGGTTCATGAGGCCGGTGACGGTGTCGATTGCGGGGCCGTTATCCTGGCGCCGCTGGTAACGGCCGGCAAGGAAGAAGAGGCTCAGGGCCAGCCCGGCGCCGGCCGCGCCGCTGGCGAGATTGAGGTAGAGGGCCGGCTGGGCTGGCTGGGCGCCCTCCAATTCCCTCTGCTCGACCACCAGGTGCCACCCCAGTTCGGGAATGAGGCGGGAGTCGATCCGGAAGGTCCCGTCGCCGAGGCGAAAGCTCGCCTGGATCGGCGTGGCCGGACTGGACAGGATGTCAGCGGCGACCTGGCGCAGTCCGGGGTGATCGCGCAGGTGCTGCATCGCCGACTTGCCGTTGAGGATGATGCCGTTCCGGTCTACGAGATAGATGCTGCAGCGGAAACGGGACTCCAGGCTTCCGATGAAGCGGATGATCGGGTCCAGGGTGAAGCCGGCCCCGGCGATGCCGATGAAGTTGTCCTGGGAATCGACAATCCGGTGGCTGACGGCGAGGGTTTGATGGTTGCCCTCGGCGATCTCCATGTCGGCGCTGGTCTCGTAGGCATCTTTCATGGCGCGGACACGGAAGAACCAGCCTTCCCCGGAGTCCCCCGTCGGGACTGCGTTGGGGGCGCTGTTCCCCCGGTAATAGCGGCGGCTCCGCTCCGACACCAGGAAAGTGGTGCTGAGGCCATACTGCTGCTTCACCTCGTTCAGGTAGCGCGCCATAGGGTCGGTGTCCCGCTCGCCGCCGAGGATCCAGTTGCGGACGAAGGTGTCGTTGGCCATCAGGGAGGAAACGAAGATCGGCAACTGGAGATTCTTCTGGATCTCGGCATGGATGTTATTGCCGGTCAGGAGCAGGGCCCGATCGGAGATCTCCCGGTTGGCGCTCGTTTGCGGCGCCATGGAGTAAGTCGCAATGCGGGTTGCCAGGAAGCCCGCCGCCAGGACAAGGATCACCCCGCCGAGAATGCGGTATTTTCGGAAGAATTCATGCATCGGCTATTAGCGTTCTTGTTCGTTGGTCGGGGGGCGCCTGCCGCAGCAAGCCTCGTTCCGTGCCAGGCCCTGTCGGCTTCCATGACACCGTATTCTATCGTATCACCCGTTTTCAGCGCCTGGCCAGCAGCCGGTCCAGCTGGTTGGCGAAGGCCTGCCGGTCGGCATGGCTGAAGGATGCCGGTCCGCCGGTTTCCACCCCGCTGCTGCGCAGGGTGTCCATGAAATTGCGCATGTCCAGGGCCTGGCGGATATTTTCCCGGGTATAGAGCTCGCCCCGGGGATTGAGGGCCAGGGCGCCTTTCTCGATGACCATCGCGGCCAGGGGGATGTCGGCGGTGATCGCCAGGTCACCGGGCTGAATCTGATCTGCGATATGGTTGTCGGCCACGTCGAAGCCCTTGGGCACCTGCACCGCCCGGATGTTGGGGAAGGGCGGTGTCTTCAGCCACTGGTTGGCCACCAGGGTCAGGGGCAGGCGGGTGCGCTGGGCGGCGCGGTAGAGGATTTCCTTGATGACGCCGGGGCAGGCGTCGGCATCGACCCAGATGTGCATGGAGAGTTCTTCGAGATGTCCGGAGGCGGGGACCTGCGATAATAGCGCCCTTGATTCCGATCGAAGTCGAAAATGTCCATACAATGGTTTCCCGGCCACATGACATCGGCCCGCAAGAAAGCGGCCGAAACCATGGCCCAGGCCGATGTTGTCGTCGAGGTGCTGGATGCCCGCCTGCCCGAGGCGAGCAGCAACCCGATGATCCACGAGCTGCGCGCCTTCCGGCAGCGCCCCTGCCTGAAGCTCCTCAACAAGTCCGACCTGGCTGACCCGGCCGCCACCCAGGCCTGGCTGGATTTCTTCAACCGCCAGCCGGGGGTCAAGGCGGTGGCCATTTCCTGCAAGAAGGCCGGCGAAGTGGCGCGCATCCCCAGCCTGTGCCAGGCCCTGGCGCCCCACCGCAACGACAATATCAAGCCCCTGCGCCTGATGATCATGGGCATCCCCAATGTCGGCAAATCGACCTTGATGAATGCCCTGGTGAAGAAGAAGGTGGCGGCGGTGGGCGACGAGCCGGCCGTCACCAAGAGCCAGCAGCGCATCGACCTGGGGCCGCGCCTCACTATCTACGACACTCCGGGCATGCTGTGGCCCAAGATCGCCCATCCCAACGACGGCCTGATGCTGGCCGCCAGCCACGCGGTGGGGGTGAATGCCTACCATGAGCTGGAAGTGGCGACCTTCCTGGCCGGCCTCCTGCTCGAACGCTATCCGGCCCTGCTGACGGCCCGCTACGGCTTTCCGGTGGCAGACCGGGATGCGGTGGGCGTCATCGAGGGGGTGGCGAGAAAGCGCGGCTGCCTGGTGAAGGGCGGGGGCGGGGAGTTCGACCTGGAAAAGGCCTCCCTCCTCCTGCTCACCGACTACCGTAGCGGGGCCCTGGGCCGCATCAGCCTGGAAACGCCGGAGAGCCGGGCGGCGATGCTTGAGCAGAAGGCAGCGGAAGCCCCGGCGCCGTCAGACGCTAAACCCTGAGCAGGGCCATTTTCAACGGCGGCTGGCCGTCGTAGCTGGGGAAATCGGCTTCCGGCTCGATCCACTCCATTTCCCGGATCGGGCGGCCGGCCTTGCGGGCGCAGCGCTCCAGCTGGTCAGCCCAGGTCTCCCGGGACACCTGGGCGACGTTGTTGCAGCAGATCAGGGTGCCGCCCTCGGCGGTGCACAGAAGCGCGGGCTTCAGGAGGGCCGGGTAATCATTCACCAGGTCCACGACCCCAAAGAGGCTCTTGGCGTAGCGGGGCGGGTCGAGGAAGACCAGGTCGAAGGCGTGGGGCTCGAGCTTGGGGAAGGGGGGCATGCGCTTGCCGCGGACCACTTCGGGCTGACCCAGGCCGGAGAGCTGGCGCAGGGCCGCGAAGGCGTCGCTTTTGACGAAGCGCAGGCGGATGGGCAGGTCGTTCAGGCGGGCATTCTCCTTGCCGACCTTGAGGCTCGACTCGGCAAAATCCACATTGACCACATGCCGGGCACCGGCTTTCGCCGCAGCGACCCCGACGCCGCAGGTGTAGGCGAAGAGGTTCAGGACCGACTTGCCCTCGGCCTCCTGCATCACCCGCCGGCGGGCCGCCCGCAGGTCGAGGAAGAGCCAGGGGTCCTGGCCGTCGTGGCGGGCCTGGATGCGGTATCTGATCCCCATCTCCAGGGCTTCCCGGGGCTGGTAGGCCGCCGGCATCTGCTCCGGCGGGAGCTCGTTGCCTATGCGGGAATTGGAGCGGCTGCGGTCGTTGTAGATCGGGGTCAATCCCGGCAGGGCCGACGCGTAAAAGGCCTCGATGGCGGCCAGTTCGGGAGCTTCCAGGGGGGAGTGGAAAGCCTGGACCAGGAGCAGGTCGCCGTAACGGTCCACCGTCAGGCCGGGACGGCCTTCGACGCTGCCATGGAAGAGGCGGTAGGCATTGGTCTCTTCGGCCGCCAGGCGGCTGAGCAGCTCCCGGCGGGAAGCGAAGGCGGCGGCCAGTTGGCCGGAAAGGGTATCGGACATGGGAAACTCCACGAAGGATGGAAGCGATCACCTCGGTGGGGCACCGCCGGAAGGCAGGAGCTGCCTGGGAGGAGCCATTCTACAGGAGGCCGGGGGGCACCGCCTGTTTGGTTGGAGGGAGGGGGACCTGCCGCCGGACAGGTGATCGGCCAAGCAGACACAGGATCGTCTCTTGAATCCGCGGCCATCGATGGCGCTGTACTTACCGGACGCTGATGCTGATCCGATCGAAGCGGCCGCTCTCGTCGAGGGCCGTGATGTCATAACGACCCGGCCTGTCCAGGCGATGCAACAGAGGATGGGCGGCCGGGCGCTGGGCGACGATGCTGCCGTTGACCAGCCAGAAAATCTGGCCGGAATGGCCCCGGACTTCCAAGCGGAGCAGTGGCGCCACATCGGGGCGTGGACGCCTGAGTACTTCGCCGTCGTTGGCGCCGACGATCTTGAGTCCGGATTCCGGTGCCGCATTGCGGGCGCAGTCCCGGTGCCAGGGCGGTGGCAGGGCCTTCTTGCGCAGGTCGGCTCCCAGCCAGGGTTCCAGCGCCGCCGGCCAGCGGGCGCCGGCGATGGGAAGGCGGTCACCGGAGCTGCAGTCGCCCCGGGTCCGCAGGCCGCTGGCCTTGTCGATTTCGTAGCGGTAACGGGGTTCGCCGCCGCGCAGGCGATCGGGGAAGGTGGGCGGGGCGATCCCGTTCAGCACCCAGGCGGTGCGGGCCTGGTGACAAAGGGACTCCTCGCCGGCCTCGAAACGCGTTCCCAGGGGCCAGCAGATTTTCTCCCGGGTGACGCTGGCTGGGGGAGGACGGGGTGCCACGGGTCGATGGTCCAGGGCATCGAAAATTTCCACCAGCAGGGGGGCGGCGATATTGGCGCCGAAGAATCCGGGATTGGGCGTGCCATCCGGCCGGCCGACCCAGACGCCGACGGTCAGGCGATCGGAAACCCCAACCGCCCAGGCGTCCCGGAAGCCGAAGCTGGTGCCGGTTTTCCAGGCGATGCCGCGCTGGGCACCGGGGCCGCCGTCCACGGCGCGAGCCACCGGCCCGCCCGACTCCAGGATGTCCCGAATGATGTAGGCGGCGCCTTCAGAAAGCATGCGCTGTTCCTCCCGGGGCGCGTCGGGGGTGTAGCGCGGCTTGCCGGCGACGCCGGCACGGGCGAAGGCGGTGTAGGCGCCGACCAGCTGTTCGAGGGAAGTGCCGGCGCCGCCCAGGATGACCGAAAGGTTCGGGGCAGCGCCCTCGGGGAAGTCGAGTTTAAGGCCGCCGCGCCGCAACTGGGCCACGAAGCGGACCGGGTCGAGGCGGTCCAGGACCTCGACGGCCGGCACGTTCAGGGATTTGACCAGGGCCTCGGAAACGCTCACCGGACCATGGAAGGATTGCTGGAAATTGCCGGGCTGGTAGCCGGAAAAGGATTGCGGGACATCCGCCAGCAGCGATTCCGAGTGGATCAGGCCCTCGTCCAGGGCCTGGCCGTAGAGAAAGGGCTTGAGGGTGGAGCCGGGGGAACGGGAAGCGCGCACCATATCGACGTGGGCGAAGCGCTCGTTGTCGAGGAAATCGGCTGAACCGGCATAGGCGCGCACTTCCAGGCTGGCGTTGTCCACCACCAGCGCTGCCATGGAGACGTGGGGCGGCAGGCCGCCAAGGCGGTTGGCGAGCAGCAATTCGACGCTTTGCTGGGCCTGGGAGTCGATGGTGGTGTCGATGCGCAGGTGTCCCTGGGCCGCCCTGCGCAGCCGCTCGGCCAGCAGTGGAGCCAGCAACGGGTCCCGCAGGGTACTGGCAATGACCGGTTCCTGCAGGGCGTCGGCTACTGCCTCGGCTGACCAGGTGCCGGCCAGCCGGCGCAGGACCTTGTCGCGGGCGATGCGAGCCCGAGCGGCATGGCGGTCCGGCCGGAAATGGGACGGGGCCTGGGGCAGGACGGTGAGGAGGGCGGCGTCGGCGTGGCTGAGGCGCCGGGACGGCTTGCCCAAATAGGCCCGGCTCGCCGCTTCGACGCCTTCGAGGACGCCGCCCATCGGAGCGTAGTTGATGTAGAGGCCGAGAATCTCGTCCTTGGAGTAGCGCCATTCCAGCTGGAGCGCCCGCAGGATCTGCCGCAGCTTGCCCGGGATGGTCTTCGGCATGGGCTCCAGGATGCGGGCGACCTGCATGGTCAAGGTCGAGCCGCCGGAAACGATGCTGCCCTGGCGCATCCATTGCCAGCCGGCGCGGAGGAGGGCGAAGGGATTGACGCCGGGGTGCCAGCGAAAGGCGCGGTCCTCGTAGGCGATGAGGGCTTCCAGGTAGAGGGGCGAGACGTCGCCCAGGGCGACGGGGTGGCGCCAGACGTGGTCCCGGTCCGGGAAGGCGCGCAGGGGGGTACCGTCGCGGGCGACGATGAGCAGGGCATGGGGAGCGTCGCGCCCGGGGACCGGCGGCGGAAAGAAGCGATCGAGGGCCAGCAGGGCCAGCAGTACAACGATGGCCGGATAAAGCCACCGCCCGCGCCCCCGCAGGGGCCACGGACGGTGGGAAAGGACCAGGGACGGCAACCGCACCTCAGGGCGCCGCTTTCTCCTTGCCGTCGTTGACCGTCAGGCTGCCTTCGCCCGGGGCCAGGCCATAGATTTCGGGACGGTACATGTCTTCCGCGTACAGGGGCGGGAAGACGAAGCGGCCGGGGGTGACGACGCGAGCACGGTAGAACAGGGTCAGCTTGCCATCCAGGCGGGTGGCCACGACGAAGCGGTCATCGCGGAATTCGACGTGCTTGATGCGCGTATCGGTCATGGCCTGGGCCGGGTTGACGCCGCCGATGCTGACACCGCTCAGGCCTTCGCCCTGGGCGATATTGAGATTCTCGATCTCCAGGCCGGCCGGGATGCGGTCCACCACCATCCCGGTGCTGACGTGGTAGTGGCGTGGATTGACCGTCAGCCGGACGATCACCGTTTCGCCCACCCGCAGCGGCCGGTTGGGCAGGGCGTTGCCGTCGGCGTCAAAGAGGTCGCGGCTGAGGGCGATGACGTCATCCTTGGCGGCGGGCATCCTGGCGGGATTCCCCGTGATCGAGAGCTGCAGGTAGAGCTTTTCCTTGTGGGTATTCTTGAAGCGGATCCCGTTGGCCAGGAGCGACGGGCTCAGAGGCTGGACGAGGTTCCCCCGACCGCTGATGGTTTCCGACTGGTTCTTGCCCGCCAGTTCCGCCGTCCAGGGGTTGCCCCCGGTCTGGCCGGCGAAATTGCGGCCGAGCAGGAAGAGGGCGAGCTTTTCCTGGGTGCTGGTGTAGCGGTTGCGCTCCAGTTCGGTGGCGGCGATGGTGATGAGATTGTCCTTGCCGTCGATATCGATCTTGTGGCGGTCGAGAAGGACGTAGGACAGCGCCGCATCCCGCAGCGGGCTGCCGTAATCACCCCACCAGTAGCCGGTGTCGCGGGGCTTCTTGATCCCTTCGGCGAGGGCGGTTTGGGCGCGGTTCTCATCCCCCATGAGCTTGAGGGCGAGGCCGAGGTGGACGAGGGCCAGCCCCGAGTGGGCCTGGGCGCGCACCTCGAACATCTGGCGCAGGGTGGACAGGGGGGCCTTCGACTCCCGGGCCAGAACATAGGCACCATAGGCCAGGACGCCGAAGCGGCCGCTGCCGCCGTAGCGGTAATCCTGCCAGCCGTTCTCGTTGTAGGGAACCTTGCCGCTCGGCAGGCCGGCAACCCCTTCCTGCAGATGCTTCAAGAGGAAATCGGTTGCCTTCTGCTGCATGGCGGAGGGGACGTTGAAGCCCTGCTCGCGGGCATCGAGCAGGAAATTGCTGACGTAGGAACTGAGCCAGTACTCATATTCCGACACATTGCCCCATAGGCTGAAGCCACCGTTCGGGGCCTGCATGGCGCCGAGCCGGGCAATCGCCTTCTCCAGCATGTCGGCCCGCTGCTCCCGGGTGTAGGGCTTGAGGCCGAAGAGCTTGGCGCCCTCCTCGTCGACGAAGACATGGGGATAGGCCGTGCTGGTGGTCTGCTCGGCGCAGCCGTAGGGGTAGGTGAGCAGGCCCTGGATGGCCGAGCGTACGTCGATGGGCGCCTTGTCGGAAATGGTCAGGTGGGTCTGCACCGTGCTCCGCAGGAAGCCGGCGAGTTCGGCATCCTTGATCTCCACCGTCTCCCCGGGTCCGACGCCGAGGCGCTTCAATACCTGCTGCTGCGGCGTCGCCGCCTGGACTTGGAGGCCGAAGCCGCGTTCAAGCCGGATGTCGTCGCTACCGGTGACCAGTACCTTGACTTCGGTGAGGCCGAAGGCGTTGCCGGCTTCGATCGGGAAACGCAGGGTCTGCTTCTGCTGATCCTTCAGGCGGAGATCCCGTTCCGGGTTCTGGATATTAAGGCCGTCGGCATTGGTCAGCCGAACCTTGAATTTCTGCCCACTGCCGGAGAGGTTGTGGAGGTCGAGGGCGACGGTGGCGCTGTCACCGACGGTGAGGAAACGGGGCGTCAGCAGCTCGGCCACCAGGGGAGCCGCCACCACCACCTCGCTCTCGGCATTGCCGAAACGCTCGGGGGCGGCGACGACCGCCATCAGCCGCAGGGTGCCGTTGAAATCGGGTACGTCGAGAGCGATTTCGGCTTCACCCTGGTCATTGAGTAGGACAGGGCCGGAGAAGAGATCGATCAGGCGAACCTTCTTGGGGAGATTCTTGGAGGGCTTGGGCGCGGCGTCGCCGCCGAACTTGAGCTTGCCCTTGCGCCCGGCCATCTTCTCGATCAGGCGGCCGTAGACGTCGTACTGGTCGGCGCCGTAGCGCAGCTTGCCGAAGAAATGGCCATGGGGGTCGGGGGTCGGGAAGCGGGTGATGTTGAGGATGCCGACATCGACCGCCGAGAGGGTGACCACGGCCTGCTGTCCCTTGGCATCCGGCACCTTGACCTTGAGTTTGAGGCGGGTGTCCGGCAGCGCCTTCTTGGGCGCCTCCAGATTGACCGCCAGCTTGCGGTCGCCCCGCTCCAGGGGCAGGTGGGTCAGGCCCAGGGCCCGGGCCGGCGTGACCTTTTCGCCCTCGCTGCCGGGCCGCAGGACCAGGGCCGAGACATAGAGGTCGTGCCGCTTCCAGTCCTTGTCCACCGGAATGTCGATGGTGGTGCCGTCCCGGGACACGGACAGGCGCTTGACCCACAGGGTCTGGTCGCCCTCCACCGTCACCAGCGCCTCGCCGTCATGGGGCGGGGTGATGGTCAGGCGGGCGGTGTCGCCCTCCTTGTAGGCGGGCTTGTCGAGCTTGAGGGCGACCCGGTCGGGGCGGATCCCCTGGGTCTCGTCGGTGCGAGCGCTCCAGCCGGCGTAGAACCGGTACTTGAGGGTCTGGCTGGTCTCGGGGTCGGTGATTTCGAGGCGGTAGCGGCCGTATTTCACCGGTACCCCGAGCTTGCCGCGGCTCCCCGCCGGGATGGAAACGCTGGTGGTTTCGACCAGTTCGTCGGTTTCGGTGAAGCCTGAATGCCAGCCCCGGTTGTCGTCGAAACGCCAGTAGTAATCTCGGTTTTCACGGAACAGCCGGACCGGGAGGGCGGTGGCTCCCTGCAGCCGGGCGGAGGCGTCGGCCCGCACCACTTCGAACGGGGCGACGCTACCCTCGCGGGCGTAGTCGCCCATGAAGAGGGGGCGTATGCCGATCAGCAGGGGGGCTGGCCAGACGGTACGCTCGATGTTGCGCACCACCGGCCGGCCGCCGCTTTCGAGCAGGCTGAGCGTGGTCCGCACCAGATAGGGGGAATGCTTGCCCTTGGCCGGCGAAAGATCCACATCGACCGTGGCTTCGCCGTTTTCGTCAAGTTCCCGTTCCTCCAGTTCGTTCCGCTGCTTCTCGGAATCCTCGTTGGTGTCGCCGAACTCGAAGCCCGGCAGCTTGGCGGCCAGCGGGTTCTTCTGGCGCTCGAACTGGGCAACCCCGAGGAGGCGGTTGCCGGCTGCCGGGGCGCCGTAGAGATAGCTGCCCTTGACCGCGATGTTCAGCGATTGGTCAGGCGCCACCGTCTTCTGTTCGGTGGACAGATCGAGCTTCATGCGCTCGGGCAGGAACTCCTCGACCCCGAAGCGATAGCTGGTGGTGGGCAGCTTGTCGGCCGGGTCGACGCGCAACTCCAGGGTCCAGAAACCGGTGGGGGAATCGGCGGGCAATTCGATGCGGTGCTGGTAATAGCCGCCGAACTTGGCCTCCGGCTGCCAGGTGGCGGTGAACTGGCTCTTGCCGTCCGGTCGCCTGAGGATGGCCTGGATGGGCTGCGTCGGCACCGGCCGCCCGTCGGCATCCCGGGCCAGCGCCGAGACCTCGAAATTTTCCCCCGGCCGGTAGAGGTTGCGGCCGGAATAGGCGAAGAGGCTCACCGGCCGGCCGGGCAGGCCCCCGATGTCGTATTCGGAGAGATCGAGGGCCGGCTCCTTGAGGGTGATCATGGAGACCTGCTGGCCCTGGCGGGCTACGATCAGCTTCGCGTTTGTCGGGCGCTCGGCGAAATGAGCGCGACCGCTGCCGTCGGTCGCGGCCCGGGCCAGGACTTTGGCGTTCTCGTCCAGCCAACTCACTTCAACGCCGGAAACGGCCTTGCCGCTGGTCAGGGAGCTGACATAGGCGTCGGCCCCCTTGGCAAACAGGCGGGCGCCGAGGCCGAGGTCGCTGACGTAGAAGTAGGTGACCTGGTAATCGTAGCGGAAGCGGTTCGGCTGGCTCATGACCGCGATGTAGATGCCGGGTTCGCGCAGTTCCTTGATGTCCTCCACCGGAATGAAGGTCACGTTCCGCCGGTTGGCCTTTTGCTCGGTGAGGAATCGCCCGGCATAGACGCTTTCGGTGAACGTGTGCATGCTGTCCAGCGTCCAGTTGTTGATCGCGCCCTTGAGATCGGTGGCGCGCCAGTCGTAGTTTTCGTATTCGTAATAGTCCTCGCCATCCTCGCTCTGCCGGCGCTCCGTCTTCGGACGCGGACCGCTGATCACCTTGTCCAGGAAACGGGGCAGCTGGGCCGGCTTGACCCGCAGGAACTGGATGTCCACCTCGGGCACATTCACCGTCACCACGGGCAGCCCGCCGTTCTGCTTGGCCGGCAGGACCATGCCGCGGCTGGCGAAGTAATAGGCCGGCGACACCGCCGCGGTCAGGATGGCGTAACGTTGGGGGGCCTCGAGGAGCTTGCCGCGGAGGGAGGGCAGGCCGGCAGCCACCCGCACCACGTAGCGCGTCTGGGGCTTGATGTGGGGGAAGAAGAGCAGCCGGGGATTCTCGCCGACCACCCAGGACCCCTTGACCAGCTTGCCTCCCTCTTTGGAAATCTCGTCGGGTACGGTGCTGACCGCAGCGTCGGCGTTGGCACGCGGGCGGTTGTCGTACTCCCCTTCGCCATCTTCGTCGCCGGTGGCCCGGATGGGCTGGTCCCCCGGCCGGGCCGGCATCTCGAAGACCTGGATGTACTGATCATGGCTGCGCCTGGCATCGAGGGGCTGGGTAAAGGTCAAGGCCAGGGCGGGCGAACCGTCGAAGTCCCGGTTGGCCATCTCGACCAGCGCGAAAGGGCCTTCTTCATTCGGCGATGCGTCGGTTTGCCAAGGCTTGGAGACCAACAGGACGGCGGCGGCAGCCGTGCCGAGAACCAGCAGCAGCTGAATGAGGCCAAAGCCTCGACGAGCAAGATAGCGCAGCAATTGAGTTCCCCCTAACCTGATGCCAGTGCAGGTGCGTTATTCCATATGGGTTTTATGGTGCGCACTATAACATGCATACGTAATATCGGCCGCCGGCGGTTCCATGGCTTCCGCTGCTTGCCGCAACCTCCATGGCCAGCGTCTCGACCGGCCTGGCCCCCATTTCCGGGAGCGTTCCATGACCATCCTGATCCTCGGCCTCATCATCTTCCTTGGCGTCCATTCGACCCGCATCGTGGCGCCGGACTGGCGGGCTGCGCAGATCGCCCGCCTGGGCGAGAAGCGCTGGAAAGGGCTTTATTCCCTGGCTTCGGCGGTGGGGCTGGGACTGGTGGTCTGGGGCTACGGGCTCAGCCGGGAAGTGCCGGTGGCCGTCTGGGACCCACCCCGCTGGACTTTCCACCTGACGGCGCTCCTGACCTTGCCGGCTTTCATCCTGCTGGTGGCGGCCTATGTGCCGGGCAACCGGATCAAGAGCGCCATTGGCCACCCCATGGTGGCCGGGGTGGCGCTCTGGGCCCTGGGGCATCTTCTTTCCAACGGCCGCCTCGGGGACGTGCTGCTGTTCGGAGCCTTCCTCGTCTGGGCGGCGGTGGACTTCCGGTCCTCGCGCCGCCGGGACCGGATCGCCGGCGTCACCTATCCGGCCCAGGCTGGTATCCGCGACCTCCTCACGCTGGCCATCGGCCTCGCCGCCTGGGCGCTCTTCGCCGGCGTGCTGCACGCCTGGCTGATCGGCGTGCGGCCCTACTGACTGCGGCCTACTGCCGCTTCATCATCTCATGTACGTTTACCTTGCCGCCCGGCATGCCGCTCATCATCATGTCCCCGGGCTTCTGTCCAGGCTTGCAGGGGCCCAGCCACTTGGCTTCCTGGGTCATCTGCATTTCGCTCATGCCGTGCTGGGGCGGGCTGTAGCGCATCTTCATGTCGCTCTTGTAGCCGGATTCGAAATCGCCGGTGATGACGGCGTCGGTGGTGACGGTGATGCCCTCGTGTTTGCAGACCGAGTGGATGGCCATCTTGCCGCCGGAGCGATTCACGTCCATGGCGCTGCAGTTCGGCTTCTCGCCCCGGGCCTGCTCCTGCATGAGGTTGTCGGTGTTCTGGTCCACGCACATCTGCATGGCGCCGGCGGAGGGCATGCCCGCCATCTGGGTCTTCATTTCCCAGAGGCCGGACTTGCGCTTCGGCATGTCGGCGGCCTGGGCGGCGCCGGCCAGGAGGCCGGCGATAACAAGGAAGGAAAGAGCGGCAAGGGGCTGGCAGGGAGTCTTCATGGTTTCTCCTTGGTGAAGGGTTGTGTTGCAAATGGCATGCTAATCCTCTCGGCGGGTTCCGTCAGCCGCTTTCACGAAGGCGGGGCGAGGGGCGATAATCCCGGCTTTTTTCCGGACCCCACCCCATGGCCCTCAAAGCGACCATCTACAAGGCCGAACTCCAGATTTCCGACCTCGACCGCCATTACTACCAGGAACATTCCCTGACCCTGGCACGGCACCCCTCCGAGACCGACGAGCGCGTCATGGTGCGCCTGCTGGCCTTCTCCCTCTACGCCAGCGAGACCCTGGCCTTCGGGCGCGGCATCTCCAGCGAGGATGAGGCGACCCTGTGGGACATCGATGCTACCGGCAACGTCGACCTCTGGATCGACGTCGGGCTGCCCGACGAGCGGGACATCCGCCGGGCCTGCCATCGCGCCAGAAAGATGGTGCTGCTGACCTATGGGGGACGGGCGGCCGACGTCTGGTGGCAGCAGAATGGAGCGAAGCTGGCGGCCTACGGCAACCTGACGGTCCTCAACCTCAGCGCCGCCGACAGCCAAGCCCTGGCGACCTTAGCCGGCCGCAACATGAAGCTTCAATGCACCATCCAGGAAGGGAATGTCTGGCTGGGGGATGCCGACCGGAGCCTGGAACTCACGCCCCAGCGGCTGATGGGCTGAAGGCCCTCACGGCACCCACCAGTAGCGGATGATGTGGAAGAAGATGGGGGCCGAGAAACTGATGGAATCCACCCGGTCGAGCATGCCGCCATGGCCCTCGATCATCTGGCCCCAGTCCTTGACGCCGCGATCGCGCTTGATGGCGGAGAGCACGAAGCCGCCGAAGAAGCCCATGACATTGATGGCCAGGGCGATGAGGGCGGCCTGCCAGGGGAGGAAGGGCGTCATCCACCAGAGGGCGGCGCCGACGGCGGTGGAGGTCAGCACGCCGCCCACCAGGCCCTCGATGGTTTTCGAAGGCGAGATGTTGGGTGACAGCCGGTGGCGTCCCAGGAGCTTGCCCCAGACATACTGGAAAACGTCGCTCGACTGCACGGTGAGGATGAGGAAGACCACCAGCAGGGCGTTCCTGCCCTCGTAACCCGGGATCTCCAGGGTCATCAGGGCGGGGACGTGGGAGAGGCAGTAGACGCAGATCATGAGCCCCCACTGCACCTTGGCGGCCCGCTCCAGGAAGCGGGTGGTGTCCTCCCCCAGGGCGGACCAGATGGGCAGGAGCAGGAAGGCATAGACCGGGATCAGGATGGAGAAGAGGCCGTACCAGTCGATGCCGATGAGGAAATACTGGAGGGGCAGGAAAAAGAAGAAACTCCAGAGCAGGGCCCCGTGGTCGCCGTGCCGGGTGTAGGTGAGGGAAACGAATTCCCGCAGGCTCTGGAAGGAGATGAAGGCGAACAGGGCGATGACCCCGGCCCGGCCGGCCCAGAAAGCCAGAGCCAGGAGCCCGATCATCGCCCACCAGGCCTTGAGACGGGCATCCAGGTTGTCGAGAGTGGCGCTCGCGGCGCCGGGGGCGAGGCGGTAGCGCAACAGGCCGGCGATGGCGCTGGCGAGCAGGAGGGTGCCGAAGACCCCGGCAAAGACAGCGATGAGGGTGTCCTGAGCGGTCATGGCGGAAAGGAACATGATGGTCGGTTCCGGTAACGGTCAGTCGGCGGCGGGGGCCAGGGCAAGCAGGGCTGTCCGGGCCCGGGCCAGGAAGGATGCCTTGTCCTCTGCAGGTTCGATGCGCAGGGGTTGGCCGAAGGTCAGGGTGCAGAGGAGGGGAACAGGGACCAGGGCGCCCTTGGGCATGACCCGTCCCAGGTTCTCGATCCATACCGGCACGAATTCCACCTCGGGATGGGCACGGGCCAGGTGGTAGATGCCGCTCTTGAAGGGCAGCAACTCGTCGCCCAGGTTGCGGGTGCCCTCCGGGAAGAGGATGAGGGAATCGCCGGCGGCCAGGGCCTCGCCCATCCGGTCCACCGGATTCGGCCCCGGAGCGTGGGCCGAGGGCCGCCGATCCACCAGGACTGCCCGGAAGACGCCTTGCACCAGGTAGCGGCGCAGTCCGCCCTTCAGCCAGTAGTCGGCCGCCGCCACCGGCCGGGTGCGGCGCCGCAGGGCCGCCGGCAGGGAGGCCCAGATGAGCACGAAGTCGCCGTGGCTGGTGTGGTTGCCGAAATACACCCGCGGCCGGGATTCCGGCTGGCAGCCCCGCCAGACGGCGCGCACGCCGGTCAGCAGTTGGGCGAAGCCGGAAATGAGCGAGGCGGTCAGGTTTTCCAAGGCCATGATCGAAGGGGACGAGGTTCAGCGGACGAGATGGGAAAGGGCCTTGGGAAGGACTGCGGCCAGGAGCGCGAGGATCTGGACGAGGGCGAAGGCAGCCTGCCATTTGAGAAGGCCCAGGGCGCCGCAAACTCGGTCTTCCAGGGGACGGGGCGGGCCGCCGGCGGGATGCCCCAGGCCGGCATCGAAGGCCGCCAGGTCGGCTTCAGGCGCCGGGAAGTCGGACTTTTCCCAGTGCTCGGCCCAGTCCTTGAAGACATCGCGGTCGAAGGCCACCCGCAGGGCAAAATACTTTTCCCCGAGGCCGGCGATGACTGCCACCAGCAGGGCTGGGCCCGCCGGGGGCGGGGTTTCGGTCCACAGCAAGGTGGCGAGGGCGAGCAGCAGGAAGGCGAGGCTCGTCCTGTCGATGACGGAGCCAAGAGCCAGGAAGCGGGCCGCGACCCCGGCACGGGCGGCCAGGGTCTGGCGGGACGGCAGTTCAGACACCATCAGTCTTCCCTTCGACCAAAGTGGCCAAGGCGGCACGGTGGGCTGGTCCGAGGACCAGCCGGGGCCGGCGGGCGGCGATCAGGGCGACCGCTTCGTCCACTCCCCGAGCACGGCCACTTGCCAGCAGCCAGGCGGCGACAGCGCAGGCGCTGCGGGAATAGCCGAGGGCGCAGCAGACGAGGACGGGACCCTCACGGCGCAGGCGGGCGATTTCGTCGGCGGCCCGGGCGAGTTCTCCGGGGCAGGGAGGGACCAGGTCCAGCCAGGGCAGATTGGCATGGCCCTTTCCGGCGTCGGCCGGACACGGCAGTTCGGCGGTGAGATCGAGAACGGCGGCGAAGGGGCGGTCGGCGAGATCGTAGCGGGACGGCAGCCGCCCCAGCCAGACGTCGTCGGCGATTTCGTCGGGCGCGGGATGGCGGTGGGTCCACCAGCGGCTGTTCAGCCAGGCGCCGGCAAGGTAGGGCAGGAGGATGAGGGTGGCGCCGCAGCTCAGGTCACCGCCGCTTTTCTGGAAGCTCCTTGCCCCGCCCCAGGCGTAGATGAAGGCCACCAGGGCCAGGGCGGCAGCGGGCCACAGGAGCCAGAGGGCGATGCCCCCGGCCCAGGCTCCAAGGACGCAAGCCAGGGCGCCCACGAAATAGCGGAACGCCAGACGGCGCCGGGTGGGGCACGGCGTGAGATGGAAGCCGGCCAGGGGCGATGGTCCCTGGTCCGGCCACAGCCAGAGGGAGAAGGCACCCGCCAGGAGGCCGGTGGGCACGTCGATGAAATGGTGCTGGTAGGTGGTCAGGACCGAGAGGCCGATGAGGAGGGCCCAGCCATGGACCGCTAGGCGCCAGGATCCCCGACTGGCGGCGGCGTAGCGGACCCAAAGGATGAGCAGCAGGCTGATGTGCAGGGACGGCGCCTGGTTGAAGGGCTGGTCGAAGCCCATGAGGATGTCGAACATTCGGCCGAAGAGTCCGTCGGTGGGCGGGCGTTCGAAGCTGAAGCGCAGGGGAAAGAGGATGAAGCAGGCTACCGAGATGAGCTGGGCGGTGAGGAGCCGCTGGGCGTGGCGGTCGGTTTCCCGGCGGTTGCGGCAGAGCAGGAAGGAGAGGCCGTAAAGGAGGTCGATGGACCAGTAGGGAACGATGGTCCAGGCCAGGAAGGGAATCCGGCGCTCCCATTCGAAGGCCAGGACCCCCGGGGTGCCGTGGCCAGCGGCCCACCAGTTGGCGAAACCGTAGGAGGCGAAGAAGAAGGGGCCGAGGAATAGCAGCCAGAGGAGTCCTCGCCGCCAGGGGCGGGTTTCGGTCAAGGCGACGGCTTCGGCCGGGGGCAGGACAGCCCCGTCGGCGTCCCTCATGAGTCGGAGCGGCGCCGGGCCAGGGAAACGGTGAAGATGCCCCATTCGTCGATGCGTTCCTCGAGCTTCTCGAAGCCGGCCTCGGCCACCAGCTGGTCCATCTCCGCCTGGGTGCGGCGGCGCATGACCCAGGATTGTCCGTCCCGGTGGCTGGTGAGGGCGCGGGCGATCAGTTCCAGTTGGGGATGCCAGGGCTGGCCGGTGTAGAGCAGGTAGCCGCCGGGTTCGACGGCATCGGCGAGGCCGGCCAGGGAGCGGGCGACGGCGTCGTTGTCCGGGAACAGCTCGTAGAGCCCGGAGACGATTCCGATGGTGGGCCGCGGCGAGACGGCGGCCAGGGATTGGCGGTCGAAGGCATCCCCCTTCTCGAAGCGGGCGAAGGCTTCCAGGCCCTTCTGGCGGATGAGGGCGCCGCCGTCGCGCACGTTGATGTCGCTGTAGTCCCGCAGCAGGATGGAATCCGGGCGCCGGGGATAGTTGTCCAGGGCTTCTAGGACATAGCGGCCATGGCCGGCGGCGATGTCCATGACCCGCACCGGCCGGTCGGCATCCCACAGGGTATCCATGGCCCGGCGCAGCAATTCCTCCAGATGGATCTTGCGCTGGCGGATGCCGCGCCAGCCGATGGCGTCCAGGTAGTTGCGGTCGATGAGGCGGCCGAGGGAACCGAGGCCGGCGGGGGTGTTGCGGTAGACGTAGTCCAGGGTGCTGCCGGAGTCGAAGCCGGTCAGGTGGCCGAGACGGACGCCGTCCGAGAGGAGGCCTCCCAGCTTCATGTTGAAGCGCACCAGCGCCCAGTAGAGGCCCCGGGGGCTCAGGAGGGGCAGGGGGCGGGCCAGGGCTTCGGCTTCGTCGTGGGTGGGGCCGTGGCGATGGGCCTGGCGCAGGTCGGGGCGGCTCCAGGGCTCGGCGAAGCGGCGGAGGATGAAGTCCCGGGCCGGGGCGGTGGCCAGGTGGCGGTCCTTCTCCCCGAAGGTGTCGTGGTAGAAGCCCGGCAGCACCTGCTTTTCCTTGATGTCGGCGCCGAGGCGCTCGAAGAAGGCGTGCTGGGGGCCGTGGTGCACCACCCAGTCGGCGCCGGAAATGAGCAGCAGGGTCGGTATCGTGATGGCCTGGGCGTCGGCCACCACCCGTTCCGCCGCCTCGTAGAGGGCGAGGAGGATATTGACGGCAATGGGCCGGGTGATGAGGGGATCGGCATCGTAGGAGGCCTGCCGCTCCGGATCGTGGGTCAGGAAACGGGACTTGACGTAGCTGTTGACGAAGAATTTGCCTCGCAATGCCTGCATGAGGCGCAGGCCGGGACGGGCGAAGGGGACATAGAGTTTGACCTTGAAGGCAGGCGAGGCGAGGACCAGGCAGCGCACCCGGGGCGCGTAGTCGTGGGCCCAGGTGCTGACCAGGACGGCGCCGACGCTCTGGGCCAGGACCGCCATTTCCTCCTGGGGGATGCCGTGGCTGGCGGTGATGTGGTCGATGAAGGTCTGGACGTCCCGCACCGAGGTCCCGAAGCTGGGGGAGTAGCCCCGCTCGCCGGGGGAGCGGCCGTGGCCCCGGGCATCCCAGGCGAAGAAGTCGAAGTCCGGCAGGTCGAGCTCGTCGGCCAAGTGGGCCATGCGGCCCGAATGCTCGTGGCCGCGGTGGAATAGGACCACGGCGCCGCGGCGCCGGCCGCCAACCGCGGGCCAGTGGCGGTAGAAGAGGGAAACCCCGTCGTGGGTCTGGAAGGTCCGTTCCTGCACCGGTCGGGAGGTCGGCATGGGTCAGCTCCTGGAAAGGGAAAGTTGGGCGAGGCCGCTGCGGATGCGATTGACGATATTGAGGACGATGAGGCCGGCAACCGCCGGCATGAGCCAGAAGATCCAACCGGGCAGGGTGCCGGCGAGGCCCAGCCACAGCCCCAGGGCGCCGAAGACGACGGCCCGGTCGCTCTTGCCCATGGGACCGTCGTAGGTGCGTCCGGCGCCGACCATGGGGCCGAGAGCGCCGGCCATTTCCGACAGGGCGGCCAGGAAGACGACGGCGCCGACGCCGGCCCAGCCGAAGGGGGGGACGGCGACGAAGGGCAGGTAGAGGGCGGCGTCGGAGACCACGTCGGTGAGCTCGTTGAGGTAGGCGCCAAGGGCCGATTTCTGGCCGAATTCCCGCGCCAGAAGGCCATCCACCGCGTTCAGGGCCATGCGCAGGAACATCCACAGGGGCAGCAGCAGGAAAAGGCGGCTGTCACCAGCGGCCAGCAGCCAGGCGCCGAGGACGCAGGACAGCAGGGCGGCCAGCAGGGTGACGGCGTTGGCGGTGACGCCGGCGGCGGCGAGGCGGCCGACCAGGGGCCTCAGCAGCCCTTGAAAGCGGGGCTTGAGTTGGTAGACGCTGATCATAGCGGCGGACCTGGAAAGGTTCAGTCGCCGTGATTATGGCATGGGAATATGCCGCCCGGGCGGCGGGGGCTCAGCGCCGGAAGCTGTCGAAGACCACTTCCAGGCCCGAGACGACGAGGTCGCCGATGTCCCGCTCCAGGAAGCCGTCCTTCTCCCGCTGCCGCCGGCTACGCTCCCGCTCGGCCAGGAGGATGGCGTCCGCCAGGGCTTCCGGATTAGGGGCGGTGCGCTTGACCTCGGCCTGGTGGTAGCCGGCCAGGGCCTGTTCCACCGCCTGGGGGTCGAGGATGGTGATGGGCGAGCGGCAGTGGCCGCAGGCATTTTCATTGCGGATATCCACCGGGGCGCCGCAACTCCCGCAGCGGATTACCTGCACCCGGGACTTGAGCTCTTCGATCTCCACCGGGGTGAGCTGACGCACGAAACCCTTCTCGATCATGAACTGGGAGAAGGTGGTGAAGCGCCCGTGCTTCTGGAGGCAGCGGTGGTAGTTAAAGCGCCCGCCCTTGGCCACGTCGAGGCCGTGGAGCAGGGGCTCGTTGCAGCGGGGACATTGGAGCGTGTCCCGCAGGGGGAGGCGCTGATCGTCCCGGTGCTCGTGGATGAGCTTGAACAGTTCGATGATCCCGCCGGGGGTGATCTGCACGCTCTCGAATTCGTCGAACCAGATGCTCTGGCAGGAGAAGCACAGGTCCAGCTCCACCGTGCCCAGGGGTTTGCGCTCGAAGCGGTGGGGCGCCATGGGATGGCGGCAGGAGGGGCACAGGGTGGCCGGGCCCATGGCCTTATTTGCCTCCGAACAGTTTGCCGATGCTGCTGCCGATGCTCTGGGTCGTGCTGCTCAGGCCCTTGGCCACGGATTCCAGGCTGATCCCCAGGCCTTCGGCCATGGAGGCACCGACGCGCTTCATGAAGGTTTCGTTGAGGGAAAAGCGAGGATCGTCCAGCCGGCCTTCCAGCACGAACTTTACGCTGATCTGGCCGTTGCGGTCCTTGAGCAGGCCCACCACCGCCGAGCGGGGCATGCCCATGAAGGTGCCCATGCCGCCTTTGCCCGGCGCCAGTTCCAACTGGTGGACGGTGAGGGTCCCGGGGGCATGGAGATGGTTCTGCTTGACGGTGGAGTTGAGCTCCATATCCAGGCTGCCATGCTTGACGCCGGTCTCGGAGGCCTTGATGAGGTAGGGCTGGAGCGCCACCAGGTCAACGCCCTTGAGATGGGTGGCGATTTCCGAATCCCGGCTGGCGAGCTGGATATGGCCCTTGATGCCGAAGCTGCCGTCCCGCTGCACGCCCCTGACGATGCCTTCCAGGTTGAGCGCCGTGCGGGAGGTGAGTTCCGGCAGGCGCAGGTCGTCCACCCGGGCCTCCAGCCGTTCGAGGCGGACCTTGTGGGCCGGCCGGGCTACCGAAGCGTCGAAGAATTCCAGAACGGAAGCGTGCAACTGCACCGAATCGATGGTCACCGGCAGCCCGCCCCCTGAGTCACCGGCAGGGTCGGACTGCCTTTCGAGAATCCCCGGCAGCAGGCGCAGCTTCCCGTCTTTGGTGCGGAACACCGACAGGTAGGCCTTTTCGACCACGATACGGCTGATGCGGACCTGCCGGCTGGAGAAGAGGGCGCGGAAGTCCGGTGTCACGGTAATGCGCGCCGCCCGCAGGGCATCAGCCGTGGGCCATTCCTTGGGGCCGGGCACTCGCACGCCCCGCACCTCCACCGCCGACCAGCCGAGGGAAATTTCCCCCACTTCGCTTTCCGGCCCCAGGGCCTCCCGCACCTTGTCCCGCAGGCTGCCGGCGGCGAAATGGAGGCCGACGGCGGCCCCGATGGCGAGGACCGCGATCAGGACGAGAAGGGCGATGGCGATGCGTTTGGCCATGGGGTCAGAGGTGGATGCGGAAGTTCTTTCGCAGTTTGCCGACCACATGCATTTCGCAGCGTTTGCAGTCGAAGCGCAAGGTCAGCTTGTCGTTGCCCCGGATGAGGGTCATGGGGTCGGGGCGGACTCCCTTCACCTGCTTGGGGCACAGGTTGAAGCTGTAGCGCAGGCAGTGCTTGGTGATCATGAGGGAGACCGCGCCCTTCTCCTGGTTGGCCTCGTAGGCCTCGTCGATGAGGGAGACCCCGTGGCGGGCGTAGAAGGCGCGGGCCTTTTCATTATAGACGTTGCCCAGGTAGGTGAGCTCGCTGGCCGGGTAGGGGGCCGGCGGCTCCACCTCGGGCCAGCGGGTCGGCCTTTGGTAGGCGGCCTGGCGGGCCGACTCCAGCTTATCCACGGCCTCTCGGCGTAGGGCGTTGAGGGCCGAGGCGGGAATGAACCAGGGCTGGGACACCCGCAGGTCGATGCTAGTGGCGACGAACAGTGTGTTGCCGAGCTTGCCCAGGTTGTCCCGCATCGACGCCAGGGCCTGGTCGGGATTCTTCGCCGCTTCCTTGGCATGGGGCAGGGCGGCGGTGGCGCAAATCCCGTTCTCGTCGGTGAGGGTGAGGGCGAAGCCGTCCTCCGTCTCCGCCAGGAGGAGATGGACGCTGATCCGGCGGTCGGCGGATTTCTTCTCCAGGGCGCGCTCGAACTCCTGGTCCCGGTTGCGGTAGATTTGGGTGCCGACCGCGAGGCCCGCCGGCATTTCGGCCGGAAAGACCCGCCGGCCCTCGGCCCGGTTGATGCGTAGCCCCACCAGCTCCTGGTCGGCATCGAAATAGGAGAGGCCGTCGCCATTGTTGAGGGTGACGGCGGTATCCACCTCGAAATGATCCCGAGCCACCCGGGCCACCTGGCCGATGGCCTCGCCCATGAATTTGGGGGAATCGAAGGCCCCGACATCGATGCGACGCTCGTTCACGAAGTAGTCGGTGGCGCCCCGGTTGAAGGTCTTTTCCGGCCGGGGCGTGAAGGTGAAGGTGCAGCGCCCGGAGGAGGCGGGCCGGTAATCGGGCATTTCCGCCATGATGCCGTCCAGCAGTTGGCGGTAGTGGGCGGTGATGTTCTTGACGTAGACGAGGTCCTTCAGGCGGCCCTCGATCTTGAAGGAGCTGATGCCCGCCTCCACCAGAGCCCGCAGATTGGCGCTCTGGTCGTTGTCCTTCATGGACAGCAGGTGGCTGTTGCGGGCGACGATCTGGCCGTCCTGGTCCGCCAGGTCGTAGGGCAGCCGGCAGGCCTGGGAGCACTCACCCCGGTTCGCGCTGCGGCCGGTATGGGCGTGGCTGATGTAGCACTGGCCGCTGTAGGCGACGCAGAGGGCGCCATGGACGAAGAATTCCAGGGTGGCCTGGGTGGCGCCGGCGATAGCGCGGATCTGGGGCAGGGAGAGTTCCCGGGCGAGGACGATCTGGGAGAAGCCCATCTGCTCCAGGAAGCGCACCTTCTCCACCGAGCGGTTGTCGGTCTGGGTGCTGGCGTGGAGCGCCATGGGGGGCAGGCCCATTTCCAGGAGGCCCATGTCCTGGACGATGAGGGCATCGGCCCCCGCTTTGTAGACCTGCCAGGCGATGCGCCGGGCTTCCTCCAGTTCCTCGTCCTTGAGGATGGTGTTGAGGGCTACCAGGACCCGGGCATTGTAGCGGTGGGCGTGGGCGGCGAGCTTCTCGATGTCGGCCACGGTGTTCCCGGCCGAGGCCCGGGCGCCGAAGGCGGGGCCACCGATATAGACGGCGTCGGCCCCGTGGTTGATGGCCTCGATGCCGAAGTCGGCGTTCTTGGCAGGGGCGAGAAGTTCGAGGGTGTTTCGGGAGGAATGCATAAAGGGGCTTCAACGACTGATGGTCCGGATTTTAACCCTCCGGGCCATTACAATGGCGGCCCCACAAGGAGCACCCATGGAATCCCGAGTCACCGACATCGAAGTCAAGCTGAGTTTCATGGAAGACCTGGTTGAGGAACTCAACCGCACCGTCTTCCGCCAGCAACAGCAGATGGAGCAGTTGCAGCAGGAACTGCGCGTCCTGCGCCAGCAGGTCCAGGGCAGCATCCCCGCCGCCGGCTGGAGCCAGCGGGAGGAACTGCCGCCCCACTATTGAGCGTCCCGGCGAGGGTCAGTAGATGAAGCGGGGCCGCAGCTCGGCGAGATTCAGTTCGTCGAGAATGCGCTCGGCCCGCTCCCGGGCGTTACGGCGCGGGTTGCCCTTGTGGCTGGCGACGATCAGCTCGTTCTTCATGGAGTGCTCCCAGCCCACCAGCTCGGTCACCGTGACCTGGTAGCCGTGGGCCTCCAGGAGCAGGCAGCGCAGGACATTGGTGATCTGGCTGCCGAATTCCCGGGTATGGATGGGATGGCGCCAGATTTCCGACAGCGGCGTCTTGGCGAAGGACTCGTTCTTGTTCTTCCGCAGCACCGCCGCCACCTCGGCCTGGCAGCAGGGCACCAGGACAATGTGGCGGGCCTTCTTTTCCAGGGCGAAGCGGATGGCGTCGTCGGTGGCGGTGTTGCAGGCGTGCAGCGCCGTGACGATGTCGATGCGCTCCGGCAGGGCCGGCGAGCGGATGGATTCCTCCACCGACAGGTTGAGGAAGGACATGCGTCCGAAGCCGAGCCGCTTCGCCAGTTCCCGGGAACTATCCACGAGTTCCGGGCGGGTCTCGATGCCATAGATGTGCCCACTTTCCTTCGCCTTGAAAAACAGGTCGTAGAGGATAAAGCCCAAGTAGGACTTGCCGGCCCCGTGGTCGGCCAGGGTGACATCGGCGTGGGCGGCGAAGGCATCCTCGAGCAGGGGCTCGATGAACTGGAAGAGGTGGTAGACCTGCTTGAGCTTGCGCCGGGTGTCCTGGTTGAGCTTCCCGTCCCGGGTGAGGATGTGGAGTTCCTTCAGGAGTTCGATGGACTGGCCCGGACGGATTTCCGGGATGAGGGGTTCGGATTTCATGGATTTCGGCTCTTGGTCAGCTTCGCGTCAATTTAGGTCAGGTCTGTGTCAACTTTCTCTACAGCCGACACGTTATATGCTCAACGGTGAATAAACACCGATTTCTATGGAGAGAGAGATGGGAAGTTTGAGTACCGAGTCCTTCGAGGAATTTCTGGACTCATTGAAACAGGCCGGCATCGAATTCACCAATGAAAGCGAGCTGCGGGAGCGCCTCGCCGAAGCCCAGCGCTGGCGTTATGCCTTCACCACGCTGGCTGCCAATGGCCGGGCCATCGGTATCCGCTTCGAAGACCGCAGCGCCGGCAGCAACGAAGCGCAGCTTCGCCAGACCTTCGCCCAGTTCCAGTTTCCCGAAAGGGCCGAAGCGGCCTTCGCCGCCAGCCTCAAGACGGAACACTGATTCCGCGTCTTTCCCCAGATGATTCGAGCAACGGGCACCGCAAGGTGCCCGTTCTTTTTTGCCTGCACCCTCAGCGGGTGATGGGCTTGTAGCGGATGCGCTTGGGCTTGGCGCCTTCCTCGCCCAGGCGGCGCTTCTTGTCTTCCTCGTATTCCTGGTAATTGCCGGCGAAGAAGGTCCATTGGGATTCGCCCTCGGCAGCCAGGATGTGGGTGCAGATGCGGTCCAGGAACCAGCGGTCGTGGGAGATGACCAGGGCGCAGCCGGGGAATTCCAGCAGGGCGTCTTCCAGGGCGCGCAGGGTTTCCACGTCGAGGTCGTTGGAGGGCTCGTCCAGGAGCAGGACGTTGCCGCCGGCCATCAGGGTCTTGGCCAGGTGCAGCCGGCCGCGCTCGCCGCCGGAGAGGTTGCCCACCATCTTGCCCTGGTCGGCGCCCTTGAAATTGAAGCGGCCGATGTAGGCCCGGCTGGGCATCTCGAACTTGCCGATCTGCAGGATGTCGCGGCCTTCCGCCAGTTCGTCGAACACCGTCTTGCTGCCGTCCAGGCAGTCCCGGGACTGGTCGACGTAGGCCATCTTGACCGTGGGGCCGACCATCACTTCGCCTGAATCGGGCTGCTGCTGGCCGGTGATCATCTTGAACAGGGTCGACTTGCCGGCGCCGTTGGGGCCGATGATGCCGACGATGGCTCCGGGCGGCAGGCTGAAGGACAGGTTGTCCATCAGGAGCTTGTCGCCGAAGGCCTTGCTGACATTGTGGAACTCGATGACCTTGTCCCCCAGGCGCTCGCCCACCGGGATAAAGATTTCCTGGGTCTCGTTGCGCTTCTGGTACTCGTGGCTCGACATTTCCTCGAAGCGGGCGATACGGGCCTTGGACTTGGCCTGACGCGCCTTCGGATTGGAGCGCACCCACTCCAGTTCCTGCTTCATGGCCTTCATGTGGGCGTCGATCTGCTTCTGCTCGGTCTCCAGGCGGGCTTCCTTCTGCTCCAGCCAGCTGGAGTAATTGCCCTTCCAGGGAATGCCCTGGCCGCGGTCGAGTTCGAGGATCCACTCGGCGGCGTTGTCCAGGAAGTAGCGGTCGTGGGTGACGGCCACCACGGTGCCCGGGAAGCGGCAGAGGAACTGCTCCAGCCATTCCACCGACTCGGCGTCCAGGTGGTTGGTGGGCTCGTCGAGGAGCAGCATGTCGGGCTTTTCCAGCAGCAGCTTGCACAGGGCGACCCGGCGTTTCTCGCCGCCGGAGAGGTTGCCGATCCTGGCTTCCCAGGCGGGCAGGCGCAGGGCGTCGGCGGCGATTTCCATCTGGTTCTCGGTGTCGGAGCCGGCGGTGGACAGGATGGCTTCCAGCCGGGCCTGTTCCTCGGCCAGCTTGTCGAAGTCCGCATCGGGGTCGGCGTAGGCGGCGTAGATCTCATCCAGCTTGGCCTGGGCCTGCATCACCTCGCCCAGGGCGGATTCCACTTCCTCCCGCACGGTCTTCTCGGGATCGAGCTGGGGCTCCTGGGGCAGGTAGCCGATCTTGATGTTGGGCTGCCATTGGACTTCGCCGTCGTACTCCTTCTCGACGCCGGCCATGATCTTCAGCACGGTGGACTTGCCGGCGCCGTTGAGGCCCAGCAGGCCGATCTTGGCGCCGGGGAAGAAGGAGAGGGAGATGTCCTTGATGATTTGCCGCTTGGGCGGCACGACCTTGCTGACGCGCAGCATCGACATTACATATTGGGCCATGGCGGAGGGACGTTGCCTGAATTGTAAAAACCGCGAGTTTACCCGCCCGCGGGGTGGCGTGGCCAATCAGTCCGGTTCCAGGGTGACGAGGAGGGCGCCTTCATCGACGTTGTCGCCCTCGGTGACATGGACCTCCAGCACGCGGCCGGCGTAGGGAGAAGGAATGTCCAGGGCCACCTTGCCGGTTTCCAGGGTGAGGATATTGTCGTCCCGCTCCAGGCGGTCACCGGCCTTCACCAGGAGTTCGAGGATGAAGACGGAACCGTTGGCACAGTTGCCGCAGGTCTCCCAGCATTCGGGATACTTGGGCATGCGGACTTCGATGGTATTGGCCATGAGTCGATGAAAAAGATCGGTTAATGGAGAAAGGTGTTGCATTCTACGCGCCGATCCGTATAATGCGGCCTCTCACAACGACGCGCCCGTAGCTCATCTGGATAGAGTACTTGGCTACGAACCAAGGGGTAGGGAGTTCGAATCTCTCCGGGCGCGCCAGTAGATTCAAGCAGAGAGGC
>JAGTRP010000029.1 GCA_018261935.1 Rhodocyclaceae bacterium
GCAAACGACAGAAGCGAAAATTCGCCAATATGGAGGAATCCATCATGCTGAGCATCCTGGGCATTCAGCCGTTATGATGTTCGAGTGAAAACGCCCTGGGGGTGAGGGCGTTGGAAGTGTTTTAAGTTTTAAGCACGCTACCGCCATGCCGTATCACGTTCAGCCTGCGCGGTCGCGGGGTGTAGTCAAGTAAAGTTTTGTAAGAACTTGAACATTGTACCCGGTGCTCTACCGTTCGGGCTACATTGTCATAAAAGAATATTTCGCAGATGTAGAAGCGTCGCCGGCGTGAAGCGCGCCGTGGTTGACAGCGCTCTCCGGCCGCGGCTGATCGTGTTCTTCAGTTCTAGGAGTCCGGGCGGCAGAAGGCGGGAAACCCCTCGATGCTGAATGGGTGAGGATGCGCATAATGGAAGGATGAGCACCAGCTACGTTCCTGATCAGCCCGACCAGGTACCTGGCGGTGGTCGTGGATGCGATGACGGTGAGCGTGGGTGGGGTGATGGTGGCGCTTGGTTGGATGGCCGCCACCGATGCTGAAGGTGGAATCGGGAGGTCCTGTGGCGACCACCAGGTTCAGCAGGTCAGAGCCATAGTGCTGTCCGGCGTCCTTGCAAGAGACAAACTTCAGCTCAAAGCCCGATTCACCACCTCAAACACATCCCGCGACAATCCCGCCGCCCCGCGCATCCTCCCCAGCGCCACCCGTGCATGCTCCTGCCGCCCCTTGTCGAACTTCCGCCACCGATCGAAGCACCGCGCCAACCTCGCCGCCACCTGGGGATTGATCGCATCAAGCTCAAGTATCAGCTCGGCCAGGAAGCGATAGCCGCTGCCATCCGCCGCATGGAAGCGCACATGGTTGGCGCCGAAGGTGCGCAGCAGGGCGTAAACCTTGTTCGGATTGCGCAAGTCGAAGGCCGGATGCCTGGTGAGGGCTTTTACATCTTCCAGCGTACCGGTTCGCCGGCTCCCCGCCTGCACTGCCAGCCATTTATCCATGACCAGCACCTCGTTCTGCCAACGATCATGAAAAGCCGCCAGGGCCGACACTCTCTCCAGCCCCTCACTCTGCGCCAAATCGGCCAAGGCAGCGAACTGGTCAGTCATGTTGTCAGCGGTCTCGAATTGCTTCACGGCCAAAGCCCGCGTCTCCGGCGTATCAGGCAGCGCCAGATAGGCAAGACATAGATTGCGCAGCGCCCGCCGGCCCATATCCGCCGCGTCGGGACGGTAAGCTCCGGCAGTTGCCAATTCCGCGTAGAGTTTCCTGAAATGGGACTCCAGGCGGTTGGAAAGAAACAGCCGCAGCCCCTGGCGTGCGGCATGCAGAGCATCCGGATCCACAACCTCCATCTGCTCCGCCAGCGTCGCCTCGGTAGGCAGCACCAGCATCTCGGCAGCAAAAGCCGGATCAACCTCCGCCCGGCGCAGCACCCGGCCCGCCGCCGCGGCGAAACTCTCCGGCCAATGGGGCGTGCCGCCGGCGGCAATGACTTCGGCGGCCGCCAGGATCAGGCGCCCCGCCAGGCGCTGCCCGGCCTCCCAGCGGTTGAAGGGATCGCTGTCATGGGCCAGGAGATGGACCAGTTCGTCGTCCGAGTAATCCATGTCCAGCGCCACCGGGGCCGAGAAATCCCGTAGCAGGGAAGGCACCGGCTGGGCTGGCACGTCCTCGAAGACAAACTGCTGCTCCGACCCCACCAAGGAGAGGACGCGGCGGGTCTCCCCCTGCCCCGCCTGGCCTTCGAGGCGCAGGGGTAGGTCGCTGCCGTCCGCTCCCACCAACCCGACTGCAACCGGGATATGGTAGGCCAGCTTCTCCGGCTGCCCGGGGGACGGGGCGCAGGATTGGGACAAGGTCAGGACATAGCGCTTGGCGGCGGAATCGTACTCACCCCGGGCCTTCACCCGGGGTGTACCGGCCTGGCTGTACCAGCGCTTGAACCGGGTAAAGTCCATCCCGGAGGCATCGGCCATGGCCGCGACGAAATCCTCGCAAGTCACCGCCTGGCCGTCGTGGCGTTCGAAATAAAGGTCCATGCCCCGCCGGAAGGCCTCGGCGCCGATCAGGGTATGGATCATGCGCACCACCTCGGCCCCCTTCTGGTACACGGTGGCGGTGTAGAAATTGTTGATTTCCATGTAGGACTCGGGCCGCACCGGGTGGGCCATGGGGCCCGCGTCCTCGGGGAACTGGCCGGCCCGCAGGCCCCGCACCTCGCGAATCCGGCTCACCGCCCGGCTGTACATGTCGGCCCCGAACTCCTGGTCACGGAAGACGGTCAGCCCCTCCTTGAGGGAAAGCTGGAACCAGTCCCGGCAGGTCACCCGGTTGCCGGTCCAGTTGTGGAAATATTCGTGGGCCACCACCCGGTCGATGTTTTCGTAATCGGCGTCGGTGGCCACGTCGGGCCGGGCCAGCACGTACTTGGTATTGAAGACGTTGAGGCCCTTGTTCTCCATTGCCCCCATGTTGAAATCGCCGACGGCCACGATCATGTAATGGTCCAGGTCGCATTCCAGGCCGAACACTTCCTCGTCCCAGGCCATGGCCTTCTTCAGCCCCGCCATGGCGTGGCCGCACTGGTCCAGCTTGCCCGGCTCCACATAGATGGCGAGCTGGACGGTGCGCCCGGAACGGGTGCGGAAGCTGTCATGAAGAACATCCAGCCTGGCTGCCACCAGGGCGAAAAGATAACAGGGCTTGGGGAAAGGATCCTCCCAGCGGGCCCAGTGCCGCCCCTCCCCCTCGTCTCCGGTCCCCACCGGATTGCCGTTGGCCAGCAGAACCGGCAGAGTGGCCTTATCGGCGTGGAGGGTGACGGTGTAGCGGGACATCACGTCGGGGCGGTCCGGGAACCAGGTGATGCGCCGGAAGCCCTGGGCCTCGCACTGGGTCACGTAGCCATCGGCCGAGCGGTAGAGGCCAGAGAGCCGGGTGTTGGTGTCCGGGTGCAGGCGGGTGACGGTGCGCAGCTCGAAGCGGTCCGGCACCTCGGGAATGGTCAGGTAGTGGGTATCCAGGCTGTAGCGCCCGGCCTCAAGGGGCACTCCGTCCAGATCCACAGCCACGGTGATGAGTTCCTCCCCGTCCAGGATCAGGGGCGCGTCCCGCCAGGGGGACGCCGGATTGCGGCGCACCGCCAGCCGGGCCGTGACCAGGGCTTCGCTAGGATGGAAAGCGATATCCAGATCCACCCGGTCCACCAGGAAAGGGGGCGGGGTGTAGTCGGCGAGGCGGATGGTGTGGGGAGTTTCGCTTTTCATGGGGAATCCAGGGAATTTAAGAATGACGTAATACGTCAGATGTCTTGAATAGGGGAGTGTTCCGGTATTAATTTAGTGTCTTATCCATTATCGATTTTCTCACACCATGACTTCCAGCACCGCCAACAACCGTCTTGACCGCGTCGTCCTCGAAGCCCGCCGGGCCGCCGAGGAAAGGGAAAAGGGCTATCGCGAGCGGGCCCTCAAGATCTATCCCTGGATCTGCGGCCGCTGCGCCCGGGAATTCACCCACAAGAACCTGCGGGAACTCACGGTCCACCATCGGGACCATAACCACGACAACAACCCGTCCGACGGCAGCAACTGGGAGCTTCTTTGCCTCTACTGCCACGACAACGAGCACCAGAAGCAGATCGAGGCGGACACCGGCAACACCAGCACCAAGGGCTCGGGAAACGTCGCCACCCACAATCCCTTCGCCGACCTGAAGGCCCTGATGGCCGGCAAGGGCAAGGGCTGAACTCCCGAGGAGGACCCTTGGACGGCATCCGCGTAGGCACCGCTTCCTGGACCGACAAGTCCCTGATCGATTCCGGGGAGTTCTATCCTTCCGACGTCAATACGCCGGAGGGACGCCTGCAATACTACGCCGGGCACTTTCCCCTGGTGGAAGTGGACAGCTCCTACTACGCCATGCCGACGGTGCGCAATGCCATGCTCTGGGCGGCCCGCACCCCGAACGACTTCGTTTTCGACATCAAGGCCTTCCGCCTCTTCACCCAGCACCAGACCGATCCCCACGTCCTGCCCCCGGACATCCGCGAGGCCCTGGGCCCGGTCGGCAAGAAGAACGTCTATTACCGCGACCTCCCCGCTCCCCTGCTGGACGAGCTCTGGCTGCGCTTCGCCATGGCCATCGAACCCCTGCGCCGGGCCGGCAAGCTGGGGGCTGTGCTCTTTCAGTTCCCGCCCTGGTTCGTCCCCTCCCCGGCCAGCCTCGCCCACATCGGCGCCTGCGCAGAGAAGCTGCCGGGCTGCCGGATCGCTGTCGAATTCCGTAACAAGGCCTGGTTCGAGGGCAAGCGGTCGGCTTGGGTCCTGGACTTCGAGCGGGAGCACGGCCTTTCCCACGTGGTGGTGGACGAGCCCCAGGGATTTTCCAGCAGCGTCCCCACCCTCTGGGAGGTCACCAGCCCCGAACTGGCGGTGGTGCGGCTCCACGGGCGCAACCGGGATACCTGGGAAAAGAAGGGCCTGGGCTCCTCGACGGAGCGCTTCAATTACCTGTATAAGGAAGAGGAGCTCCAGGGCCTGACCGAAGGCGTCCGGCAACTGGCCGACACCGCCCGGTCGGTGCATGTGCTCTTCAACAACAACTTCGGCGCCTACGCCCAGAGGAACGCCATGGAATTCCGCCAGCTCCTCACGTAAAACCCATAAGAGTTGTACAATTTACGTTAACGTATTCATGAAGGAGCGCCCATGAGCGTGCGAACCAGCGACATCGTGCCGATCAGCGAAGCCCGTGCCCGCCTGACAGAATTGGCCGATGAAGTCGTCGGGGCGGGTGCGGAAAAGGTACTGACGAAGAATGGGTCGAGCTTCGTGGCCATCGTCGATGCGAAGAAGCTCGACTACTACCATGCCCTGGAAGAGGAACACGCCGGGCTGGTCTTGCTGGACGAGGCGGAAAAAGGCCTGCGGCAAATCCTTGCCGGGGAACGGGTGTCGAGCGACGACCTGATGCGGGCATTGTCGGATCGATGACGCTGCCGGCCAATGTCCGCGTCGAAGCCGCTCCGAATTTTCTGCACAACCTTGAGGCGGCACGCCAGTTTTTCACAGCCCAGGATGCCGATTCGGCAGTCGAACGTTTTCGCAAGCTGAGAGCCGACCTGCGGGAAATGATCGCCGTGCTGGCCTGGTCGCCGGCCAGCGGCCGCCCGGCACGCTTTCTCGCCGGACGCTCGGCTCAGGCACGGCTGAGATCGGATGCCGTGCAGCAGTTGGCAGCCCAGGCGGGCCTGCCCCAGCTTCGCGAGTATGTGATTGGCCGCCATCTGGTGCTGTACGCCCATTCCGACACCGAGGTGGTGCTGCTGGAGTTGAAACACCAGCGGCAGCTGATGTACAGCGCCGAGGACTAGCCGATGGCTTTCGACAACTTCCCGAACCCTGCGGCAACCGAACGCGGCACCCGCGTCGCCCTCATTTTCGGCTTGGTCACGGAACGCCTGGCCGTCTATTACGAGCATGGCCAGTGGCTCACCCAGGCCCAGGGGGCGAGCCTGGCCGCCGACTGGCTGGCCCGCTCGAAGCGCCGGCTGCCCCTGGACGAGCGGCGGCGCCTGTCGGCCCTCAGCGACCAGCTGGCCCGGCAGATCGCCGAATCGGTCTCCCGGGAGACGGGACTCTATATTGCTCACGAACTCCGGGAATCCCTCGACCCCAGGTACCACTCGGAAATCGGCCAATCCATCATGAAGGAGTGCGAGGGCCTGCTCGATGCCGAAACAGGCTAGCCCGTGCCCCGTCAAAGCTCTGTAGAATCGATCCGTCTTCGTCCCCCCCACGGAGCGTCGCCATGAGCCACAAGCACGAAGCCCTGCTGCGAACCATCTTCCAGGATCCGGTCAGCGGCAATGTCCACTGGCGGGAAATCGAATCCCTGCTCCACCACCTGGGCGCCACCGTCGAGCCCGGCCATGGAGCCCGCTTCCGCATCGTCCTCAACCGGGTGGAAGGCTTCATCCACCATCCCCACAACAGCAGCACCTGCACCAAGAACGACATCAAGCAGCTGCGGGAATTCCTGGCCCACGCCAGCGTCAGCTTGTCGGCCTACGAAGCGGAAAAGAAGTAGCCGGCAGCCGGGCCCCTCCCAGGTAACCGTCAGAACCAGGCGACAGCCGTGCTGTCCCTGGAAGTCTGGATGCCACGATATGGAGGGGAAATGCTTTTTCCGCCGGTGGAACGGGTTTCCGAGGCCGAACTCCAGGCAGGCCTCGGCAACCTGGTCAGGGATGGCGTCTATGCCCAGGCCGTGGGCGCCCTGACCACAGGCGTCCTCCTGGTGGGCTACGGGCTGGCCCTGGGCGCCTCCAACCTGGTCATCGGCCTCCTGGCCGCCGTTCCCTTCCTCGCCCAGCTGGCCCAGATCCCCACCATCCTCCTGGTGGAACGCCTGCGGGCGCGGCGGACCATCGCCGTGGCCGCCCTGGCCCTCGGCCGCTTCCTCCTGGTGCCCCTGGCCTTTCTCCCCTTCCTCGCCTCCCGGGAGCTGGCCCAGGTCCTGCTGGTCGGCGGCATCGCCGCCAGCTCCGCCCTGGGAGCCGTGGGGGCCTGCAGCTGGAATTCCTGGGTCCGGGATCTGGTGCCGGAAGGCATCCTGGGGGCCTTCTTCGCCCGGCGCCTGTTCTACGGCACCGGCTTCATCCTGGTCCTCGGGGTGGTGGCCGGCCTCTTCATCGACGGCTGGAATCGCCTGAGCCCCGGCCAGCCGGCCCAGGCCTACACGGCCCTCTTCCTGCTGGGGGCCGGCACCGGGGCGCTGAGCACCCTCTACCTGGCGCGGGTGCCGGAGATCCGCATGGCGCCCCCGGAGCGGGTGATCCGCCTCGGCCGGATGCTCGCCGAGCCTTTCCGGGACCCGAACTTCCGGCGCCTCATCTGGTTCCTCGGGGCCTGGCAGTTCGCCACCAACCTGGCCGCCCCATTCTTCACCGTCTACCTGGTTTCCCAACTGCACTACAAGATGGCCTTCGTCATGTTCCTGGTGGTCATCAGCCAGCTGGCGAACCTCCTGGTCCTGCGCAAGTGGGGCGAGCTCACCGACCGCTTCAGCAACAAGGCGGTGCTGCGGCTATGCGCCCCCCTGTTCCTCCTCTGCATCTTCGCCTGGACCCTGGTGGCGGTGCCCGAAAAACACGCCTACACGGGCCTGCTCCTCATCCTCCTGCACATTGCCATGGGCCTCACCGTCGCCGGCGTCACCCTGGCCGCCGGCAATATCGGCCTCAAGCTGGCGCCCCGGGGGCGGGCCACCGCCTACCTGGCCGCCGGCAGCATCGTCAGCTCCCTGGCCGCCGGCATCGCTCCCGTCATCGGCGGCCTCTTCGCCGACGACTTCACCGCCCGGGAACTGTCCCTGATCCTGCGCTGGATCAGCGGCGCCGAGGCGACCGAATTCGTCACCCTGCGCCTGCGCCACTGGGATTTCTTCTTCCTCCTGGCCAGCGTCCTCGGCCTCTACGCCCTGCACCGCCTCACCCTGGTGCAGGAAAAGGGCCCGGGGGAGGACCGGGCCATGCTGCAGGAAATCATCGACGACACCCGCCGGGCCGTCGCCAGCCTGTCGTCGGTGGCGGGTCTTCGCCTGATGACCACCTTCCCCTTCGGACGCATCGTCCAGGCCGCCCGGGCCAAGCGGGCGAAACCCCGGCCCCCCGGCCAACCGGCCCCCGGATTGCCGGGCCACAATCCGTAACCTATAGTGCGAGCCTTTCAACCGGTTTCCACCGCCATGCCGACCGTACCCGGCTCCCTTCTCCCTGCACCCCGGGCGGGGCTCCTCGCCCTGCTCGCCGCCCTCTGCCTCGCCGCCTGCACCACGGTCCCCGCGCCGATCGGGCCGGAGATACCGGTCACCTGGCGGGGCTCCCCCAATTTCGACGAGCGGCGCCCGAATCTGGTGGTCATCCACCACACCACCGACGACTCGGTGGACGAGGCCCTGGGGACCCTCCTCTCCCCCCTCCGGAAAGTCAGCGCCCACTACCTCGTCGGCCGGGACGGCGTCATTTTCCAGCTGGTGGATGAGCGGGCCCGGGCCTGGCATGCCGGCAGGTCCTACTGGGGCGGCAATACCGACATCAATTCCGCCTCCATCGGCATCGAACTCGACAACAACGGCAGCGAGCCCTTTCCGGAGGCCCAGATCAGGGCTCTCCTCGCCCTCCTCGCCGACCTCAAGGCCCGCTACAACATCCCCGCCGCCAATTTCGTCGGCCATGCCGACGTGGCGCCGGGCCGCAAGGCCGACCCGAGCGAATTCTTCCCTTGGCAAAGGCTGGCGGAAAACGGCTTCGGCCTCTGGTGCGAAGCCCCCTACCCGGCGGTGCCGGAAAACTTCGATATCGTCACCGGCCTCATGGCCCTCGGCTACGACCCCGCCAGCGAGGCCGCCCTCCATGCCTTCCGGAGCCACTTCCTGCGGGATGGCGGAGCGGGCGACACGGAACTGGCCAGGACCGCCAGCGTGCTCAACTGCCTGGTCCGGCGCAAGGCCGCCCAGCCCTGAGGTTCGCCCCGACGCCGGCGGTGAACCACCGATAGCGCCCACGGTCGAATCCTACGATTCGATAGCCCACGGTTTTCAGGGAGCAGCAATGCAAGGAGAAAACCATGAAGTTCGATCTGTCTCGCAGTCCCAGACTGGCGGCCGGAGCCCTGGCCATCCTGCTTCCCCTCGGCGCGGCCCAGGCCACCGATCTGTACGACAGCCTGAAGAGCCTGACTGCCCCGCCTCCCCCCGAGGCGAGGCAGCCTGCCGAATATCCCGCATCGACCGGACAGCCGGTCCCATCCGGCGCCCAGGGGCCGATCCGTTCGGATACGGCAACCGACCAGCCGGCAACCGCCCCCTCTGACCAGCCGGTCACCGACCAATCCGGCCAGCCCGTCGTCACCGATCCCGCGAAGCGCTCGGCCGGGGAACGCAGTCCCTAGCGCTTTACGCCCACCCTACCCCCCGATATCCCGGAAGGGGTCCAGGGCGAGGTCGATGAGGCGGCGCTTGCGGACCACGATTTCCGCCGCCGCCGTCATGCCGTAGCGCAGGGGGTAGCGGGTCTCCCCCACCTGGTAATGATCCCGCAGCAGGGTGACGCGCCCCTCGTACACCGGCTGCTTGCTCTGGGGCGACGGCTTGGTGGCGGGGGAAATGTATCCCAGGGTCCCGTCGATGAGGCCGTAGCGCTGGTATGGAAAAGCGTTGAATTTGAGCTTCACCGGCAGCCCCTCCTTGAGGAAGGCCCGGTCGTGCTCGGCAATCTCGATCTTGAGGACGGGACGGGCATTTTTGGGGGCGATGCCGCCTAACGGCGCGTTGGCCTGGATCTTGTCCCCCGGCTGGGTGGAAGTGACGTCGGTCATGACCCCATCCACCGGCGCGACGATGAGCAGGAAATTGTCCTTGTCGATATTCTCGAAGCGGATGCGGGCGGCGGCATCAGCCACCAGGCGGGCCGTCTGCAGCTGCAGCCGCAGCTTCTCCTCGGTGTTGGCCATCTCCTTGCTGGCCGCCTCGTACTGCAGGCGCAGCTTGGCGAGTTCCTGGCCGCTGGTCTCCAGCTGGGACTTGGCCTGCTCGTATTCCAGCCCCTGCCGGGCGGTCAGCTCGTTGAGCCGGGACTGGGCCACCCGGTAGGCGTTGTCGGCTGCCATCAAGGCGTTCTTCTTGCTCTCCACCTGCAGCTGGGACACCCCGCCCCCGCCGGGGGTGGCGAAGAGGCGGGCATACTTGTCGGCCTCGTCCTTGGCGGCGTCCCGGGCCCGGCGGGCATCCTCCAGCAGGCTGCGAGCCTCCTGGCCCTGGGCTCGCTGGCCCTCCGCCAGCTTCGACGTGCCCTCGGACACCCGCCGCTGATGCTGGTGCTCCTCCACATCCATCTGCTCCTTCAGGGCCGCCACCCGGCGCTCCATGAGGGCCTTCTTTTCCGGGAACTGCCGCCACTCCCGCTCGGCGTCCTCCAGCTTCAACTGGGCGTTGAGGGCATTGGTGGCGGCCTCGATGGCGCCCCGGGCGTTGAGCCGGGCCAGCACGTCGCCCTTCGACACCGGCTGGCCCTCGGCGATGTAGATGTTGGCCAGCTCCCCATCCACCGGCGCGTAAACCCGCCGCACGTCGGACTCGGGCCAGAGGGTGCCAGGGGCGGTGACGATCACATCCACCCGCCCGAAGAAGGACCAGACCAGCCCGCACAGCACCAGGGCCAGCAGGACCACCACGATGGCCTGGGCAAGGCGCGAAGGCTCCGCCGTGAGGATGGCGACGCCCTCGGCGCTGTGATCCCCGAGGGCCTCGGCCAGAGGCTTAAGGCGACTGTCCTTGTTCATCGCTGCGCTCTCCTATCAGGGCCAGCTTGGCCTTCAGGACGGCCGGCTCCAGGGTATTGCGCAGCTCCTGCAGGGAACGGCGCTGGGACTCGGCTTCGGCCTCGATCTCGTTCTGGAGCTTGGTCCAGGTTGGGGGAATGTCGACCTTCTGCCGGGCGTAGATGCGCCGGCTGCGCTGGAGACTGTCCCGGGATTCGGCCAGAAGCCGGGCCTGGCCGCGAAACCGGGGCGAGACGGCCGATTCCGCCTGCTGCTCCCCGGCGATCCCGCCGCTTTCCCGGTACTGGGTCCACAGGGCCTGGGCCCGGTTCGTCAGCCCCTGGCCCCAGCCCAGGACCTTGTCCCGGCCAGCGCCGAGGCCGGTCTCCGTGGCCTGCAGGAAATAGACGTCCCGGTCGGGGTCGAGATCGGTGTAGAAGGCCAGCAGGCGCTCGTCGTAGCCCTGCCCGCCCTGGGCCTTCTGCAATTGGGCGAAGCCATCGACGATGGCCTTGCGGCGGGCCAGCTCCCGCTCGGCCATGTCCTTCCAGGGGCCGGCGGCGAGCTGCTGGAGGCCGGCGAAGGCCTGGTCGGTGCGGCCATCCCGCCAGGCCTGGTCCACCGTCTCGTACTGGCGCAGCACATCGGCGGGGGGCAGCCGGCCGCTGGCCGCCAGGGCCTGGAACCGGGCGGCGAAGGGCGGCGTGGAAAAGCGCGCCCCGGCCAGTAGGGGCACCAGCCGGTCCAGACGCCGGGCCCGCATCTCGGCATCGATCCGCAGGTAGCGGCGCAGGTCCTCCCGCACCGAGTCCAGGCCCCCGAGCCGGGGATATTTCTCGCCATATTCCTGGAGGATGGCTTCCAGGGCCTGGGGGCGGTCCTGGTTCAATTCCGTGGCAATGGCCCCCTTCAAGCGCTCGATGGCCGCCAGATACACCGCGTCGTCGCTCTGGAGCTTGCGCAGGTGGCTCAGGGCCTCGGCGTAGGGGTCCCGGAAATCGGGCACCAGGGACGAGATGGTCTCGAAGGCCCGCTGGTGCCGGGGCGGATCGTCGTTCCAGCCCTGCAGGAGGGCCTTGATGCCGTCCTCGTCCCGGTAGATGCGGATCGGCGCCTCGGCCCCGCCCCGGCTCCCCACGAAGCGCTCCAGATTCCCCATCCATTCCAGCTCGCCCACCAGGGCCAGGAGATCCTCGCTGCCGCCGGCGCGGCTTCTCGTGGCGGCCAGGGCCGCGCCCGCCCGGTCGTACTGCCGGGCCTTGAGCAGGGCCAGCCAGGGGGGGATGTCGGCCCGGAGGATCGCCTCGGTGGCCAGGGCCTTCAGCTCCCCGCCATCCGGGTGGCCCGCCAGGTAGCGGCTGGCCACAGTGGCGGCCCGGGCATAGTCGCCGCTCTCCAGCAAGCCTTTCAATTCCCGCTCCGGCGCCCCCCGGAAATACGCGGCGGCGGCCACCAGCCCGAGGACGGCCACCAGGGCGGCCCCGCCGGCCAGGACCCGGCGCGGTATACCGCCGGCACCGCCGATGAAGGCCTCCTTCAGTTCCGACAGGAAGACCGCCCACCGGGGCCGCTTGCGGCCGCCGGCCGGGCCCGGGGCATCGGCGTGCGCCGGCGCCTCGTCGTTCACCTCATCATCCTGGTGGGGCGCGGGGTCCACGCAGAAGATGTCGAGGAAAGAGTCGGCGGCGGCCACGAAGGTCGTCTTCTCCGCCTCGGCGCCATCCCCGGCCCCACCCGGAGTTCCCGGGCTCACCCGGGTGACGGTGGGATCGCTGGCCGCCTCCTTCTGGAGGCTCACCCGATAGACGAAATGGTGGCCGCCGAAGGCCACCACGTCTCCTTCCCGGAGGGGGACGGCGTGCTCGTCCAGGCGCTTGCCCGAAACCAGGGTACCGTTGGTGCTGCCCAGGTCCTCGATGAAGGGGGTCGCGCCCTTCTGGAAAATATGGGCATGGCGGCGGGACAGGTAATTCACCTGGTGGGGATAGTCGTCCCGATAGCGGGCGAAGGCCTCGTCGGACTTGCTGACCAGGAAGGGGAAGGAGGTGATGACCACGGGCTGGAGTCCGAGGTCGCCCCGCTCCGGGGTCAGGGTCAGGCTGACCAGGCGGGCGGCGGCGGTCGGCTTTTCCGGGCCGGTCGCCAGGCGCACCCGGTACGACAGTTCCCCGCCGAAGCAGAGCTCGTCGCCATCCCGCAGCCGGCTGGGCTTTTCCCGCACGGCGACGCCGTTGACCGTCGTCCCGTTCTTGCTGTCCAGGTCGGCCACATAGACGTAGCCTTGCTCGGAGAAAATCCTGGCGTGCCGGCGCGACAGGACAGCCACGGGCCCCGGATCGTAGGAAGCGAAGGGGGCTTCGTTCCGCCCGATGGCGAACAAGCTCCCGTCAATGGCGATGTCGCCCAGCTCCGGATGGGATATGGGCTCCAGCACGACATGGGGTTCCCGGGCCGGCGGCGCCCGTGTCTCGGCCATCGCTGCCTGGTCAGGGGCCATGTTTCGGGATCATCGGCTTCACTCGCTTTGGCTCTTCACATCCACCGGCGTCCACCCGCCCCCCAGGGCCTTGTAGAGGGTCACCGTGTCCGAAAGGATCTGCTGGTGATTGGCCAGCAAGGCGAGCTGCGCTGTCAGCAGGGAGCGTTCGCTCTCGAACACCTCCAGTTGGGAAACCACGCCCTCCCTGAGCTGGGCCTGGATCTGCTCCGACACGACGCGCAGATGATCGGTCTGCTGCTGCAATTCGGTGCGCTGCTTGCGGTGGGCATCCAGGTTCACCAGGGCGTTCTCCACTTCCTCGAAGGCCGCCATCACCGCCTGCCGGTACTGCTGTTCGACGACCTTGGTCTGGGCTTCGCTGGTCTTGATGTGGGCCTTGATCCCAGGGTCGAACATGGGCAGGTTGATGCTGGGCATGAGGCCGAAGGTGAAGGACTTGAGCAGGGACGAGAGGGCGAAGCTGGCCGTGCCTCCCCGGGCCGTGAGGCTGATGGAGGGCAGCTGGGCGAGCTTGGCCTGCCCCACCAGATCGTAGGCCTCCAGGACCCGGTATTCCGCTGCGATGACGTCGGGCCGGCGCGCCAGCAGCTGGGCCGGCAGGCCGACGGGCACGGTAGGCAGCCGCACCCGGTCCTGGAGGCGGCCGGCGGGCACCTTGAACTCCCCGGCCGGCACACCGATCAGGGTGGCGATGGCGTTCTCCGAGAGGTCCCGCAGGCGATGGAGCTCCAGCAGGTCGTTGGTGAGCCGGTTGATTTCGGCCCGCTGGCGCAGGACCTGGGTCTGGGGGATGAGGCCGTTCTTCAGCATGGCCTCGTAGATGGCCAGGATCTGCCGGTTCTTGTCCAGGGTCTGCTGTTGCTGTTCGATCTGCTCGTCGAATTGCCGGATCTGGAAATAGGCCGTGGACAGGTCGGCCACCAGGGTCAGGTAACCCGCCCGCCAGTCCGCCTCCGAAGCGCGGTACTCGGCCTTCTGGGCCTGGACGCCCTTTTCCACTTTGCCCCAGACGTCGATCTCCCAATTGAGCTGGGTGGCGACGTTGAATTGCTTGGTGAATTTCTGCCCGGTGGTTTTCTCGAAGCTGGCCCCCGCCCCCAGGTCGATGGTGGGCAAGGCGCCTGCCCGGGCCTCGCCGATGCCCGCCTGGGCCACCTGGATGCGGGCCGCCAGGACCTTGAGATCGACGTTGCCGGCGATAGCCTTGTCCACCAGGCCGTCCAGGTAGGCGTCGCCGAATTCCCGCCACCAGTCCGGCACGATGGTCTCCGCCGCCGACACCGCGGCCGGCCGCGACCACTCGGCCTTGCCCGGGGTTTCGGGGCGCTGGTATTCGGGCATGCTGACGTCGGCGCAGCTGCAAAGGAAAGCGGCACAGAGGGCGGCGAAGAGGGAATTCCCCAGGCGGCGGCTCAAGACGGAGGGAAGGCAGGCGGCGGGCATTTGGTGAAGTCACGCCGCCGCCCAGGCCCGGGCATCGACGAACACCTGGAACAGCCGGGAATCGAGATGCCCTGCCTCGCACTCCATGGCCATCAGGTCGAGGGCCAGCTCCGCCGGCATAGCCTTCTTGTAGGGGCGATCGCCGGCGGTGAGGGCATCGTAGATATCGCAGATGGTCAGGATACGGGTCTGCACCGGTATCTGGCCGCCCCGCAGGCCCATGGGATAGCCCGAGCCGTCCAGCTTCTCGTGGTGGCCATGGGCGATGGCGGGGACGCCGGCCAGGTCCCGGGTCCAGGGAATGAGGATCAGGAAGGAATAGGAATCCACCACGTGGGACTCGATCTGGCGGCGCTCGTCGGGGGTCAGGCTGCCCTTGGTGACACTCAGGGCCAGGAACTCCGCCTCCTCCAGCAGGGGCGCCGCGGAGCCGTCCCCTTCGGGGTAGCGGTAGGCCAGGACATCCCGCAGCTCCGGCAGGATTTCGGTGTAGGAGATGGCCGGTTCGTTGGCGCGCCGGATGGCGTCGAGAAACCGGTCGAGGCGCCGGGACTCCTCGCCCAGCTCGCCGTCGATCCGTCCCTTTTCCGCCATGAAGGCCGCCCCGTCGCCCCCTTCCTCCAGACGGGATGCGGCCAGGCGGCGATAGGCATTCCTTTCCAGGCAGGCCCGGGCGTACTTGAAGCGCTGCTCCAGGAGACGCATGTCGGCATGGTGGAGCTTCTTCTCCTTGCGCAGGACATGCTCCCGCACCCCCACCTTGCCGAAATCGTGGAGCAGGGCGGCATAGCGGATCTCCCGCACCTGCTCCTTGCTGAAGAGGATGTCGCGCAGATCGGGGCCGTCGGCCCGGTCCACCGCCTTGGCAAAACTCTCGGCATAGCCGGCGACCCGGAAGGAATGGCCCGCCGTCGCCGGATCCCGTTCCTCGATGGCCTGCACGGAAGCCCGCACGAAGCCGTCCAGGAGGCGCTCGATATCCGAATAGAGCTGGAAATTCTTCAGGGCCACGGCGGTTTCCGCGCAGACCCCGGTCAGCATCTCCAGGTCCTCGCCCTTGAAGGCGCGGGGGTCCGAGGAGGTATCCACCTGGATGATGCCGAGGACTTCCCCCTCCAGGACGAGGGGAACGCACATGACGCTGCGGATGGCCTGGGCCACGATGGAATCCTGGGTGCCGAAATGGCGGTCCGACAGGGTATCCACCGAGAGGATGGCCTGCTTCCCGTTGAGGACTTCATCCACGATGGTGTGGGAAATCCTCACCGTCGCCGGGTCCTCCACGGTGCCGTCCCGCCGGCGGGCGGCAGCGGGCTTCGGCGCCTCGTCCTTGCCGTCCCGCAGCAGGATGAAGGCCCGCTCGGCCAGGGGGAAGAGGTCGAAGATCAGGTTCATGATCTTCTCGATCAGGGTGGCGCGGTCGGTCACCGCCCCCAGGGCGATGCCCACCTGGGCCATGGCGTGGAGTTTCTGGACGGTCGCCTGGACATCCCCCAGGGCCGCGGCCTGGGGGGCTTCCAGGGGGGTCGAGTACTGGGTGGCGTCCACCGACTTGGTGATGACGGCAGGCGTGCTTTCCTGCACCGGCGCCATCAGGGAATGGAAAACGACCTGGACCGAGGACAGGAAGAGTTCGTCCCCGTCCTGCAGGGGGCGCCAGATGCCGGGCTGCAGCCGGCTGCCGTTTACGAAGGTGCCGTTGAAGGAGTGGAGGTCCTCCGCATAGTAGCCATCCCCCCGCCGCACGATGCGCGCGTGGCGCCGGCTGACGGTGTGCTCGGGGATGCAGAGGAACAGATCGGACGCCAGGGAATCCTGCTGGTCGCGCCCGATGACGACTTCGTCGTGGATAGGAAACAGGGTCGATGCCAGCTTGCCGGTGCCGGTGACTTCCAGGTACGCCGTCACTGCGCCGACTGGCTCGGCAAGCGTCGTTGTTTTTTCCATTTCACCGCCCTTCGCCGGATCTGCCGGATGCGGAAGGTCGAATCAGATCGATCACTGAACTTTGGCACTGGCCGCCAGCGCCAGTTCCGGCCGGCTCCGGATGGCGCCGGAGACCCGAAGGCCTCCGGCGCCCGGGCTCAGAGGACGACGCCCGCAGTCGCCCGCTGGAGCGGGCTGACATCCAGCCGCAGAGGGCCGAAGTCGGCGCCGATGACGCCCACGTTGTTGAGGGCGTTGACCCGAACATCCTGGAACTGGTTGATGTTCTGGTTCACATTGACCTCGACATTGGCGAAGGAACCGGCAACGGTCGGCCCCAGGGGCCGGCCGGCGCCGCCGCGCACCGCGCGGCAGGCCGGGTCGTCGAGTTCCCGCTGGTGGGCGAGATCGCGGATCATGAGAGTGGACATGGCTGTTCTCCTGTGAGGTGGGGGCGGCCGGGCCGGCCGCCCCCGGACGGGACTTAGAACCGGACGACGCTATTGCTGGCGGTCTGGGTCGGCTTCACCGTCGAAGTGATGCGGTCCGAGAAGGCGACGTTGTTGCCGTTGGCGTTGAAGACGTCCTGGCTCTGGCCGATCTCCTGGACAGCGCTGAGGGACGAGTCGTGCTTGGACCCATCGTAATAGGACCAGAAGGACGGCAGGCCTTTGTACATGCCGCCTTGAACGGCGCCCATGGCCTTGGCGTCGAGGTTTTCGCTACGGGACAGATCGTGGATCAAAAGGGTTTTCATGGCAGTTCTCCGAAAGGGATTGGGGTAGGGAATCAGAAACGGGTGACGCTGTTGCTGGCGGTCTGGGTCGGATTGACCGTGGAGGAAATCTTCTCGGCGAAGGCGACGTTGTTGCCGTTGGCGTTGAAGACATCCTGGCTCTGGCCGATCTCCTGGAGGGCTTTGATGGACGAGTCGTGCTTGGACTCGTCGCGGGACAGCCAGAAGGACGGCAGGCCCTTGTACATGCCGCCTTGGACGGCGGCCATGGCCTTGGCGTCGAGGTTTTCGGTACGGGACAGATCGTGGATCAAAAGGGTTTTCATGACAGTTCTCCTAACAGGGGTTGGGTTTGAAAATGAGCATTGTTGCGCTCGGGGACCAATACAGCAGGGGGCGTGCCAACCCCTGGCCAGCGCCACGAAAATAATTTCAACTCATTGACTAATAACGGTAATTTAATTCCACAGCCGGGTCTTTCCGGGACGACGGGGAAAACCGGCCGAGGCCAATATGGTGGGCGGCCGCCAACAGAATCCGGGCAGGCGTTGGCCGGATTGAAACAGTCGGCGGTCGCCGACCCGGCGCCTTGGCCGCTACGCCGTCACTTGACGGTGATGGTGATCTTCTTCGAGTAGATCGGCGGGTTGTGGGGGATGTGCCGGTCGTCGCCCATGAGCAGCTGCAGGGTGTGTTTCCCCGGGGGGAGTTCCAGCTGGGTCTCCGTTTCCCCGGCCCCGAAATGGAGGTGGTTCTTGTCCGACGGGATTTCCTGGTCGAAGGGCGGCAATTCCGTGTCGATCAGCAGGTGGTGATGGCCGGTGTTGGGAAACTTGACGTCCTTCGGGGCCACGCCCATGTTGCGCAAGCCGAACCATACCCGGAACGGCTTGCCGGCCGGCACCACCTGACCGTCGTTGGGGTAGCCGATATAGAGATGGGCGTTGGCGGGGGCCGGCGTGCTGCCCGCCCAGGCGGCCTGGGAAAAAAGAAAGAATGCGGTGGCGGCGATGGCGGCGAACGATTTGTCCATGGCGGATACTCCCCTTGTTTTCCCGTTCCTTACCGAACGATGATGGAAATCTTCTTCGAGTAGACCGGCGGGTCATGGGGCACGTGGTCACTGTCCCCCAGGAGCATTTGCAGCGTGTGCTTTCCCGGCGGCAGCTCGAGCCGCGCCTCGGTCTCCCCCGCGCCGAAATGGAGATGGTTCCTGTCGCTCGGAATCGGCTCGCCGAGGGGCGGGAGATCCGTATCGACCAGCAGATGATGGTGGCCCACGTTGGGGAGCTTCACGCCTTTCGGACAGACGCCCATATTGCGCAGCCCCATGCGTACCCAGAACTTGCCGCCCTGAATGACCGTCCCGTCAGCCGGCCAGATGATGTAGGCCTCGGCATTCGGGGGCGACGGCGTCCGCTCGGCCATCGCGGGGGCAATGCCCCACATCGCCATGAGCCAAGCGGCAAGGCTCATTTTTCTTAGCATGTCATGCCTCCTCACATTCAGGCCGGAGCAGAATTTGTCGGAATGAAGTCTGTCCAAAGCGTGCATCGTTTGAGCAGAAGTGTGCGCAGGAGTTCGAGGACAAACCAGCAACCGAATCATGGCGGGATGAAAAATCCAGGAAGGCCTGGCTGTGTGGAAAAAACTGTTGATCGTTTCCGTATTGGCGGCCGTCACCCCCCAGTGGGCGGCCGCCGGCGTTCTGCCGAAGGACAGCGCCGAGCAATATGAGCTGACCTTTTGGGAATCCATCAAGGACAGCACCCACGTCGAAGACTACGAGGCCTATCTGCAGTCCTACCCCAAAGGCCGCTTCACCGCCCTGGCCCGGGCCCGCATCGAGCGGCTGCGGGCCGCGGCACCGAAGGCCGAAGCGGCGCCGGAAAAGCCTTCGGCCGCCCCCGCCGCCAAGGCGCCGCCGGTGAAGCCCCAGCCGGCGCCTGCCGCCAAGGCCGCCGCGGAAAAGCCCCACCCGGCCGCTGCTGCCAAGGCGCCGGCAGCGGCGGCGGCCGCCGCCCCGCCGGCAAAGCCCCCCGGCGCGCCGGCCGCGGTCAGCGAGGTGAAGGACTGCGCGGCCTGCCCGGCGCTGGTGGCGCTGCCCGCCGGATCACTGACCATGGGAAACAACGCCAGCGATGCCAGCGAGAAACCCGCTCATCCGGTCACGATCAAGGCGCCTTTCGCCATCGGGAAATACGAGGTGACCGTCGAGCAGTGGAACGCCTGCGTCGATGCCGGCGGCTGCCAACGGTCCGCCACCGACGCCGGCGCCCCCAGGACCGCCCCGGCCCGCGACCTGAGCTGGGACGACGCCCAGCAATATGTGAAGTGGCTGAGCAAGGCCAGCGGCAAGCCTTACCGGCTGCCCACCGAGGCCGAGTGGGAATACGCGGCCCGGGGCGGCACCTCGACGCGCTACTGGTGGGGCGACCCGATGCGGCCGGGCAACGCCAACTGCAAGGAGTGCGGCGCCCCCTGGCGGCAGGAGGCCCCCGCCGATGTCGGTTCCTTCGCCGCCAATCCCTACGGCCTGCACGACATGAACGGAAGCGTCTGGGAATGGGTCGCCGACTGCTGGCACGAATCCTACAAGGGCGCCCCCGCCGACGGCCGCGCCTGGGATGATCCCAACTGCCGGGCCCGGGTGATCCGGGGAGGCTCGTGGCGCGAGGGGGCGAGCTACATGCTGTCCTCGACCCGCTTCAAGTACGACGCCAGCGTCCGCCAATCCCAGAACGGCTTCCGGGTGGCGCGGGACCTCAAGTAGCCGATCCCGCCGCCCCCGGCGGCTCAGGGCTTGCGGGCCCGGGTGGCGATCTGGACGAAATCGGCGGCGATGCGGTCGGAACCCTGCTCCCGGGCAATTTTCCCCAGCCGCTCCTGCACCGCCCGCAGGTATTCGGCGCCGGATTCGCTTTCCGGGCGCAGGCCTTCGAAGAGCGGGACGGGGGTCACCAGCAGCACCACCATTTCCTTCCCGAAGGGCTTCGAAATCACCCAGTTGCCGAGGCTGCCGACGGTGGCCGAGTAATTGGGCGGCGCCTGGTTGTCCCTGGCCCGCAGACTGGGCACCAGATGGACCACGCTGCCATCCAGGACGTAGTAGTCGATATTGACGTAGGAGTCGTAGCCGGGGGTGGTGATATTGACCACCAGGGGCGCCCCCTCGGTGAGTTCGCCGTTGGGCGCCTGGGTGTGGATCCCGGCGGCTCCCCCGGCCTGCCGGTTCCGGACCCAATAGGGCGCCAGGGCGTTGATGATGCCGCACTGGTCGTCCCGCACGGGCTGGACGTCGAGGTTTACCGCCCTAACCCCGGGGACGGCGCCCAGCATGTTCTTGAGGGGCGCTACGGCGAAAGTCCCGGGAAGGTAGCCCTGGACCTGCAAGGTATCGCCCCGCAGTGTCGGCGCCAGGGCCGCGCAGGGCACCCCGGCCAGGATGGGCGCGATGGCTGCCAGGGACGGGGCCGCCGGCTGGGCGGCGACGGGGGGCGGGCTTTCCGCCGGGGCGGCGGGCGCCCCCTCCCCGGCTTCCCGGCCGGTCTCGAAAGTCCAGAAATAGACGAAGATGGCGGCGAAGAGCCCGGCCATCGCCATGCTCGCCGCCATCAGGGTGACATAAGTCCGCCCCCGGCGCTCCCCGCTCAAGCCGTCGAGAAAGCGGGTCACCGTCGCGGTGCGGGCCTCGCGGTCGAGGGCCAGGGCCGCCTTCAGGGTCCGCCATTGCCGGCGGCCCAGCTTCTTCGGCCGCTGGGGCCGAAGGCCGGCGCTACGGGCCTGGTTGGCGGGCAGGCGGTCGAAGGGATGGCGGCCGGTCAGAAGCTCATAGGTGATGCAGGCCAGGGCATAGATGTCGTCCCGGGGGTCCGGCTCCCGGTGTTCGAGCATCTCCGGGCTGGCATAGGCCGGCGTCAGGCCGCCGAGGCTGCCCGGATCGAAGACGGTGGCTTCCGCGTCCGGTTCCGGTTTCTGGAACACCCGGGCGATGCCGAAATCGATGACTTTGACTTCGCCGCTGTCGGTCAGGAAGACGTTGGCGGGCTTCAGGTCGCAGTGCACGAAACCCCGTTCGTGGGCATAGGCCAGGGCCCTGGCCATGCCGGTGACGATGGGCAGGGTCTCGCCATAGGGCAGGCCCTTGAAATCCGGCGTCCGCAGCAGGTGGCTGAGGGGCCTGCCCGTCAGATACTCCATGGTCAGGTACACCATGGAGCCATCCCGGTCGAAGTCGTAGACCGTGACGATGTTGGGGTGGGCGAGCTTCTGGGCCTTCTTGGCTTCCCGCTGCAGGGCGATCAGGGATTTCGGGTGGCCGCGGAACTGGACGTTGAGGACCTTGATGGCAATGTACGGATTGCGGTCCGAGGCCTCCAGCTTGCGCAGGTCCAGGGCCTTGTACACCATGCCCATGCCGCCGAACCCCAGGCACTCCTCCAGGACGAAGCGGCCGTTCAGCGTGTCGCCGACGCCCTTGATGCGATCCGGCCCGGCGCCGGGCTGCTCCGGCCTCGCCATGGCCGCCGGGGCATCGGGGGTTGCCGGATGCTGGCCCGGATGGGTCTGCACCCGGGTCTCCTCGCCATCCGGGCTCGGCTGCGGCTCCGCCCGGTGTTCGATGCGCCGCTGCACTTCCGCGTAGACATCCGGGGGAAGCGGGAAATTGGTGTGCTCCTCCTGGAGGATTTCCAGCAGCCGCTCCGAATTGGCCTGATCGCTCGCCAGGACGCGATCCACCTGCGCCAGGAACTCGTGGTGGGACAAGGCGCCGCTCTGGAAGATGCGGATCGCGTTCGCCAGGTTAGCCATGGGCCATGACCGCTTCCAATGGAGATTTCAACACCCGATACGACGCAGCCTGCCCCGGGACAGTTCCCGCCCGCCGGGCCGCCGGGTCGGGAAAGCCTGGCCATCCCTTCCTGTTTCCATCCGGCCAACACCGGCGTCCGTCCTGTTGGCCCCCAGCAACCATCCGAGTCCGTCCGGAGCCCTTCCCGCGTTTCGGCGCCGAATCCGGAAACCCGTCATTTACATCGTGATTTCAATGGGTTGCAAGCCGCCGCCCGGAATTATCCAGCACCTGGCACGCCCCCTGCTGTATCTATCCCCGAGCGCAACCATGCTCATTTTCCAATCCAATCCTTTTAGGAGAACTGTCATGAAAACCCTGATGATCCACGATCTGTCCCGTACCGAAGCCCTCGACGCCAAGGCCATGGCCGCCGTCCAAGGCGGCATGTACAAGAAGGGCCTGCCGTCCTTCTGGTCCTACTACGACGGGTCCACCCACGACTCGTCCCTCACCGCCGTCCAGAAGATCGGCCAGAGCCAGGAGGTGTTCAACACCAACGGCAACAACGTCGCCTTCTCCGACCACATCACTTCGACGGTGAAGCCGACCCAGACCGCCAGCAACAGCGTCGTGCGGTTCTGAGTTCCGTCCGGGGGAGGCGGCCGGGGCGGCCGCCTCCCCCGGGTGCCATGGGACCGGCAAGGAAACCCTTGGCGCCAGGACCGGGTCAACCGTATCGCCCCCCACCTGAAGGAGCACGCCATGGCCACCATCGTCGTCAAGAATCTGTCGGAAAGCATCGATCTCGATCGCCAGGCAATGGCCGCGATCGCAGGCGGCGCGCGGATCCGCGGCCGCACCATCGCCCCCGCGCAAACCCTCTTGCGCAGCACCCGCATCGTCAGCTATCCGCCCGGCTTCGCGGGCCGGGGACCGGTCGCCGCCGGCAAGCCGGTCAAGTAAGCCGCCCTTTCGGAGACTCCCCCATGGCCGCCATCGCCATCAACGACCTCCCCCTGAGCCACGCCCTCGACCGCAAGGCCTTGTCCGCCATCCGGGGCGGGGGCGCCCCCTGGGTCTTCGGCTGGATCCGGCCGTACATTCCCGCCGCCTCCGGCCCGGTGGCCCCGGTCTACGAGATCAACAATTTCTACGCCGACCAGATCATCAATCAGTTCCAGGTGGTCAACATCGACAACTCGGCGGCCGCCGCCAACATCAAGGTGGACCTGGGCCAGCGCAGTGCCAACAGCGAAGTGCGTCCTCCCGCCTGACGTCACGGGTTCCCCTTGGCTTCCCTAGCCCATTTTCGCTGGACCTCGGCGGCCCGCTCCGACCCGGGGTGGGTCCGCGAGATCAACGAGGATGCCTGCCTCGACCAGCCCCAGGGCGGGCTGTGGGCCGTCGCCGACGGCATGGGGGGGCACTCCCTCGGAGACCTGGCGAGCCGCCTGGTGGTCGACGCCCTGAGCCGGCTGCCCCACGCCGACACCCTGCCGGAACTCACCGCCAACGGGCACGACCGGCTGCAGGCGGTGAATGGGCAGCTGCGGGCCGAAGCGGCCCTGCGCCATGTGCAGGTCATCGGCAGCACGGTGGCGGCCCTGTTCGCCTGCGATCGCCAGTGCGGCTACCTGTGGGCCGGAGACAGCCGCATCTATCTGTACAGGAACGGACACCTGATCCAGCTCACCCGCGACCACAGCCAGGTGGAAGAGCTGAAGTCCCTGGGCGCCCTCAGCCCGGAAGAAGCCATCCACCACCCGGCCCGCAACCTGATCACCCGGGCGGTGGGCGCCGCCGACACCCTGGAGATCGACGAGGGCAAGCTGGAGGTCAACGACGGCGACCTGTTCCTGCTGTGCAGCGATGGCCTGAGCAACGAGGTCAGCGAAGAGGAAATCTGCGCCGCCCTCGCCGCCGGCGACTGCCGGCAGGCAGCGGAATCCCTGGTGGACAGGGCCCTCAAGCACGGCGGACGGGACAATATTTCGGTGGTCGTGGTCCGCGCCGACGATGTCCAGGGCATCGACCAGACCATCGTGAATCCGGTGTTCCTGTAGGCGGCTCCATACCTCGGTTCGCAACGTGCCGGCAATGCCCGGCACGCTGCAATGATGCTAGACCGGCAACTCCAGCAGGAAGGTCGCTCCCCGGCCGGGTTCGCTTTCCACCCGGACCCGGCCATTCAGGCGCTCCACCGCCTTCCTCACCAGGGCCAGGCCGATGCCGTTGCCCGGATACTCGCTGTAGGTATGCAGGCGCTGGAAAATCTGGAAGATCTTTTCGTGGTAGACCGGGTCGATTCCGATGCCGTTGTCCCGCACCCACAGGAGGCAGCGCTCCTGCTCGACGCGGCCGCCGATATCGATCACCGGCGGCTGGGCCTGGCGGGAATACTTGAGGGCGTTGTCCACCAGGTTGCGCAGGATCTGGTGCAAGGCGGTGGGATTGCTGTTCACGCTCATGGGGCCGGGAAAATCCAGCCGGATGTCGGCACCGGACTGCCGGATGTCCTCGCTTCTCTCATGGAGGATGACCTTGACCGCCCCTTCCACGCCCGTGGGACGCATATCCCAGTTGTGCTGTCCGATCTGGGCGTGGGCGAGCAAGTCTTCGACCAGGATGTTCAGGCGCGTGGCATTTTGACGGATCAGGTCGAGGAAGAGCAGTCCGTCGCCATCCAGACGGTCCCGGTACTTGTCGCTCAGCAGGGTACTGAAGCTGTTGATCCGCCCCAGGGGAGCCCGCATGTCGTGGGAAGCGGCGTAGGTGAATCCTTCCAGTTCCCGGTTGGCCGCCTCCAGCTCCGCGGTGCGCTCCCTGACCCGCTCTTCCAGGGTGGCGTTGAGCAACTGGATCTGGGCTTCTGCCTGCCGGCGCTCGAGGAGGTCCGCGGCCTGGCGGGCCAGGATGTCCAGGAGACGGAAATCCTGCTCGGAAGGCTGATGGGGGTGGCGCCAGTGGGTGGAGATCATGCCCAGCATCCTGCCGCCGCGGGAAACCAGGGGCGTGCTCTGCATGGCGCGGATTCCGCTCTGCTGCGCCGTCGCCAGGTCCTCGGAACCGGCCATGGAATGGCAATTCTCCGTGTCTGGCGCAACGGCTCGCCTGCCGGTCCCCAGGGCGATGCCGCAGGTGGTCCTGGAATCGGCCCGGACCCATTCCCAGAATTTCGCCGCTTCCGGACTGAAGCCGCGGTGAGCCAGCAGGCGCAGCTCTCCGCCCTCGCCCCGTTCCGGGTAAAGCACCTGCATGCTGGCGCAATCGGAGCCCATGATGGCGACGGCCGCGTCGATGATCTCCTGGTACAGGCCCTCGACGTGATCCTGGTGGATGAGCGCGGCGCTGATGCTCTGCAAAAGTTTGGTTTCAGCCAGCTCTGCGGTGCGTTCGCGGTTGAGGCGCTCGACCTGTGCTTCCGCTGCCTTGCGCTGACTGATATCGATCCCCAGGCCGACCAGGTAGGACCTGCCGCCGATCGTCGTCCGCCGCCCGGTGAAACGGTAGGGAATGCAGCGGCCATCCTTGGTGAGCAGAGGCGCCTCCATCTCCGATTCCCCTGTCCGGAAAACCTCCTCGATCCTTTCCAGAAGCAGGGGAGCGGTATCGTCGCCGAACAGTTGGAACATGCGCATCCGGGCCAATTCCTCGGCCCGGTAGCCCGAAACCTCGCAGAGCCGCTGGTTCCAGTGGACATATCTCCCGTCCGTGTCCAGCATGTAGAAGATGCCCGGCAGGCTGTTGATGATGTCGTCGGAGAACTGCTTCTCCTGGCGCAGCGCAGCTTCCGCCGGTTCCCCCTCGGACATGGCGGATTCCCGGACTCCGTTCTCCACAAGTTTCACGATCTCTTCCTGTTATGCGGACGGCTGCACGCCTCCATCCTTCGCGGAATATGCCCCTGGCCAAAGACCCGCCTCGCCTATTATGCATCACGCTTGAAAGGAAAATGTCAGCGAAGTGAGCTCCCATGGAAGGCGGCAGAGGCCGTCAGGGCGTCGGCCGGAAACGGTACCCCTGGTAAGCCATCACCACGCCTTCCCGGCTCACTTGCTCCAGCTTGACCCCAGGGCTCACTTCCTCGCCCTCCTTGACCAGCCGGTCGTTGATGAAGGCGATCCTGACCTCCGACTCGTCCGTTCCGGCGTAGCCGCCGAAGGTGATTTTCGGCAGGCCGCTCCGGATGTCCGCGGGAAGCTCCTGGTAGGCGAGGATGCGTTCCGCCGGTGCCGCCTGGACGGCCTTTGCCAAGGGAGAGGCCACCTTGGCCGGCAGCTTGGCGCCCTCCGCCCCGGCCCGGACCGAAGCTGCCGATTTGGTCACCGTGCTGACCTTGGCGCTCATCACCGGGGATCTGGGCAAGGCCGGCGACGATGCCGCGACCGGCGGCACCGGAATGGCATCCCCCCGCTGGATGGGTAGCGGCGGCGCCGCCGCCAGGACCACCCCGGCCGGCTTCGCCGCCTGCCAGGGATGCCAGGCGCCCAGGGCGAGTCCGGCGACCAGCATGCCGGCGCCGGCCAGGACAGCGGCACCGCCAAGCCCGGCATGGCTGCCGGGCGCCACCACGTAGACGGTGCCGGGGGCCGGGCCGGGAGCGGCACCGGCCCGGCGTTCGGCTTCGGATCTTTTCAGGGCATCGAGAATATAGGACATGGCTATCGCCCTCCCTTCCAGGAAAGTGGTTTTCCGGCGGCGGCTCCGCCGGCATACACGGCCGGGGCCAGGCCCGGGCCGAAGAGGGCGGCCCGCCATTCCCGCCAGCCCCGGACAACGGGCCAGACTCCCCGCGCCGGCGGGCCCATCACCTCCCTCACCGCCTGTTCCAGAACGAGCCGGTCGACGCTCTCCAGGCCGTGCAGATAGGTGCCCAGCAGCGCCCGGTCACAGATGGCATTGACCAGGCGGGGAATCCCCCCGGTATGGCGGTAGAGGCGGCGCAGGACCGGCTCAGGGAAGAGCCGGCGCCGCACTCCGGCCACCGCCAGCCGGTGCTGCACGTAGCTCGCCAGTTCTCCGGGGCTGAGGTGGGTCAGGTGGTAGCGGGCGACGATGCGCTGGGCGAGCTGGCGCAGCTCCGGACGGGCCAGGCGATCCAGCAGTTCGGGCTGGCCGATGAGAATGATCTGCAGCAGCTTGCGCTCACTGGTCTCCAGGTTGGTGAGGAGACGCAGCTGCTCCAGGACATCGGCCTCCAGGTTCTGGGCCTCGTCGATCATGAGCACCGTCCTCCGTCCCTGGCGATGGGATTCCACCAGGCGGCGGTTGATGGCATCCACGAAGGCCTTGGTGCCGCCGGAGGCGGAGGGTCCGGGAATGCGCAGCTCGTCGCACACCGTGGACAGCAGTTCCGGAATGGTCAGCTTGGGGTTGTAGATGAAGGCGATGTCGCAGTCCTCGGGCACGCATTCCAGGGCGCAGCGGCAGACGGTGGTCTTGCCCGTTCCCACTTCCCCGGTCAGGAGGACGAAGCCTCCGCCGGCGTTCTGCAGGCCGAAGACCAGATGGGCCAGGGCCTCGTCATGGCGGGGACTGAGGTACAGGTAGCGGGGATCCGGGGCGATGGAAAAGGGCTCGTCTCTGAAACCGAAGTATTCCCGGTACATGGTCCGCCTTTCCTTTCGAATATCGATGCGGCATCGGGCAGCAATATCCGCGCCAATGGCGACGCCGGGAAAGGTGGAGCCCGCCGCCATGGCACGGGACATGCTGCACGGGAGCCCAGCAGCCGGAGACGGGCCCGTACCGGAACCCGGCTGCCGGCTGGGGGAAGGCGACGCCTTCTCCTCACCAAGACCAGCCCGGCGGCAGGAGGGATGCGTGCCCCACTCCAAGAAGATATTGATCGTCGAGGACGAGGAAATACTCGCCGAGAATCTCCTGGCCCACCTCCAGCGCTGCGGCTGGGAAGCCCGCATCGCCTCCACCGGCCGGCAGGCGATCGCCACCGCCGGCGCCTTCCTGCCCCAGGTCATCCTCCTGGACTACCACCTGCCCGACATCGACGGCTTCCAGGCCCTCGCCGCCATCCGCCATGCCCACGGAGCCGGCGACTGCATCCTGATGACCGGGCACTCCACCGACGCGGTGACGGGCGGCGCCCGCCGCCACGGCATCCGCCACATCCTGAGCAAGCCCTTCTCCCTGGCGGAGCTGCGGGCGAGCCTGGCGGCCGTGGCGGGTGACCTGCCTTCCCCCGCCATCCCCTTTTCCCCCGCCGGAGAACGCCGGCGGGGGGAGCGCCGCCAGGGAGGCGAGCGGCGCCGCCGGTAGCCATCCGCGCCGGGTCGACAGCGGGGAAAAGTGGGGAAGATTCCCCGAAAAGCGTGGACATCCCCCCGCTCTTCCCCACCCCGGCGGCCCCCAGGAAGCCGCGGGCGGCCCGGATGGGCGGGACCTCTCCGGGTGGCATGCAATCCGCTTATGAAAACTGGAAAACAGGAAAAACCATAGACGCTGACATGGGCCCCCCCATCCCCGATCCCCTGGCCGCCTCCGGCGGTCTCGCCCCCGGCCTGCTCAAGGCCGCCCGGGAACGGGCCACCGCCTCGGGGCGCCGGATCATCGCCGAACTGGAGGAAATGCTCGGGCTGCCGCCGGCCGACTTCGTCCGGGCCCTGGCCGCCAGCCTCCGCTTTCCGTCCCTGGACGGCAGTGCCCTGTTCGCCGCCCCGGCGGATTTCGGCCCCCTTTCCCTGGCCGAAGCCCTGCACCGGGAATGCGCCCTGGTGCGCCTCGCCGACGGAAAGCCGGCCGGGGTCTTCGCCGACCCCTTCGACCCGGCCCTGCTGGCCTGGCTCGATGCCCGCCTGGCCGGGGCCCCCCTCTACCTGACCCATGCCGCCGACCTGGCCGCCTACCTGGCCCGCCAGGAGGAGGAATTCCGGGCCGTGGACAACGTCGCCGCCGGGACGGAGCAGGAGGAACTCTCCGACCGGTCGGTGGAAACCCTGTCCCTGGCGCGCATCAGCGAGGATTCGAGCGTCGTGGTCAAGCTCGTCAATTCCACCCTCTACGATGCCCTCAAGGCCCACGCCAGCGACATCCACCTGGAGAGCACGGGGAGCGGCCTGGTCATCAAGTACCGGGTGGACGGGGTGCTGAACGCCATCAGCCGGGTCCAGGGCCAGGAAACGGCGGACCAGGTCATCTCCCGCATCAAGGTCATGGCCGAACTGGATATCGCCGAGCGCCGGGTACCCCAGGACGGGCGCTTCAAGGTGACCATCAAGGGCCGCCAGATCGACTTCCGCATTTCCATCATGCCCAGCATCTTCGGCGAGGACGCCGTGCTGCGCATCCTGGACAAGCAGGACCTGGCCGACAGCGCCCACGGGGTGCGCCTCTCCGCCCTCGGTTTCGACGACGACGCCATCCGCACCCTGCGCCGCCTGGCCCGGGAGCCCTACGGCATGGTCCTGGTCACCGGCCCCACCGGCAGCGGCAAGACCACCACCCTCTACGCCATGATCACCGAGATCAACAAGGGCCAGGACAAGATCGTCACCATCGAGGACCCGGTGGAGTACCAACTGCCCGGGGTGCTGCAGATCCCGGTGAACGAGAAGAAGGGGCTGACCTTCGCCCGGGGGCTGCGGTCCATCCTGCGCCATGATCCGGACAAGATCCTGGTGGGGGAGATCCGGGACCCGGAAACCGCCCAGATCGCCGTCCAGTCGGCCCTGACCGGCCACCTGGTGTTCACCACCATCCACGCCAACAACGTCTTCGACGTCATCGGCCGCTTCACCCAGATGAACGTCGATCCCTACAGCTTCGTCTCGGCCCTGAACGGCATCCTGGCCCAACGCCTGGTGCGCCTGGTGTGCCCGAGTTGCGCCGTGTCGGTGGCTCCGGATGCCGAGGAGCTGGCCGAATCGGGCCTGGACCCGGGCAACGTCTCCCACTTCCGCTTCGTCGCCAGCCGGGGCTGCGGCCGCTGCCGGGGCACCGGCTACCGGGGCCGCACCGCCATCGCCGAAATCCTGCTCCTGGACGACGCCACCCGCCAGCTCATCATCGACCGCCAGCCCATCGCCCGGGTCAAGGAGGCGGCCCGGCGGCGGGGACTGCGCTTTCTCCGGGAATCCGCCGTCGCCCTGGTGTCCTCCGGCCGCACCACCCTGCAGGAGATCAACCGTGTCACTTTCGTGGCGTGACCGCTATATCGGAGTCTTGTCCCCGGAGCGGGTCGCCCTGGTGCGCCGGCGCCGGGGCTGGAACAGAGCCTTCGACATCCGGATCGATGCCCCCTGCGGGGACGCCTCTCCGGCAGCGGCGGCCACCGCCCTGGAAGGCCTTCTGCAGCGGCCCGAGGTCGCGGCGGGGAACATCACCCTCCTCCTCTCGAACCACTTCGTCCGCTACCTGCTGGTCCCCTGGCGCAGCGAAACCAAGACCCCCGAGGAATTCATGGCCTTCGCCGGCATCTGCTGCGACCGCCTCTATGGCGGCGACCCCGGCCGGCGCATCCTGCGCACCGCCCGGGAACGGGCCGGCAGGCCGCGCCTGGCCGCCGTCCTGGAAGCCGAGTTCCTGGCGGCCCTGCGCCGGGCCGTCGGCGCCTCCCGGCTGCGCCTGGCGTCGGTCCAGCCCTACCTGGCGGCGGCATTCAACTGCCTGGGAGTTGCCTTCCGCCAGGACAGCTTCCTCTTCCTGGTGGCCGAGCCCAGCCGCACCTGCCTCCTGGTCGCCCTGGGCGGCTGTTGGCACAGCGTCCGGGCAGGCAGCGGGGAAGACAGCCCCCAGGCCCTGGCCGATCTCATCGAAAGGGAAGCCCAGCTGCTCGGCCTCGAACCGGACGGCATGCCGCCCATCTTCGTCCATAGCCCCCGGCAGTCCCGGCTCGATCTCCCCGAATGCAACGGGGTCGCCCCCGCGACCCTGGCCCTGCCCATCCCAGCCGCCCTGGCCGAGGGGGCGGATCCCCTCCTGGCCATGGCCATGACGGTGGCCTGACATGCACCGCCTCGACATCGACTTCCACCGCCCCCCAGCTCCCAGCGCCCTGGGCTGGGCCCTCCTCCTGGCCGGTGTCGCCGCCCTCGCGGCCCTCCTGGCCGTCCAGTGGCAATGGCGGGAGGAGGCCCAAGAGCTCCAGGCGGCACTGCAGCAGGCGGAAGCCCGCCTGCCCCGCAACGCCCCCCGCCGGGCAGGGAAGGACGATGCGGCCCTGGCCGCCGCCCGCCAAGCCATCGCCAAGGCCCGCCTGCCCTGGGACGGCCTCTTCGCCGCCCTGGAGTCGGCGGACAATGAGGACGTCGCCGTCCTGGCGGTGGCGCCCGACGGTCCCCGGGGATTGGTGAAGGTGCACGCCGAATCCCGGAACCTGGCCGCCATGCTGGCCTTCCAGCGCCGCCTGGAACAGGGCGGCGGTCTGCGCCAGGTGACCCTGCTGGAGCACGACGCGGCCGGGGACAAGGGCGGCGCCCCGGTGCGCTTCCACATTTCCGCCGCCTGGGGAGGGAATCATGGTCATCCCTAGGCTGATCATCCTGGAGACCCTGGGCGACCTCGGCAAGCCGGGGCTCGCCGGCGCCCTTCTCCTCGTCGCCACCCTGCTCTACGGCGCCGCCGGGGTCCTGCCGGCCCGTGAGGAGCGGGCCCGGCTGGAAGAGCGGCTGGCCCGGGCCGAAGCCGCCCTCGCCCATCGGCAGGACGGGCCGGGCCGCCCAGGCCCGCCGGCCGACGGCGAAGCCTTCTACGACGCCCTCCCCACCGAGGCGGAAGTCACCATCTGGGTCGAGCGCATCTACGACACGGCAGCGGCGGAACAGCTCAACCTCGCCCGGGGCGAATATGTCCTGGCCCCCGTGGCCGACACCCGCCTCGTCCGCTACCAGATTTTCCTGCCGGTGAAGGGGGACTATCTCCGCATCCGGCGCTTCGTCGCCACCGCGCTGGCCACCATCCCCGGCCTGGGCCTGGAAAACCTCAGCCTGCAGCGCCAGAACATCGGCGACACCGAGGTGGATGCCTTGATCCGCTTCTCCCTCTACCTGGCCCGGCCATGACCGGCAAGCGCCTCCTTTTCTGGATGGCTTTCCTCGCCGCCACCGGCGTCGCCGCGGTCCTGCCCGACCTCATGCACTGGGAGGAAGAAACCGCCGCCGCCCCTCCCCGGCCGGCCAGGGAAGCAGCCCCCGCCCCGGCCGCCCTGGAGACCGGGACCGCCCCCGAGCCCGACGCCCCCCCCGCCGGCAAGGGGGAAGAGGGCAAGGAGGCGGTTAACCTGTTCGCCGCCAAGACCTGGTTCGTGCCACCGCCGCCACCGCCGCCACCGCCCCCCCCGCCGCCGCCTCCCCCCCCCTCGGCGCCGCCCCTGCCCTTCGCCTTCCTCGGCACCTTCGATGACGGTGCCCGCCCGAAGGCCTTCCTGCGCCGGGGAGAACAGGCCTACGCCGTGGCGGCGGGGGATGTCATCGACGGCACCTACCGGGTGGAAAGCATCCGCCCCGGCCAAGTGGTCCTCACCTATCTGCCGCTAAACGTGACCCAAACCCTGTCCCCAGGAAGCCCGCCATGACCATGACTAGACATTCCCGGCGCTGGCTCGCGCCCCTCGGGCTCGCCCTGGCCCTGGCCGGCTGCGCCTCCGACCTCGCCTACCGGGAAGGCCTGGGCCTCATGGACGAGGGGCGCTACGAGGAAGGCCTGGCCAGGCTGGACGCCGCCGTCGCCGCCTCCCCCGCCGAGCCCCGCTTCCGCGCCGCCCTGGCCCTCCAGAAGGATCGGGCCCTGGCCACCCTCCTGGCCCAGGCCGAACAGTCCCGCCAGGCCGGCGACTACGCAGGGGCGACGGACCTCTACCAGCGGGTCCTCGGCCTCGCCCCCCGCAACCCCCGTGCCCTGGAGGGCCTGCGGGTGCTGGAGCAGCGCCGCCTCCTGGGGGACATGGAGCGCCAGGCCCAGGCGGCCTTCACCCGGGGCGACCTGGAGCAGGCCGAGAAGCAGCTCGCCGCCCTCCTCGCCCTCGATCCCCGCTACCCCCAGGCCCTCGCCCTGCGCAAGGAAATCGAGGGCCAGCGGGCCCGCATCGCCAGCCCCTACCCCCAGCTGCGGACCCGCTTCGCCCGCCCCGTCACCCTGGAGTTCCGGGATGCCGGCCTGAAGATGATCCTGGATGTCCTGTCCCGCACCACCGGCATCAATTTCATCGTGGACAAGGACGTCAAGCCCGACCTCAAGGCCACCCTCTTCGTCCGCCAGGTGGCCCTGGAGGACGCCCTCAACCTGCTCCTGACCCAGAGCCAGCTGGAAAAGAAGGTGATCAGCGACAACACCGTGCTGGTCTACGCCAACACCCCGCCCAAGCAGAAGGAGTACCAGGACTGGGCGATCCGCACCTTCTTCGTCACCAACATGGACGTCAAGCAGGCCCAGAGCCTGGTGAAGACCATCCTCAAGACCAAGGACGTGGTCATCGACGAGAAGCTCAACATCCTCACCATGCGGGACACCGCCGAGGCCATCCGCCTGGCGGAAAAGCTCCTCCAGGCCCAGGACCAGCCCGAGCCGGAGGTGATGCTGGAAGTGGAGCTCCTCGACGTCTCCCGGGACCGCATCCTCGACCTCGGCATCCAGTGGCCCTCGACCTTCTCGGTCCTGTCCCCGAGCGGGGAGGCGGTCAAGGTCCTCTCCGACCTGCGGGGCCCCCGCCGGGAGAGCCGGATCGCCATCGACCGCACCGTCCAGCTCCGGGCCCAGGCCCGGGACAGCGACGTCAATACCCTGGCCAGCCCCCGCATCCGGGTGCGGAACAAGGAGAAGGCCAAGATCCACATCGGCGACCGCATCCCCATCGTCAACGCCACCGCCACCCCCTCCACCCAGGGGCCGGTGATTTCCGAAAGCGTCCAATACCTGGACACCGGCATCAAGCTGGAGGTGGAGCCGGTGGTGTACCAGAACGACGAAGTCTCCATCAAGGTCGCCCTGGAGGTGAGCGATTCCCAGGACGCCGGCCGCACCAACAACGGCACCAGCCTGGTCCGGGTCAAGACCAGCAACGCCGCCACGGTGCTGCGCCTCAAGGACGGGGAAACCCAAATCCTCGCCGGCCTCATCCGCAAGGACCACAGCGCCGGCAGCGACAAGATCCCCGGCCTCGGGGACGTACCCCTGGCCGGCCGGCTCTTCGGCCAGAACGAGGACAACTGGCAGAAGCGGGAGCTGGTGCTCTCCATCACCCCCCGCATCGTCCGCAACCTGCCCTACGTCGCCCCCCATCTGCTGGAATACCCCTCCGGCACCGAGGGCAGCCTGCAGTCCCGGCCCCTCTCCGTCCAGAGCATCACCAGCCAGCCCTCGGTCCCCCTGAGCGTCCCGCCCTTCGACAACCTGGCCGGCAAAGCTCCGGCCAGCACGGCCCTGGCCGCCGCGCCCCTGGCCATCCCGACGGTTACTGCCCCGGCCGCCACGGTCCTCAATCTGGAAGGGAGCCAAGAAATCAAGGTCGGCCAGGAGAGCACCCTGACCTTGCGGGTCAAGGCCGACCAGCCCCTGGTCAGCACCGCCCTGCAGATCGACTACGACCCCAAGGCGGTGAAGGTGCTGGCCGTGGCCGAAGGCGACCTGATGCGTCAGGACGGCACCCAGACCCGTTTCTCGACCCGCATGGACGAAGCCGCCGGCCGGGTTTTCGTGGGGCTTTCCCGCTCCGGCGGCAGCGGGGCCACCGGGGAAGGGACCCTGGTGACCCTGCGGGTGGCCGGCGTCGCCCCGGCGGCGGCCACCCCCGTCCAGGTGGTGGTGTTCTCCGGGATGGGGCCCGGCAACAACCTCCACGCCACGCCCCTCCCCGCCCCCCTGGCGGTGGCGGTGGTGCCCTGACCATGGCCGGTTTCCGCCCCCAGGCCGGCTTCACCCTGATCGAGGTGGTGATCACCGTCGTCATCGTCGGCCTCCTCGCCGGCATCGCCATGCCCCTCACGGAAACGGTGGTGCGGCGCAGCAAGGAGCAGGAGCTGAAGGCCGCCCTCATGGCCCTGCGCAATGCCCTCGACGCCTACAAGGACGCCGCCGACGCCGGCCGCATCGAGCGCAAGGTGGGGGACTCGGGCTACCCGCCCTCCCTGGAAGTGCTGGTGGCCGGGGTCGCCGACCGGCGCCAGCCCACCGGGGCCCGCCTCTATTTCCTGCGCCGCATCCCCCGCGACCCCTTCGGCGATCCGGGCCTGCCCCCGGCCCAGACCTGGAGCCTGCGCAGCTACGACAGTCCGCCGGATTCCCCGCGCTCGGGGAAGGACGTCTTTGACGTCTATTCCCAGGCCGAGGGCCGGGCCCTGGACGGCACCCTGTACCGGGACTGGTGAGCCCCATGCGCAAGAATCCAGCCCAGGCCGCCTTCACCCTGGTCGAACTGCTGGTGGTGATGGCCATCATCGCCACCCTGCTCGCCATCGCCGTGCCCCGCTACTTCTCCAGCCTGGAAAAATCCAGGGAGACCGCCCTGCGCCAGAGCCTCTCGGTGATGCGGGAAGCCATCGACCGCCACTACGGCGACCTCGGCCGCTATCCCGACAGCCTGCAGGAGCTGGTCAGCCGCCGCTACCTGCGCAGCCTGCCGGTGGACCCCGTCACCGGCCAGGCCGACACCTGGGTCACGGTCGCTCCCGAGGACAGCGGCAAGGGCAACGTGCGGGACGTCAACAGCGGCGCCCCGGGCAGCGGCCGGGACGGGACCCCCTATGGCAGCTGGTGAGCGGCACCGCCACAGGGGCTTCACCTATCTGGGAGTGCTCTTCCTGGTGGCCCTCCTGGGCCTCGCCCTTGGGGCCGCCGGCCAGGCCTGGTCCGTCGCCAGCCAGCGGGCCCGGGAGCAGGAGCTCCTCTGGGTCGGCACCCAGTACGCCCGGGCCCTGCAGTCCTATGCCCAGCAATCCCCCGGCCGGCCGGAATATCCCCGCCGCCTGGAGGACCTCCTGACCGACAACCGCTTTCCGGTGCCCCGCCACCACCTGCGCCGGCTCTACCCCGACCCCATCACCCGCAGCACCGACTGGGGCCTCGTCAAGACCCTGGACGGGCGCATCTCCGGCGTCTACAGCCGCTCCGAGGCCGCGCCCTGGAAACGGGCCAATTTCCCGTTACGCTGGGAGGCCTTCACCGACAGTAGGAAGTATTCGGACTGGAAGTTCGGGGCCGACACCAGGCTGCCGGCCGGGCAGCCGGAGAAAGGATAGGCTGATGGGAGGAATCACGCCCTCGTTTGAAACAACGACGGTCGCTTGGCCGAGCGAAGGCTCATGACAAACAGAAGCTGGACGGCCCGTCACGACCCTAAGCTGCCCGATGACGATTTCATTGCTAATGGCCGCTCTCAGATGCGTTAGCGGTCCCTGCCGAGAGATCGATCACTGGCAGCAGTTCGGTCGAAGCATTCGTTGTCACTCTCATTGAGGAAGTACTGGGCCTCCTTACGTTTTCCGGTCTATGAGAAAGATCATAGGACTTTCAGGAGTATTGACCCGGAATATCTCTATCCTTGAGAATCCGACCCTTTGGATGCAATTGGCATTGGAGGCGGCATGGATGAGGGCGCAGCCCTGGGGAGAGAGAGGCTGCTGTGGCTCCTGGGCAGCCTGTGCGGGCTGTATCGCGTGCCCTTCGAGCCGGCCCTCGTCGCCCAGCAGTTCCCGCCCCCCTATAGTTCTGTCACCTTCCACGAAGCCGCCCGTTCCCTGGGCTTCAAGACGGGCTCCTACCGCTTGGCCGACGTCGACTGGCGGCAACTGCCCCTGCCGGCCGTCGCCTTCCTGAACGAGCGGGAAGCCGCCGACCCTGACAAGGCACCGGCGGGGCCGACGCCGCTCCTCATCGTCAAGACCGACGGCTACAAGCTCCTCTACTTCCGGGCCGGCAGCCAGACCCCGGAGACCCTGGCAGTCGAAGCCGCTCCCGAAACCTTCGCCCCCGAACTCATCCTCGTTGCCCGGGAATCCGCCACCGGCCAGGACGAGGCCATCCCGGGGTTCGAAACCGAAAAGAAGGACTTCGGCTTCTCTTGGTTCATCCCTGAACTCCTCAAGCATCGGACCCTCTGGCGGGACGTGCTGCTGGCGTCCCTGGCCATCCAGCTGGTGGGCCTCGCCACCCCCTTGTTCACCCAGGTCATCATCGACAAGGTGGTGGTGCACCAGACCCACAGCACCCTCATCGTCCTCGGCGTCGCCCTGGTGATGTTCATGCTCTTCACCAGCGCCATGACCTGGCTGCGCCAATACCTGGTGCTCCATACCGGCAACCGCATCGACGCCGTGCTGGGGAGCCAGGTCTTCCGCCACCTCCTGCGGCTGCCGCTGCCGTACTTCGAGCACCGCCCCACCGGCACCCTGGTCGCCCGCTTGCACGGGGTCGAGACCATCCGGGAATTCGTCTCGGGGGCCGCCGTCACCCTCATCCTCGACCTGCCCTTCCTCCTCATCTTCCTGGCGGTGATGTTCGCCTACTCCTGGCAGCTCTCCTTGATCGCCGTCGGGCTCCTGGGCACCATTGCCGGTATCAGCTTCGGGGTGAGCCCGATCTTCCGGGAAAAGCTCAACCGCCAGTTCATGCTGGGGGCGAGAAACCAGTCCTTCCTCACCGAGTACGTCTCGGGCATCGCCACGGTGAAATCCCTGCAGATGGAGCCGGACGTGGACAAGAAGTACGAGGACCTGCTCGCCGACTACCTCGCTGCCGGCTTTTCCACCAAGCAGGTGGGCAATAGCTACAACGTTGTCGCCAACGGCCTTGAGCAGGTGATGACCTTGGCTATCCTCATCGTCGGCGCTCTCCTGGTGATGAAGAACGACGGCTTCACAGTCGGCATGCTGGTCGCCTTCCAGATGTTCGCCGGGCGGATGAGCCAGCCGCTCCTGCGGCTCGTCGGCCTGTGGCAGGAATTCCAGCAGGCCAATATTGCGGTCAAGCGCCTGGGGGACATCCTCGACATCCCCCAGGAGCCCCATGCGCTGACCCCCAGCCGGGAAGGGGCGAGCCAAGGGCGGCTGACCGTGCACAATCTCGCCTTCCGCTATTCCGAGCACCATCCCTGGCTCTATCGGAACTTGGAGCTGGCCTTCAAGCCCGGCCACCTCACCGTCCTCATGGGGCCGTCGGGGTGCGGGAAGAGCACCCTCGCCAAACTGATGCTGGGCTTCTACCAACCCCAGGAAGGCCACATCGCCCTGGACGGCAAGGACATCCGGCACCTGGCGGCCAATGAGCTGCGAAGCGTCTTCGGGGTGGTACCCCAGGAGACGGTGCTCTTCTCCGGGACCCTCTACGACAACCTCGTCATGGCCCATCCCCATGCGAGCTTCGAGGAGGTGATCCACGCCTGCAAGGCCGCCGAAATCCACGAGGTGATCGAGCAGCTGCCGGACGGCTACCAGACCGAGATCGGCGAGCGGGGCGTCGGGCTCTCCGGCGGCCAGCGGCAGCGGATCGCGATCGCCCGGGCCCTATTGAAGCATACGATTCCACACAACTCATAAAGCATGAGTTTTCTTCATGAACTCCATCCCCTGGACGAAATCCCTGATCCGCTGCATGCCGATCCAGAGGGATT
>JAGTRP010000030.1 GCA_018261935.1 Rhodocyclaceae bacterium
GCAGGAACGTGCCGTCGAATTCCTGCAGAACCAGGTGCGCAACAATCCGGACAACGCGGCGCTGCTGGACGAGGTCAAGGAAATCTTCAGCAACGCCGCCATGGCGGAAGAAGGGGCGGCCCTGGTCGAAACCTCCCGCCAGGAAGGCATTGAGTTCATGAACCGGGGCGTGCTGCTGGCCCGGGACGGCAAATATGAGGAGGCGATGGCCTCCCTGCGCGAAGCCCGCCAGGCCATGCCTTCGAATGCCCGGGTGCTGTTCAACCTGGCCTACGTCATCATCACCTGCATGCAGAAAACCGGCCGCGCCCCGGAACTGGTGAGCGAGGCCCGGGATGCCCTGCAAGCAGCCAATGGTCTGCTGCCCGGCCAGGCCCGTTATGGTCAGCTCCATGCCGCGCTGGAGTCCCTGGCCAACGGTGGGAAAATCGAGCCGGCGCCCTGACCGGAAACAGGACAAGCGAATAGTTCGCAGCCAGATCGCGGGAGAAGCCTCCATGTTCTTCGGCGAAGCCCGAAGAAGGCCTTAGTCAGAATTACGCCCTACCTGATACACTCTCGCCCGGCAATCCGGAGACACACGGGTCTGTCCAGTATCAAGAAGGGAGTCATACATGGGTTACGTGAATCACAAAAACAAAAAGGCCAGTCTGTCATGACTGGCCTCAATGTTTGTTTTGGCGGAGAGGAAGGGATTCGAACCCTTGTGCCAGATTTCTCTGACCATCCGATTTCGAGTCGGCGCCGTTATGACCACTTCGGTACCTCTCCGGAAAGGGCAGGATAATAGCACAACTTGATTCCCGAATGCGCTGGCGGGTCGTTCTTCTGACTTCCCTGCTGGTTCTGCTGCTGCCCGCCTGCGAGCAGCAGCCCCTGCCTTTTCCGACGCCGGCCCAGAGCGATCTGGTGGTCCTGGTCCAGGACGGGCCGCTGACCTATACCGCCGACGACACCGACAAGGTGATCGGCCTGGAGCACGACCTCATCGAGGCCTTTGCCCAGGACCTCGGGGTGGAGGTGCGCTATCAGGTCGTCCCGCCGGAACAGACCAAGGCGAAGCTGGCGGCGGGCAAGGCCCATTTCGCCGCCTCCTGGTTCTCCCCCGACCATAACGACGGCCAGCAGACCAGTCCGCCCTTCCTGCACAGCAGCGATGTCCTGGTCCAGAACGAAGCCTCCCTGCCCATCGATGAACTGGCTGAGCTGAAGGGGCGGACCGTCCATGTCATGCCCGGATCGCGGCAGGCCGCCGCCATGGCGGCCATCCAGGCCAGCGTACCGGAGCTGCAGGTGGCCGAGTACCGGGCGGGGACGGTCTTCGACCTGCTGCAGGCTGTGGGTGACCGGGAGGTGGAACTGGCGCTGGTGGACAGCGCCCTCCTGGATATCGCCCAGCAGTTCCTGCCCGCCATCCAGCCGACCCTGATCGTCGGCGACCCCCGGCCCATCGCCTGGCTTTTCGGCGAGAAGCCCAACAGCGAGCTCTTCGCCCGGGCTCAGGCCTTCATCGAACGGGTGCAGAAGGATGGCACCCTGGCCCGCCTGGAAGACCGCTATCTGGGCCACGTCCACCGCCTCAGGCCGGATGATGTGGGTAAATTCATCGAAAGGATCGAAACCGTCCTGCCCAAGCTGCGCCGCCACTTCTATGCCGCCCAGGCCTCCTCGGGCCTGGATTGGCGCCTGCTGGCGGCAGTCGCCTACCACGAGTCCCAGTGGGACCCCAATGCGGTGAGTCCGACGGGCGTGCGGGGGATCATGATGCTGACAGAGGAAACCGCCGACCGCCTGGGGGTTTCCAACCGCCTCGATATCCGGGAGAGCATCCTGGGCGGGGCCCGCTACCTCGACTACCTGAAGAACCAGCTGCCCTCCTCAGCCCAGGAGCCGGACCGGACCTGGCTGGCCTTGGCCGCCTACAACATTGGCCCCGGTCATTTCAATGCCGCCCGCACCCTGGCGAAGCAGCTGAAGGCCGATCCGGATTCGTGGTACGAGATGAAGCGCATCCTGCCCCTCCTCGCCCAGCCCAGGTATTACGAGAAGCTGAAAGCCGGCCGGGCCCGGGGCGGCGAAGCGGTCATCCTGGCCGAGAATATCCGCAGCTACTACGACATCCTCACCCGCCACGAGGAGCCCTACCGGGGAACGCCGTCCCTCTCGCCGCAGATGCTGGAGATGGCGGGACTCGCGGCGGGCCGCGAGCCCGGCCTCAAGCGCTGACCGGCGGCCGGTCAGGCGCCGATCTTCTCCAGTCCGCCCATGTAGGGGCGCAGGGCCGCCGGCACGGTGACGCTGCCGTCGGCGTTCTGGTAATTCTCCAGGATGGCCACCAGGGTGCGCCCCACCGCCAGGCCGGAGCCGTTCAGGGTATGCACCAGTTCCGGCTTGTTCTTCTCGTTGCGGAAGCGGGCCTGCATGCGGCGGGCCTGGAAGGCCTCGAAATTGGAGCAGGAGGAAATCTCCCGGTAGGTATTCTGGGCCGGCAGCCAGACTTCCAGGTCGTAGGTCTTGGCGGCGGAAAAGCCCATGTCGCCGGTACTCAGCACGACCCGGCGGTAGGGCAGCTCCAGCTTCTCCAGGATGGCCTCGGCATGGCCGGTGAGCTGCTCATGGGCTTCCCGGGACTGCTCGGGGAGCACGACCTGCACCAGCTCCACCTTGTCGAACTGGTGCTGGCGGATCATGCCGCGCACGTCGCGGCCGCCGGAACCCGCCTCGGAGCGGAAACAGGGAGTGTGGCAGACGAGCTTCAGCGGCAGGGCCTCGGCGGCCAGGATTTCGTCCCGGACGATGTTGGTCACCGGCACCTCGGCGGTGGGGATGAGGTAGAGGGGATCGGCGTCGCCCCGCAGGACCTTGAACAGGTCCTCCTCGAACTTGGGCAGCTGGCCGGTGCCGTGGAGGCTGGCGCCATTGACCAGGTAAGGGGCGTAGAGCTCGGTATAGCCGTGCTCGCCGGTGTGAACATCCAGCATGAACTGGGCAAGGGCCCGGTGCAGGCGCGCCAGGGAGCCCTTCATGAGGGAGAAGCGGGCGCCGGAAATCTTGGCGGCGACGGTGAAATCCAGCTGCCCCAAGCCCTCACCCACGTCGACGTGGTCCTTCACCGGAAAATCGAAGCTGCGGGGAGTGCCCCAGCGCTTCATTTCCACATTGGCCGTCTCGTCCGCCCCCACCGGCACCGATTCGTCGGGCAGGTTGGGGAGGGTGGCGAGGATGGCGTTGAAGCGTTCCAGCAATTCCCCGAGGCGGGCTTCCGAAGCCTTCAGCTCATCGCCGAGGGCGCCGACTTGCGCCATGACCTCGGAGGCATCCTTGCCCTGCCCCTTCAGCATGCCGATCTGCTTGGACAGGGAATTACGCTGGGCCTGCAACTCCTGGGTGCGGGTCTGCAGGGTCTTGCGCTCGGCTTCCAGGGCCGCGAACTCGGTGAGGTCGATGGGCTTGCCACGGGTCGCCAGGCGTTGGGCGACGGCATCGAGGTTGGAACGAAGCTGTTGGATGTCGAGCATGGGGCACCTACGGTCTTGTTGTGTTGCGTCGGAAACGGGCAATTATACGCGAGCCGCCCCGCTCCCACGGCGGCTCGCCGGGGTCATTTCCGGGCCTTGCGGTCGAGGTGGCGCAGGTGGGCGAGCTTTTCCCCGATCTTGCCCTCCAGGCCGCGCTCGGTCGGCTCGTACCAGGAAACCCCGGGCATGCCCTCGGGAAAATAATCTTCCCCGGCGGCATAGGCTTCCGGCTCGTCGTGGGCATAACGATAAGCCTTGCCGTAGCCCAGTTCCTTCATCAACCGGGTGGGGGCATTGCGCAGATGCACCGGGACCGGCCGCGAGCCGTCCTTGCCGACGAAGGCCCGGGCGGTGTTGTAGGCGTTGTAGCCGGCATTGGACTTGGGGGCCACGGCCAGATAGACCACCGCCTGGGCCAGGGCCAGCTCCCCTTCCGGGGACCCCAGGCGCTCGTAGGTCTCGGCCGCATCGAGGGCGATACGGGCGCCCCGGGGGTCGGCCAGGCCGATGTCCTCCCAGGCCATGCGCAGGATGCGCCGGGCCAGGTAGCGGGGATCGGCGCCGCCGTCCAGCATGCGGGTCAGCCAGTAGAGGGCGGCGTCCGGACAGGAGCCCCGCACCGATTTGTGCAGCGCCGAGATCTGGTCGTAGAAGGCGTCGCCCCCCTTGTCGAAGCGGCGCAGGTTCTGGGCCACGGCGGAGTCGATGAAATCGCCGTCCACCCGCGCCACCTGGGCGGTGCGGGCCGCCGTGCGGACCTGCTCCAGGAGATTGAGGAGGCGCCGGGCGTCGCCGTCGGCCAGCCCCACCAGCCGGTCCCGGGCGGCATCGTCGAAATCCAGGTCGGCCAGGGCCCGCTCCTTGGCGCGCTCGAAGAGTTGCCCCATCTCGGTTTCGTTCAAGGGCTTCAGGACATAGACCGAGGCCCGGGACAGGAGGGCCGAATTCATTTCGAAGGAGGGATTCTCGGTAGTGGCCCCGATGAAGGTCACCAGCCCCGACTCGACGAAGGGCAGGAAGGCGTCCTGCTGGGCCTTGTTGAAGCGATGGACTTCATCCACGAAGAGGATGGTCCGCCGCCCCCGGGCCCGGTTGTCCTCGGCCCGGGCGATGGCCTCGCGGATTTCCTTGACCCCGGAGAGCACCGCCGACAGGGCGATGAAATCGGCCTCGAAGGTCTTGGCCATGAGCCGGGCCAGGGTCGTCTTGCCGACTCCCGGCGGCCCCCAAAGAATGAGGGAATGGGGCTGGCCGGAGGCGAAGGCGAGGCGCAGGGGCTTGCCCGGCCCGAGGAGATGGGATTGGCCGATGACTTCGTCGGGCGCCTGGGGGCGCAGCTGTTCGGCCAGGGGGGCGAACTTGTCGCCGGCCCCGTCCGCGAAAAGATCGCCGTCGGTTGTGGAGAGTGCCATGAGGGGGAATGAGTCGCTGACGTTGCCCCAAAAATACCACATCGCCCCCGGCGGCGGGCCTTGCCGGCCCCTCGACGGGTGCCCGGCCGGGCCGGCCCGGCGGGAATTTTCCGTTTTAGCCATGCAGGCGATGGTATTTTGAGGTAGAATCGCCGGTTCAGTGCGTTAGTCCTTTGCCTCAGTAGCAGCACATTCAATTGGTACGGGACGCCTGCAACCTCCCATCGTTGTTCGCAACTAATACCATTGAGTTTTTACCCTGCTGCCGCACAACGCGGCATGGCCCCCGTCGCGGAGCCATCGTCAGGGTCTACTGCTATTGTGCCGCCCCGTCTTTGACACCGGGAAGCGGCACCGAAAGGATTTACATGACATCGCCCATCGACAGCTTCGATCAGCTGGGCCTCTCCGCTCCCATTCTTGAAGCCCTGGCCGGCATCGGGTACGAAACCCCTTCCCCCATCCAGGCCCATTGCATCCCCATCCTGCTGGAGGGCCACGACCTGCTCGGCCAGGCCCAGACCGGCACCGGCAAGACCGCCGCCTTCGCCCTGCCCCTCCTGAACCGGATCGACATCAAGACGGCCAAGCCCCAGGCCCTGGTCCTGACCCCCACCCGTGAACTGGCCATCCAGGTGGCCGAGGCCTTCCAGAGCTATGCCCATAACATGCCCGGCTTCCATGTCCTGCCCATCTACGGCGGCCAGAGCTACGGCATCCAGCTCAAGCAGCTCGCCCGCGGCGCCCATATCGTGGTCGGCACCCCCGGGCGGATCATGGATCACCTGGAAAGGAAAACCCTGAATCTGGACAGCCTCCAGACCCTGGTCCTGGACGAAGCCGACGAAATGCTGCGCATGGGCTTCATCGACGACGTGGAATGGATTCTGGAACACACCCCGTCCACCCGCCAGACCGCCCTCTTCTCGGCCACCATGCCGGAGCCGATCCGCCGCGTCGCCCAGGCCTATCTGCGGGAACCCAGGGAAGTCAAGATCAAGTCCGCCACCGCCACCGTTGCCGCCATCCGCCAGGCCTACTGGCAGGTCAGCGGGCTGCACAAGCTGGATGCCCTGACCCGCATCCTGGAAGTGGAAGAGGATTTCGACGCCGCCATCATCTTCGTGCGCACCAAGACCGCCACGGTGGAACTGGCCGAAAAGCTGGAGGCCCGCGGCTACTCCGCAGCGGCCCTCAACGGCGACATGAACCAGCAGATGCGTGAACGCACCATCGACCAGCTGAAGAGCGGCGGCCTCGACATCGTCATCGCCACCGACGTGGCGGCCCGGGGCATCGACGTACCCCGCGTCAGCCATGTCATCAATTACGACATCCCCTATGATGCCGAAGCCTACGTGCACCGCATCGGCCGCACCGGCCGCGCCGGCCGCACCGGCAACGCCATCCTGTTCGTGGCGCCGCGGGAAATGCGCATGCTGCGCACCATCGAGCGGGTCACCCGCCAGCCCATCACGCCCCTGACCCTGCCCTCCCGGCAGGACGTGGCCAATCGCCGGGTCGCCCAGTTCAAGCTGCGCGTCATCGAAACCCTGGAAGCCGAGGAACTGGATTTCTTCTCCGACGTGGTCGGCGAGATCGCCGAGGAACAGAACGTCGGCATGCAGGAAGTGGCCGCCGCCCTGCTGCGCATGGCTCAGGAGAACCGCCCCCTGCAGATGGAAGGCAGCGATCCGCTGCCGCGTCCGGCGCCCGCCGAGGACACCCGCCGCCCGTCCCGCTTCGGCGAGCGGGAGGCGCGCCCCCAGCGCGAGGACCGGGAGTTCCGGCCCCAGCGCGAGGATCGCCCCCGGCGTGACGACTCCGAGGCCCGGCCGTCCCGTCCCGCCCCAGCCGGCGACATGATCCGCTACCGGATCGACGTGGGCCGTGACCATGGCGTCCAGGTCAAGGACATCGTCGGCGCCATCGCCAACGAGGCCGGCATCGAGAGCCGCTTCATCGGCCGCATCGCCCTCTACGACGAGTCCAGCACGGTGGAATTGCCGGCCGGCATGCCCAATGAAGTGTCCAACCTCCTGAAGCGCACCCGGGTGCGGGGCGTGCCCATCAACCTGCGGCCCGACAGCGAGCAGCGGGAAGGCGGCTGGAAAAAGCCGGAGGGAGCGGCTCCCCGCAAGTTCGGCGGCGAAGGGAAATTCGGCGACAGCAAGCCGCGGCGCCGCAAGCCGAACGAATAATCAGCAAATCGACGGGCTGCCTCTGCAGCCCGTTTTTTTGCGCGCTGATTTCCGATCAGCGCCGGGCCGACAGGAGCAGGTTGCGGGGCGTCAACTGCCGCGGGCAGAAGGTGCCCAGGCCCACTTCATAGCCGCCGCTTTCGAGATGGGCGGCAAGGTCGAGGGCCAGCCAGACCTCGATGGCCCGGCGAAAGGCGTGGCGGACGACGGAGAGCCCCATGACCTCCCGCTGCCGCTGCCAGCCCCGGCGCTCGAATTCATCGGCATTGAAGGATGGCGGCAGCGCCAGCCCTTCCCGCCGGGCCATGGCACCAATGAATTGTTCGAAGCTGCCGGAGAACCAGGCCGGCGGCACGGGCTTGAAGGGCCGGTAGCCTTCCCCCGTCACGGCCCGGCGCAGGGCGTCGAAACCCAGCTTCCAGGCCATGTCCCGATCCCGGCGCCAGGCCTGGCGCGGCGAAGCGGTGACCGTTTCGGTGACGGCGAGGCGGATGTCGTCCCGGCTCAGCTGCAGGCTGGCACCGGCGGCCAGGGGCCGGTAGGCCTCCTCCACTCCCCGGTGATAGCAACAGGGGGCCACGTCGAGGGCCGCGAGACCCCGTTCGGCCGCCGCCCGGATGGCCGTGCGGTGGAGATTGCCGCAGGCATGGAGCGCCACCACGTGGTGGCGGTCAGATAGCTGTTCCCCCGCCGCCAGGGCGTCCGCCACCAGGAACTCGTGGTCCACCCCGGCCCGCTGGGCCAGTTCCCGGCCTTCAGCGCAGAGAGCCGGGTCGATGTCGAGGCTGGTGGCCCTGGCGCCCCACTGGAGGGCCAGGAGCCGCCCGAGATGGCCCTTGCCGCCGCACCAGTCGAAGACCTCCTTCCCGCTCCGGGCCGCGGCGGCGGCGAAGGCTTCGATCTGGGCGCGCTTGCGGCCCGGGATTTCCCAGGCCCAATGGGGGCCGAGGTCCGGCAGGCGCTGCGCGGCGCAGGCAGGCAATTCGGTCAGGGCGCCAATTTCCCCCGCTTCCGGCAAGTGCCGGGCCAGCCAGGCCAGGGAGGCTCCCCCGTCATCGTTCAGGTGGCGGACGGTCTCGTCCGGCAGGGCCAGCAGCTCGGCGGCCAGGGCCGGCCAGCGCTCGCACCAGGCGGGCCGGATTTCCCGGAAGGGCTGGGGATGCCAGAGGTCCCGGAAGGCTGCAAGGCCGACGTCCAGCCGAAGCCTTCGTTCCGCCAGCCTCATCGGAGGGCGGCGCGGCGCTCCCGCCGCCGGTAACCGACAATCGGCGGCACCACGGCCAGGGCCAGGACGGCAACGCCCGCCACCAGGGGCCAGACCACCGGCTGGTTCCATTCCTGGATCAGGCGGGCCCGCTCGGCAGCATCGATGCGCTGGTACTTGAGGATGTTGTTGCCGATGTCGTTGGGCTTGCGGTTCTTGAGCCAGTCGTGGCCCAGGGTGTAGCTCTTGGGATGGAAGCCGAAGACCCAGGGGGCATCGTGCTGGACGATGCGGTTCATGCGCCGGACGATGTCGAGGCGCTGGGGCGTGTTCTCCATATTCTTCATCTGCAGGAACAGGCGGTCGAACTCCGGGTTGGCGTAGTTGGAGGCATTCTCGCCGCCGTGGGCCACCTTGCTTTCGCGGCCGTCGAGGAGGAAGAAGAAGTTTTCCGGGTCCGGGTAGTCGGCGTTCCAGCCCAGGTAGTAGAGCTGGACCGCCCCCTTCCGGATCTTGTCCTGGAAGCGGTTGAAGTCGGTGGAGCGCACCACCAGCTGGACGTCGATCTTGGCGAACTGGCGGTTGAGCCAGTCGAGGCGGGATTTTTCTCCCATGCCGCCGCCGGTGGTGTCCAGGTTGAGGACCAGGGGCTCGCCGGTCTTGGCGTTCCGCCCGTTGGGGTAGCCGGCCTCCACCATAAGCTTGCGGGCGGCTTCCACCGGCTTGCGCTTCGGCCTGCCGTCCACCCAGTCGTACACCACCGGGTCGATGCCCTTCCCCCCCGGCTCGTAGCCGAAGATGCCCGGCGGGATGGGGCTCTGGGCCGGGACGCCGCGGCCGTTGGCGAAGATGGAGATGAACTCCTCCTCGTCGATGGCGATGGAAATGGCCTGGCGCAGCTTGGTGGCCCGGTCGTTCAGCCCGCCCACCACCGGGTCCAGCATGTTGAAACCCATGTAGAAGGTGGAGGTCTTGACCGAGGTAAGGAGCCGGATGCCCTTCTCCCGCATCTCGTCGGTGAGGGCCACGTCGCCCCCCACATTCACCCGCACCGCCTGGTCGAAGCTGTCGGAGGAAATGCCGGAGGCGTCGTAGTAGCCCTGGAGGAACTTGTTCCAGTAGGGAATGGCTTCCTTTTCCCGGGTGAACACGGCCCTGTCGATGAAGGGCAAGGGCTTGCCGCAGTCGGCCAGGAGCCCCGCCTCCCGGTCGCCGGCCTCGCCCTCGCAGGGATAGGTGGCGCCATGGAAATTGGGATTGCGCTCCAGCACCATGCGCCGGTTGGGATCGTTCTCGGCCAGGGTGTAGGGGCCGGTGCCCACCGGCCACCAGTCCAGGGTCAGGTTCTTCTCCGCCATGCCGGGCTGGGCGAAGAAGCGGTCCGCTTCCCGGGGCACTGGGGCGAAGAAGGGCATGGCCAGCCAGTAGAGGAACTGGGGATACTTGCCCTTGAGGTGGATGCGCCAGGTGAGCTTGTCCACCTTCTCCACCCCCTTCAGGGGATAGGCATCGAGGTCGATCCAGGCGGCCTCCGGGATGTCCTTCGCCGCCTTCTGCAGGGTATCCCCCAGCTCCTTCAGGCCGACGATCTTGTCCGCCATCATGCCGAAGATGGGGGAATGGAGCCGCGGGTGTGCGAGGCGCTTGATCTGGTAGATGTAGTCGTCGGCGGTGAGTTCGCGGCTGCCGGTCTGGGGGAAGTCGGCGATCTTCTGCCGGCCCTCGGCGATGTGCTCCCCGAGGTAGAGGGGCTGCCCCTGGCCATCCACGGCGAAGGCCGGATGGGGCTGGTAGCGGATGCCGGGCTTCAATTTCAGCTCATAGACGCTCTCGGCGATGGCCTCCACCGGCGCATCGGCCGGCAGTTGCCGTCCCTGGGCGTCGTAGAAGCGGGGTTCGGGGACCTTCTCCACGGTGGCCGGGATCAGGGTGTAGGGCCGCTTCAGGTAGTGGTATTGGAGGGGCGGCTCGTAGATCTGGGCGGTGAAGGTGATCTCGTCCTCCGTGTAGGACTGGGCCGGGTCGAGATGCTTGGGCCGGTCGGTGAAGGCCGTGTACAGGATGTTCTTGCCGGCGTCGGCGGCCGGATAGGGGTCGTTCCAGACGCCGCAGCCGGAAAGGACGAGGAGGAGGATGAGGGAAAGGCCGGTCTTCACCATGGGACCAAGTGTAGCAACTTGACCATGCAGTCGGCTATTGCCGACAATGGCCGGACCGAATGACAATAAGGCTCGCATCATGCTCGATCAAAAAGTGCCTGATTTCTCCCTGCCCGCCACCGGCGGCCAGACCTTCAGCCTCGCGGCCCAGGCCGGCAAGGCGGTGGTCGTTTATTTCTACCCCAAGGACAGCACCCCGGGCTGCACCACCGAGGCCCAGCAGTTCCGCGACCTCCACGCCGAGTTCCTGGCGGCGGGTGCGGTGGTGGCCGGCATTTCCCGGGACAGCCTCAAGTCCCATGAGAATTTCAAGGCCAAGCAGGAGCTGCCCTTCCCTCTTCTCTCCGATGCCGACGAGACGGTATGCAACCTGTTTGGCGTCATGAAGATGAAGAACATGTACGGCAAGCAGGTCCGGGGCGTCGAGCGCAGCACCTTCGTCATCGACCGCGACGGCGTCCTGCGCCGCGAGTGGCGCGGCGTGAAGGTGCCGGATCATGCCAGGGAAGTCCTCGATTTCGTCAAAACCCTCTGAAGAGAGACCGATTCAATGCCGCGCAAATCCGCCGCCAAGGCCAAGCAAGCCAGCTCCAAGATCTTCGTCCTCGACACCAATGTGCTGATGCACGACCCCACCAGCCTCTTCCGCTTCGAGGAGCACGACGTCTTCATCCCCATCATGACTCTGGAGGAGCTGGACAACCACAAGAAGGGCATGTCGGAAATTTCCCGCAACGTCCGCCAGGTGTCCCGTACCCTGGACGATCTGCTGGCCCAGGGCGAGGAGGACATGGAGGAAGGCATTTCCCTTCTCGAGCCATCCAACAAGCTGGCCAGCGGACGCCTCTTCCTGCAGACCGAGGCCATCAGCTCCGAGCTGCCCCCCGCCCTGCCGACCTCCAAGTATGACAACCAGATCCTGGCGGTGGTCATCCACCTCCAGCGCAAGCATCCGAAGCGCTCCGTCATCCTGGTGTCCAAGGACATCAACATGCGCATCAAGGCCCACGCCCTGGGCCTGCCGGCGGAGGACTACTTCAACGACAAGGTGCTGGAGGATACGGATCTCCTCTACACCGGCACCAAGCCCCTGCCCGACGATTTCTGGGAAAAGCACGGCCAGGGCATGCAGTCGGGCAAGAAGGAGAGCAAGACCTTCTACCGCGTCACCGGCCCCCTCTGCCCCGACTTCCTGATCAATGAATTCGTCTGGCTGGAGAGCGAGAATTTCTCCGCCATCGTCAGGGAAACCACCGGCAAGACCGCGGTGCTCGAAACCCTGGTGGATTACACCCACCCGAAGAACGCCGTCTGGGGCATCACCGCCCGTAACCGGGAGCAGAATTTCGCCCTCAACCTGCTCATGAATCCGGAAGTGGACTTCGTCACCCTCCTGGGCCAGGCCGGCACCGGCAAAACCCTGCTGACCCTGGCCTCCGGCCTCACCCAGGTGCTGGAGAACAAGCTCTACACCGAGATCATCATGACCCGGGTTACCGTCCCGGTGGGCGAGGACATTGGCTTCCTGCCGGGCACCGAGGAGGAGAAGATGGCCCCCTGGATGGGCGCCCTGGAAGACAACCTGGACGTCCTCAACCACAGCGAGGAGGAAGGCGGCCCCTACGGCGGCGAATGGGGCCGGGCGGCAACCCGTGACCTGATCCGTTCCCGCATCAAGGTGAAGTCCCTCAACTTCATGCGCGGCCGGACCTTCATCAAGAAATTCCTGATCATCGACGAGGCCCAGAACCTGACGCCCAAGCAGATGAAGACCCTCATCACCCGGGCGGGCCCCGGCACCAAGGTGGTCTGCCTGGGCAACATCGCCCAGATCGACACCCCCTACCTCACCGAGGGCAGTTCCGGCCTGACCTACGTCGTGGACCGCTTCAAGGGCTGGCCCCACTCCGGCCACATCACCCTGCAGCGGGGCGAGCGCTCGCGCCTGGCTGACCACGCTGCCGAAGTGCTATAATTTTCGCCGTCCCCAAGGCCGTGTCTCGAACACGGCCTTTTCGTTTCGGCCACGGGCCATTTGCCGGAGAAAGCCTTTGAGACGCCGCAAATTCCTGGCCGCAGCCGCTGGCCTCCTTTCCCTTTTCGGCTCGGATGCCTGGGCTGCGAGAAAGAAGCCGGCCGCCAATGCCGCCGCCAGAAGAGGCGCCAACAAAGCCACCAGGAAGGGAAGCCGGTTCCATAAGCCCACCGGCCCGGTAGCCCATACGGCCGAAGACCCGGTAATCGAAAGCCCGCCCCTCGGTTCGTCCGCCAGCCGCCTGCCGCCGGTCAAGGCACCCGAGCCCCCCAGCGAGTGGCGGACCTACGAAATCACCACCACCGTCACCGTGAACCCGGGAAGCGGCCGGACCCGCCTGTGGCTGCCGCTGCCCTTGAACCAGGACACCCTCTTCCAGCGCACCCTGGGCCACACCTGGAACGACAACGCCGATACCGCCTCCATGCGCCGCCTGCCTGACGGCAATCTCGAGGTCTATCAGTGCGAATGGACGGACAACGCCGCCCCCAAGCTGGTATTGACCACCGTGGTCACCACGGCCGATCGGCACTTCGACGTCGCCCGGCGCACCGTGGCGCCGGAACGGGAGGATATCCTGCGGCGCAATCTCCAAGCTTCCCGGCTCATTCCCAACGATGGCCTGGCGCACCAGCTCGGCGAACGCATCGTCGGCCGCATCAAGGATCCGGTGGCGCAGGCGAAAGCCATCTACGACTGGGTGGTGGACAATGCCATCTACGATCCCAGCCTGCCCGCCGGCGGCAGCGGCAATGTCCGAAAGCAACTCGACCAGGGACTGTACGGCGGCCGCTCCGCCGACATCAACGGCCTCTTCGTCAGCCTCTGCCGGGCCATTGGCATCCCGGCCCGCTGCGTCTACGGCCTGCGGGTTGGCCCGTCCCGCCTGTTCAGGAACCTGGGGCTGACCTCGGACGATGCGACCCGGAGCCAGCATGTCCGCGCCGAGTTCTACGTGCCGGGCTACGGCTGGATTCCCGTGGATCCCAGCGACGTGCGCCGGGCGATCGCCCTGGAAGGACTTTCGGAGCGGGACAGCAAGCTCGCTGCCCTCAGGAAGATTCTTTTCGGCGTCTGGGAAATGAACTGGATCGCCTACAACGTCGGCAACGACGTCCCTTTGCCGGGCAGCGACACCGCCATTCCCTTCCTGCTCCGGCCCCAGGTCGACACCTCCGCCGGCCGCCAGGACGGCACCGATACCGCCGCCTTCCAGTATTCCATCAGTGTCCGGCAGCTCGGTGCCTGAAACGGATTCGGAACCTGACTGCGCTCCGAATCCGCTCCAGCCTTACTCCATGGCATCCCGGAAGCCGCCGCTGGCCAGGTTCTCGAAGCGGGTGTATTCGCCGATAAAGGCCAGCCGCACCGTCCCGGTGGGGCCGTTACGCTGCTTGCCGATGATGACTTCGGCGATGCCCTTGTCCGGGGTGTCGGACTTGTAGTATTCCTCCCGGTACATCATCAGGATCACGTCCGCGTCCTGCTCGATGGCGCCGGATTCCCGCAAGTCGGACATCATGGGGCGCTTGTCGGTGCGCTCTTCCACCTTCCGGGAGAGCTGGGACAGGGCGATGATCGGCACGTGCAGTTCCTTGGCCAGCGCCTTGATGGAACGGGAGATTTCCGACACTTCGGTGGCCCGGTTTTCCCCCGGGCGGTTGGAGGTCATGAGCTGGATGTAGTCGATGACCAGGAGGCCGAGCTTGCCGCCGTACTGGCGCGCCAGGCGCCGGGCCCGAGCCCGCAGGTTGCCGGGAGACAGACCGCCGGTCTCGTCGATGTAGATGGGGGCCTCGTGAAGCTTGCCGAGGGCGAAGGACAGCTTCGACCACTCGTCGTCGGTGAGGCGCCCGGAGCGCAGCCCCTGGGAGTTCAATCGGCCGATGGAGGCCAGCATCCGCTGGGCAAGCTGGGCGCCGCCCATTTCCATGGAGAACACCCCCACCGGCAGGCCGGTCTCGACCCCGACGTTCTCGGCGATGTTGAGGGCGAAGGCGGTCTTGCCCATGGAGGGCCGGCCGGCGACGATGATCAGGTCCCCCGGCTGGAGGCCCGAGGTCCTCGCGTCCAGGTCGGCAAAGCCGCTGGGCACCCCGGTGATCTCGGAGGGATTGTCCCGGTCGTGCAACTCCTGGATGCGCTCCACCACCTGGGTCAGCAGCGGGTTGATGTGCACGAAGCCGTCGGTATTGCCGGCGCCGGATTCGGCAATCTTGAAGATCTTGGTCTCGGCCTCGTCCAGGATGTCCTGGGCCTGGCGTCCGAGGGGATTCAGGGCGTCGCCGGCGATCTCGTCAGTGACCGCCACCAACTGGCGCAGCACCGAGCGCTCCCGGACGATTTCGGCGTAGCGCCGGATATTGGCGGCGGATGGCGTGTTGGCCGCCAGCTCGCCCAGGTAGGCGAGGCCGCCGGTGCGATCCCCCTCCCCGGCCGAATCCAGGGCTTCGGCCACGGTCACCACGTCCGCCGGCTTGGCCTGCTCCAGCAGGTTCTTGATGGCCCGGAAGATGCGCCGGTGCTCGTCCCGGTAGAAATCCGTGTCGTTGAGCAGGTCGCCCATGCGGTCCCAGGCCTGGTTGTCCAGCAGGAGACCGCCGAGGACCGACTGCTCGGCTTCGATGGAATTGGGCGGGACCCGCAGCTGGGCGACGGCGGCGTCGGGTATCCGGGGTTTTTGCGAGGAGCGTTGGTTCATGGCCTGAGTTTAAAACAAAAAGGCCCCGCGGATTCCGCGAGGCCCTTTCAGTGGAGGAGAGCCGGAATTACTCGGCCGCGACCGCCACGGTGATGTTGGCGATCACGTCGGTGTGGAGAGCCACATCCAGCGGGAACTCGCCGATCGCCTTCAGGGGGCCTTCCGGCATGCGGATGGCAGCCTTGTCGACGGTGAAGCCGGCAGCCAGGAGGGCTTCGGCGATGTCGAAGTTGCTGACGGAGCCGAACAGGCGGCCGTCCATGCCGGCCTTGCGGGCGACGGTGACGGTCTGGCCGTTGAGCTTCTGGGCTTCGGCCTGGGCGGCGGCCAGCTTCTCGGCCTGGGCCTTTTCCAGATCGGCGCGGCGGGCTTCGAACTCGGCCATGGCGGCCGGCGTGGCGCGCTTGGCCATGCGCTTGGGAATCAGGAAGTTGCGGGCGTAGCCATCTTTGACCTTGACCACATCACCCAGGTTGCCGAGGTTGACGACTTTTTCGAGCAGAATGATTTGCATGGTTATCTTCCCCGATTACTGGTGGTTATCGGTGTACGGCAGCAGAGCCAGGAAGCGGGCGCGCTTGATGGCGGTGGACAGCTGACGCTGATAACCGGCCTTGGTGCCGGTCAGACGAGCCGGCATGATCTTGGCGTTTTCCTGGATGAAGTCCTTCAGCACATCGACGTCCTTGTAGTCGATCTGCTCAACCTTTTCCGCGGTGAAGCGGCAGAACTTGCGACGCTTGAACAGACCACCGCCGCGACGCTTTTTCTTGTCGTCATCCTTCTTCTTGAAGAATCGAGCCATTTTCGTTTCCTTCCAAAAATTCGATTGAATTCACATGTAGCACGGGCGTCTTGCTGTGCCGGCTTTTAGCGGCGAGAAATCCGGTCACTTTGACCGCCCCTCCCAGGGGCACTGCCTGCAACCACCGGGCGGCTTCGCCCAGGGCCACGACCAGGATTTCGCATTCCACCAACCGGGGCGCATCGGCTTCGATCTGCTGGGAGGAGTGTTCCAACACCCCTTCGCTGACAGGTACTCCGGCGGGCGTGTAGCGCAAGGCTTTGCGCTGGTTCAGCCGGCCGGCAAGCTCGATGCGATTCAGCTCCGTTTCCCGTGCAATAACCCGTTAGGCCGCAGCAGCCGGTTCGGCAGCGGGAGCGGCTTCACCACCAGCCAGCAGGGACTTGGACTTCTCTTCCTTCATCATCGGGGAAGGAGTCGTCACAGCGGCCTTCATCTTGACGGTGAGGTGGCGGAGAACGGCGTCGTTGAACTTGAAGGAATGCTCGAGCTCGTTGAGGGTCTCGCCGTCGCACTCGATGTTCATGAGCACGTAGTGGGCCTTGTGGATCTTCTGGATCGGGTAGGCCAGCTGACGGCGGCCCCAGTCTTCCAGGCGATGGATCTTGCCGCCCTTGGCGGTCACGATGGCGCTGTAGCGCTCCACCATGCCCGGGACCTGTTCGCTCTGGTCCGGATGGACGATAAATACGATTTCGTAATGGCGCATGAACACTCCTTTTGGCTGATACCCCCCGCCATGCGGTTACGGTAGGGCAAGGTTGGAAAGCCGGCCATTCTAACACAGAAATCGCGGGGCCGGCGTGTTGTAATCGTGGCTGCGCGTCGGGCGGGGCGCTTGCTCCGCTGGGCTGCGGAACTCGGCCGCGAAGCGGCCTCAAACAGTCCTCGCCCTGCTCCACAAGCGCCCCACCCTCCGGTGGGACGCCTGTAGTTGCTCCCTTAGAAGCTGTCGTCTTCCATTTCCAGGGCGCCCACAGCGCCGTGGATCACCGTCTCAGCCAGACCCGGGACCTGGGTCAGCAGGTGGTCGGCGTAGAAGCGGGCCGTGTTGAGCTTGGCCGGCCAGAAGGGATCGCTGTCGCCGCCCGCCACCCGCTGCCGGGCAATGACCGCGGCCCGGCCCATCTGCCAGCCGCCGGCGACGATGCCGAAGAGGTGCAGGAAAGGGACTGCGGCGGCCGAGGCGGCCTTGATGTCCTTGCCGTAGGTGGCGACGATCCAGTCCGCCGCCTGCTCCAGCGCATCCACCGCAGCCCGCTGGCGGCGGCCGATGGCTGCAAGATCACCGTCCAGCTTGGCGAGGGCCGCCCGCATGTCGGCAATGACCGCCTTGATGGTGGCGCCCTGCTCCCGGGCAATCTTGCGGCCGATCAGGTCATTGGCCTGGATGGCGGTGGTGCCTTCGTAGATGGCGGTGATGCGGGCATCCCGCAGGTGCTGGGCGGCGCCGGTTTCCTCGATGTAGCCCATGCCGCCATGGACCTGGACGCCAGTGGAGGCTATCTGGATGGCGTTCTCCGTGGACCAGCCCTTGACCACCGGAATCATCAGGTCGGCGAAGGCCTGGGACTTCCGGCGCTCGCCCTCGTCCGGGTTGGCGTGGGCATTGTCCAGGGCCGCGGCGGTGACATAGGCCAGGGCCCGCATGGCTTCCACCTGGGCGCGCATAGACATGAGCATGCGGCGCACGTCCGGGTGGCGCAGGATGGGCACCTTGGGGCCGCCCCTGACGCCGGCCTCGGTGCCCTGGATGCGCTCCCGGGCATAGGCGACGGCCCGCTGGTAGGCGCGCTCGGCGTCCCCGAGGCCCTCCAGGCCGACATTGAAGCGGGCGGCGTTCATCATGATGAACATGTATTCGAGGCCGCGGTTCTCCTCACCCACCAGGGTACCGATGGCGCCACCGTTGTCGCCGAAGGCCAGCACGGCGGTCGGGCTGCCGTGGATGCCCAGCTTGTGCTCGATGGAGACGCAGTAGGCATCGTTGCGTTCCCCCAGCGCGCCGTCCGCCTGCAGGAGGAACTTGGGCACCACAAAGAGGGAAATGCCCTTCACTCCCTCTGGCGCATTGGGCGTGCGGGCCAGCACCAGGTGAACGATGTTGTCCGCCATGTCGTGCTCGCCGTAGGTAATGAAGATTTTCTGACCGAAAATCCGGTAGGTGCCATCGCCCACCGGTTCGGCCCGGGTGCGCACCGCCGCCAGGTCGGAGCCAGCCGAAGGCTCGGTGAGGTTCATGGTGCCGGTCCACTCGCCGGACACCAGCTTCGGCAGGTAGGCCGCCTTCTGCTCGTCGGAACCGGCCAGGGTCAGGGCCTCGATGGCCCCCTGGGTGAGCATCGGGCAGAGGGAGAAGGCGTGGTTGGCCCCCTTCCACATTTCGCTGACGGCGGCAGAAAGCAGCTTGGGCAAGCCCTGGCCGCCGAATTCCGGGTCACAGGAAAGGCCGTTCCAGCCGTTTTCCACGAACTGGCCATAGGCTTCCTTGAAGCCGGGGGCCGTGGTTACTTCCTTATCCCTCCACTTGGCCCCGACCGTGTCGCCGACGCGGTTCAGGGGGGACAGGACTTCACCGGCAAAACGGCCGGCTTCCTCCAGGATGGCATCGACGAGATCCGGGGTGGCTTCCTCGCAACCGGGCAAGGTTGCCACCTGCTCCAGCCCGGCTAGTTCCTGCAGGGCGAAGCGGACATCCTTGAGGGGGGCGACGTATTCACTCATGTTTTTCTCCATCCATGGTTCGCTTGTTCAGCGTCAATTTCGAAATCGAAACAGTCATTTGTTGGCCAGATAGCGGGAATCGTCGAAGGTGGCCACCCATTCCGGCCGGTAAATAACGAACAAGGTCATCACCATGCCGGAGAGCCAGGCTTCCGAAAATCCCAGCAGGAGGAAGTACGGCAGGTATTCCTCCAGAAGGTACTCAAAGCTGTAGGCGCCTGCCAGGGCCAGCACCGGAATGGCCACTACCCCCACCGCCAGCACCGCCAAGGCTGCTCCGAAAAAGCCGTTGACGAATACATAGACGAAGAAGTGCCTGGGCAGCCAGCGATCCACCAGCCGGAAGATGCCGTAGCTGGAGGCGACCCCCACCCCGCCCATGAGGAGGGCATTGAGGGCGAAGCTCATCCAGCCGCCGGCGCCATTGAAGGCCACCCCCGCCACCACCAGGGACAAACCGATGAAGGCGAAGTGGGGCCCGAAGCAAAGGGTGAAGACGGTGGCCCCCAGCAAATGCAGGGACAGGCCCGGCTTCACTCCCGCCACCAGACTCCAGAGCAGGACGAGGACGACGATCATGCCCCACCAGAGATGGGACTGCCCGGAATCCTTCAGCCGCTCCCAGGGCGCCCGCCGGACGCTGAGAACGAAAAGCGGCAGCCAGACGGCCCAAGCCGTCCAGTACCAGGCTTCGTCCAACAGGGCGTCCGGAAGATTCACCCGGCAATCTTGCTAAACCGCCGCAACCAGTGCCGGCACCGCCTCGAAGAGGTCCGCCACCAGGCCGTAATCGGCCACCTGGAAGATGGGCGCGTCCGGGTCCTTGTTGATGGCGACGATCACCTTGGAATCCTTCATGCCGGCCAGGTGCTGGATGGCGCCGGAGATGCCGACGGCGATGTAGAGCTGGGGCGCGACGATCTTGCCGGTCTGGCCCACCTGGTAGTCATTGGGCACGAAGCCCGCGTCCACCGCCGCCCGGGAGGCGCCCAGGGCGGCGTTGAGCTTGTCGGCCAGGGGTTCCAGGACCCGGTGGTAGTTCTCGCCGCTGCCCAGGCCGCGGCCGCCGGAGACGATGATCTTGGCGGCGCCCAGTTCCGGCCGGGCGGATTTGGTGAGTTCCCGGCTGACCAGCTTGGTCTTGGCCAGGTCGGCGGCCGGAGCGAGGGCCTCCACCGGGGCGCCGTTGCCGCCGGCGGCGGCATCGAAGGCGGTGGTGCGGACGGTGATGACCTTGACCGCATCGGCGCTCTTCACCGTCGCCAGGGCATTGCCGGCATAGATGGGACGCACGAAGGTGTCGGGGCCTTCGACGGCGACGATGTCGGAAATCTGGGCCACGTCGAGGAGTGCGGCCACCCGGGGCATGAAGTTCTTGCCGAAGGTGGTGGCGGGGGCGAGGATATGGCTGTAGCCGGCGGCATTGGCCACCACCAGGGCGGCGACGTTTTCGGCGGTCTGGTCGCCGTAGTGGGGAGCGTCGACCACCCGGACCTTGGCCACGCCCTGGATCTGGGCGGCCTGCTGGGCGGCGCCGGCGCAGTTGCTGCCGGCAACCAGGACATGAATCTCAGTCCCCAGCCGGGCGGCGGCGGTGACGGTGTTGAGGGTGGCGGCCTTCAGGCCCTGGTTGTCGTGTTCGGCAATGACAAGAATGGACATGGCTCTCTCCTCACAGCACCTTGGCTTCGTTCTTCAGTTTGGCCACCAGCTCGGCGACGTCGGCGACCCGGACGCCGGCACTGCGCTTGGGCGGCTCGGCGACCTTGAGGGTGGACAGGCGCGGCGCCGCATCGACTCCGAGATCAGCGGGCTTGAAGGTATCCAGGGGCTTCTTCTTGGCCTTCATGATATTGGGAAGGGTCGCGTAGCGCGGCTCATTCAGGCGCAGATCGGTGCTCACCACGGCCGGCAGGGCGATTTCCAGAGTCTCCAGGCCGCCATCGATTTCCCGGGTGACCGTGGCCTTGCCGTCGGCCACGACAACCTTGGAGGCGAAGGTGGCCTGGGACCAGCCCTGGAGGGCAGCGAGCATCTGGCCCACCTGATTGGAATCGTCGTCGATGGCCTGCTTGCCGCAGATGACGAGCTGGGGCTGTTCCTTGTCGCACAGGGCCTTCAGGAGCTTGGCGACGGCCAGGGGCTGCAGGTCCGCATCGGTCTCGACCAGGATGCCCCGGTCGGCGCCGATGGCCAGGGCGGTGCGCAGGGTTTCCTGGCAGGCGGCGACGCCGCAGGAGACAGCTACCACTTCCGTGGCGATGCCGGCTTCCTTGAGGCGTACGGCCTCTTCCACGGCAATCTCGTCGAAGGGGTTCATGGACATCTTGACGTTGGCGAGATCAACCCCCGATCCGTCACCCTTCACCCGGATCTTGACGTTGTAATCCACCACCCGTTTCACGGGAACCAGAATCTTCAAATTGTTCTCCTTTCAGGCCGGCTCGTTTGACAGATGCCGCAGCAGTCAGCACAATCGCCATACTGTGTCGTATGGAGTGCATACGGTAGCGTATGGAAACCACCGCTGTCAAGACCTCGCGCGCGCCCCGCAGCGCCCCCAAAACCCAACTCGATCGCAACGACTGGATTGAGGCAGCCATCGACGTATTGGCCAAGGAAGGCATCAGCGGCCTGCGGGTCGAAGTCCTGGCCAAGACCTGCGGCGTGACCAAGGGCAGTTTCTACTGGCATTTCAAGGATAGACAGGATCTCCTTGCCGCCGTTCTGGAACGCTGGCGGGAAGGCCGTATCCGGGACATCGAGAAGACCACCGCCGCCCTCCCCGGCAAGGAACCGGACCAGCTCCATCACGTCATCGAGGTCTACGGCGCCAGCCGCAACCGCAAGGGCATGTCCATCGAACTGGCGGTGCGGGACTGGGCGCGCCACGACTCCATGGCGGCCGAAGTGGTGGAGGCCGTGGATCTCTACCGGCTGGGATGTACGCGCAAGCTCTTCGTTTCCGCCGGCATGTCCGACGCCGAGGCCAAGAGCCGCAGCCTCCTCCTCTATGCCTGCGTCTTCGGCCTTTCCCTGATGCGCTACGACAGCTTCGACGACAACTTGGCGGACCTGAAGGAGCGCATCGCCGAGCGCATCGTCTCGGCCTAGCCGGACAGCGCTATCGCTCGCAGGCCTTGAGCCGGCCGCTGGCGGCCAGCTGTTCCCGCCAGCGCCCGAGGTCCGTCCCCAGCTGGGCCACTGCCGCTTCCAGGGCCGCTACCCCGCCCCTGGAATCCTGGCTGGGAGCGGCCTTTTCGATCTTCAGCGCGGTCTCGGCCAGCTGTTTCCGGGTGCCGTCAAGGAGCACCACCCGGGCCTGCAGGACGCCGCGGCTCTCCTGGGGCATCGTGAAAACCTGGCTGAATTCGTCCAGATCGATGCGCACCAGGCAGCGGGCGCCCCCCTGCCCCACCGGAATCAGGCCCAGTTGCTGGGCCAGGCGCTGCTGCATCAGGGTAGCCGGCGGCGCCGCCCAGCGGGCCCGGGCGTAATCCCGCAGCCGTCCGGGCTCGGCGTAGGCCAGACGGTACCCGATGCCCAGGGAGTCGAGCCAGTAGGGCGCCCGGATGTCGACCGCCAGGGGCGGCAGGCCCGCTGCCGCCGGCTGGCGCTCCGCCGGCGGCCCCAAGTCGTAGACCGCCGGGCCGGCATCGCTCCCCCGCTTGCCGGCGGTGACGCACCCGGTCAGAACCAGGCAGAGGACGAGGAGCAGCTTCTTCATGGCTTGCCCCCCTGCCGGGGTACCGGCGGGACAAATCCCGGCTCCCCGGGCCCCGGCGGTATGGCGGGGGCGCCGAACACCAGGCTCTGGGGCGAATCCTCAATGAGCTTGAGGACCCGGTTGAGCTGGCGGGAGGTGGCGGAAATATCGCTGGCCAGCTCGTTCAGCCGGGGCATCAGGGTGGCCGCGCCCCCCGCCGCCGGCTCGCCGATGGCGACGTCGAGCTTGTCGGCAGTGGTCTGGAGCTTGGCCACCAGCGCCCGGCTCTCGACCAGCAGGGGCCCGGCTTCCCCCGCCGCCCGGGAAATCTTGCGGATGGTGTCGTCGTTGAGGAGCTGCCGCACCTGGACCAGGGTGGCGTTGAGATTTTCCATGGTGGGCTTCATCTGCCCGGAGCTGGCTTCCAGGTTGGAAAGGATGGCGGCGAACTTCTGCCGGTTGCGTTCGTTCAGCAGATCCTGGGCGCTATTGAGAACCTCCCGGGCGTCCTCCACCAGATCCTTGCCGGAGGCGCTGAGCTCGTCCAGAAGCGAGGGAGCCATGGCGATGCGGGGCGGTTCGCCGTCCCTTTCCGGGACCGGGGGCGTGGGATCCTTGCCGGTTTCCTCCAGGAGAATGTGGCCGAGGCCGGTGACCCCCTGATAGGAGAGCTTGGCCACCGTACCCCGCGTCACCGGCACGTCACTGTCCACCTCGATGGTGATCAGAATGTTGCGCACATCCTGGGGATCGAGGCGGATGTCGCTCACCTTGCCGACCCGGATGCCGCGGTAGCGCACCTGGGCCTGGGGATTGAGGCCGGTGACGTTCTGCCGGGTCACCACCACGTACTCCCGGGTCGCCTCCCGCTTGCCGCCGAACCAGTAGATGGTCGCCACCGTCGCCAGACCGAGGAGAATGGCGAAGAGACCCGCCAGGAAGGCGTGGGATTTGTTTTCCATCAGTCGACGGCCTTGGAGAGAATGGCGAGCCCGCGCTCGCTGCAGAAGAAATTGCGGATGAAGGGGTGGTCCACGGCCATCGCCTCCGCCGGCGTCCCGAAGGCGACGATGCGCTGGTCGGCCAGCACGGCGATCTTGCTGGACAGGCCGGCGAGGGTCTCGAGATCGTGGGTCACCATGACGACGGAAAAGCCGAGCTCCCGCTGCAGCTGCCGGATGAGATGCACGAAGCCTTCGCTGCGGTCGGGGTCGAGGCCGGCGGTGGGCTCATCGAGCAGCAGCAGCTCCGGTTCCAGGGCCAGGGCCCGGGCCAGGGCCACCCGCTTGACCATGCCCCCGGACAATTCGGCCGGCATCAGGCGGCCGTGCAGGGGCTCCAGTTCCACCATGGCAAGCTTCAGGTGTACCAGGTGGCGGATCCAGTCTTCGTCCAGGCATTTCAATTCCCGCAGGGGAAAAGCGATATTGTCGTACACGGGCAAGGCCGAGAACAACGCCCCTTGCTGGAAAAGCATGCCGAGGCGCCGGCGCAGGGCACGCCTGTCCAGGGCATCCAGCTGGTTCAGCTCGTAGCCGAACAGCTTGATCCGCCCTGCCGCCGGCTGCAGGAGCCCGAGCATTTCCCGCAGCAGGGTGGTCTTGCCGCTGCCCGACCCCCCCACCAGCCCCACCACATCCCCTGCTTCCACCCGCAGGTCCAGATCCTTGTGGACCACCACATCGCCATAGCGGGTAGCAATCCCAAGCATTTCCACGACCGGCTCGCGGGCATCCGGGGTCATAGCTGGGGCAGCCCTACCCGGCGGGTGAGGATGGCGAAAATGGCGTCGATGACGATGACGACGGTAATGGCCGACACCACCGACGAGGTGGTGCGGGCCGAGAGGCTTTCCGTATTGGGGCGCACCCGCAGCCCGAAATGGCAGGCCACGAGGGCGATCATGAAGCCGAAGCAGAGGCCTTTGGCGAGGCCGATCCAGAGGTTGGCCAGGGGCACCACCCGCGGCAGGTTATCCAGGAAATAGGCGGGCGACAGGTCCAGCTGCAGATAGGCGGCCAGCATGCCCCCCAGGAGGGCCGCCGCCGCCGTCCACACCACCAGGAGGGGCATGGCCAGCGACAGGGCGGCCACCTTGGGCAGGATGATGCGCAGGGTCTGGGAAATACCCATGGTGGCCAGGGCATCGATTTCCTCGGTGACCCGCATGACGCCGATCTGGGCCGTCATGGCCGAACCGGAACGCCCGGCGACCAGCACCGCCACCAGCACCGGCCCCAGTTCCCGGATGATGGCAATGCCGAGGATATTGACGATGAAGATATCCGCCCCGAAGATCCGCAGCTGCAGGGCCGACAGGTAGCTAATGGTGATGCCGATGAGGAAACCCACCAGGGCTGATACTGGCAGGGCCGTGGCCCCGGCCTTGAAAAGCGTGGCCGAAAATTCCTTGACCGGCAGGTCGCTGGGATGGCGAAAGAGATGGAGGACGTCGAGGAGCAATTGCCCGAACAGGGTCACGAGCCCGCGCAGGTTGCGCAGCCCCCGCAGCACGAAATAGCCGAGCACTTCCAGGGGGGACACCAGCGGCGCGGCCGGCGGCAGCGGCACATCCGGGACGGCTGCCGCCCGCTCCAGGATATGCCGCAGTTCCTGGGAAATTTCGATCTCCTCCGGCCATGCCCGCCCCCAGGTTCGCCACAGGAGAGCGGCGGCGGCGCTGTCCATCCGGACGACCGCCGCAAAATCCCAAGCCCGCGCCGAAGCCATCGCCGCCGCCAGCGCCCGCCTGATTTCGGCCAGGTGCGGCACCAGGGCAGCCAGGGTCCATTCGCCGGCCAGGAGCGCGGTGTTGCCTTCCAGCCGCAAGGTCGGCGAAAGGTATCTGCCGGCCGGACTCACGCCGCTTTCCTGGAGGCCCTCGACTTCACCACGTATTCCCGCCCGACCTGGCGCCAGACCTGGGTTTCCTCGCCGAGGGCTGCCGCCGTCCAGGGATTGGCGTCCAGCCAGTCGGGGGGCAGGTCGATCTGGTAGCCGGTCGCCGTCGCCTTCACCCGCCAGGCCGGTAGGTTGCGGTCATCCCGGGTGCGATGGAGGAGGACCGCCAGGCGCAGGCAGAAGATCAGGTGCCAATTGCCGTCGTCCATGGGCACCCGCGCCAGCTTTTCCAGCTTGCCCCGGTGCCCCAGGACCAGCATGGCGAGCCGGGCCTGGTCCTTCTTGGAGAAGCCCGGCATATCGGCATAGGTGAGGACGTAGGCGCCGTGCTTGTGGTAGGCGTTATGGGCGACCGAGATGCCGATCTCGTGGAGCCGGGAGGCCCAGTTCAGGAACTGGGCCTCCGGGTCGTCTGGGGCCACTTCCCGGAGCTGGGCCAGGGCCGCGAGGGCGGTGGCCTGGACCCGCTCCGCCTGGTCCGCCTCCACCTGGTAGCGGCGCATGAATTGGGACACCGTGGAGTCCCGCATGTCATGGTGATGGAAGCGGCCCAGAAGGTCGTAGAGGACTCCCAGGCGCAGGGCGCCGTCGGCGTAGGTCATGCGCTCGAGGTCCAGTTCCTCGAAAATCGCCGACATGATGGCGACTCCCCCCGGCAGGACCGGCAGGCGGTCGGAGCGCACGCCGGGGAGGTCGAGGGCTTCCGCCGAGCCGGCCTTGACGAGCATGGAGCAGAGCCGCTCCAGGCCCTCCCGGGTAATGCCGGGCTCGCCGCCGGGATTGAAGCCGTTCAATTCCAGCACGTCGGCGATGGCCCGGGCGCTGCCGGAGGATCCCACCGCCTCCTTCCAGCCCAGGCTCTGGTACTCGTGGGCGATGAGCTCGATTTCCTTGGCCGCCGCCACCTGGGCTTCCCGCAGGCGGCGCTTGTCGATCCTGCGGTCCGGGAAAAAGCGCAGGGTGTAGCTGACGCAGCCCATGTAGAGGGATTCCATGAGCTGGGGCTGGTGGCGCTTGCCGATGATGAATTCGGTGGAGCCGCCGCCGATATCCACCACCAGGCGCTTGTGGCTGGCGGTGGGCAGGGAATGGGAGGCGCCGATATAGATGAGGCGTGCTTCCTCGCGGCCGGCGATGATTTCGATGGGAAAGCCCAGGGCGGCCTCGGCCCGGGGCAGGAATTCGACGGCATTCTTCGCCACCCGCAGGGCATTGGTGGCGACCGCCCGCACCGCTCCGGCATCGAGCCCGCCGAGGCGCTCGCCGAAGCGGCGCAGGGCCTCCAGGGCCCGGTCCTGGGCCGCTGTATCCAGCAGCTTGTCCGGGGTCAGGCCGGAAGCCAGGCGCACCGGCTCCTTGAGGGAATCCAGGGGATAGATCTGATCATCGACCACCCGCCCCACCTGCAGGCGAAAGCTGTTGGAACCGAGGTCGACGGCGGCGACTGTTTCGTAAATCATCGGAAAGGGCCGGAATGCGGACAGTTTTCGATTCTACCACCCTGCCACCCCATGCCCCGTGAGCAATTCGCCCGCGATTACTGTCTATGCAATTAGGGCATATACTGCAGAAATTCCGACCCACTGCCGCTGCCATGCTCCGTATCCACAATACCCATCGCTTTCCGGCCGAAAACTACATCAACCGCGAACTCGGATTCCTGGCCTTCAATCGCCGGGTCCTGGCCCAGGCCGAGGATGACCGGGTTCCCCTGCTGGAGCGCCTGCGCTTCCTGTGCATCGTCTCCAGCAACCTGGACGAGTTTTTCGAAATCCGGGTCGCCGGCCTCAAGGAGCAGATCCGGGGCAACTCTCCGGTGGTGACCACCGACGGCAAGACCGCCCAGGAGGCCTTCCGCCTGGTGAGCCAGGAAGCCCATGCCCTGGTGGCGGAGCAGTACCAGCAATTCAACGAGGTGGTGTTGCCGCGCCTGGCCGAGCAGGGCATCCGCTTCCTGCGCCGGATCGATTGGGACGACGCCCAGCGCAGCTGGATCCGGGAATATTTCCAGCGGGAAATGATGCCGGTCCTCACCCCCATCGGCCTCGATCCCTCCCATCCCTTCCCCCGGGTGCTCAACAAGAGCCTCAATTTCGCCGTCGAGCTGGAAGGCAAGGACGCCTTCGGCCGCAGTTCCCGCGCCGCTATCGTCCAGGCCCCCCGGGTCCTGCCCCGCATCATCCGCCTGCCCCAGGAGCTGGCCGGGTGCGAATACGGCTTCGTCTTCCTCTCATCCATCCTGCACGAGTTCGTTGGCGATCTGTTCTCGGGCATGCACGTGCTGGGCTGCTACCAGTTCCGGGTGACCCGCAATTCCGATCTCTTCGTGGACGAGGAGGAAGTCACCAACCTGCGCACCAAGCTCCAGGGCGAGCTGCCCCAGCGCCACTTCGGCGATGCGGTGCGCCTGGAGGTGGCCGACAACTGCTCGGCCTCCATGACCAGTTTCCTGCTTTCCCAGTTCAACCTTTCCGACGCCGACCTCTATCGGAACCACGGCCCCGTCAACCTGGTGCGCATGATGCAGGTCCCCGACTGGGTGGACCGGCCGGATCTCAAGTACCTCCCCTTCTACCCCGGCCTGCCCAAGAACATCGCCAAGGGCACCAATATCTTCGACGTCATCCGCCAGGGCGATGTGCTGCTGCATCACCCCTACCAGTCCTTCACTCCGGTCATCGACCTGCTGCAGCAGGCGGCCACCGATCCCCAGGTGGTGGCCATCAAGATGACGGTCTACCGCACCGGCACCGATTCGGTCCTCATGCAGTCCCTGATCCGCGCCGCCCAGAACGGCAAGGAAGTGACGGTGGTGGTGGAACTGATGGCGCGCTTCGACGAGGAGGCCAACATCGGCTGGGCCACCAAGCTGGAAGAGGTGGGCGCCCACGTGGTGTACGGGGTGGTGGGCTACAAGGTGCATGCCAAGGCCCTCCTCATCGTCCGCCGGGAGGACGGCCAGTTGAAGCGCTACGCCCACCTGGGCACCGGCAACTACCATCCGCGCACCGCCCGCATGTATACCGACTTCGGGCTCCTGACTTACAACGAGGACGTCACCAACGACGTCAGCGAAGTCTTCAAGCAGCTCACCGGCCTCGGCAAGGCCCGGACCCTCAAGTACCTGTGGCAGGCTCCCTTCACCCTCCAGGCCAATGTGGTTTCCGCCATCCGGGCCGAAACCGAAATAGCCCGGGCCGGCAAGCGGGCCCGCATCGTGGCCAAGATGAATTCCCTCCTGGAGCCGGAGACCATCAACGCCCTCTACGAGGCCTCCCAGGCCGGCGTCACCGTGGACCTCATCGTGCGCGGCATCTGCGGCCTGCGCCCCGGAGTGCCGGGCCTCTCCGACCATATCCGGGTGCGCTCCATCATCGGCCGCTTCCTGGAGCACCACCGGGTCTTCTACTTCCACGCCGGCGGCCGCGAGGACGTCTACCTCTCCAGCGCCGACTGGATGGACCGCAATTTCTTCCGCCGCATCGAGCTGGCCTTTCCGGTCCTCGACCCCAAGCTCAAGAAGCGGGTCATCAACGAAGGGCTGCGCTTCTACCTGGCCGACAACCAGCAGGCCTGGGAAATGAACGGCCAGGGCGCCTACCAGCGCAAGGCGGCACACCGGGCCAAGGCCCACAACGCCCAGTCGGATCTGATGCTGAGCCTGGGGAAGGCCTGATCCGGCCTCCCCGGAGGATGCTCACCCGGGGCGGTGCCGCTCCGGATCAGCGTTCCCGACCCGCCTCATGCCAGGCCTTCTGGACCGGGGATAGCAGATATTCGAGGATGGTGCGCTCCCCGAGCTTGATCTCCGCACTCACCTGCATGCCCGGCGCCAGCCGGTAAGGCACGCCGTCCGCCAAGAGCGACTGCTGCTGCAGCCTCACCTGGGTGCGGTACGCCATAAGCGGAATTTTCGGATCGGTCGGATTTTCGGATTTTTCAGCCGCGTCGGCGGCCACATGCTCGACCTCGCCGGCCAGCATCCCGTACTTCTGGAACTGGAAGGCGGCAAACTTCAGCTTGGCGGGCTGCCCCTCCCGCACGAAGCCCACGTCCTCGTTGGAGAGCCATACCTCAGCCTGCAAGGTCTCATCGCTCGGCACCAGGGTCATCAAGATCGTCCCCGGCTGGGCGACCGTCCCCGCCGTATGGGTGGCGAGGTCCTTCACCCGGCCGTCCTGGGGCGCCTTGAGTTCCAGGAATCCGTGCCGATGGTCCTGTTTGGCGAGTTCCTGGGCGAGTTTTTCCACCCGGTCGGAGGTTTCGGCCCGCTCGTTCCGCAATTGGCGGATGTTGTCGCTCCTGAGCTGGGCGATGCGCTTCCCCGACTGGGCCATGTTGGCCTGTTCCCGGGCAATGACGAATTCCTGGGTCTTGAGGTCCTGCTCCTTCTCGATGCGCTCGCGAACCTTGTCGTTGGCCATGAGCTTTCCCGAGAAACCATCGGCCATGAGCTTCTTGAAAGCGGCTTCCTGCTCCCGGTACATCGGCAGGGTCTGCTGGAGCTTGTCGCGGGTCTGTTCGGCGCCGGCCTTTTCTTGGCGCGCACGGTCGTAGCCCGCCTCCTCCTGGGCGATGGCTGCGGCCAGGGCATTGCGGTTGGCGGTGCTCTGAGCCAGCACCTCGGCGAAGAGGCGCGGGTCGTCCCCGGGCTGCTGCCGGAAGGGACGGTTCTCCAGCTCCGCGTCGATCCGCCGTAGCGCCAGGCGCTTCCTGTGGTACTCGGTGCTCAGGGTTTCCAGGTCGGCGGCCGACAGGGTGGGATCCATGCGCATAAGCACCTGCCCGGCTCGCACCGTCTCCCCTTCGCGCACCAGGATGTCCCGCACGATGCCGGCTTCCGTCGGCTGCACGATCTTGACGTAGGTCTGGGGCACCAGCTTTCCCTGGGCGACCGCCACGATGTCGAGCTTGCCGATGGCCGACCACAACAGGGCGACGGCCAGCAGGCAGACGGCGACCTTGAGCACCAGCCTGGGCAAGGGCCTGGGCGGGGAAGTCACCAGCCGGGCGAGGGTCGGGTCGAATTCCGACGGGGACAGCGGCGGCGCCACGGGCAGCGCCAAGCGGGGAAATTTGATTGCCATTGCTTCAAGTCCTTTCCCGCCGCCCCGGGGGGCCAGGGCGGCGGGATGCCACGATTAAGCCACCTTCTTGAACCCTTCCTTGAGCCCCTTCAGGCGCTCGAGGTTGGAGTTGCCAGAGAGGCCGGCCAAAGGATCACTGGCCGTGGCCAGGTACGGCGAGACCGCCGCCGGCTGGGCGAGCGGCTGGCTGCCCAGGCTGGCGCCATCGGACTTGGCCAGATGCTTGGCCAGCGCCGTATCCACCTGGCTCCACTGCAGCAGGGTCGAGGTGACGCTCGACGACGATGCCGACGAGGCCGCCGGCGACAGCGCGGACGACGTGCCGGCCGAAGCAGCGGCCGGTGCGACCGGATCGATGACCGCCAGCCAGGCGGAAAGATCGTCGCTGCCCGAGCGGGCGGTCGCCGTCGGGGTAGCGGCGGTACGGCCCTTCGTCTCCTTGCTCGTTGTGCCGCTGTCGCTGGCGTGACTGGCCGACGGGGTTGCCGTGGCAGGCGCCGAAACGGCCGGGGCAGCATCCCCGGTCGCCTTGGCGCCCTTATGGCCCGGCTGCCCCGGCGCCGTGCCCGGTCCGTCGTTCTGGTTGGCGTCGTGCCCCGACGGCGCGGCATCCTCGCCGTTACCCACACCCTCGTTGCCGTGGCTTACCTCCAGGACGAAGACATCGGAGACCGAGAGGCTGCCTTCCGTGCTGCCGGTAGCTGCGACCCGGTCGGTGGCGGTGACGCGGACATCCAGATCCATTTCCGCCTTCGGCGCCACGCCCGAGAAGGTCAGCTTCTGGGCATCGAAGTGCAGCCAGTCGGGCAAGGCCGAACCATCCGCCAGGGTGGCCGTATAGTCCAGCGTATCGCCGGCGTCGATGTCGGCGAAGCTGCCCGCCGGTAGCGCCCAGAAGAAGGGCTTGTGGAAATTGACCTGCTGGTCGGCCAGCGGGGTCACGACGATGGGGGCATCGTTGGTGCCCTGCAGGAAGACATCCAGCATTTCCGCCGTCCCCACCAGGCCGTCGGTGGCGACATAGCCGAAGTGCTCGACCCGCTGAGCCGTCCGCCCCAGGGATTGGACCTTGAGGGAGGCGTTGTCCAGCGCATAGGCGTAGCTGCCGTCGGCGGCCAGGGACAGGCTGCCGTAATCGCCCGCGTAGCTCCCTGGCGCCTCGACCTGGAGGACGGTGCCGGCATCGACGTCGTGGTCGTTGGCCAGCACATTGCCGGTGACGGCAGGCTGCAGGTCCTCGGTGGCATAGGCGCTGTCGGCTTCGGTCACCGGCGCATCGTTTACCCCGCCCACGGCGATCGCCAGGGCGGAGTTCACCGCAACGAGGCCGTCGGTCGCGGCGTACTCGAAGCGATCCACCACCGTCGTGCCCTGGGCCAGGGATTGGACGGCCAGGCTGCCGTTGTCGAGGCGATAGGTGTAGCTGCCGTCGGCGGCAACGGACAGGCTGCCGTAGCTGCCGGCGTATTCGCCCGGTGCGGCCACGGCAAGCACCGTCCCGGCATCGACATCCGTATCGTTGGCGAGCACGTTGCCGCTGGCCTCCAGAATGCCATCCTCGGTCACTTGGCCGCTGTCGCCAGCCACCACTGGCGCATCGTTGACGCCCGTCACCGTGAAATCGAGGGCGGCGGCGACCGAGGCGATGCCGTCGGTGACCGCGTAGTCGAAATGCTCGGTGGCGACCTGGCCCTCGGCGAGGGACTGGACGCTGCTCCAGGCGTTGTTCAGCTGGTAGGCATAGCTGCCGTCGGCTGCGAGGGACAGGGTGCCGAAGAAGCCTTCGTAATCCCCCGGCGCCGCCACGGCGAGCACGGTGCCGTGATCCACGTCGTAGTCGTTGGCGAGCACGTTACCGGTCAACAGCCCGGCGCTGTCCTCCACCGTCGCCCCGGCGTCGGACGACAATACCGGGGCGTCATTGACCCCGACGATGCTCACTTCCACCAGGCTGGAGGCAGGTGCGCCCTTGCTGTCGGTGATGGTGTAGGTGAAGCTGTCCTTCAGGACTTCCCCTTCGGCAAGTTCCTGGAAGGCGTTGCCGATGTCGTAGGTGACCTGGCCGTCGGCCAGGGAGACCGCGGCACCGACCTGGGAGGTGCCGACGGCGACCACCGATAGCACGTCGCCCGGGTTCGGGTCGGTGTCGTTGGCCAGCAGGAAGCTCGTCGGAACGGTGACGGCGCCGCCATCCTCCTGGGCCGTGATGAGGTCCGCATTGGCCACCGGCGGCCGGTTCCTGAGTTCGTCGATGCCGGTGCGGTCAAGGCTGCTGCCGTCGCCGAACTCGATGCGCTTGACGCCTTCCAGCTGGTTGTACCAGTTGTCCAGGGTGATGAAGTCGTTCGTACCCAGGATATGGATGGCGATGTCGTCGCCGATACGCTCGGCTTCCAGGTTGGCTTCCGTGAGGCCGCCACCGACGAAGAGGGTATCGGCGCCTTGGTTGTCGAGGATGCGGTCGGAGCCATCGCCCGCCTGGAAGACATAGCGGTCATCGCCGGCGCCGCCGAAGAGGCGGTCGCTGCCGGCACCGCCCGCCAGCGTGTCGTTGCCGTCGCCCCCGGTCAGCACGTTGTTGCCGGCGTTGCCGACGAGCCGGTTGTCCAGGGCATTACCCGTGCCCGAAAGATCGGCGCTGCCGGTAAGCTCCAGATTTTCCACGGTCGATCCGAGGGTGTAGGTGATCGACGACTGGACGGTATCGCTGCCTTCGCCGACCAGTTCCACCACCTGATCCCCGGCCTGGTCCACCACGTAGGTATCGTCGCCGCTGCCGCCCGCCATCTGGTCGGCGCCTTCGCCGCCATCCAGCAGGTCGTTGCCGGCGTTGCCGACGAGGGTGTCGTTACCGGCCAGGCCGGCAAGGACGTTGTCGGCATCGCTACCGGTGAGCAGGTTCGCCTGGGCGTTGCCGGTGCCGGAAATGGCTGCGTTACCAGTCAGGGTCAGGTTTTCCAGGGCATCACCCAGGGTATAGCTCACCGACGCCATGACCGTATCGGTGCCTTCGCCCGGGTTCTCAACCACCTGGTCGCCGGCATGGTCGACCACGTAGGTGTCGTTGCCGAGCCCGCCCACCAGGGTGTCGGCACCGGCCCCGCCGTCCAGCACGTTGTCGCCACTGGTGCCGGTGATCGAGTTGTCGAGGTCGTTGCCGGTGCCGCTGAGGTTACCGCTGCCGGTAAGGACCAGGTTCTCGACGTTGGCGGAGAGGGTGTAGCTGGCCGAGGCGCGCACGGTGTCGATGCCCTCCCCGGCGTTCTCAACCACGCCATCGGCGCTGTTGTTCACGACGTAGGTGTCGTTCCCGGCGCCGCCCGCCAGCATGTTGATGCCGGCATTGCCTGTCAGCACGTTGTCGAGGGCGTTGCCGGTAGCATTGATGTCGCCGCTGCCAGTCAGGGTCAGGTTCTCGACGTTGTCCGACAGGGTGTAGGTCGCCGAGGCAAGCACCGTATCGTTGCCCTCGCTGGCATTCTCCACCACCACGTCGGCGCTGTTGTCCACCACGTAGGTGTCGTCACCCGCGCCCCCCGCCAGCGTATCGGCGCCGCTGCCGCCGTCCAGCACGTTGTTGCCGGTGGTGCCGGTGATGGCGTTGTCCAGGGCGTTGCCGGTGCCATCGAGGTTGCCGGCGCCGGTCAGCACCAGGTTCTCGACGTTGGCGGAAAGCGTGTAGCTGACGGAGGATTCCACGGTGTCGTTGCCTTCACCGGCCAGTTCGGTGATGGCATCGCCCGCGTTGTCCACCAGGTAGAGGTCATCCCCGGTGCCGCCCGCCATGGCGTCGGCACCGGTGCCGCCGTCCAGGGTATCGTTGCCGGCGTTGCCGACGAGGGTGTCGTTCCCGGCCACGCCGTAGAGGGCATTGTCCCCGGCATTGCCGACGAGGACGTTGGCGGCCTCGTTGCCGGTGCCGGCAAGGACATCAGCGCCAGTCAGCGTCAGGTTTTCGAGGTTGGCGCCGAGGGTGTAGGCGAACGAGGCCTGGACCGTGTCCGTCCCCTCGCCTGCCAACTCCACGACCAGGTCGTCCGCCGAATCAACAACATAAGTGTCGTTCCCGGCCCCGCCAGCCATCGCATCGGCCCCGGTGCCGCCGTCCAGGGTGTCATTACCGGCGTTCCCGGTCAGGGTATCGTTGCCCGCCAGGCCCGAGAGGACATTGTTGCCGCTGTTGCCGACGAGCACGTTGTCGAGTTCGTTGCCGGTACCGTTGATGCTGGCGGTGCCGGTCAGCGTCAGGTTCTCGATATTGGCCGACAAGGTGTAGCTCGCCGAAGCGAGGACCGTATCGGTACCTTCGTTCGCCAGTTCGGCCACCCCATCGCCCGTGTTGTCCACCACGTAGGTGTCGTCGCCGGCGCCGCCGATCATGGTATCGACCCCCGCACCGCCGTCCAGGGTGTTATTGCCGCCGGTGCCGGTGATGGCGTTGTTCAGGGCGTTGCCCGTGCCGTTGAGGTTGCCGGCGCCCGTCAGGACGAGGTTCTCGACGTTGGCGGTCAGGGTGTAGCTGATGCCCGAGCGTACCGTATCCGTCCCGGCATTGAGCGCCTCGGTGATGAGGTCGCCGGCATTGTCGACGATGTAGGTATCGTCGCCGATCCCGCCGTTCATGGCATCCGCTCCCGCGCCGCCGTCCAGGGTGTCGTTGCCGGCATCGCCGTTCAGGGTGTTGGCGCCGCTGTTGCCGAGGATGACGTTATCCAGCGCATTGCCGGTGCCGTTGATGTTGGCGGTGCCGGTGAGGGTCAGGTTCTCGACGTTGGCCGACAGGGTGTAGGTGGCCGAAGCGAAGACGCTGTCGGTGCCGCCCCCGGCAGCCTCGGTAATCACGTCCGAGGTGTTGTCGACCCGGTAGGTGTCGTTGCCGGCACCCCCCACCAGGGTGTCGGCCCCGGCGCCGCCGTCCAGCACGTTGTCCCCGGCATTGCCGGTGATGACGTTGGCCAGGGTATTGCCGGTGCCGTCGATGGCTGCCGTCCCGGTCAGGGTCAGGTTCTCGACGTTGGAAGTCAGGGTGTAGGTGATCGAGGACTGCACCAGGTCGGTGCCTTCGTTGAGGGCCTCGGTCACCAGGTCGCCCGCATCATCCACCACGTAGGTGTCGTTGCCGGCATTGCCCGCCAGGGTGTCCGCCCCGCTGCCGCCGTCCAGGGTGTCGTTGCCCGCAGCCCCGGTCAGGTGCCGGTGCCGTTGATGTTGGCGCTGCCGGTCAGGGTCAGGTTCTCCACATTGGCCGACAGGGTGTAGGTGACGCTCGACTGCACCTGGTCGGTGCCCTCCCCCGCCGCCTCGGTCACCACATCCCCCGTGTTGTCCACGATGTAGGTGTCGTTGCCGGTGCCCCCCACCAGGGTATCGGCCCCGGCCCCGCCGTCCAGCCGGTCGTTGCCTTCCAGGCCGACCAGGGTGTTGGCGCCGCTGTTGCCCAGGATGATGTTGTCGAGGACGTTGCCGGTGCCGTTGATGTTGGCGGTGCCGGTCAGGGTCAGGTTCTCGACGTTGTCGGTGAGCGTATAGGTGATGGAGGACTGCACGAGGTCGGTGCCCTCGTTCACATTCTCGACCACCAGGTCGCCGACGTTGTCCACCACGTAGGTGTCGTTGCCGGTGCCGCCCAACATGGTGTCGGCGTCCAGCCCGCCGTTCACGGTGTCGTTGCCGGCGTCGCCCTGGAGGGTATCGTTGCCGGCATCCCCGGCAAGCGAATCGTCGCCGTCCCCGCCGGACACGGTGTCGTTCCCTGCTCCGGCGCTGACGGTGTCGTTGCCGGCCAGGGCCGAGATGACGTTGTCCCCGGCGTTGCCGGTGATGACGTTGGCCAGGGTGTTGCCGGTGCCGTCGATGGCTGCCGCCCCGGTCAGGGTCAGGTTCTCGACGTTGGACGTGAGGGTGTAGGTGATCGAGGACTGCACCAGGTCGGTGCCTTCGTTGAGGGCCTCGGTCACCCCGTCGCCGCCCGCCATGGCATCCATCCCCGTGCCGCCGTCCAGGGTGTCGTTGCCCGCAGCCCCGGTCAGGGTGTCGTTCCCCGCCAGGCCGTACAGGGCGTTGCTCCCCGCGTTGCCCACGATCACGTTGTCCAGCTCGTTGCCAGTGCCGTTGATGTTGGCGCTGCCGGTCAGGGTCAGGTTCTCCACATTGGCCGACAGGGTGTAGGTGACGCTCGACTGCACCTGGTCGGTGCCCTCGCCCGCCGCTTCGGTCACGACATCGCCCGTGTTGTCCACGATGTAGGTGTCGTTGCCCAGCCCCCCCGCCATGCTGTCCGCCCCGGTGCTGCCGTCCAGGCGGTTGTCGCCGACGTTGCCGAGGATGACGTTGTTGAGGTTGTTGCCGGTGCCGTTGATGTTGCCGGTCCCGGTCAGGGTCAGGTTCTCGACATTGGGAGTCAGGGTGTAGCTCACCGACGAGTAGACCAGATCGGAGCCCGCATTGGCCCCTTCGGTCACGACATCGCCCGCGTTGTCGACGATGTAGGTGTCGTTGCCGGCCCCGCCCGCCATGATGTCGGCCCCTGCCCCGCCGTCGATCACGTTGTTGCCCGTGTTCCCGGTGATGGTGTTGGCGAGGGCGTTGCCGGTGCCGTCTATGTTGGCGCTGCCGGTGAGGGTCAGGTTCTCGACGTTGGCCGAGAGGGTATAGGTAGCGGACGACTGAACGAGGTCGGTGCCCTCGTTGGCGTTTTCCACCACCACGTCGTCGGTGCTGTCCACGACATAGGTGTCGTTGCCTGCCCCGCCTGCGAGCACGTTGTGGCCGCTGTTGGCGGTGATCACGTTGGCGAGCGCATTGCCGGTGCCGTCGATGTCGCCGCTACCAGTGAGGGTCAGGTTCTCGACGTTGGCCGAGAGGGTGTAGGTGGCGCTGGAGAGCACCGTGTCGGTGCCGGCGTTCAGCCCTTCGACCACCCCGTCGGCCGTCTGGTCCACGATGTAGGTGTCGTTGCCGGCGCCACCGGTCAGGGTATCGACCCCTGCCCCGCCGTCCAGCACATTGCTGCCGCTGTTGCCTGTGATGGCGTTGTCGAGGGCATTGCCGGTGCCGTTGAGGTTGGCCGTGCCGGTGAGGATGAGATTCTCGACGTTGTCCCCCAGGGTATAGGAGATGGAAGACTCGACGGTGTCGTTGCCCTCCCCGGCCTGTTCCGCCACGCCATCGCCGGCATTGTCCACGACGTAGGTATCGTCGCCGCCGTTGCCAGCCATGGTGTCGGCCCCGGTGCCGCCATCCAGCCGGTCGTTGCCCAGGTCCCCGGTCAGGGTGTCGTTGCCCGCCAGGCCGTAGAGCCGGTTGTTGCCCGTGTTGCCGGTCAGGACGTTGTCCAGGGCGTTGCCGGTGGCGTCGATGTCGGCGCTGCCGGTCAGGGTCATATTCTCGGCGTTGGCCGAGAGGGTGTAGGTCACCGAGGACAGCACCGTATCCGTGCCGCCATTGGCCGCCTCCACCACGGTGTCGCCCGTGTTGTCGACAATATAGGTGTCGTTGCCCAGGCCACCGGCCATGGCATCGGCGCCGGCGCCGCCGTCGAGGATGTTGTCGCCGTCGTTGCCGGTGAGGGTGTTGGCCAAGGCGTTGCCGGTGCCGTCCAGGTTGGCGGTGCCGGTCAAGGTCAGGTTCTCGACGTTGTCCGATAGGGTGTAGGTTGCCGAGGAGACGACCGTGTCGTTCCCCTCGCCGGCGCTTTCCACCACCACGTCGGCGCTGCTATCGATGACGTAGGTGTCGTTCCCCGCCTGGCCGGCCAGGGTGTTATGGCCGCTGTTGGCGGTGATGACGTTGTCCAGCGCGTTGCCGGTGCCATCGATGTCGCCGCTGCCAGTGAGGGTCAGGTTTTCGACATTGGCGGAAAGCGTGTAGGTGACCGAGGCGGAGACGCTGTCGGTGCCCTCGCCGGCATTCTCGGCGACGACATCGGCCGTGTTATCCACCCGGTAGGTGTCATCCCCTGCCCCACCGGCCAGGGTGTCTGCCCCCGCGCCGCCGTCCAGCACGTTGCTGCCGCTGTTGCCCGTAATCGCGTTGTCGAGGGCATTGCCGGTGGCGTTCAGGTCCGCCGCCACGCCGGTCGCCGTGGCCGGACCGGCGAGTACCAGGTTCTCGACGTTGTCGGACAGGGCGTAGGAAACGCTGGAAACCACCGTGTCGGTACCCTCGCCAGCCGCTTCGACGATGATGTCGCCCACATTGTCTACGAGGTAGGTGTCGTTCCCCATGCCGCCCGCCATGGTGTCGGCCCCTGCCTTGCCGTCCAGCACGTTGGCGCCGGCATTGCCGGTGAGCGTATTGGCCAGTTCGTTGCCGGTGGCGTTGAGGTCGGCACTGCCGGTCAAAACCAGGTTCTCGACATTGGCGGTCAAGGTGTAAGTGATGCCGGCACGGGCCGTATCATTGCCCTCGGCCGTCAGCTCTACAACCTTGTCGCCGGCATCGTCGATGACATAGGTATCGTCACCGGTGCCGCCGGCCATGTAATCCGCGCCGGTACCGCCGTCCAGCAGGTCGTTGCCGGCACCGCCCTTCAGGATATCCTTGCCCGCCAGGCCGTAGAGGGCATTGTCGCCGCCATTGCCGGTCAACCGGTTGTCGAGGTCATTGCCGGTCCCGGCAAGGTTGCCCGTCCCGGTGAGGGTCAGGTTCTCGACGTTGTCGGTGAGGGTATAGCTCACGGAAGCCTCGACGCTGTCCGTGCCGGCTCCCGCCGCTTCGGTCACCAAATCGCCGGCGTTGTCCACGACGTAGGTATCGTCCCCGCTTCCCCCGGCCATCGTATCGGCCCCGGCTCCGCCGTCCAGGCGGTTATTGGCGCTGTTGCCGGTAAGGGCGTTGTCCAGCGCATTGCCGGTGCCATTGATGGCCCCAGTGCCAGTCAGGACCAGTTGCTCGATGTTGTCCGAGAGGGTGTAGGAAGCGCTCGACTGCACGATATCGCTTCCCTCGTCCGCCAGCTCGACCACAACATCCCCGGTGTTGTCGACCACGTAGACGTCATTGCCCGTACCACCGACCAGGGTGTCCGCCCCGGCCCCGCCGTTCAACACGTCGTTGCCGGCACCACCGGTCAGGACATTGGCGGCAGCGTTGCCGAGAATGGTGTTGTCGAGCGCGTTCCCGGTACCGTTGATGGCCGCGGTGCCGGTGAGGGTGAGGTTCTCGACGTTATCGGCCAAGGCGTAGGTCACCGAGGACTTCACCGTGTCGGTGCCCTCATCGGCGGCTTCGATCACCTGGTCTCCGGCATCGTCAACGACATAGGTATCGTTGCCGGTGCCGCCCGCCAGGGTGTCGGCCCCCATCCCGCCGTCCAGGGTGTCGTCCCCAGCCAGGCTCGTCAACGTGTTGGCGGCGCTGTTGCCGGTCAGCACGTTGGCCAATTCATTGCCGGTGCCGTCGATAGCCTGGATGCCGGTGAGGGTGAGGTTGTCGAGGTTGGCCCCCAGAGTCCAGGTGAGGCCCGCCTGCACGGTATCCACGCCTTCCCCGGCCAGCTCGACGATGGTATCCGCAAGGGTATCCACCACATAGGTGTCGTCCCCGCTGCCGCCGACCAGAAGATCCGCCCCGGCGCCGCCGTCCAGCGTATCGTTGCCGGCGAGGCCGGTCAGGGTATTGTTCCCATCGTTGCCGAGGATCACGTTGTCCAGAGCGTTGCCGGTGCCGGTGAGCGCGGTGCCGGTCATGACCAGATTCTCGACATTGGCCCCGAGGGTGTAGTCGAAGGGGGCCACGACCGTATCGGTCCCCTGGTACGCCTGCTCGGTCACGGTATCGCGGGCGTCGTCAAGGATATAGGTGTCGTTGCCATAACCGCCTGCCATGGTGTCTGCCCCGGCACCGCCATCCAGGACATTCGCGCCGCTGCTGCCGGTGAGCACGTTGTCGAGCTCATTGCCGGTGCCGTTGATGGCCCCGCCCGTGAGGACGAGATTCTCGACGTTCCCACCCAGCGTGTAGGTGATGGCAGAGCGCACGGTATCGATGCCCTCGCCCGCATTTTCGACCACGGCATCCGCGGTGCTGTCCACAACGTAGATGTCGTTGCCGGTGCCACCGATCAGGGTGTCGGCCCCCTCCCCGCCGTCCAGGGTGTCGTTTCCGGAAAGGCCGACCAGGGTGTTGCTGCCGCTGTTGCCGGTCAGGACGTTGTCCAGCTCGTTGCCGGTGCCATCCAGGTTGGCAGTGCCGGTCAGGGTGAGGTTCTCGGTGTTAGCCGTCAGGGTGTAGGTGATCGAGGACTTCACCGTATCGATGCCTTCGCCGGCCTGCTCGATCACCTGGTCGCCTGCATTACCCAGGATATAGGTATCGTTCCCGGTACCGCCCAGCATCGTGTCGGCGCCGTCCCCGCCATCCAGGATGTCGTTGCCATCCAGCCCCCGAAGGGTGTTGTCGGCGGCATTGCCGGTGAGGGTATTGTCGAGTTCGTTGCCGGTGCCACTCAAGGCTTCAGTACCCGTAAGGACCAGGTTTTCGAGGTTGGCGCCGAGGGTGTAGCTCAAGTCCGTATAGACGGTGTCCTTTCCTTGGCCGGCGAGCTCGGTCACCGTGTCCGCCAGGCTGTCCACCACATAGGCATCGTCCCCGGTTCCGCCCGCCATGGCGTCGTCGCCACTGCCGCCATCGAGGAAATCGTTGCCGCCACCACCGTTCAGAATATCGTTGCCGGCAAGGCCGTAGAGGGCGTTGGCCGCCCCGTTGCCCTGGATCACGTTGTCGAGCTGGTTACCGGTGCCGCTGATCGCGCCCGTACCGCCTAACGTAAGGTTCTCGACGTTGTCCGGGAGAGCGTAATTGACGCGGGCTTCGACAGTATCGATGCCTTCATCGGGGTTCTCGATGATGACATCCTGGTCGCCACTGACGAAATACGTGTCGTTGCCCGTGCCGCCGGCCAAGACATCCGTTCCCGTTCCTCCGATCAACAGGTCGTCGCCAGCGCCGCCATAGAGGGCGTCGTCGCCGGCTCCACCGGAAAGGAGGTCATTTTGATCCGTGCCGGTCAGGGTATCGCTTCCGCTCGTGCCGGCAATCAGGGTGGATAGATCCAAGGTGCGGCCATCATCAAAATGGACGCTCGTTATGCGGGAATCCGGAGAACTGGCAGCCCAGTTGGAAATGGAAAGGCGGTCCTTGCCGTTACTGTGGGCGAAAACCAGGTCGTTGCCATCGATATAGATGTCGAGGTCGCCTGCGAAGACCCCCGGGCCGAAAACGATATTATCAGTCCCCGTCTGGTCGATCGCGTCGACAATGGTGTCCATGCCATCACCCATGTTGAACACATAGGTATCGTTGCCGGCGCCGCCATCAAGGAGATCGTTGCCTGTACCGCCGTTTAGCCTGTCGTCTCCATCCCCCCCATACAACCGGTCATTGCCGGTATCGCCGTATAGCGTATCGTTGCCGGCCTTGCCCAACACCACGTCATCGCCGCCGCGACCGTTCAAATAGTCGTCCCCATTGGTACCCACCAGGAGATCGGGGCGAGATGTCCCATAGAGCGTATGTTCGGATGGGGCCGCGATGCGAACGGTCCAGCTGCTCAACTCTTCGTAAAGCGGGTCAGTATCATCAAGAGAATTGAGTTTTCTCGAAAGATAATCGATGGCATCCCAGCCTTGGGTTAAGGCGTTCTTCTCACCCCATGCGCTGATTAACTCGACGAGTGAAACAACAGCCTCTTTCGGGTTGCTAACTAGGGCATCATCGAAATAAGCTTCGAGATCATTAAAATCGTACACTCCCGGGGATACCTCAAGAATATGCTCGCTTAGAAAATCGGCATATCTTGTATTCAAGAAGAGCGATTCATAGATATCCGTCTTGAATCTGTCGTACGCCAGCGAAATACTAGCGATCTGCTCACTCGCCAGACTGACAGTGACACTTCCCGAGTTTGCGTCCAAGGACGTGAAACGAGCCTGTCCATTTCGCCCTCCGTACGTGAAGCCCATAAAGCGTTCCACAATACCAAGCTTACGCAGGAAGATGTCGTACTGAGGTGTACCAGCAGTGAGACCGCTAAGGTTATATGTCAGCCTCACGTCATCGTCAGCTAAAGCATCGGCTTGCTGTTTAAGCGACTTCATGTCCGAGGTATTTGCCCAACGCTCAATAAATCCGTCCAGCAAACCGATTTGTCCCTCACGTGTCCCTTGTAGGCAATACTCTCTTACCCAATTGCCGAGATCAGCGGAAAGGCTGATGGCCTCACTCAGGTCTCGCACCTGACCAGAACCACGGAGATTTGGCAGGTCCTTAGCCAAGTCATTTAGAGGGATCGTGTCCGTAAATTCTCTATGGAATGTGTCTACGAGAAGATCCAGGTTTGCGGCGGACGATGTCGTTTCTCCGGTGACACCAGTGGTTCCATTAGAGCGTACGAATGAGCCAGCAGCTGTCTGCAGGTTTCCATTTCCCAAGTCTGTGCGTACCGGAGTGGCGTTTACACCAATAGAGATAATGCCGTTATCTTGAAGCGACGATAGTTCGCCATCTTGGCTTATGCCATCTAGGTTAAAATCACGCCATATCTGCAAATTGCTAAAGATTTCGTCCGCAGAATTGATAATTCCATCGTTGTTGGCGTCAAAGTCTTTAAGCGCATCGAACCCATCCCTGGCAAGGCTACCGTCTTGCTTCAAGGTGTCCACACCAAATAGCTCACGGCCTGAATCAATGCTGTTGTTACCATCTCGGTCGAGCACAAGCCAACCGTCATCCGGCCGAATCCAGCCTGTGCCGGTCTTTACACCGTCTGCGTCATGATCAAACAACACAACGGTACCATCTCTGGTACTTGTGGTTTCTACACCATCCCCATCTAGATCAAGGACTAGTGGATCGCGACGGGGAGGTGTTGTCCCCGCAGCTCCCGCAGCAGCGCCGCCGCTGCCCGTACCACCCGCAGCTCCAGTTCCACCACCCGTGCCGCCCGCACCGCCGCTCGTACCGCCGCTCGTACCGCCACCCGTACCGCCACCCGTACCGCCACCCGTACCGCCACCCGTACCGCCACCCGTACCGCCACCCGTACCGCCACCCGTACCGCCACCCGTGTACCGCCACCCGTACCAGAGCCACCTCCCGATCCACCAGGTGGGGGTACCTCCTTACCGTACGCCTCGCTTCGGTCTTTGATTTTTTGCAGTTCTTCTTCCGTTGCTTTGGGATTATATTTTTTATAAATCTGCTCAGGATCGTCTGTACCACCTGCACGCCGCTTCTTTTCCAGGTAAATGCCGATACCTGTTTCGATATTTGATATCGGGTCAAATCTATCATACGGCAGGATCATGCGATAACCGCCGATAAGATTGGAGCCATCTAGTCGTTCGTGTGCATCTTTTGCTGTAGGATCGTTTATACCAAAGACGCCAGATGCTGAACTGTTTGGTCTTGGATTTGCAGCGTCCGGATTAAAACCAGACTCGATCTCGGCAATAGCCAATAAATTCTGAATATCCTGTGTACTTAACCCAGCCTCCTGTCCCTGCTGAATAATTTCTTGCTTCACTGAATCCTTAACGGACTGACTCGCATCAGATCCATTTCTGGAATTTCCAAGCATCGAACCGGGGTCGTTGTAATGGTTAGGCATATCGATATCTCCAGATATATTGATTCTTATTGAATAGTCGGATAAGTTTTAATTTCAAATACTTCTGAATGCACGGGATTTCGTTGAACACCGCTTAGGAAATTTCCAAGCTTTTGGCCAATTAGCTTGTAACCGACTACGATCTGTGCCCCTCTACGGCCCTTAGTAGAGCCAACATAATTACCAGAATCATCGATATAGTCACTCCGCTCACAATCGACGCAGTTCATTCCAGTACCAAAGTTCGTTGATTCAATGACCAGCCAATACCGCCTCCCGTCAAAGACGCACACTCCTTGATTAGCGACTGTTAAATCAGATTTGTACTCTTGATTAAACAAGAACAGCTCTCGTCGCGTGTTCTTTCGGCGAATAGCGAAGCGCTGTATATAGCATGCAGGCAGAGCGTTGTCTTCATCAATTCCTGAACATGAGGTAGTTATATTTAAATCAACCGCACCACAAGTAACCATTGTGGTTGCAATATAAGGTTCGCCATATCCAATCTCGACGATTGCGGCCTTATTTCCGAGCTTGGCGGCAAGATTAAGCCATTTTTTTGATTCAGCTTTATTTCCTGATTTTTCGTAGAAATGAGCAAGCCATAACGCAGCTTTTGCATCCCCGGACGATGCCTTAGCGGCCTGCTTTGACACGTCAATATCGGGTTGTGAGTCCGCCGCATAAGCAACGCTGACTGTTTTGAGCAAACAGGCTGAAATTATTAATACCTTACCAAGCATGGAAATCTTCCAATAATTATTTCTAGCAACAAAAGCGTTCCTAATACTTCTTACAGAGGCAAAGCAACCCTCTAGGACGCTATTTCTTGATCATTACTGCTTGTAGCGATATCTCTGGTCGCTTGCGTGCCGTCAGCCCCTCCGTTTTCGGCTACATGTACATACGCCCCCAAATCAAAGACTTGATCAACGTGTAGGCATTTCGGGACCTGATGTGCCACGAATAAGATCGTTACGTTTGCCCTAAGCTGATTAATGGTCTTTGCAAAGTGCTCGGCCGTTGCTGCATCAAGGTTTGCCGTCGCCTCGTCAAAAATTAGAATTCGAGGACGTTTTAACAAAGCGCGAGCGATGGCAATTCGCTGTTTCTGGCCACCTGAAAGCCCGACTCCGTGCTCTCCTAACTCAGTTTGATAACCATTCGGTAGAGCTTCGAGTGTGTCGTTAATTTCGGCCAATCTGCATGCCGTTACAATTTCTGAAAAGCCAGCATGAGGGTTGGCCATTTGCAGGTTTTCGTAGACCGTGCCGGCAAAAAGCACGGTTTCCTGAGGGACCACCCCAAAGACTTGGCGCAGCTCATTTGCAGAAAAGGTCCGGATATCCAAGCCATCCAGAAGGATTCGACCATCTTGCGGTCGGTAAAAACCCAATAGCAGCTTGGCCAGCGTACTCTTGCCACATCCTGAGGGGCCGGCAATAAGGGTCGTTTTCCCGGGGCGGAAAACCAAGTTCAAATCACGATAGAGCCAAGGATGATTCTCGCTGTACCGGAAAGAAATGCCCTGCATTTCAATCCTTCCCTCTTGGCCCTTACTACGGCTGGGCTGAAGGGCATAGGGCTCGACCGGCGCATCCATCAGGTCACCCAGGCGAGTAACGGCCAAGTTGGCCTGCTGGAATTCCTGGTACAGGCCAACCAAGCGCAACACGGGCTGGGACAATCGCCCGGCAAACATCTGGAAGGCAACCAGCATGCCGATGGTGAAGCCATCGTTATTCATGACCAGCAAGGCGCCGACAACCAGCACAGCCAAACTCTGGATCTGGTCTAACGTGTTCGCGATAGTGTTGTAGGTGTTGGCGATCTGCTTCGTATCGAAACCGGCCGCAAGATAGCTGGAGAGGTAACCTCCGTAGCGCCGCTCCAATTGGGACTCAAGCTGGAGCGATTTGACCGTCTCCATTCCCGCCAGGTATTCGGTGACGAAGGCTTGATTGCGGGCACCAAACTGGAACTGCCGATTCAGCTTCTCGCGAAAGATCGGAGTCACCCCGACGGAGAGCAACGTCAACAAACCCAGCAGCGCCAGCGCAATGAGCGACAACTGCCAGCTGTACCAGAACATCACGGCCAGGAGCACGGTCATGAACGGCAGGTCCAGCACCAGGGTGACGGCAGCTCCCGACAGGAATTCCCGGATGGTTTCCACGCCATGCAGGCGGGCGACCAGGGTGCCGGTCGGGCGATGGGCGAAGTACGGCAGCGGCAGGCGCAGCACATGGCTGAACACCCGGCTGCCCAGGACGCCGTCGATACGATTGCCGGTATGAAGCACCAGGTATTGGCGGATCCAGCCGAATACCGCCGAGAAGATGAGGGCAAAGGCCAGTCCAGCCCCGACCGCCACCAGGGTGCTCTGGGTCTGGTGAACCACGACTTTGTCAATCACCACCTGGGTGAACAGGGGGGTGACCAGGCCGACGAGCTGCAGGGCCAGCGAGGCCCCCAGAATGTCCCGCCACACCTTGCGGTGGCGCATGAGTTCGGGAATGAACCATTTGAACCCGAATGAGTTTTTTTGCTCATCCGCCTTATCCCCGTCAATGTCCCGTGCCGCTTCCGGCTTGGGAATAAACGACCAGGCGACCGGGTGGCAACGGCCCCGAAGCTCGTCAAGACCTTCCAGGTGCGGCAGTTCCGGCGGCTCGGCGCCGGCGGACAGGCAGCGCACGCGGTCACCTTCGGCACGTAGCAAGAGGAGCGGCGAGCTCTCCGACGACTCGCCATCGCCGGTGGCTTGAACAAGCTTCGGCAGGGCGACTAACGGAAAAGGCAGGTCCGGGCTGGCCTCAACGCCAGCCAGTTCGACCGCTTCCACCGCCAGTCCAAAACGATCCGCCGCGTCGAAGAGTGCGGCCGAGTTGTAGATTCCAGCCTCGTCCGGGGGAAAGTGCTGGAGCAACAACTCCGGCGCAAAGGGAATCCGGTGCAGACGACACAGGCCACCGATGACCCGGACGAACTCCGCCCTTCCCAGGCGGAAACTATCCATGGGAACGTCCCGCCGCCGGACTCTCCCTGGAGCACCGGGGAGAGAGGAACTCGATTGGCGGAACGCGGTACGTCTTGGTCATTGTCATACCCCGTATTATTTTTGGCGGGGGCAGACTAACAAATAAAAAATGCCACTGAAATAATACTTAATGCATAGATTTGGTGGTTTTTCCTGACAAATCCGACAGCTACGCTCGTCCGGCTGCGCGCCAAATTCTTTCCTTGCTCAGGGTTCTCCGTCCATCGAAATTCTTTGCACCAAGCGGCCCACCAATACGGCAGCGGCGCCGGTCGCCAACAGATGTTTGAGGGTATGGCCGCTGATCCACCCCAGGGCCGCCAGCAGTTCGTGGTCAAAGACCTCAGCCCCCTTGGCGAAGACATAGAGGAGCAACGCCACACCGAACCACACACGATCCAGACGCGGAGCGCGGTAAATGGCTTGCCACAGGGGCACGAGGACCAGCGGCAGGCCTTGCAGGAGCAGATAGGGCCGCAGGTCGCCCTTCACCCACAACTCGGTGGCATACCACCAAGCGACGCTGGCAATGGCGAAGACGGCCAGCAACGCCGCATCCCTGCCCGCCTCGATGCCGGGCCGCGTTTCCGCCCGGACGGCCGCCAGCAGCCCGGCGCAGGCCAGGGCGATAGGCAGGCGGTCCCAGACCAGGCGGGCATTGTCCGGCGCCCAGTGGTAGAAGCTCGACCCCAGGGCGGTAAGCGTCAGGCCCAGCAGGAACAGACGATAGCCGGGCCAGCCGGCCCGCAGCGCGGGATGGCTCCGTACCGGCGCCAGCTTGAGCCATCCCCATCCGCCGACCAGGGCGAACCCCAGGTTGGAAAGCACATCCGCTCCATGGGGCAGCCCCAGGAGGAAGGATCGGTCGGCGAACTCGTGATAGTGGGCCAGTTGGAGGATGGGGCCGTGCACGACCAGCAGGAAACAGGCGGCCAGGGTGATGGCCAGGGGAAGACTGCGAAGGGACGCTTTCATGATTTCGATCCTCGGCATGTAGACAGCCTCAGATTGGCGAAATCCGCCGAAATACGAAACTTCCACCAACAACGTCTCGGCTTATGGCTGAATTCGTATCGGTATGCGATACTTTTCGCCATGACCGAAACCTCCCAACTGATCGCCACCCTGAAAGCCCAGCTGCGGCGCCAGGGACTCACCTACCGGGACGTGGCCACGGCCCTCAAGCTGTCGGAACCCAGCGTCAAGCGCCTGTTCGCCTCGGAACGCTTCACCCTCGACCGGCTGGCCCAGGTGGCCCATCTGGCCGGCTTCACCCTGGCGGAGCTGGCCCAGCAGGCCGTGGCCGACGTCCCCCGCCTGCGCACCCTGACGGAAACCCAGGAAAGGGAACTGGTGTCCGACACCAGGCTGCTGCTGGTGGCTGTCTGCGCCCTGAACCACTGGACCTTGGCCGACATGGTGGCTGTCTACCGGCTCACCGAAGCGGAATGCCTGCAGCGGCTATTGCGCCTGGATCGGTTGCATCTCATCGATCTGCTGCCAGGCAACCGCATCCGGATCACCGTCGCCCGGGACTTCGACTGGCTGCCCAACGGCCCCATCCGGCAATTTTTCCGGGCCCAGGGGCAGGACGATTTCCTGAACAGCGCCTTCGCCGGACCCGGCGAGGAAATGGCCTTCACCCACGGCATGCTGACCGAGGCGGCGGCGCAGGAAGTACTGACCGAGCTGCGGAATTTGCGCAGGAAGTTCGCCCTATTCCACGACGAGGGATTGGCGGCACCGCTGGCCCGCAGGCATGGCACCGGGCTGCTGCTGGCGCTACGGGAGTGGGAACCGGCGGGATTCGCGGCCCTGCGGCGCTCTCACGGGGAGTGAATGCCGTGCCGGGAAAAAGCTAGGCCCGCCGCGCCCCCACCACGCCCTCGATCTCATGGATGAGCCCGAGGGTGCGCTGCAGTTGCTGCAGATTGCTGATTTCCACCGTGAAGCCCATGTGGGCCTTGCCCTGCTTTGACTGGGTATGGACTCCGATGACGTTGAGCTTTTCCCGGGCGAAGATTTCGGAAATGTCCCGCAGCAGGCCTTGCCGGTCGTGGGCATCCACCAGGATGTCGGTGGAAAAGACGCCGGCGGTTTGGCCGCCCCAGTCGGTCTCGATGACCCGCTCCGGGTGCAGGGCCGCCAGGTTGGCGAAATTGCGGCAGTCGGCGCGGTGGATGGAAACCCCCTTGCCCCGGGTGACGAAGCCCTGGATGGAATCCGGAGGCGCCGGCTTGCAGCAGCGAGCGAGCTGGGTGAGGAGCTTGTCCACGCCGACGATGAGGATGCCCTGGTTGCCTTCCACCGGCTTGCTCGGGCGGGTCTGCACCTCGTCCGGCGGCAGGTTTTCCGTTGCCAGGTCGCCGCCCCGGGCGACCGCCTGGAATTGCCGCAGGTTCCACTCGTTGCGGGCGGCGCCGATGAACAGGTCGTCGGCCTTGGCGAAGCCCAGCTTGTGCGCCAGTTCCTCGATATGGGCGCCGGTCTGCCCTAGGCGCTGCAATTCCTTGGCGACGATGCCCTTGCCCTCGGCCAGGGTTTCCTCCAGGGCGAGGTTGGAGAACCACTGGCGTGCCTTGAGGCGGGCGCTCTTGGTGTGGATGTAGCCCTGTGCCGGGTTGAGCCAGTCCCGGGAAGGCCCGCCCTGCTTGGCGGTGACGATCTCGACCCGCTGCCCGGTCTCCAGGGCGGTGTTGAGGGGCACCAGGGCGCCATTGACCTTGGCGCCGCGGCAGCGGTGGCCGAGGTCGGTATGGACCCGGTAGGCGAAGTCGATGGGAGTGGAACCGGCCGGCAGGTCCACCACCTTGCCCTGGGGGGTGATGACGTAGATGGTCTCGTCCAGGGCGGCCTGCTTGTAGTGGTTCACCCAGTCGGAGCTGTCGGCGACATCGTCCTTCCAGGTCAGCAACTGGCGCAGCCAGGCGATCTTCTCGTCGTAATTGTCCTCGGGATGGCGCTTGCTGCCTTCCTTGTAGCGCCAGTGGGCGGCGACGCCCAGTTCGGCGTGCTTGTGCATGTCCCAGGTACGGATCTGCACTTCCAGGGCCCGCCCGTCGGGGCAGCGCACCGCCGTATGGAGCGACCGGTAATAGTTGCCCTTGGGATTGGAAATGTAGTCGTCGAATTCCTTCGGGATCGGCGTCCAGATGTTGTGGACGATGCCCAGGACCGTGTAGCAATCCTTGACGTCGTCCACGATGACCCGCAGGGCGCGGACATCATAGACTTCCGAGAACTCCACGTCCTTCTTCCGCATCTTGTTCCAGATGCTGTAGATGTGCTTGGGCCGCCCGTAGACCTCGGCCTTGGCGACACCGACGGCCTTGAGTTCCTCCCGCAGCCGGGCAATGGCGTCGGCGATGAACTGTTCCCGCTCGATGCGCTTCTCATCGAGCATCTTGGCGATCTTCTTGTAGGTCTCCGGGTGCAGGAAGCGGAAGGACATGTCCTCCAGTTCCCACTTCAGCTCCCAGACGCCCAGGCGGTTGGCGAGGGGCGAATAGAGCTCCAGGGTCTCCCGGGCCACCTGGATGCGCAGGTCGTCCGGGTTGGCGGCGTAGTAGCGCAGCGTCTGGGTACGGCTGGCGAGGCGCAGCAACACCACGCGGATGTCCTCCACCATGGCCAGCAGCATCTTGCGCAGCACTTCGATCTGGGCCTTCATCTCGTTGGGGCTGGCGTCGCCGGCCTCCAGGTTGGCGGCGACGAAGCCCCGGGTGATCGGGCGCAGGTGGTTGAGGCGGGAGATGCCGCTTACCAGATGGGCGACTGCCTTGCCGAACCGTTCCTCAATGTGGATCAGGCCCTGCTCGTCGTGGGCCGGCACGGCAAAGAGCAGCGCGGCGGCACGGGAATCGCTGTCCATCTTGAGGCCGGCGATGATGAGGGCCATCCCGAGGGCATGGGACCAGATACGTTCGCCGCTGCCCAGGGTGGCGTCGGCGTAGGTATGCCAGGCAAATTCGACCGCTTCGCGCAAGCGCAGCGCATCTTCGGCCTCCAGGCCTTCGGAAAGGGTATGCAGGAACTGCTCGAAATCGCTCTGGGCGGCGACGGAATGGACGACGGAAACCATCCCCTAATTATACTGCCGACGGCGGTTTCCGCCGTTAAGGCATAATCCCCATCATGCCTCGCCTGCTGACCAATCCCTACCTCCTCCTGGCCCTGACCGTTCTCTTCTGGTCGGGCAACATGGTACTCGGCCGCGGCATCCGGGCCGACATCCCTCCCCTCACCCTCGCCTTCTGGCGCTGGGCCATCGCCCTCGCCCTCACCCTGCCCCTGGCCCTGCCCCATTTGAAGTCTCAGTGGCCGCTCCTGAAGAAGGGCTGGCGAGCCATTCTCGTCCTCGGCGTCCTCGGGGTCGGCTGCTACAACACCTTCGCCTACATCGCCCTCCAGTACACGGGGGCCACTAACGCCGTACTCCTCAATTCCTTCGTCCCCATCGCCACCATCGGCATTTCCTGGGCTTTCCTCGGCAAGCACCTGCACCGGGTGGAAGGCTTCGGGGTGGCGATCTCCCTAGTGGGTGCCGTCGCCATCATCGCCCGGGGCGACCTGGCCGTGCTGGCCGGCCTCCACCTCAACCTGGGGGATATCTGGATGCTGGGGGCCGTGCTGGTCTGGGCCCTCTACACCGTTGGCCTCGCCTGGCGGCCGGCCGGGGTCCATCCCATGCTCATGCTGGCATCCCTGACCGCCGTCGGCCTCGCCAGCATCGCCCCGGCCTATGCCTGGGAACTCACCGGCGAACGGGCCATGAACGTCCATTGGGGATCGCTCCTGTCCCTGGCCTACGTCGGCATCTTCCCCGGCTTCCTGGGCTATGTCTTCTACAACCGGGCGGTGGCCGAGGTGGGCGCCAACCAGGCCAGCCTCTTCATCCACCTCATGCCGGTTTTCGGCACCGTGCTTTCGGCCCTGCTCCTGGGCGAGATTCCCCAGGGGTACCACTACGCCGGCATCGCCCTCATTTTCGCCGGCATCTGGCTCACCACCCGGAAACCATGATCCGCAAGCTGCTGGACTGGTTCCGGGGCCGGCGGCGCCCTGGAATCCCCGATGAACTGTGGCAACGGACCATCGCCGGGCTGCCCTTCCTCGCCTGCCTGTCCGCCGATGAACAGGCCGATCTGCGGGACTTGGCGGAACGCTTCCTGGCCGAAAAGGAATTCACCGCCGCCGGGGGGCTGGCCCTCGATGACGCCATCTGCATTTCCATCGCCGCCCAGGGCTGCCTCCCCATTTTGCGCCTGGGCCTGGGGGCCTATCGGGGCTGGGTCGGCATCGTGGTCTACCCGGATGAATTCGTTGTCCCCCGCCAGTTGCAGGACGAGTTCGGAGTGGTGCATGAATACGAGGACGTGCTCTCCGGCGAAGCCTGGCAAGGGGGGCCCCTCATCGTTTCCTGGCGGGACGCCCAGATGGCCGGCGAGGGCTACAACGTGGTGATCCACGAATTCGCCCACAAGCTCGACATGCTGAACGGCGACGCTGATGGCGTCCCGGCGCTGCACTCCGGCCTTACCGTGGAAAGCTGGGAGGAGGGGCTCCTGGCCGCCTACGACGATTTCTGCCACCGGGTGGACCGGGGCGAGGAAACCATCATCGATCCCTACGCCTCCGAGCACCCGGCCGAATTCTTCGCCGTCCTGTCGGAATGCTTCTTCGAGATGCCGGACGTGGTGGCCGCCGAATACCCGGCCCTCTACAAGCTGCTGCAGCGCTACTACCGTCAGGATCCGCTGGCCCGCTGGATGAAGGCGGCCAGCGCCGATACCACCGCTCCCGGCTGATCCCGGTGGGGCGAATGGCCGCAGGCCCGCAGCTTGAGGAGCTCGGCGGCCGGCACCTGCTCGGCGATGGCATCGATCTGGCGCATGGTGGCGTACTTGTCCTCATGGCCCTGCAGGGCGAGGACCGGGCAACGGATGGCGGGCAGGTACGACTCGATATTCCAGCCCCGGAAGGCGGGTGACAGCCAGGTATCGTTCCAGTCGTGGAATACCCGCTCCGAATCCCGGTGATAGCGCCCCAATTTCTGCCCCATGTCGGTGGTGGCCCAGGTTTCCCGGGCAGCCCGGATGCCCGCCAGGGTCTCTTCCTCCACGAATTCGTGGGGCGCCATGGCCACCACCCCAAGGGGGCGATCGGGAAAGGCGCCGGCGTAGATGAGGGCGATGCTGGCACCATCGCTGTGCCCGATCAGGAAGGGGCGTTCGATATCCAGAGCCGCCAGGAAGGCAGGCAGTGCCTCTAGGGCCTCGACGTGGAGATAGCGGGACGTGCGCACCTCCCCATAGGGTTCGGAACCGCCGTAGCCAGCACGGGAAAAGACGACGGTGCGGCAGCCGGTCCGGGCCGCCAGGCGTTCGGGAAAATCCCGCCATAGGGCGACGCACCCCAGCCCCTCGTGGAGCAGAACCAGCACCGGCCGGCCGGGCTCGCCGGCGGGATAATCGCGGTATTCGAGCCGCAGCCCGTTGACGGTGACGTGCTTCATGCCGCCAGCAGGAAATCCCGGACGATGGCAACCTGCTCCGCGGTCTGGAACATGGGAGCATGGCCGACGCCGGGCACCTCGGCCAATTGCGCCCGGGGACCCCGCTCGCCCATCTGCCGCCAGGTGTCCCGGGTCAGCAGGTCGGAATCGGCCCCCCGCACCACCAGGGTGGGACAGGCGATGCGCTCATAGATCGGCCAGAGATCGATATCCTCGTCGGAGAGGCTAGCCTTGAAGGGTTCGGCAATGCGGGGATCGTAGACGAAACCCCAGCGGCCATCGGCCCGCTGCCGGATGGTATGTTCGGCGAGGGCGCGCCACTGCTCCTCGGACAAGGGCCCGAAGGGAGCGCTGACAAACTTTGTGTAGGCTAGCCCCTCGTCCCGGGTGGCCCAGGTGGGATCCGCCCCGACGTACTGGGCGATGCGCAGCACCCCTTCGGCCGTGATCACCGGCCCCACGTCATTAAGCACGAGGCGGGTGATGGGGGTGTTGTCCATGCTGGCCAGGGCCATGCCGATAATGCCGCCCATGGAAGTGCCGACCCAGTGCACGGCAGTCACGTCGAGGCGAGCGATGAGGGTCACCATGTCCGCCGCATACTGCGGAAGAACGTAGCCGGCCGGATCCTTGAGCCAGGCGCTTTGACCGCGCCCAACTACATCGGGGCAGACCACCCGGTAATAGGGTGCCATTTCCCGGGCCAGGAAATCGAAATCCCGGCCGTTGCGGGTGAGGCCATGGACGCAGACCAAGACTCGCGGGTTGTCGGCTTCCCCCCATTCCGTGTACGCCATGCGGTGAAGCCCCGAAGGACTGAAGCAGCGCACATTCCTCTGGCGATAGGGCATTTTCTTCTCCTTTTTTCTTACTCTATCACTGACCATGCCAGTAGCGCCGGTGTTCCTGGCGCCACGCCTCGATACGCGAACCGCCCACCCCCAGACGGACGATCAGGGCTCCGTCCCGGTCGGTGCGCCAGACGGGCACAGGCAGGGACTCGTAGCGTTCCATGACATCGGGCTTCGGATGGCCGAAGCGGTTGCGGTAGCCCACCGGCACGATGGCCGCCCGGGCACCGACCGCCGCAATGAAGGGCGGCGTCGAGGAAGTCCGGCTGCCATGGTGGGGCACCAGCATCACATCGGACTGGAGGGCTGCGGCGTCGCGGGCAAGGAGAGCCGCTTCATCTTTCGCTTCGATGTCGGAGGTCAGCAGCATCCCGGTTCCACCTGCCTCCACCTTGAGGACGCAGGACAGATGGTTGGTCTTGCCGCCGGTCTCGTAGTCCGCCGTCTGGGGATGCAGGAGGGAGAAGCGCACACCATCCCACTCCCAGCTCTGGCCGGCCAGGCACGGTTTCCCTCCCAGTTCCGCCACGGAAGTCCGGACCATCCCCACCGGCAGGGCGGCGGCCACGGAGGCCATCCCTCCCGAATGGTCGCTATCCCGGTGGGTCACCATCATCACGTCCAGGGAATTGAGACCGATGGCCCGCAGGTAAGGGACCACCACCCGCTGGCCGGCATCGGACTCGGCGCTGTAGAGCGGCCCCGGATCGTAAAGGAGAGCATGGTCCCGGGTCTGGACCAGCGCCGCCAGGCCTTGACCTACGTCGAGCACCGTCACCCGGGCTTCCCCTGCATCTGGCCGGGTCGCCGGCCAGAAGGCCGCCGGCAACAGGAGGACAGCCCCCACCCAGCGCCCCGCCAGCCCCCGCGGCAAGAGCAGGATGGCGACTCCGACGCCGGCCCCTACGGCAGCCCACAGGGGTGGCGCCGGTGCCACCCACACCGGCCAGCCCGCGCACCACTCCAGGAAAACCATGAGCCCCGCAAGAATGCCGTGGGCCAGGGCCAGAATGGGCCACCAAGGCACGGCGGCAGCCAGCAAGGCCAGGGGAGTGACCATGAAACTGACCACCGGGATGGCTACCGCGTTGGCCAGGGGAGAAACCAGGGAAAATTGCTGGAAGACCAGCAGCAGCACCGGTAGCGAGGCCAGGGTGGCGGCCCATTGGGTGCCTCCCCAGGTGGACAGCCGGCCTCGCCAACCCCGAGCCTGGCCGACCAGGCCGGCACCGACCCAGAGGAGCGCCCCGACCGCCCCGAAGGAGAGCCAGAAGCCGGCGGCCAGAACGGCCCAGGGATCGATCAGCAGGACGACGGCCAAGGCCAGGCACAGGATGCGGCTGGGCGCTACCCGGCGCCCTGAAACCATGGCCAGGGCGGCCACCGTCAGCATGTAGAGCGTGCGCTGGGCTGGCACCCCGAAACCGGCCAGCCAGGTGTAGGCGAAGGCCGCCAGCCAGCCGACGAGGATGGCGGCCCGCTGGGCCGGCTGGCGCAGGGCGAGAAACGGCACCCGGCGCCAAAGCCAGCCGAATCCGATCGCCAGCACCGCCGCCACCAGGGTAATGTGGAGCCCGGACACCGAGACGAGGTGGGTGATGCCCGTGCGGTTGAAGACGTTCCAGAGATCGCCCTGGATGGCTCCCTGGTCGCCCACGGCCAGGGCCACCAGGATTCCGGCATAGGGATAGTCCTCTGCCGGCAGAAGATTCCGGAAGGACTGGCGCACGGCGTCCCGGGCCCGTTCCACCCCATAGCCGGGACGCCACACCATGTCGGCGAGGCGCTGCCCCTGACCTTTCGGCCGTACGTAGCCGGTGGCCCGGATGTTTCGCTCCAACAGCCAGGCCTCGTAGTCGAAGCCATGGGGATTGGCGTTGCCATGGGGACGTTTCAGGCGCACCGTCAGCCGCCAGCGTTCGCCGGGCCGGACCATCAGGGCTCCCTGGTCTTCCCCGTCACGCCGGCCCTCGTACCAGGAGAGCATGACGCGGGACGGCAGACGGGCGCCGCCGGTCAACACCGATTCCACCTCGAACTCGAAGCGGCTGCCTTGGTGGAAGGGCTGGGGCAGCGCCGCCACGACGCCCACCACCTCGACATCCCGTCCCTCCCATTCCAGCGCCAGGCTGTCGGCCAGCCTCAGTTCCGCCCGCCAGGCCGCCCAGCCGAAGCCGAAGGCAATACAGGCCGCAACGGCCAGCCATTGCAGGAACCGCTTGCGGCGCCACCGCCAAGCCGGCAGGACCAGGCCCCCGGCCACCATGGCCCAAGCGCCCCAGGCCGGTAATTGGGGCTGGAATTGCAGGCAGATAATGCCAATGGCAACGGCGACAATAAGGCGGCGCATAGGAGGATAATGCCAGTTCTATGCGCAAGTACCTGCGGAAATTCCTGCCCGATCGCGAGGCGGTGCGCAACAACCGATGGCTCAGGCCTTTCGAGGCCCGGCTGCTGCATCCGCGCCTGTGGCACCTGAATCGGCACTCGGCTGCCGGCGCTGTGGCGCTGGGGCTGTTCTGCGGGCTCATTCCAGGACCCTTCCAGATGCTGGGTGCCGCTATCGGCGCTCTGGTGTTCCGGGTGAACCTGCCCCTGGCCCTCGTCACCACCTTCTACACCAACCCCTTCACCATCGTGCCTCTCTATATCCTGGCCTATGAGATCGGGCACTTGGTGAGTGCGGACACCAGCGGATTCAGTGCTCCACCGGAATTCGACTGGCTCCGCCTGCTTGACTGGACCCAAACCATGATGGGATGGATGGCCGGCATCGGCCGCCCCCTGGGTATCGGCCTGGTCCTCCTCGCCCTCGGCCTCGCTGTTATCGGCTATTTCCTGGTCAAAGCCGCCTGGCGCCTACACCTCGTTCTGGCCTGGCAGCGACGCCGCCAGGCCAGGCTCGGCCTCCGGTCCTGAAGCGCCGCCTAACCGGCCAAACAACCGTCCTGCAAGTTCAGCATGCGGTCGGCACGGGAAGCCAGTTCGGTGTCGTGGGTAACAATCACCAAGCTGCTCTGCCTGCTCGCCACTTTCTCGAGCAGGAGATCGAACACAGCTCGGGCCGTTTGCCGATCCAGGTTGCCGGTAGGTTCGTCGGCCAGGAGACAGGCCGGCTCGCTCACCAGGGCCCGGGCAATGGCCGCCCGCTGGCGCTCCCCCCCGGACAGTTCGCCCGGCCGGTGTTCAAGGCGATGGCCGAGACCGACCGCTTCCAGCATCCGCCCAGCTCTCGTCTCGGCCTCGGCCCGCGGCAGGCGGCGAATGAGAAGCGGCATGGCGACGTTCTCCAGGGCCGAGAACTCGGGCAGCAGGTGGTGGAACTGGTAGACGAATCCCAGGTGCAGGTTACGCCAGTCTCCCCGGGCCACTTCGCCCATGGCGGAGAACGATTTACCCATCAATTCCACGGTGCCGGCCGAGGGGGAATCCAGCCCGCCCAGGAGATGGAGCAAGGTGCTCTTGCCGGAGCCGGAGGCGCCGACGATGGCCAGGGTTTCCCCGGCCTTCACCTGGAGATCCACACCTCGCAGTACCGGCACTTCCAGGCCACCGCCGGTGAAGGTCTTGGCCAGCCCCGAACAGGCGAGAACGATGTTTTCACTCATAGCGCAGCGCCTCCGCCGGATTGACGCGGGCCGCCCGCCAGCTGGGATAGAGGGTCGCCAGGAGGGCGAGTACGAAGGAGATGGCCGTGACCCCCCAGACGTCGCTCCACTGCAGTTCGGAAGGCAACTCGGAGATGTAATACACCTCCCGTGACAGGAAGTGGATGCCGAAAAGCCTTTCGATAGCCGGAACCACGACGTCGATATTGAGGGCCAGGGCGACGCCGCCGATGATTCCCAGTCCGAGCCCGATGAAGCCCACCACGGCCCCCTGGATCACGAACACCGCCATGATGGAGCGCGGCCGCGCCCCCAGGGTCCGCAGGATGGCGATGTCGGCCTGCTTGTCCGTAACCGCCATGACCAGGGTGGACACGAGGTTGAAGGCCGCTACCGCGACGATCAGGGAAAGGATGATGAACATCATGTTCTTCTCGATCTGGACCGCCCGGAAGAAATTGGCGTGGCTCTTGGTCCAGTCGTAGATGTAGGTATCGGCTGTCAGCATCCGGGCAATTTCCCGCGCCACCCGCGGCGCCTGGAAGAGGTCGTCGAGTTTCAGCCGGACGCCGCTGACCCGGTCGTCCATCCGGTACAGTTTCTGGGCGTCCTCCAGGTTGATCAGGGCGAGGCCATTGTCGTATTCGAACATGCCGACCTCGAAAATACCGACCACCTTGAAGGACTTGAGTCGGGGCACCAGCCCGGCTGGCGTCACGGTTCCCTGGGGGGCGATCAGGGTGACCTTGTCCCCAACCAACACCCGCAACGCTCGGGCCAGCTCCGCACCGAGGATGACGCCGAACTCACCGGGCTTCAAGTCCTCGAGCTTGCCGCTCTGCATGTGGCCGGCGAAGTCCGCCACGCCTTCCTCCAGGTCGGGGCGGATACCCCGAACCAGCGCTCCCCGCACGCCGTTGTCCACGGCGAACATGGCTTGGGATTGAATGAAGGGAGCCGCTGCCCTCACCTCCGGATGGCGACTGGCCTCGGCAGCGACCTGCGGCCAGTCGGCCAGGTCTCCGCCCACGCCGGTGATCTGGATATGGGAGGCCACTCCAAGGATGCGAGTGCGAAGCTCCTTCTGAAACCCGTTCATGACCGACAGCACCACAATGAGCGCAGCGACCCCGAGCCCGATGCCCAGCATGGAAATCAGCGAAATGAAGGATATGAAATGGTTGCGTCGCTTGGCGCGGGTGTAGCGCAGGCCGATCAGCAGTTCGTATGGAAATGTCATGCGGAATCGCAAATGGGAAGAGCCGCTATGGTACACCCAACCGGCCAACCGACCCCAACGGTGCTTGATGACTCGCCCCGAATAAGCCCGCAGCCCCCCAAGCGCAAAGCCCTCGCCGGGGAATCCCGGGAGGGCTTTGGGGGGTGGGGTGCCTGGCGGTGACCTACTTTCGCGAGCGGGTTGCTCACTATCATCGGCGCGCTTTCGTTTCACGGTCCTGTTCGGGAAGGGAAGGGGTGGGTCC
>JAGTRP010000037.1 GCA_018261935.1 Rhodocyclaceae bacterium
GATCCGGGTGTAGATATTGCCCGGGACCTTGAGGTCGAAAAGATCGGCGCCGTGCTGGGTGCTGTCGAAGGCGTAGGAGGTGGTCTGGTAGATGGGGACTGCCACCGCCTTGGTGGTCGGATCGGGTTCGTACCCGGCGTGGACGGCGAGGGTTTCGAGCTTCATTCGGTGTGCTCCAGGATGGACGGGATTTGCTCAGGGGCAGGCCAGGCCGTCTGGGACAGGACCTTGGGCGCCGGGCGGCCGATATGGTACCCCTGGGCGTAATCCACTTCCATCTCTTCCAGCATGTCCAGGACCTCCTGGGATTCGACGAATTCCGCAATGACCTTGATGCCCAGTTGGCGGGCCAGGGAACACATGTTCTGGACGAAGGCGCGATCCCGGTCGTCGTCCAGCAGGTGGGCGATGAAATCCCCTTCGATCTTCAGGAAGTCGATGGGGAAACGGCGCAGGTAGTGGAAGGAGGAAAAACCCGAACCAAAGTCATCCAGGGCCAGCTTGAAGCCCGAACCGCGCAGATCCACCAGCAGTTTTTCCAGGATGCTCAGGTTGCGCACCGAGTCCCGCTCGGTGATTTCGAAGACAATGCGGTCGTTGGGGATGCCGCTCCTTTCGACGATATCGCGGATGTCACGGCAGAATTCGTTGAGGACCAGGGCTCGGGGCGAAAGGTTGAAGAAGATGAGGCCGTCGAAGCGGTTCGTGGCGAGTTCCGTCAGGGCCCGCTCGATGACGATGCTGTCGACGCGGTGGATGACGCCCATCTTCTCCGCCAGTTCGATGAACTGGTCCGCCCGCAGGACGTCCGCATCATAGGGCAGACGGGAGAGGCACTCGTAGGCCACCACCCGGCGTCCGCTGATATCGAGAATAGGCTGGAAGTAGGGCTGGATCTGCCGGGTCTCGATGGCGTTCAGCACCAGGATGCTGCGCTGGCTCAAGTCCCTGAAGGTCTCCGCCACATCCTCGTCGGATGGGATGACGACGCGGTTCTTGCCTTCCGACTTGGCCTTGTACATGAGGTTGTCGGCGAACAGGAAGAGATCCTTCGCGTCGCAGGCATGGTGCGGGAAGATGGACATGCCGATGGACGCGCTGCCCTTGATGGGCGTGCCGTCCTCCAGCGTCAGCACCATCTGGGTGACGGCAGCCAGCACCCGGTTGGCAGTCTGGGAGGTGCCGTTCAGATCGGTCTCCGGCATCAGGACCACGAACTCGTCGCCGCCGTAGCGCGCGAAGATGTCGTCCTTGCGCAGCACCTTGCGGACACTGATGGCGAGAGTCTGGAGGAAACGGTCGCCCACCTGGTGGCCGTAGTTGTCGTTGATGGTCTTGAAGTTGTCCAGGTCGATGACCAGGAGACCGAACTCGTAGCCGTGCCGGTTGGCCCGGTCCACCTCGTAATTGAGCATCTCCCAGAAAACCCGCTGATTGTAGAGGTCGGTGAGGGGATCCCGGGTGGCGTAGTACTCCAGGTCCTTGGTGTACTTGTAGATGGCCTTGACGGAGCCGACGACGTTCAGGAGGGTGGACAGGACGCTATCCATGACCAGGGAGCGGATGTCGTCGATGGCGTGGGAGTGGACGCCGATGCCGACAATGCCGCCGATGCGCGGCGTATCGACGAAGAAGGATTTCACCCGCAGGGCGACCTCGGCGTCGTCGAGAACCACGCGGGGGCCGTTGGGATTATGGACATGGTGGTGCAGATTCACCGACAGGGCGCTGCCGAAACGGGGATGGTCCTGCAGGCACGACCGCACGTGCAGCACCATCATTTCCCGGGTTTCCTCGCTGGGCGGGCTGTGCCAGAAGATTTCCAGGTCGAAGACCTCGTCGTCCACTTCGAAAATGGAGAAGAGGAAATGGGTCTCGAGAATCCGGTTGATCTCCTCCAGCAGTTGGGAAATGTACTGGCGCCAGTCCTTGACCACCTCGGAGGTGATGACGAATTTTTCCAGGAGGCGGATTTCGAAGCGCAGGATGTCCTTGTCCACCGCGATTCCATGCATTTTTTCCGCCATCTCCCCGATGGCGTCGATGACCCGCTGGAATTCCACGAAGCCCCCGTCCCTGGGGGTGAAGCAAAGGGCCTTGAGATCGGAGATGGCATTGACGCTGTTGACGCTCTCCTCGACGGTGCGAACCGCCTTCAGGATGCGCTCGTTGACGAACAGGACGACGATGACGGCGCCCATGATCGCGAGGATGGAGAGGGTGAGGAGCGACAAGGCCAGTTTCTGGTCGGCATCGGCCAGAAGGCCTTCCATGTTGTGCACGACTTCGATGGCGCCGAGGGCCTGCCCCACCGAGACATTGCCGTGGCAGCGCAGGCAGCGCTCTTCCGCCAGGAGCGGGTAGACGTGGCGGACGATGCCGCCCTCGGCGATGCGCTGTACCTGGCGGCTGGCCAGGGCCTCGTTGACGACTACGTCAAGGTTGGGCTGGCTGATGGCCCCGAATTGGGCGATGACTTCGGGGCCCCGGTAGATCTGAATATGGCCATTGTCCCGGGCAGCGGCACGGGTGGACTGGATGAAGGATTCCGCCTGGGCCCGGGTCCAGCCTGTACTCATCAATTCGTACATGGCGGAGAAGCTGACCCCGGCGATCAGCTCCGAGGATTCCGTAGCCTGGGCCTTGACCAGCCGGTCGAACTCGTGCCGAACCAGCAGGAAGCTCGCCAGGAAGAACAGGACCGCAACGCAGATCGATGCCCCCAGAATAAAGTTTCGCAATTTCATCATCGCTGTCTGTCCGATCCGTGTTGAGCGCGTAGCAAACAGTGCGATTATAGAAGCGGAAAATTAATGCCAGGTGATTGCCGACTGGAATAGATGATGGAAATCAATTTTCCCAACCGCAACAAGCCGAAGCCGGGTTGCGGTTGGAAAAAAATGTGTCGGGAATGAACTAGCGGTCCGAGTAGCCGATGGGCAGCAGATTGCCATTGGCCAGGCGGACCCGGTCGCCGCTGCGCCAGGTGGCGTTGGCCAGGGTATAGCTGCGTACCGCGCCGTCGTCGAAGCGGACCTCGACCTGGTACTGCTTGCCGGTGCGCACATTCTTTTCCACTTCGTGGCCGGCGAAGGCCCCGCCGACGGCGCCGGCGATGGTCGCCAGATCCTTGCCGGAGCCGCGGCCCACCTGATGTCCGAGGACGCCCCCCAGGACGCCTCCGGCGATGGCGCCGAGGGCGCTCCCTTCACCCTTGGTAGCCACTTCCCGCACGGTTTCGACCGTGCCGCATTCGTGGCAGACGGGAGGCGCGACGGCGGGGGCCGGCGCAGGGGCCGAGGTGGCAGGAATCACGTCGATGCCGGCGTTATTGGTGGAAACCCGCTGGGTACCGCTGCCGGTGCGCCAGTCCTCGTCGCTACGGCGCGCCGGCTGAATCGGTTCCGTGGCGGGGCGGCGAGCCGTCTGGAGCGCTGCGACGGAATGATGTTGGACTCGGGGCTTGGCCGCCGCCTGGCTGGCTTCCGGGGCGGGGGATTCGGCCTTGGCCAGGAGGGCGGGTGCGGACTCCCCCGCCGCGGGAACGGGAGCCGTTACCGCTGCCACCGGGAGAGGGGGGGCGTCACTGGCGCGGGAGGGAAGCAATCCGGTGAAATGGGCAGCGGCTGCCAGGCTGGCGATGGTGACCGAGGCGGCCGCCACCAGAATCAGGGGATGGGTGGTCTTGGTGATATTTTCCATGGCGAGACTCCTTGCTTTGTCTGCACTCAGCATAACCCAGGCCGAAACCCCGGAGAGGCCGGGGAAATAATCTTTTACAACCGCTTACGAAGCCTCGGAAAAGCGCGGGGAAATACGGCGGCCGGCCTTGAGAAAGCGGGCGGGAGCGACGGCTTCCACCAGGTCGGTCTCGAGGGGAAGGGGATCCCCGTCGACGCGGCTGGCCAGGAGTTCGGCCATAAGCACCGACCAGACGATGCCCCGGGCGCCATAGCCCTGGGCGCAGTACAAGCCCTCTTCCCAGGCCAGGCCGTGGCGGCCGGCAAGCTCGGCGGCCGGCGCGGGGCGGGGCACGGGGCCTACCATCGGCAGGCGGTCGGGGGAAGCGGGGCGGAAGCCGACCCGACCCCTCAGTGTCTCGGAATCGATGCCGTCGGCGAAGCCGGGGAGGAGCAGATTGAGGCGGGCCAGGTTGTCGCCATGCTCGGCGGCACGCTCTCCCGGCTCATCGTCTCCCACCTGGAAAGAGGCGCCGGCGATACGCAGGCCGTCTACCGCCGGGGTGGCGTAGCCCAGGCCGCAAACCACCGTATCGAGGGGCGGCGTTCCCCTCTCCGGGATGTGGGTGACCTGGCCTCGGGCGGCCCGCTGGGGCAGCCAGGCGAATTGGCTGAAGCGGGTCGCTTCGGCGCCGCTAGCCATGATCAGGACCGGCGCGGCGGCCAGGGTCTCGCCACCGGTGCCGATTGCGCGCCAGCCATCCGCTGTAGGCTCGATGGCGGCCACCGGGCAGGCGAAGCGGGTCCGGATGCGCCCCGGGAAGGCGGCCAGGGCGGCCTGGCAGAGGGATGGCGGCTGCACCCAGCCGCCGGTCGGGAACCACCAGCCGCCGTTGCCGACCGGCCAGCCGAGGCGGGCGGCGGCCTCTTCCCGCTCCAGGAACTGCACGTAGTCGGAAGGCGCCTGCAAGGCCGCGACGGTGCGGCGCTGGATATCTTCGTGGCTGGTGTCCCGGGCCAGGTGCAGGACGCCGCATTCCTGCCAGCGCACTGCGGGGCCCAGTTCCCGGAGAAGATTCCGGGTGGCGAGGAAGCCGGCCCGGGTGAGCCGGGAGAGGCGATTGTCATCGATGCTCGGCAGGGGGCGCAGGACGCCGGCGATGTTGCCGGAAGCGCCGGTCCCTGGGCGGTCGGCACGCTCCAGTACCTCCACTTGCCAGCCCCGGGCAGCCAGGCGGTGGGCGACGGTGGCACCGGCGACGCCGGCACCGATGACGATGGCCCGGCGATCGGAAGGCAGGGCATGGGTGGCCGGTTTGCGGGAGCGATAGCGCCCCACCAGCATCTGCCGCTTGCCGGCAAAGCCCGGACGCTTCTCCAGGTCGAACTCGACTCCCGCCAGGGCTTCCCGGACGGCGCCGGCCACCGACCAGGTGGCCAGGGTGGCGCCCGGAACCGCCAGGCGGGCGAGGGCGCGGAAGAGTTGGGGAGACCAGAGGTCCGGGTTCCTGGCCGGCGAGAAGCCGTCGAGATAGAAGGCCTCGACGCCGGCATCCAGCCGGCGCAGGACGTCGGCGGCATCGCCGAAGGCCAGGGTCAGGACGACCCGGCCGCCGTCCAGGTGGAGGCGGTGCCCCCCCGGCGTCAGGAAGGGCCAGTGCTGGCGCAGTTCGGCGGCAAGGGGCGCGAACTCCGGCCAGGCGGCATGGGCGATGGCGAGGTCGGCCGCGGAGAAGGGGTGTTTCTCCACGGAAACGAAATGGAGGCGTCCGCAGCGCCGGGGATCGTCCTTCCAGGCGGCCCAGGTGGCGAGGAAGTTGAGCCCGAGGCCGAAGCCGGTTTCCAGGATGACGAAGCGCTCCCGGCCCTGCCAACGTGCCGGCAGGTCGTTGCCGGCGAGGAAGACGTGGCGGGCCTGATCCGGCCCCCCCGAGGTCGAATGGTAGACGTCCCCGTAGGCTTCCGAGAACGGGGTGCCGTCAGGGCCGAGGGTGAGGCGGGCCGGCTCGAGAGGCATCAATGCAGGAGGTTCTTGGCGCTCAGGGTGGGGCCCGAAGCTGCCGCGGGCGTGCCGTAGTCCAGGTTGAGATCCCATCCGGCGGTCTGGCTGGTGGCCCGCAGCATGGAGCAGAGGGCGTGGAGGAGCTGGGCGTTGAGGTCGAGGGTGAAGCTGCGCTCCTTCAGCTCCCGGATGGTCAGTTTGCACAGGCCTTCCCCGGCCGGCTCCATGAAGGCTTCGGCGGGCAGGAGCGGGGCACTCCCGAGGGGAAGGGTGGGATTCTCGTTCTGGTAGGGCTGTTCGAAGGTGGCGCCCGATTTACCGCCCCCTTCCGTCGCCTGGGCCGCAAGATGGCCGAACAGCATGCGGGTCAGGGCGGGCCAGAGCTCCCGCAGGAAGCGCCGGGTGATGAATACCCGGACCTCTTCCTGGGTGGTGGTGGAGACGCGCAGCAGCAGGCGATCCTGGAGGATCTCGAAGACGACTTGCAGCTGCTTGATCTGCATGCCCGGCCGTTATTCCCGCCGCATTTGCGGGAAGAGGATGACGTCGCGGATGGCAGGGGAGTCGGTGAGTAGCATGACCAGGCGGTCGATGCCGATGCCGCAGCCGCCGGTGGGGGGCAGGCCGTACTCCAGGGCCCGGATGTAGTCGGCGTCGTAGTACATGGCTTCCTCGTCACCGGCATCCTTGGCCTTGGCCTGTTCCTGGAAGCGGGCGGCCTGGTCCTCGGGGTCGTTGAGCTCGGAGAAGCCGTTGGCGATTTCCCGGCCGACGATGAAGAGCTCGAAGCGCTCGGTGATCTCCGGATTGGCATCGGAGGCCCGGGCCAGGGGGGAGACTTCCACCGGGTAGTCGATGATGAAGGTGGGTTCCCAGAGCTGGGCTTCGGCGGTCTCCTCGAAGAAGAGGAGCTGCAGGCTGCCCAGTCCCATGCTGCCCTTGACTTCGACCTTCATGGCGGCGAGCTGGTCCCGCAGCCAGGCGGCGTCGTTGAGCTGGGCCTCGGTGTACTGCGGGCAATATTTCAGCACCGCCTGGACCATGGTCAGGCGCTGAAAGGGCTTGGAGAGGTCGAGCTCGCGGCCCTGGTAGACGAAGGTCTCGGTATTCAGGGCCTCTCGGGCGGCGTGGCGCAGCAGGCCTTCGGTGAAATCCATGAGGCTCTTGTAGTCGGCGTAGGCCTCGTAGAACTCCATCATGGTGAATTCAGGGTTGTGGCGGGGGGAGAGGCCTTCGTTGCGGAAATTCCGATTGATCTCAAAGACCTTCTCGAAACCGCCCACCACCAAGCGCTTCAGGTAGAGCTCCGGGGCGATGCGCAGGAACTGCTCCATGTCCAGGGCATTGTGGTGGGTGATGAAGGGCTTGGCCGAGGCGCCGCCGGGGATGGGGTGCATCATGGGCGTCTCGACTTCCAGGAAGCCGTGGCTGTCCATGTAGTGGCGGATGGAGGAGACGATGCGGCTGCGGGCCTGGAAAGTGAAGCGGGTCTCCTCGCTCATGATCAGGTCCACATAGCGCTGCCGGTACTTCATCTCGATGTCGGCCAGGCCGTGGAACTTGTCCGGCAAGGGGCGCAGGGACTTGGTGAGAAGACGGATTTCGGCGGCCTGGATGGACAGCTCGCCAGTGCGGGTCTTCATCAGGACGCCCACCACGCCGATGATATCGCCCAGGTCCCAGCGCTTGAAGTCGGCGTAGGCGTCTTCACCGACCTTGTCCCGGGCGACGTAGATCTGGATGCGGCCGGAAAGGTCCTGGATGGTGGCGAAGGAGGCCTTGCCCATGACCCGCTTCAGCATCATGCGGCCGGCCACCTTGACCTCCACCGGCATGGCGTCCAGCTCCTCGGCGGTCTTGTCGCCGTAGGCTTCGAGGAGCTTGCCGGCGGTGTTCTCCCGTTGGAAATCGTTGGGGAAGGCGCGGCCGGCCTGGCGCCATTCGGCCAATTTCTGGCGGCGCTCGGCGATAAGCTGGTTTTCGTCTTGCTGCACCGGGTTCTGTTGTTCGGGGTTGGACATTTGCGATCCTTGAGAACTGGTTTGGCGCCGCAAAGGGAAACGGCAGCCTGAAAACCTTGAATTTTCCCCGATTTAGGGCTGTGGGGACAAGCTCGGCGCGTCGCCGTAATGGATGGCCAGCCAGATGGTGGGCTGTCCCGGATGGGTGCCGTCGACGCGATGGCGGCGATGGGGCGGGATATCGACGAAATCCCCGGTCTTGAGGTGTCTGGCTTCGGCTTCGTCTTCGAAGCGCAGCCAGGCCTCGCCGGCCAGCACCAGGACCCACTCGCCGCCGTCCTGGTCGTACCAGAAGCCGGGCGGGCTGGCTTGGCCGGTGGAGACGATGCGTTCGACGGTCAGCCCCGGCCGGGCAAGGAGTTCGAGAAACTGCTCGGCGGCGCTACCCGCTGCCGGCAGTTGCTCGAACAGGTTGGCGAGGTGCGTCACACGCCCTGCTTCAGGCTCGCCGCGATGAAGTCGTCCAGGTTGCCGTCCAGCACAGCCTGGGTGTTGCCGACCTCGTAGTTGGTGCGCAGGTCCTTGATGCGGGACTGGTCCAGCACGTAGGAGCGGATCTGGTGGCCCCAGCCGATATCGGACTTGGCGTCTTCCAGCTTCTGCTTCTCGGCCTGCTGCTTGCGGAGCTCGAACTCGTAGAGGCGGGCCCGCAGCATCTTCCAGGCCTCATCGCGGTTGCGGTGCTGGGAACGGTCGTTCTGGCACTGCACCACGATATTGGTCGGGATGTGGGTCAGACGCACGGCCGAGTCGGTCTTGTTGATGTGCTGGCCGCCGGCGCCGGAGGCGCGGAAGGTATCGGTGCGCACATCGGCCGGGTTGATGTCGATCTCGATGGAGTCATCCACTTCCGGATAGACGAAAACGCTGCAGAAGGAAGTGTGGCGGCGGGCGTTGGAGTCGAAGGGTGACTTCCGGACCAGGCGGTGGATGCCGGTCTCGGTACGGAGCATGCCGTAGGTGTAGTCGCCCGTGAATTTGACGGTGGCGCTCTTGATGCCGGCCACGTCGCCTTCGGACTCTTCCATGACTTCGACGTTGTAGCCCTTTCGCTCGCCGTACTTCACATACATGCGCAGCAGCATGGACGCCCAGTCCTGGGCCTCGGTGCCGCCGGCGCCGGCCTGGATTTCCAGGAAGCAGGGGTTGGGGTCCTGGGGGTTGTTGAACATGCGGCGGAACTCGAGGCTGGCCACCTTCTGCTCGACGGCAGCAGCGTCGGCTTCGACGGCCTGGAGGGTGTCGTCGTCGTTCTCCTCCTTGCCCATCTCGAAGAGTTCCCGGCCGTCGTCGAGACCCTGCTGGACGTCTTCCAGCACCAGGACCACGTCTTCCAGGCTCTTCTTCTCGCGGCCCATTTCCTGGGCCCGCTTGGCGTCGTCCCAGACCTTGGGATCTTCCAGCTCCTTGTTCAGGAGCGTCAGTCGTTCGCGCTTCTGATCGTAGTCAAAGATACCTCCGCAGCTCGGCGGCGCGCTGCGCCAGGTCGTCGAGCTGGTTGGAGATGCTGTTCAGTTGTTCGGCTTCCATGTCGTGATTTCCGATTATGCGAAAAACCACAATTATACCGGTGCCCGGTGCGCGCCTCGGAAAGGCGAGCGATTTTCCGGGCTCGATCGGGTCCGGACCGATCAGCGACGTACTAGCCGAAGCTGGCGGGTACCGTCGCGGCATGGCCTTCTCCAGGAAAGCGGCTCTGCTTCCGCCTCCATGGACTTGCGAGTCTGGGAGATGATTTCGGCGGCAGTGGCGCCATCCACGAGAACGGTGTCCATCCTGGCAACGGCATGGAGGCGAGTGGTGGTGGGAGTAATGGTCTCGATCTCGATTTCGATCTGGCGGTCGCTGGCCCGGGCACGAAGGAACTCTCCGGTGCTGGTCTTCGCCTGGGACACCACCAGGATGTTCATGCGCCTGAGGGCTGTCAGGGTGGCCGCTTTCACTTTAGGCAACGGAGCGGTAAAGGTGCCGTAGGCGTGCCCGTTCATCTGATGGGCAATTCCGGCGCTGGCCCCGACGCCCAGGGCGGTGAAGGAGAGCGGCTCACAGGCGCTCAGCGCCAGGGCCATCGACAGCCCTGCGGAGGTCTTGCAAATCCATGAAACCAAAGTCCTCATGCGCAGGGACCATACGGGCCCCTATCGATGTCGGGAATACCGTTTTCACCATAAAAGGGCCACCTGGTCAGGGTATTGCTCGGTGGACGCAGTAATCCTTTCCCCTGGATTGCGGGTAGCGGGGGTCAGCGGCTCTCGGTGGCGGGCTCGAGATGCTCGATCAAGAGCTGCGGCGTCTGGGAGCCCATGTATTCATTGATGCCGAGCCGGTAAGTGGCGCGGGTTCGGACGCCGGGCTGCCGGGAGAAATTGAACTGGATGGCATCGAGCCGGCTATTGCCCTTTTTCAGCTTGAGCTTCAGGTGCTTTTCCTTCAACACCCGCTGCTGCTCCACTTCGAATTCGTCCAGGAACAGCGGGGGCGGAAAGCCTTGGCCCCACACTTCCGCTTCCAGCAACCGGGCGGTTTCCAGGGAAAGGTAGCCGGATTCCAGGCTGCCGTCGGTTTCCAGGGTGCGGGTGAGGTCGGCGGGGGCGATCAGTTCTTCGGCGACGGCGGTGAAGGCATCCCGGAACTGCGAAAAATCCTCTTCCCGGAGGGTGACCCCGGCCGCCATCGCATGGCCGCCGAAGCGCACCAGCAGGCCGGGGAAGCGCTTGGCCACGAGGTCGAGGGCGTCCCGCAAATGGAGGCCCGCGATGGAGCGCCCGGAACCCTTGATGATCCCGCCCTCGCTGGCGGCAAAGGCAAAGACCGGCCGATGCAGCTTGTCCTTGATGCGGGAGGCCAGGATGCCGACGACTCCCTCGTGCCAGTTGGGGTCGTAAAGGGCGAGGCCCGGGGTGTCCGCCCGGTCGTCCAGGGTATTCAGGAAGGCCAGGGCCTGCTCCTGCATGCCGGCCTCGATTTCCCGCCGCTCCCGGTTGAGGGCGTCAAGTTCCTGGGCAATGGCCAGGGCTCGGCTGACGTCATCGGTGAGGAGACATTCGATCCCCAGCCTCATATCCGCGAGCCGCCCGGCAGCGTTGAGCCGGGGGCCGAGGAGGAAACCGAGATCGAAGGCGGAAGCCTTGGACGGTTCCCGCCCGGCGGCCCGGAAGAGGGCCAGCAGCCCGGCTTGCAGGCGCCCCTCCCGCATGCGCTTCAAACCCTGGCTGACCAGGATGCGGTTGTTGCGGTCGAGCTTCACCACGTCGGCCACTGTTCCAAGGGCAACCAGGTCGAGAAGGCTGGCGAGGTTGGGCTCGGGACGATCGGTGAACCAGCCCCGTTCCCGAAGCTCCGCCCGGAGTGCCAGCATGACGTAGAACATGACGCCGACCCCCGCCATGGACTTGGAGGGAAAATCGCAGCCCGGCTGGTTGGGATTGACGATGCAATCGGCTTGGGGCAACGCTTCGCCCGGCAGGTGGTGGTCGGTGATGAGGGTGGCGATGCCGAGTTGGCGAGCCCGGGCCACTCCTTCCAGGCTGGCGATGCCGTTGTCTACCGTGATGATGAGGTCCGGCTCCTGGCGGGCGGCCAGGTCGACAATTTCGGGCGAAAGGCCATAGCCGAGCTTGAAGCGGTCGGGTACGAGGAAGTCTACGGTAGCGCCGAAGGCCTTGAGGGCGCGCATGCCGACGGCGCAGGCGGTGGCGCCGTCGCAATCGTAGTCGGCGACGATGAGGAGGCGGGCTTCCGCCTCGATGGCGTCGGCCAGCAGGCAGGCGGCATCCGCAGCATGGGTGAGGGCGGTTGGCGGCAGCAGGGATTTGAGATCGTAGGCCAGTTCGGATCTGTCCTGGATTCCCCGGGCGGCGTAAAGGCGGGCGAGCAGCGGATGCAGCCCCTGCTGCTCGAGTTGCCAGGCTTGCCGCGGCGGGACGGGGCGGGTAACGATGCGGGTCATTGGGCGAGGCTCTTGGCTAGGGCTGCGAGGGACATCGGGCGGCGCCAGATTTTCCAGCGGTCGGCGCTTTTCAAAGTCCAGGTCAGCAGCCCGTATATGGTAGGAGTGATCAGCGTGGCTCCGGTGACTCGCCGGCCGAGATTGGACCGCAACGGAGCGAACCAGTGCTCTTCCAGGCGCTCCAGGGCAGTGCGCCAGCCGCGGCTATCCTCATAGATCACCGGGGCAAGGAGATCGTTGAGGACAACCAGCTGGGCGCTGCCCGCGGCAGTGCGGGCGAAAACGTCATCGAGCCCCGACGGCTTTGAGTGGGCCTGGATACCGGCGGCGCGAGCGAGGCCGACGGCCAGGGGATCGGCGGACAAGACTCCATCATGTCCGCAGTTGGAGATATCAGGCAGGCAGCCGGCGCCCCACAGCCATAGACTATTGATGGCGGGCTGCCCGGTGCTGGCGCGGGAGGCGTTCACTGGATGGCTATGCAGGAACATCTGTGCCTCGTTCAGCCAGGAGCGAAGTGTGGAGTTGTGAGGATCGGCAGGCAACTCAGCCTCGATGCGCCGCCCGGCAACCGCCGACAGCGGAGGGGCGGCGAAGGCGGCGCTCGTACTTAATTGTAGATACCAGCGCCGGCTGTCGGCGACATGGAATCGCCCGACATCGGCAAATTCCTGATTGAGTGCGGCGGCCAGGGCACGGGCTTCGTCGCCCCCCACTTCGAAGGCGCCGGCATCGGCCAGGATGATGCGCTCATGGTGAAAGCGCAGGTGCACCGGGTCGGCGCATAACCAGAAGCCGTCGCGGGCGTCGAAGTCCAGATCAGTCGCAGGCTCTCCCAGCAGTCGGAGTGCGCCAAACGGAGCGTCGGCCTGCTGACCGAAGAGCATCGCCAGTGCACTCTCGTAGGGCTGAACAGGGTTGCAGCTCAAGTTGCCATGGGCGAGTAGCCATTCAAGGCCTGGGCAGGTGAGCCCACTCAGCGCGATGTTGTCTTCGGGCTCTGGCCAGATCAGTTGGGGAAGCAGGAAAGTTAAGCGCACAGCAATATAGGTAAGCAGGGAACAAGCGAACCAAAAAGTGTACACGGTTCTCTCTGGTCCGGGGCCGTTCGGGGCAGGGGGCGTCATGCCCTCAACGCAATGGGCATTTAACCTTAATTGAACTCCTTTTGAAGGTGATTTTCAAATAACGGTTGACGGGGGTTTCCTGGTCTATATAATGCGCACCTCTTTGCTGCTGCCGGGGTTTTCGGGGTGGTGGAGGGGAAGGAAAGGCGGGAAAGAAGGGGTTGACGAGCTGGACGGACTTCTTCATAATCTCGCCTCTTCGCTGAACGCGGCAGACGCGGCGGCGGGGGAAAAGCAGGGCTGCTCTTTA
>JAGTRP010000041.1 GCA_018261935.1 Rhodocyclaceae bacterium
AACTTCAAGGACTTCCCCGACGTGGTCGCCATGGTCGATGACGCCACCGACCAGCTCGGCAAGATCAAGGGCGCCAAGGAAAAGCACGAGGCCGCCGCCGCCAAGAAGGATTGGGAACAGGCCAACCTCTGGGCCGAACAGGTCTGGCAGTACCAGGTCAAGGCCGCCGACCTCGGCCTCCGAGCCAAAACCTACCTCGAACAGAACGGCGCCAAAAAGACAAAGTAATCCGGCCGGCACCGAAAGCAGTCCCGGGGGCAGAGCGATCTGCCCCCTTTTTTGTCTGGGTGGCCGCCACCTTTCTGGGAGAGAATCCCGGCATACGATAAATTCATAGGCCACCGGCGGCCAGTGCAGACAAAACATGAGAGCGAAAGAAAAATCGCATCCCCCGGCCATCGGCAACAAAACCGTCTATCTGGCCATTGCAGTCTGGACTCTGCTGGTCCTCGCCTCCCTGCTGACCCAGCGGGAACAGCTGAACCGGACCGCCGGGGCCCTGGCCCGCATCGACGCCGTCGCCAACCTGAAGAAGGACATGGCGATCCGCAAGTGGGCTTCCAATGTCGCCGGTGTGTACATCCGCGAAGAAAAGGTGCCTCCCTTCAATTCCCTGGAGGAGCAGGAACGGGTCACCGTGACCCGGTCCACCGGCGAAGTTTTCCGGCTCATATTGGTCACCCCCATCCATTTGCTGCTGGCCATCCAGGAGACCAGCAAGCAGGAATTCGGCATGCGGGAGCGCCTGACTTCCAACCAATTGCGGAATTTCGACAACGCACCGGACGAGTGGGAAGCGAAGGCCCTGGCCGCCCTCAAGAAGGGTTCCGACATGTACACCGAGGCCCTGCCCAAGAAAGGGGGCCATGGCCTCATGCGGGTCATGATTCCCATGAAGATGGAGGAGGAATGCCTGGAATGCCACCGGGACACCCTGGTTCCCGTAGGCGGACTGCGGGGCGGTGCCAGCGTCTCCATCGACCTGAACGCCTATCGGACGGCCCAGGAACCCACTTGGCAGGTCATCCAGTACTGGCACTTGGGCATCTGGATCCTCGGCCTGATCGGCATCTATACCGTGTGGTTCTTCGCCCGCAACCGGGCCATCGAGTCCCTGCGCCGGGACGAGGAACGCCGCGAGAACGAGATGGCTTTCGCCGCCATGGCCGAAGGCGCCATCATCACCGACACCAGCGGCACCATCCTCTGGGTCAACGATGCTTTCTGCCGCATTTCCGGCTATGGCCGGGAAGAAGTCGTGGGACAGAACCCCCGCATGCTCAAGTCCGGCCGCCACGACGCTGGATTCTACCAGTCGCTGTGGCAGCAATTGCATCGCCAGGGCCACTGGCGTGGAGAGCTATGGAATCGCCGCAAGAGCGGCGAGATATTCCCGGAGGAAATATCGATCCAGGCCCTGCGGGGGCCGGACGGCGACATCCGCCGCTTCATCTCCATCTTTTCCGACATTACCGAGCGCAAGCAGAACGAGCAGGAATTGCAGGCCTACCGGGAACACCTGGAAGACCTGGTGCGGCAGCGCACCGGGGAGTTGACGGTGGCCCGGGACCAGGCGGAGACGGCGAACCGGTCCAAGAGCACCTTCCTGGCCAACATGAGCCACGAACTGCGTACCCCCTTGAATGCGGTCATCGGCTTCTCCCAATTGATGGAAAAAGACCCATCCCTGTCGTCGAAACAGCGGCGCAATGTGGAAATCATCAACACTTCAGGCAATCACCTGCTCACCCTGATCAACGATATCCTGGAACTCTCCAAGATCGAGTCCGGCAAGATGGAAATGAATGTCGAGGAGGTGGACCTGGCGGATCTCCTGGAACAGGTCATCGGCATGATTCGCCTCAAGGCCGAGCAGGCCGGACTCGCCCTCAGCCTTTCCGGCAACGACCTGCCCACCACCGTAGTGCTGGACCCGGTCATGCTGAGGCAGGTGCTCCTCAACCTGCTCTCCAATGCTGTCAAATTCACCCCGGCCGGCGAGGTGACCCTCAGGATATCCCGGGAAGATGCCGGCGACGGCCTCATCCAGTTGGTCTTCAGCGTTAGCGACACCGGCACCGGTATCCCGGCTGAGGACAGACAGCGCATTTTCCGGCCCTTCGAGCAAGCCGGCGGCACCCACCATGGCGGCACTGGCCTGGGGCTCACCATCAGCCAGCAATATGTCCGCATGATGGGAGGCGAGCTGGCCGTGGAATCCGAACCGGGCAAAGGCTCCACCTTCGTCTTCGCGATCACGGTGCCCCTCGGCAAGCCCGGCGAAAGGCTGCGGCTGCGCGGCCTGGTCGCCGCTGCCGTGCCTGCCGACCATGGCCTGCGCGTCCTCGTGGTGGACGACATCCCGGAAGCCCGACTGCTGGTGTGCTCGCTCCTCGAACCCCTGGGGTTCGAGGTTCTGGAAGCCGCCGACGGCAGCGAGGCCGAAGCCCTGGTCGGCACCCATGGTCCCGATCTGGTGTTCATGGATTGGTTTCTTCCCGGCCGCAATGGCCTCGAAATCATGCAGGCCCTGCGTGCCCGCAGCGACATCCGTCAGCCCCGCATCGTCGTACTGACCGCCAACGCCCTGGAAGAAAGCCGGCAAGCGGCACTGGCCGCCGGCGCCGACGATTTCATGAGCAAGCCCTACCAGGAGGCAGACCTGTACCGGCTCCTGGAAAAGCACCTGCCGGTACGTATCGATGCCGGGCCAGGCGCTTCCCCCGGCTCGGCGCCGAGCATAACCGCCGGTCTCGACGACTTGCCGCTGCCGATTCGGACGCGGCTCTGCCAAGCCGCCCTGGCCCTTGACCGGGAACAGATCGCCGCCGCCCTGGCCGAGGCCGCCCGGGAAAACCCGGGACTGGCAGCCGGTCTCGCCAAACTTTCTGAAACCAGGCAGTACCAGGCCCTGTGGCAGGCTCTGGGCATTTTCGACGCCGAGGAGTGACCGTGACTTCGACCCAGCCCGTCCAGGCAGAAATTCTGGTGGTGGAGGATACGCCGGCCTCCCTTGAGCTCCTTACCGACCTCCTGAGCGCCGCCGGCCATGCCGTCCGTCCGGCCCAGGACGGTCGCATGGCCCTGCGTTCGGCCGCAGCCCGGCCGCCGGACCTGATTCTGCTGGATATCCGCATGCCAGGCATCGACGGCTACGAAGTCTGCCGGCGCCTGAAGGCGGATCCGCGCACCCGCGACGTCCCGGTCATTTTCCTGTCAGCCCTGCGGGATACCGGCAACAAGGTGCGGGCTTTCGAATTCGGCGCCGTGGACTACATCGCCAAGCCCTATCAGCCGGACGAGGTCCTGGCCCGGGTGCGCACTCACCTGGACCTGCATCGCCTGCAGTCCCGCCTGGAGGAACTGGTGCAGGAACGGACCGCCCAGTTTCAACAGGCGGATGCCAGCCTGAGGGAGTCCCAGGCCCAACTCCAGGAACTGGCGGGCTTCCTGCAAACCGTGCGCGAGGAGGAGCGGGCCCATATCGCCCGGGAACTCCACGACGAGCTGGGACAGGCGCTCACCGCCTTGCGCATCGACCTGGCCTGGCTGCGGGGAAAATATTCATCCCTGGGAAAGGCCGTCGAGGAACGGGCCAGCGCTGCCCACAGCCTGGTGGAGCGCAGCATCGATGCCCTGCGCCGGATTTCAGAGGGGCTGCGTCCGGGCATGCTGGACGTCCTCGGCCTGGCGGCCGCCATCGAACATCACGTCGCCCAGTTCCAGGCGCGCACCGGCATCCGCTGCACCCTGGCCATGAACCGGGAAGAATTCGAAATCGACGACCGGCTGGCCACCGCCATTTTCCGGATCATCCAGGAGGCCCTCACCAATGTCATGCGTCATGCGACGGCCACGCAGGTCTCGGTTATGATCGAAGATGCCGCTGACAACTTCCGGATCCGGGTGGAAGACAATGGCAAGGGCTTCGCCGTGCCGGCGGGGAAGAAAACCTTTGGACTTCTCGGCATCAGGGAAAGGGTGAAGATACTGGGGGGACAAATCGAAATCGACAGCAGCCCCGGCGCCGGCACCCGCATCGAGGCATGCCTTCCGAAGGAACGAGGAGACTCCCCATGATCAGAATTCTGATTGCCGACGACCATGACATCCTGCGGGCCGGGCTCAAGCACATTCTCCAGGACGAGGGTGACATCGCCGTTGCCGGCGAAGCCAGCGACGGCCACCAGGTCCTGGCCAGGATACGGGCCGAAAAATGGGATGCCCTGGTACTAGATCTCACCATGCCGGGAAAAAGCGGGGTCGAATTGATCAAGCAGATCAAGGCTGAATATCCTCGGTTGCCCATCCTCGTCCTCAGCATGCACAAGGAGGACCTCTACGCCGTACGTGCCCTGAAGGCGGGAGCCTCCGGCTATCTCTGCAAGGACAATGCCGAAACTCTGCTGGCTTCGGCCATCCGCAAGGTGGCCAACGGCGGCCTGTTCATCAACCAGGCAGTGGCGGAGAAGGTGGCCATGGAAATGCTCGCCGCCCCCGCCCAAACCACTCCCCACACCCGCCTCACCGATCGGGAGTACCAGATCTTTCTCATGATCGCCCGCGGCATGGGCGTGACGGACATCGGCAAGAAGCTCAATCTCAGCGTCAAGACGGTCAGTACCCACAAGACCCGGATTCTGGAAAAAATGGGCCTGGCCAACACCGCCGAACTCATTCGTTACGCCATGCGGCATCACCTGATCGATGAAACGGAAGGAATCCACGGCTAAGCTCGAAGCGGCCCGGCGCCATTCGGAATTTTCCTACGCCGTCCCTGGTGTTTTCCCACAGGGGAATTCAGTCTCTCCCACGTGTTTTTTTCTGTTTTCCCCTAGGACAATGCCCTAGTGCGTCAAATTGCCGCACCGGGTAAACAAAAGCATTGCGTGGCTTTCATGGGAGGGAACGAAATGAAGAAATTGGCATTGAGTAGCACGGCGCTGCTGCTGGCGGCGGGGCTGGGAAGCTCGTCGGCATGGTCGGCCGAGTCGCTGCAGGACGTGATGAAGGCCCGGGGCCTGAGCCAGCAGGATCTCTTGGCCGCGGCCAAGACCTATGTCCCCACC
>JAGTRP010000011.1 GCA_018261935.1 Rhodocyclaceae bacterium
CCTTCGATCCCGTGGATACCCTTCGGCGGCTCTGTCGAAAAAATCCCTGCCGAAAAAGGACAGGAACGGGGAAAACGGGTTTTTCTACAGCGTCGTTAGTAGATTGGAGCTTATACCGAGGTATCGCTGGAAGCGCTTTGTTAATTGGTAGTCTCTGATGGACGTGTTTGGGGTGCGGGAAGCGTGCAACCGTGATTCCTAAACGTAGTTCGAGTGGGGACTTCCTGGGGAATGAGCAGTGAGTGACAGCTCAAAACTGTGCTTTGTATAAGGACGGGCGGCTTCGTAAGGTTAATTAAATCAATATGTTATGTGTGTGGGCTCAACTACGAACCAAGGGGTAGGGAGTTCGAATCTCTCCGGGCGCGCCAAAGTACAGAAGGCGCTGATTTCGTGAAGAAGTCAGCGCCTTTTTCATTTCGGCCGACCGGATCAATCGGAATCCACACCCCCCGCTCTTCCGTGTACCATACGAAGCCATGCGGGCCGGGTATGGGCGATTATCGCGCCTCCCGGCCTCGGGCCGCTCCAAGGAACCGGCCCAGAATAGTGCACCGGCAGGCCCGCTGCGGCCGCCGTGCAGCATAGGAGCTCCCCGCGATCGGGTGAGCGAGGAAATCCGGTTATCTGATGTCTTACATTAAGCGTTTGGGTCGCTGGGCCTTGCGACGGGGCCCAGCGAGTTTATTGTGTTCTGCAGGCTCTCTCGCGTTGGCCGGGCTACTGGTTCTTCCGGGCAACGTCCCCGGCAAGCTGGTTTTCGGGCAAAGCGGCTGGATTCTGGTCGTTGGGTTGGCGGGGGCAGGGCAGGGCTTTGCCTATCGCCCGGCCTTTCCTTTTCGGCTTTCCCGTGTCCTCGGCTGCCTCATGGTCTATTCCGGACTGGTGGCCGGGGAAGCCCTGAACGCCGGTGTTTCCGGCCCGTGGTTGGGAAAGCTGTTGGCCGCAACCCTGAGACTGCCTGCCGGTAGTGCTACGGCAACCCTTGTCCTGGCGGTTGCCGCACTGGGCATAGGCCTGCCGCTTTGGGGGGGGCGGAAATGGCCGGATCTGCTGGAGAAATGGGGAGAACAGATCGAAGGGGCCGCCTTCGGCGCCTTGCGCCGGCTTAGGCCTCGGCCGCAGGAGATCAGCCGTGGAGTCCTAGCTGCCCGCGCCACGCGCATGCCGCAGCAGGATTCGTCCGTCCCATCCCTGACCCCGCAGGAAAGCAAGGCATCTCAGGACTCGTCTTCTTCGGCAGTATCGAGGGAGGCCGATGCGCCGCCGGCCTCTCCGGTCGGCCGCTCTTCCACCGTCTCGTCCGGGACGGGGGAGGGGCGCGCCTTCGGTGCATCGCCGGAAGATCGGGTGGCCGCCGACCGGGCCTGGATACAGGAGAACCTGGAGCGCCGCTATCGAGGCCGTGCCCCTAACCTCGCGCCGCCTCGGGGCGGGAAGGCGAGCGAAACGCCGTCGGTCATGATCGATGCCGGGGAAATCCGCCAGCGATTGATGAAAATCCATGGAGGGCGCATTCCCGGGGATCCCCGCCGGCATGCGCCCCCGGAATCCCAGTCAACGCGGGCCGTCCCCTTGGCATCTGCGGCTCCTGTCGGACCGGCCCCGGCCGGCGCCCACCAGGGCAGGCCGGAAAGGCGTTCCCCCGAGGGAGCAGTGCCTCTATCCGGAAATCCCGTGCCGGATGCCCAGGCCAGCCGCCTCATTCAAACCATCATTCCCCAAGGAACTGGGAGTGCCGAGTGTCCCGGGGCGCCCCCTCCTGTCCCTGTACCGGCTTTGGATGCCGGGACGTCGGTGGCGATAATCGCGACAACCCTGCCTACTGCACCGTTGCGCCCTGCTGACCAAGTACCCGAGTCACAGGGTACGGCCCTGGCGCTGGCAAATCCCGGCTTGCCAGAAGAAGCGACTGTCGCGGTCCCGGAAGAGCCCGAACCGGCTTTACCAGCCCCAGCCCCAGCCCCAGCCCCAGCCCCAGCCCCAGCCCCAGCCCAAGAAGTCCCCTCCCTGGCCGTCACGGCAAAGGCCCCGGCCTTGCCGCCGCCGCTGACGGAGATCTGCCTTCCGTCCGATCCGGAAAGCAATGAAGTCGAAAGTCTGGCGCCCTCAGCGGCGTCGGAGCCGGCTTGGGCACCAGCCGCCGCGACCGTCGAAAAGCTGGCACCCGTCCAGGCGGCGCCGGAAGATGGCGATGGCGCCATCATGGCCAAGCCCATTGACCAGGCCCCTTTTCTGGACAGCCAGGAGCCGGAATACCCGCCAAGCCGCAATGCCTGGGAGGACTATGCCCCGCCCCTGGACCTGCTGCAGCCTCCGAGTTCCTGCCAGGAGCCCATCAATCAGGAGGAGCTTGCCCGGCAAGGCCGCCTGATCCAGGAGAAGCTGGCGGAATTCAAGGTGAATGTGCTGGTACAGGATGCCTGTGCCGGCCCGGTCATCACCCGCTATGAAGTGGAACCGGCGGTCGGGGTGCGGGGCAGCCAGGTGGTCAATCTCATGAAGGACCTGGCCCGGGCTCTGGGCGTCACCGCCATCCGGGTGGTCGAAACCATCCCCGGCAAGACCTGCATGGGCCTGGAATTGCCCAATCCCCGCCGACAGATGATCCAGCTTTCGGAGGTGCTGTCTTCGGAAGTCTTCCAGTGCCATGGCTCCAAGCTGGCCATGGCACTGGGCAAGGACATTACCGGCAATCCGGTGGTCGCCGACCTGGCCAAGGCGCCCCATATGCTGGTGGCGGGCACCACGGGTTCGGGCAAGTCGGTCGGTGTCAATGCCATGATCCTGTCCCTCCTGTACCGGGCGACCCCGGATGAGGTGCGCTTCGTGATGATCGACCCCAAGATGCTGGAACTCTCCGTCTATGACGGCATTCCCCATCTTCTGGCCCCGGTGGTCACCGACATGAAGCTGGCAGCCAATGCCCTCCACTGGTGCGTGACCGAGATGGAACGCCGCTATCGCCTGATGAGCGCCCTCGGCGTGCGCAACCTGGCGGGCTACAACCAGAAGGTTGTCCAGGCGCGGCAGGCCGGCCGTCCCCTGCGCGACCCGTTCCCCCTGGTGCCGGAAAGCCCGACACCTCTTGAGCCCTTGCCCTTCATCGTAGTGGTGGTGGACGAATTCGCTGACCTGATGATGGTTGCCGGCAAGAAAATCGAGGAGCTTATTGCCCGTCTGGCCCAGAAGGCGCGGGCGGCGGGCATCCATCTCATCCTGGCCACCCAGCGCCCCTCCGTGGATGTCATCACCGGCCTGATCAAGGCCAATATCCCGACACGCATCGCCTTCCAGGTGTCCTCCAAGGTCGACAGCCGCACCATCCTGGATCAGATGGGGGCGGAAACCCTGCTCGGCCAGGGGGACATGCTCTACCTTCCCCCGGGCACCGGCTATCCCCAGCGGGTCCATGGCGCCTTCGTGGCGGACGAGGAAGTCCATGCCCTGGCGGAGCACCTGAAGCAGTACGGCGAACCGGACTACGTGGAGGCTGTGCTCGGCGGTGCCGCCGAAGATGAGTTGGGAGAGTCGGAAGGAACGACGGAGGAACTCGATCCCCTGTACGACCAGGCGGTCGCCATTGTGATCGATTCCCGCCGCGCCTCCATTTCCCTGATCCAGCGCCATTTGCGCATCGGCTACAACCGGGCCGCCCGGCTCGTCGAGCAGATGGAGGTGTCCGGGGTCGTGAGCCCCATGGAGAGCAACGGCAGCCGGACGGTCCTTGTGCCCGCTTCTTGAGAGGCCGGGTCGGGGTCAGACCCGCCGCTGTCTTGACCAGCGAACCAAGGCGTTCCGATTGGGCCACGCGCGCCAGAGCAACAGGAAAGCTACGGGCAGCACTGGCAAGACGCCGATATTGATAAGCCAGAGCTTGGCATGTCGGGACGAGTCCAACCACGGCATCAAAACGAGAAGGACGACACCGATAGCCCAGTAGCCGAGCAACGCGGCGATCATTTTCTTGTCATCGTTAAACACAAATTGTCCTCCCACAATTCCGGACCGGAGAATAGGAGGAAGGCCCCGCTTGCGGCAGTAGGAAAACTAAGTAATCTCGAGGGGAGAATCTTCTACTTTTGCCGGTCCCGGCCTTTGAAGCCCCTGGTACTTGGCCGCTCAGTTGCACTGCATCATGTTGGCGATCGGTCGGCACACCTTGCCATCGCTACGGATCATCATCGCCCCGCTGCCTTGGTAGCGAAGCCCCCCGTTATCCCAGCAACCCCCCGGGTCGCAGGAGATGATCGTTGCCGGCGGAGCCGGCGTCGGCGTGCGCTCCGACGGGGCCGGTAAGCGGCTGACGCGGGTCTCGACCTCGCAGACAGTCAGGGCCTGCTGCCTCTCCGCCAGGTTTTCGGATGCCGCCAGCCTGGCGCATTCCCGCTGCCGGTCGGCCAGGGCGCCTGTATCCAGGGGCACAGCGGGCCGCCCTTGCACGCTTTCAGGGGCGAGCCGGCTCCCGGTTCTCGGGCGAGGCTGGTACAGTTGCCCGGGGTTCTTGGCCGTCTCGGCGGTGCGGTCCTGGGGGGCATACTTCTCGGTTCGAGCATAGGAATTCCCGACGGCAATGGCCGACAACAGGATGGCGATAGCGATGGGGGCCATGGCGAACTCCCTTCATGGATTACTGAATTGGGTCCAAACCGGACGATTGGTTCCATCCCAGAGAAAACAGGGAAGCCGCTCAGCCCGTCGCCGGGGCAGTGCTCCGAAGCTACAGCGGCTGGGCGCTTGTCATATCGGAGGCCAGCTTCTACGATTGCCATTGCAACTAGCCGGGTGCCGGTAAACTGCCCTTGGTACAGCGACTGCAGGAGTACCCATGAAGCGCTTTTCCAGCCTGCGAGGCCGGGTCTGGCTGTTGGCGGCCCTGGTCACCGGGCCCCTTTTCTTCTATTCCCTGCTGGTCTATCCGGGCCAGGGGAATTCTCTCTATCGCCCAATCGGGCTGGTGCTACTCGCCGTGGCATCCCTCCTGCTCGCCCGGCTGGCCATGGAGCGCCTGTTCTTGCGCTGGACGGAACGGCTGCACGACAACCTGCGCCGCCTCGCTGCCGGCGAACGGGAAATCCGCCTGCAGCCGGAGAGCCCCGTCTCCGAGTTGCGGGAAATCGACGCCGCCCTGGCTTCCATGGCGGCCAATATGAAGGCCGGCGCCAGTGCCCTGGCGGTCAGCCGGGAGCACCTCGGCCTGGCCCTGGATGGCGCCGGCCTCGGTGCCTGGGAGTGGCAGCTGGGGAGTGGCTTTCGAGTCTGCGATGGGCGCCTGGCCCGCATGTTCGGCTATGACGCCGACGACCTCGTATTCGATGCCGGCCAGTGGGCCGAGACCGTTCATCCGGACGACTGGCGCGTCGTCGAAGCCGCCCTCGACCGCCATTTCAGTGGCCTGGCGACGCTCTACGAATGCGAGTACCGGGTGCGTCGCCGGGATGGCCGCTGGATCTGGCTGCTGGTCCATGGCCGGGTGGTGGAATGGGACGGTGAGGGAAAGCCCGTCCGCATGGCCGGGACCGCCCTGGATCTGACCAACCACAAGGCGACGGAGCAGCAGCTGCGGCAACGGACCGAAGAGTTGGTTGCCCTGGTGGAAGCGATGCCGGCCGTGGTGTACATCGCCCGGGATCCCGAATGCCGGGAAGTCGTCGGCAACCGGGCAGCCAACGAATTCTGCGGTCCGGGAAATGCCTTCCATGGCTCGTCCGGCGCCGGTTCTGTTGCCGATATCCGTTATTACCGTCCCGACGGCGAGGCGTATGCGGAAAATGAACTGCCCCTGCAGCGAGCGGTTGCCGAGAGGCAACGGGTGGAGGGGATCCAGATGGAAGTGCGCTTGCCCGAGGGCCGGAACCGCTGGCTGTTGGGCAATGCCTCTCCCCTTTTCGACGACCAGGGGGGGGTGCGCGGTGCGCTCGCCGCCTTCGTGGATATCACCCAGCTCAAGACCGCCAAGGACGACCTGCAGCGCCACCGGGGGCACCTTGAGAGCCTGGTGGCTGAACGGACCTACGAACTGGCGGTGGCCAAGGAGGCGGCGGAAAGGGCCAATCGCACCAAATCCCGCTTTCTCGCCAACGTCTCCCACCAGTTGCGCACCCCCCTGAATAGTCTCATGGTCCTCGCCCATGTCCTGGTGGACAACCCTTCCGGCAACCTGACGCCCCAGCAGATCGAATACGCCCGGTTGATCCAGCTCTCGGGCAGCGACCTGGTGAACCTGATCGACGAGTTGCTCGACCTCACCCGCATCGAGGCCGGCCGCGTCAATATCCAGATCAGGCCGGTGCCTTTCCCGGACGTCATGCAAAACGTCCGCAGCACCCATCGGCATGTGGCCAAGCAGAAGGGGCTGGATTTCAAGATGGCGATCGATGCCGACGTGCCGGCAGCTATCGTCACCGACCCGGAGCGCTTGCAGCAATTGCTGCGCAACCTCTTTTCCAATGCCATCAAGTTCACCGCCCAGGGCGAGGTCGCCCTGCGCATCCGGCGGGCGGTGTCGGGATGGCGCTATGGCAATCCGGCCCTGGCCGACCCCGAATCCGTCATCGCCTTCGACGTCATCGATACCGGCTCCGGCATCGACCCGGTACAGCAGCACAGGATTCTGGAAATTTTCGGGCAGGCGCCAGCCGGCGGAAAGACGGAAAGAAATGAAGGCAGCGGTCTGGGACTGGCGATTTCCCGCGAAATTGCCGCCCTGTTGGGCGGGGAACTGGGGCTGACCAGCATCCACGGCCAGGGCAGCACCTTCACCCTTTATCTGCCCCTGGTCTATGCCGGCCCGGTGACGGCGGCAGGTGGCCGGGAGCCGAAGGCCGCGGCCCCGGCGACCGCCTCCGAAAGCGTTGACTCGGCTTTGGGAGGGAAGACGGTGCTGGTGGTGGACGACGATTTGCGCAATCGCTTTGTCCTCGGCACCCTCCTGGAAAGACGGGGGCTGCAGGTGCTCCGCGCCGGCGGCGGCGCGGAGGCCCTCGATATCCTGGCCCAGGGGGCAGCGGTGGATGCGGTTCTCCTGGATATCAGGATGCCGGGCATGGATGGCTACGAGGCCACCCGGGCCATCCGGGAAAACCTGGGAAGAACGGCCCTGCCCATCATCGCCCTGACCGCCGATGTCATGACGGGAAGCCGGGAAGCCTGCCTGGCCGCGGGGTGTTCGGACTACCTGACTAAGCCGATCAACCACGCGGAACTGCTTGCCTGCCTGTGCCGCTGGCTGGAGCGTTCACCGGCCGAAGCCTGATCTTCGCCTCCTGGCTTACCTGAGCCGGATTCCAGGGGCGATGCAGCCTTAGCGCCACCAGACCAGGAAGAAGCTGAGGACGCCGGCCGCTACGATCAGCAGCGAGAACCAGGCAATGACACCGCTCAAGGTGATGAGATTGGCCACATAGCTGGCCTTCCGAGAATCCTCTATGCCCAGAAGGGGGCGGACCCCGTGCCGGATGAGGGCCACCGACCCGACCCAGGCCACGGCCAGGATGAGCAGGTTGGCGCCCAGGCTGGGGATGAAGAGGGCGAAGGGGGCGAGCCACAAGGGGACCGGGGCGATGGCGGCCAGGGCGTAGGCATTCTCATGGGGAACCCGCAGGTTCTGGCCCTCGACGATCTGCCGGATGACCAGGGCCATGAAGAAGACCATGGCCAGCTCGATGCCGAAAAAGACGAGGCCGTTGACCACCAGGGCGAGGAAGCCCGGCTCCGGCCGGGCGAGGGCGAAGATGCGCCCGGGATAGACCCGTTGGGCAAACACATACATGACCGGCGGGATGAGGGACAGCGGCACCACCAGGGACCTGAACAGTTCTTTCACCGAGGGATGGACGCGGGCGATGTCGGACCAGCCGTCGCGTTCGGAAATGAGCATGCGGGGAAGACTTGCCGGAGACATCGCTAACCTCCTTTGGCAACAATGAAACTTGGCATTGCTGCGCCGAGCAATTTACGTAGTCGATCCAATTGCAATGTTTTGACCTTCCTGTTCCCGATAGTTCAAACCCGGTCCTGGGCACCTCTGGAGCAGGCTCCGAACCATGAAAAGCGCCTGATCACTTTGGCCGGTAAGGTGGACGCTGTAGGCCCGCTGCAGGCTCTCTCGTAGCCCGGAATGTTTTTGCAAGCTATTGAATTTCAATGGATCGATGCCTCTGGCACGGCGCTTGCGGAATCCGCCAAAACTTTGTCTCGAACAAGCGTTTACTCAACCGAGATCAGGGAGCCGAACCGGTCGGCTGCAACCAGAGGGGAAAGAAATGGCGAATACCAGTTTGATCAAGCTGGAACACGACACCCGGATCGATGCCGCCGCCGAGCGGCTGTCCATGACCCGGCGGGAGTTCCTGCAGTTCTGTGCGGCTCTGGCGGCCACTCTCGGCTTGCCCCAGGGCGCCGATGCGGCGGTGGCGGAGGCGGTGGCGGCCAAGAAGCGGCCCAGCGTCATCTGGCTGCATTTCCAGGAATGCACCGGCTGCACCGAATCCATGCTGCGGGCCGAGCATCCGACCCTCGAGAAGCTCATCCTAGACGTCATCTCCCTCGACTACCACGAGACCCTGTTCGCCGCCGCCGGCCACCAGGTGGAAGCAGCCCGCCTGCAGGCCATGAAGGAGAACAAAGGCAAGTACGTGCTGGTGGTGGAGGGGGCCATCCCCACCAAGGACAACGGCGTCTACTGCAAGATCGGCGGCAAGACCGCCCTGGACCTCGTCAAGGAATGCGCGGCGGACGCGGCGGCGGTCGTCGCCATCGGCTCCTGCGCCTCCTGGGGCGGCATGCCCTCCACCTCGCCCAATCCCACCGGCGCCTCCGGCGTCGCCAAGGTCCTGGGAAAGCCGGTGGTGACCATTCCCGGCTGCCCGCCCAATCCCTACAACTTCCTGTCCACCGTGGTCCATTTCCTGACCTTCGGCAAGCTGCCCGAGATCGATCAGCTGGGGCGGCCGAAGTTTGCCTACTCCCGCCTCATCCATGAGAACTGCGAGCGCCGGGCCCACTTCGACGCCGGCCGCTTCGCCCTGGAATTCGGCGACGAGGGCCACCGCAAGGGCTACTGCCTGTACAAGCTGGGCTGCAAGGGGCCGGAGACCTATGCCAACTGCTCGGTCATCCAGTTCGGCGATGCCGGCGCGAGCACTTGGCCGGTGGCCTGCGGCCACCCCTGCATCGGCTGCACCGAGCAGGGGGTCGGCTTCCAGAAGCCCATCCATACCCTGGCGAAGCTGAAGAACATCGAGCCCAATATCCAGTTCCCGCGCATCAACGAAGAGAAGGGGCTCGGCGCCAACCTCGGCTCCGCCGCCGTTCTGGCCGCGGTGGCGGGGGCGGCGGCCGGCGGCGCTGCCATGGCGGCGAGGAACCTCGGCCTCTCGCACCAGGCGGAACAGATGGAAGAAGCCAGGAAGGCCGGCCAGCAGGCCAAAGACTCGACGGAGGTCTGAGATGACCACACGACGCAATTTCCTCAAGGGCTGCCTGGCCGGCGGCGCCGTCGCCGCGGCGGCGGTGGCGCCCGAGGCGGCCTCGGCCAGGGAAACCCACCAGCGGCCGCCGGAAGCCCTCGGCCTCCTCTACGACGCCACCCTCTGCGTCGGCTGCAAGGCCTGCGTGGCGGCCTGCAAGCAGGCCAACAACAACCCGGCCGAGTTCTCGACGGTGGACAAGCTCTGGGATACGCCCCTGGACACCTCCGGGTACACCTTCAACCTCATCAAGATGTACCGGCACGGCACGTCGGAAACGAAGGACGCCGAGGAAAACGGCTATGCCTTCATGAAGACCTCGTGCATGCACTGCGCCGATCCCTCCTGCGTTTCCGCCTGCCCGGTGTCGGCCATGACCAAGGACCCGCAGACCGGGGTCGTCGGCTACGACCCGGACGCCTGCATCGGCTGCCGGTACTGCGTCGCCGCCTGCCCCTTCGGCATCCCCAAGTACCAGTACGATTCCCCCACCGGCAAGATCGGCAAGTGCGAGCTCTGCCGCCACCGCACCAAGGATGGCCATTACTCGGCCTGCGCCGAGGTCTGCCCGACCGGGGCGACCCTCTATGGCAAGACCAGCGACCTGCTGGCCGAAGCCAAGCGGCGCGTGGCCTTGAAGCCCGGCACCTGGACCCGCTACCCGCGAGGCCGGATCGATGGGCCGGACCAGAGCTACGAGGGCCAGGTCGGCAACTACCTGCAGCACGTCTACGGCGAGACCGAATACGGCGGCACCCAGGTCCTGAAGCTGTCGGCGGTGGATTTCGAGAAGGTCGGCATGCCCAAGCTGCCGCCCAATTCATCTGCGGCCACGTCCGAAACCATCCAGCACACCCTGTACGGCGGCATGATCATGCCCATCGCCGTCCTCGGCGCGCTGGCCTTCGTCGCCAAGCGCAACGTCGCCCCCGGCGAAGACGACAAGGGAGGGGAATGATCATGGCAGGACATCAGCACGCGGCGCCGGCCCCGGTCGGCGGCCAGCTCCTCAACACCACCACCCTGATCTGCGGCGTCCTGGTGGCGATGATGGCGGCCATCCTCCTCACCCGCTTCCTGTTCGGCCTGGGGGCGGTCACCCACCTGAACGACGGCTATCCCTGGGGCCTGTGGGTGGTGGGCGACGTCATCATCGGCTCCGCCTTCGCCTGCGGCGGCTTCTCGGTGGCCATGCTGGTCTACATCTTCAACAAGGGCGAGTACCACCCCCTGGTGCGGCCGGCCCTGCTGGCAAGCCTCTTCGGCTACACCCTGGCCGGGGCCGGGGTCATTTTCGACCTCGGCCGCTGGTGGAATTTCTGGCACATCTTCTGGCCCGGCTATTCCAACCCCAACTCGGTGATGTTCGAGGTGGCGGTCTGCATCTCGGCCTACATCGTGGTCATGTGGCTGGAATTCTCCCCCGCCTTCCTCGAGAAGTTCGGCATGAAGGAGCAGAAGAAGAAACTCAACCGGGTGCTCTTCTTCCTGGTCGCCCTGGGCACCCTTCTGCCCATGATGCACCAGTCCTCCCTGGGGACGCTCCTGGTGGTCATGGGGAGCCAAGTGAATCCTCTCTGGCAGACCCCCGCGGTGCCGCTCCTCTATCTCCTCTCGGCCATCGTCATCGGCTACGGTGTCGTCCTCTTCGAATCCTGCGTCGCTTCCTCGGCCTACCGGCGGCAGATCGAGACCAACCTGCTGCAGCCCATGGCCAAGGTCATGCTCGGGGTGCTCGCCGCCTACCTGGTGGTGCGGGTCGGCGACCTGGTGGTACGGGGAGCCCTCGGCAACGCTTTCCAGGCCGACCTGGAAGCGTTCGTGTTCTGGATCGAGATGGCCCTCTTCGTCCTGCCCTTCGTCCTCATTGGCTCGGCGGAAGCCCGCCGGAATCCGGCCCGGCTCTTCCTCGCCGGCCTCTCGATCATGCTGGGCGGGGTCTTCCTGCGCATCAACGGCTTCCTCATCGGCTACGACACCGGGCCGGGCTGGAACTACTTCCCGTCCGTCGCCGAAATGCTGGTCACCGCCGGCATGTTCGCCCTCGAGGTCCTCGGCTACATCGTCATCACCCGCCGCTTCCCGGTCCTGCCCCGGGCCGAAGCGCCGGCGGCCCACTGAATTCAGGGATAGGAGATAAAAATGTCCAAGAGAGTAACCATCGACCCGGTCACCCGTATCGAGGGCCACCTGCGCGTCGACGTCGAAGTGGATGGCGGCCGGGTGAAGAAGGCCTGGGCCTCCGGCCAGATGTGGCGCGGGGTCGAGAACATCCTGGTCGGCCGCGACCCGCGGGATGCCTGGGCCATCACCCAGCGCATCTGTGGCGTGTGCACCACGGTGCACGCCATCACCTCGGTGCGGGCGGTGGAAAACGCCCTGCAGCTGGAAGTGCCGGTCAATGCCCAGTACATCCGCAACATGATCATGCTGGCCCACGCCGTCCATGACCATATCGTGCATTTCTACCACCTCTCCGCCCTCGACTGGGTGGATGTGGTGTCGGCCCTGAAGGCGGATCCGGCCAAGGCGGCGAGCCTTGCCGAAAGCCTCTCGAGCTGGAACAACAACAGCAAGGCGGAATTCATCAAGGTGCAGGAGAAGCTGAAGGGCTTCGTCGGCACCGGCCAGCTCGGCATTTTCACCAACGGCTACTGGGGCCACCCGGCCATGAAGCTGACGCCGGAAGTGAACCTCCTGGCCGCGGTGCACTATCTGCAGGCCCTGGAGGTCCAGCGCTACGCCAACAAGATCGTCGCCATCCTGGGCTCCAAATCCCCCCACATCCAGAACCTCGCCGTGGGCGGCGTCGCCAACCCCCTGTCCCTGGATTCCCAGTCGGTGCTTACCATCGAGCGCCTCCTGGCAGTCAAGGAATGGATCGAGAAGCTCGACGACTTCGTCAAGAACGTCTATCTGGTGGACGTGGCGGCCATCGGCGCCTTCTACGCCGACTGGACCAAGCATGGCCGCGGCATCACCGACTACCTGTGCGTGCCGGACGTGCCCCTGGACAGCAAGGGCACCCAGTTCGCCCTGCCCGGCGGCTACATCCCCAACGGCGACATCGCTGGCTACAAGCCCATCAAGACTTTCGGCGACAAGTACTTCATCGACGGTGTCTCCGAGGCGGTGAAGCATTCCTGGTACGAGTACAGCGGCGGCGACGACAAGTCCCTGCACCCGTACCAGGGTGAGACCAGGCCCAAGTACACCGACTTCCAGGACAACGGCAAGTACTCCTGGCTGAAGTCCCCCACCTTCTACGGCAAGCCCATGCAGGTGGGGCCGCTGGCCCGGGTCCTCAACATGTACGCCGCCGGCCACGAGCCCACCAAGAAGTACGCCACGGCGGCCCTCGATCTGGTATCCGGCATCGCCAAGACCAAGGTCGGCATCGACGCCCTGCATTCCACCATCGGCCGCCACGCCGCCCGGGCGGTGGGCTGCTGCGTCCAGATGGATGAGTTGAAGAACCAGTGGGACCTGCTCCTGGCCAACATGGCCAAGGGCGACCTGAAGACCTTCAACAAGCCGGTCTTCCCCAAGGGCGAGCAGATGGGCGTCGGCTTCCACGAGGCGCCCCGGGGCGTGTTGTCCCACTGGGTGGTCATCGATTCCGGCAAGATCAAGAATTACCAGTGTGTCGTGCCCACCACCTGGAACGCCGCGCCCCGCAACGAGAAGGATGCCCCCGGCGCCTACGAGGCCTGCCTCCTGGACAACCCGGTGGCCGATCCTGAGAAGCCCCTGGAGGTGCTGCGCACGGTGCACTCCTTCGACCCCTGCCTGGCTTGCGCGGTGCATGTGGTGGACAAGGAGGATAACCCGGTGGTCACGGTCAAGGCCGTTTGATCTAGCACAACAAGTTTCGTCGCTTGGGGCGCGACACTGCTCGCGCCCCTTTTTTGTCTGGAGTCTGCATGGCTGTGGTGGTCCTCGGTATCGGCAATATCCTTCTTTCCGACGAAGGCGTCGGCGTGCGCGTGGTCGAGCAGCTGGAAGCGAAGTACGACCTGCCGCCGGAGGTGGAGGTCATCGACGGCGGTACCTGCGGCATGGAAATGCTGGACCAGCTGGAAGGGCTGGACGCCCTGATCGTGGTGGACTGCGTGCGCCACGGCCAGCCGCCGGGGACGCCCATCCTCATCCAGGGCGACGATGTCCCGGTATTCTTCCGGACCAAGCTTTCGCCCCACCAGGTGAGCCTTTCCGACGTCCTGGCCAGCCTGGAGTTCGAGGGACGGGCGCCGAAGTACACGGCCATCGTCGGCATCCAGCCGGCCTCCATGGATACCGGCCTGGAACTCACGCCGACCGTCGAAGCCTGGTTGCCGGAACTGCTCGCCATGACGGTGGCCGAACTGCGCGGCCAGGGAGTGCGGGTGGAGGAGAAGGCCTGATGTGCCTGTCCATCCCGAAGCAGGTGGTGGCCTGGGAGGGCGAGGGGGATTTCGCCTGGGTGGAGCGGGACGGCCAGCGGGAGCGCATCAACATGATGCTCGTCGGCCCCCAGCCGGTGGGCACCTGGGTGCTGACTTCCTTGGGGCTGGCCAAGGAGGTGGTGGAGGAGGATGCCCGGGCCCTCATCGAGGACGCCTTGAGTGCCCTGGCCGCCTCCCTGGACGATAATTACGATCCGTCGCAACACTTCCGCGACCTGGATTCCATCGCCCATGACTGAACGACTCCGCAAGCCCGCCCTGGCACCGCCGCCCATCCGTCCCGCCGTACCCCGGGAGGAAGATCCCACGACCTTCCTGGAAGCCCATTACCGACTGGTCTGGAAAACCCGCATGGCGGACTTGTCCTTCGTGAACCCGGCCCTGGGGATCGCCGCGGTGGGGTTCCGCCGCCATCGGGGAGATTGGGTGGGCGTCATGGTGACCCCCTGGTTCCTGAATCTCTTCCTGATCTCGGGGGGCGGCGAGCTATGGGGAGACATCCCGGCCGGCGAGCGGCGCTATCTGGAGCTGCCCTGCGGCACCCTGCAATTCATCGCCGACGACGACCCGGACCTGGGACCTTACCAGTATTGCCCCCTGATTGCGCCGGTGACCCATCTGCCGGACATGGCCTCGGCCCTGGCCGCCGCCGGTGATGCCCTGCGGACGGCTTTCGCGGCGCCGCCATCGCCGACCGCGCCCGCTACGCCCGAACCCGAGGCGGCCAAAACCGATCCGGTCCCATCCCGGCGGGCCTTTTTCCGGCGCCTGGCCGGGAAGTGACGGGGATTCCGCACCGGGCCGGCGGCCCGGCGCTGTCAGCCTTTTAGTTGCCGCTCTTGTCTGCGGCGGCGGCCTGGGGCTGGGATTCGGCCGGAACCGTTTTCCCGAGCAGGCCGGGATGGACCTTCAGGGAGCTGCTCTGGTCGATCGCCCTGATGGTCGGGGCATTCGATGGCGAGGCGCAGGCTGCCAGCAGGACGGAGAGCGGGACTGCGATCAAAAGGAAGGGGCGCATGTCTTGGTGTGTTCAGCGGCAAAATGAAGCGGAATGATAACTTCTTGGCCGCCCCCCGGCCAGTGCCGAGATGGCGGCCTATATCGCGGTTGGGTATAACCAAATTATCAATCCGTCTTTGTGGTTATATTGGCCTCCGCTAAAGTTCCGGGCATACGCAACAACGGGACTTGCCATGAAAAATCTTCCCCAATTCCTTGCCGGGCTGCTGGTGGCGCTGGCGGCCGGCACGGTCCAGGCCGACGCGACGCTCCTCAATGTCTCCTATGACGTTGCCCGGGACGTGTTCAAGGACTACAACCCCCCGTTCCAGAAATACTGGCAGCAGAAAACCGGCGAGAACGTGGAGATCAAGCAGTCCCACGGCGGTTCCAGCAAGCAGGTGCGGGCCGTGGCTGACGGCCTGGAAGCCGGTGTGGTGACCATGAACCAGGCCAACGACATCGAGTTCCTGGCCGACAAGGGCCTGGTGGCCAAGGATTGGGCCCGGAAATTTCCCAACAATGCTTCGCCCTACACCTCGGCCATGATCTTCATCGTGAGGAAGGGCAACCCGAAGGGCATCAAGGACTGGAGCGACCTGGCCCGGCCCGGTATCCAGGTCATCCTGCCCCACCCCAAGAACACCGGCAACGGCCGCAACTCCTACCTGTCGGCCTGGGCCTGGGCCCTCCGGCAGCCGGGGGGCAACGAGCGCACGGCCCAGGACTTCGTCGGCAAGGTGCTGAAGAACGCCCCCCTGTTCGCCGCCGGCGGCCGGGATGCCACCACCACCTTCATGCAGCGCCGTATGGGCGACGTCCTCATCACCTTCGAGTGCGAGGCCGAGCTCATCGCCCGGGAGTTCGGCAAGGGTGACTTCGATCTCGTCTATCCCAGCCTCACCCTGCAGACCGAGTTCCCGGTCGCGGTCGTGGAAAAAGTGGTGGACAAGAAGGGCAGCCGCAAGCTAGCCCAGGCCTACCTGGAACATCTGTGGTCCAAGGAGGGCCAGGAGAACGCCGCCCAGAACTACCTGCGGCCCCGGGATCCCGAGGTGCTGAAGAAGTATGCGGCCCAGTTCCCGGCGGTGAAGACCTTCACCGTGGACGAGGTGTTCGGCGGCGCAGCCAAGGCCTTCGCTGCCCACTTCAAGGACGGTGGCAGCTTCGACCAGATCTACCAGCGGAAATGAAGGCCTCCCGTCCCGTGCTGCCAGGCTTCGGCCTGGCCCTGGGTTATACCCTGGTCTATCTGTCCCTGCTCATCCTGCTGCCCCTGGGCGGCATGGTGCTGAAAAGCGCCCACCTGGGCCTGGCCGGGATCCTCGAAATCGCCACCGACGAGCGGGCCCTGGCGTCCCTCCGCGTCACCTTCGGCACCTCGCTCCTGGCAGCCACCCTCAATGCCGGCTTCGGCCTGGTGGTGGCCTGGATCCTGGTGCGCTATCCCTTCCCGGGCAAGCGCTTCGTGGATGCCCTGGTGGATCTGCCCTTCGCCCTCCCCACGGCGGTGGCCGGCATCACCCTCACCACCCTCTATGCCGGCAACGGCTGGCTCGGCCGCTGGCTGGAGCCCTTCGGGATCAAGGTGGCCTATACCCCCCTGGGCATTGTCGTGGCCCTCACCTTCATCACCCTGCCTTTCGTGGTCCGCACCCTGCAGCCGGTCCTCGAAGACATCGAGGCCGAAGTGGAGGAGGCGGCGGCCTCCCTCGGGGCCTCCCGCTGGCAGACCTTCGTCAAAATCATTTTCCCGACCGTCTTCCCGGCCCTGCTCACCGGTTTCGCCCTGGCCTTCGCCCGGGCCATCGGCGAATACGGCTCGGTGATCTTCATCGCCGGCAACCTGCCCCTCATTTCCGAAATCACGCCGCTGCTCATCATCTCCAAGCTGGAGCAGTATGACGTGGCCGGAGCCACGGCCCTGGCCGTGGTGATGCTGGCCCTGTCCTTCGTCCTGCTGCTGGGCATCAATCTCCTGCAGTGGTGGGCGGCCAACCGCCATCGCCCCACCGAGCCCCTGAATGTCGCCGCCGGGACGGAGTCGCCATGAAGCATTGCCGCGCCACTGAGGAACCCGTCTGGGTCCGCCGCGCCCTGCTCGCCGTCGGCCTGGGGTTCCTCCTTTTCTTCCTGGCACTGCCCCTCCTGGCCGTCTTCACCGAAGCCCTGGCCCGGGGCTGGCCCGCCTATGTCGAGGCCCTCAAGGAAGCCGAGACCCGTTCCGCCATCCTGCTGACCGTGGTCATCGCCCTCGCAGTGCTGCCCTTCAACATCCTCTTCGGGGTGGCGGCGGCCTGGGCCATCGCCAAGTTCGACTTCCGCGGGAAAAGCCTGCTGCTTACCCTCATCGACCTGCCCTTCGCGGTGAGCCCGGTGGTGGCGGGCCTTGTATTCATCCTCCTGTTCGGCGCCCAGGGCACCTTCGGCCCCTGGCTCTCGGCCCACGACATCAAGATCATCTTCGCCGTGCCCGGGATGATTGTGGCCACCCTCTTCATCACCTTCCCCTTCATCGCCCGGGAACTCATTCCCCTCATGCAATCCCAGGGCAAGGAGGAGGAAGAGGCGGCCCTGTCCCTGGGGGCGAGCGGCTGGCAGATGTTCTGGCGGGTGACCCTGCCCAACATCAAATGGGGGCTCCTCTACGGCGTCATCCTGGCCAATGCCCGGGCCATGGGGGAGTTCGGGGCGGTGAGCGTGGTTTCCGGCCATATCCGCGGCGAGACCAACACCCTGCCGCTCCACGTCGAGATCCTCTACAACGAGTACAACCAGATCGGCGCCTTCGCCGCAGCCTCGGTCCTGGCGCTGCTGGCGCTGGTGACCCTGGCGGCCAAGACCCTGGTCGAGTGGCGCATGCACAAGGAGACCGCCATGCTGACGGCGGACCTGGCGCCGGAGCCGGGGGAAGGGTAGGCGGTTTCGGGGGGGGCGGAGCAGGACGGGGTGAATGCTATAATCAGCTGAAAATTCGCGCGCGCCGTATTCAGCCCAGTGATCTTCACCCTCGGCATCAACCACCATTCGGCCCCCCTCGCCATCCGCGAGCGGGTAGCATTCCATGCCGAAAGCCTGCCCCTGGCGCTGTCCCACCTGGTGGACGCGAAGCCGGTGAAGGAAGCCGCCATCCTTTCCACCTGCAACCGGATGGAGCTGTACTGCGCTACCGAGACCCCCGAAGTGGCGGTCGATTGGCTGGCCGAATATCACCAGGTCGAGCGTTCCCACCTTCAGCCCTACCTGTACACCTATCCCCAACCGGAAGCCGTGCGCCATGCCTTTCGGGTGGCGAGCGGCCTCGATTCCATGGTCATCGGCGAACCCCAGATTCTGGGGCAGATGAAGGACGCGGTGCGGGTGGCCGAGGAGGCGGGGACCCTGGGCACCATGCTGCACAAGATGTTCCAGCGCTCCTTCGCGGTGGCCAAGGAGGTGCGCAGCACCACGGCCATCGGCGCCAATATCGTTTCCATGGCGGCGGCCGGGGTGCATCTGGCGGAGCGCATTTTCGAGTCGGTGGCCGACCAGCGCGTCCTCTTCATCGGCGCCGGCGAGATGATCGAGCTATGCGCCGCCCACTTCTGCGCCCAGAAGCCCAGGCAGGTCACCGTCGCCAACCGCACCATCGAGCGCGGCCAGGCCCTGGCGGAGCGCTACGGCGGCCAGGCCATCCGCCTGGACGAGCTGGGCGAGCACTTGGCCCACCACGACATCATCGTTTCCTGCACGGCGAGCCCCCTGCCCATCATCGGTCTCGGGATGGTGGAGCGCGCCGTCAAGGCCCGCCGCCATCGCCCCATGTTCATGGTGGATCTGGCGGTGCCCCGGGACATCGAAATCGAAGTGGGGGAGCTGGACGACGTTTTCCTCTACACCGTGGACGACCTCGCCCAAGTGGTGGATCGGGGCCTGGAGTCGCGGCAGGCCGCGGTGGTGCAGGCCGAGGCCATCATCGCCGCCCGGGTCGAGAATTTCCTGAGCTGGCTGGAGGCCCGGGATTCGGTGCCCCTCATCCGCTCCCTGCGGGACGCCGCCGAGCGCATGCGCCGCCACGAGATCGAGCATGCCCTGAAGCTCATGGCCAAGGGCGAGCCGCCGGAGAAGGTGCTGGAGCACCTGTCCCACCGCCTCATCAACAAGTTCCTCCATTCCCCCACCCAGGCCATCAACCTGGCCCAGGGCGCCGAGCGCAGCGAGCTGCAGGCAGCCGCTTCCCGCCTTTTCCACCTGCACTCCGGCGACTGAGCGCCGCCGGGCTTATTGTCCCCGAGGGGGCTAGGCCGCTGCCGCCGTGACGATCTGGTTGCGGCCGTTGCGCTTGGCTTCCAGCAGGGCGTCGTCCGCCGCCTGGATAAGGGCGGTGGAAGTGTCGTGCTGAGGCACGGCGGCGATCCCGCAGCTGAAGGTGGCGCGCAGGGTGCCGTGGGCATGGGCGTGGGGCAGGGTGGCGAAATCCTCCCGGATACGATCCAGGATGCGGGCCGCCCGCTCCAGGTCGGCGCCGGGCAGGGCCACCAGGAATTCCTCGCCGCCGTAGCGGCCAATGAGGTCGGTGCTGCGCAGCCGTCCCCGCAACAGCCAGGCCAGGCTGCGGATCACCTGGTCCCCCACCGGGTGCCCGTAGCCGTCGTTGATGGACTTGAAGCGGTCGATATCGATCATCGCCACCGACAGCCGTCCGCTCTGGCCGGCGGATCGGAGGAGTTCGTCCAGGCGGGTCTTGGCGGCGGTGTGGTTGAGCAGTCCGGTCAGGCTGTCGTGGCGCCCGGAGTAGAGCATGTCCCGATAGCGCTCGATCTTGGTCTTGACCACGGTGGCCAGGATGATGGGATTCACCGGTTTGGTCAGGAACTGGTCTCCCCCCAGGCGCAAGGCTTCCACCTGCTGCGCGATGTCGGTCTCGCTGGACAGGTAGACCACCGGCAGGGCCTGGTATTCCGGCAACTGCCGCAGGGCCCGGGTGACCTCGACGCCGGTGCAGAAGGGCATGTACATGTCCATCAGGATGATGTCCGGCCGGTAGCCGGCGGCGGCCTCCAGGAGGTGGCGGGGATCGCTGATGGCGCGGCTGTCGATGCCGTGCTGGGACAGGGAGCGGCTGATATGGGCGACGGCGGTGGGGGAATCCTCCACCACCAGCACCCGCGGCACATCCTGTTCCTTGGCTTCCACCAGGTCGAGGATGCGGGACAGCACGTCGCTGATCTTGTCGCCGGCCGGCACGCAGGCGTCGGCACCGGCCCGCTGCAGGAGGACGATGGTGTCCAGGGCCGAAGGCACCGACAGGCAGTAGAAGTAGCTGATGGCGAATTCGCCGCGCAGCAGCCGGATGGTGGCGATGGCCTCGGAGGGGTAGGCGGTGGCCTCCTTGTCCGGCACGAAGATGACGGCGAGGGGGGGCTCGTCTTCCTGGGGGGCGTCTTCCCAGCGCATCTGGCGGGGCCGGAAGCCGAAAAATTCCAGCTGCTCGCTGAGGGATGCCGTCCAGGGGTGCCCGGGGCGGGAAACGATGAGGACGTTGCGCGGCCGGTTCCAGCGCTGCTCGTCCGGGTTGTCCTCGCCATCCACCTGGCGCCGGGAGGAAACGGCGGGGGTCTCGTGGCGCCGCAGTTCCCGCAGGATAGGGGTGAGCTGGCGCTCGATGCCGTCTGCCGCTTCCGGGGGAATGGGGTGGGTGGAGGGATCGCCGTAGAGGGCCAGGGCGACGCCTTCGAGGGCCAGGCCATCCCGCAGCAGGCCCGACAGCTGGAGCTGGTCGAGACGCTCGGTGAGGCTGTTCAGGGCCAGGGTGAATTCCACGAACGCGTCGAAGTTCCCGCTGTCCAGGTAATGCTTCCAGCGCAATTCCAGCGACTCGGCCAGGGCGATGACGACGTGGGGGATGGTGGACATAATGACGCCAATATTCGACTCGTCATTATGGTGCATGTTCCCGAGCCCCGGCAATGCTCCCGGAGTAGTCCCGTCGCCGGTTGGCGGCGTTCTCGGGTACCATAGCGGCCTTAAAAAGTGGTCCCCATGAAACCGAGTATCAGAGAAAAACTGGAGCGCCTTTCCGATCGCCTGGAAGGTATCGATGCCATGCTCTCGGCCGAGAATGCCGCCAGCAACATGGATCAGTTCCGCCGGATCTCCCGGGAACGGTCCGACCTGGAAGCCGTGGTCGCCCAATACGCCCTCTACAAGCAGGTGGAGAACGACATCGCCGAGGCCGAGGCCATGCTGGCCGATCCGGAAATGCGCGACTTCGCCGAGGAGGAGCTGGCCGCCGCCAAGGCCCGCATCCCCGAGCTGGAGCTGGCGCTGCAGAAGCTCCTCCTGCCGAAGGATCCCAACGACGACCGGACTGTCATCCTGGAAATCCGGGCGGGCACCGGCGGCGACGAGTCGGCCCTCTTCGCCGGCGACCTCTTCCGCATGTATTCCCGCTACGCCGAGCGTCAGCGCTGGCCGGTGGAAGTCATCTCGGCCAGCGAGTCCGACCTCGGGGGCTACAAGGAGGTCATCTGCCGCATCGCCGGCCAGGGCGCCTATTCCCGCCTCAAGTTCGAATCCGGCGGCCACCGGGTCCAGCGGGTGCCGGAAACCGAGACCCAGGGGCGCATCCACACCTCCGCCTGCACGGTGGCGGTGATGCCGGAAGCCGATGAGATCGGCGACGTGGACCTCAACCCGGCGGATCTGCGCATCGACACCTTCCGGGCTTCCGGTGCCGGCGGCCAGCACATCAACAAGACGGACTCTGCGGTGCGTATCACCCACCTGCCCACCGGCATCGTGGCCGAATGCCAGGATGGCCGCTCCCAGCATGCCAACAAGGCTTCGGCCATGCGGGTGCTGTCGGCCCGCATCAAGGATATCCAGGTGCGCGCCCAGCAGAACGCCATCGCCAGCACCCGGAAGAGTCTGATCGGCTCCGGCGACCGCTCCGAGCGCATCCGCACCTACAATTTCCCCCAGGGCCGGGTCACCGACCACCGCATCAACCTCACCCTCTACAAGATCGCCGCCATCATGGACGGCGACCTGGATGAGCTCCTGGGGGCCCTGGCCAGCGAACACCAGGCCGAGCAGCTGGCGGCCCTGGCGGAACAGGGATGACCCACGCCATTGGGGAGGCCTGGCTGGCGGCGCAGCAGCGCATCGACCGTCTGGACGCGCGGCTCCTGGTCCAGCACGTGGCCGGCTGCAGCCACGCCGATCTCATCGCCCGGCCGGAAAAGCCGCTCACCCTCGAGCAGCTGTCCTGGCTGGAGTCCCTGGTGACCCGGCGGGCCGAAGGCGAGCCCCTGGCCTACCTGCTGGAGAGCGCGGAATTCTACGGGCGCAGCTTCACGGTTTCGCCGGCCGTCCTTATCCCGCGGCCGGAGACCGAGGAACTGGTGGCGCTTGCCCTCGATCGCCTGGCGGGTATCCCGGCGCCCCGGGTCCTTGACCTGGGTACCGGCTCCGGCATCATCGCCATCACCCTGGCCCTGGAAAAGCCGGCGGCCCGGGTGACGGCGGTGGATATCTCGCCGGCAGCCCTCGAAGTGGCCCGCGGCAATGCCGAGCGCCTCGGCGCCCGGGTGGATTTCCGGCCGGGCAGCTGGTTCGGGCCGGTGGCGGGGGAGCGTTTCGACCTCGTCGTTTCCAATCCGCCCTACGTGGCCCAGGGCGATCCCCACCTGGAAATGAACGGTCTGCCCTTCGAGCCCCGGGGCGCCCTCACCGATGGCGTCGCCCAGGGCGACGGCCTGGCCTACATCCGCGCCATCGTGGCCGGGGCGCCGGACCATCTGGCGCCGGGGGGCTGGCTGCTGTTCGAGCACGGTTATGACCAGGGGGAAAAAAGTCGGAACTTATTGCAGGCGAAGCAGTTCAAATGCATCCTTACTCAACCTGATCTGGCCGGCATCGACCGCATCAGCGGCGGCCGCCTCTGAACCCAAGGAAAGACCCATGTCCGACGATATCCAGCAACGCATCCACGCCACGGTCACCGGCAACCCGGTCGTGCTCTACATGAAGGGCACGCCCCAGTTTCCCCAGTGCGGCTTTTCCGCCACGGCCGTCCAGATCCTGAAGGCGTCGGGTGTCGCCAGCTTCGCCAGCGTCAACGTGCTGGATGACCCGGAAATTCGCCAGGGCATCAAGGATTACGCCAACTGGCCCACCATTCCCCAGCTCTACATCCGGGGCGAGTTCGTCGGCGGCTGCGACATCATGCGGGAGATGTACCAGGCCGGTGAGCTTCAGAAGCTCCTGGAGGGCATTATCGAAGCCTGACGGCAAGGACGGCGATGGCCTGTCTATCCACAAGAACGGCCGCCGCCCTGGCGGCCATTTTGCTTCTGGGGGCCTGCGCTTCCTATAACGGCCGCGGGCTCCAGCCGGGGCAGTCGGTCCTGGCCGACGTGGAGCAGGTCATGGGGGCGCCGGCCATGCGCTGGCGGGAGGCGGACGGCTCCGAGCTCCTGGCCTATCCCCGGGGCCCCGCCGGCTATCACACCTATATGGCCCGCATCGGTCCCGACGGGCGGCTGCTGAGCCTGGAGAATGTCCTGGATACCAGGCATTTCGCCCTTGTCCGGGAAGGCATGAGCCAGGACCAGGTGCTGCGGGTCCTGGGGCCGCCTTATCCGGGCTGGACTGTCTATTTCAAGGCCCGCGACGAGCTGGCCTGGGAATGGCGCTACTGCGACGACTGGAATGAGCCGGCCCGCTTCAACGTCTTTTTCGACGGCACCTCCGGCAAGGTCCGGAGCACCGGCAGCCTGACCGAAAGCCAGCGCTTCGGCCCCATCTCCATCCTTAGCGGCTTCGGCGGTTCCGACGGCGGATGGCGCCAGTGGTGCAGCCACTGAGTTCGCGTCCCGTCGATCTTCCCCATCCCGGGTTCCCGCGGAAGCCCGCCGCTCCGGGCTAGGCTCCACCGGGGCCTATGCTATGATCGGCCTTATTAAAACTAAGGTCATATCGTGACGCCGCGAGCGGGCCGTTGGGCAGGGTGCAAGGGATGGCTGCCCGTTTTCCTATCGTTTCTGCTGGTAATCCCGGCCTGGGCCCAGGCGGCGGATACCTTGCGCCTGGGCATCATGCCCTTCAACACGCCCCTCGCCCTGATGCGGGTGCACCAGCCCCTGCGGGAGCATCTGCAGGCGAAGCTGGGGATGCCGGTGGAGATCCTCACCAGCCCGGATTTTCCCCGCTACGTGGCTGATGTCCGGGCCGGCCGCTTCGATGTCATCGTCCTGGCGCCCCATTTCGCTGTTCTCGCTTACCAGGACAGCGGCTTTCGCCCTCTTTTCCATTACCTGAATACCCTGGAGCCCCTCCTCGTCGTGCGCCGGGATTCGGGGATCGAGCAGGTCGGCCAGGTGCGGGGCAGGACGGTGGCCGTCGCCAGCAAGCTGGCCCTGGTGACCATCGTCGGATTGCAGCGCTTCCGCCAGGAAGGCATCGGCTACCCCCGGGATCTGCGGCTCCAGGAGCGCGTTACCCATGGCGCGGCCATCGCGGCGGTTGCCGTCGGCGACGTGGATACGGCCCTGACCGTGGAGACCACCCTGCGCCAGGTGCCGGAGGACGTGCGGGCCAAGGTCCGGACCCTCCACCTGGGCGTCGCCTTGCCCCATCTGGTGACCATGGCCAACCCGGCCCTCGACGACGCCCTGGTGGAGAAGGCCCGGGCGGCTTTCGCCAGCTTCCCCGCCACCGAGGCCGGGCGCCGCTTCTTTGCCGACACCGGCTACGGCGGCTACCACCCCCTGGATCGCGACGACATCCGGAAGCTCGCGCCCTATGCCGACATCGCCCGGGAGCTGCTGAACGAGGGGAAGGCGCCATGACAATCCGGCCTTGGCCTGCCTCCCTGCGCGGCCGCCTGGTGCTGCTTTTCGTGCTGGTGGATATCCTGATCCTGGCCCTCATCGTCGGCAACAGCCTGCGCATTCTCGAGAACCACCTGGCCGAACAGGCGACCCAGCGCCTGGCGGCGATCCGGGAAGCCTACTCGGCGGCGGTGGCGGGCCCCCTGGCCGCCCGGGATTACGCCACCTTGCGGGACATCCTCGACGCCTGGCAAAGCGCCGAGGACATCAGCTATCTCACGGTTTCCGACAACAGCGGGCGCCTGCTGGTCGCCTCCTCCGGCTGGAGGCAGGGGACGCGTCTGCCCGAGCCGTCGCCGGGGGTCGATCCCCTGGGCGACACCCATGTCCGCTTTCCGGTGGAATTCCTCGGCCAGCGCCTGGGCTGGGTGCAGTACGGCATATCCACCCGCTACATTGAACAGGCGCGCCATGAGCTCTTCCTCCAGGGCGGGCTGCTGGCCCTCCTCGCCATCGTGGTCAGCACGGTCCTGCTGTGGCTGGCGGGCTACTGGCTGACCCGCCACCTGGTCGCCCTGACCGAAGCCAGTGCCCGCATCGCCAGCGGCGAGCACGGGGCGCGCTTCGAGGGGAAGGGCGAGGACGAGGTCGGCGTTCTCGGCCACAACTTCAACGCCATGGCGGCGGCGGTGGAATCCCGCTTCGAGGACCTCCAGCGGGAGCGGGAGCGTTTCCAGGCCATCGCCGACTATACCTATGCCTGGGAGAGCTGGTTCGACCCCCAGGGCAAGCTGGTCTGGGTCAGTCCGGCGGTGCAGCGGGTAACCGGCTACTCGCCCCCGGAGTGCGAGCGCATGCGGGGATTTCCGTTGCCCCTGGTGCATGGGGACGATCGCCCGCTGCTGGCCCGCCAGCATGCCGGCGCCCTGGCCGGCCAGACCGGCAAGGACCTTGAATTCCGGGTCGTTCGCAAGGACGGGCAGACGGTCTGGGTCGCCATGTCCTGGCAACCCATTTTCGACGCCGAGGGGCGTTCCCTGGGTTACCGGGCCAGCGTGCGGGATGTCACCATCCAGCACCAGGCGGTGGAGGAGCTGGCCTTCCGGGCCACCCACGATCCCCTCACCGGCCTCTACAACCGGCGGGCCTTCGAGGACTACCTCAAGAAGGCCCTCCTCGAGTCGAAGGTGGTGTCGGTCCTCTACATCGACCTGGACCAGTTCAAGGTGGTGAACGACTCCTGCGGCCATGCCGCCGGGGACCGCCTGCTGCAGCGCCTGGCCCAGGTACTCCAGAGCCGTTTCGCCGATGGCTTCCTGGCCCGCCTGGGCGGCGACGAGTTCGGCTTCGTCATGCGCGATTGCGACCTCCGGGAGGCGGTGCGCCGCGCCCAGCTGCTGGTGGATGAAATCCGCGGCCTGCCCTTCGTCTGGGACGGACGCTCCTTCCGCCTGGGGGCCAGCGTCGGGGTCGCCCGCTCGTCGGAGAATCTGGCGACCGTGGCTACCCTGCTGGTGGCCGCCGATACGGCCTGCTACGCTGCCAAGGAGCGGGGGCGCAACCGGGTCGAGACCTATTCCAGCAACGACAGCTACTACCGGGAGCGCAGCGCCGAAATCCTCTCCTTCTCCGAGGTTTCGGAAGCCCTGGGGGCCGGGTCCTTCGTCCTCTACTGGCAGCGTATGGCATCCCTGCGGCCCGGACTGCCGGAGCATGCGGAAATCCTGGTGCGCATGGTGGCGGCGGATGGCAGCCATGTCCCCCCCGGCAAGTTCATCCCGGCTGCCGAGCGTTACGGCCTCGCGCCCATGCTCGACCGCTGGATCATCGACCAGGCCTTCCGCCAGATCGCCGCCATTCCCGACCGGCAGCGGGTCTATGCCATCAATATCTCCGGCGGCACCCTGGGGGACAGCGGCCTGACCGATTTCATCGACCGCTGCTTCGCCACCCATGGCGTGCAGCCCGCCCAGATCTGCTTCGAGATTACCGAAAGCTGCGCCATCGCCAATGTCGGCGCCGCCCTCGACTTCATCCAGGCCATGCGCCGGCTGGGGGTGAGCCTGGCCCTTGACGATTTCGGCAGCGGCCTGTCGTCCTTCGCCTACCTGCGCCGTTTCGATGTCCAGCTGATGAAGATCGATGGCCTTTTCGTGCGCAACGCCGACCAGGACGGCCGGGACCGTGCCGTGGTCGAGGCGGCCGTCCGGCTGGCCAGCGCCCTGGGCCTGCAGACGGTGGCCGAGTATGTGTGCAGCGAGTCGGTGCTGAAGGTGGTGCAGGAACTGGGGGTCGATTACGCCCAGGGGTACGCCGTCCATGTTCCCGAACCCCTGCCGGGCAAGGGGGCGATGGCAGCCCCCCAGGGCGAGGGGCTGCTGGTCAGCCAGCCGTAGAGCGCGGCCGGCGTCGGGTTCAGGCGAGACGCTGGCGGGCCCGGGCGATAGCCGCCCGCACCTGTTCCGGCGCCGTGCCGCCGATGTGGTTGCGGCTCTTCAGGGAACCTTCCACCGTCAGCACCGCGAACACGTCCTCGCCCACGAGGGGCGAGAAGGCCTGGAGTTCGGCCAGGGGCAGCTGGGGCAGATCGACGCCCAGCTGTTCGGCCCGCTTGACGGCATGGCCCACGGCCTCGTGGGCGTCCCGGAAGGGCAGGCCCTTCTTGGCGAGGTAGTCGGCCAGGTCGGTGGCGGTGGCGAAGCCCTGGGTCAGGGCGGCCTTCATGGCCTCCGGCTTCACTGTGATGCCCGCCGCCATGTCGGCGAAGATGCGCAGGGTGTCGGTAACCGTGTCGACGGCGTCGAAAAGGGGTTCCTTGTCCTCCTGGTTGTCCTTGTTGTAGGCCAGGGGCTGGGATTTCATCAGGGTGAGGAGGGCGATGAGATGCCCATTCACCCGGCCGGTCTTGCCCCGGGCCAGTTCCGGCACGTCCGGGTTCTTCTTCTGGGGCATGATGGAAGAGCCGGTGCAGAAGCGGTCGGCGATCTGGATGAAGCCGACCCGGGGGCTCATCCACATGACCAGTTCTTCCGACAGGCGGCTGATGTGGGTCATGAGGAGGGCGCAGGCGGCGCAGAATTCGATGGCGAAATCCCGGTCGGAAACGGCGTCCAGGGAGTTTTCGCAGACCTCCTGGAAGCCCAGTTCGGCGGCGACGAATTCCCGGTCGATGGGGTAGGTGGTGCCGGCCAGGGCGGCGGCGCCCAGGGGCAGGCGGTTGGTGCGCTTGCGGCAATCGGCGAAGCGCTCGGCGTCGCGGCCGAACATTTCGAAATAGGCCAGCATGTGGTGGCCGAAGGTCACCGGCTGGGCCACCTGCAGGTGGGTGAAGCCGGGCATCGGGGTGGCGGCTTCCTTCTCGGCCAGATCGACGAGGGCGCTACGGAAGGATTTGACGAGGGCCAGGATGTCGTCGATGGCGTCCCGCAGGTAGAGGCGGATGTCGGTGGCTACCTGGTCGTTGCGAGAACGGCCGGTATGGAGCCGCTTGCCGGCGTCGCCCACGAGGGCGGTGAGGCGCTTCTCGATGTTGAGATGCACGTCCTCCAGGTCCAGGGACCACTCGAAGGTGCCGGATTCGATCTCCTCCCGCACCTGCTTCATGCCGCGCTCGATGTCGGCCAGGTCCTGGGCGCTGATGATGCCCTGCCGGGCCAGCATCCGGGCATGGGCCAGGGAGCCCTGGATGTCCTGGCGCCACATGCGCTGGTCGAAATCCACCGAAGCGGTGTAACGTTTGACGAGATCGGAGACCGGCTCGGAAAAGCGGCCGGCCCAGGTGTATTGGGAAGCGTTGGAGGTCATGCCTGTGGCCTAGAATGGAGGGCGCAAAGGGCGCAAAAAATGGCAAGTATACGGCAAATCCCCTCCCCCCATCCGCTACCGGACTGGCGCAACTTCGGCGTCGTCCTGCGGATACTCCTCGGTATCAACGTCCTGGCGCTGGCCGCGGCCCTGCTCCAGGCGGGCGGATTGGCCGCCTGGCTGGTTCGCTACGTCGAGCTGGCGGCCTGGGTGGAGCCCCTGCTCCTGGTGGTTCTCGGGCTCCTGGCCGGGCTGCGCGATCTCCTGTGGCGCCTGCCGGCACGGCCGGGCCAGGGGGGGGTCATGGCCCTGGCGGCGGTGCTGGCGGGGCTGCAGTACGATTTTTGGGCCTGGCTCGGCCTGGCCGACCGCCTGCCCTTCGGTGCCCTGCGGGCCGCCCTCCTGGCGGCGGCCGCCGCCGGCCTGCTGCTCGCCTATTTCGAACTGCGCTCCCGGGCCTTCTCCCCGGTGGAGGCCGAAGCCCGGCTGGCGGCCCTGAATGCCCGCATCCGGCCCCACTTCCTGTTCAATTCGCTGAACACGGTGCTCTCCCTGATCCGGGCCGAACCCAAGCGGGCCGAGGCTGCCCTGGAATCCCTGGCCGATCTTTTCCGCGCCGCGCTGAAGGACCAGCGGGAACTGGTGCCCCTGTCGGACGAGATCGCCCTCGGGCGCCAGTACCTGGAACTGGAGAAGCTGCGCCTGGGCGAGCGCCTGCGGCTAGGCTGGGAAGTGGCCGACGTGCCCCTCGACACCCTCATCCCGCCCCTCATGCTCCAGCCCCTGCTGGAGAACGCCGTTTATCACGGCATTGAGCCGGCCCCGGAAGGGGGCGAGGTCCATATCGGCTTCGCCCGCCGGGGGGAAGAGTTGGCGATCGAAATCGCCAATCCCATGCCCGCCGCCGGCCAGCACGCCGCCGGCCACCAGATGGCGGTGGCCAATATCCGCGAACGCCTCGCCTTGTATTACGATCTCGAAGCCCGCCTGGAAGTCCGCCAGGAGGCGGGCAGCTACTCCGTCCGGATCACCTTGCCATGCCGAACCAGGAATCACCCCTCGCCATCCTGATCGTCGACGACGAGCCGCCGGCCCGGGCCCGCCTGCGGGAACTGCTGGCCGACATCGCGCCCGAGCTGCCCAACCGGGTGGTGGGGGAGGCCGGCCATGGCCTCGCCGCCCTCCAAAAGCTCAACGAGGAGCCGGCCGACGTGGTGCTGTGCGACATCCGCATGCCCCGCATGGACGGCATCGAACTGGCCGGCCACGTGGGCGGGCTCCCCCATCCGCCGGCGGTCATCTTCGTCACCGCCTACGACAATTACGCCGTCCAGGCCTTCGACCTCAACGCCATTGACTACCTCTTGAAGCCGGTGCGGGCCCAGCGCCTGCTGGCAGCCCTGCAGAAGGTCCGCGCCGGGCGGCCGCCGGCGGCCGAGCTCCTGCCCGTCATCGGCCGGGAAGTGCGGGGGAGCGGGCGCACCCACCTGTCCTGCCACGAGCGGGGACGGCTCCTCCTGGTGCCCCTCTCCGAAGTGCTCTACTTCAAGGCCGACCTTAAGTACGTCACCGCCCGGACCCGGGACAGGGAGTATCTGTTGGACGAGGCCCTCACCCACCTGGAGGAAGAGTTCGCCGACCGCTTCATCCGCCTGCACCGGGCCGTGCTGGTGGCCAGGGATGCTCTGGCCGGCTTCGAGAGGGCGGCGGGGGATGATGCGGAAGCCTACGGCTGGGCGCTATTGCGGGGCGTGCCGGACAAGCTGCCCGTGAGCCGCCGGCAATGGGGGCTGGCGAAGTCGTTTGCGAAGGCGGGGTAGGGGCGGCAGGGGAACGGGGCAGGCTGGCCAAACGCGTGGCACCTCGCGGACGGCATGTTAAGCCTGCTGGCACTCACCGGCGAGCAAGGTTACAGCGTTACCGGACCTCGGCTGTTGAACGGGAGCGATCAAGATAGCGGAAGCCATTGGCCCTAACAGGGACCTCGCAACCCTTGTATCGACAGCCCCCGCGGACGTCTATATCAACCCGTGCATTCCTTGGCTCAGGACTGGGGCCAATCGGTTGGGACGTGCCCTTGCCTTCTGCATAAACCACCTCGCCGGGAACTCCGGTTGTTGTAAGAAGCTGCATGACATGGTTTGCACGTTGTGTGGAGAGGGTGTTTGCAGTCTGTGGCGAACCCTCCGAGATATCGGCATGACCCGTGACCGTAATCGATCCAATTGGGCAATAGTCGGCCTTTCGAAGGCGAGTGACGAATTCAACAATGCTTTCGCGTTCGGACTGAGAGAGGATGTTGGACCGAGGCGCAAACAGGACTGTCTCCACCAATACCCCGTCACAGCTGACAGGGCCGGCTTCAGAGATGATGGGCTGGATAAGCGCCACAACGCAGGCTGCTACTGATGGGAATTTCATTTGCATGGCACCGATATTTGAGCAATGAGGCATAGCTGCGGGTTGTCCTGTATTTGAAGACCCCGTAAATTCAACCTGTTTCCACGCGCTCCTGGACTGTTCACCGCCGCCGCCACACCTGCCAGCGCTCGCTGCCAGCGAAGACCGGGATCGAGTCTGCAACGGCAGTATCCTCGATGCACTCGAAGTGGGGCGAGAGCAGCGCGTCCAGTTGTTCCTGCGTGATCCCGAAGGGCGGCCCCTTGGGCTCGTCGCGGAAAAAGAAGAAGCCGGCCAGCTGCCCGCCGGCGGGCAGCAGCTCGGCCACCTGCTCGGCCCAGGCGGGCCACAGCTTGCGGGGCAGGGCGCAGAGGAAGGCACGTTCGTAGATGAGATCGAGGGGCGCCTCGGGCTTGAAAGTGAAGAAGTCGGCGCACACCAGGTGGCCGGGCCAGTCCCCCAGGACGCGGCGGGCGGCATCGATGGCGGCGGGGGAAAAGTCCAGGGCGGTCACCGGCCAGCCCCGCCCGGCCAGGTACGCCGCCTCCCAGGCGCTGCCGCAGCCGGGAATGAGGGTGTCGAGGGGATGGGGCTGGCTCTCGGCGAAGCGGTGCAGGGCCTCGGGAACCCGGCCGGCATCCCAGGGAGTGACCCCCTCCCGGAAGCGCTTGTCCCAGAATTCGGGCAGATCCGGGCACTGCTCCGGCGGCTTTCCGCTCATGGTTTCCCCGCCGAAGGCGGCAGGAACCGCCATGCTAGAATCGAATTTTTCTCCCGCCTGATCCAGGGCCGAACCATGTCCGCTCCTTCCCGCATCGTCATTGCTTCCCGTGAATCCCGCCTCGCCATGTGGCAGGCCGAGCATGTCAGAGACCGCCTGTCGGCGCTCAATCCGGGCGCCGAAGTCGTCATTCTAGGCATGACCACCCAGGGCGACCAGATTCTCGACCGCCCCCTCGCCCAGATCGGCGGCAAGGGCCTCTTCATCAAGGAACTGGAAGTGGCCATGCAGGAAGGCCGCGCCGACCTCGCCGTCCATTCCATGAAGGACGTTCCCATGGAAATGCCGGAGGGCTTCGTCCTGGCCGCCATTTCGGCCCGGGAAAATCCCCGGGATGCCTTCGTCTCCAACAAGTACGCCGGCCTCGACGAATTGCCGGCAGGCGCCGTCGTGGGCACTTCCAGCCTGCGCCGGGAAGCCATCCTGCGGGCTCGCTATCCGCAGCTGAAGATCAGCAGCCTGCGGGGCAACCTGGACACCCGCCTCCGGAAGCTCGACGAAGGCCAGTACGACGCCATCATCCTGGCGGCGGCGGGGCTCATCCGCCTGGGGCTGAAGGACCGCATCAAGTCGGTGCTGACGCCGGAGCAGTCCCTGCCGGCCCCCGGCCAGGGCGCTCTGGGCATCGAACTGGTGGCCGGCCGCTCCGACATGGCGGCGGTGGTCAAGGCCCTGAACGACCCCGAGACCGCCTGGTGCGTGCGCGCCGAGCGGGCCTTCTCCCGGGCCCTGGGCGGCAGCTGCCAAGTGCCCCTGGGGGGCTATGCCATCATCGACAATGGGGAACTGTGGCTGCGGGGCTTCGTTGCCACCCCGGACGGCCGGGAAATGGTGAGCGCCGAACTGCGCGGCAAGCCGGAGGAGGATGAGACCCTCGGCCGCCGTCTGGCGGACATGCTCCTCGCCCAGGGGGCCGGCGCCATCCTCGCCAAGCTCGCCGCCTGCAAATGACCTCCGCAGGACCCCTCGCCGGGAAGACCATTGTCGTCACCCGGCCTCGGGCCCAGGCCGATGCCCTGGCGGCCGCCATCGCGGCCGCCGGCGGCGAACCCCTGCTGTTTCCCCTTCTGGAAATCTCCCCGGCCGACGACCACCGGGGCCTGGATGAGGCCCTCGCCCGCCTCCCCGACTACACCCTGGCGGTGTTCATCAGCCCCAATGCGGTGGATTACAGCCTGCCGGCGCTCCTGGCCCGGGGGCCCTGGCCAGCCGGCCTGGTGCCGGCGGCGGTGGGGCAGGGGACGGTGAAGGCCCTGGCGGCCCACGGGGTCGCCGGCTGCGTGGCACCGACCCGGCGTTTCGATTCCGAAGCCCTCCTCGAATTGCCCGAGCTGCAGGCCGACCGGGTGGCCGGCCGGCGGGTGGCGATCTTCCGCGGCGACGGCGGCCGGGAGCTCCTGGCCGATACCCTGCGCGCCCGGGGGGCGGCGGTGGATTGCATCACCTGCTACCGGCGCTCCGCCCCGGCCCTTGGCCCGGCGCCCCTGATGGCGGCCTGGCGGGCCGGGCGGCTGGACGCCGTTACCGTCTCCAGCAGCGAGGGCCTGCGCTACCTGGCGGACATGCTGGATGCGGACGGCCGCCGCTTCCTGGCCGCGACGCCGGTTCTCGTCCCCCATGAACGCATTGCCGACAATGCCCGGGCCCTGGGGCTGGACAAGGTCGTGCTGACGGCCCCCGCCGATGCGGGCATCATCGCCGGCCTGTGCGCTTATAATTGGCCGAAAAATGACTGAAGCCATGAACGACGCTCCCCCCCCAACCGAAATCACCGTCGCACCGGTACGGTCCACCGCTGCCCCGGTGTGGCGCAACCCTTGGTTCTACCTGGTCCTGATGGCCGTGGGCCTGGCCCTCTGGCAGTGGGTCGAGACCCGTATCCGGCTCGCCGATACCCAGCAGGAGGTGGCCCGGCGCCTGGCCGACAACGCCGCCGCCAGCAAGGAGGACCGCAGCCTCCTGAAAGAATCTCAGGAACAGGTGGCAGCCCTCCAGGACCGGGTCGATACCCTGGAATCCCAGCAGGCCGAATTCCAAGGCCAGGCCCAGGAACTCCGGAACCTCTACCAGGACTTGGCCCGCAGCCGGGACGACGCCACCCTCCTCGAAGTCGAGCAGGCGGTCACCCTGGCTGCCCAGCAGCTCCAGCTGGCGGGCAATGTGCAGGCGGCGGTCCTGGCCCTGCAGTCCGCCGACGCCAAGCTGGCGCGCCTCGACCGGCCCCAGTTCATCCCCCTCAGGAAGACCTTGGCCCGGGACCTGGAGCGCCTGCAGGCCCTGCCTTTCGTCGATCTGCCCGGCATGAGCGTGAAGCTGGAGAGCGCCATCGTCGCCGTGGACAAGCTGCCCCTGGCCATGGACCAGCGCCCCCGCTCGCCGGAGAAGCCGGCCGCCGCCCAGCCCGCGGCAACCGAGCTGCCCTGGTGGAAGCGGGCCGGCAGCGAGCTGTGGCAGGAAGTCCGCGGCCTGGTGCGCATCCAGCGCTTCGACCGGGCCGAGCCGGTGCTGCTGCCGCCGGAGCAGTCCTTTTTCCTGCGGGAAAACCTCAAGCTGCGGCTCCTGAACGCCCGCCTTGCCCTCTTCGCCCGGGATGCCTGGACCTTCCGCAACGAGCTGCGGGCCGCCCAGGACTGGCTGGCCCGCTATTTCGACGGCCAGGACAAGGCCGTGCAGGCGGAGATCGCCACCCTGAGGCAGCTGGCGGCCGCCGAGGTCAACATCGAGCCGCCCAGCCTGAACGACAGCCTGACGGCCCTGCGCATCTTCAAAAGCGCCCGGGAGAGGAAGTGAGAGCTCTCTTCTGGGGCCTCGCCATCTTCGCCCTGGCCGTGGCGGTGGCCCTGGGGGCTCGGCTCAATGACGGCTACGTGCTCCTGGTCCTGCCGCCCTGGCGCATGGAGGTCTCCCTCAACCTCTTCATCGTCGCCATCGTCGGCGCCTTCGCCCTGTTCTACGTCGTACTGCGCGGCATCGTCCTGACCTTCGGCCTGCCGCGGCGGGCGCGGATCTATCGGAAGCACCGGCAGCGCGAACAGGCGGCGGCGATCTTCCAGGATGCCGTCCGGCTCCTTTTCGAAGGACGTTTCGGCCAGGCCCTGAAGAAGGCCGCCGAAGCCCACGGGGCCGGTGTCGCCCCCGGCCTCTCGGCCCTGGTGGCGGCCCGCTCCGCCCAGCGCATGCGGGAGCCGCAAAAGCAGCAGGGCTGGCTGGAGCGGGCCAAGATCGACGATCCCCGCACCGAGGCGGCGACCCTGATGCTGGAAGCGGAGATGCTGAACGAGTCGCGCCGCTTCGACGAGGCCTTGGTGGTCCTGAAGCGCCTGCAGAAGAAATATGGCCGCCATCTCGCCGCCCTGCGCCTGGAGTTGCGCGCCTGCCAAGGGACCGGCGACTGGGCCGGGGTGCTGCGCCTGGCTCGCCAGCTCGAGAAACGGGATGCCCTGCCGCCGGAGCTCATCCGGGAAATCAAGCTCCAGGCCCATCTCCATAATCTCGAAAACTGCGGCAGCGACGTCGCCCAGCTGATTTCCTATCTGCGGGACCTGCCGGCCGGGGAGCGGGACAGCCGCGTCGCGGCGGAGGGCGCCCGGCGCCTGATGGCCCTGGATTCCGGCCCCGAGGCCCGGCTCCTGATCGAAACCGGCCTCGACAATGCCGGCCCGGACGACTGGGACGACGAACTGGTGGCCCTCTACGGCAAGCTCGCGGATCCTGATCCCACCGGCCGCATCGCCCGGGCCGAGGGCTGGCTGAGAAGGCATCCCGAGGACGGCGAACTGCTGCTGGCCCTGGGGCGCCTGTGCGTCAAGCAGCGCCTCTGGGGCAAGGCCCAGAGCTATCTGGAAGCGTCCCTGGCCGTGCGCGACAGCCGCGAGGCCCGCGTCGAGCTGGCCCGGCTCTTCGACCAGCTGGGCCGGGAGAATGAGGCCAACCGGCTTTACCGGGAAAGCGCCCGGTTCGAGAATACGTAGTCATTCAAGGAGGGGATATGCACAAGGTTGACCTGCGAAAGATCTACAACTTCTATCCCCTGGACCAAAAGGCGGATCCGGGCAATCTGCCCACCGGTGGCGATGTTTATTACGAATGCCACGAATGCCGGGGCATCGTCAGCTCGGTGACCTTCATCAAGGCGGCCTGCGAATGCGGCAATCTGGAGGGGAACAAGGGCGAGGTCACGGTCAAGGAGCCTGCCCGGGTCACCGTAGTCCGCGGCCGGTTGAAATAACGGAAGCCCCCTTCGGCGCCCACCGGAGGGTGGGGCGTTTGAGCAGCCGGGCGAGGACTGTTTGAGGGAGCGTAGCGACCGAGTTCCGCAGCCCGGCGGAGCAAATGCCCCGCCCGACGCGAGACCTGATTCCCCGGGCTAGACCCAATCCCGAGGCGGCAGGAATTCCTCGTAGAGTCGCGCTTCCGGCGTCCCGGCCTCGGGCTTCCAGTCGTAGCGCCACTTCACCACCGGCGGCATGGACATCAGGATGGACTCGGTGCGCCCGCCGGACTGCAGTCCGAACAGGGTGCCCCGGTCCCAGACCAGGTTGAATTCCACGTAGCGGCCCCGGCGGTAGGCCTGGAAATCCCGCTCCCGTTCGCCGTAGGGCGTGTCCCGGCGGCGGGCCAGGATGGGCAGGTAAGCCCGGGTGAAGGCGTCGCCGACGGCCCGGGTGAGGGCGAAGCAGCGCTCGAAGCCGCCCTCGTTCAGGTCGTCGAAGAAAATGCCGCCGGCGCCCCGGGGCTCGTTGCGGTGCTTGAGGAAGAAGTACTCGTCGCACCACTGCTTGTATTTCGGATGGATCGCCTCGCCGAAAGGCGCCAGGGCGTCCCGGCAGGTGCGGTGGAAGTGGCGGACGTCCTCCTCCTCGCCGTAGTAGGGGGTGAGGTCCATGCCGCCGCCGAACCACCAGACCGGTTCCTCGCCTTCCCTGCGAGCGACGAAGCAGCGCACATTCATGTGGGCCGTGGGGCAATAGGGATTTTCCGGGTGCAGCACCAGGGAGACGCCCATCGCCTCCCAGGAGCGGCCCGCCAGCTGGGGGCGCTCGGCGGTGGCGGAGGCGGGCAGGGCGGTACCGACCACATCGGAGAAATTGACGCCCCCGCGCTCGAAGACGCCGCCCCCTTCGATCAGCCGGGAAATGCCGCCGCCCCCTTCCGGGCGCTGCCAGGCGTCCGTGCGGAACAGCTGGCCGTCAAAGGCTTCCAGTTCGGCGACGATGCGGGACTGCAGGTCCCTGAAATAGGCCCGGACAGCCCCGCTATCCACCGGTCAGCTCTCGCGCTTGGTGGCGCGGTGGCCGATGTCCCGGCGGAACTGCATGCCGTCGAAATGGATCTGGGACAGCGCCTCGTAGGCCCGCTTCTGGGCCAGCTTGACGTTTTCCCCCAGGGCGGTGACGCAGAGCACCCGGCCGCCGCTGGTGACCACCTGGTCCTCCCGCTCGACGGTGCCGGCATGGAAGACATGGAGATCTTCGGCTTCGTCTTCCGGCAGGCCGGTGATGACATCGCCCTTCTTCGGGGTGTCGGGGTAGTTGGCGGCGGCCAGCACGACGCCCAGAGCCACCCGGCGGTCCCAGTTGGCTTCCACCTGGTCCAGGGTGCCGGCGACGGCATGCTCGAGGAGTTCCAGGAAGTCGGACTTCAGCCGCATCATGATGGGCTGGGTTTCCGGGTCGCCCATGCGGCAGTTGAATTCCAGGGTCTTCACCGAGCCGTCCTTGCCCACCATCAGGCCGGCGTAGAGGAAGCCGGTATAGGGCAGGCCATCGGCCGCCATGCCGCGCACCGTCGGCAGGATGATCTCCCGCATGACTTTGGCGTGGATTTCCGGCGTCACCACAGGCGCCGGGGAATAGGCCCCCATGCCGCCGGTGTTGGGGCCGGTGTCGCCGTCGCCGATGCGCTTGTGGTCCTGGCTGGAAGCCAGGGGCAGGACATTCTTGCCGTCCACCATGACGATGAAGCTCGCTTCCTCGCCGTCCAGGAATTCCTCGATCACCACCCGGGCGCCGGCGTCGCCGAGCTTGTTCCCGGCCAGCATGTCGTCGATGGCGGCATGGGCCTCGTCCAGGGTCATGGCGACCACCACGCCCTTGCCGGCGGCCAGGCCATCGGCCTTGATCACGATGGGAGCGCCCTGCCGGTCCACGTAGGCGTGGGCGGCGGCCTGGTCCGAGAAAGTCTCGAAGGCGGCGGTGGGAATGTTGTGGCGGGCCATGAAGCGCTTGGCGAAATCCTTGGAGGATTCGAGCTGGGCGGCTTCCTTGGTGGGGCCGAAGATTTTCAGGCCCCGGGCCCGGAAGATATTGACCACGCCGGCCGCCAGGGGGGCCTCGGGGCCGACGACGGTGAGATGGATTTTCATCTTTTCGGCGAAATCGGCCAGGGCCACCGGGTCGGTGACATTCACGTTCTCCAGTTCGATTTCCCGGGCGGTGCCCGCGTTGCCCGGTGCGACGTAGATTTTCTGCAGGCCGGAGGTCTTGGAGAGCCGCCAGGCCAGGGCATGCTCGCGGCCGCCGGAACCGATGACGAGAAGTTTCATGGTGGAGTTTTCCTAGTCGGGGTCGAAGATCGGAAGCGGGGCCGATCCATTCCCGGCCCCCTGCTTTCCAATGTCAGTGGATTATTAGTGCCTGAAGTGGCGTGCTCCCGTAAAGACCATGGCGAGACCGTGTTCGTTCGCCGCCGTGATCACTTCCTCGTCCCGCACCGAGCCGCCCGGCTGGATGACCGCCGTGGCGCCGGCTTGTGCCAGGACATCGACGCCGTCCCGGAACGGGAAGAAGGCATCGGAGGCGACGCAGGAGCCCGCCAGGGAAAGGCCGGCATTCTGGGCCTTGATGGCGGCGATGCGGGTGGAATCCACCCGGCTCATCTGGCCGGCACCGACGCCCAGGGTCATGCCGCCGCCGCAGAAGACGATGGCGTTGGACTTGACGAACTTGGCCACCCGGTAGGCGAAGAGCAGGTCTTCCAGCTGGGCATCGGTGGGGGCCTTCTGGGTCACCACCTTGAGGTGCTCGGGCTGGACGTTGAACATGTCCGGGGTCTGGAGCAGCAGGCCGCCGCCGACCCGCTTCATCTCGAAGCCGTGGTAGGTGCGCTCCAGGGGCACTTCCAGGACCCGCAAGTTCTGCTTGGAGGCCAGCAGGGCCTTGGCCTCAGGGGTGAAGGCCGGGGCGATCAGCACTTCGACGAAGTGCTTGCGGTCGTTCATGGCATTGACCACATCCACGTCCACCGTGCCGTTGAAGGCGATGATGCCGCCGAAGGCGGAGGTGGAGTCGGTCTTGAAGGCTTTCTCGTAGGCACCCAGGAGCTTGCCGTCGATGGCGACGCCGCAGGGGTTGGCGTGCTTGACGATGACGCAGGCCGGGGCGGCGAAGGTCTTGACGCATTCCCAGGCGGCGTCGGAGTCGGCGATGTTGTTGTAGGACAGTTCCTTGCCCTGGAGCTGGACGTAGTTGGCGATGGCGCCCGGGGTCGGCACGGGGTCGCGGTAGAAGGCGGCCTGCTGGTGCGGGTTCTCGCCGTAGCGCAGGGTCTCCACCCGGTCGAAGGCGGTCTGGAAGGCGGCCGGGAACTGCTGGGGCTTGTCCTGCTCGTCCAGGCTGGTGAGCCAGTTGGCGATGGCGGAATCGTAGCGGGCGGTATGCACGAAGGCCTTCTTGGCCAGGCCGAAGCGGGTGTCGAGCTGCAGGGCGCCACCGTTGGCCTTCATCTCGTCCAGCAGGGGCTGGTAGTCGGTCGGGTCGGTGACGATGGCGACGCCGGCGTAGTTCTTGGCTGCGGAGCGCACCATGGCGGGGCCGCCGATGTCGATGTTCTCGATGGCGTCTTCCAGGGTGACGTCGGGCTTGGCGACGGTTTCCCGGAAGGGGTAGAGGTTCACGCACACCAGGTCGATGGTGGCGATGTTGTTGCGGGCGATGGTGGCCATGTGCTGGGGCAGGTCGCGGCGGGCCAGGATGCCGCCATGGACCTTCGGATGCAGGGTCTTCACCCGGCCGTCCAGCATTTCGGGAAAGCCCGTGTAGTCGGCGATCTCGGTGACGCCAAGGCCAGCGTCCCGCAGCATCTTGGCGGTGCCGCCGGTGGACAGGAGCTTGACGCCCTGGGCGGCGAGGCCTTGGGCGAATTCGAGGACGCCCCGCTTGTCGGAGACGGAAATCAGTGCTTGTTGGATTTTCATGGCGGTCACAGAAGTTGGTATTCGGTCAGTTTCTTGCGCAGGGTGTTGCGGTTGATGCCCAGCATGTCGGCGGCCAGGGTCTGGTTGCCGCCGGCCTTCTCCAGCACCACTTCGAGCATGGGCTTCTCGACGCTGCGGATCACCATGTCATAGATGGCGGCCGGCTTTTCCCCGTCCAGGTCGCGGAAATACCGCTCAAGCGCCCCGAGGACGCAGCTTGCTAAATCGTGATGTTGTTGGCTCATGCTGCCAACTCCTCCCCTGAATTGTTGCTGTCGTTATATTGAAGATGTTCGTTTTGCTGAGCCAGGCCGAAAAAGAAGTCGTTCACGGCCTGCCGCTGGAGTTCGATGCTAGGCAGCTGGTTCATGTGGTGGCGGAAGGCGGCCGAACCGACCAGGCCCTTGGTGTACCAGGCGATGTGCTTGCGCGCGACCCGGAACCCCGTCTCCAGGCCGTAGAACTCGTAGAGGTCCTCCAGGTGCTCCTGGAGAATGGCATGGATTTCGGTCACCCGGGCGGCCGGCAGATGGGTGCCGGTCTTCAGGTAATGTTCGATCTCCCGGAACAGCCAGGGCCGGCCCTGGGCGGCGCGGCCGATCATGATGCCGTCGGCGCCGCTGGCGTCCAGCACGGCCTTGGCCTTCTCCGGGCTGTTGATGTCGCCGTTGGCGATGATGGGAATAGAAGCCGCCGCCTTCACCGCCGCGATGGTCTCGTATTCGGCCTCGCCTGTGTATTGCTGACAGCGGGTGCGGCCGTGGATGGCCAGGGCCCGGATGCCGGCATTCTCGGCGATCTTGAGGATGGCGAGGGCGTTCCGGTTGTTCTTGTCCCAGCCGGTGCGGATCTTCAGGGTGACCGGCGTTTCCGGCACGGCCTGGACGACCGCCTCCAGGATGCGGGCCACCAGGGGCTCGTCCTTGAGGAGGGCCGAACCGGCCTGGACGTTGCACACCTTCTTGGCCGGGCAGCCCATGTTGATGTCGATGATCTGGGCGCCGTTGTCCACGTTGTGGCGGGCCGCCTCGGCCATCATTTTCGGGTCGGCGCCGGCGATCTGCACCGAAATGGGCTCCACCTCTCCCTGGTGGTTGGCCCGGCGCAGGGTCTTGGCGCTACCGTAGAGCAGCGAATTGGAAGTGACCATTTCCGACACCGCCAGGCCTGCCCCCAGCTTCTTGCAGAGCTGGCGGAAAGGCCGGTCGGTGACGCCTGCCATGGGGGCGACGAACAGGTTGTTGCGAAGCTGAAAACCAACGAAATCCATGGGCGGCAGGGGAATGGGAAAAGCAGGACAAGGGGCGGGATTTTACCCGAGATGGCGCTTAAAAAATAGTCAGGTCAATGATGGGGCCATCAAGGCGGCGGCCAGCAGGAGGGCAAAGACGAGTTGCAGGCGGGCGGTGGCTGCCAGGATCTGGTTGAAAACCGGGCCGGGGGGCTCGCGGCGGAAACGCTGGAGCAGGCTGGCGGCCAGGGGCAGGGAGGCGGCGGGCAGGAAGGCCGGCCAGCCCAGGGCGGGGACGAGGGCGGGCAGCAGCAGGTAAGGGAGCAGCATTTCGATCCCGTAGACCCGGCGGGTGGCCGGCCGGCCCAGGAGCACCGCCAGGGTGCGTTTGCCGCTCCGGGCGTCGCCGTCCAGGTCCCGGTAGTTGTTGACGGTGATGACGGCGGCGGCATGCAGGCCCACCAGGGCGGCGGCGAGCAGGACCGTGGCGCTCAGGGAAAAGGTCTGCAGGTAATAGCTGCCACCCACCGCCACCAGGCCGAAAAAGATCCAGACGAAGACTTCCCCCAGGGGGCGGTAGGCGATCGGGGCCGGTCCGCCGGTGTAGGCCCAGCCGGCGGCCAGGGAGGCCAGGCCGATGGCGACGATGGGCCAGCCGCCATGGGCGGCCAGATAGATGCCGCACAGGAAGGCGAGGCCGAAGGCGCCCCAGGCGCCGGCCCGGACCTGGGCGGGCGTCAGCCAGCCCTGGGCGGTGGCCCGGGGCGGGCCGAGGCGGTCCGGGGTGTCGGTGCCCCGCAGGAAATCCCCCACGTCGTTGAACAGGTTGGTGCCGACCTGGATCAGGCCGGCGGCGACAATGGCGGCCAGCAGGGGGAGCCATAGCACCTGGCCGCGGTCGTGCCAAGCGGCGGCGGAGCCTACCAGGACGGGCGACAGGGAGACCGGCAGGGTTCTGGGGCGCAGCGCCAGGAACCAGGCGCGCCAGGGAGAGGGGGGCACGGGAAAGGGCCGAGGGAGTGACGGAGGCGGAATTCTAGCAAGTCCGCTTCCCGGTCAGGGCCTGTCGATGGCTAGCTGCACGAAATCCCGGCCCCGGCGGATTTCCTTCCCCAGGCCGACGAGCCGGGATTCGTGGTGAAACACGTCAAGCCTGCCGGCCAGTTCCCGGAAGGAAGCGGGCAGCAGAATGGTGTCCCCCTCGTCCGCCTGGGCCGTCTCCCGGCGCAACAGGAAGGCGTGGGAATAGGCGTGCCTCCTCCCATGGGCCTGGGACAGGGGGCGTGCCGCCACCGCCTGGGGAGTGCCCGCCACGATGGCGATGCCGGCCAGCAGACGGCCGCTCTGCTCACGGCGCAGCCACGCCACCAGGCCGAGGCGATAGCCGCCGCTTTCATCCGGGCCGAGGGCAACCAACTGGCGGGGCATGAGCCTGATGCCGGAGCTGCCGGAAGCCAGGCGGAATCCCGACACGCTCTGGTCGATGATGTCCCATTCCTCCTGGTGAGGAGGGGCGGCGTTTTTTTCGATGTGCTTCAATTGGGCCCGCTCGTTCGGCTGGCGGTCGGCCCCGAGGACGAAGTGGTGCATGGCGGAAAAGCCCGCACAGAGGCGCAGGGTGCCTCGCCCGGAGATGCGGGGGTGGCTGCGCCGCTGGGGGGTGTCCAGGGACCAGAGGGCGATCAATTGTTCCAGCAGCCCCTTGCTCTCCTCGATGGTCTCGTCGCACAGCCCGACCCTTTCCGGCGAGATGCCCTGGGCAAGCCCGTCCAGGATGCGTTGCAGGTGCCGGGTGGCCCCGGTCGTGTCGAGCTGCCGGCACGTGCCCGGATTCTCGACCCCCTGCGGAACCCCCAGGGGGGCGTCCTGGCCGAGGTTTACAGCAAAAGCCGAATTTGTGGGGCTGGCCGTGAAGGGGCGCACATCCACCTTGGAGGCGACCGTTTCGGCCCAGCGCCAGATGAGATTGAGCTCCCGGGAGTTTCGGCCGTAGGGGCCGGCCTGTTCGGCCAGCAGGGGGGTGACGAAAGCCGCCTGGCAATGGGTGATCCGGGATTCGTCGAAAAGCCGGTCCTCTACGGAAAGCGTGCCCACCCCCATCCGGCTTGCGGCGGCGAAGAGGGTGTGGTGCCGAAGCCAGAGACCGGGCGAGAGTTCCCGTTTTGCCCGGTAATGCTCGAAAATCAGCATGCCGCTGTAGTAGAGGCTGCGGTGCAGGGCGGTCGCCACCAGGCGCATCAGCCGGGGGTTGGCGGCCAGGCGGGCGGGATCCCAGGGTTTCTTCACTCCGGCGCAGGAGGCGTAGCCGCCCACCATCCTGCGGATCGCCTCGATGCCGCGCTGGAAGTGGGTTTCCCGGTCGGGGTCGAGATGGGGGGCGTCTTCCAGGTAATGGCGGGCCGCCGCCTCCCGCACAAAACATAGCGAACTGCGGATCTGTTCGAGGGTCTCGAACAGGGCGATGCCGTCGGGCGGGCTCTGCACGGTGGCGTCGAAAAGCTGGATGAACTCCTGTTCCGCCCGGGTGGGGTGGGCCAGGGGCAGATGCAGCAGGCGTTCCCGGGCATCGAAGTCGTTATTGGGACGGACGCTCATTTCTCCTTTCGATCCCCGGGAAGCGACGAGGGGTGGGGCGGTCGCCGGTCCTCATGTCTGCGGGGGAAATCCGGATGCCATACTCCGCCTTGCCGGGGCGGGCGTGAATAACCGGAAGCCGGTAGCCGCAGGGTTGCTCCTAAGGTAATAGGCGCGGGGGCAATGACGGATGAGAGGGGTTGGGATTCCCCTATGGGTTCCGGGGGGGGGGGCAGTCGCCGGATGACGTCTCAACGGGGCGCGGCGGGCGTCGCGCCCCCATCGATGCCTCCACAACGCTGGCAGGAATCGTTGATGCCAACGGTCCAGGTCGGAAAATTTCACTATTTAGTCTGGCGTATTTTTTTTCTTTCCTATAGAATGCGCGGCCTTCGACACCTGCCCAGGTGGCGGAATTGGTAGACGCACTAGTTTCAGGTACTAGCGGGTAACTCCGTGGAGGTTCGAGTCCTCTCCTGGGCACCAGATGTACGGCGTTGTAGCAAAGCAGTTTTGCGGCAGTAGCTCAGTTGGTAGAGCGCAACCTTGCCAAGGTTGAGGTCGAGAGTTCGAGACTCTTCTGCCGCTCCAGTTCTTCTTTGGACTGGCGCATACGGACGCGGGGTGGAGCAGTTGGCAGCTCGTCGGGCTCATAACCCGAAGGTCGCAGGTTCAAGTCCTGCCCCCGCAACCAACCTACTTGCGTCCTTAGCTCAGCTGGTTAGAGCGCCACGTTGACATCGTGGAGGTCGGCGGTTCGATTCCGTCAGGACGCACCAACGATGCCCTTCGGCATCGTCCAATCCCATCCCATTCCTGGATCGCAGAACACGGGCAGCGCCCGAAGAGTGTTTTTTCGCCCTTACCCTCATGCCGGGAATCGCAAACGGCATTACGATGCGGTCTCATCAAAACATTCCGGGTGAGGGATAGCATGAACCTCGAGAAAGTTGTCTTCGGCTTTTTCATCGTCCTGGCCGCAACGCTCAATTTCGGCTTCTTCATCGGGGATATCGGCAGGCCCGATTACCACAACGTCTACGAGCTTTTCGCCGCCATCGTGGTGAACATGATCGCCACGGTGCTCAAGTTCGGCGACCGCACACAGATCGGCGCCGTCCATCTTGCCACCAGCCTGGTGGCCGACCTGCAGCTCCTGGCAGCCGCCATCACCTGGGCCATGGCGGTCCATGTCACCGGTGCGGGGATGACCCCCGAAGTGACCGCGAGCGTCGTCTCCCTTTCCGGCGGGGCGTTATTCGCCAATGTCGTTTCGGTAGTCATGCTCATTGCCGAGACGGTGATGCTGCGCCGCTAGGCATGGACAGCATCTTCTTCCTGGTGCTGCGGCGCATGCGGGTGCCGCTCATCGTCCTGATCGTCATCTACGGGGTATCGATCCTGGGGCTGACGCTGGTGCCGGGGATTACCCCGGAAGGGCATCGCGCTCCGCCGCTGAGCTTCTTCCACGCCTTCTATTTCATCAGCTATACCGCGACGACCATCGGTTTCGGCGAGATACCGACCGCCTTTTCGGATGGCCAGCGGCTCTGGGTGGCCATCTGCATCTACCTGACCGTCGTCGGCTGGTCCTACTCCATCCTGACGCTGCTGGCCCTGCTTCAGGACCGCCTGTTCCAGAAGACCCTGATCGCTTCCCGCTTCGCCCGCCGGGTCAGGCGCATGCGCTCCCCGTTCTATCTGGTGTGCGGCTGCGGCGAAACCGGCAGCCTCATCTTCAAGAGCCTGGACCGGCTGGGGCGCAGTTTCGTGGTCATCGAGCGGGACGAGCAACGGGTACAGGAACTGGACCTGGAGGATTTCAAGACCGATGCGCCCACCCTGGCTGCGGACGCCAGCCTGCCGTCCAATCTCCTCAGGGCCGGCCTTGCCCATCCCAGCTGCCTGGGGGTCCTGGCGGTCACCGACAACGAGGAGGCCAATCTCGCCGTCACGGTGGCGGCCAACCTCCTGAATCCCGCCATCCCGGTCATCGCCCGGGCCCGCAGTCCGCTGATCGCCACCAACATGCGGGCCTTCGGGACTAGCCATGTCATCGATCCCTTCGACCGGTTCGCCGAGTATCTGTCCCTGGCCGTTGCCGCCCCCGAGCGCTATCACCTCATCGAAATCCTCACCGGCCTGCCGGGGAGTCCCTTGCCGGAGGAGCACCGCCCTCCCGGCGGCCACTGGATCGTCTGCGGCTACGGGCGTTTTGGAAAAGCCATCGTCCACCACCTGGCGCCGACAGGAATCGACCTGACGGTCATCGATCCGGAGAGCCATGGGCCCGAGGAACTCGTCACGGTGAAGGGGTTGGGAACGGAGTCCGCCACCCTGGTGGCCGCCGGCATCGCCCGGGCTATGGGGATCGTCGCGGGCAGCGACAACGACGTCAATAACCTGGCCATCGCCGTTACCGCCAAGCAGCTCAACGAGGACTTGTTTGTCGTGGTTCGCCAGAACCAGTCGGCCAGCGGTGTCCTGTTCGAGAAATTCGAAGCCGATTTCACCATGGTGCAGAGCCGGATCGTGGCCCAGGAATGCATCGCCATCCTCACCACCCCCCTGCTGGCCGGGTTTCTCGGGCAGGTGCGCAAGGCTGACGAGGCCTGGTGCCGGGATCTTTCCCGGCGGCTGGAATCGGTGTCGGGCGGGGCGGTTCCCCTGGTCTGGGGCATCACCCTCAACCCGACCGAGGGGCTGGCCGTGTATCACCGCCTGCAGCACGGGAAGGAGACCTCCCTCGGCACCCTGCTGCGGGACAATGCCGACCGGCAGAATCGATTGCCGGCCGTTGTCTTGATGGTACGGCGCCAGGCACGGGAGATCGCCTTGCCGGAGGATGACTTCGCCTTGCAGCCGGAGGACCAAATCCTGCTCGCCAGCCGCAGCTTGGCCAGGCGTTCCTTCGAGCTTAACTGCCGGAACGCCAAGGCCTTGCACTACGTCTGCACGGGGCAGGAGCAGCCTTCCGGCTGGCTCTGGCAGCGGCTTTTCCCGGAGCCGTGAGGCACCCGCGAGGAGCGGCTGGCGGGAATTCCTAGGGCCAAGCCCGGGCGCCCCAGATCATGCGCTTGGCGATGAAATGGCGGGCCGGCGGGAAGAGATCCAGGGCCAGGAGGCCGAGGCCCCGGGCCAGCTTGATGGGGCCGAAGTCGGTGGAGAAGGCGCGCACGATGCTGTCGGTGAACAGGGCGCCGCCCTGGCGGTCCGGGCGGCGGGCGCGGGCGTAGCCGGCCAGGGTGGCGTCGGAAATGCCGCCGGCCAGCAGGGCTTCGGCCAGTTGCCAGGCATCCCGCAGGCCGAGATTGAAGCCCTGGCCGGAAACCGGATGCAGGGTCTGGGCGGTGTTGCCGATCCAGACTTCCCGGCCCTTGACCAGCTCCCGGCGCATCCGCAGCGCCAGGGGGTAGCGGGCCCGGGGGCCGGCGGCGGTGAAATCCAGGCGGCCGCCGAACTGGGCCTGGAGGGCGGCGAGGAAGCCGGCGTCGTCCAGGGCCATGATCCGGTCCGCCTTGTCCGGCGGCAGGGTGAACACCACCGAGTAGTCGTCCCCCAGGGGCAGCAGGGCCAGGGGGCCGTCCGCCGTGAAGCGTTCCCAGGCCCGCTTGCCGTGGGCGGGGCGGGGGCGGACCTCGGCGATGACGGCATGCTGATGGTAGTCGCTCACCCGCACCCCGGGCTCGTCGGCCGGAGTGCCCTCGGCATGGACCACGAGGCCAGCCTCCAGGCGCTGCACTTTCCCGTGCCGGCGCAGGGCCACCGAAACATGGTCCGGGCCTGGGATGAGATCGAGGACTTCGGTTTCCTCCAGGATATCCCCGGCGGGAATCCGGCGGGCCAGGGCGGCCGCCAGGTCCCGGTAGCGGACCACGTAGCCCAGGGCGTCGAGGCCGTACTCCTGACGGTCCATGAGGGCGCGGCCGAAACCGCCCCGGTGGGAAATGTGGATGGTCTCGATGGGGGTGGCGGCCTGCCGGGGCCAGGCGCCGAGGCTCTCCAGCAATTGCCGGGCGCCGTGGGAAAGGGCCAGGGCCCGGGGATCGTCCTGGCGGGCTTCGAGGCGGCGGCGGTCCACCAGGAGGGGGGTGCAGGGGCCGTCCGCCAGGGCCTGGGCCAGGGTCATGCCCACCGGGCCGGCGCCGATGATGAGGACGTCTAGCCGGCGCGTTGCCTCAGTCACGGGCCATGACCTCTTCGATCTCGGCCACTGTCCTGGGGGCGGAGGTGTAGACATCGCAGCCGCCCTCGGTCACCAGGGCGTCGTCCTCGATGCGGATGCCGATGCCGGCGAGGGCGGGCGGGATGTCGGCGGCCGGGCGGATGTAAAGGCCCGGCTCGACAGTGACCGTCATGCCGGGGGCGAGGACGGTCCAGTCGTTGCCGATCTTGTAGTCGCCGGCGTCGTGCACGTCCAGGCCGAGCCAGTGGCCGGTACGGTGCATGTAGAAGCGCTTGTAGGCGCCGTCTTCGATGAGGTTGTCTACCTCGCCCTGGAGGAGCTTCAGGTCCACCAGGCCCCGGGTCAGGACGCGGAGCGCCGCCTCGTGGGCCTCCATGAAGTGGCGGCCGGGGGCGATGGCATCGAAGGCCGCCGCCTGGGCGGCCAGGACGATCTCGTACACGTCCTTCTGGGCTGCGCTGAAACGGCCTTTGACCGGGAAGGTGCGGGTAATGTCGGCGGCGTAGCCCGCCACCTCGCAGCCGGCGTCGATCAGGACCAGGGTGTGGTCGGAGAGGATCTTGTCGTTGGCCACGTAGTGCAAGACGCAGGCATTGGCGCCGCCGGCGACGATGGGGGCGTAGGCGTGGCCGTCAGCGCCCCGGCGGCGGAATTCGTAGCTGAGCTCGGCCTCCAGTTCGTACTCGGCGATCCCGGGGGTACAGGCGCGCATGGCCCGGGCATGGCCGGCGCTGGCGATGTCGGCGGCCCGGCGCATGGTGTCGATCTCGTGGGCGTCCTTGGTGAGGCGCATGGCGTCGAGTTCGGCCCGCAGGTCGTGGATCGCCCGGGGCGCCCGCTTGCCGGCCCGGGCCTGGGCCCGCACGGCGTTGAGCGCCGCGGCGATGCGGGCATCCCAGGCGCTGTCGTGGCCGATGGAATGCCAGAGGGCGGGGCGGTCGGCGAGGAGTTCAGGCAGCTTCCGGTCGAACTGGTCGATGGGGTAGGCGGCGTCGAAGCCGAAGGCCTCCTTGGCGGCCTTGGGGCCGTAGCGGAAACCGTCCCAGATTTCCCGTTCCTCGTTCTTGTCCCGGCAGAAGAGGATGGACCGGGGCCGCTTGCCGCCCACCAGCACGAGGACGGCCTCCGGCTCGGGGAAGCCGGTGAGGTACCAGAAGTAGCTGTCGAAGCGGTAGGGGTAGTGGGCGTCCCGGTTGCGGATCGCCTCGGGGGCGGTGGGCACCACGGCGACGCCGTCGCCGATGGCCTGCAGGAGGCGCTTGCGGCGGGCGAGAAGATGGGCGTGGGTCATGACAGTTCCCGATCCAGTTGGGCGAGGCGTTCCGGCGTCCCTACGTCGACCCAGCGGCCGGTATGGCGTTCCCCCGTCAGGGTGCCGGCGGCGATGGCGGCGTCCAGGAGCGGCCGCAGCTTGAGGGCCTGGCCCCGGGGAACGGCGGCGAAGAAGGCGGGGGAGAAGACGCTGATGCCAGAGTAGGTGAAAGTCTCGCCGCCGGCGGCGAAGCGGACCGTTTCGCCGTCGAGGCTGAAGTCGCCGGCGGCGTGGTGGGGCGGGTTGGGGACCATCACCAGGTGGGCGCTGCGGCCGGTGAGGCGGCGGGCCCGGTGGAAATCCCAGTCGCACCAGATATCGCCATTGACCACCAGGAAGGGCTCGTCGCCCAAGAGCGGCAGGGCGTTGGCGATGCCGCCGGCGGTTTCCAGGGCGCCGGGGGGCTCGGGGGAGTAGCGGATGGCGAGGCCCCATCGGGAGCCGTCCCCCAGGGCGGCCTCGACCTTCTCCCCCAGGTGGGCATGGTTGATCACTACGTCGCGGAAGCCGGCGGCGGCCAGGCGTTCCAGGTGCCAGGCGATGAGGGGTTTGCCGCCGGCCATCAGCAGCGGCTTGGGGAGATGGTCGGTGAGGGGGCGCATGCGCTCGCCGCGCCCCGCCGCCAGGATCATCGCCTTCATCAGAAGGTGTAGCCCACGTCCTGGGACTGGCCCTCCAGGGTGTCCAGAAGCGCCAGGAGGGGTTTCAAGGCGTTGTAGCGCCCGGCGGTGCGGCGGGCGTAGTTCAGGAAGCGGGGCAGGTCGGTGATGTAGTTTTCCTTGCCGTCCCGGTACTTGAGGCGGCAGAAGATGCCCAGGACCTTGAGATGGCGCTGCAGGCCCATGAGCTCGTAATCCCGCCAGAACTCGCCGAAATCGGCGCGCACCGGCAGGCCGGCGGCCCGGGCCTTTTCCCAGTAGCGCACCACCCAGTCGATTTCCCGCTCCTCGTCCCAGGAGATGAAGGCATCCCGGAAGAGGGAGACCACATCGTAGGCGATGGGACCATACACGGCGTCCTGGAAGTCGAGGATGCCGGGCACCAGGGTGGCTTCGCTTTCCACCGCCATCAGGTTCCGGGGCATGAAGTCCCGGTGGACGAAGACCTTGGGCTGGGCCAGGGCGGAATCCAGGAGGAAGCGGAAGACGGATTCCAGGGAGTTCTTCTCGCTGTCCGTCAGGGTATGGCCCAGGTGGCGGCCGACGAACCATTCCGGGAAGAGATTCACTTCCCGCCGCAGCAGGGCCTCGTCGTAGGGGGGGAGCACCCCGGGGCGGGAAGCCAGTTGCCAGCGCACCAGGACGTCGAGCACCGGCCGGAAAAGGGAATCCGCCAGGCTGTCGTCGGCCTGGAGGGCGGCCAGGTAGCCCAGGCGCCCCAGGTCGGTGAGGACCAGGAAGCCGTGCTCCAGGTCCTGGTCCAGGATGCGGGGAGCGGCCAGCCCGGCGTCGGCCAGGAGGCCGGCGACCTGGATGAAGGGGCGGCAGTTCTCCTTGTCGGGGGGGGCGTCCATGAGGATGCGGGTGCTTCCGTCCGGCAGGGTGAGGCGGAAATAGCGGCGGAAGCTGGCATCGGCGGAGGCCGGTGCGATGGTCACCGCCTGGCCCGGAAAACGCTGGGCGACCCAGTCGTGAAGAAGTTGATCGCGCGACATGAGGTGGATACGGTAGAGAAGAACGGTTCGATGTAGAATGCCTGGATTCTAACATTCGCCCTGCCTTCGGTTGCGGCGCCAACTTCCCCCTTCCTGCCTCGCTGCCATTTCGCATGCCCGGTTTCCTCCGCCGCCCGCTCGCCCTGTTGATCTATTGCGCTTTCGCCGGGGGGCAGGCCGCCCTGGCATCGGTGTCCGCCACCCAGCCGACGGCGGATGGCGAGGGCAGCACCTGGTTGCCGGAAGGCTCCGGGGCTTCCTCCTTCCTCACCCTGGCCGCCGACGACCAGCCCTTGCCCCTGCGTCTCGAGCGCCGCTTCGACGCCCATGCCGCCAAGCCGCCCGGCGACGAATACCCCACCGTGCCCGGGCTGCCGGTGCCGGCGGCCGCCCCGCGGCGCAAGGAGTCCCTGCCGGTGTTCGTCATCGCCGACCGGTTCGCGGGGCGCACCGAAGTGGTGTCCGAGGCCGAGGGTAACGTCGAATTGCGCAAGATCGGTTCCGTCCTGTTCACCGACAAGCTCAGCTACTGGCCCCTGGAGGACGAGGTCGAGGCCCTGGGCCATGTCCGCCTGCTCCAGGGGGAGGATGAGATGCGGGGGCCCCACCTGCGGATGAAGCTGTCCGAACAGGTCGGGTTCTTCGATGAGGCGGAATTCAAGTTCAGGAAGGAAGTCACCAGCCGCTTCTACCGGCCGGTGCTGGCCGCGACGACGACGGTAGGCGCCACCGCCTCCACCGGCAGCGCCCCTCTCATGATCAGCGTCCCGGCCAGCTACGGGCTGCCGACCACCGTCCCGCTCCGGCGCACGACGGAAGGCTATGGCTATGCCGATCGTATCAATTTCGAAGGGGAAAACCAGGTTCGCCTGACCGGCGCTACCTATTCCACCTGCAAGGCGGATGACCCCGACTGGTATATCCGCGCCCGGGAACTCAAGCTCGATTACGATCACGAGGCGGGGAAGGCCAAGGATGCCTCCCTGGTGTTCAAGGATGTGCCCATCTTCTATACGCCGGTGGGCTCGTTCTCCCTCAACCACCGCCGCCAGTCGGGGTTCCTGGCGGCCAATTTCGCCGCCTCCAGCAAGAACGGCGTCGACCTCACCGTTCCCTATTACTGGAATCTCGCCCCCAACTACGACCTCACCCTCTTCCCCCGGGAAATGAGCAAGCGCGGTTTCCAGCTGGGGACCGAGGCGCGCTATGCCGACTACAACTACACCGGTACCACCCGGCTGGAGTACCTGCCCAACGACAGCATCCTGGACCGCTCGCGGTACGCCTACGGCGTGGTCCACACCCACAACCTGGGCCAGGGGCTGACCGCCAGCATCAACTGGAACGGGGTGTCCGACGACCGCTACTGGCAGGATTTCTCGTCCCGGCTCCTGCAGACCTCCCTGACCCAACTGCCCCGCCAGGTGGCCCTCAATTACGCCCCCGGCAGCTGGTGGGCGGCCAATCTCCAGGCGCTGCGCTACCAGACCCTGCAGATCGATCCCCGGAACCCGGTGGCGCGGCCCTATTTCATCGAGCCCCAGTTCAATTTCTCGGGCCGGCTGCCGGACATCCACAAGACCGACTTCAGCGTCTTCGGGCAGTTTTCCAAGTTCACCCACCCGACCCAGGTGGAAGGCTCTCGGGCCCTCTTCTATCCGCAGCTGACCCTGCCCATCGTCCGGCCCGCCTTTACCATCCTGCCCAAGGTGGGGCTGCACATGACCCAGTACGGCCTCGACCGCCAGACGGCGGGGAGCCCGAGCAGCATCGGCCGGGTGCTGCCGACCTTCACCCTGGATTCCACCCTCTTCTTCGAGCGGGACACCCGGTGGTTCGGCAGCGGCGACTACGTCCAGACCCTGGAGCCGCGCCTCTACTACGTCTACATCCCCTACCGCCGGCAGGACCAGATTCCCGTCTTCGACACCGCCATCGCCGACTTCAACTTCGCCCAGATCTTCACCGAGAATCGCTTCCTGGGCTTCGACCGCATCAACGACGCCAACCAGCTGACGGCGGCCGTCACCAGCCGCTACCTCGACGCCACCAGCGGCACCGAGCGCTTCAAGGCCATGGTGGGCCAGCGTTACTATTTCAGTCAGCAGCGGGTTACCTTCCCCGGCGAAACGGCCCGGGTCGATGACTTCTCCAACTTCCTCGCCGCCTTCAACGGCCTCATCCTGCCCAAGACCTATGTGGATGCGGCCTGGGAATACAACTATCGCAAGAGCCAGAACGAGCGCTATGCGGTTGGCGGCCGCTATCAGCCCGACCTGGCCAAGGTCCTGTCCGCCAGCTATCGCTACACCCGGGACGCCCTGGGCGTTGGCCAGGTGGAACAGGTGGACGTGGCCGGGCAGTGGCCCCTGGTCAATCGCTGGTACGGGGTCGGGCGTTACAATTACTCCATTCGCGACAAGCGCCTGCTGGAATCCATCGCCGGGCTGGAGTACAACGCTGGCTGCTGGGCGGCGCGCTTCGTCGTGCAGCGCCTCGAAGCCCTGGGCGGCAATGCCTCCAACACCACCTTGTTCTTCCAGCTCGAGCTCAATGACTTCACCAGCGTCGGTTCGAGCCCCCTCCAACTCCTGCGCCGTACCATTCCCGGCTATGGCAAAGTGAACGAAATGCCGACCTCCGGCAGCCTTCTGACCACTCAGTGATGCCCATGATCCACTTCTTCCGCCGCTTCGCTCCCGTCCTGTTCCTGCTGTCCGGCCTGGCCTGCGCCCAGGCGGCGACTTCCCCCGAGGAGCCGCTGGAGGCGGACCGTATCGTCGCCGTGGTGGGCGACGAAGTCATCACCTACCACGAGTTGCGGACCCGGCTGGCCAGCGTCCTCCAGCAGCTCCAGAAGCAGGGCACGCCCCTGCCGCCCCAGGATGTGCTCGAGAGCCAGATGCTCGAACGCCTGATCATGGACCGCATCCAGCTGCAATTCGCCCGGGAAACCGGCCTCAAGGTGGATGACATGCAGCTCGACCAGGCCCTGGGCCGGATCGCCGCCGGCAACAAGATGACCTTGCAGCAGTTCCGCGAGGCCCTGGAAAAGGATGGCGTCCCCTTCGCCAAGTTCAGGGAAGACATCCGTGAGGAAATCATCGTCGCCCGCCTGCGGGAGCGGGAGGTGGAGAGCAAGCTGGTGATTTCCGAAGGGGAAGTGGACAACTACCTGAGCGGGCAGAACGCCGCCGGCGGCCCCGTGGAAGAGTATGAGCTGGCCCACATTCTCCTGCGGGCGCCGGAATCGGCCAGCCCGGAGCAGCTGCAGAAACTCCGGGCCCGGGCCGAGCAGGCTTTGAAGCGGGCCCGCCAGGGGGACAACTTCGCCCAACTGACCGCGGCTTTCTCCGATGCGCCGGACGCCCTGCAGGGCGGCGACCTGGGCTGGCGGCCGGTGGACCGCCTGCCGGGCCTCTATGCCGAGGCCGCCGCCAAGCTGCAGCCGGGGGAAGTGAGCGACATCCTGCGCTCCCCGGCCGGCTTCCACCTCCTCAAGCTCGTCGCCAAGCGCGGCGGTGCCGCCCTGCCGCCGGTGCAGCAGACCCACGCCCGCCACATCCTCATCCGCATCAACGAGGTGGTGTCCGAGGCCGAGGCCAAGCGCAAGCTGGAAAACCTGCGGGATCGCCTGGCCCACGGCGCCGATTTTGCCGAGCTCGCCCGCCTCTACTCCCAGGACGGGTCGGCCGCCAAGGGCGGTGACCTGGGCTGGCTCAGTCCCGGCGATACCGTGCCCGAATTCGAGCGCGCCATGGATGCCCTCAAGGACAAGGAACTGAGCCCGGTGGTCCAGTCCCCCTTCGGCATGCACCTGATCCAGGTGGTGGAGCGCCGCCAGCGCGACATGTCCGAGGAGCGCCAGCGCCTCAACGCCAAGCAGGCCCTGCGCGAGCGCAAGCTGGAAGATGCCTATCAGGATTGGCTGCGCCAGATGCGGGACCGGTCCTACGTGGAAAACCGCCTGGAAGAGAAGTGATGGTCCAGCCGGTCATCGCGGTCACCAGCGGAGAACCCGCCGGCATCGGGCCGGAAATCTGCCTACGCCTCCTGGAACGCTCCTTCGCCGCCCAGCCGGTCGTCCTCTGTGACCGCTCCCTGCTGGCGGAGCGGGCGGCCACCCTCGGCTTGACGGTCCCGCTGCGGGACTACCGGCCCGGCCAGGCGCCGGCTGCCGGGGTCCTGGACGTGCTGCATATTCCCCTGGCCGCCCCCAGCCGGGCCGGCCAGCTCGACCCGGCCAACGGCGCCTATGTCCTGGCCCTCCTGGACCGGGCCCTGGCCGGCTGCCAGTCCGGCGAATTCGCCGCCATGGCGACGGCGCCGGTGCATAAGGGGGTCATCAACCAGGCCGGGGTGCCGTTCACCGGCCATACCGAATACCTGGCCGAAAAGACCGGCACGCCCCTGGTGGTCATGATGCTGGCGGGGGAAACCGGGCGGGGCCCCCTGCGGGTTGCCCTGGCCACCACCCACCTGCCACTGAAGGACGTCCCGGCCGCCATTACCCCGGCGGTGCTGGAGCAAACCCTGCGCATCCTCCATGCCGACCTGAACAAGAAATACGGCATCGCCGCCCCGGCTATCCTGGTGGCCGGCCTGAATCCCCACGCCGGGGAAGGGGGCTACCTGGGGCGGGAGGAAATCGAGGTCATCGCGCCGGTGCTGGAAAAGCTGCGGGGCGAGGGCATGAACCTCATCGGCCCGCTGCCCGCCGACACGATGTTCACCCCGCCGATCCTCGCCCGGGGCGACGCGGTCCTGGCCATGTACCACGACCAGGGGCTGACGGCTCTCAAGTACGCCACCTTCGGCCAGGGCATCAACGTCACCCTGGGGCTGCCCATCATCCGCACCTCGGTGGATCACGGCACCGCCCAGGAGCTGGCGGGCACCGGCCGGGCCGACCCAGGGAGCCTGTTCGAGGCGGTGGACCAGGCGGCCATGATGGCGGGGCGGCAATGAAGCAGCATGTCGCCCGCAAACGCTTCGGCCAGAATTTCCTGGTCGACCAAGGCATCATCTCGGCCATCGTCTCGGCCATTGATCCGCGCCCAGGCGAAACCGTGGTGGAAATCGGCCCCGGCCTCGGCGCCTTGACCGAGCCCCTGATGCAGCGGGTCGATCGCCTGCATGTGGTGGAAATCGACCGGGACCTCATCGCCCGGCTGAAGAAGCGCCATGCCCCGGAGCGCCTCGCCATCCACGAGGGGGATGCCCTGGCCTTCGATTTCTCGGCCATCGGCAGCGACCTGCGCCTGGTGGGCAACCTGCCCTACAACATCTCGACCCCGCTCCTTTTCCATCTGGCCGCCTTCGCCGACCGGGTGCGGGACATGCACTTCATGCTCCAGAAGGAAGTGGTGGAGCGCATGGTGGCGACCCCGGGGGATTCGGAGTGCGGCCGCCTGTCGGTGATGCTGCAGTACCGCTTCCACCTCGAATGGCTCCTGGACGTGCCGCCGGAGAGCTTCGATCCGGCCCCCAAGGTGCAGTCGGCGGTGGTGCGGCTGATCCCGAAGGCAGCGGCCGAATTGACGGCGAAGGATGAGGGAAAATTGGCCCGGGTCGTGACGGCGGCCTTCTCCCAGCGCCGCAAGATGCTGCGCAACACCCTGAAGGGCATCCTGGACGATGCCGGCTTCGCCGCCCTGGGCATCGCGCCCACGGCCCGGGCCGAGGACCTGGCGGTGGAGGACTACGTCCGCATCGCCAACGCCCTGTCCTCCTCCTGACCGTCCGGCGGTATTCCGCCGGCAGGGGAAAAGGCTTTATACGGAATCCAGAAGGTAGCCTGGGGCGCGGTGGGCGGAGCATTCGCTCCACCGGGCTGCGGAACTCGCCCCCTGCGGGGGCTCAGACAGTCCTCGCCCGGTTCCTCGAACGCCCCGTCCGCCGGTTACTTGTTGGAAGCCGTATTACTGGATCGCCAGGGCCGAATGGGCGTGCTGGCGCAGGACGTACTTCTGGATCTTGCCGGTGGAGGTCTTGGGCAGGGGGCCGAATATCACCTCCTTGGGGACCTTGAAGCGGGCCAGGTGGCCGCGGCAGTGCTCGATGATGCCATCCCGGGTGCAGCCGGCGCCGTCCTTCAGTTCGATGAAGGCCACCGGCACCTCGCCCCACTTCTCGTCCGGCTTGGCGACGACGGCGGCGGCGATCACCGCCGGATGGCGGTAGAGCACGTCCTCCACTTCCAGGGACGAGATGTTCTCGCCGCCGGAGATGATGATGTCCTTGGAGCGGTCCTTGATCTTGACGTAGCCGTCGCTATGGACCACCGCCAGGTCCCCGGTGTGGAACCATCCGCCGGCGAAGGCCTCCTCGGTGGCCTTGGGATTCTTCAGGTAGCCCTTCATGACCAGGTTGCCCCGGAACATGATTTCACCCATGGTCTCGCCGTCCCAGGGCACCGGCTCCATGGACACCGGGTCGAGGACGGCGATCGCCTCCTGCATGTGGTAGCGCACCCCCTGGCGGCCGTTGCGGGCGGCCCGCAGGTCGATGGGCAGCGTGCCCCATTCCTCGTGCTTGGCGCACACCGAGGCCGGGCCGTAGGTCTCGGTCAGGCCATAGACGTGGGTGATGTCGAAGCCCATCTTCTCGGCTCCCTCGATGATCGCGGCCGGGGGAGCGGCGCCGGCGATGAGGCCGCTGACCGGGTGCTCGATCCCGGCCTTGAGGTGGTCCGGGGCGTTGATCAGCATGCCATAGACGATGGGTGCCCCGCACATGTGGGTGACCTGGTGCTCCTTGATGAGGCCGAAGATCAGGGCCGGATCGACCTTGCGCAGGCAGACGCTGGTGCCGGCGTTGGCCGCCAGGGTCCAGGGGAAGCACCAGCCGTTGCAGTGGAACATCGGCAGGGTCCACAGATAGACCGAGTGGGGAGGCATGCCCCAGGAAATGATGTTGGAGGCGGAGTTGAGGTAGGCGCCGCGATGGTGGTAGACGACCCCCTTCGGGTTGCCGGTGGTGCCGGAGGTGTAGTTCAGGGTGATGGCATCCCACTCGTTCTCCGGCAGCGCCCAGGGGAATTCGGGGTCGCCGGCGTCCAGGAAGGACTCGTAGTCCGTTTCGCCGAGCCGTTCGCCGCCGGCGAATTCCGGGTCGAGAATGTCGAGGACCAGCGGCTTCGGCCCTGCCAGCAAGGCCAGCGCCTGCTTGATGACGCCCGAGAACTCCGGATCGACGATCAGCACCTTGGCCTCTCCGTGGCCGAGCATGAAGGCGATGGCCTCGGCATCGAGGCGGGTATTCAAGGTGTTGAGGACGGCGCCGCACATCGGTACCCCGAAGTGGCATTCGAACATCGGTGCCGTATTGGGAAGCATCACGGCGACGGTATCGCCCTTGCCGATGCCGCGGCCCGCCAGGGCCGAAGCCAGCTGCCGGCAGCGATCGTAGGTCTCCTTCCAGGTGAATTGGCGCTCCCCCTGGATGACGGAAATCCGCTTGGGATAGACGAAGGCCGAGCGCTCCAGAAAACTCAATGGCGAAAGCGGAACGTAGTTTGCCGGATTCTGATCCAGTCCAACCGTATACGGGTTTGCTGCCATGAATACCTCCTTGCGTTTTTTTGAGGGGGACCGCGTTTGCTGGAAGACTCTTATCTGTACGAGGCCAATCCTGCTCCCGCTCTTGGCGTTGTTGCACATTTCATAATTTCCGCAGCATACAGGGAGCACCATGCTCTCGGCAATGGGAGGAGGTGGCTGGGCTCGGTCAGGGCAAACTGAAGATATTCCGTAATTTCGCCGGTCCTCTCCGGAGTGGCGGCGACCGACGAAAAAAAGCCCGCCTGAAGCGGGCTTGGCATGGGGGGAAGGACGATCAGTCCTTCTTGCCGCAGGTGCTGATGCCGAGCAGCGGATAGGCTGGGCACCAGCCCATGACGCCGGTGAGCAGGGGCACGATGCCGATGTAGCCCCACACCGGCAGGACGCCGGCTGCGGTGGCGCCGATGAGGCCGAGGCCGGCGACGATGCGCAGGACTTTGTCGATACCGCCAACGTTTGCTGCCATTTGGTTTTCCTCCGTCAAGATTATGGGTACGGAGGCTAATTTAGTCCCGGCGCGGGAAGGCGTCTGTAACCTGGGTCACACAGCCGCGACGGTCTTCAGCCCCGCCCGGTCGAGCAGGGTCACCTGCTCCCGGCCCAACGCCACCAGCCCCTGGGCGGCGAAGCCCTTGAGGAGCCGGCTGACGATTTCCCGCACGCTGCCCAGTTCCTCCGCCAGCTGCTGGTGGGTAACGTTGAGCACGTCCCCGGGGCGGGCGAGGAGCAGCTTGGCCAGGCGCTGGTCGAGGCGGGCGAAGGCCACTTCTTCCACCAGCTCCATCAACTCGGCGATGCGGTCGGAAAAGAGATGGAAGACGAAGTCCCGGAAGGCGGCGTGCTCGGCCACCAGCTGGGCGAAGAGGGGCGCCGGCAGGATCAGCAGGGTAAGCGGGGTTTCCGCCACCCCCCGGGCCGAGTAGGGCGTCCGGCCCAGGAGGCAGCTGGAGGTGATGATGCAGGAGCCGCCGGGCTCCACCCGGTAGAGGAGCATTTCCCGCCCTGACGGCGTGCCCTTGACTACCTTGATGCTGCCGGAGAGCAGTAGCGGAAAACCCTCGCAGGCCTGGCCCTCGGCAAAGAGCTGGGCGCCGGCGGGCACCTCCAGGACGGCCCCGGGCTGCAGGGCGGCGTCCAGGAGCCGGGGCGGCAGCCCGGCCAGGACCGGGTAGAGGGCGAGGAGGGCGGTGCGATCCGGGATCATGGGATGTCGGCGTAGACCGGCGCGTGGTCCGAGGGCCGTTCGAGCTTGCGCGGCGCCCGGTCGATGGCGGCAGCGCTGCAGCGCCCGGCCAGGGGCTCCGACAGGAGGATGTGGTCGATCCGCAGGCCCCTGTTCTTCTGGAAGCCCAGCATGCGGTAATCCCACCAGGAAAAGCTCTTCTCCGGCTGCTCGAAGAGGCGGAAGCTGTCCTTCAGCCCCAGTCCCAGGAGACGCCGGAAGGCGGCGCGCTCGGGCTCGGAGCACAGCACCTGCCCGGCCCAGGCCTTGGGGTCGTGGACGTCGCAGTCCTCCGGGGCGATGTTGTAGTCGCCGCACAGGGCCAGCTCGGGATGGACGGCCAGCTCCTCCTTGAGCCAGGTGGCCAGCCCGGAGAGCCAGTCCAGCTTGTAGGCGTACTTGTCGCTTCCCACCGCCTGGCCGTTGGGCATGTAGGCGCAGACCACCCGCACCCCGTCCACGGTGCCGGCGATGAGGCGCTTCTGCTCGTCCGGGAAATGGGGATTGCCGCAGACCACGTCGGCAATCGGGTGCTTCGCCAGGATGGCGACCCCGTTGTAGGTCTTCTGCCCGCAGTAGGCCACCTGGTAGCCGGCGGCCTCGATCTCCGCCCGGGGAAAATTATGGTCCTCGAGCTTGGTCTCCTGCAGGCAGACCACGTCGGGCTGCTTCTCCGCCAGCCAGTCGAGGAGGTGGGGGAGCCGTACCTTGAGGGAATTGACGTTCCAGGCCGCCAGCCGCATTGGCCTCCTCACTTGGCCAGGCCGCCGGTGGGCGTGCTGCCGGCGGGGGCCTTGGCCGGATAGCCGGCCAGGTCCAGGAGGTTGTTGTAGGCATCGGCCTGGAAGCCCTTCACCGACTGCTGGCCCACCTTGAGGGCGGGGACGAAGAGATCGCCCACCAGCTTCTTCAGCTCCTCCGCCTCTTCCGGCTTCTGCACCATCCTTTCCTGGAAAGGCACGCCGCGGCCGTTCAGCAGGTCGCGGGCCTGCTTGCACTGGGTGGTGCAGTCCGGGGTGGTGTACAGGGTTACCGGGAAATTCTCGGCGGCGCGCTTGACCGCGTAGGACTGGGTGCCGCCGGTGGATTCAGCTTCCTTCCGGATGACCCCCTTGGCGGTGGCCGGGGGCGGCGTGTCGGAAATGACGACGCGGCCGGTGGCCGGGTCAACCCAGCGGTAGGTTTGGGCCCAAGCGGCGGCGCTGGCCAGGGCAAGGGCCAGGATGGCAAGGTGGCGCATGACGGTACTCCTGTGGCCGATCAGGCCGCAATCATACCGCTGTGGCGCAGCAAGGCGTCGACACTCGGCTCCCGGCCCCGGAAGGCCTTGAAGGATTCGATGGCCGGCCGCGAGCCGCCCACCGCCAGGATCTCGTCCAGGAAGCGCTTGCCGGTGACCGGGTCGAAGGGATTGCCGGCCTCCTCGAAGGCGGCATAGGCATCGGCGGACAGCACCTCGGCCCACTTGTAGCTGAAGTAGCCTGCCGCATAGCCGCCGGCGAAGATGTGGGAGAAGCTGTTGGGGAAGCGGTGCCACTCCGGCGGGAACAGCACCGCCACTTCCCGGCGCACTTCCTGCAGGAGATCCATGACGCTCTTCCGGCCCTTGGGGTCGAAGGCGCTGTGGAGGAGCAGGTCGAAGAGGCTGAATTCCAGCTGGCGCACGGTCTGCATGCCGCTCTGGAAATTCCTGGCCGCCAGCATCTTGTCGTAGAGGGGCCGGGGCAGGGGCTTGCCGGTGTCCACATGGGAGGTCATGTCCTGCAGCACCGCCCATTCCCAGCAGTAGTTCTCCATGAACTGGGAGGGCAGCTCCACCGCGTCCCATTCGACGCCGTGGATGCCGGAGACCCCCTGTTCCTCCACCCGGGTCAGCAGGTGGTGGAGGCCGTGGCCGGTCTCGTGGAAGAGGGTCTGGACTTCGTCATGGGTGAAGGTGGCGGGCTTGTCCCCGACCGGCCGGGAGAAATTGCAGTTGAGATAAGCCACCGGCGTCTGGATGCCGGCAGGCAGCCGGCGGCGGGTGACGGCCTCGTCCATCCAGGCGCCACCCCGCTTGGTCTCCCGGGCGTAGAGGTCCATGTAGAACTGGCCTACCAAGGCGCCCTCGGAGGATTCCAGCCGGTAGAAACGGACGTCCTCATGCCAGGCCGGGGCGGTATCGGGCTTCACCGTGACGTTGAAGAGGTTCTCGATGACCCGGAAGAGCCCCGCCAGGACGACGGGCTCGGTGAAATACTGCTTCACCTCCTGCTCGGAGAAGGCGTAGCGGGCCTGGAGCAGCTTTTCGGAGGCGTAGGCGGCGTCCCAGGGCTCCAGGGGCTCGATGCCCAGCTCCTTCTTGGCGAAGTCCCGCAGCTCGGCGATGTCGCGCTCGGCGAAGGGCTTGGCCTTGGCCGCCAGTTCCCGCAGGAAGGCCAGGGCCTGGGCTGGGGACTCGGCCATCTTGGGCACCAGGGAGAGTTCGGCGAAATTGCCGTAGCCCAGCATCTGCGCCTCTTCCGCCCGCAGTTCGAGGATGCGGGTCATGAGGGGGGTGTTGTCCCATTCCGGCTTGCTGGCGCCGTCGTGGAATTCCGCCGCCCGGGTGGCGTAGGCCCGGTAGAGGCGGGCCCGCAGGTCCCGGTTGTCGGCGTACTGCATGACCGGGCCGTAGGAAGGCGCATGGAGGGTGAAGCGCCAGCCCGGGGTGCCGGCCTTTTCGGCGGCGGCCCGGGCGGTGGCCTTGGCGTCCTCCGGCAGCCCCGCCAGCAGGGCTTCGTCGGTAACGGTTTCGGCAAAGGCGTTGGTGGCGTCCAGGAGGTTTTCGGAGAACTTGGCGGCGAGGCCGGCCAGCTCCTCCTGGATGGCCTGGAAGCGGGGCTTCCGGTCTTCCGGCAGTTCGGCGCCGGAAAGGCGGAAATCCCGCACTTCGTTGTCGATGATCTTCTTCTGGGCCGGGTCGAGCTTTTCGTACTCGGCGCCGCTGCGGATGGCCTTGTACTTCTGGAAGAGCTTCAGGTTCTGGCCCAGTTCGCTGTAGAAGCGGGTCACTTCCGGCAGCATCTCGTTGTAGGCCTCCCGCCAGGGCGGGATGTCGTTGACCGAATGGAGGTGCCCGACGATGCCCCAGGCCCGGGACAGATTCTCGATGCCGTCGGAGAGGGGGTGGGCGAAATCGGTCCAGGTGGCGGGGATGGCAGCGGCCGTAAGCCTTTCCACCAGCTGGCGGCTCTGGGCCAGCAGCTCTTCGATGGCGGGTTTGACGTGGCCCGGCTCGATGGCGTCGAAGCGGGGCAGTCCGGAGAAATCGAGCAGGGGGTTGGCAGTGGTCATGGCTTTGTTGTTGTGGGATCGGGGAGACGGCCGGAAGGATGAAACCTTCCGGCGTCGGACAACCGCTAGGACAATCCCCCCCCGCATCGGGTTCGCAGGGGGGCGAACCGGGGGCCTTACAGGGTCCGGCCGGTGAGGCGCTCGTAGGCTTCCAGGTACTTGGCGCTGGTCTTGGCGATGACGTCGGCCGGCAGGCTGGGGCCGGGGGCCTTCTTGTTCCAGTCCAGGGTTTCCAGGTAGTCCCGCACGAACTGCTTGTCGTAGGAGGGCGGGTTGCTGCCTTCCTGCCAGTCGCTGGCGGGCCAGAAGCGGGAGGAATCGGGGGTCAGGGCCTCGTCGATGAGGTGCAGGGTGCCCTGGGCGTCGATGCCGAACTCGAACTTGGTGTCGGCGATGATGATGCCCCGGCCACGGGCATAGGCAGCGGCCTCTTCATAGAGGGCGATGGCGGCGGTGCGGGCCTCGGCGGCGATCTCGGCGCCGTTCTTGCCGGTGCCGGCCAGCTGCTCGGCCAGGGCGGCGGCGCAGTCGGCCTGGGCCTTGGCGAAGGAGATGTTCTCATCGTGGTCGCCGACCTCGGCCTTGGTGGCCGGGGTGAAGATGGGGGTCGGCAGCTTGGCGGCGAGCTTGAGGCCGGCGGGCAGGGGGATGCCGCAGATGGCGCCGGTGGCCTGGTAGTCCTTCCAGCCGGAGCCGATGACGTAGCCGCGCACCACCGCTTCGATGGGCAGAGGCTTCAGGCGCTTGACCACCACCGCGCGGCCCTTCACCTGGTCCCGCTCTTCCGGGGCCACCACGCTTTCCGGATCGACGCCGGTGAGCTGGTTGGGGACGATGTGGGCGAGCTTGCCGAACCAGAAGTCCGCCACCGCGGTCAGGACTTCGCCCTTCTTCGGGATGGGATCGGGGAGGATGACATCGAAGGCGGAAAGGCGGTCGGTGGTGACGATGAGGAGCTTGTCGGCATCGACGGCGTAGATGTCGCGCACCTTGCCGCGGGAAAGGAGGGGCAGGCTGGCGATGGAGGACTGGAAGAGGGGAGCGGTCACGGCAGGGATTCCGGAGGCAAAGGCGTGATTATAAATTAATGGGCCTCGCCCGCCTCGGCCGCGAGCTTTTTCCGCATGCGGTGGGTGCCCCAGGCGACGAAGCTGGCGATGATGGGGATGGCGGCGGCGGTGACCATGTCCGGCGAGAAATGGTGCAGATCCTTGGTGCCCTTGGCCAGGTACTGGACCAGTTGCGAGCCGTAGTAGGTGAGCACCACCACCGACAGGCCTTCCACCGTCTCCTGCAGCCGCAGCTGCAGCTTGGCCCGGCGGTTCATCTGATGCAGCACTTCCTGGTTCTGGCGCTCCAGTTCGATGTCCACCCGGGTGCGCAGGAGCTGGCTGGTACGGGCGATGCGGGCCGACAGGTCCTCCTGGCGGTGGGCAATGGTGGCGCAGGTGTTCAGCGCCGGAGCGAGGCGCCGTTCCATGAAGCCCCTGATGGTGGGCAGGCCGGCAATGTGGCTTTCCTTGAGTTCTCCCATGCGCTGCTGGACCAGCCGGTAGTAGGCGGCGGCAGCCCCGAAGCGGTAGTTGGTGCTGGCCACGGAGTGTTCCACTTCGGCCGCCAGGCGGGTGAGGTCGCCCAGGACCGCCCGCTCGTCGTCCGGCGAGGCTGCCGAGGCCATGCGGTCGATCAGCACCGCCAGCTCTTCCTCCGCCCGCTTGAGGAGCTTGCCCACCGCCTTGGCCACCGGGAAAGCCAGGAGGGCCATGATGCGGTAGGTCTCGAATTCCATGAGGCGCTGCACCGTGCGGCCGGCCCGCAGGCGATCCAGGTTCTCATTGACCACGATGTAGCGGGAAAAGCCGTCGCGGATGCGGAAATCGGTAAAGACCCAGGCGGCGCCGCCGGCGATGCGGGAAGCCACCACCACTTCGCCGGCGGCGGAGAGGGATGCCAGCTGGTCCTGTGGATTGGTGGTCGAAGCCGACAGCAGCTCCAGGTGGGTGGCAGCGATGAGCTGGCCGGGAATGGCCCGCACCCAATCGGCGGGGGCCGCGTCCAGGGCCTGTCCGCCGCCGCCCGCAGGCTGCGAGGGGGAGCGGAAAAAGGCGTAGGTGGAAAATTCTCCGTGGCGCTCCCATTTCAGCCGGAAGCCGTCGCCGTCGATGATGAGGTGGGCGGCCTCGGCATTCGGCTCCACCGGCCGGCCCAGGCGCTCGTAGAGCAGCCCGAGGTGGGCGCGTTCCGCCTCGGGGCGGGTGCCGTCATGGAGGAAAGCCAGGAGGCTGACCAGGGTCGGCGCCTCCAGGGGGACCGGCGGACGGGCGTGGATCTCGTCGTTGAGGCGTTGGCGGAGGGGGTGCTGGCTGAAATTCACGGGCATGGGTCTCTATCGAACCGGGATTATACGGTTTGTCCGGTTCCCCCTATGCCAGCCAGGCCAGCCCGGTCAGGAGCCAGCGGACAACGCCGGCAAGGGCCAGGGCGACGCCGACCGACAGGGCCACCGAGAATAGCGCCTCCCGCCGGCCCAGGAGCTTCAGCATGACCGCGAAGGTGGACAGGCAGGGCACGTAGAAGGTGAGGAAGACCAGGAAGGTGGCGATCTGGACCCGGTCCAGCAGGGGCACGATCTCCGGCGTGCCGAGGGCCTGGTAGACCATGACCAGGGAGAGCTCCTTGCGCAGCACCCCGAACAGGATGGGCACCCCGAGAGCCTCCGGCAGCCCCAGCCACCAGTGGGTGATGGGCACCAGCAGGCGGTTGACGAAGTCGTCGGCGCCGAAGTGGGAGAGCAGGGCCAGGACGACACTGCCGATGACCAGGAGGGGGGTGACGATGGTCAGGATGTCGCTGGTCCGCTCCCAGGTGGTGGCGAGGAGGGGTTTCCAGCGGGGCAGGGAGTAGGGCGGGATGTCCTGGATCAGGCCGGGACCGGCGCCGGGGTAGCGGTGGGCGAGGAGACGGCCGGCCACGGCGACGACCACCAGGGGCAGCATGAACAGCCCGAAGACCCCCAGTCCCCCCAGGTACTTGCCGCCCAGGGCGAGGACGATGGCGGAACGGGCCGAGCAGGGGACGAAGGTGATGAGGAAGGAGGCGACGATGCGCTCGCGGCCGCTGGCCGTCGCGGCGGTGGCCGAGATGGCGGGGACGTTGCAGCCCAGGCCCAGGAGGAAGGGGACGGCGACGCCGCCATGGAGGCCGATATGGTGGAAACCCCGGTCCACCACGAAGGCTACCCGGTGCATGATGCCGGATTCCTCCAGGGCCACCAGCAGCATGACCAGGGGCAGCATGTAGGGGACGACGATGCCCACCAGTCCCACCAGGCCGTCGGCCACCGCCCGGCCGATGACGCCGGCGGTGGAGGTGGGCTCCCATTGGCCGATCCAGGCGGCGAGGGGGGCGGCGGAGAGGCCGTCGAGGTAGCTGCTGACTTCGAAGACGACGAAGAGCACCAGGGCGAAGACCGCCAGGCTGCCGAAGAGGCCCCAGCGGGGATGGAGGAAGAGGTCGTCGAGCCAGAGCTTCCAGCGCTCCTTGTCGTCGCCGTCCCCCAGGCGGGTGACGGTTTCGAACAGCAGGGCCGCCCGGTGGTGGCGGTCGGCGTGGAGCTCGTCGGCCAGGGGGCGGGGCAGCTCACGGGAAGCCTCGGCCCGGGCCTCGTCGATCCTGGCGAGGGTGGAGGGAAAATGGGCGGCCATTTCCTGCCGGAAGTAGTCGCTGTCGGCGGCGAGCTGAAGGAGCAGCAGGGAGCGGGGCACCCGGAAGGCGCTCTCGATGGCCGGGTTCGCCAGGACCCCGTTCAGGGCCCGCAGGCTGGCGGCGATGTGGGGGCTGGGGGGCTGGGGCAGGGGGCAGCTCTTGTCGTGGGCCGCCTGGATGGCGGCGGCGAAGAGGGCGGCGATGCCCTTGCCCATGTGGGCTACGGTGGGCACCACCGGCACCCCCAGCTGTTTCCCCAGGGTGCGGACGTTCACGTAGAGACCCTTGGCCCGGGCCTCGTCGACGCGGTTCAGGGCGATCACCAGGGGGCGGCCGAGGAGGGCCAGTTCCTGGGAAAGCTCCAGGTCCCTTTCCAGGGTCGTGGCATCCACCACCTGGATCAGCACGTCCGGCGGGGCGAATTTCACCGCCGGCTGCTCCCCTTCATGGTTGGCCACCGCCGGCCAGCGGTCGCCCCAGAGCAGGTATTTCAGGACTGCCTGGGGGCCGGGCAACCTGTCGTGGAGGGACTCCAGGGGCGGCAGATCCACCAGGGAGGCTTCCTCGAGCCCGATCTCGACCCGGCACTCGGCGTAGGAGGCGCCGCTGCCCGCCAGCCGGTGCTGGGAGACCTCGGTGCTGGAGGCTGCGTCGAAAACGGTGCTCTTGCCGGTACGCGGCCTGCCCACCAGGGCGATGCGCGGACGGCGGTTGCCCCGCAGGAGGGGGCCGAGGAGCGGGCGTTCTGGAATCGGAAGGGCTGCGGTCATCAGGCAGAGGATACAAAGAAAAAAGGCCGCGCGGGGCGGCCTTTTCTGGGATGACGCCGTTTATTTGACGATCTGGTTCAGCTCGCCCTTGGCATAGCGTTCCGCCATCTTCTCCAGGGAGACCGGCTTGATCTGGCTGGCACGGCCGCTGCAGCCGAAGGCTTCGTAGCGGGCCACACAGATTTTCTTGGCGGCTTCCCGGGCGGGCTTCAGGTAGTCCCGGGGGTCGAACTTGCCGGGATTCTCGGCCAGGTAGCGGCGGATGGCGCCGGTCATGGCGAGGCGGATATCGGTGTCGATATTCACCTTGCGCACCCCGTGCTTGATGCCCTTGACGATTTCCTCGACGGGCACGCCGTAGGTTTCCTTCATGTCGCCGCCGAATTCCCGGATTTCGGCCAGCAGCTCCTGGGGAACGCTGGAAGAGCCGTGCATCACCAGGTGGGTGTTGGGGATGCGGGCGTGGATCTCGGCGATCCGGTCGATGGCCAGGATGTCGCCGGTGGGCTTCTTGGTGAACTTGTAGGCGCCGTGGCTGGTGCCGATGGCGATGGCCAGGGCGTCGCAGTTGGTCTGCTTGACGAAGTCGGCAGCCTGGTTGACGTCGGTCAGGAGCTGTTCCCGGGTCATGGTGCCTTCGGCGCCGTGGCCGTCTTCCTTGTCGCCCTTCATGGTCTCGAGGGAGCCGAGAACGCCCAGTTCGGCTTCCACCGAGACGCCGATGTAGTGGGAGAGCTCCACCACCTTGCGGGAGACTTCGACGTTGTACTCATAGGAGGCGACGGTCTTGCCGTCGGCCTGCAGGGAACCGTCCATCATCACCGAGGTGAAGCCGGACTTGATGGCGCCCATGCACACCGCCGGGCTCTGGCCGTGGTCCTGGTGCATGACGACGGGGATGTGGGGATAGGCTTCCAGGGCCGCCAGGATCTGGTGGCGCAGGAAAGGCTCGCCGGCGTATTTGCGGGCGCCGGCCGAGGCCTGCATGATGACTGGGGCATCCACCTGGTTGGCGGCCTCCATGATGGCCCAGACCTGTTCCATGTTGTTGACGTTGAAGGCGGGCAGGCCGTAGCCGTTTTCGGCGGCGTGGTCGAGCAGTTGACGCATGGAAACGAGGGGCATTGCAGTCTCCTTTGTTGAAGTTTGAGAAAAATCCCGATTCAGGGTTGGGGCGGGGGGTGTTCCCCGACCCGGACGATCTTCAGGGTATTGGTTCCGCCGGCGACACCGATGGGTTCGCCGATGGTGAGGACGATGAGGTCGCCGGGCGCCACCACGCCTTGTTCGATCAGCAGTTGTTCCGCTTGCCACAGCAACCGGTCCCGGTCGGTGTCCATCTGCTTCATGAGGAGCGGGAAGACGTCCCGGTACATGCTCATCTTGTAGCGCGAATTCACCTCCGGGGTGAGGGCGTAGATCGGCACGCCGGAATTGATGCGGCTCATCCACAGGGCCGTGGAGCCCGACTGGGTGAGGGCGGCGATGGCCTTGACCTTGAGGTGATAGGCGGTCCAGATGGCGGCCATGGCGATGGACTGGTCGATCCGGGTAAACACCCGGTCGAGGACGTCCTTGTCGAGGGTCACTTCCGCCGACTTTTCGGCTTCCAGGCAAATCCGGGCCATGGCTTCCAGGGTTTCCACCGGGTACTTGCCGCTGGCGGTCTCGGCCGACAGCATGACGGCGTCGGTGCCGTCCAGGACGGCATTGGCCACGTCCGAGACCTCGGCCCGGGTGGGGACCGGGCTGGTGATCATGGATTCCATCATCTGGGTGGCGGTGATGGTGACCCGGTTGTGCTCCCGGGCCATGCGGATGATCTTCTTCTGGAGGGCGGGGACCGCCGCGTCGCCGACTTCCACGGCCAGGTCGCCCCGGGCCACCATGACGGCGTCGGTCGCGTCCAGGATGTCGGCCAGGGCGTCGATGGCCTCGGCCCGCTCGATCTTCGCCACCAGCAGGGCGGCGGAGCCGGCCCGGGTGAGGAGCTTCCTGGCCTGGCGCATGTCGTCGCCGTTCTTGGGAAAGGAGACCGCCACGAAATCCACCCCCAGTTCGGCGGCGGTGCGGATGTCCTGGCGGTCCTTGGTGGTCAGGGCCGGGGCGGTGAGGCCGCCGCCCTGGCGGTTGATGCCCTTGTTGTTGGACAGGGGGCCGCCAACCCGCACGGTAGTGACGATTTCCTGGGTCAGCACCTCCAGGACGTCGAGGACGATGCGGCCGTCGTCGAGGAGGAGGACGGCGCCCGGTTCGAGGTCATCGATCAGTTCCGGGTAGTCGAGGCCGACCCGTTCCTGGTTGCCGAGCTTGCAGGCAATGTCGAGGATGAAGCGGTCGCCGGGGGCCAGGTCGATGTGGCCATGTTCGAACTTGCCGACCCGGATCTTGGGGCCCTGCAGGTCGGCCATGATGCCCACCGTGGTCCCCGTATCGTGGGTGATGCGGCGCAGGAGCTCGACCCGGGCGCGATGGTCGTCGGCGCTGCCGTGGGAGAAGTTGAGGCGGACGATATTGACGCCGGCCTGCACCATGCGGCGCAGCACGGCCTCGTCGCTGGAGGCAGGCCCCAGGGTGGCGACGATCTTGGTGCTACGCTGCATGGCATCCCCCCTAGCCGTTGGCGCGCTGTTCGAGGATTTCCACGGCCGGCAGCTTCTTGCCCTCGAGGAATTCCAGGAAGGCGCCGCCGGCGGTGGAGATGTAGCCCACCTTGTCCTGGATGCCGAAGGTGTTGATGGCGGAAACCGTGTCGCCGCCGCCGGCCAGGGAGAAGGCCTTGGAATGGACGATGGCGTCGGCCAGGGTCTTGGTGCCCTGGGCAAAGGCATCCATTTCGAAGACGCCCACCGGGCCGTTCCAGACCACGGTGCCGGCCTGGGCGATGATATCGGCCAGGGCCTTGGCGGAATTGGGGCCGATGTCGAGGATCATGTCGTCGTCGGCCACGTCGTCGATGGACTTGATGGTGGCCGGGGCGGTGGCCGAGAACTCCTTGGCGACGACCACGTCGGTCGGCAGGGGCACCTTGACCTTGGCCATGACGGCCTTGGCCTGGTCGACGAGGTCGTGCTCGGCCAGGGACTTGCCGATCTTCTTGCCGGCGGCGAGGAGGAAGGTGTTGGCGATGCCGCCGCCCACCACCAGCTGGTCCACCTTGGCGGCCAGGCTTTCGAGGACGGTGACCTTGGTGGAAACCTTGGAGCCGCCGACGATGGCCACCAGGGGCCGGGCCGGCTGGGCCAGGGCCTTGGTCAGGGCTTCGAGTTCGGAGGCGACGCAGGGGCCGGCGCAGGCGATCTTGGCGTACTTGCCCATGCCGTAGGTGGTGGCCTCGGCCCGGTGGGCGGTGCCGAAGGCGTCATGGACCCAGACGTCGCAGAGGGCGGCCATCTTCTGGGAGAGTTCGTCGTTGGCCTTCTTCTCGCCCTTGTTGCAGCGGCTGTTCTCCAGCATCACCACCTGCCCGGGCTTGACGTCGAAACCGCCGTCCACCCAGTTCTGGACCAGGCGGACTTCCTGGCCGAGGAGTTCGGACATGCGCTTGGCCACCGGCGCCAGGGAGTCCTCCGGCTTGAAGTCGCCCTCGGTGGGGCGGCCCAGGTGGGAGGTGACCATGACCGCGGCGCCCTTGTCGAGGGCGTACTTGATACCCGGCAGGGCAGCGCGGATGCGGGTGTCGTCGGTGATGGCGAGATTGTCGTCCTGGGGTACGTTCAAGTCGGCGCGGATGAAAACACGCTTGCCGGCGACGTCCAGGTCAGTGAGGCGTTTGATATTCATGGCTTTCCTCGACTCCGGGGGGCAAAAAACGGGAATGAAAGAGACAAGGGGCGCCCTCGGGCGCCCCTTGTCTGAGGGTCTTACTTGCTGATGACGCGAGCCATCTCCAGGACCTTGCAGGAATAGCCCCACTCGTTGTCGTACCAGGAGACCACCTTGACGAAGGTGCCGTCGAGGGCGATGCCGGCATCGGCATCGAAGACGGAGGTGCAGGACTCGCCGCGGAAGTCGGTGGCGACGACCTTCTCGGTGGTGTAGCCGAGGACGCCCTTCATGGGGCCTTCGGAGGCGGCCTTCATGGCGGCGCAGATGGCCTCGTAGGTGGCTTCCTTGTTGAGTTCCACCGTCAGGTCAACCACGGAGACGTCGGAGGTCGGGACGCGGAAGGCCATGCCGGTGAGCTTCTTGTTGAGCTCGGGGATGACCTTGCCGACGGCCTTGGCGGCGCCGGTGGAGGACGGGATGATGTTTTCCAGGATGCCGCGGCCGCCGCGCCAGTCCTTATTGGACGGGCCGTCCACGGTCTTCTGGGTGGCGGTGGCGGCGTGCACGGTGGTCATCAGGCCGCGCTTGATGCCGAAGGTGTCGTTCAGCACCTTGGCCACGGGGGCCAGGCAGTTGGTGGTGCAGGAGGCGTTGGAGATGATGGCCTGGCCGGCGTAGGACTGATGGTTCACCCCGTAGACGAACATGGGGGTGTCGTCCTTGGAGGGGGCGGACATGATGACCTTCTTGGCACCGGCCTTGAGGTGGGCTTCGGCGGTTTCCTTGGTGAGGAAGAGGCCGGTGGATTCGACGACGACGTCGGCGCCCACTTCATTCCACTTCAGTTCGGCGGGATTCTTGACGGCGGTCAGGCGGATCTTCTTGCCATTGACGATGAGGTTGTTGCCGTCGACGGACACTTCACCCTTGAACCGGCCGTGGACGGAATCGTACTTCAGCATGTAGGCCAGGTAATCCGGCTCCAGCAGGTCGTTGATGGCAACGATCTCGATATCCGAGAATTCCTTCACTGCTGCGCGGAAAACCATACGGCCGATGCGGCCGAACCCATTGATACCCACTTTGATGGTCATGCTTGGAAGCTCCTTACAGAATGTTTTTCACGGAATTGACGACATTCGCCACCGTGAAGCCGAAAAATTCGAACAATTTGCCAGCCGGAGCCGATTCGCCGAAGCGATCGATGCCGACTACCGTCCCGGTTAGACCTACATACTTGCGCCAAAGGTCCGGATGGCCCGCTTCGATGGCCACGCGCTTGTCGCCGTCGCCGAGGACGGCGGCCTTGTAGTCGGCGCTCTGGCGGTCGAAAACGTCGGGGCAGGGCATGGAGACGACGCGGGCGGCGATGCCTTCCGCCGCCAGGGCGGCCTGGGCATCGAGGGCCAGCTTCACTTCCGAGCCGGTGGCGATGAGGGTGACCGCCGCCGGGCCTTGGGCCTCGGAGAGGACGTAGCCGCCCTTCCGGATCTGGTCGGTGGCGATGGCGCCGGTGACGGTGGGCAGGTTCTGGCGGGACAGGGCCAGGACGGAGGGGCCGTCGGCGCGGTCGATGGCGGCGGCCCAGGCCACGGCGGTTTCGGTGGCGTCGGCCGGGCGCCAGACGTCCAGGTTCGGGATCAGGCGCATGGAAGCCACGTGCTCCACCGGCTGGTGGGTGGGGCCGTCCTCGCCCAGGCCGATGGAGTCATGGGTATAGACCATGATCTGGCGCTGGTGCATGAGGGCTGCCATGCGGATGGCGTTGCGGGCGTAGTCCGAGAAGACCAGGAAGGTGGCGGTGTAGGGGATGAAGCCGCCGTGCAGGGCGATGCCGTTGGCGATGGCGGTCATGCCGAATTCCCGCACCCCGTAGTAGAGGTAGTTGCCGCCGTCGGCCTTGGAGACGCCCTTGGCGCCCTTCCACAGGGTCAGGTTGGAGCCGGCCAGGTCGGCGGAGCCGCCGAAGAGCTCCGGCAGGGCCGGGGCGTAGGCGCCGATGGCGTTCTGGCTGGCCTTGCGGGTGGCGATGTTCTCGGCCTTGTCGCGGCAGGCGGCGACGTAGGTGTCCACGGTCTGGGACCAGTTGGCGGGCAGTTTGCAGCCGATGACCCGGCGCTCGAATTCGGCGGCCAGTTCCGGGAAGGCCGACCTGTACTCGGCGAAGCGGGCGTTCCAGTCGGACTCCAGCTTGCCGCCCTTTTCCTTGCCGTCCCAGGCGGCGTAGATGTCGGCCGGGATTTCGAAGGGGGCGTGGGTCCAGCCGATGTAGGCGCGGGCAGCAGCAATCTCGTCGCCGCCCAAGGGGGCGCCGTGCACGTCGTGGCTGCCCTGCTTGTTGGGGGAGCCCATGCCGATGACGGTCTTGCAGCAGATCAGGCTCGGCTTGTCGGTGACCTTGCGGGCGGCGAGCAGCGCGGCCTCGATGGCGGCGGAGTCATGGCCGTCCACGTTCGGGATGACATGCCAGCCGTAGGCTTCGAAGCGCTTCGGGGTGTCGTCGGTGAACCAGCCCTCGACGTGGCCGTCGATGGAAATGCCGTTGTCGTCGTAGAAGGCGATCAGCTTGCCCAGGCCCAGGGTGCCGGCCAGGGAGCAGGCTTCGTGGGAGACGCCTTCCATCAGGCAGCCGTCGCCCAGGAAGGTGTAGGTGTAGTGGTCGACGATGTCAAAGCCGGGGCGGTTGAACTCGGCCGCCAGGGCCTTTTCCGCCACGGCCAGGCCGACGGCGTTGCTGACGCCCTGGCCCAGGGGGCCGGTGGTGGTCTCGACCCCGGGGGTGATGCCGTATTCCGGGTGGCCGGCGGTCTTGGAGTGGAACTGGCGGAAATTCTTCAGGTCATCGATGGAGAGGTCGTAGCCGGTCAGGTGCAGGAGGGCGTAGATCAGCATCGAGCCGTGGCCATTGGAGAGCACGAAGCGGTCGCGGTCGGCCCACTTGGGGTTGGCCGGATTGTGCCGCAGATGCCGGCGCCACAGGACTTCGGCGATCTCGGCCATGCCCATCGGGGCGCCGGGGTGGCCGGAATTGGCCTTTTGCACGGCATCCATGGCCAGAGCGCGGATCGCGCCGGTCAGGGGGGAGAAGACGGGGGCCTTGATTTCGTTCATGTTCAACATCCAAGCTCTCCTGACAAAACGCCAGCAGAAAAAGCTGAAATTATCCGGCAAAGCGGGCGTTTTGGATAGACGATCACGGGAAAAGGGGCCTCCGGCCCCCCTGTTTCAAGCTTATGCCAGCTTTTTCTTTTCCATCAGGCTCCAGATGAGGGGGGTCAGGATCAGTTGCATGGCGATATCCAGCCTGTCCCCAGGCACCACGATGGTATTGGCCCGGGACATGAAGGAATCCTGGATCATGGACAGCAGGTAGGGGAAATCGACCCCCCGCGGATTCCGGAAGCGGATCACCACCATGGCTTCGCCGGCGTGGGGAATGTCCCGGGCGATGAAGGGGTTGGAGGTGTCCACCACCGGCACCCGCTGGAAATTGATATGGGTGTGCTCGAACTGGGGAACGATGTAGTGCACATAGTCCGGCATGCGGGAGAGGATGGTGTCCATCACCGCTTCCTTGGAGTAGCCCCGCAGGTTGGTGTCCCGGTGGATCTTCTGGATCCACTCCAGGTTGATGACGGGCACCACGCCGATCATGAGGTCGGAGTAGTGGGCGACGTTCACGTCCTCGGTGTGCACGGCGCCGTGCAGCCCCTCGTAGAAGAGCATGTCGGTGCCGTTGGGGATATCCTGCCAGGGCGTGAAAGTCCCCGGGGGGGAGCCCCGGCGCACCGCTTCCTCCTCGTCATGGACGTAGTAGCGGCGGGCGCCGCGGCCGCACTCGCCGTAGGCGCGGAACAGGTTTTCCAGTTCCTTCAGCAGGTTGGACTCGGGGCCGAAGTGGGAAAGCCGGGCTTCGCCATTGGCGGCACGCTCGGCGTTGATGCGCTTGAACTCATGGCGGTCGAAGCGGTGGAAGCTGTCGCCCTCGACCACGGCGGCGTTGACGCCTTCCCGGCGGAAGATGTTTTCGAAAACCTTGGTGACGGTGCTGGTGCCGGCCCCGGAGGAGCCGGTCACCGCGATCACGGGATGCTTGATGGACATGCTGTTCTCCTTTTTTGTATTCAGGCGGCCATCACCGGCGCTTCGCGGTGGTAGTCGGCGATACGCTGGACTTCGTTCGTGGATCCCAGGATGACGGGAACCCGCTGGTGCAGACTGGTCGGCTTGACGTCGAGCATGCGGGCCTCGCCGGTGATGGCCATGCCTCCGGCCTGCTCGACGATGAAGGCCATGGGGTTGGCTTCGTAAAGGAGGCGGAGCCGTCCGGGCTTGGCCGGATCCTTGAGGTCCCGGGGGTACATGAAGACGCCGCCGCGGTTCAGGATGCGGTGCACTTCCGCCACCATGGAGGCGATCCAGCGCATGTTGAAGTCCCGGCCCCGCGGGCCCGTCCTGCCGGCCCGGCATTCGGCCACGTAGCGCTGGACCGGCGGATACCAGAAGCGTTCATTGGACATGTTGATGGCGAATTCCGAGGTGTCCGCCGGAATCACCATGTCCGGGTGGGTGAGGAAGAATTCGCCCAGGTTGCGGTCCAGGGTGAAGCCGTTGACCCCCTGGCCGGTGGTGAGCACCAGCATGGTGGAGGGGCCGTAGAGGGCGTAGCCGGCGCAGATCTGCCGGGTGCCGGGCTGGAAGAAATCGTCGGCGACCGGGTCGCGGCCGTTGTCCGGGGTCCGCAGCACCGAGAAGATGGTGCCCAGGGTCATGTTGATGTCGGTGTTGGAGGAGCCGTCCAGGGGGTCGAACACCAGCAGGTAGCGGCCCCGCTGGTGGGTCGGCAGGATGTGCTCCATCTCCTCGGAAGCCATGGCCGCCAGGTGGCCGCGCCACTCGTTGGCAGCGATCATGGTGGTGTTGGCGATGACGTCGAGCTTCTTCTGCTCCTCGCCCTGGATGTTGCCGCTGCCGGCGGAACCGAGAACGTCGGCCAGGGCGCCCCGGGCGACGGCGCTGGCAATGGCCTTGCAAGCCGTGGCGACGTCGTTGAGGAGTCCGGTGAAGTCGCCGGTGGCGTCGGCGTGGTGGCCCTGGGACTCGATGATGAACTGGGTCAGGGTGGGGCGGTTAAGCATGGCGTCCCTCACCGGCAGAGCTGCTGGCGCCAGCCCGGGTAGAAGCGGTCGGCGTCGGCGGGGAAGGATTCGAAGGCCCGGGCCAGTTCCCGGTGGCTCTTGGCGTATTCGACGGCATTGACGCCCTGCTTCCAGGCCTCGTAGGCCTGGCGCAGGGAGGTGGCGCCGGCCACCGGGCCGTCCAGGTGGCCGAAGGTGCCGCCGCCGCAGGTGTTGATGACGTTGGCGTGGCCCAGGTTGGTGAAGAAGCCCGGCAGGCGCACGGCGTTCATGCCGCCGGAGACGATGGGGGTGGTGGCCTTCATGCTCTGCCACTCCTGGTGGAAGTAAGGGCCGTCGGCGGCGTCGCGCTCGATCATGTAGGCGACGGCCCGGTCGGCCTCGCAGCCCTCCATCTTGCCGAAGCCCATGGTGCCGGTGTGCATGCCGGAGGCCCCCTGCAGCCGGCTCATCTTGCAGAGGACGAGGCTGTTGTAGCCGCGCTTCGACTGGGGGCTGGTGACGGCGCCGTGGCCGGCCCGGTGGTAATGCAGGAACTGGTTCGGGAAGTAGCGGCGGGCCAGGGCGACGGCGCCGGGGCCGCCGACATAGCCGTCCACCAGGAAGGCCACGTGGCTGGCGTTCTCGCCGAAGGTCTCGAGGATCAATTCGCCCCGGGCAATCATCTCGAAGGGGTCGTCGGCGGTGATGTTGGCGGAGAAGATCTTGGGCTGGCCGGTGCTGTCCTGGGCCCGGCGCATGGCTTCGGCCACCAGGGGGATGGTCTGCCGCAGGGGGGCGAAGACCTGGTTGCCCTGGGGCTCGTCGTTCTTGATGAAGTCGCCCCCCAGCCAGAACTGGTGGCAGGCGTCGGCGAAGGGCTGGGGCCGCAGGCCGAGCTTGGGCTTGATGATGGTGCCCACCACCAGGCCGCCATCCACCAGGGGCTTGCCGAGGATGCGCCAGAGATCGACGATGTTCAGGGCCGGGCCGTCGAAGAGGCGCAAGAGGGCGGGCGGCACCCAGAAGTCGTGCATCTTGGCGTATTCCACGTCGCTCATGCCCTGGTTGTTGCCGATGGTGAGCGTCAGGAAGGAAACCAGCATGGCGCGGCCGTCCGTGATGTTGCGGTCGAACAGCTCGTTGGGATAGGCGATCTTCATCAGGTGGTCGCCGTCGGGCAGCTGGGAAACGTGGTAGACCAGGGCATCCACCGAACGGGTGAAGTCGTCGGTGGTGCACACCTCGACGTTGGTGCCGGTGGAGGATTCGGCGGCGAAGTGGGCGGCGGCGGCCACCGGGTCATGGCCGGCCCGGGGCTTGAAATGGTAGGCGCACAGAACGTGGCGGCCGGCGGCAATGAGCTGCTGCTCCTGGAGTCCGAGGTTGGCGTAGCGGCTGCTTTGGTCCATGGGGTGTCTCCTTTGGGTGAGTGTTGATGGAATATTAGCCATCACGTGATATAAATAAAGTAAGCAATTTTTATTGTTTATATAAACTAGAGCTTATGGATCGCCATGAAAAACGTCAGCCTGCGCCAGTTGCGCGTTTTCGAAGCAGTCGCTAGCCAGTTGTCGTTTTCCCGGGCGGCCAGGGAACTCTTCCTGACCCAGCCGGCGGTGTCCATGCAGGTCAAGCAGTTGGAGGAATCGGCGGGCCTGCCCCTTTACGAGCAGGTGGGCAAGCGCATCCGGCTCACCGAGGCCGGGGAATTGATGGCCCAGACGGCGCGGCGGGTGGCCGGGGAAATGCGGCAGCTGAAGGAATCCCTGGTGGCCCTGAAGGGGGTGGAGGCCGGGAGCCTGGCCTTGGCGGTGGTGTCCACCGGCATCTATTTCGCCCCCCATTTCCTGGGGCGCTTTTCGGCCCGGCATCCGGGAGTGCGGGTGCGCCTGTTGGAAGCCAATAGGGAGCACGTCCTGCAATTGCTGGCCGCCAGCGAGGTGGATCTGGCGGTGATGGGGGAGACGCCGGATGGCAGCGGCCTGGCGGCCGAGTATTTCGCCGATCATCCCCTGGGCATCGTGGCGCCGCCGGGGCATCCGCTGGTCCAGCAGCGGGGCATCCTGCCTGCCGACCTGGCGGGGCAGGTGTTTGTCATGCGGGAAGCCGGATCGGGAACCCGCCGCACCATGGAGCGCTTTTTCGCCGAATACGGCCTGACTGTCCGCGCCGGCATGGACATGACCAGCAACGAGACCGTCAAGCAGGCGGTGATGGCCGGGCTGGGCCTGGGGTTCCTGTCCCTGCACACGGTGGGCCTGGAACTTTCCTCCGACCGGCTGCGGGTGCTGGACGTGCGGGGGCTGCCGGTGCGCCGGCGCTGGAATCTGGTCTGGCGGGAGGACAAGCAGCTGTCGCCGGCGGCCCAGGCGTTCCGCCTGTTCGTGGCGGAACGGGGCGCCGACTTGCTGCTGGAGGGGGTTATCGGTTCCCGCTGAGGGGGCAGGGGGACTCATGGGAGGCCCCAATACCAAGCGGCGTTTTCCGCGCGTCGGGTGGGGCATTTGCTCCGCCGGGCTGCGGAACTCGCCCCCTGCGGGGGCTCAGACAGTCCTCGCCCGGCTCCTCAAACGCCCCACCCTCCGGTGACCGCTGCCGATCCTGTCAGGCGTGGTAGGCGGTGACCCGCTCGACCTCGTTCTTCGAGCCGAGGATCACCGGCACCCGCTGGTGCAGCTTCTGGGGCTGCAGGTCGAGGATGCGCTCGCGGCCGGTGGTGGCGGCGCCGCCGGCCTGCTCCACCAGGAAGGCCATGGGGTTGGCTTCGTACATGAGGCGCAGCTTGCCGCCCTTGTCCCGGGTCTTGGCATCCAGCGGATACATGAAGAGGCCGCCCCGGGTCATGATGCGGTGCACGTCGGCCACCATGGAGGCCACCCAGCGCATGTTGAAGTCCTTGCCCCGGGGGCCTTCCTTGCCCTGCAGGAGCTCGTCCACGTAGCGCTGCACCGGGGCTTCCCAGTAGCGCTGGTTGGACATGTTGATGGCGAATTCCTTGGTGTCCTCGGGAATGCGGACATTTTCCTGGGTGAGGACGAAGGCCCCCATTTCCCGGTCCAGGGTGAACACCACGACGCCGTCGCCCACCGTCAGCACCAGCAGGGTGGTGGGGCCGTACACCGCGTAGCCGGCCGCCACCTGGGTGGTGCCGGGCTGCAGGAAGGCCTGTTCGGCGGCTTCCGGGGTGGACAGGTCGGCCCCCTCGGGGCACTTCAGCACCGAGAAGATGGTGCCCACCGAGACGTTGACGTCGATATTGGAGGATCCGTCCAGGGGATCGAAGAGCAGCAGGTATTCGCCCTGGGGATAGCGGTTCGGGATGGTGTGGGGGAGATCCATCTCCTCGGAGGCCATGGCCGCCAGGTGGCCGCCCCATTCGTTGGCTTCCAGAAGGATTTCGTTGGAGACGACGTCGAGCTTCTTCTGGGCTTCGCCCTGGACGTTTTCGCTGCCGGCCTCGCCCAGGACACCGCCCAGGCCGCCCTTGCCGATGGCGATGGAGATGGCCTTGCAGGCCCGGGAAACGACCTCGACGAGCAGCTTGAGATCGGCGGTGATGACGCCTTTCTGGCGTTGTTCTTCAATGAGATAACGGGACAAGGTCATGCGTGCCATGTCAGCTCCCTGCTTGCGCTTTTATTATGAAAGGCGCGAATTCTAACCCGTCGTCGTTTGGGCGTGCAGGAAGGCGAAGGCCGCCGCGCCGTGGAGGGGCTGCGACAGGAGATAACCCTGGACCTCGTCGCAGCCGTTGTCGCGCAGCAGTTCGAGCTGGTCCTCGGTCTCCACCCCCTCGGCGATGACGTTGAGGCCCAGGGAACGCGCCAGGGCGATGGTGCCCAGGGCGATGGCCCGGTCGTTGAGGTCGTGCTCGATGTCGGCGACGAAGGAGCGGTCGATCTTGAGGTGGTCAATGGGGAAGAGTTTCAGGTAGGCCAGGGACGAATAGCCGGTGCCGAAATCGTCGATGGCGAGGGTGACGCCCATGCGGCGCAGGCCCTGGAGGATGCCGATGGCCTCTTCGGCGTTTTCCATCACCGAACTCTCGGTGATTTCCAATTCCAGTTGCTCCGGTGGCAGGCCCGAGTCGGCCAGGGCCCCGGCCACCGTCTCGCAGAAGTCCCGCCGCCGCAGCTGGCGGGCCGAGACGTTCACAGCCACCCGCAGGGGCGGCAGGCCGGCATCCATCCAGCGCTTCACCTCCCGGCAGGCGTTGTGCAGCACCCAGTCGCCGATGGCGACGATGAGCCCGGTCTCCTCGGCGATGGGCACGAACCTGGCCGGCGAGATGATGCCGTCCACGGGATGATGCCAGCGCAGGAGGGCCTCGACCCCGGTGACGCGCCGGGTCCTGGCCTCGAACTGGGGCTGGTAGGCCAAGGCCAGCTCGTTGCGGGACAGCGCCTGGCGCAGCTTGCTTTCCAGGTCCAGGCGCTCGGTGGCGGCCCGGTTCATCTCGTCGGCGTAGAACTGGTAGTTGTTCCGGCCGGCCGCCTTGGCGTGGTACATGGCGGTGTCGGCGTTCTTCAGGATGGTGTCGCCGTCCTGGCCGTCGGCGGGGAACAGGCTGATGCCGATGGAGGGACTGGTATGCAGATCGTGGCCCTCGACCCGGATGGGGACTGCCAGGGCGGTGATGATCTTGCCGGCCACGATGGCGGAGTCGGTGGCCGAGGCGACATCCGGCAGGACCACCACGAATTCGTCGCCCCCCAGCCGCGCCACCGTGTCGGATTCCCGGACGGTGCAGGCGAGCCGGCTTGCGACTTCCCGCAGGAGGTCGTCGCCCACCTGGTGGCCGAGGGTGTCGTTGATGATCTTGAAGCGGTCCAGGTCGATGAACATGACCGCCACGCTGCGGCTGTGGCGCCGCCCCTCGGGCAGGATCTGGGCCAGCCGCATGAGGAGCGCCAGGCGGTTGGGCAGCCCGGTGAGGGGGTCCGTCTGGGCCATGTGGCGGACCCGCTCCTCGGCTCGCTTCCTTTCGGTGATGTCCGCGAACATCCAGATGTAGTGGGTGGTCTGGTCATGCTCCGGGTCGCCGACCCGACTCACCGTGATGCCGGCGATGAAGGCTTCGCCGTTCTTGCGGTGGGCTTCCATCTCGCCGCTCCAGTTGCCCCGGTGGGCCAGGCTGCTGGCGAGCTGGTTCCAGCTTTCGTCGGTGGCGGCGCTGGGCAGGCTGGACACGGGATAACCGACAACCTCGAAGGGCTCCAGGCCGGTCATGGCGGTGAAGGCCGGATTCACCGACAGGATGCGGTGCTCGTCGTCGGCGATGACGATCCCGGCCGGGCTGTGGGCGAATACCTTGTCGGCCAGTTGCAGGCGCTCCTCGTTGCGCTTGTGGGCGGTGATGTCGGTGTAGACGGTGACCATGCTGCCGTCGGCCAGGGGGGCGCCGCGGATATCCAGGGTGAGGCCGTTGGGCCGGGTGCGCTCGAAATGGTGGGCGACCGGGTTCCGGGCCCGCGCCATCATGGCCGAAACGATGCAATCCTCGTCGCCGGGGCCGTATTCCCCGCGCTTGGCGTTGAAGCGCAGCAAGTCTTCGAGGGTGGTCGTGCCCTGGTTGAAGAGATCCTCCGGCATGCCGAGGAGGCGGGGCACCTCCCGGTTGTAGAGGACCAGTTCCAGATCCCGGTTCAGGAGGGTGATGCCGCTGGGGATGTTGTCCACCACGGTCTGCAGGAGGTCGTGCTCCCTGCGCAGGACCTCCTCGGCAGCTTTCTGCTCGGTGATCTCGGTGTAGGTGGTGATGAAGCCGGCGATGCGGTCGTCGATGTAAAGGGGCTGGCCGTGGGTCAGGTGGGTGCGGCCCCCGGGCCGGACCCGCTCCAGGCGGTGGGGATGGAACTGCAGCGCCAGGTCGTTGAGGCGCTTGACATGCTCCTCCGGGTCGCCGGGACCGTATTCTCCCCGCTGGGCGGGAATGCGGATGAGGTCGGCGAAGGAGACGCCCTCGTAGACCGCCTCCGGCGGCAATTCCAGGACGTCCAGGAAGCCCTGGTTCCAGACCCGCAGCTTCAGTTCCTCGTCGAAGACGCTGATGCCCTGGGGCATGTTGTCCAGCACGGCTTTCAGGTAGGCGTGCTGGCGGATAAAACGGGCTTCGATCTGCTTGCGGGCGGTGATGTCCTGGATGGTGCCGCTGGCCCGCAGCATCGTGCCCTGGTCGTCGATCAGCACGCGGCCGTGGTTGACGAAGTGGCGAAGTTCGCCGCTGGTGGTGACGCCCCGGTATTCGACGTCGTAGGGGGCATTGCTGTCCCGGTTGACCGCCATGATCCCCGCGACCCGCTGCCGGTCGTCGGGATGGACATGCTGGAGGAACAGGGAGTACGAGGGCCGTATGGATCCGGGTTCGTAGCCGAACAGCCGATAGCATTCGTCGGACCACCAGACCTGCTTGGTGCGCAGGTCCCGTTCCCAGTTGCCGATGCGCCCGATGCGCTGGGCTTCCAGCAGGAGCGCCAGGTGGCGCTGGTTGGCGTCCCCGTCGGAAAGCAGGTCTGCGCTCTGGACGGATGTTCCTTTATCGGCGGAAAAGACAGGTTCGGTAGGCTGCAAGGTGCCGACTCTTCTGATGTTATGTCTCGGTATGATAAACCAGGCTACTGGCTTTCATGGGCTACAGGCGCCCCCGTGTCCAGGCCCGCCAGGCGGCCTGGGCAGCGGGGTCGAGGGCGGCGATGACGGAGCGGCGCCAGACCGGGGCCGCATCGAAATCGTCCAGCTCGAAGCTGGAGACGCTGCCGCCGGCCTCCGCCACCATCAGGCGGCCGGCGGCGTAATCCCAGGGCCGTTGGCCGCCGTGGAGCAGGAGGTCAGCCCGCCCGGCGGCCAGGTAGCACCATTCCAGGACGCTGGATCCCAGGTTGCGCTGGGAGTAGTAGGGCGGCTCGCCGGCCAGGGCCAGGGCCAGGGGCTTGGGCAGGCGTTTCAGGTCCACCAGGGCCACCGACTTGTCGAGGCGGGACTCGGGGCGGCGCAGGGGCAGCAACTCCCCGTTCAACCGGGCGCCGCCGCCGGCGAGGGCGGTGAACATCTCGTCGCAGAAGGGCGCGTAGGAGACGCCGAGGATCGGTTTCCCCTGCCGCAGGAGGGCCACGGACACCGCGAAGAAGGGCAGGCCAGCCAGGAAATTGGTGGTGCCGTCCACCGGGTCCACGCACCACAGGCCGTCGTCGCCGGCGGCCAGGGCAGCCCGTTGCTGTCCTTCGTCCATTTCCTCGCCGAGGATGGGCAAGGGTACGAGCTTGCCCAGTTCGGCGTTCAGGAAGCGCTGGGATGCCAGGTCGGCGTCGCTGAGGGCGGAGCCGTCCGATTTGTGTTCACGTACCGCCTGCAGGAAGCGGGGCATGATCTCCCGGGCCGCGACGGTGCGCACCAGGGCTTCCACCCGGGGCAGGAGGGTGGCCGGATCGTAGTTCATTCCCGCCATTTGATGGAACAGCCGATGGAGGGCGTCTGCTCCCGGGGGCCGGCGCCGGTCTGGGCCACCTGGGCCATGGCCTCGAAGAGTTCCCGGTGGGCATCGGGAGGCGCCGGGTTGCGCCCGGAGGCATCGAGCCGGCCCCGGTACTGGAGCTCCAGCCGGCCGTTGAAGCCGAAGAAGTCCGGCGTGCAGACGGCGCCGTAGGCCTTGGCCACGGCCTGGGTCTCGTCGTAGAGGTAGGGAAAGGGGAAGTCCAGTTCCTCGGCCCAGCGCTGCATGTTGTCGAAGGAATCCTCGGCATAGACCGCCGGGTCGTTGCTCATGATGGCGACGCTGCCGATGCCATGGGTCTGGAGCTCCCGGCAGTCCCGCACGATGCGGTCGATCACCGCCTTCACGTAGGGGCAGTGGTTGCAGATGAACATCACCTGGAGGCCGTTGGGACCTTTGACGGCATCCAGGTTGTAGCGCCGGCCGTCGGTGGCCGGCAGGTCGAAATCGACGGCTTTCCAGCCGAAATCGCATACCGGAGGATTAAGGGCGACCATGTGCAGCACCTTTCCATGTGGATTTCACCCATAATAGCATCGATGAATTCACCGCGTTTCTACTGCCGCGAGCCCCTGGCGCCGGGGGCTCATATCGATCTGCCGGAGCCCGTGGCCCGGCATGCCGTTCGCGTCCTGCGCTTGCCTCCGGGAGCGACCCTGACGCTTTTCGACGGTCGTGGCGGCGAATACGAGGCGCATATCGAGCGCATCGAGCGGGAGCGGGTGGTGGTGGCCCTCGGGGCCTGGCAGAACATCGAGCGGGAATCCTCCCTGGCCATCACCTTGGTGCAGGCCCTCCAGGCCGGTGAAAAGATGGATTTCACCATCCAGAAGGCGGTGGAGCTCGGGGTGGCGGACATCGTGCCGGTGGAGAGCCGGCGCAGCGTCACCCGCCTGGCCGGCGAGCGCGCCAATAAGCGGGTCGCCCATTGGCAAGGCGTGGCGGCCTCCGCCTGCGAACAGTGCGGGCGCAACCAGGTGCCCGTGGTGGCGCCGGTGGAAGCCCTCGACCGCTGGCTCGGCCGTCCGGCGGACGGCGTCCTGCGCCTCATGCTGGCGCCCGGGGCGGAGGTGTCGCTTGCCGACCTGCCGCCGGCAAGAAATGTGCAACTGCTGATCGGGGCCGAAGGGGGCCTCGATCCGCAGGAAGTGATCGCCGCCCGGCAGGTGGGCTTCCAGGCGGTGCGCCTGGGGCCGCGCATCCTGCGCACGGAGACGGCGGGACTGGCGGCGCTGGCGGCGATGCAGGCGCTTTGGGGAGATTTCAAGGGGGAATAGGCATGTTTGAATCAGCCGAACTGGGTCACAAGATCGACAAGGCCACCTTCCGCAAGGAAGTGCCCAAGTTGCGGGCCGAACTCCTGGACGTCCAGTACGACGTCCTGGAAAAGAAGGAATTTCCGGTGGTCATCCTGATCAGCGGGGTGGATGGCAGCGGCAAGGGCGAGACCATCAACCTCCTGTATTCCTGGATGGACCCGCGCCACATCTCCACCCTGGCCTTTTCCGCTCCTACCGACGAGGAGCGGGAGCGCCCCTACATGTGGCGCTATTGGCGGGCCCTGCCGCCGAAGGGCAAGGTCGGCATCTTCGCCGGCTCCTGGTATTCCCAGCCCATCACCGACCGCATCACCGGCAGGATGCGGCGCTCGGAAATGGACCAGCTCCTCGACGACATCAACCGCTTCGAGGCCATGCTGGTCAATGAAGGCGCTCTGGTCCTCAAGTTCTGGTTCCATCTTTCCAAGGATGCCCAGAAGCAGCGTCTCAAGGCCCTGGAAAAGGATCCCCGCACCGCCTGGCGGGTGACCAAGGCGAGCTACGAGCGCCTGAAGACCTACGACCAGCTGCAAGACGTGGCCGGCCATGTCCTGCGCGTCACCAACACCGCCCACGCCCCCTGGATCATTGTCGAGGGCACCGACGACGAGTACCGTTCCCTCACCGTCGGGCGCATCGTCCTCGAATCCATGAAGAAGCGCCTGCAGCAGGAGACCCGGGCCCAGGTGCCGGTGGCGCCCCCCATCGTCCGGGCCATCGACGAGCGCAACGTGCTCACCGAGCTGGACCTCTCCCAGGCCTTGGCCAAAAAGGACTACGAGCGGGAACTGGCCAAGTACCAGGGCAAGCTCTCGGAACTCGCCCGGGACCCGCGCTTCAAGGAGAAGCATTCCCTGGTGGTGGTCTTCGAGGGCTCGGACGCGGCCGGCAAGGGCGGCAGCATCCGGCGCAGCGTGGAGGCCCTGGACGCCCGCCAGTACCAGATCACGCCCATCGCCGCCCCCACCGAGGAAGAGCGGGCCCAGCCCTACCTGTGGCGCTTCTGGCGCCATCTGCCGCGCACCGGCCGCACCACGGTTTTTGACCGCTCCTGGTATGGTCGGGTGCTGGTGGAGCGGGTCGAGGGTTTCTGCTCCGAGGCCGACTGGCTGCGGGCCTATGCCGAGATCAACGATTTCGAGCACCAGATGGTGGCGGCCGGGGCCGTGGTGGTGAAATTCTGGCTCCAGATCAGCGCCGACGAGCAGCTGGCCCGTTTCAAGGAGCGCCAGGACACCGAGTTCAAGCGCTTCAAGATCACCGAGGAAGACTGGCGCAACCGGGAGAAGTGGGACGCCTACGTGTCGGCCGTCTGCGACATGGTGGACCGCACCTCCACCGGCCTCGCCCCGTGGACCCTGGTGGAAGCCAACGACAAGAACTTCGCCCGGGTGAAAGTTTTGAAGACCATTTGTGAACGCCTGGAGGCGGCCGTCAAGAACGGCGACGAATCAACGAAATGAGCGATACCCTTTACGACGAGAACTTCGTTGCCTGGTTCCGGGCGGTGACGCCCTACATCAATGCCTTCCGGGGCAAGACCTTCGTGGTCGCCTTCGGCGGCAAGGCCATCGCCAGCGAACTGGCCCGCACCCTGGCCTACGACGTGAACCTCCTGGCCAGCCTCGGCATCCGGCTGGTGCTGGTGCACGGCGCCCGCCCCCAGATCGAGGAGGAATTGCGGGAAAAGGGCCTGGAATCCAAATACCACCGGGGCTACCGGGTCACCGACGCGGAAACCCTGGATTGCGTCCTCGACGCCGTCGGCAGTGTCTATCTGGAAATCGAGGCGCTCCTCTCCCAGGGCCTGCCCAACACCCCCATGGCCAACAGCCGCATCCGGGTCATCGGCGGCAATTTCATTACCGGCCAGCCCATCGGCATCCTCGACGGCATCGACCTCCAGTACGCCGGCAAGGTGCGCAAGGTGGATGCGGAGGGGCTCCAGGCCCAACTCGGCCTCGGCAATATCGTGCTCCTCAATTGCGAAGGGGCGTCCCCCACCGGCGAGATCTTCAATCTCCAGATGGAGGAGGTGGCGGAGGCCGTCGCCATCGCCGTCAAGGCCGACAAGCTGGTCTTCCTCACCGACAGCCGCGGGGTCACCGACAAGGAAGGCGAATTCCTGGACGCCGTGACCGCCGATGAGGCCGCCGAACTCCTGAAGGACGGCGACTGGCTTTCCCCCGACCTCCGGCGCGACCTGCCCTGCGCCGTGCGGGCCAGCCGGGCCGGGGTCGGCCGCGTCCACCTCATTGGCTTCGAGCGGGACGGGGCGCTGCTGCAGGAGCTCTTCACCCACGACGGGGTCGGCACCGTGGTCACCCGGGAATCCCTGGAAAATGTCCGGGAGGCCCGTCCCGACGACATCGGCTCCCTCATCGCCCTCATCGAGCCCATGGAGCAGGAGGGCATCCTGGTGCATCGGCCGCGGGAATTGCTGGAGCGGGAACTGGACCGCTTCTCGGTCATGGAGCACGACGGCATCATCGTCGGCTGCGCGGCCCTCTATCCCCACTCCAACGGGGTGGCGGAACTGGCCTGCCTGGCGGTGAATCCCGATCACCGGGAATGGGGCTATGGCGAGCTCCTCATGCGGCGCATCGAGAAGCGGGCCAAGAAGGCCGGCTTCAAGCGCCTTTTCGTCCTCACCACCCGCACCGAGCACTGGTTCGTGGAGCGCGGCTTCCGCATTGCCAAGGTGGATGAACTGCCCGACGAGAAGCGAGAAATGTACAACTACCAGCGGCGCTCGAAGGTGCTGTTCAAGCCGCTTTGAGGTCAGCCTGCCCGGACCGCGGGCAATCAGTTGGGATCCTGCTCGGGGCGGTATTTCTTCAGCTTGTACCAGAGGGTTCGTTCGCTGATGTCGAGTAGCGCAGCCGCCTTGGCCTTGTTGCCCTCCGCCTTGGCCAGGGCATCGTCGATCAGCTTGGCTTCGAGTTCCTCGACCGCCTGATTCAGCGCCGGCAGCCTGGGTGAATCGTCGCCTGACGCTGCCGGCTGCTTCGGATGGGCATCGGCAACCTGGGATTCGAGCAGGAAATGCGGTTCATCCAGCAGTCCGCCGCCACTCAGGATCACAGCCCTTTCCACCATGTTTTCCAGTTCCCGGACATTGCCCGGCCAGGAATACCCTTCGAGGCGCTTCAAGGCCTTGGCCGTCAGCCGGGTGCCCTCGGCGGAGTGCCCATGCTTGGTGATGAAGTGCTCCACCAGTCCGGCGATATCGTCCACGCGCTTGCGTAAGGGCGGCAGTTCGATGGAAAAGACGTTGACCCGATAGTACAGATCCTCGCGCAATTTCCCTTCCCGTACGGCTTGCCGCGGGTCACGGTTAGTCGCGGCGATGACCCGGATATCGAGATTGATGACCCGGTTTCCCCCCAGGCGCTCGATGGTGTTTTCCTGGAGGACCCGCAGCAATTTGGCCTGCAAAGCCATGGGCATTTCGGTCAGCTCGTCGAGGAATATCGTTCCTCCGTCGGCCAGTTCGAACTTGCCGATCCGTTCCTTCTGCGCCCCGGTGAACGCTCCCTTCTCATAGCCGAAAAGCTCGCTTTCCAGGATGTCGGCGGGGATTGCAGCACAGTTGATCGGGACGAACAGCCGCTCGCGGCGGGGCGAGGCATTGTGAACCGCTCGGGCCGCGAGTTCCTTGCCCGTGCCGGTCTCGCCGGTAATCAGTACCGACGCCTTGCTCGGCCCCACCCGCTGGATCAAGTCATACACCGCCTGCATCGGTTGGCTGGTGCCGACAAAAGCGCCCCAGCCCCGGTCGATTTCCTGCCGCAGGAAGGCATTTTGCCTCGCCACCTCGGCGCCGTTGAGGGCCCGCTCCACGGCCAGTTCCAGGGCATCGATGTCGAAGGGCCGGAGAATGTAGTCGCAGGCCCCGTGCTTCATGGCGGCGACCGCGGTCTCGATGGTTCCATGGGCCGTGATGACCATGACCGGGACATCGGACTCCTGCGCCCGAAGGTTGCCCAGAAGTTCGATCCCGTCCATTTCCGGCATGCGCAGATCGGTGATGACGAGGTCCACCGTATGAGCCTTGAATAGCGCCAGGGCCTCGCAGCCATTGCCGGCGCCAAGAACCCGGTGTCCCATCTGCTGCAGCATGATTTCGAGGACGCGGCGCATCTTCGGCTCGTCGTCCACCACCAAGATCTGTTTGGTTTTCATTGATTTTCCGTCTGTTTGCGATGGAGGCGAATGCGGAACAAGGCTCCGCCCAGCCGGCTCTCGGCCGCCTCGATCTCGCCGCCGTGGGAATTCACGATCTGCTGCACGATGGCCAGTCCGAGACCGATGCCGCCTTCCCGCTTGAAGAAGAATGCCTCGAAAACCCGCGCCCGTTCCGCCGGGTCGATCCCCGGGCCGTCGTCGGCGATTTCGATCCACAGGTCCCCGGCATCGTCCCGGGTGGACACCTCGATGCGGCCACCCCGGTCGAGGATTTGCAGACCGTTCATCAACAGGTTGAGCAGCACCTGTGTCATCTGCTCCTCGTCGCATTCAGCCACCGGATTGGCCGCATGGAAAGATTCCGCGACGGCTACCCGCTTTTTCTCGGCCTGGCCGGCCAGCATGGCGACGCTTCTACGGATCAGGTCGTGCATATCCACGGACTGGTACGAGGGGGTGCGGGGCCGGGCCGTGTCGAGCATCGCCGAAACCAGGCGATTGAGACGCTCCGTCTCGCTCTCGATGAATCCGACCAGCTCCCGTCCCTCCTCGCTAATGCCGGATTCCCGCTGCAGCATCTGGGCCGAGGAGCGGAGAATCCCGAGGGGTGTCCTCACCTCGTGGGCGATGACGGACGACATTTCCCCGACCACGGCCAGTTTCGAGGCGCGTACCAGGTTTTGCTGCGACACATCGATATCCCGGACCATCTGCACGAAGGCTTCGGCCAGTTCGCCGACCTCGCCGCGGCCGGCGACGGGGGGCGCCTGCAAGATCTTGCTGCGCATGTAGCCCCGGGCGAAACCGGTCAGCGCCACGATCGGCCGGGCGATTTCCCGGCTGACCAGGGTGGCGATCAGTACGGTGAACAGGATGATCAATCCGAACAGGGCGAGGAAGATCATCGCCATATGGTGAACCGGCTTGAGGGCTTCATCGACCGGCTGAATGATCAAGGTCGTCCAGCCGAATCCGGTGAAGTGGGCATAACCGCGCGACGGTGCGGCGCCGATGATGACTTCGGAGTCGATGACCGGCTGGCCGCTGTGCACCGCCACGGCTCCTGACTGGCTGCGCCAATCGGTCAAGGCCGTGCTCAGCATCAGGCCCCGGCTGCGAAGTTCCTTCGAGGCGGCGATCAATCGGCCGTCCCGGTCGAGAATGGCCAGCATGCGTCCGCCGCTGGCCGCCTGGTCCAGCACGTCCTCGATCCTGACCCAGTCCAGCTGCAGGCGCATGGTGCCCAGCATGCCGCCGGTGAACATGGAAGAAAGCGGGACCTGCATCGCGACGGTGCTTCCATGCTCCCCCGTAGGCAGTTCCAGTTCGACATCGGTACCCGAGAGCGAGGTGTGCAGCCATGCCTCCCTTCGTTCCACCTTCCGGCCGACCAATGCGGCGTCGCTGCTGCTGAGCACCGTCCCCAGCGTATCGGCGCAGGAAAGGTTCAGGTAAACATCCCGGTAACCGGCCTTCAGGTCGGCCAGAAATCGGGAAAGGCGCTTATCCACATCGCGTATCTGCAGGTCCTGCATGATGTCGAGATGGCTCCAGGTGGCGGCGTTCTGCAGGCGCTCGAACATCATCTTGTCCACCTCAGCCGCGATGCCCGCCGCCTGGATGGCGAGGCTGCCTTCGATTTCCGCCTGCATGGCCTCCTTCGCCTTGACAAACGCCAGGCCTGCCAGAAGTATGGCGGGCAAAAGGCCGACGCAGAGGCAGGCGATGAGAAGTGTCTTGCGGATGGTCACGAAGGAATGATAAGCAAAATGAGTATTCAGATTGGGATCCGGGGATGGCAAGTATACGGAAAAGCCTGCTCGGCAGCGCTCAAAGCTTGGCGCACCATTTCCCTGACCGCCGTGCCCATGCGCTGGCATCGGCGGGGGGCCGGACCCTGCCTCGTCGCGCTGTACCTGGCGCTGGCCGGATTCGGTGTCTCTGCCGACGAAACCTCCCTCACCGATATCGACTATCGGCTGGGCAGTGGTTTGCGGATTCCGGCCACCGGCTTTGCCCTGGGGGGGTATGCCAATGTCAACTACCACGATGACCCCCACGGCCCTTCGCGCACCGCCCTTCACAATTTGAGCCTGTTCGTCTGGTGGGAAGGGGAAGGGCGCTGGAAATTCTTTTCCGAATTGGATTACGAGAATCTCCTGAGCTCGGGGCCGGACAGCCTCGAAAGCGAGAACGAGGGCCGCTATCTGGCCCTGGAGCGCCTGTATTTCGACTACTCCCTGAATGACTCCACCAACATCCGGGCCGGCAAGTTTCTGACGCCTATCGGGCGCTGGAATCTCATCCACGCCACTCCGCTGGTGTGGACGACCTCGCGCCCGCTGGTCACCAACCAGGTGTTCCCGACCAACGTGACGGGCCTGATGGCCACGGGCACCCTGCCAGCGAAGGCGATCGGCATCGAATATTCCCTCTACGCCTCGAATGGCCGGGAAATACGTTCGAATCCGGCGCAGGATCCGTTCTACGAAGTCGTCGGCGGCCATCTGGCCTTGCCGTTGGCCGAGGGCCAGGTCGGTTTCTCCTGGGCTTCCTTCGAGCAGAAGAAAAGCCGCGACGAAAGAAAGCGGCTCCTCGGCATCGACTTCCAGTGGTCGCGGCAGCGTTATGAGATCAGCACCGAAGCGGTCTATCGCTTTTCCAACAACGGCGGCTCGTGGGATGAGAAAGGCGCCTTCCTGCAGGTGGCCGCTCCCTTGTCCGAGCGGCTCTATGCCGTCGGACGCTACGATGCCTTCCGCAAGGCGCGGGAAACCGCCACCACGCAGCTTTGGCTGGCCGGCCTCAACTACCGGATAACCCCTGCGATCGTTCTCAAGGCGGAGTGGATAAGCGGCCACAACAACAGCATCGATGCCCCCGAAGGCTTCCTGTCGTCGATCAGCATCCTGTTCTGATCCCCTGCATGCCGACTCTCCTTTCCCTGCTGATATCCATCGTACTCGGCTCCGTCCTGCTTCCATCGCAGGCTCGGGCTGCCGATCAGGCATTCGCGGTGATCGTCGGCCCCGGGGCCGGGGAGCTTCACCTGACCCGGGAAACCCTTTCCCTCATCTTTCGGCGCAAGCAAAACTATTGGAAAAGCGGCTCGCGCATCCAGCCGGTCAATCTGCCCGCCGCCCACCCCCTGCGCCGTGTTTTTTCCCAGAGCATCCTGGGCCACCCTCCGGAAGCGCTGGAGGATTATTGGCGGGAAATGTACTTCCATGGCGTGTTGCCGCCCCACGTGCTGGCTTCGGAAGAGGCCGTCATCCTGTTCGTGACCTCGACCCCGGGGGCCATCGGCTATGTTTCGGCCTGCACGCCCGACCGCAGGCTCAATGTCGTGATGACGATCGGCGACGCGTCCAACTGCTCCAGGTAGCCTCCCGCAACTGCAAGATTGGTCGACAAGGCTTGCAGGCCAAGCCGCACGGACCCCTTCGCCCACCCCCGCCCTCGTCCGGGCAATCAATAACTTTCGTTTAGCTTCAATTGCTTACCTGCACAACAGGAAAGCTGGCACCGGTATTGCATTACAAGGGCATCGACGCGACCGATTGCGCCGCCAACCCTGCCCAGGATCCCGATGCCCTCCGTCTCCAACTTTCTTCCGCCGGCCGAAATGTGCTCTTCGGCGGGCTCATGGTTCTCTCTCTTCATCCACGGGCTGCGGCCCTCGGGCGGCATTGTCCGCGCCCATGCGGGCGTCACCGGCTCCGGCGTCCGGCCCTATGAGCTGCTCGAACATGCCAGCGCCGACCGCGCCAGGGTCGAAAACTTCATCTCCCAACGCTTCCATGAAAGCTTCGGTTCCCGCGTCGAGGCCTTCATGCCCCGTCTGTTCAGCCTGCGCGACCCGCAGGGCAACATCTGTGGCGCCTTCGGGCTACGCTCGGCCAGTCGCCGGCTGTTCCTCGAGCAATACCTCGATGTCCCGATAGAGCGCGCCATCGCCGACCGTACCGGCCATCGGGCCGAACGGCGAACCATCGTCGAGGTCGGGCATTTTTCCGGGACCGTCCCCGGCGCCATGCGCATCATGATTCGCCTGCTCACCGAGCGCCTGCATCACGAGGGCTTCGAATGGGTCGCATTTACCGGCACGACGGGCCTGCGCAATGCCTTCGGCCGCATGGGCCTGCCCCTCAGCGACATCCAGGCAGCCGACCGCGAGCGGCTGCCGGCAACCGAGCGCGCCGCCTGGGGTAGCTATTACGACCACGATCCCAGGATCGTCGTGGGCCATGTCCGTCAAGGCTACGAGGCGCTGATGCAGCGGGCTTCGCCACCCGCGCCCGGACAGGGAGAACGCCCATGAGCCGGATCATGGCGGCCCTGCGGCGCCACGCCGTGGCGACCCCGGAGAAGGTGGCGATGACCGATGGCGCCCTCGCGCTCACCTATGGCCAGTTGCTGCCTGAGGTCGAGCACCTGGCCGGACTGCTGCGGCAATCGGGGCCGCGGGCCGTCGCGATCCTGGCGGACAACGGCTGCCCATGGGGGCTGGCCGATCTGGCCGCCCATCTGGCGGGCATTCCCTGCATCCCGCTGCCGCCCTTCTTCTCCGCGGCCCAGATAGCCCACGCGATCCGGACGGCCGGCGTCGATCTGGTGCTGACCGACAATCCCGATCCACTGAAAAACGCCTTGGGCGAGAGGGAACTGCCGACGAGTCCGTTCCACGCCAGCCTGCTGCAGGTCCGCCTGCCCCAGGCTGCGGCCGGCATGGCGCTGCCTGCCGGCACCCTGAAAGTGACTTTCACGTCGGGTACCACCGGGGAGCCCAAGGGCGTCTGTCTCGGCGGCGACGAGATGGAAACGGTGGCCGAATCCCTGCGCATCGCCAGTGCCGCCGGCAGCGGAGACCGCCACCTTTGCCTGCTGCCTCTGGCGACGCTGCTGGAGAACATCGGCGGCATCTACACGCCGCTGCTGGCGGGGGCCACGCTCTGCGTGCCGCCCATGGCGGACATCGGCCTGTCCGGCAGTTCCGGGCTCGATGTCGGCCGTCTGACGGCAGCCCTTTCCCGCTGGGAGGCCAGCACCGCCATCATGGTCCCGCAGATGCTGCAAGCGCTCGTCGTGGCCGGCCGGGGTGGTCTGCCCATGCCCCGCACCTTGCGCTATCTGGCCGTCGGGGGCGCTCCGGTGTCACCGCACCTGCTGCAGGAAGCCCGGGCCCTCGGCCTGCCCGTCCATGAGGGCTACGGATTGTCGGAGTGCGCTTCCGTGGTGGCGGTGAACCGGCCGGCTGAAAGCCGGATCGGCAGCGTCGGGAAGCCCTTGCCCCACGTCCGTATCGCTTTCGCGGCCGATGGCGAAATTCTGGTTCACGGGGTCCGCTGGCGCGGCTATCTCGGGGAAGGGGCGCCTCCCTGTCCCGACGGCGGCATCGCCACCGGCGATCTCGGCCATCTGGATCAGGACGGGTTCCTCCATATCACCGGGCGCAAGAAAAGCATTTTCATCACCTCCTTCGGACGCAACATCGCCCCCGAATGGATCGAACGGGAACTCATGTCGCGCCCTGCCATCCGCCAGGCGGCCGTCTTCGGCGAGGGACGTCCATTCAATTGCGCGGTGATCGTGGCGTCGCCCACGGCAGCGCCGGAGGCGATCGCCGATGTCCTGGCGGAAATCAATCGGCAACTCCCCGACTACGCCCGGGTCGGCGCCTGGCTGCCCGCGAGGGAGCCCTTCACGCCCCACAACGGCATGACGACGCCGAACGGCCGCTGGCGCCGGCAAGCCATCCTCGCCGCCTATGCCGGGCCTATCGATGCCTTGTATCAACCTTGAAACGACAGGAACAACACCATGACTTCTTACCAGCAACTCCAACAGGCCACCGATGGGGAACGCGCTACCCTGCTGTCGGCACCCCTGATCCATGCGGCCCTGTCGGGGCAGGTCACCCGGCGCCACTATCTGGATTTCCTCACCCGCGCCTATCACCACGTCAAGCATACCGCGCCGCTGCTCATGGCCTGCGGCGCCCGTATAAGCGATCAGGCAGAGTGGCTGCGCGAGGCCGTCGCCCACTACATCCAGGAGGAAATCGGCCACCACGAATGGATACTCGACGATATCGCCGCAGCCGGCGGAGATGCCGATGCGGTACGGGCGAGCCAGCCGGACTTCGATACGGAAGTCATGGTCGCCTATGCCTACGACACCGTGATGCGCCGGAATCCGGTCGGTCTGTTCGGCATGGTGTACGTGCTGGAAGGCACCAGCGTCAGCCTGGCCACCCGCGTGGCGGGCGTTCTGCAGAACGCCCTGGACCTGCCGTCCAGCGCCTTTTCCTATCTCAGCAGCCACGGAGCCCTCGACATCGAGCACATGGGGCACTTCGAGAAGGTCGTCAATCGGATCGAGGGGGAGGCCAATCTGGAGTGCGTGGTCCATTGCGCCAAGGTCTTTTTCCGACTCTACGGCAATGTCCTGCGGGGCATCGACCTTCGGGAGGGGGCATGAAGATTTCCGGCAGCACGGTATTGCTCACCGGTGCCAGCGGCGGCATCGGCAGCGCCATCGCCCGCCAGCTGGCGCGGCGGGGCGTCAACCTGATTCTCGTCAGCCGCGATCGGGAAAAACTGAACGCTCTGGCCGCCGAGCTGAGAACGGTCACCTCCCAGGTCTTGCCGCTGGCCGGCGACATTGCCGAAGCCGGCGGGCCGGCTCGCCTCATGGCGGAAGCGATCCGCCATGCCGGCGCCATCGACATCCTGGTCAATTGCGCCGGGGTCCAGAACTTCGGCTTCTTCGCCGAGGAGGCCCCCGCCGACACGGCCAGCCTGTTCAACGTCAATGCGGTCGGGCCCATGACCCTGATCAACGCGGCCCTTCCCCACATGCTGCAGCGGAAAACGGGGCAGATCGTCAATGTGGGCTCCGTTTTCGGCTCCATCGGCTTTCCCTGCTTCGCCTCCTATTCGGCCAGCAAGTTCGCGCTGCGGGGCTTTTCCGAGGCCCTCAGGCGTGAGCTCGCCGGGACCGGCATCGGCGTGACCTATGTCGCCCCGCGCTTTACCAAGACGGCCTTCAATCGCAGCCCCGTCACCCGCATGGCCAACATCCTGAAGATGAACCAGGATGAGCCGGAAACAGTCGCCGCCAGCGTCATCGCCGCCATCGAACGAAACGGGCGGGATAGCTACCTCGGCTGGCCGGAGAAACTGTTCGTACGGATCAATTCCATCCTGCCGCGCCTGGTCGACCAGGCCTTGATGAAGCAGGTCCATGCGATGCGACCCTTCGCCGCCAAGCGCGGCTCCTAATCCCCCATATTCTTGATGGAGATCCAAGCCATGTACCGCAAACCTGTCGCCACATTTCTGTTGATCGCCGGACTGAGCGCCGGCGCCTTCGCCGCCCAGCCCTCCATGGACGAGGCCATCGCCGACCTGGGCCATCGCTGGGCCAAAATTTCCTACCTGGTGCCCGATGCGGAAAAGGAGGCGGCCTTCGGCAGCGCGATCACGGCTGCCCAGCAGGTCGCGCAATCCTTTCCAGGGCGGGCGGAACCGCTGATCTGGGAAGCCATCATTCTCGCCAGCGCGGCAAAGGCCGAAGGCGGGCTGGGGGCTCTCAGCAAGGTCAAGGAAGCCCGGGAGCTGCTGCTGGCCGCCGAAAAGATCAATCCGACGGCCCTTGAGGGCTCGGTGTACAACTCCCTCGGCAGCCTTTATGCACGGGTTCCCGGGTGGCCGATCGGCTTCGGAGACAAGAAGAAAGCCAAGGAGTATCTCGAAAAGGCCCTCGCCATCAACCCGAATGGCATCGACCCCAATTATTTCTATGCCGACCTGCTTGCCGAGGAGGGCGAATACGCCAAGGCCGCGGAGCATCTGAAGCGGGCACTGGCAGCGCCGTCGCGCCCGGGACGCGAGGACGCGGATGCCGGCCGGCGTCACGAAGCCAACCGGCTACTGCAGAGCATCAAGCAGAAGATCGCGGCCCGCTAGGTATCCATGGGATTAGAGACCGGAAAAGCGATGGACAGGCACCCCGATCTGATCGATTCGCTCTTGTGCTGGCTATTCGGCATCACGAGCATCGGTGTAACGCTTTGGTACGGCACCAGTGTCATGTTCCCGACACTCGGGCTTTTCTGATCTTCAGCCGGTCCCCCGGCCTTGGCCGGGGGAAGCAGCAGGCGGCACCAGCATCGGGCCGCCGGAATCTGCCGTGTAACAGTGACTTATTGTTTCGGTGAAGACCGATACGGTCCATCTGGAAGTGCGTTCGCCCCCAGAACAAATACTTGCCGATTGGCTTGTTGAGCTAGTGGCATGTAATTGGGGGCAGCACGGGTTAGTGCTGCGCTCACTACAGCAGCGACAACCATTGCCAGCGGAGAGCCACCGGAGTTGTTGTTCTGTGGTTGGTACTGCATGCGCTTGTGTTCTTTCCATATCTCTGTCCCGTCTTTGCTCACCAGTCGGTAATCAAATTCGACGGTAACCGTCGTGGTAATCAGAGCGTATTGGGCATCCCACCGGTTAATCGACACGTAGAGCACAGCATCGGCATCGAACAGCTTGGCCAGGGTCGGAGTTGGCTGCTGGTGAACGCGCTCTCCCTCGTAAAAGCCTTCTTGCTCCAGAACATATTTGGCCGTGTTTACAGGGAAGACGTAATAACCCTTCTCTGCAAGAGGCACAGGCAGGGTTGCAAGCACGTAGTTGGGTGCATCAACATCCAGCGACTTATTGATGGTCGGTACAACCAGGATTGAGCGCGGAGCAGCTGCATGGAAGGCGCTCATGTCCTGCTTGACCGGCGTTGCAACACATCCCGTCAGGGAAATCGCAGCTAAGAGCCAAAGGGCTAGCTTCATTTCTCCGCCTCCATTTTGGCCTGCTGGCGTCGTTCAAGGTTTTGGATCATTGCAGTCATTAGCCCTTTGCTTTCCGGCCAAGTATCGCGCTCACGCGAATACAGGGCGATCGCCTTATCGGATGAGCCCGCCTGGAGATAGAGCGTGCCCAACTCCGCATAGAGTCCTGGGGCCACTTTCTGGCCGGACTTTTCCATTGCAGCGACGTGAGCCTCCAAATTGAGGCGCAACGCCTCCATTTTTGCCGGGTCCTTGTATCCAGAGTACAGCCCTTGCTCGTACCCGCCCCACTGATAAAGGGTGGGTGGCACACAGCCTCCGAGAGCGACTAAGGCTGGCACAATTAGCAATAAACGCACCGTGTAGTCTCCTTATTTGACGATGAAGGTGCGATTTGCGCCTTCACCTACATAGAATTTTTCTTCGAGAACAGTCTGGTTCCCCAGGAGGACACGGAGCACGTGGTTTCCGGAGAGAATACGCAGCGCAGCAGAACCTTCAAGGTAATCTCCGACGGTTCCCACATCGAGGCTATCCAGGAGAACCCGGCCGTTCAGTGATTGATCATCGCCAACCTTAAAGGCGATCTGAGGGCGCATGTCGGAAATGCTTTGCTTCTCGGTGGGCATTTGAGTACATCCCCCGGTGGCTAGCAGACCAACCAGGCAGCCCGTCAACGCAAAGGCCGTCATTGTCTTTTTCATTGCTTGGCTCCTTCGTAACGAACCTTCAGTTGATCCAGCTTATATCCCGTGAGCGATCCCGACAGGATGGAAGCCATAGATCCTTCGTTCAATTCGTTTTCGCCAAACAGGGAATCGACCTTTAGCTGCCCGATCACCTGGCCTGGCAGGGTTATCAGTGCCCCGGTCTGAGGAGATTTCACTTGCTCGCCCTGGGTTTCAACAACGAATTGCATTCCGGGCTTGATGCCTTGGCTCTTGCCTCCCCCGAGGAAGACCCAGTTTCCTTCCGCCTTCAGAATGTAGGTATGCCAAGGACGCGACTTCATCTCCACGGACAGCTTGTTGACAGCTTCACTGACCGCCTGCCGGATTGCGGCATCATTCAGCGTGCCGTCGTAACCGGCCTGGGAACCAAAGCCGAATGTTGACGCGGTCTCCGTGGAGGCTTCGCCTGCGCCTGAAGTGGCAAAAAATACGTGGCCGGTATTGACGTCAACGACCCGTAGATCGATCTTGGCGAATGCGACCTGACGCTTGCTGGAAGATACGAAGCCCGACGCCCCCACAGTCTTGCGACCGAATTCGGTGAGAGATCCGATAATGAGGGCATCAACCCCAATGAGGTTGAGCTTGGTATCGGTCAGACGGCTCTCTGCCTGGATGCGGCCGATGTCCGGTCGCTCGAAAACCAAATAGGCCCCGGATTCAGTCAGGGCCTTGCTCATCAGGTCCGTGACCTGTTTGCCGAGAGGGTCATCATGTCGATCGCGTAGAAGCGACTGGCCATAGTTCGTCTCATTGGTAATGCGCCCCAATGCGATCTTTCTTTTCAGGGTAGGCGTAACCGGAAGCTGGGAAACAACGGCCTGTTGAGCAGATTTTTGTGCTGCCAGGGACTGTGGTGCTTCCTTCTGAGCGATTGGCGGTGTCTGTATTGCACAGCCTGATACTGCGATTGCTAGGACGATGGCGAGTGGCTTGGCCAGAAGGCGATACTCGTCATCCAATGATGCTAGGAACATGTCGCAATTCTCTCCTTGGTCGGCTGCTGTGAGGAACCGTTTATTATGCCAAAGAGATTGTCGGTTGGTTTGCTTTGACGACAAAAATGACGATAGGCAGTCTGTGGCCTCTATGGAGCCTATTCCGTTGGTCTGCCGAAGATTCGTGATTGCCGATCGAAATTTCGCTGGGGCGGCGGTTGCCCGATCAATGCAACGAGCGGTTCAGTAACAGTCAAAGGTTTTGTTCAAGCCTTTATAATCTGCCGCTGCTTCCAACGGAGAAAACACATGGCACGTACCGTCAATTGCATCAAGCTCGGCCGTGAAGCCGAGGGTCTCGATTTCCCCCCGTATCCGGGCGCCCTGGGCCAGCGCATCTTCGAGAATGTCTCGAAGGAGGCCTGGCAGCAGTGGATCCGGATGCAGACCATGATCATCAACGAAAACCGCCTCAACCTGGCCGATTCCCGCCACCGCAAGTACCTGACGGAACAGGTGGAGAAGCACTTCTTCGGCGAAGGCGCCGACCAGATCCAGGGCTACGTGCCGCCCAAGGGCTGAACGCCGGCCGGGGCGGCGGCACTCACGCCGCCCCCTTGTCTTCGCCGATCACGATGCGCGTCGCGTTGATATAGCGGTAGGCCGGTATCTCCAGGTTGGTCGGTGCCGGCACATTCTTGAAAACCCGGCCGGCCAGGTCGAATTTCGATCCATGGCAGGGGCAGAAGAATCCGCCCGGCCAGTCCGCTCCCAAATCCTCGCCGGCCCCCGTCGGCCGCAGCGCCGGCGAGCATCCCAGATGGGTGCAGATGCCGACGCAGACAAACCACTCCGGCTGGATCGAGCGGGCCGGGTTGCGGCAATAGGGGGGCTGCTGCTGGATGTCGGAATTGGGATCGGCCAGCGCGGCATCGTGTCCGCCCAGGGAGGACAGCATGGCCGGCGTGCGCCGCAGGATCCAGACCGGCTTGCCGCGCCATTCCACCGTCTTCAACTGGCCCTCGGCGATGCCGTTCAGGTCGGCTTCCACCGGCGCCCCCGCTGCCCGGGCCCGGGCGCTCGGCTGCAGGCTGGAAAGGAAGGGATAGGCCGCGGCTGCCGTGTAGGCGATGCCGACTCCGGTGGTGGCCCGCAGCAGCAGGCGCCGGCGGGGGGAATCATTTTTCTTGAGCATGGCTGGGTTCTCCGGGTTGGGGCTTCTCACATCCGCAAGGAAGGTCGGAGGGGCGGCGGCCTCAGGCGCAGGCGGCTGACTTCGGTCCGGTAGAAGGGCGCATGGACGCTCCGGATGAGCTCCATGGCCGGTTCCGGATAGAGTCCGAGCCAGACCAGGGTCAGGGCCAGGAAGCTGAGGGTCAGGGCGCTGGCCCAGGCGGCGCCGTTGCCGGCGATGCCGGGCGCCGGGGCCGCCGGCTGCCGGGCGAAGAGGACGATCACCACCCGCAGGTAGTAGAAGAGGCCGACGATGCTGCCGGCCACCAGGGCAGCCACCAGGAGCCAGCGGGCCGCCCCGACCCCGCTCGCGAACAGGTAGAACTTGCCGATGAACCCGATGGTGAGCGGAATGCCGGCCAGGGACAGCAGGTTGACCGTGAGGATGCCGGCCAGCAGGGGTTTGTGCCAGAACAGGCCCCGGTAGTCCTCCAGGCGATCCGCCTCTCCCTCTCCATCCCGGCGGCCCGAGGACAGGGCGGCGATGACGCCGAAGGCGCCCAGGTTCATGGCGAAATAGGCCAGCAGGTAGTAGGCGACGGCCTCGGCCCCCAGGGTGCCGCCGGCGATCACCGCCACCAGGAGATAGCCCAGGTGGGCGATGGAGGAATAGGCGAGCAGCCGCTTGAGGTTGTCCTGGAGCAGGGCGAGCAGGTTGCCGGCGGCGATGGAGAGGATGGCCGCCAACTCCAGCAGGACAATCATGGCCGGCTGGTCGTGGAGCTGGGTCTCGCCGGCATAGCGTACCAGCATGGCGGCGATGGCCCCCTTGGAGACGGTGGCCAGGAAGCCGGCGGCGGGGGCCGGGGCGCCCTCATAGACATCCGGCGCCCACAGGTGGAAGGGTACCAGGGAAAGCTTGAACCCCAGGCCGGCCAGGAGCAGGGCATTGCCAGCCAGCAGCAGCCAGGCCTGGCCGGTGGCCCCCATGGGCCGGGCCCCGAAGCAGGCGCCGAAGCCGGAGAACTGCAGGCTGCCCGAATCGTAATAGATGAGGGCGATGCCGAAGGCCAGCAGGGCGGAGGACAGCCCCGCCAGGATGAGGTACTTGATGCCGGCCTCCAGGGGCCGCTGCCGGGCCGCCGGATAGGCGATCAGGGCGAAGAGGCTGACGCTCATGAGTTCCAGGCCGAGGAAGAAGGCGGCGAAATGGTCGCTGAGGACGACGCTCCCGGCCCCCAGGGTGGCGGCCAGGAGCAGGACGTAGAACTCCTCGCGGCGGCCGTCGAAGCGCTCCAGATAGGCATAGGCCATGAGGCAGGTGGCCAGGGCGGCCAGGGAGATGAGGCCGAGGTAGAAGAGTCCGGCGGGGTCCAGCAGCAGGAGGCCGTCCACATCCCGGGGCGCCAGCCGGGCAGCCCCCGGCAGCAGGGCGAGGCAGGCGAGGAGGCCGACCGCCGCCGTCCCCGCCGCCAGCCCGTGGCTGCGCCGCACCGCCACCAGCAGCAGGGTGAGCACGGTCGCCGCCAGGAGGGCCAGCAGGGGCCCCAGGGCCAGCAGGTCGTCCGCGTTCAGCATGGCCCTAGCTCGCCCCGACCAGGCGCTGCAAGCCGCTCAGGGCGAGACCGGCGGTGGCGAGGAGGGGCTGGGGAAAGACCCCGATGCCGACGATGCCGGCCGCCAAGGCCACCATGATGGCGGTCTCCCGCCCATTGCAGTCCGCCAACTGCCAGCCCTGCCGGTTCTCGCCATGGAAGGCGCGCTGCACCATGATGAGGGCGTAGGCGGCGGCACCCACCAGGCCGAGGGCCGCGGCGACGGCGAAGGGCGAATAGCGTTGGAAGGTTCCCAGCAGCACCAGGAATTCGCCGACGAAATTCCCCAGCCCCGGCAGCCCCAGGGCGGCCACCGCCAGGAAGAGACCCCAGGCCGAGAGCCGCGGCGCCGCCGCCCACAGGCCCCCGAGGTGGCCGAGATCCCGGGTGCCGGTGCGTTCCTGGAGGGCGCCGACCAGGACGAAGAGGGCCCCGGTGGAGAGGCCGTGGGCCAGCATCTGGATGACCGCGCCGTTCAAGGCCTGGGCGTTCCAGGCAAAGATGCCGAGGAGGACGAAGCCCATGTGGCTGACGCTGGTGTAGGCGACGAGGCGCTTCAGGTCGTGCTGGCCGAAGGCCAGGAGGGCGCCGTAGAGGATGCCGACGACGCCCAGGGCCATGGCCACCGGCGCGAAGGCGAGGGCGGCGGCGGGAAAGAGGGGGACGGTAAAGCGCAGGAGCCCGTAGGCGCCGGTTTTCAGCAGCACCCCGGCGAGGATGACGCTGCCGGCGGTGGGGGCCTCGGTATGGGCGTCCGCCAGCCAGGTATGGAAGGGCACCACCGGCAGCTTGACGGCGAAGGCGAGGAAGAAGCCGAGCATGAGCCAGAAACCCACGTCCGGCGGGAAAACGCCCCCCAGGAGGTCGAAGTAGTCGAAGGAGAGGAGCCCGGTGGCGCGGTAATGGGCGATGGCCAGGACGACGATGGAGACCAGCATGAGGAGCCCGCTGCCCTGGGTGAACAGGAAGAACTTGATGGCGGCATAGTGGCGGCGCTCGTGCCCCCAGATGGCGATGAGGAAATACATGGGCACCAGCATCGCCTCCCAGAAAAAGAAGAACAGGAAGAGGTCCATCGCCAGGAAGACGCCCATGGCCCCGGCCAGGGACCACAGCAGGCAGAAGTGGAAGAAGCCGACCCGCTCGCGGATCTCGGTCCATGAGCAGGCCACCGCCGCCACCCCGAGGAGGGCGCTGAGCAGCAGCATGAGAAGGCTCAAGCCGTCGGCCGCCAGGTGGAAGGCGATGCCGAAGCGGGGCATCCAGGGCATGATGGCCTCGGCCACCCAGCTCCCGGTCCCGGGCGCCGGCCAGACCCACAGCCAGAGCACCAGGGCGGCATCGGCCGCCAGGGCCGCCGCTGCCAGCCAGCGCGGGGCCGCCGGCCCGAAGCGCTCGGCACCCCAGGCCAGGATGCCGGCCAGGAGCGGAAGTGCGACGATGGCCAGCAGGATCACAGCCACACCCCCAGCCCGACGAAGAGCACGGCGCCGGCCGCCACCCCGGCCGCATACCAGCGCACCCGGCCGGTCTGGGTCCGGCTGAGGAGGCGGTGGCAATAGCGCGTCAGGTCGGCGAGGGCGGCGTAGGCGGCATCCACAATATCGCCGCGACCGACGGCCGCCAGGAAGTAGTAGGGGAGCACCAGCAGGCGGTCGTAGAGGAAGTCGAAGCCCCAGTTCGGCGCCCACCCGGCCTGCAGCAGGCCCTCCGCTGCCGCCAGCCGCTGCCGGCGCCGGAACAGCTCCCAGGCCGCCGCGATGCCGCCGATGGCGGCGACGGCGGCGAGGAGGCCGAGGGCCAGTTCGCTGCCCGCTCCGCTCGGGGCTTCCGCCGCGGCCGGGAAAACCGCGCCCAGGAAACTGGAAAGGAGGCGGACGTCCCCGAAGAAGGGCGGCGTCTCCACATAGCCGCCGACCACCGACAGGATCCCCAGGACCACCAGGGGCAGCCCCATGGCCCAGCCGAAGGGGCGGCGGGCCGGGGTTGTCGCCGGGCCGAAGAAGACCCGGAAGACGAGCCGGCCCATGTAGAGGGAAGTCAGCAGCGCTCCGATCCACCCGGCCGTCCACAGCCCCGGCCGGGCCGTCGACCAGGCCTGCCACAGGATGAGGTCCTTGCTGAAGAAGCCGGCGGTCACCAGGGGCAGGGCCGCCAGGGAGGCGCCGCCGACCACGAAGCTCCAGAAGGCCAGGGGCAGCTGCCGGCGCAGGCCGCCCATGCGGTCGATGTCGTGCTCGCCGTCGAGGGCGTGGATGACGGCGCCGGCGGCGAGGAAGAGCAACGCCTTGAAGAAGGCGTGGGTCATGAAGTGGAAGATGGCGGCCACCCAGCCGCCGACTCCCAGGGCCAGGAACATGTAGCCGATCTGGCTGATGGTGGAATAGGCCAGCACCCGCTTGATGTCGTGCTGGAAGAGGGCGGAGATGCCGGCCAGCACCAGGGTGACGGCGCCGATCAGGGCGACGGCGGCCTGGACGGCGGGGGCCAGGATGAGGAGGGGGTGCAGGCGGTCCAGGAGATAGACCCCGGCGGTCACCATGGTGGCGGCGTGGATCAGGGCGCTCACCGGCGTCGGGCCGGCCATGGCGTCCGGCAGCCAGGTGTGCAGGGGGAGCTGGGCCGACTTGCCGAGGGCGCCGAGGAGAAGGAGGGCCGCTGCGGCGGCGGCCAGCGGGCTGCCGATAGGCCACTGGCCGGCCGCGGCGGCGAGGAGGGCCTGGATGTCGGAAGTCCCCAGGGTTGCGAACAGGAGCAGGAGCCCCAGGAGCAGGCCGGTATCCCCGGCCCGGGTGACGATGAAGGCTTGCCTCGCCGCCCTGCCGTTGGCCGGGTCCCGGTACCAGAAGCCGATGAGCAGGTAGCTGCACAGCCCCACCCCCTCCCAGCCCAGGAAGAGGAGCAGCAGGTCACCCGCCAGCACCAGGGTCAGCATGGCGGCGACGAAGAGGTTGAGGTAGGCGAAGTAGCGTCCGTAGCCCTCGTCCCCGGCCATGAACTCGGTGGAGTAGAGGTGGATGAGGAAGCCGACGCTGGCCACCACCAGCATCATCACCACCGCCAGGGGGTCGAGGTAGAGGCTGGCAGTGACCCGGAAGCCGCCCACGTCCATCCAGGTCCACAGGGCCTGGAGCCAGGCGGCATGCCCGGGCGAGGCCATGAAATCGATGGCCGCCCACCAGGCGGCGAGGGCGGAGAGCCCCACCGAGCCGGTGCCCACGGCGGCCACCGCCCGCTGCCCCATGCGGCGGCCGGCCGCGGCCAGGAGCAGGAAGCCCAGGAGGGGGAAGGCGGGCACCAGCCAGAGCATGTCAGCCCCGCATCCCGCTCACCCCGTCGGCGTCGAGGCTGGCGAAGCGCCGGTGGAGGGCGACGATGAGCCCCAGCCCGACGCAGACCTCGGCGGCGGCGAGGGTGAGGACGAAGATGAACATCACCTGCCCGTCCGACTGCCCCCAGCGGGCCCCGGCGACGATGAAGGCGAGGCCGGCGGCGTTGAGCATGATCTCCACCGACATCAGCATAAAGAGCAGGTTGCGGCGGGCCAGCACCCCGGCCAGGCCGATGACCAGGAGGACCGCCGCCAGGGCGAGGCCGTGGGTCAGGGGGACTTCAGCCATCCCGGCCTTCCTCCGGGCGGTGGCGGCCGATGTGGTAAGCCCCCACCACCGCCGCCAGCAGCAGCATGGAAGCCAGTTCGACGGCGAGGAGGTAGGGGCCGTAGAGGGCGGCCCCCACCTGCCGGGCAGTGACGGCCGCCCGCCCCGGCACCCCCGGCAGGCCCCAGAGGATGCCCAGCAGCTCCACCAGCAGCAGCCCGGAGAGGATGGCGGGGCCGATCCAGATTCCGGGCTGGAGCCAGCGCTCCTCCTGGGCCGCCGCCTTCTCCCCCAGGTTGAGCATCATCACCACGAAGACGAAGAGGACGACCACGGCGCCGGCGTAGATCAGCACCTCCAGGGCCGCCGCGAAGGGGGCGCCGAGGAGGAAGAAGGCCACCGCCACCGCCAGCAGGGAGACGATGAGGTAAAGGAGGGCGTGGACGGCGTCGAAGCCGGTCACCACCCGCAGGGTGGCGAGGAGGGCGATGGCGGCGGCGAGGTAGAAAGCGGCGGTCATGGCATCAGGTCCCGCACATCCACCGGCGGGCGCTCGTTTTCGGCCTCGCCCTTGTCCTTGCCGCCGATGGCCAGTCCGGCGACCCGATAGTAGTTGTAGCCGGGATGCTTGCCGGGGCCGTCGATGAGCAGGTGCTCCTTCTCATAGACCAGATTGGTGCGCCGGTACTCGCTCATCTCGAAATCGGCGGTGAGCTGGATGGCGTCGGTGGGGCAGGCCTCCTCGCAGTAGCCGCAGAAGATGCAGCGGGAGAAATTGATGCGAAAGAAGGCCGGATAGCGCCGGCCGTGCTCGTCCTCGGTGGCCTGCAGCGCGATGCAGTCCACCGGGCAGGCGACGGCGCACAGGTAGCAGGCGACGCAGCGCTCGCCGCCGTCTGGGTCCCGGGTGAGGACGATGCGTCCCCGCCAGCGGGGTGGGATGGCGGGGCGCTCCTCCGGGTACTGGATGGTGGCCCGGGGGCGGAAACTGTGGAGCAGGTAGCGGCCAAGGGTGGCGAGGGTATTGATGAAATAGGACATGGCGGGCTCCCGTTGGCTTCATCCGCTCCGGGCCAGGACCACGGCGCCGGTGACCACCAGGTTGAGGAGGGTCAGGGGCAGCATGGCCTTCCAGGCGAAGGCCATGAGCCGGTCGTAGCGGGGCCGGGGCAGGGCGGCCCGCAGCAGGACGAAAAGGGCGATGAAGACGGAGGTCTTGACCAGGAACCACAGCACCGGCGGCAGCACCGGCCCCAGCCAGCCGCCGAAGAAGAGGGTGGCGATGAGGGCCGAGACCAGGATGATCCCCAGGTATTCGCCGACGAAAAAGAGGCCGAATTTCATCCCCGAGTATTCGGTGTGGTAGCCCGCCACCAGTTCGGTCTCGCCCTCGGGCAGGTCGAGGGGCAGGCGGTGGCTCTCGGCGACGCCGGCGGCGAGGAAGGTGAGGAAGCCGATGAACTGGGGCAGCACGAACCACATGCCGCGCTGGGCCTCGACGATTTCCCGCAGGTCGAAGCTGCCGGCCAGCATCACCACTCCCATCAGGGAAAGCCCCATGAAGACCTCGTAGCTCACCGTCTGGGCGGCAGTGCGCAGCCCCCCGAGGAGGGCGTACTTGCTGTTCGAGGCCCACCCCGCCAGCATGGCGCTGTAGGCGCCGAGGGCGGCCATGGCGAGGACGAACAGGAGGCCGATGTCGAGGTCGGCGATGCCGATGCCGGGGGCCACCGGGATGACGGCGAAGGAGAAAAGCACCGTCACCACGATCACCGCCGGGGCCAGGATGAAAACGAGCCGGTCGGCGAAGGGGGGCACCCAGTCGGCCTTGGTGAGGATCTTGATCATGTCCGCCACCACCTGGAGGAGGCCGAAGGGCCCCACCCGGTTGGGGCCGTAGCGGTCTTGCCAGAGGGCGAGGAGGCGGCGTTCCACCCAGATGAGCAGGGCGGCCCAGGTCAGGAGGACGGCGAGGATGCCGAAGACGTTGGCGAGGGCGGCCCCGGCGCTCATCCCCGCACCCTCCGGATGCTCCCCCAGGCCGGCAGGTCGAGCCAGGGCAGCCGGGGCAGGCCCGCCGGCAGGGCGGCGGTGCCCGGCGCCAGGGCGGGATCGGGCTGCACCCGCAGGTGCATGGTTTCGCCCCCGGCCTCCACCTGGGCCGGATCGCCGTCGGCGAGCCCGAGTTCCTGAAGGTCGCCGGGGTGGAGGAGGAGCCGGGCCGGCCCCGCCCGTTGCGCCACCGCCGGCGCTAGGAGGCTCAATTCCTCGCTGCAGAAGATCAGGTCGTGGGGCAGCAGCAGCCATTCCCCCGGCCGCCGGGCGAAGGGCTCCGGCGCGTCGCCGGCGAGGAAGCCGGCGGCGGCTGCGCTATCGGCTTGCAGGAGCCGCACGCCGGGGTCGCCGCCCCGCAGCTCGCCCCCGACCTCCTGCTGGAACTTGTTCACCGCCTGGACCGAATTCCAGCCCGGAACCCGGTACCAGGTGAGCAGGGCCGCCGGCGCCTGGCCGGGGTGCCCTTCCATGGAGAAGGCCAGGGCCGAGTCCGGGTCGGCCGGGGGCGGCGGCTCGTGGATCTGCCGGTCGGCGCGCATGGCGGTGCGGCCGCTGTAGCGGGGCGGCTGGCGGGGAATCTTGCGGCCGCCGGCGCGGAAGGCGGCTGAGGGAGCGGCGTCCACGATGCCGGCCAAGGTCGGGAATTCGGCGGCGCAGGCCCGGGTGACCTCGTCCAGGCTTTGCCAATCCGGGGCCCGGCCGTCGGCCAGGGCTCCCAGGCGGCCCAGCCAGCGCCAGCCGTCGGTAATGTCGCCGGCGGCGGGATAGGCCCGCAGGTAGCGCTGGGCCCGGCCCTCGCTGCTCACCAGGGTGCCGCTGCCGTCGGCGAAGGCGGCGGCCGGCAGCACCAACTGGGCTGCCTCGACGGTGGCGTGGCGGGTGTGGTCGATGACCGCCACCCGGGCCTTGGCCAGGAAGGCGTCGATGGCCCGGTGGGGGGCCCGGCGGTAGAGATCGTTTTCCAGGACGATGGCGGTGGGCGCCCCGGCCGCCTCGGCGGCGGCCAGGGCCTCGGCCAGGGGCCGGGGGGCAAGGAGGGCAAGGCCGAGGCTGTTGCATTCCGGTAGCACCCAGACAAGGCGGGTTGCTCGCCCCCGGCGATGGAGGGCGAGGGCGATATTGGCCGCGGCCCGGATGAGGGCTTCGCCCCCCCGGGCGCCGGCCACCACCAGGGGGCGCTGGGCGGAGGAGAGGGCCGCCGCCGCGGCTTGCGCCAGCTGGCGGCGAGCCTCGTCCAGTCCCGCCACTTCCGGGGCGCTGCCGTCGAGGGCATGGGCCACGGCGGCGGCGAAGCGGGCGATCTCGTCCGAGGGGCCGTGGACGGTGGCCGAGGCGGCGTCATCCAGGCGGGTGGAGGCGCAGGTGGCGAGGATGAGGGGGCTGCGCTGATCCCGGCCGGCGACCTGGACGGCGGCGGCATCCCAATGGGGGAGATTGAGGCGGTCCGCGGCGGCCAGGGCGGCGTGGCGGGTGCTCTGGCGCAGGGCCAGCCCCAGGCGGGGGGCGGTGGCGAGGACGTCCTCCCCGAGGACCAGGGCGGCGTCGCTGTCCTCAGCCTGCCGCAGGGTGGCGACGGGCACCGGCAGCTGCCGCATGAGATCGAGAATGAGGGCGGTGGCGCGGCCCTCGGCCTCGCCCACCCCGGCGAAGAAGCGCTCCGGCCCCACCAGCCGGCGCAGGGCGAAATTGGCTTCCAGGGAGGCCCGGGGCGAGCCGATGCCGATGATCCCGGCCCCTTCCCGCAGCAGCGCCGCCGCGGCGGCCAGGGCCTCGTCGGCGGCGGCAGGGTGCAGGGAGGCGTCGGCGGCGGGGCGCAGCAGGGGGGCGGAGAGCCGGCTGGGGGCGGTCATGAAGCCGTAGCCGTAGCGGCCCCGGTCGCAGAGGAAATAGCCGTTGATGTCGTGGTGGTAGCGGTTGAGCACCCGCCGGGGCTCGCCGTAGCGCTCGCCGATCAAGGTGTTGCAGCCGAGGGCGCAGTGGGGGCAGAGGGAAGGGCCGTTCTGGAGGTCCCACTTGCGGGTGTAATGCTGCTTCAGGGTGGCGTCGGTGAACACGCCGGTGGGGCAGACCTCCACCAGGTTGCCGCTGAACTCGCTTTCCAGGGTGCCGTCGGCGGCGCGGCCGAAATAGACCCGGTTCCGGGAGGCCTGGGCCTCCAGGTCGTCGCCGCCGGCGTAGTCCCGGTAGAAGCGCACGCATCGGTAGCAGGTGATGCAGCGGTTCATCTCGTGATTGACGAAGGGCCCCAGGTACTGGTTGCGGAAGGTGCGCTTGGCGGCCCGGCAGCGGCGGTAGGTGTGGCCGGTCATCACCGTCATGTCCTGGAGGTGGCACTCGCCCCCCTCGTCGCACACCGGGCAGTCGTGGGGATGGTTGGTCATCAGCCATTCGATGACCTGGGCCCGGAAGGCCCTGGCCTCGGGGTCGTCCACCGAGATGCGGGTGCCCTCGGCAGCCGGGGTCATGCAGGCCATGACCAGGCGGCCCCGCTGGTCGTTCTCGTCCTTGAACTGCTTCACCGCGCACTGGCGGCAGGCGCCGACCGAGCCCAGGGCCGGATGCCAGCAGAAATAGGGCAGGTCCAGCCCCAGGGAAAGGCAGACCTCCAGAAGGTTCTTGTCCGGCTGGGCGGGGTATTCGGCGCGGTCGATGTAAAGGCTCATGATGCTCGCCAGGGGCAGCGGTGGTCGCGGATATGGCGCTCGAAGTCCTCCCGGAAATACTTGAGGGCGCTCTGGAGCGGCTCCATGGCCCCGGGGGCGTGGGCGCAGAAGGTCTTGCCCGGCCCCAACAGATGGGTGTGGAGGTCGAGGAGGTCCAGGTCCTCCGGGCGTCCCCGGCCTTCCTCGATGTCGTCCAGGATGGATTCGACCCAGGGCAGCCCGTCCCGGCAGGGCGTGCACCAGCCGCAGGATTCCTGGGCGAAGAAGTGCTCCAGGTTGCGGAGCATGGCCACCGGGCAGGTGCGGTCGTCGAGGACGATCATGGTGCCGGTGCCCAGGCGGCTGCCGGCGGCGGCGACTGCCTCGAAGTCCATGGGGGTGTCCAGGTGCTCCTCCACCAGGAAGTCGGTGGACGCCCCGCCGGGGAGGACGCCCCGCAGGCGCAGGCCGCCCCGCATGCCGCCGGCGTGCTCCTCGAGGATTTCCCGCAGGGAGGTGCCCATGGGCAGTTCCCAGGCGCCGGGGCGCATCACCCGGCCGCTGGCGCCGTAGATCTTGGTGCCGCTCACCCCGGTGCGGGATAGGGATTTGAACCAGTCGGCGCCCCGGGCCAGGATGTGGGGCAGGTTGCACAGGGTCTCGACGTTGTTCACCACCGTCGGCTGGCCCCACAGGCCGCTCGCCTGGGGGAAGGGCGGCTTGGCCCGGGGGATGGCGCGCCGGCCTTCGAGGGCATTCAGGAGCGCCGTCTCTTCGCCGCAGATGTAGCGCCCGGCGCTGGTGTGGACATGCAGCGCCAGGGAATAGCCGCTGCCCAGGATGTTGTTCCCCAGGTAGCCCCGGCCTTCGGCCTCGGCGATGGCCTGCTGCAGCCGCCGGGCCGGTAGGACGTACTCGCCCCGGACGAAGACGTAGGCCACCTCCGCCTGGATGGCATAGGCGGCGATGGCCATGCCCTCGATGAGCTGGTGGGGGTCCCCTTCCATGAGGAGGCGGTCCTTGAAGGTGCCGGGCTCCATTTCGTCGGCATTGGCCACCAGGTACTTCGGCCGCGGCGCATCGTCCCCCATGGGCACGAAGCTCCACTTGCTGCCGGTGGGGAAGCCGGCGCCGCCCCGGCCCCGCAGGCCGGAATCGGTGACGATCCGGGTCACCTCCGCCGGGGCCAGGGAGCCGATGGCCTGGCGCAGGCCCAGGTAGCCGCCGGCCTGCTCGTAGGCGGCGATATCCACCGTCTGGCCGTCGGGGCGGATGTTTTGGGTCAGGGGGCGTTCCATGGCTTATTCGTACCGTCCCAGGATGGGCCCCAGGCTCTCCGGCTGGAGCGGCCCCACCAGGTCCTCGTCCACCAGCATCACCGGCCCCCGGTCGCAGGCCCCCAGGCAGGGCACCGTCACCAGGGTGAAGCGACCGTCCGCCGTGGTGCCGCCCATGGTGAGGCCGTGCTCCCCGCACAGGGCCCGGCAGACCGTCTCCTGGCCGGTGAGCCAGCAGCTGACGCTGTCGCACAGGCGGATGATATGGCGGCCCACCGGCTTCCGGAAGAGGAGGTTGTAGAAGGTGGCGACGCCCTCCAGGTGCTCCCGGGGGAGGCCCAGGTAGTCGGCGACGGCGGCCAGAGCCTCGTCCGGGATCCAGCCCCGGTGGCGCTGCACGATCTTGAGGGCCTCGATGCCGAGGGCCTGGCGGTCCCGGTAGCGGGGAGCCTCCTCTTCGATGGCGCGGATTTCCTCGGGGCTCAGCATGAGTGCACTCCAATCAGCGATCCACGTCCGCCATGACGAAGTCGATGCTGCCCAGGATGGCGATCAGGTCGGCGATGAAGAGCCCGCGGCAGAGGAAGGGGATCATCTGCAGGTGCGGGAAGGAGGGGGTGCGGATGCGCACCCGGTAGGGCTGGGTGCCGCCGTCGCTGATCAGGTAGTAGCCGTTGCTGCCCTTGGTGGCCTCGACCCCGACGAAGGCTTCCCCGGCCGGGATGGCCGGGCCCCAGCTCACCCCGATGAAATGGGCGATGAGGGTTTCGATATCCTGGAGGGTCTTCTCCTTCCGGGGCGGGGTGGTGAGCGGGTGGTCGGCCTTGTAGGGGCCTTCCGGCATGTTCTCCAGGCACTGGCGGACGATGCGCAGGCTCTGGCGCAGCTCCTCGGCCCGCACCAGGCAGCGGTCGTAGCAGTCGCCGTGGCTGCCCAGGGGAATCTCGAAGTCGAACTGGTCGTAGCCGCCGTAGGGCCGGCGCTTGCGGAAATCCCAGTCGTAGCCGGTGGCCCGCAGGTTGGGGCCGGTGACGCCCCACTCGATGGCCTCCGCCGGGCCGTAGGCGCCGATGTCCCGGGTGCGGTCCTTGACGATGGCGTTGTCGAGGACGAGGCGCTGGTATTCGTCCAGGCGGGGCGGCAGGTAGGCCACAAAATCCCGCACCAGCCGGTCCCACCCCTGGGGCAGGTCCTGGGCCACCCCGCCGATGCGGAACCAGGAGGGGTGCATGCGGCCGCCGCAGATGGCCTCGACGATGTCGAACACCCGCTCCCGGTCGGTGAACATGTAGAACACCGGCGACAGGGCGCCCAGGTCCTGGGCGAAGGTGCCGTAGAACACCAGGTGGCTGGCGATGCGGAAGAGCTCGCAGAGCATGATGCGGATGACCCGCACCCGCTCCGGCACGACGATCCCCGCCAGCTTCTCCACCGCCATGACGTAGGGCAGGTTGTTCATCACCCCGCCCAGGTAGTCGATGCGGTCGGTGTAGGGGATGTAGGTGTGCCAGGTCTGGCGCTCCCCCATTTTCTCGGCCCCCCGGTGGTGGTAGCCGATGTCCGGCACCGCATCCACGATGCGCTCCCCGTCGAGTTGCAGCACGATGCGGAAGACGCCGTGGGTGCTGGGGTGGTTGGGCCCCAGGTTGAGGAAGATGAAGTCGGCGTCGGCGCTCTGGCGCTCCATCCCCCAGGCCGCCGGGTCGAAGCGCAGGGCCTCCTGCTCGGCGGCTTCCTTCTCCTCCGGCAGGCGGTAGGGCTCGACTTCGGTGGCTCGGGCGTAGTGGTCCTTCCGGAGGGGATGGCCCTCCCAGGTGGGGGGCATGAGAATGCGCCGCAGCCCCGGGTGGCCCTCGAAATCGACGCCGAACATGTCCCAGGCCTCCCGCTCGTACCAGTTGGCATTGGCCCACAGGGAGGTGACGCTGGGCAGGACTGGCGCGGCCCCCGGCAGGGGGACCTTGAGGCGGATGTCGTCGTTGCGCTCGAAGGAAAGCAGATGGTAGACGGCGGTGAAGTCGCTCTCCGGCGCGGCGGCGGGGCGCCGGGCCCGCTCCCGCTCGTCGATCACGGTGAGGTCGTAGAGCATGGCGTAGCCCTCCGCCTTCAGGGCTTGCAGCATGTCCACCAGGGCGGTCGGCCGCACCCACAGGGTGGGGATGTCGTCGGCTGTCGGCTGCCGGGCGAGGATGGCGTGGCTGAAGCGCTGGCCGAGTTCCTGGAGGGCTTCCGCCTGCATGCCGGTGGCCTCGCCTAGACCTGGTCCGGCCCGGGCAGGACATCCTGCCGGGATCGGGCCGCCTGTTTTTCATCGCGCCGGCTGGGGGGCTCCGGCCGCTCCACGCCCTGGGGGCCGATGCGCCAGCTCAGGGGGCGACGTTCCCGGCCGATGGCTTCCTGCAGCAGCATCAGACCCTCCAGGAAGGCGTCCGGCCGGGGCGGGCAGCCGGGCACGTAGACGTCCACCGGCAGGATCTTGTCCACCCCCTGGACCACGCTGTAGATGTCGTACATGCCGCCCGAGTTGGCGCAGGAGCCCATGGAGATGACCCAGCGCGGCTCCAGCATCTGCTCGTAGAGGCGGCGCAGCACCGGCGCCATCTTCATGAACACGGTGCCGGAGACGACGATGAGGTCGGCTTCCCGGGGGGTGGCCCGGATCACCTCCGAGCCGAAGCGGGCGATGTCGTACTTGCTGGTGAAGCTGGTGGCCATCTCCACGTAGCAGCAGGAGAGGCCGAAGTTGTAGGGCCAGACGGAATTCTTGCGGCCCCAGGCGATGAGGTCCTGCAGCTTGGCGAGGAGGACGTTGCGGCGCATCGTCTCCTCCATGGCCGGGGGATCGCGCCCCGGTTGCCCGGCCCGTTCGATCTCATAGCGCATCCGGGGCTCCTCCGCGCTTCCGCCGGGTTGGCCCCCAGTCCAGCCCGCCGTCGCGCCACAGGTAGATCAGGACCGCGGCCAGGATGGCGATGAAGACCAGCGCCTCGGCGAAGCCCTGCCAGCCGGCCTCCCGCAGGGCGATGGCCCAGGCGAAGAGGAAGACGGCCTCGAGATCGAAAATGACGAAGAACATGGCCACCAGGTAGAAGCCGATGCTGACGCGGAAATGCCCGAAGCCGAGGCCGACGACCCCCGATTCGAAGGGCTCCTCCAGGCGCCGCGCCGGCCGGCGGTCCCCCAGGAAATGGGAGGCGAGCATGAGGCCGGCGACCAGGAGCAGCACCAACAGGAAGTAGATGCCGAGCGGCCACAGGGCCGGCGCGGACGGGGGGACCATGGTCCGGAAACTCCAATGCAAGGGCCGGGCACCGCAGGGGGCCTGGACCCAGGCCGGGATGCCTCACAGCCGAGACACTGGGGGCGGAGGGAATGTTCCCGGTCCGCCGGGCGGGTTGGGGGGAAGACAGTAGTTGCCCCGGCAGCCGACGGGTGGCGGTGTCGGAGGAAACCGCTCCATGGCTGCAGTGGAGGCAGGTATCGGCCCAACGGGGGCCTCAGTTGCTGCCCCAGGCGGGAAAGCGACGCCTGGCTACCCGTAATTCTTGGTTATTTCGCGTTGTGCGCCGCGTTCGGCCAGGAGCGGAACTTCGCAGTTGCTATGCATTTTCAATTGGGGCACGATGCGAGCGTAGCAGTTTTATATGGAAGGCATATATTATCCGCACTTATGATTCGCGATTCAGACCCTAATACGTTATGAGACAAATTCTCTTTGCTGCGTTGGCATTGGTAATGACTGGCTGTGCAACAGGGCCACTTAATGAAACCGGTACTTTTCTTCCTCCGCTACACCGTCAGGCATTGGATCATGCCCAGCTCTGTTGTGCGTCCTACAAAGACATTCAGTATGAGAAGCTGCAGCGCGGCGTCGAAATAAGCGCAGTGATTTCACCCTCCTCTCCTGCATTCGAGTTTGGCGGACAAAAGAGTTTTTTTGCTGCTTATGAGCTACCTACTGGGGCGAACCGGTTCCTAGTCGTGACTACGGTTCCTGTAAATATGGTTTGGAATCCCGCGGGTCATGTCATGGTTCCATCAGTTCAATTTGTTGACAGTGCGTACAGGTCTATCGAAATCATACTACCGCACTACGAGACTGATTCTGGTTGGCGGGGTTCTTGGGCAGAAGCCTTGGTGAAAGTCCCCAACGATGCTAAGTACGCGATCTTAATTGATACTAAAGATGCGACAGGTCTATCGTGGCGAAGTAGCGATAGGGCTTCAAGATCGTTATTTGTTCGCAATGGGCCAACTGGGAAAATCAGCATAAAGACCTTAGGCGAATGAAATCTGAAAATCTTGACAGGCAGGACATTTATGCACAAAGCCAGTCTGACCCTTACTTGTATCTTTATTGCATCGCTCATGCACGGATGTGCAACTTATAAGCCAGTGCCTGATGGTTATGCGGGAGCAGTCGCAGTAATTTCAGATACGGGTTTTAGCGAAAACGGTTCCAAGGGCCAAGTATTTGTGCTCATGGAGGTGGATGGCAATCCCATTGAGAATAGTTTTGGCGCCAGCGCACGTGCAAGCTACGGCCAAGGCTTTGCCCTTACACCCAAATTTGTATCTCGACCGATACCGGCAAGACCGATGAAAGTGAAAATCAAGGCAGGCCATTCAACAGGAGCACCGATCCACGCTATAGCAAGCCAGCTTGCAGGGACGTTTTTCTCCGTTGAAGGCATCACTGATTTCACTCCTCTTTCAGGAGGCGAGTATCTAGTTAAAGGTAATTTAACGAAGGAAGGTTCGGTTGTCTGGATTGAAGACGCGCGCACAGGACAGTTAATGACCGAAAAGTTGACCGGAAAATGAAAGGTTAGCGTCCTGCTCGCACTAAGAGTTCCTCTGCCTTAATTCAACGTCTGCTTCCAGGAAAATCTTAGTTCCGCTTTGGGTCGAGCCGAGACGGCTAACTATTGCGCGTATCGCTACGTCCCCGAACCCATACGATTCCACACAACTCATAAAGCATGAGTTTTCTTCATGAACTCCATCCCCTGGACGAAATCCCTGATCCGCTGCATGCCGATCCAGAGGGAT
>JAGTRP010000038.1 GCA_018261935.1 Rhodocyclaceae bacterium
AACTTCAAGGACTTCCCCGACGTGGTCGCCATGGTCGATGACGCCACCGACCAGCTCGGCAAGATCAAGGGCGCCAAGGAAAAGCACGAGGCCGCCGCCACCAAGAAGGATTGGGAACAGGCCAACCTCTGGGCTGAACAGGTCTGGCAGTACCAGGTCAAGGCCGCCGACCTCGGCCTCCGCGCCAAAACCTACCTCGAACAGAACGGCGCTAAAAAGACTAAGTGAAAATGCATGAATTGATCTGACTTAAGGAATGAAAGAGGGAGATTAGGACAATCTCCCTCGCCCTTACGAACAATGGAGGATGCCCCGATGAAAGCAGTCCCGTTTTTTCTCGCCGCCACGGCCCTGGCCGTTTCTCTCCCCGCTCTTGCCGACGGCGCCAAGCTCTATGGCGAGAAGACCTGCGTCGCCTGCCACGGCCCCAAGGGTGACAAGCCCCTGATGCCGGACTATCCCAAGATCGCCGGCCAGAACGCCAAGTACATAGAGCGCCAGATGCTGGACATCAAGAGCGGCGTCCGCGCCAACGGCAACAGCGCCGCCATGAAGGGCGTCATGGAAATCGTGTCGGAGGCCGATATCAAGGAATTGGCGGCCTACGTTTCCAAACTGAAATAATCCCCCGATCGGTGGGTGGAAGGCAGTTGTTCCCTTCTCTGACACATATCAATGATTGCTGATACACGTCCGAGCAGGATTTCTTCCATCACCGGCCCCAACCTACTGCACGAGGAAATCCAACCATGAAAGCATCCCTTCTGCTCATCGGCCTGCTATCCGCCGGCGTCGCCTTCGCCGGCCCTCCGGCTCCCCACCAGTCCGGCATCGAAGGCAAGGACTACAAATGGAATGCCCAGGAAGGCGAGAAGATCGAGGCCCTCCACAAAAAGGGCGATGCGAAGAACGGCAAGGAAGCCTACGAGGTCTGCGGCGCCTGCCACCTGCCCTCCGGCGCCGGCCGTCCGGACGGCACCTTCCCGCAGCTGGCCGGCCAGCACTCCACCGTGCTGATCAAGCAGATCGCCGACATCCGCGCCGGGCTGCGGGACAACCCCACCATGTATCCCTTCGCCGCCACCCTGACCGATCCCCAGGAACTGGCCGACGTCGCCCTTTACATCAACGGCCTGTGCATTCCCTCCAACCATGGCACCTACGAGGGTTCGGACGCCAGCATCCAGGTTTCCAAGGGTAAGGAACTGTTCGAGAAGGAATGCAAGGAATGCCACGGCAAGAACGGCGAAGGCAACAAGGAGAAGTTCTTCCCGGTGATCGCCGGCCAGCACTACAAGTACCTGCTGCGCCAAATGACCGAAATCCGCGACGGCAAGCGCCGCAACGCCAATCCGGATATGGTCAAGATCATCAAGAAATATGACAATGATCAACTCGTGGCCATCTCCGCCTACCAGGCCAGCCTGGTCATGCCCGGCTCCATGTGCAAGGCCGGCCCGGCCAAGAAGAAGTAAAACCCGCAGCATCGGCCGTCCGTCCCAGGCGGACGGCCCTCCCCGGACAACAAGATAGAGAGCCGCAGAATGCAGGATCGGAAAAACCAGAACACCCTCGTGGCCGGGCTCACCTTCGTCGCCCTGGTCGCCCTCGTGGCCTCCTATTTCGCGCCCATCTGGTGGGTTTCCCTGACCGCCCCCAACTACCCCAAGGACGCCTTCCCGGACGGTATCCGCATCCATTTCCATTTCGATGGCGTCTATAACGGCTGCACAGTCGCCGGCAAGGGCTCCCGCATGGCCAACGAGATTATCCAGAAGGACCTGTCGGCCGACGACGAGCGCTACAACCCCGTCACCGATGCCAAGAAGGACGTGGACAAGGGCGCCGAAGGCCTGGACTGCGTTCATGAGATGAACACCATCAACCACTACGTGGGCATGTTCCCCATCGCCACCGGCGCCCCGGTGGAAAAGCCCTTGGCCAAATTCTTCTTCGGCTTCTTCGCGGTCATGATGGTGGCCTTCGTCATCCCCCGCAGGAAGCCGCGCCTCGCCGTCCTCTCCGCCGGCTTTGCCGCCATTGCCGCCTGGATGCTGGTGGACCAGTACGTCTTCGGCCATCTCGAATCCCACATCCAGGCTTACGTGAACGAAGCCGGCACCTTCTTCAAGGAACCGGAGAAGATCAGGCACTGGGGCGACAACGTGCGCACCGTTTCCCACGTCGTCATCTTCGGCCTCATCGCCGCCATGGCCGTGGTGATCGCCGGAGCCGCCAGGTTCCGCCCCTTCCAGCTGCTGCTGGCCCTGGTGCCGGCCCTCTTGCCCGTCTTCTTCGTCATGACCTATTCGGGCTGGCTGTGGTTCTTCGGCCACAACCTGCATCCCTGGGGCGCCTTCACGGTGAAGCCCTTCATGCCCACGGTCTTCGGCGAGGGCAAGGTGGCCCAGTTCTCCACCTATTCCTACCCCTACTGGGGCTACGGCCTCCTGGTGGTGGTCTTCCTGTGCCTGATGCTGGCGCTGCTCATCCGCCGCAAGCAGCTGCGGCAGGGTGAGGCCGAATAGGGCCATGCTGTACCGCCTGCGCCAGCCCCTCGCCCTCGCCGGCGTCGCCCTCGGGATCGGGATCGCCACCGTGGCCGCTTCAGCCTCCCTGGAAGGCATGGGCAAGCCCAACCTGGAGGCCCACTGGGGCAATTCCTCGGAAAAATCCCAACGGCCGGCGGCACCGAACCGCACCGATATCCCCTGGTTCCAGACCCTGGTGGATGAGGCTCCGCCCGGTTCGGTGCTGAAGCCCCCGCCCGGCCTCTACGCCGGCCCGGTCCTGGTGGACAAGCCCCTAGTCATCGAAGGGGGCGGTGCGGTCACCATCGACGGCGGCGGCCGCGGCACCGTTTTCGTCCTGGAGGCCAAGGGCGCCACCCTGCGCGGCCTCCGGCTGCAGGGCTCCGGCGACTCCCACGACAGCGACGATGCCTGCCTCAACGTGCGGGGCGACCATAACCTGATCGAGGGCCTGGACATTGCCGACTGCCTCTTCGGCATCGACCTCAAGCAATCCAACGACAACACTCTGGTCGCCAACCGCATCCGCTCCAAGGACCGGGAGCTCGGGGTGCGGGGCGACGGCCTGCGGCTGTGGTACAGCAACGGCAACCTGATCGAGCGTAACGAAGTCGTCGATTCCCGGGACATGGTGGCTTGGTATTCCAACCACAACGTCTATCGCGGCAACATCGGCAAGCGCAGCCGGTACTCCATCCACTTCATGTTCGCCAAGGACAACCTGGTGGAGGGCAATTCCTTCTACGACAACGCCGTCGGCGTCTATCTCATGTACACCGAGCGCATCACGGTGCGCAACAACATCATCTCCCACGCCACCGGCGCCGCCGGCATGGCCCTGGGCTTCAAGGAGTCGAGCGACTCCGACATCGACAACAACGAGGTGATCTACTGCGCGGTGGGTGTCGGTTCCGACCTTTCACCCTTCGAGCCCGGAACCACCATCCGCTTCAAGGGCAACCGCTTTGCCTACAACGGCATCGCCGTGCGCTTCACCAGCGAACTGGGGGGCAACGTGCTCACCGACAATGTTTTCGAGGGCAACCTCACCGACGTCGTCCAGGCCGGCCGGGGCAAGGCCGTGCTGAACGAATGGCGCAGCAACTATTTCGCCGACTACCAGGGCTTCGACCGCAACGGCGACGGCATCGGCGACACGCCCCACGAACAATATTCATACGCCGACCAGATCTGGATGGAGCAGCCCGCCGCCCAGTTCTTCAAGACGGCGCCGGTCCTCGAACTGCTGGATTTCCTGGAGCGCCTGGCGCCCTTCTCCCTGCCGGAGATGCAGCTGCGGGACGCTGCCCCCCGTTTCAACAAACCGATCATGGCCACCCCATCATGAGCGCAGACCGTTCCTCCGACGGCGTTCCCCTGGACCGGGCCCGGAAGGCGCGGCGCAAGTTCCTGCGCTCGGTCGGCCTGGCCGGCGGCGTCATCGGCCTCGCCCTGCTGGGCTACATCCCAACCACCCGAGCCGGCGGCGTTCGTCTCCGCCCTCCCGGCGCCCTCGACGAGAGCGACTTCCTGTCGTCCTGCATCAAATGCGGCCAGTGCGTCCAGGTTTGCCCGGTGCAGGCCATCAAGCTCGGGGACCTGGATGACGGCTTCGGTGTCGGCGTCCCCATGATCGATGCCCGCCGCCAGGCCTGCGACTTCTCTTGCGACGCCGTGCAATGCATCCTGGCCTGCCCCACCGGCGCCCTCACCTATAAGAAGCCCCATTCCCTGGGCGTGCGCGACGGCGCCCGGCTGGCCGCCCTCCCCATCCTGAAGGCCAAGGAAAAGGACCCGGAAAACACCCTGAACCTCAAGGAGCGCATCGGCGTTGCCCGCCTGGCCCACCCTGAATCCTGCCTGGCGGTCCAGGGCAAAGGCTTCAAGGGGCAGGTTCGGGGCGAGGCCTTCAAGGGCCGCATGCGCTACATGGAGGTGGATCGCTGGAAGCCCATCCGGATCGCCGAACATCCCTACGACCTGCCCCTCTGCGACCTCTGCGTGCGGGAATGCCCGGTGAAGAACGCCATCGAGCTGCGGCCTGTGAAGGGCCCGGACGGCCAGGAGCGCATGACCCCGGTGGTGCTGGAGCCCTGCGTCGGCTGCGGCGTCTGCGAAATGATCTGTCCGACGGAACCCGCCGCCATCGTGGTGGATGCCCAGGCCCCCTGGAAGGCATGAACATGAGCCGATTCACCGAAACCTTCATGGTCATGCTGGGCCGTGACCCGAAGAAGCCGGAGCAGGTCTCCGAGGCCGTCCGCCAGACCATGACCCTGAAATACCAGGACAAGGACCGCTTCGTCCAGGAGAAGCTCCATACCCGGGCCAGCCACCGTCCCAGCCACGAGTGGCGCAACCGGCGCTGGGCGGTGCTCATTGCCGTCAATCTGCTGTTCGTCCTTTCCTTCTGGCTCGACATCCAGATGCTGGAAGGGTCGCTCACCGCCTCGCGCTTCGTCGGCTTCCACCTCATCGACCTCAATTCCGCCCTGCAGGTGATGCTGGCCCACAAGCACATCATCGTGAACCTCTTCATCGGCACCTTCACCGTCTTCCTGCTCTGGGTGCTGCTGGGGGGACGCTCCTTCTGTTCCTGGGTGTGCCCCTACCACCTGCTCTCGGAACTGGCCGAAATGCTCCACCTCAAGCTGGTGGAGAAGAAGCGGGTCACCGACCACGAGTTCCACCGGCTGACCCGCACCGTCTTCTGGGTCCTCTTCGGCCTCATGGCCATCGTCACCGGCTACACCGTTTTCGAGACCCTCTCCCCCACCGGCATCCTCTCCCGGGCCCTCATCTACGGCCCCGGACTGGCCCTGGGCTGGGTCTTCCTGCTCCTGGTCTTCGAGGTGGTCTATTCCCGCCGCGCCTGGTGCCGCTATGTCTGCCCCATCGGCCTGACCTACGGCGCCGTCGGCGCCATCTCGCCCCTCCAGGTCTCCTTCCGGGTCGAGCACTGCTTCCACGAGGGGGACTGCCGCAAGGTCTGCCTGGTACCCCACGTCCTGGACGTGACCGTCAAGGGCCGGGCCACCGACATGAACATGGGCCTCGGCCCCGACTGCACCCGCTGCGGTCTTTGCATCGATGTCTGCCCCACCGGGGCGCTGGGCTACGAGGTGAAGGGTCTCTCCAGGCTCCTCTGATTTTTGATCCAGATTACAGCCGGCTAATGTCATAACCCTATAATCGGCCCCATGATTCGCTTCCAGAACGTCGCCAAGACCTTCCGCCGCGCCCGCGTCCTCGACGGCATCAGCCTCGACATCGGCCTCGGGGAGCGGGTCGCCCTGATCGGCTCCAACGGTGCCGGCAAGACCACCCTCATCCGCTGCCTCCTGGGGGAATACACCCATGACGGGCTGGTGACCATCGACGGCCTCGATCCCCGCCACCACCGTACCCGGGTGCTGGGCAGCATCGGCTTCGTCCCCCAGCTGCCGCCGCCCCTCAAGATGCCGGTGGGCCAGCTCATCGATTTCTCGGCTTCCCTGTGCGGCACCGATCCCCGGCGCATCCACGGCCTCGCCAAGCGCCTCGGCCTCGACGTGGACTCGGTGGCGAGCCGCCAGTTCGTGCGCCTCTCCGGGGGCATGAAGCAGAAGCTCCTCATCGCCATCGCCCTCGGCCGCGATGCCAAGGTGCTCGTCATGGACGAGCCGGCGGCCAACCTGGACCCGGAAGCCCGCAAGATCTTCTTCGAACTCCTGGCCGAGCGCCAGGAAGACGCCACCATGATCATCTCCAGCCACCGACTGAACGAGGTCTCGACCCTGGTGAACCGGGTGGTCGAGCTGGACCTGGGCAAGGTGGTCCTGGACGACAAGGTGGCGGACGACGTGTCCCTCGCCGGGGTGCTGGATTGCCGCATCGTGGTCAAGCGCTTCGAGCCCGCCTTCGCCAAGGCCATCGGCGTCTGGAATTTCGCCGACCAGGGCGACGGCCTGGTCTGGGAGGGCCGGGTGGCCGGCCCCGACCGCCTGCGCTTCCACGGCATGGTGGCTCGCTACGTGGCCCTCATCAGCGACATTTCCCTCACCGAGGCCCAGACCTGACCATGGACCGCCGCGCCTTCCTCGTCCGCCTCGGTGCCAGCGGCTTCGCCCTGACACCGCTGGCCACTGCCCTTTCCGCCTGCGCCAAATCCGCCTGGCCGGAGGGCATGGCCGAAATCCATTGGGACCGGGACACCTGCACCCGCTGCCGCATGGTCATCTCCGACCGCCGCTTCGCCGCCGAGGTCCGGGGCGGGCCCAAGGACGAGGTCTTCAAGTTCGATGACATCGGCTGCGTCGCCTTCTGGCTCAAGGCGCAGCCCTGGAACACGGACCCCCGCATCTGGGTGGCCGATGCCGGCAGCCGCGGCGACGGCGTCGCCTGGCTCGACGCCAGGAAAGCCCGGTACGTGAGCGGCAAGACTTCCCCCATGGCCTACAACTACGCAGCCTTTCCCCTGCCCCAGGCGGGCAGCCTGGATTTCCCGGAAATGCGCGAGCACATTCTCCTGAGGGGCAAATGATGCGGCAACTCTGGCTCACCGCCAAACTGGATATCGTCGAATCCCTGCGGGCCCGCTGGTTCCAGATCTACACCCTGGTCTTCGGCGGCATCGTGGCGCTGCTCTTTGTCTTCGGCCTCACCGAATCCCGGGTCCTGGGCTTCATCGGCCTCTCCCGCCTCCTGGTCACCTACATCCAGCTCACCATGGCCATCCTGCCCATCTTCGTTCTCATCACCACCGTGCGCTCGGTGGCCGGGGACCGGGAGGCGGGGGTCTTCGAGTACCTCCTGTCCCTGCCGGTGTCCCTGTCCTCCTGGTTCTGGGGCAAGATCCTGGGGCGCTACATCGTCGTCTTCGCCCCCGTCTTCCTGGCCATGCTGGCCGCCACCGCCTGGGCCACCGTCCGGGGCATCGAGGTGCCCTGGAGCATGTTCGGCTACTACACCGCCCTGCTGGCGGTCATGGCCCTGTGCTTCCTGGGCATCGGCATGCTGATCTCCGCCGTCGCCCGCACCACCGACCTCGCCCAGGGCGCCGCCTTCCTGGTCTGGCTGGGGCTGCTCCTCTTCCTCGACCTCATCCTCCTGGGCGTCATGATCCAGGGCAAGGTGGCGCCGGAACTGGCCGTCACCCTGGCGCTGGCCAATCCCCTGCAGGTTTTCCGTACCGCCGCCCTGGCCCTCTTCGATCCCCAGCTGATCGTCCTCGGCCCCTCGGCCTACGTCATCCTGGATCTCTTCGGAGTCGCCGGCTACAAGGCCTTCGCCCTCGCCTACCCGGCCTGCCTCGGCGTCGGCAGCGCCAGCCTCGGCTATTTCCTCTTCCGCCGCGGCGACCTGCCCTGATGAAAAGCCTCGCCCCCCTGCTGCTGGCCCTTGCCGCCCTTTCCTGCGCAGCCGAGGAATTGCCTTCCTCAGCCCCGCTTTTCGCCGCCACACTGTCCGACCCGGAGGACACGCCGGTAGCCCTGGAAAAATTCCGCGGCAAGCCTCTTATCGTCAATTTCTGGGCCCGCTGGTGCGGACCCTGCCGGCAGGAAATCCCGGCCCTGCAGAAGCTGCGCAACGCCTACCGGAAAGAGGGGCTGGAGGTCATAGGCATCGGCATCGAGGACAAGCCCGAAGCGGTGCGGGAATTCGCCAGGGCCTACGATATGGATTACCCGGTGCTGCTCGCCAAGGAACAGGGCATTCCCCTCATGCAGGCCCTCGGCAACAGCAAGGCGGGCCTGCCCTTCACCGTGGTCATCGACCGCCAGGGCCGGATGGTCGCCAGGAAGCTCGGGCTCATGCAGGCCGCCGACCTGGCCGGGGCCGCCGAGACGGTGCTCCGGAAATAGGGTTCAGTCCCCCGGCTCCATGAGCCGCTGGACTTCCCCGTCGCAGACCTTTTCCATGCGGTTGTACTCAGCCGCCGAGTCGATCTCGGCTTGGGCGGCGTCCACCTTGCGGATCTCGTTATCCACCACCGGCAGCCAGCGCTTGTGGATATCCGCCTTCAGCTTCTCTTCCGGCCCCCCCGGCTGGCCGTAGATGATGCGGTCGCTGAACAGGCGGCCGAGCTTGATCCGCAGCGCTGCCTGGACCTGGGGAAGATGGTCCTGGTAGGCATGGACGTGGCGCATCTCGTGGAGCAGGATTTCCCGGTAGGCGCAGGTATCCGGCGGGAATTCCCGGCCGATGAAGACCTCGATGGGCTTGTACAGGATATTCACCACCACCTGGGGGCTGACGCACTCCTGGCCGCTCTCCTTGTGCTCCAGGCGGGCCATCTTGACCTCCACCGTCGTCGAGGTCTCGGCCCGGGTGATGCCGAGGACATTCTGCTTGCCGTGGCGAAGGAGTCCGGCCCCCATGCCGGTGAGCTCCCGGTACGACAGGTGCCGGTCAATGCTGTGGCCGCTTTCCGCCCGCTTCACCTGGAGGGACGGGGCTGGCAACTGCTCCTCGCACAGGGTCTTGAAGTCCGTGGCTTGGGCGAAGACCGGCGGACACGACAGGAGCAGGCAGCTGAGGAGGAGGCGCTTCGAAGCGGGATCGGGAAGCACCGTCGCCACCGTTTTCTCCTAGGGCTTCTGGTAGGTGCCGACCAGCTGGCCCTGGCCCAGGATGTGGCCCTGCATGGCCTTTTCCAGGGCCGCCTTGGTGGGCGTGCCGAGGTCGGGCAGCACGGTATCCAGGGCATAGAGCTTGTGGAAGTAGCGATGCCGCCCGATGGGGGGACAGGGGCCGCCGTAGCCGGTGCGCTTCCAGTCGTTCAATCCCTGCCCCGTGCCGACCGGCAGGTCCCGGGCGGCGACGCCGGCCGGCAGCCCGGTGGCGCTGGGAGGGATGTTGTACAGCACCCAGTGCACCCAGGTGCGCTGGGGAGCCGCCGGGTCGGGGGCATCCGGGTCATCCAGGATGAACACCAGGCTGCGGGTTCCCGCCGGCAGTTCCCCCCAGGCCAGGGGCGGCGAAACGTCCTGGCCGGTGCAGGTGTGGACGTCGGGAATGGCACCGTCGTTGCCGAAGGCCGGGGAGGTCAGGCTGATGGCCACCGGGCTAGCGTCCTGGGCCACCAGGGCCTTCCAGGCCACGGCGGCAACGAGCAAAAGGAGGGCGGGACGCAGGACGACGAGGAATCCGAAGCGGGCTGGCTTCATGGGCACTCACCTCCTGTCGGGCAGTCCCGCCATTCATCGTCGCCGCCTATTTCTCGACGAATGCCCGCTCGATGACGTAGTCACCGGGCTGGCCGATATGGTGGGAGAGCTTGAAGCCGCGCCGATCCAGCATGGCGCAGCAGTCGCGCAGCACATGGGGGCTGCCGCAGATCATGGCCCGGTCGACGGCAGGATCGATGGGCGGCATGTCGATGTCCTCGAAGAGCCTGCCGCTCTCCACCAGATCGGTCACCCGCCCCTGGTTGAAGAAGGGCTCCCGGGTCACGGTGGGGTAGTAGATGAGCTTTTGTCGCACCTCGTCGCCGAAGAACTCGTTGTTGGGCAGTTCCCGGGTGATGAATTCCCGGTAGGCCAGCTCCGAGACGTGGCGCACGCCGTGGAGGAGCACCACCTTCTCGAAGCGCTCGTAGACCTCCGGGTCCTGGATGAGGCTCAGGAAGGGGGCCAGCCCGGTGCCGGTGGAAAACAGGTAGAGATGCTTGCCGGGCAGGAGGTCGTGGATCACCAGGGTCCCGGTGGGCTTCCGCCCCACCAGCACCTGATCCCCTTCCTCGAGATACTGCAGGCGGGAAGTCAGGGGTCCGTTGGGCACCTTGATGCTGAGGAATTCCAGGTACTCCTCGTAATTGGGGCTGGCGACGCTGTAGGCCCGGCTCAGGACCCGGCCGTCCACCTCCAGCCCCATCATGACGAACTGGCCGTTGTCGAAACGCAGGCCCGGGGCTCGGGTGGTCCGGAAGCTGAACAGACGGTGGTTCCAGTGGCGGACGCCGATCACCTGTTCAGTACTGAAATTGGCCATATTCTTGATGCTCATGGATCTTGCACAGTCGGTTGGCGGTTTGATGGGATGCCCGGGGGGAGATTCAGTCGCTGCCGTGGGGGCCTCACCCCAATTTCCCGGGCCAGACGGCGTAGATCCAGTCCACGATTTCGGGCCACAGCCGGGCATGGGCGTTGTGGCCCACCAGGAGGCCGACATGTTGGATGGCGACCCCCACGTCGCCCTCGTACCACAGCATCCGTTTTTCCCGGCTGGCAGCCGCCGCCACAAAGGGCAGGACGGCGGCGGGGGGAACGACGGGGCACCGGGGCTGGGCCACGGCCAGGAGCGGCGCCGTCACCCGGCTTGCCGCCGCGGTCCGGCCGCCGCAGGAGAGGGTGCCCGCCATGAAGGCATCGGCCCCGTAAAGTTGCTCGACAATGTCCTCCACCAGCCGCCCGGCCAGGGGCAGCTCGTCCAGGGTCCAGCGCTCCACCTGCATATGGGTCTTGATAGCCTCCAGGCTGAGGAGGCTGCGCCACCAGTCGGTCCAGCGCTCCCGGCCGAAGGCCATGGGCGAAGCCACGAAACCCGCCGTGGTCATGAGGGAGCCGGGCACCCGGGGCGGCAGGCGGGTGGCAAGTTCCCGGACGCCGCCGGCCCTCTCCACCACCGGCCCCAGGGCGCCCTGCTCGGCGGAAGGGCTGAAATGGAGCGGCGCGCCGAGAAGCACCAGGCCGGCAACCAGCTCCGGATTGAGGGCGGCAAAGATGGCCGCCAGGATCCCTCCCAGGGAATGGCCGGCGACAACGGCCCGGCGAGTTCCGCAATCGGCGGCGATGGCCTCGATGCATTCCCGCAGGAAGCGGTCGGCGTAATCGGCGAGGCCGGCATCCTCCCCGGGCATCTCCCATTGCACCACGTAGGGCCGCAGGCCGCGCTCCAGGCAGGCCTGGACGACGCTGGCCCCGGGAGCGAGGTCCCAGATGTAGGCCCGCTTGATGGGCGCCGGCACCAGCAGGACGACGGGACCGTCGGCGGCTGCGGCCGGGTAGCCTTTCAGGGTCAGGCAGGGTCCGCGCAGCAGGACCCGGGAGGGGGTTTCCCGCGGCCCCCAGCCGAGGGCATCCAGCCATTCCCCCTGGCGCAGCCGCAGCCGGTCCATGCGCTCGTAGAAGCGCCACGGGGCGGGCATCCCCTGCTCTCCGCGCTCCTTCGCCATCCATTCCGCCATAAACCGCCATCCGTCCCGCCATGGGTCGATGCCAGCCGGAGGCCGGCATCCGGACCATGAAATTTCGACCCTGCCCGGGGCGGTTTTGGTTCCTGGGCTCGGCGGCGAAAATCCCCTCTACGCCGCGATCTGGTGCCCCGGCCTGCCGCGCAGGGCCTGGTCGATGGAGAGGGCGGCGGTGATGGCCCCGGAGTGGGAGAAAGCCTGGGGGATGTTGCCCAGGGCCAGGTGGTTGCGGGTGTCGAACTGCTCGGCATAGAGGCCGACGTCATTGGCCAGCCCGAGGAGCCGCTCGAAAAGGATCATGGCCCGGTCCACTTCCCCCGAGCGGGCCAGGTAGTCTGCCAGCCAGAAGCTGCAGACGGCGAAGAGGTTTTCCCGGCCCTCGAGCCCGTCGTAGTCCCGGCCCGGAGGATAGCGGTAGAGGAGGAGGACCGCCGCCTGCTCCTCCCGGAACAGCCAGCCTCCCCGGCCCCGGGGCGCCAGCCGGGGGGCCGCAGCCCGTAATCCGGCCGGGGCTGGTAGACCACATCGCACTCCACCTCCCCCGCCAGGCCCTCCAGCAGGCGCAACAACCGATGGGGCTGGCGGTCGCCGGTGGTCTTGGGCATGCAGTCGGTGAAGCGGACCACGCCGCCGGCGCAATGGAAAATCGTCTCCAGAACGGCGCTGGTCCCGACGTAGCGGCGCTGGATGGCGCGGATTTCCCGGGGCCGGATCAGGAAGCGCCCACCCCGCCGCCGATCCAGGAGGGCGGCGAACATGGAAGGGGCCGAAAAGTGCGGCAGGCACAGCCAGTCGATGGAGCCGCTGCGGGACACAAGGGCGCCGCTGCGGCAATTGCCGATCATGGCGTAATCGCCAAACGACAAAACCCCTGTCAGCTGTACTGACAGGGGTTCTGGTAAGGGGTGCCTGGCGGTGACCTACTTTCGCGAGCGGGTTGCTCACTATCATCGGCGCGCTTTCGTTTCACGGTCCTGTTCGGGAAGGGAAGGGGTGGGTCC
>JAGTRP010000012.1 GCA_018261935.1 Rhodocyclaceae bacterium
CTTTCCGAGTTTGATGTAGAGCTTGACCGCCCGGATTCTCTCTTCGTACGAATACATGAACTACCTCCAAGGTAGTCCAAGATTTTGTCCGCACCCCCCCCGGGTCAGATTTGGGTGCAAATCAACAGTGACGGTACGGCCAATGCGATGGATGGTGATGGGCAGCGTGCCCCGGTAGGCACGAGCTTTGAGGGCTTCGACGGGGAGTCGGGTGACGAGGGAAAGTTCGGCGTAGCCGATAATCGGACCGTTCATTTTTCGATCTCTTGTTTTTATGTTATTTGGTTATTGCAGCCAGCATATCCGTGACGTCAAGTGGCGATACCCTCTTCTCACCCCAACGTTTTCTGAAATGCCCGCCGGGCGCGGCTTTTCGGGAAAACAATAAAGGGACAATTCGTTTCCATCAGGTAAGGCAAACAGGTCCAGTCACGAGGTTTTTCAGAAAATTCTGAACAACCTTATACCTTCGGCCACCACGTCCTATGGTCCAGAGCATCATGTTGGTGGCGCGGTCTTGATAAGCGGATTACACCTGCTAAGAGCCATATCGCATTGGCCGTGGCTCAGATTTCCTACAGCTCATTTCATGGCTCAATTGGCAGGCGGCGCGTGAAGTGACGAAAGCGAGATTGCCATGTATGCTAAATAAATAGCCGATCTTCTCTGCCCCTTCTGCGACCCACCGCCAGGGCGCATTCTGTTCTCGAACCGGCATGGAGTTGTAATCCGGGACAGGTTCCCCGTCTCCCCAGGCGGCATCCGGTGAATCTTCTCCGACAAGGCGGATTACTGGTCACAGCGATGAATGCCCCGGATTACACGAAACAACAGAACTCCCCCGACACCCGGTCGCCGCTGAGGGACAAGCCGCTGCGCAATCCCGGGCAGTCCATCCGGGAGCAGCGTTTCGACCTTTTCTACGACAAGCTGTTGGCCCCCATGCTGGTCGTGCTGATGTTTGGCTGGTACGCCGTAATGGAATGGTGGCGATACTTCTTTCCCAGCAGCGCGAACCCCTGGTTCTTCACCGCCATTGCGGTCGTGGGTGCTATCTACGCTGTCTTCCAAGCCAGAAAGGTTTGGCCCCGCATCAAGGCGATGAAGCTCGCTGAGGAGGGAGAAAAGGCGGTCGGGCAGTTCCTGGAGAGACTGCGCCACGAGGGCTATTACGTCTTCCACGACATCGTCGGACAGGACTTCAACGTCGACCACGTCATCATCGGCCCGGCCGGCGTCTTCACCGTCGAGACCAAGACCTGGAAGAAACCCAAGCAGGGGAAGCCCGAGATTAGGGTCGAAGGCGAGACCCTCACGGCAGGTGGCCGGACTCCGGACCGGAGCCCGGTCGTCCAGGCGAAAGCCCAGGCGAACTGGATCAAGGGCCTGCTCTCGGACAGCACCGGGAAGAAATATCCGGTGCGCCCCGTGGTCCTGTTTCCGGGCTGGTTCATTGAAGCCGACCGGGAAAGCCGCAAGGCGGTCTGGGTCCTGGAGCCCAAGGCCCTCCCCGCCTTCCTTGCCCAGGAGAAGGAGCTGCTTCCCCCGGAAGACATCAAGCTCGCGAACTTCCATCTCTCCCGGTTTGTGCGGGAGCAGGAGCGCATCATCGAAGCGTCGAAGTAATCAGCGGCAGCCTAAGGCTGGCTTGATCGCTGTCTAGGACATCGGTGCGCGTAGGAGGGAAATACATCCTCTAAGGGATTGAAGACCCGGTGGGATGGTCTAATCTAGCGCCAGGGCAGATTCAAAATCTGTCCTTTTCCTGTCCTTTTAACCGGCAGGACAAGCGCGGCCCCAAAACAAAAAAGGACCGAGGGCAAAACCCTAAGTCCTTGATTGCTCACCGTTAAGGTGGTGGGCGGCACAGGGTTCGAACCTGTGACCCCTGCCGTGTGAAGGCAGTGCTCTACCGCTGAGCTAGCCGCCCGTTTGGGAGGCGCGCATTAAACCACAACCCCGGCGTCGTGGTCAATTTTTTGCAGAAAATCTAGCTGCCCTTTCTGCAACGCAGGTTGGCACCGAAGGTCTAACGTTCTTATTCCGGAACCCCGCCCCCCGGGAAATCCGGAAAGCTTTGATGGTTGAACTCATCACCCATCCATTTGATTAACATTGCATTTTTCCAACGGAGGTCGCCATGGCCAGGAAATTCATCGACTGCCGGGAATACCCCAGCGAACGCCATTGCACCGTCACCATCTCCGCCGATACGGATGAGGAGCTCATGGAAGCGGCGGTTCAGCACGCCTGCTCGGTGCACGGGCATCAGGACACGCCGGAATTCCGGGAGAATCTGCGCCACGTGTTCAAGACCGAGCAATCCACCCAGCAGGGACCGCGCAGGGCCGCCTGAACATTCCCTGCCGGGGTCAGCGGGGTGCGGCAACGCACCCCTTTCTGTTGTCCAGGGGCCGCTTTTTGGGCGAATCCGGTCCATGACATAAAATGGCGGCTTTTCCCCCGGCTCGCCCACCATGAACCGCCCAGTCCGCACCCGTTTCGCCCCCAGCCCCACCGGCTTCCTCCACATCGGCGGCGCCCGCACCGCCCTCTTCTCCTGGGCCTACGCCCGCCACCACGGCGGCAAGTTCATCCTGCGCATCGAGGACACCGACGTCGCCCGCTCCACTCCGGAAGCGGTCCAGGCCATCATCGACGGCATGGCCTGGCTGGGCCTCGAGCACGACGAGGGCCCCTTCTACCAGATGCAGCGCATGGAGCGCTATAAAGAGGTGATCCAGCAAATGCTGGATGCCGGCACCGCCTATTACTGCTACACCTCCAGGGAAGAACTCGACGCCCTGCGGGCCGAGCAGGAGGCCCGCAAGGAAAAGCCCCGCTACGACGGCCGCTGGCGCCCGGAGCCCGGCAAGACGCTGCCGACGCCCCCGGCCGACGTGTCGCCGGTGGTGCGCTTCAAGAATCCCAAGGACGGCGTCGTCGCCTGGGACGACAAGGTGAAGGGCCATATCGAATTCGCCAATACCGAGTTGGACGACCTCATCATTGCCCGGGGCGACGGCACCCCCACCTATAATTTCTGCGTCGTGGTGGACGACTGGGACATGGGCGTCACCCAGGTCATCCGGGGCGATGACCACGTGAACAACACGCCGCGCCAGATCAACATCCTCCGGGCCTTGGGCGCCGACGTGCCGGAATACGCCCACCTGTCGATGATCCTGGGCGACGACGGCACCAAGCTGTCGAAGCGCCACGGCGCCGTGTCGGTGATGCAGTACGACGAGGACGGCTACCTCCCCGAGGCCGTGGTGAATTACCTGGCCCGCCTGGGCTGGTCCCACGGCGACGACGAAGTGTTCTCCCGCCAGCAGTTCGTGGAATGGTTCGACCTCGACCACATCACCGCCTCCGCCGCCCAGTTCAATACCGAGAAGCTCCTCTGGCTCAACCAGCACTACATGAAGCAGATGCCGGCCGCCGACCTGGCCGCCCGGGTGAAGCCGCGGCTCGCGGCCCGCGGCATCGATACCGACCGGGGCCCCGATCTGGTGCAGGCGGTGGCCCTCTACGTGGACCGCTGCAACACCCTCAATGTCCTGGCCGATGCGGTGGAAGCCTTCTACGTTCCCATCCATCCCCATGCCGAGCTCCTGGCCCAGCACCTCTCCGACGAAGCCCGCCCGGCCCTGGCCGATTTCGCCGCCGGCATCGCGCAAGTGGCCTGGGAAGCGCCCGCCATCAATGCCCTCATCAAGGAGACCGTCACCAAGCACGGCCTCAAGATGCCGAAGCTCGCCATGCCTTTGCGGGTCATCCTCACCGGCCAGGCCCAGACCCCTTCCGTTGACGCCGTCATTGCCCTCATCGGCCGTGACAGCGTCCTGGAAAAGCTGGCTGCGTATAAAAACTAAAAAAACGACAAGAAAGTATTTACAAGCGCGCATTCGATCTATAGAATGCGCGTCTCTTTCACGGAGGGGGTATAGCTCAGCTGGGAGAGCGCTTGCATGGCATGCAAGAGGTCAGCGGTTCGATCCCGCTTACCTCCACCAAGCAAACGTGAAAGAGAAAGCAGTAAAGGTAGTAAAAATCTGGGTCCCCATCGTCTAGAGGCCTAGGACATCGCCCTTTCACGGCGGTAACCGGGGTTCGAATCCCCGTGGGGACGCCAAATTGAGTAGTAGCTTCCGCGGCGGGGGTATAGCTCAGCTGGGAGAGCGCTTGCATGGCATGCAAGAGGTCAGCGGTTCGATCCCGCTTACCTCCACCAAGCAAATGCGGAAGATTGCAGTACAAACTAGGTCCCCATCGTCTAGAGGCCTAGGACATCGCCCTTTCACGGCGGTAACCGGGGTTCGAATCCCCGTGGGGACGCCACCGATTATCCGGTTTCTGCAGCCGGTTCAATTCGGTAGGCATTGGCTGCTTGAGACACGATTCCGTCAAGCACCGCCGAACCCAATCCCAATCGCTACAAATCCTTCAGCGTTTCAGCATTCTTCGCCTTTTGGGCATTCCGCAAGATCGGCAGCATCATGCAGGCCAGTATCGGATCGGCGTAGCCCAAGGCGAAATCGCGCCCATTCCTCCGCCGCAAGTCCAGCAGCAGACGGAGCCAGGCTATCGCGGCGCCCAATGCAAAGGAATGTAAAGTCGCTTAAGCCGGAAAAATCACCCGAGGATAATGCCCTCGTACGATAGATGCTTGCCTGGGCATAGACCGGACACGGTCAGCCCCCAAACGCTCCGATACCAGACCACTTCCCGAAATTCACGAAATCGGCTTCCGCGGAATCGCTCAGGACAACGCGGCATCAGGCCACTCGAAAGCCATGACAGATCAAGTCCCCGCCTCAGGATCCCTACCCTTCTATCGCCGCCTCGGGAAGCGCCATTTCCTGGTGCTCCTGGCCCTCCTCATCCTGGCCGGCGCCGGAGCCGGCTATTATTTCCGGGAGGGTGCCGGCCAGGCGGCCGAAGCCCGGGGCAACGGGAAGAACGGCCGCCCCGGCGGGCCGAACCGGCCGCAGCCGGTATCGGTGATGCCGGTGGCGGTCAAGGACGTGCCCCTGTGGCTCACCGCCATCGGCAGCGCCGTGCCCCGCAACCTGGTCACCCTGCGCACCCGGGTGGATGGAGAGCTGTTGCGGCTCCATTTCGCCGAGGGCCAGATGGTGAAGCAGGGCCAGCTCCTGGCCGAAATCGACCCCCGCCCCTTCCAGGCCCAGCTCGCCCAGGCCAACGGCCAGCTCGCCCGGGACAACGCCTTCCTCCAGAACGCCCGGGTGGACCTGGCCCGTTACCAGGACCTGTGGGCCAAGGACTCCATCGCCCGGCAGCAGCTCGACACCCAGGAAGCCCTGGTCCGCCAGTACGAGGGCACGGTGGAAAACGACCGGGGCCTGGTGGACAACGCCAAGCTCCAGCTCGGCTATACCCGCATCGTCGCCCCGGTGTCCGGGCGCATCGGCCTGCGCCAGGTGGACCCGGGCAACCAGGTCCACGCCTCCGACGCCAACGGGCTCGCCTCCATTGCCCAGGTGGAGCCCATGATGGTGGTTTTCGCCGTGCCGGAGGGCCATCTGCCGGAAATCAACCGCCGCCTCGCCGCCGGCGACACCCTGGAGGCGGAGGCCTGGGACCGGGAGCTGAAGAACCGCCTGGCCGCCGGCAAGCTCCTCACCACGGATAATCAGATCGACCCTGCCACCGGCACCATCAAGCTCAAGGCCCAGTTCGCCAACGCCGAGCGCAGCCTCTTCCCGAACCAGTTCGTCAATGTCCGGCTGCTGCTGGGCACCCGCCAGGGCGCCACGGTGGTGCCGGGCGCCGCTGTCCAGCGGGGCGCCCGGGGCGCCTTCGTCTACGCCGTCGATGCCGAGGGCGGCGTCAAGTCGCTGCCGGTGACGCCGGGGCCGGTGGACGGTGAGCTGATGGCGGTGGACGGCCTCCTGAAGCCCGGCGACCGGGTGGTCACCGACGGCGCCGACAAGCTGCGGGACGGCGCCAAGGTAGAAGTCATCAGCCCCGAAAAACGCCAAGCCCAGGCCGCCCCCGGCGGTGACCAGAAACCAGGCGGACGGGGCCGGCGGCAGCAGCCCGACGGCGCCGGGCGATGAATCCGTCCCGCCCGTTCATCCTCCGCCCCATCGCCACCTCGCTGCTGATGGTGGCGATCCTGCTGATGGGGGCCATCGCCTACCGCCTGCTGCCCATTTCCGCCCTGCCCGAGGTGGATTACCCCACCATCCAGGTCATGGCCCTCTACCCCGGGGCGAGCCCGGAGGTGGTCACATCCTCCATCACCGCCCCCCTGGAGCGCCAGTTCGGCCAGATGCCGGGCCTCAACCAGATGTCGTCCACCAGCTCCGGCGGCGCCTCGGTCATCACCCTGCGCTTCGGCTTGAAGCTCAGCCTCGACATCGCCGAGCAGGAGGTCCAGGCGGCCATCAACGCCGCCTCCAACCTGCTGCCCACCGACCTGCCCCTGCCGCCAGTCTACAGCAAGGTCAATCCGGCCGACGCCCCCATCCTGACCCTGGCGGTCACCTCCCCCAGCCTGCCGGTGCCCCGCATGCACGACCTGGTGGAGAGCCGGGTGGCCATGAAGATTTCCCAGATTCCCGGCGTCGGCCTGGTGAGCATCGCCGGCGGCCGGCGCCCGGCCATGCGCATCCAGGCCAACCCTACGGCCGTGGCCAACCTGGGGATGTCCCTCGATGACCTGCGCACCGCCGTCGGCAATGCCAATGTCAGCATCGCCAAAGGCAGCTTCGACGGCGCCCAGCGGGCTTCCACCATCGACGCCAACGACCAGCTCAAGTCCCCCGCCGAGTACGGCGCCCTGGTGGTGGCCTACAAGAACGGAGCACCGGTGCGCCTCAGGGAAGTGGCCGACATCGTCGAGGACGCCGAGAATGCCCGCCTGGCCGCCTGGTCCGGGGAGCAGGAGGCGGTGATCCTCAACATCCAGCGCCAGCCCGGGGCCAACGTCATCGAGGTGGCCGACCGGGTGAAGCAGGCCCTGCCCCAACTGCGGGCGGCCCTGCCCGCCTCCATCGACGTGGCCACCCTGGCCGACCGCACGGTGACCATCCGGGCCTCGGTGCACGATGTCCAGTTCGAGCTCATCCTCGCCGTGGCCCTGGTGGTCATGGTGATCTTCCTCTTCCTGCGCACCGCTTCCGGCACCCTGATCCCCAGCCTGGCGGTGCCCCTCTCCCTGGTGGGTACCTTCGGCGTCATGTACCTGGCCGGGTTTTCCATCAACAACCTCACCCTCATGGCGCTCACCATTTCCACCGGCTTCGTGGTGGATGACGCCATCGTCATGATCGAGAACATCGCCCGCTACGTGGAGGCGGGGGAGAAGCCCCTGGCCGCCGCCTTGAAGGGGGCCGGGGAAATCGGCTTCACCATTATCTCCCTGACGGTGTCCCTCATCGCCGTCCTCATCCCGCTCCTCTTCATGGGGGACGTGGTGGGCAGGCTGTTCCACGAGTTCGCCATCACCCTGGCGGTATCCATCCTGATTTCGGCGGTGGTGTCCCTGACCCTCACCCCCATGCTCTGCGCCCGGCTCCTGAAGCATGTGCCGGAGGAGAAGCAGGGCCGCTTCTACCACTGGAGCGGCCAGCTGTTCGAGCGCACCATCGCCCGCTACGGCCAGGCCCTGGAATGGGTCCTGGAACGCCAGGGCGCCACCCTGGCGGTGGCCGTCGCCACCCTGGCCCTGACCGTGCTCCTCTACGCCTGGATTCCCAAGGGCTTCTTCCCGGTCCAGGACACCGGGGTCATCCAGGCCATCACCGAGGCGCCCCAATCCATTTCCTTCCCCGCCATGGCCGAGCGCCAGCAGGCCCTGGCGGCCGCCATCCTCAGGGACCCGGCGGTGGCAAGTCTGTCCTCCTTCATCGGCGTGGATGGCACCAACAGCACCTTGAACAGCGGCCGCATGCTCATCACCCTGAAGCCCCTGGAGGAGCGCCCCCGGGCCGGGGAGGTGATCCGCCGCCTGGTGGCGGATACCCGAGACGTCCCGGGCATCGCCCTCTACCTGCAGCCCATCCAGGATCTCACCGTCGAGGACCGGGTCTCCCGCACCCAGTACCAGTTCATGCTCTCCTCCCCGGATTCGGAACTCCTCGGCCAGTGGACGCCCCGGCTGGTGGAGCGCCTGCAGCAGTTGCCGGAGCTGGCCGACGTGGCCTCCGATCTCCAGGACAAGGGACTCCAGGCCTACGTGGTCATCGACCGGGACGCCGCCGGCCGCCTGGGGGTGACGACGGCGGCCATCGACAACGCCCTCTACAACGCCTTCGGCCAGCGCCTCATCTCCACCATCTTCACCCAGTCCAACCAGTACCGGGTGGTGCTGGAGGTGAAGCCGGAATTCAAGTTCGGCCCCGACGCCCTGACCCAGCTCTACGTCCCCGCCGCTGGGGGCCAGCAGGTGCCCCTTTCCGCCGTAGCCCGGGTGGCGGAGCGGCCGGCGGCGCTGGCCGTCAACCACGTCGGCCAGTTCCCCGCCGCCACCCTCTCCTTCAACCTCGCCCCCGGCGTCTCCCTGGGACAGGCGGTGGAGGCGGTGCGCGCCGCCGAAGCCGAACTGGCCGTGCCGGCCGGCATCGAAACCAGCTTCCAGGGGGCGGCCCAGGCCTTCCAGGCGTCCCTGTCCAATACCCTGCTGCTGGTGATCGCCGCCGTGGTCACCGTCTATATCGTCCTCGGGGTGCTCTACGAGAGCTACATCCACCCGGTGACCATCCTCTCCACCCTGCCCTCCGCCGGGGTCGGGGCGCTGCTCGCCCTGTGGCTCACCGGCTCGGGCCTGGATGTCATCGGCATCATCGGCATCGTCCTCCTGATCGGCATCGTCAAGAAGAACGCCATCATGATGATCGACTTCGCCCTCGACGCCGAGCGCCACCAGGGGCTCTCCCCCCGGGATGCCATCTACCAGGCCAGCCTGCTGCGCTTCCGGCCCATCCTCATGACCACGATGTCGGCCCTCCTGGGGGCCGTGCCCCTCATGCTGGGGGGCGGCTTCGGGGCCGAGCTGCGCCAGCCCCTGGGCTACGCCCTGGTGGGCGGCCTCCTGGTGAGCCAGGTCCTGACCCTCTTTACCACCCCGGTCATCTACCTGGCCTTCGACCGCCTGGCCCGGCGCCTGGCTGAACGGCGGCAATGAGTCTCTCGAAGACCTTCATCCACCGTCCCGTCGCCACCGCCCTGGTGACCCTGGGCATCCTGCTGGCCGGGGCCATCGCCTTCTTCCTGTTGCCGGTGTCCCCCCTGCCCCAGGTGGATTTCCCCACCATCTCGGTCCAGGCGGCGCTCCCCGGCGCCAGCCCGGAGACCATGGCCGCCACCGTCGCCACGCCCCTGGAGCGGGCCCTGGGGCGCATCGCCGGGGTGACGGAAATCACCTCCTCCAGCTCCCTGGGCAATTCCCGCATCACCATCCAGTTCGACCTGGATCGGGACATCAACGGCGCCGCCCGGGACGTCCAGGCCGCCATCAACGCCGCCCGCACCCTGCTGCCCACCAGCCTCCCCAGCAACCCCACCTACCGCAAGGTGAACCCGGCCGACGCCCCGATCATGATCCTGGCGCTGACCTCGGACACCTTGTCCCGGGGCCAGATGTACGACGCCGCCTCCACCATCGTGGCCCAGCGCCTGTCCCAGGTGGAGGGCATCGGCCAGGTGAGCGTCGGCGGCGCCGCCCTGCCGGCGGTGCGGGTGGAGCTGGACCCCGGCCGCCTGGCCAACAGCGGCATTGGCCTCGAGGACGTCCGCGCCGCCATCGCTGCCGGCAACGCCAACCGGCCCCTGGGGGCGGTGGAGGCCGGCGACCGCTACTGGCAAATCGGCGCCAACGACCAGGCCAGGAGCGCCGCCGAATACCGCCCCCTCATCGTCCGCTACCAGAACAGCGCCGGGGTCCGCCTGGGGGACGTGGCCGAGGTTACCGACTCGGTCCAGGACGTGCGCAACTACGGCGCCGCCAACGGCAAGCCGTCGGTGGTCCTGGTCCTCTTCCGGGAGCCGGGGGCCAACATCATCGCCACCGTGGACCGGGTCAGGAGCCTCCTGCCCCACCTGCAGGCCATCATCCCCAGCGCCATCGACATGGATGTGGTCATGGACCGCACCCCCACCATCCGCGGCTCGCTGCGGGAGGTGGAGCGCACCCTGATGATGTCCGTCGCCCTGGTGGTCCTGGTGGTCTTCCTCTTCCTGCGCCGGGCCCGGGCCGCCCTCATCCCCAGCGTCGCCGTGCCGGTGTCCCTCATCGGCACCTTCGGGGTCATGTACCTGTGCGGCTACAGCCTGGACAACCTGTCCCTGATGGCCCTCACCGTCGCCACCGGCTTCGTGGTGGACGACGCCATCGTCGTCCTGGAGAACATCGTCCGCCACATGGAGCACGGCAAGTCCCCCATGGAGGCCGCCCTCCTGGGGGCCCGGGAGATCGGCTTCACCGTCGTCTCCATCAGCATTTCCCTGGTGGCGGTGTTCATCCCGGTGCTCCTCATGGGGGGTATCGTCGGCCGCCTCTTCCGGGAATTCGCCGTCACCCTTTCCGCCGCCATCCTGGTCTCCATGGTGGTTTCCCTCACCGCCACCCCGGCCATGGCCGCCCACCTGCTGCGCCCCTTCGACAAGGACCGGCGGGCAACCGGGCGCTGGTCCCGCTGGTCGGACCGCTTCGTCCGCCGCCTCACCCGGGGCTACCGCAAGAGCCTCGCCTGGTCCCTGCGCCACGGCTACCTGGTCCTGGCCCTGCTGGCCGTCACCATCGGCCTCAACGTCTATCTCTACACCGCCATCGAGAAGGGCTTCTTTCCCCAGCAGGACACCGGCCGCATCATGGGCAACATCCAGGCCGACCAGAGCATCTCCTTCCAGGCCATGGAGCAGAAGCTGAAGAATTTCATGGCCATCGTCCGGGCCAACCCGGCGGTGGCGTCGGTGGTGGGCTTCACCGGCGGCGGCCAGCGCAACACCGGGTTCATGTTCGTCACCCTGAAGCCCCTCTCCGAGCGCCAGATGCCCATTACCCAAGTCATCGGCCGCCTGCGGGCCAAGCTCGCCCACGAGCCCGGCGCCAACCTCTTCCTGGTCCCGGCCCAGGACGTGCGCATCGGCGGCCGGCCAAGCAACGCCCAGTTCCAATACACCCTCCAGGCCGACGAGTTGGAGGATCTGCGCAAATGGGAACCCACCATCCGCCGCACCCTGGCCCAGCTGCCGGAACTGGTGGATGTGAACACGGACCAGCAGGACAAAGGCCTGCAGACCTCCCTCATCATCGACCGGGACGCCGCCGCCCGCCTCGGCCTCACCCTGCGGAACATCGATTCCACCTTGAACGACGCCTTCGGCCAGCGCCAGGTCTCCACCATCTACCATCCCCTCAACCAGTACCGGGTGGTGATGGAGCTGGCGCCGGCGTACCAGCAGAACCCGGAAAGCCTCAAGGCCCTGCGCTTCACCACCCCGGGCGGCGGCCAGGTGCCCCTCCAGGCCTTCGCCCGCATGGACACCACCAACACCCCCCTGGCGGTGAATCACCAGGCCGGCTTCCCGGCCTCCACCATCAGCTTCAACCTGCCCCAGGGCGTGGCCCTCGGCCAGGCCGCCGCCGCCCTCGAACGGTCCCTGGCGGAGCAGGGGGTGCCCTCCAGCATCCACGGCAGCTTCCAGGGCACCGCCAAGGCCTTCCAGCAGTCCCTGGCCAGCCAGCCCCTCCTCATCCTGGCCGCCATCGTCGCCATCTACATCGTCCTCGGCATCCTCTATGAGAGCCTCATCCATCCCCTGACCATCATCTCCACCCTGCCCTCGGCCGGGGTCGGGGCGCTGCTGGCCCTCATGGCCTGCCGGACCGAGTTCAGCGTCATCGCCCTGATCGGCGTGCTGCTCCTCATCGGCATCGTCAAGAAGAACGCCATCATGATGATCGACTTCGCCATCGAGCGGCAGCGCCGCCTCGGGGTAGGCGCCGGCGACGCCATCTACCGGGCCGGCATCCTGCGCTTCAGGCCCATCATGATGACCACCATGGCCGCCATCTGCGGCGCCGTGCCACTCGCCATCGGCAGCGGCGATGGGGCCGAGCTCAGGAACCCCCTCGGCATCTCCATCGTCGGCGGCCTGCTCTTCAGCCAGGTCCTTACCCTCTACACCACCCCGGTGGTCTACCTGGCCCTGGACCGGCTGCGACTGCGCTTCGCCCGCCGGCGGCCGCGGCCGGTCCCCGCAGCGGCCCTTGCCACCTGAAAAACCGACCCACCATGCGACTGCCCTTCCTTCTCGTCCTTCCCCTGGCCTTGGCGGCCTGCAGCCTGGCCCCCGAATACACCCGCCCGCCCATGGACGTCCCCGCCGCCTACAAGGAGGACGGCGCCTGGAAACCCGCCGCCGCAGCCCTCCCGGACCCGGGCAAGTGGTGGCAGGCCTTCGGCGACCCGCTCCTCGACCGGCTGGAGGAAGCGCTCATCGTGGACAACCAGAACCTGAAGATCGCCGAAGCCCAGTACCGGGCCGCCCGGGCCGCCGTGGACGCCGCCCGGGCCGGCCTCTTCCCGACCCTGGGCCTGTCCGCCGCCGCCAGCCGCGGCAGCACCGGCTCCGGCAGCAGCACCGGCGGCAGCCGCGGCATCACCGACCTCTACAGCCTTTCGGGCCAGGCCGCCTGGGAAGTGGATCTGTGGGGCCGCATCCGCAACGGGGTGGACGCCGCCGGCGCCAAGGCGGAGGCCAGCGCCGGCACCCTCGGGGCGGCCCGCCTCTCGGCCCAGGCCCTGCTGGCCCAGACCTACTTCCAGCTGCGGGCGGCCGAGGCCCAGACCGAATTGCTCAACCGCACTGTCACCGCCTACCAGCGCTTCGTGGAACTGACCCGCAACCGCCAGGCCGCCGGTCTGGTCTCGGCCCTGGACGTGGCCCAGGCCGAGACCCTGCTCAACGGCGCCCTCACCCAGCTCGCCGACGCCCGGCTGTCCCGGGCCCAGAACGAGCACGCCATCGCCGTCCTGGTGGGCCGGCCGCCGGCCGCCCTCGCCCTGCCCGCCGGCTCCGGACTGCCCGCCGTGCCGGGGGCGCCGGCCCTCATCCCGTCGGCGACCCTGGAGAGCCGCTGGGACATCTATTCCGCCGAGCGCCAGGTGGCGGCGGCCAATGCCCAGATCGGGGTGGCCCGGGCGGCCTGGTTCCCGGTCCTGGACATCGCCGCCAACGGCGGCTTCCGCAACACTGTCCTCTCCAACCTCATCACCACTCCGGCCCGCTTCTGGTCCCTGGGCCCCACCCTGGCCCTCACTCTCTTCGACGCCGGCGCCCGCTCGGCGGCCCTCACCCAGGCCGAGGCGGGCTACGACCAGGCGGCGGCCGCCTATCGGCAGACGGTGCTGACCGCCTTCCAGGAGGTGGAGGACAACCTGGTGGCGGCCCATCTCCTGATGGACGAATCCGTTTCCCAGCAGGCGGCCCTGGCGGCGGCCCGCCGGGCCCGGGAGATCGCCGAGAACCAGTACCGGGCCGGCACCGCCGCTTCCCTCAACGTCATCGTCGCCCAGGCCGCCGAGCTGAGCGCGGAGAACAACGCCATCGCCATCTGGAACCGGCGCATGGCGGCGGCGGTGCAACTCTACAAGAACATCGGGGGCCGCCCCCTGGCGGACCGGCAGGCCGCAGAATAGGGAGTTATAGGCTTCGGAAGTAGCCGTCTGCGGACGCCGGGCAGGGCATTCGCTCCACCGGGCTGCGGAACTCGCCGCTGCGCGGCTTCGGACAGTCCTCGCCCGGCTCCTCGAACGCCCTCCCCTCCGGAAACGCCCGGTAACTCGTGTCAGCGGGCGACGGGCAGATGCATGACCATCGCCAGGCCGCCGCCGGCCCGGTTGCGGGCAGCGATATGGCCACCATGGTATTCGACGGCCCGCTTGGCGATGGCCAGCCCCAGGCCGAAGCCGCCGGTGTTCTTGGCCCTGGAGGCGTCGGCCCGTACGAAAGGTTCGAAGACCCGCTCCAGCAGGCCCGGATCGATGCCGGGGCCCTGGTCGTCGATTTCTATCTTCCATTCCCCCTCGGCCCGATCCAGGGCCACCTCGATCCGTCCCCCCGGGGGACTGTGGCGGACCGCGTTGTGCACCACGTTGGTGAAGGCGCTGTAGAGCAGCGCTTCGCTGCCGGCGAAAGGCGAAGGCGCGGGGGCTGAGCGGAAGCCGATGGCGCACTGCTTCTCCGCCGCCAGGGCCTGGTTTTCCTCCACTACCTCCGCCACCAACTCGTCCAGGCGGAATTCCTGGATTTCCGCTGCCGTCGGCCGCTGGCCGGCGTCGAGCCGGTAATAGGACAGGATCTGGCCGATGAGCTCGTTGAGGCGGTCCATCTCCATTTCGATGCGGTCGAATTCCGCGTCGGCGACCTCCCCTGCCTGCTGCCGGGCCACGCCGACTGCGGCCTGGGCCCGGGCCAGGGGACTGCGCAGCTCGTGGGAGACGTCCCGCAGCAGGGTGTGCTGGGACTGGATCAGGTTGCCGATGCGTTCGGCCATGGAGTCCATGGCGTAGGCCAGGTCCACGATCTCGTCCCGGCGCCGGCCCAGGGACGGCCCCACCCGGTGGCGGAAGTCGCCGGCGCCGTAGAGGGCGGCCGTCTTGCGCAGGCGCTCGATGGGGGCGATCAGGTACCAGGCGAGGACGAAGCAGACGGCACCACCGCTGAGGGCAGCCAGGAGCACCTGCAGGGCAATCACTTTCGGACGGGCGACCAGGCGGCTGAGGGAGGCCCCCTGGAGATCCGGCATGAGCCAGTAATGGCGCCCATCGGCGAGGGTGATCGGAATGCGCGCATCGGGCTGCCCCTCCCGGGCAGACTGCTGGTGGCGCTGGAGCCGCGCCAGAACCCCCGCCGAAACTTCCCGCCCCAAGGCATCCCGCCCATCCCGGTCGAGGAGCAGGAGGGGAACGAGTTGATCCTCGTCCCTTTCCCGCAGCCAGTCGAGGAGGCCCGGATAGCCCTTTTCGTCGGCCGCCAGCTGGGCGGCGACAACCATCCCCCGGAAGCCGTCCTCCCGCCCCCGGAGCTCCTGTTTTGCCTTGGCGTGGTCCAGATAGGCCGAAACGGCGAAAACGGCCCCGCCCGCAAACACCACCAGGGCGAGCCAGAAGGAGAGGAAGAGCTTCCAGAACAGACGGTACATGGAAAAGTTTCGCCCCCTCATTCCGTCAGATACTGGTAGCCGACGCCCCGGATGGTCTTGATGCGCTCGTTACCGTTGGGCAGGGGGCCGAGCTTCTGGCGCAAATTGCTGATATGCATGTCCAGGCTCCGGTCGAAGCGCCCCAGGGGACGCCGCAGGGCCTTTTCCGACAGGGCGGCCTTGGCGACCACCTGGCCGGCCGAGCGCAACAGGGATTCGAGGATGGCGAACTCCGTCGAGGTCAGGTCCACCGGCCTTTCCCGGCATTTCACCGCCAGGGAGTGGGTATTCACGGACAGGTCATCGACGCAGATCTGGACCCCGTCATCGACACAGCCGGCAGCGACCTGCTCCGACCGTCTCAGCACGGCCCGGATCCGGGCGAGGAGGACTTTCAGATTGCAGGGCTTGCCCAGGTAGTCGTCGGCGCCCAACTCGAAACCCCGCAGGCTGTCGGCATCCTCCCCGAGGGCGGTGAGCATCAGCACCGGCGTCCGGCAGAGGGGCCGCAGGCGGCGCAGCACTTCCAGGCCGCTGATGCCGGGCATCATGATATCGAGGACGATCAGATCGAAATTCCCCGACAGGGCCAGGGCCAGGGCGGTTTCGCCGTCATGGGCCAGGGCGATGTCGAAGCCTTCGATCTTGAGATACCGCTCCAGCAGGGCGCAGAAGTCATGATCGTCATCGGCGAGCAGGAGATGCGGCATGGCTCAATGGAGTGAAAAGCGGTAAGGAGATGATAACGACCGCATCTGACCGGCCGTCGGAAGATTTACATTCATTTACGCAGCGGCGGGTTCGCACGCCAGTCCGGCGGCCGCCACATCGGATGATCGTTAACAAAGGCCGAGAACTCAAGGCCCTGCCGGCGCGGCCGGTGCCTTTTCGAGGCTTTCCGTCCGGACGGCGTGAATCCGGAAGCGCAGGTCGACGCGATCCTGCACCTGCAGCGCTCCGCCCAGGACGGAGAAGGGAACGATGCCGAAATCGCTCTGGTTGAAGGCCAGCCGTCCGCTCACCGCCATGCCGTCAGGCAGGCTCTCGATACGGGCGGGAACTTCCAGTTCGCGGGTGACGCCGTGCAGCGTGAGGGCAAGGACCAGGGTCTGGTCATCCTTTCTGGTGACATGGATGAGGGCAAAGGGAAAGCGTCCGGTTTCGAGGACCTTGTCCAGCATGTTGCCGCGGGTCCCTTCGATGGCTTCCCGGGAAGGCTGGGTATCGAATCCCGCCTCGGCCCTCAGCCCGGGCTCGTCCACCTGGAGCCGGTCGAGGGCGAGGTAGAGGTCGGCCCGCCCTTCCCCGGGCGCCACATAGCCCTGCAGCCCATGGCCTGCCACCACATGGTCGTGCCCCAGCCGGGCCAGGACCCCGGCCCGGCGCACTTCCACCACCGCCAGGGAACGGGCGGCGTCCACCCGCAGCACCGCTTCGCCCCGGGCTTGGGCCTGCCGGTAATAGGCCTCGGGAAACCCGGCCGGCACTGGTCCGGTCTTCGCCGGCCCCGGCGGCGGAAGCGGCCCGCAGGCCGCCAGGGCGACTGCCACGGCCGCCAACCAGCCCGACGCCTTGATGGTCATCATCGCAAGGTCGAGGCCGGCTCAGGAAGGGGTGAATCTCCGGATCTTCTCCTTGAGGTTGAAGGATTCTGCGTCGAGGAGCTCCCGCACCGAGGCGAAGTAGGCATCCCAATTGTCGTTCCGGATCGCCCGCCGGTAGACGTCGTCCAGCTGCAGGGTCTGGATGGCGAGGAGAATGTCCGCCGCCTGGCTGTGGAGACCGGCGATGACCTCCAGCAAGCGCTGCCCGTCATTCTGCTGCGGCGCTTCCTCCTCAAGGGAACTCCCCTCAGCCAGTTGCCGGTGGATGAGCCGCAGCCCGTCCAGGTCGTTCTGCCGATAGGCGTCCTGGATGCGCAGGAAGAAGTCGTGGGCCGCCGCCTTGTCGGGGGGGGCGACCCGGTCGGGATGGCAGCGCATGGCAGCGGCCCGGTACAGCCGCTTCAGCTCGTCCCGGTCGGATTCCGCCAGGGCCGGGGGCATCTGGGCCTTCTCTTCCCGAAGCCGCCGGTAGGCCTCCTGATCGGCCGCCGCTTCCTCCTCCGCTTCCCTATCCGCGCTCGAACCCGAGCGCCGGGCAAGCAGGCGCAGGTATTCATGGCGCAGGCGCAGGTTCTCGGCCAGCCGATCCCCCAGGACCCGGTACTGGCGATATTCGAAATGCTGGATCAGCTGCTCCATCTCCACCCGCCGGGCCGAGAGATCGGCAATTTTCTCCTGCAGGGCACTTATCTGGAGATTGAGGGCCTCGATTTCAGGATCCGGGCAGGCAACCAGCCCGTCCGCACTGGAAATGACGATATCCGGGGGGGCCTCTTCGGCGAATCGCGGGGGTTCGGCGACCGTTTCCGCGACGCCCCCGCCCGGCACGGACGGCTCTGCGGCGGCACCGGGCCGGGTGGCGGAGAATATCCCCAGCCAGCGCCGGGCCGCATTGCCCTCGAAGAGGGAAAAGACGTCTCGAATATTCACCTTGATCCTTTCGCCAGAAGGCTGCCGGGTCGGCATGCAGAGTGAATATAGCAGCGAGGTCAGTGGAGCATAAATACGGCTTCGGCCCTAGAGCGCTCCCGGTAAGCCATGAAGATCGGCACCGGGTGGACTAAGGCCGGCGAGGGTTCCGCCCCAGGCGACGCCGTCCGGATCAGGCCGCCACGAGGGTCTGGACGTACTCCCCGGACACCGTCTCCTGTTCGAGGAGCGTGGCGGTCAGGGCCTCCAGGGCATCCCGCTGCTCCGCCAGGTTGGCCATGCAGGCATCGCACAGGCGCTGCAGGGTGGCGTCGGCCTGCTCCACCAGGGCCCGGCTGTCCACCTCATGGCGCTCCAGGGCGGCCAGGCTGAAGAGCCGTCCCTCATCCCCGAGGCCATAGCGGGCCGCCATGTCGTAGGCGATCTTGCTGGCCTGCTGCAGATCATGGCCGGCGCCGGTGGAAGCCTGGCCGTAGATGAGTTCCTCCGCACAACGGCCGGCGAGGAGCATCTGGATACGGTTTTCCAGTTCGCTCCGGGTCCGCAGCAGCCGATCGTCGTCATCGCTCACCAGGGTGGCGCCGAGGGCATCGCCCCGGGGCAGGACGCTCACCTTCTCCACCCGCCCGGTGTTGAGCAGGGTGGCGATAAGGGCATGCCCGGCCTCGTGGGTGGCGGTGCGGGTACGCTCGGCCTCGTTGAGGACCCGGCCGCTCGCCTCGCCCATATGCTTGGTCTCGATGGCGTCCATGAAGTCCTGCATGGCGACGCTGCAGCCGCCGTGACGGGCGGCAAGCAGGGCCGCCTGGTTCACGGCGGCGGCGATGGCGGCCGGCGACAGGCCCATGGAGAGGCGGGCCAGCTGCCCGTAATCCACGTCGGCGGCCGCGGTAACCCCCTCGCCGTAGTGGGCCAGGAGTTGCTGGCGTTCCTTCACGTCCGGCAGGCGCACCCGCACGTGGCGGTCGAAGCGTCCTTCCCGGCGCAGGGCGGGGTCGATGTTGTCCACCAGGTTGCTGGCGCCGATGACGATGATCCGGGTGTCCTTGGCGAAGCCGTCCATCTCCACCAGGAGCTGGTTGATGATGCGGTTGGATTCGGTGGCGCCGGGGCCTTCCCGGCTGTCGGTGCGCTGGCCGATGCCGTCGATCTCGTCGATGAAGACGATGCAGGGCGATTGCTTGCGGGCGGTCTTGAACAGGGACTTGACCTTGGAAATGCCGACCCCGTAATACTTGGCGCTGAAGTCGGCGCCGCTGCAGGCGATGAAGGCAGCCCCGGACTCGCCGGCCAGGGCCCGGGCGAGCAGGGTCTTGCCGGTCCCCGGCGGGCCGGAGAGGAGCACCCCCCGGGTCGGCCGCGCCCCCAGGCGGGTGAAGGATTCCGGTTCCCGCAGGAAGCTGACGATGTCCTGCAGGGCCGCCTTGGCCTCCTGGGCGCCGATGACGCTGTCGAAGCCGATATCCGGCCGCTCGGCCAGGGCGAAGCGCTGGGGCAGCATGTCGCGGATCATGGGGAGGAAGAGGGCCACCAGCAGCAGCTGCACCAGGAACGAGCCGTCGAGCCCGGCCGGCAGGCCGAAACCGGGCTTGCCGACGGCCCCCACGGAAGCCACCGGAAAGGCGGTGAGCTTGGCCTGGTCGATCACCGCCTTGGCCAGGTCGCCGCGCCAGGTGTCGGCCACGTGGTAGACGACCCCGGCCTTGGTGACCACCAGCACGTAGCCCGCTCCCGGCTCCTGGGCATCGGACCCGCCGGTGATGCCCACCGCCAGGAGATTGTTGCCCTGCAGGTCGGCGAGCAGGGTGTCGGCCTGCTGCTCTTTTTCGAACCAGGCCTTGGGCTGGCTGCCCATGAGGCGCAGGAGTTCCGGGCCGGTGGCGGCGCTCGGGCTGGCCGCCCTGGCCTGGATTTCGGCAACGCTGAGTTCGGGGTTGAAGTAACGGTAGGCGCCGAAGCCGCCGGCGACGATGAGGCCGAGGGCGAGAACGATGCCGTAACGCAGGCGCCGGTCGGCACGCAGGCGCTCAAGGCTGGGCTTCAGGAAATTCAAGGGGAAATTTCTGCAAAAAAAACACAAAGGGAAGGCCTGTTCGCCCGCCTCTTGAACCCCATTATACGGTGCACACCGTAGAGGAAAGCAAGGGAAATCCCGACCGGGACCGGCAGCATAAACCCATTGCGCATCAAACACTTACAAATGCCGGAAGCAGCCTATGCAGGCCGGCTTTTCGGCCTGGACGCCCGGGGGCCGGAAGGCCCCGCGGGGCGCCTCACTCCACCCGCAGCGTTCCCTTCATGGTCGGGTGGAAAACGCAGACGTAGGGAAGAACAGCGGGCTTTTTCGGCTGGAATTTCCAGCTCTTGCCCGGCTCGATACTCTTGGAGTCGAAGGCGCCGGACGGAGCGGTGGCGGTGTGGGGAACGACATCCCGATTGACCCAGACGACGGTGTCCCCCGCCTTGACGGTGAGGGTTTCCGGCTCGAACCGGATTCCCTCCATCACCACCGTATGGGTAGCGGCCTGGGCGGCGGCGGCGAGCAGCCAGGCCGCCGCCGGCAGGAGGCTAGGAAGTCTTCTTGCCCAGGGCGGCCTGGATCTTCTTGGCATGTTCCAGATGTTCCTGAATGACGGGCCGGGTCTTGGTCAGCAGGGCCTTCAGCTCTTCGTTCTTGGCATTGGGGATGAGGCTCTTGTCGATGGTGTCGAGGACCGTCTGGTGGTAGGTGACCTCGTGGTCGATGTAGGCCCGGTCGAAGGCGGCGCCCTTGAGGTCCTTGAGCTTCTTCAGGTTCTCCTCGCCGCCCGCCTTGAGGCTGGTGCTGGTCTCGTTCTCCTCGGGCTTCATCTTGAGCTTCTTGGCCAGGTCGGTGGCCTGCTTATTGACGCTGGTGTGGTCGGTGACCATCCGGTCGGCGAAAGCCTTGACGTCCTTGTCGGTCGCCTTGGACTTGGCCACCTTGCCGGCGTCGATATCCACCTGGTTGGCCGCCACGGTGATGGCGGCGATCTGGGCATCGTTGAGCGCCTGCGCCAGGGCACTCCCGGCCGCCAGGCACAGGGCCGCGGCGAAGGCGACAGCTGCATTCTTCATGTTCGGGCTCCTCTCGGTTGAAGGCGATGTGACCGGCGGGGCAGCCGGCTGACATCTCCATTGACCATAGGAAGCCGCAACGGCGAAGAAAATACCGTGACGCCCATATTTTGCCCGCCAAAACGCCCCATGGCAGGGCGCGGCAACCCTAGGCCGGGACCGTGCTAGCCAACTCCTGGCGGGCTTGCAGCCAGCGGACGAAATCCTCCGGCGGCATGGGTTTGGCGAAGAAATAGCCCTGCCCCTCGGCGCAACCCTCGGCCTCCAGGAACTCCCGCTGGGCGGCGGTCTCGATGCCCTCGGCGATGACATTGAACTCGAGACTGCGGCCCATGGCCAGGATGGCCCGGGCAATGGCGATGTCGTGGGGATCGTCGGGCAGATGGGTGACGAAGGCGCGATCGATCTTGAGGGTATCGATGGGCAGTTCCTTCAGGGACGCCAGGGAGGAATAGCCGGTGCCGAAGTCGTCGATGGCGGTGGTGACCCCCATGGCCTGGATGGCATTGAGGATGCGGCGGACCTCGGCCGGATTTTCCATCATGAAGGTCTCGGTGACCTCGATTTCCAGGTGATCCGGCGGCAGGCGGTGGGTGTCGAGGGCCCGGCGCAGGGTGGCCACGAAGTCGCTGCGGTAGAGCTGGGGGCCGGCCACGTTGATGCCCAGGCGGCCCACGTCCATGCCCGCATCCAGCCAGCGGCGGGCATCCTGGCAGACCCGGTTGAGGACCAGCTCCCCGAGGGAAATGATGAAGCCGGTCTCCTCCGCCAGGGGAATGAAGTCGCCGGGGGGAACCAGGCCCCGCTCCGGATCGCGCCAGCGCACCAGGGCTTCCGCTCCCAGGTAGCGGCCGCTGGCGAGGTCCACCTGGGGCTGGTACCAGACCTCGAACTCGCCGTTGTCGATGCCCCGCCGCAGGCCCCGCTCGTTGGCCAGGCGCGCCTGGGCCGCCTGGGTCATCTCGGCCTGGTAGAAGCGGTAGGCGTTGCGCCCCGACGCCTTGGCCTTGTACATGGCGGCGTCGGCATTGCGGATCAGGGTGTTGGGTTCCTCGCCGTCCTCGGGGAAGACGGCGATGCCGATGCTGGCGGTGACGTGGGCGCTGTGGCCGCCGATATCGAAGGGCACCTGGATGGCCGCCATGAGATTGCGGGCCACTTCGACGGCGTCCTCGCCGTGCAGGAGATTGGAGATCACCAGGGCGAACTCGTCCCCCCCCAGGCGGGCGACGGTGTCCTCGACCCGCACGGTCTGCTGCACCCGCTCGGCCACCAGCTGCAGCAGGCGGTCGCCGAAGGGATGCCCGAGGCTGTCATTGACGATCTTGAAGCCGTCCAGGTCCAGCAGCAGGACGGCCACCCGGTGGCCGTAGCGGCGCGAGCGCTCGAAGGCGTGGGTCAGGCGGTCCCGGAAGAGGATGCGGTTGGGCAGGTCGGTGAGAGGGTCGAAATGGGCCAGCCGCTCCAGGTCTTCCTGGGAGCGCTTGATGGCCGAGAGGTCGGAAAAGACCCCGACATAATTGGCCACTTCGCCGTTGGCCGAACGGACGGCGGAAATGGTCAGCCATTCCGGAAAAACCTCGCCGCTCTTGCGGCGGTTCCAGATTTCCCCCTGCCACACCCCTGTCCCCTTGAGGATGCCCCACATCTGGCGGTAGAAGCCTTCCTCCTGGCGTTCGGACTTGAGGACCGCGGGTGTCTTGCCGCGCACCTCCTCCAGTACGTAGCCCGTGATTTCGGTGAAGGCCTTGTTGATGGAAATGATGCCCCCGTTCGGGTCGGTGATGATGATCCCGTCTGCCGTGTTCTCGTACACCGCCGAAGCCAACTGCAGGTCCTTTTCGACCCGCTTGCGTTCGGAGATGTCCCGCCAGACGGAATAGAGGGCCACCCGCCCGTCGAGCATGATGCGGGAAAGGGTGACTTCGGTGAGGAAGTCGGTGCCGTCGGCTTTCCGGTGCATCCACTCGAAGCGCTCGAGGCCGGTCTCCTCCACCTGCCGCATCAATCGTTCCGCCTTGGCATGGGACGGCTCGCCGTCCGGCTGGACCTCGGGGGAAAGGTGCGAAGGATGGGCATCGGCGATCTCGCTGCAAACGCTGTAGCCGAGGGCTTTCACGGCCGCCGCGTTGCAGGCGACGAATTTTCCGTCCGCGAGGATCCAGGCGGGATCCGGGGACGATTCGAAACAGGTCCGGAAACGGGAATCCCCGTCGCTCCAGTATTTTTCCGGCGGCAGGCTGGCTGTCCTTTCAGCCGGGAGGGATGGGTTGCGCGCCTCCGGAGCGCGCTGCCGGCGCAGGAGTAGCCATAACAACCCGGTCACCGCGACCAGAATTGCCAACAGGGTAGGAGAAGCATTCGCCAGCATGAAAACGGGGGAGGCCTCAAAGTCATGGCCGGATAAGTTGGTCACGATCAGAATACTATCAAAGACGTAGATGAATACTACCTTTTATATATGCCGAAATGATTACACCGGGCTTACGAGGAAGATTGGCCGCACCGGCCGCCGGAACCAGGGCGCCCCTTCCCCACGCCGAAAGACTCCTTCGTTTCCATGGGGAGATCGGCATAAATAAACGTCCCTGGCTGCTCGCCGGCCTATCGGCAGCCGCCCTCGAAGGCTTCGCCGCCGATACCCTCCCCGAACAGCGGCAGGGTCATGGGGCCCGCAGCCTCGGCAGCCGGGGGAGTGGCCGAGGCGCCGGTCTTGCAGAGCCCGCCGGCCCGCACCCCGAGGAGGCGCAGGCGCCTGTCCAGGGGCACCCGCTTGAGGCAGAGGCCGGCATGGCGGCGGATGGTGCCGGCGTCGCCGGTGGGCTCCGGCAGGGTGATTTCCCGGGTGACGGTCCTGAAATCGTCGTAGCGCAGCTTGATGCCGATGGTCCGGGCCTCGTAGCCCTTGCGACGGAGGTCCGCCGCCAGCTGCTCGCACAGGCCGGTGAAGATGCCCCCCAGGATCTCCCGGTCTTCCCGGGGGTGAAGATCCCGCTCGAAGGTGGTTTCACGGCTCAGGGACTTGGGCTCGGAATAGGTCACCACCGGGCGCTCATCCCGGCCGTGGGCGGCGTCATGGAGCCAGGCGCCGTAATTGGCGCCGAACCGGCTCACCAGCCACAGGGGATCGGCGGCGGCCAGGTCGCCGATGGTGTGGATGCCCAGCTTCTCCAGCCGGGCACTGGCCTTGGGGCCGATGCCGTTGATGCGCTTGGCGGGCAAGGGCCAGATCCGGGCCGGGATGTCGGCGGCCGTCAGGAGGGTGAGGCCATCGGGCTTCTCCAGGTCGGAGCAGAGCTTGGACAGGAGCTTGTTGGGGGTGGCGCCGATGGAGCAGGTGAGCCCGGTGGCGGCCTTTACCCGGGCCTTGATGTCCCGGGCCACGGCCCGCAGGCCGGCCAGGGGGTCGCCGGGCTCGCCAGCGTGGACGCCGGGCACTGCGGTGAGGTCGATGTAGATCTCGTCGATGCCCCGGTCCTCGATCACCGGGGCCACTTCCGCCACCGCCGCCTTGAACAGCCGGGAGTACTTGCGGTACTGGTCGAAATCGGCCGGCAGGAGCACCGCATCGGGCGCCAGGGCCGCCGCCTTCATGAGGCCCATGCCGGAATGGACCCCCAGGGCCCGGGCCTCGTAGGTGGCGGTGGTGACGACGCCGCGGCCCACGTAGTCGCGCAGCCGGGGAAAGCGCCGGGAGCCGTCCTCCCGGGGCGCCGGCGCCCGCCGGCCGCCGACCACCACGGGCGAGCCCCGCAATTCCGGGTAACGCAGCAGTTCCACGGAGGCATAGAAGGCGTCCATGTCGAGATGGGCGATCCAGCGGCAGGACATGGGAGTAGAGCCTTCCTTGCGTCATTCGAGTGGCTGTATTTTTATACAGCTATCGCCATAAGGCAACTACGCCGGACCGGATCGCCGGCTGCCAACCTGGCCAAGGAAGGCTGCCCGGTCTCCAAGGCACTGGACGTTCCCATCACCCTGGACGCGAAACTGGAAAGCTGAACACCCCGCGTCCCCTGAGCGGCGATGGGGTATGCTATCCGCCTATTTTCGCCTGAGGAGAGGACGATGAAGCTGCGCGCGGTCGGGCTGGGGGCTTTGTGGATTCTGGGTCAGGCGGCAGCCGCCGAGGCGGCCGGGGAAGTGGTCTCCGGCGCCGCCGAGCGGGAGGCCATGGCCATCACCGTCTATAACGACGATCTCGCCCTGGTGAAGGAGCGGCGCAAGGTGACCCTGCCGGCGGGACTGAGCCGCCTCTCCCTGCGCGAGGTTTCCGGCCAGATGCGGCCGGAAACGGCGCTGCTGAAGGCGGTGAGCGGCCGCCCGGTGGCCCTCCTGGAACAGAATTTCGATTTCGATCTCCTCACCCCCGGCAAGCTCCTGGAGAAATACGTCGGCCGCGAGGTGACGGTGATCCGCTCCCACCCCACCACCGGCGAGGAGCGGCGGGAGAAGGCCACGGTGCTGTCGGCCCACGACGGCACCGTGCTGCGCTTTGCCGACCGCATCGAAACCGGGGTGCCGGGGCGCATCGTCTTCGACGCGGTGCCTGCCAACCTGCGGGACCGCCCCACCCTGTCGGTGCTCCTGGAGGCCGCTGGCGGACCCCAGTCCCTGGAGCTGTCCTATCTCAGCGGCGGCCTCTCCTGGAGGGCCGATTATGTCGCCAACCTCTCTCCCGACAGCCGCCACATGGATCTTTCCGGCTGGGTGACCCTGAGCAACCGCAGCGGTGCAGGCTACGACAACGCCACCCTGCAACTGGTGGCCGGCACGGTGAACCGGGTCCATCCCCGGGATGCCGGCATGCCCTACCCCATGCCGGCTGCGGCGCCAATGGCCCGTCGCCTGGAAGTGGCCCAGGAGCCCCTGATGGATTACCACCTCTACAGCTTCGAGCGGCCCACCACCATCGCCGACAACCAGACCAAGCAGCTGGCCCTGCTCTCGGCCAGCGCCATCCCGGTCAAGCGCAGCTACCTGCTGGCAGGCAGCGAAGTGTATTACCGGGAGCGCTACAGCGACCTGGGGCCGAAGCTCAAGCCGGCGGTCATGGTGGAGTTCGAGAACAAGGGCGGGCAGCTGGGCAAGCCCCTGCCCGGCGGCGTGGTGCGGGTCTACGCCAGGGACAGCAAGGGAGCGGCCCAATTCGTGGGCGAGGACCGCATCGAGCACACCGCCAGGAACGAGAAAGTGCAATTGAAGCTCGGCGAAGCCTTCGACATCACCGCCGAGCGCAAGCAGACCAACTACCGGAAGCTCGGGGACAACCTGATGGAATCCTCCTACCGCATCGACATCCGCAACGCCAAGGAGGAGGCGGTGACGGTGCGGGTCCAGGAGCCGATGCCCGGCGACTGGGAAGTGACCCAGGAAAGCCTGCCCCACCGCAAGGAGTCTTCCCGCCTCGCCGTCTGGAATGTGGAGGTGCCGGCCGGCGGCGCAGCAGCCCTGGAGTACACCGTCAGGACCAAATGGTGAGGGCTCCCCGGCCAGCCGGGGCGCTGCGAAACTAAGGCTGCTTCACCGGCAGGTCGGCCATCTTGTGCTGGCGGGCGATGGTCTGGATGTCGCCGAACAGGTCGGACATCCGCTTCAGCAGGAAGGTCAAGCGCCGGGCCATGGCGAGATAGGTCTGCTCGCCGGGGGCGGTGCGCATGCGCTCCATGTCGATCTGGAACTGGATGCGATGGCCTTTTTCGGGATTGCTGGAATTCTCGATGAAATTCCTGATCAATTCTTCCCGTCTGCGGGCGAATTCCGCCGGGTTTTCCTTGGCCAGCCGGGCCATGAGGTCGAAATCGAAATCCATGGGGGGGGACATCCTGCCTCCTGCGTCGGATAGGGCTCGAGGTAAGGCCGGTTCTCTGGCCGGGCGATCTTTGCTGATTGGATTGCCCCGCCAGCGCCGAGTTGCCCTCCGTCGGCAAAATGGTGTCTGGATGCCGCAATCAATAAGCAAAGGAACCTAGACCGCAAACATGTCCCTAATTTGGAATCCGATGCTCAGAAATACGCAGAAGCAGGAAACCGAATGCCGAAACTGTCCGAATACGTGGAGATGGCCGCAAGCGACTACTTGCAGGAAACGGGGAACGTGGAGCTGGAGCCTTTCTGGATTGCCGAATATTTCCTGTACAGCGGCGTCCAGGACGACTATCCCCGGCAGGACCTGGTGACCTTCCACGCCCTGGTGCAGAAGACTCTGAGGAAGAAGGCCGAGCGGGCCGGCCAGGACGCCCGCCGGCAGCTGGAAAAAATCGCCCGTTTCGCCAAGCAGCGGCACAAGCCCTGACCTGCCGCCATGGGAGAGGCGCAGCCTCCCCCGGCGGCGGTGCCCCTCAGGGCCGGCCCCCCCTCAATTTTCGCCCCTTGCCGCCCCGGGAGCCCCGGCAGGCCGCCAGGCGCTCGCCCTTGAGATTGCCGGCTGCGCCATCCACCACGGGCACGACTTCCTCCAGGGCGGTCTTGCCGGGGGCGGCGTCGATGAACTTCACCCCCTTGCCCTTGGGCAGGGGCTTCACTTCCTCCATGCCGAAGACCAGGGCCCGGCCGTCCTCGGTGAAGCAGGCGATTTCCCCTTCCGGCGCCGGCATGAAGGCTACCGGCCGGTCGTCGTCGGCAACCGTCATGAAGGCCTTGCCGGCCTTGCCCCGGGACAGGAGGTCCTCGCTGCGGCAGCGGAAGCCGTAGCCGCCGGCGCTCGCCACCAGGAAGCTGCTGCCCGCCGCCACCGCCTGGGCGAGGCAGGGCTTGCCGCCGTTCTGGAATTCCACCAGGGACGCGGCGGGCACCCCGTCCCCCTTGCCACCGGGGATGTCGGCAGCGGCAAGGGAATAGGCCCGCCCCTGGGTATCCAGGAGCACCAGGCTATCCACCGTCCGGCAGGGCAGGCAGACCAGGAGGCTGTCGCCGGAGCGGAAGTTGAGCTGGGCCGGATCGACGCCATGGCCCTGGCGGGAACGCAGCCAGCCGTGCCTGGAGACGATGATCGTGGTGGGCTCATCCACCACCGAGACGGTCTTGGCATCCGACACCGTGACTTTCTCCGCCGCCTCGATGAGGGTGCGCCGGGGATCGCCGTATTTCTTGGCGTCGGCATCGATTTCCTTGGCCACCGAGGTACGCAGGGCATCTTCGGAGGACAGGAGATTGCGCAGGCCCTCGGCCTCCTCCCGGAGCTTCGCCAGTTCCTCGCCGATCTTGATGCCTTCCAGCCGGGCCAGTTGGCGCAGGCGGATTTCCAGGATGTCCTCGGCCTGGATTTCGGAGAGCTTGAAGGCGGCCATCAGATCCGCCTTGGGGTCGTCCGACTCCCGGATGACCTTGATGACCCGGTCGATGTCGAGGAGCACCGCGAGGCGGCCTTCCAGGATGTGAATGCGCTTCTCGGCTGCGGTCAGGCGGTGCCGCGTGCGGCGCTCGACGGTAGCCAGCCGGAAGCGGCACCACTCCTGCAGCATGCTGTAGAGGGAGGCCTGGCGCGGCGCGCCGGTCGTCCCCAGCACCGTCAGGTTGATGGGGGCGTTGGTTTCCAGGCTGGTGTGGGCCAGGAGCAGCCGGATGAGGTCGTCCTGGTCCTGGCGCGACGATGCCGGCTCGATGACCAGGCGCACCGCATGCTCCTTGCCGGATTCGTCCCGCACCCCGCCGGCGGAAATGGCGGAGAGGAAGGCGGCCTTCAGGTTGAGCTGTTCCGGGGTGAAGATTTTCTTCCCCGCCTTTTCCTTGGCGACCGGGTTGGAGCAGGACTCGATCTCCGACATGACGGTGGCGGTGGAGACTCCCGGCGGCAGTTCGGTGATGACCAGGCGCCACTGGCCCCGGGCCAGGGGCTCGATTTTCCAGCGCGCCCGCACCCGCAGGCTGCCCCGGCCGGTGCGGTAGGTGGCGGCGATTTCCTCCGGCGCCGAGATGATCTGGGCGCCGCCGGGATAATCGGGGCCCGGGATCATGGCCAGGATCTTCTCTTCGGAAGTTTCCGGCTTCCTGACGAGCTTGGAGGCGGCGGCCGCCACTTCCTTCAGGTTGTGGGCCGGCACTTCCGTGGCCATGCCGACGGCGATGCCGGAGGCCCCGTTCAAGAGGCAGAAGGGCAGCCGCGCCGGCAAGAGGGCGGGCTCGTCGTTGGCGCCGTCGTAATTGGGCTTCCAATCCACCGTGCCTTCGTCGATTTCGGACAGCAGCAGCTCGGCGATGGGGGTGAGGCGGGCCTCGGTGTAACGCATGGCGGCGGCGTTGTCGCCGTCCCGGGAGCCGAAGTTGCCCTGGCCGTCCACCACGGGATAGCGCAGGCTCCAGTCCTGGGCCATGCGGACCATGGCGTCATACACCGAGGAGTCGCCGTGGGGGTGGTACTTGCCGATGACGTCGCCCACCACCCGGGCCGATTTCACATGCCGGGGGCTCTTGTAGAGGCCCATGCGGTGCATGGCATAGAGGATGCGGCGCTGCACCGGTTTTTGGCCGTCGGCGGCCGAAGGCAGGGCCCGGCCGGTGACCACGCTCATGGCGTATTCGAGGTAGCGGCGGGCGGCGTAGTCGGCGGGGGACGGGATGTCCGGAGCGGGAGCCGTGGCCTCCGGTGGCAGGGGCGGCATGGCCGCGGCCTGGGGATGGTCAGCTTCGTCGGCGGGCTGGCCGCCGAAGAGGTTCAGTTGGTCAGACATGTTCTACGCATTCCTTAACGTACCTGAGCGCGTCGGGCGGGACATTTATTCCGCCGGGCTGCGGAACTCGGTCGCTACGCGACCTCAGACAGTCCTCGCCCGGCTCCATAAACGCCCCGCCCTCCGGTTGCATTCTGCAGCTTCCTTTTTAGACGTCGGCTTCCACCAGGCCGCCGTCCCGCTCCATCCAGGCCCGGCGGGCGGCGGCTTCGCCCTTGCCCATGAGGAGAGTGAAGGTCTCGCCCATTTCCTTGATGGTCTCCCGAGGGGCGGTGAAGGGCACCAGGCGGCGGGTGTCGGGGCAGAGGGTGGTCTCCCAGAGCTGGTCCGGGTTCATTTCGCCCAGACCCTTGAAGCGGGAGACGGTGATCTTGTTCTCCGGCACCTTCTCGTCCTTGAGCTTGCCCAGGGTCTGGACCTTCTCGTCCTCGTCCAGGCAGTAGATCTTGCGGGTATGGCCCCGGGCTTCCACATCCACCCGGAAGAGGGGCGGCTGGGCGACGTGGATGTGGCCCCGCTCCACCAGGGCCGGAAAATGGCGCAGGAAGAGGGTGAACAGCAGCACCTGGATGTGGCTGCCATCCACGTCGGCGTCGGACATGACGATGATGCGGCCGTAGCGCAGGCCGGAGATATCCACGGCATCCATGTTCTCGATGCCATGGGGATCGACCCCGATGGCCACGGAAATATCATGGACCTCGTTGTTCTTGAAGAGCTGGTCCCGGTCCACTTCCCAGGTGTTCAGCACCTTGCCCCGGAGCGGCAGCACCGCCTGGGTCTCCTTGTCCCGCCCCTGCTTGGCGGAACCGCCGGCGGAGTCGCCCTCCACCAGGAAGATTTCGTTGCGGGAGATGTCGTCGGATTCGCAGTCGGTGAGCTTGCCCGGCAGGGTGGCAATGCCCGAGGACTTCTTCTTCTCCACCTTCTGGGCGGACTTCATGCGGTTCTGGGCCGCCTTCACGGCCAGCTCGGCGATCTTCTTGCCGTACTCGGCGTTGCTGTTGAGCCACAGCTCGAAGGGGTCCCGCACCATCTGGGACACCAGCTTGTAGGCATCCCGGCTGGTGAGCTTTTCCTTGGTCTGGCCCTGGAACTGGGGGTCCAGCACCTTGGCCGAGAGCAGGAAGGTCATGCGCCCGGTGACGTCCTCCTGGGCCAGCTTCACCTTGGCCGGCAGGATGGCGTGGTGGTCGGCGAAGGCCTTGACCGCCTCGAACACGCCGGCTTTCAGCCCCGCCTCATGGGTGCCGCCGTCCAGGGTGGGGATCAGGTTCACATAGGATTCCGGCTTGCCGCCCCCCTCCTCGAACCAGGCCAGGGCCCAGGCGGCGCCCTCGCCGATGGCGAAGCCGTTGGCCACCTCCACCGTCTTCTCGCCCACGAAGATGGGGACCACCGGCTGGCCCGGCATCATCTCGTTGAGATAATCAGCCATGCCGTTCTGGTAGCACCATTCCTTCTTCTCCTGCCCCTCGACTTCCAGGCTGACGGAGAGGTTGGGCATGAGGACGGCCTTGGAGCGCAGCAGGTGCTCCAGCTGGGCGAGATTCACCTTGGGGGAATCGAAATACCTGGGATTGGGCTGGATGCGCACCGTGGTGCCGGTGTTGCGCTGGCCGCAATCGGCGATGCGGGTCAGGGCTTCCACCACGAAGCCTTCGGCGAAGGCCATCCGGTAGACGCCCCCGCCCCGCTTCACTTCCACCTCCAGGCGGGAGGACAGGGCGTTGGTCACCGAGACGCCGACCCCGTGCAGGCCGCCGGAGAAGCGGTAGGCGTTGCCGCTTTCCTTCTTGTTGAACTTGCCGCCGGCGTGGAGCTTGGAGAACACCAGTTCCACCGCCGGGCGTTTCTCTTCCGGATGGATCTCCACCGGGATGCCGCGGCCGTTGTCGGAGACCTCCACCAGGCCGTCGGCCCGGATGGCGACGGTGATCTTCCTGGCGAAGCCGGCCAGGGCCTCGTCGGCGGCGTTGTCGATGACTTCCTGGACGATGTGGGTCGGGCAGGTGGTCCGGGTGTACATCCCCGGGCGTTCCTTGACCGGTTCCAGGTCCTTCAGGACCCGGATGGAAGAGGCTGAGTAATCGGACATGGCGAAGCGCGCAGAGAGTGTATATTTATACAGTAATTGGGCAAAGATAACATATTCCCCCGGGGACGGGGACCGGCAGGCCGGTCAGCGCCCGCCCCAGGGCATCACCGGCACGGTGGAGATACTGTTGGCCGGCGCCCCCTCGATCAGCTTGCGGCTGATGGCGGTGTAGACAAGGGTCTTGCGCTTCTCGTCCCAGAAGCGGACGACGCGGGTTTCCTTGAAGAGGATCGAGGTGTCCTCGGAGAACACCACCTCGTCCTTCGGCAGCTTGGCCGGCAGGGCGATGGGTCCCACCTGCCGGCAGGCGATGGAAAACTGGGAGGGATCCTCGGCCAGGCCGAGGCTGCCGGAAATGCCGCCCTTCTTGGCCTGGCTGATGTGGCAGGCGACGCCGGGCACCTTGGGATCGTCGAAGGCCTCGACGCAGACCCGGTGGTTGGCGCCGATCAGTTTCCAGGCCGTGGTCACGCAACCGATCTCTTCGGCCTGGACCGCCGTCCCCAGGGCCAGGGCGGCCAGGGCCAACAGGGTTTTGCGCATGCTTGTTCCTTCTTCTCGAACCGTGGGAGGCCGGGGAGTATACCGGTCGCTCAGCATTCGATGACGTTGACCGCCAGGCCGCCCCGGGAGGTTTCCTTGTACTTGTCCTTCATGTCCCGGCCGGTGTCCCCCATGGTCTTGATGACCTTGTCCAGGGAGACGTAGTGCCGGCCGTCGCCCCGCAGGGCCATGCGGGCGGCGTTGATGGCCTTGACCGCGCCCATGGCGTTGCGTTCGATGCAGGGCACCTGCACCAGCCCGCCCACCGGGTCGCAGGTCAGCCCCAGGTTGTGCTCCATGCCGATCTCGGCGGCATTCTCCACCTGGGAGGGGGTCCCCCCCAGGACTTCGGCCAGCCCGGCCGCCGCCATGGAGCAGGCGACGCCCACCTCCCCCTGGCATCCCACCTCCGCCCCCGAGATGGAGGCGTTTTCCTTGAACAGGATGGCGACGGCGCCGGCGGTGAGGAGGAAGCGCGCCACCCCGTCCTCGCTGGCTTCCGGGTGGAAGCGCCGGTAATAGTGGAGGACGGCCGGGATGATGCCGGCGGCCCCGTTGGTAGGCGCCGTCACCACCCGTCCGCCGGCGGCATTCTCCTCGTTCACCGCCAGGGCATAGACATCCACCCAGTCCAGGATGTTGAGGGGGTCCGGATGGGCAGCCTCCGGGGCGCTGGAGAGCTTGCGATAGAGTTCGGCGGCGCGGCGGCGCACCTGCATGCCGCCGGGCAGCACCCCCTCCTGCCGGCAGCCCCGGGCCACACAGTCCTGCATGACCTGCCAGATATCCAAGAGTCCCCGGCGGGTTTCCGCCTCGCTGCGCCAGGCCTTTTCGTTCTCCAGCATGACCTGGCTCATGGCGAGGCCGTGGTGGGCACAGAGGGCCAGCAACTCGGCGCCGCTGTGGTAGGGAAAGGCCAGCGACCGGGTATCGGCGACGATGCGGTTGGCCCCGGCCGTCGCCTCATCCACCACGAAGCCGCCGCCCACCGAATAATAGGTCCTGGCCGCCAGCGCTTCGCCGTCCTCTCCGTAGGCCGCCATCCGCAGGCCGTTGGGATGGAGGGGCAGCGTCTGGCGGCGCAGGAAGACGAGGTCCTCCCGCTCCCGGAAGGGAATGATCCGCTGTCCTCCCAGATTGACCCGCCCTTCCGAGCGGATACGGGCGAGCGTCTCCTCGACCTGGTCCGGGTCCACCCGGTCGGGGGTTTCCCCCTCCAGGCCGAGGAGCACGGCCTTGTCGCTGCCGTGGCCCTTGCCGGTGGCCCCCAGGGAGCCGTGGAGCTCCACCTTGACCCGGGCCACCCGGGGCAGCAGGCCGGCGGCCGCCAGCCCGGAAACGAAGGTATGGGCCGCCCGCATGGGCCCGACGGTGTGGGAACTGGACGGCCCGATGCCGACCTTGAAGATCTCGAAAACGCTGATGGCCATGATGGATTTGGGTGGAACTGCGGGCAGGATGGGCGGTATTCCCGGTAGCTCCGGCAGAATCGCTACCGCTTAGTCGCGGCGGGACTACATTCGTTCCCGCCTCCCCCTAAGTTACACTGCGAACCCCTATGAGTGCCACTCCCGCCTCCCCTTTCGGCGAACGCCGCTACCACGCCTGGAACGACCACGTGAAGGCCCGCTACGGCGGACGGGTACAGAAGGTTTCGGTGGCCGCCGGCTTCACCTGCCCCAACCGGGACGGCCTGCTGGGCACCGGCGGCTGCACCTTCTGCAACAACGCCGGCTTCACCCCCGGCTATCTGGACCGGCGCCAGTCCATCGGCGAGCAGATCGACACCGGGTTGCGCTTCCTGGACCGGCGCTACCCCGGCACCGGGCGCCATATCGCCTATTTCCAGAGCTACAGCAACACCTACGGCGAATTCGAGCGGCTGCGGGACTGCTACGAAGAGGCCCTGGCCCATCCCCGCATCAGCGGGCTGGCCATCGGCACCCGTCCCGACTGCCTGCCGGACCCGGTGCTGGACTACTTGGCGGAGCTCGCCCGGGACCACATCATCGAACTGGAGATCGGGGTCGAATCCTGCGACGACGCCGCCCTCGCCGCGGTCAACCGGGGCCACGACTTCGCCGCCAGCATCGACGCCATCCGCCGGGCCGCCGCCCGGGAGCTGGAAGTGACGGCCCACCTCATCCTCGGCCTGCCGGGGGAAAGCCATGACGGCATGCTGGCCGGCGCCGCCCGGCTTTCCGCCCTGCCCGTCCGCGCCCTCAAGCTCCACCAGCTGCAGCTGGTGCGGGGCACCCCCCTGGCCCGGCAATGGGAGCGGGCCCCGGAGAGCGTGCCCCTCCTCGGCGAGGATACCTACCTGGAACTGCTGGCCGATTTCGTCGAGCACCTGTCGCCGGACATCCTGCTCCAGCGCCTGGGCAGCGAAGTGCCGCCGGCCCTCAAGCTGGCGCCCCACTGGAACCTGCGCCTCTCCGAACTGGCGCCCCGGCTGTCGGCCGAACTCCGGCGCCGCGGCACCTGGCAGGGCTGCCGCTACCGGCCCGCCCCTTGAGCCGCCCGGCGACGGGGCTCATACTATCGGCTTTCCCGGAAGCGCCATCCCGCAGTTGACGGCGCCAACCCGGCCCACGAATACCCGAGGGCTGCGCAGCGTGGGAATCCCCCTTGCTCAGCTCTTGATCCGACCTCTTCCCCGCAGGAACCCAACATGCTGCAAAAACTTTCCTCCTTCGACGGAATTCCGGGACCCGTCGTCATCATCGTCATGGACGGCTACGGCATTCCCAAGTCCGATGTCGGCAGCGCCATCGCCGCCGCCCGCAAACCGACCCTCGACCGCCTGTTCGCCAAGTATCCCCATATCACCCTGCGGGCCCACGGTACCGCCGTCGGGATGCCTTCCGACGACGACATGGGGAATTCGGAAGTCGGCCACAACGCCATGGGCGCCGGCCAGGTGTATGCCCAGGGGGCGTCCCTGGTGTCCGACGCCATCGCCTCCGGGGCCATCTGGCAGGGCGAGGGCTGGCAGGAGATCGTGGCGGGCGCCAAGGCCGGCCGTGGCGTCGTCCATTTCATGGGCCTCTTCTCCGACGGCAATGTCCATAGCCACCTCGACCACCTCAAGGCCATGGTCCTGCGGGCTAAGGAGGAAGGCGTCAAGGCCGTGCGCATCCATGCCCTCCTGGACGGCCGCGACGTGCCGGAGACCAGCGCCCTGGAATACACCGAGCCCTTCGAGGCCTTCCTGAAGGAAGCCAGCACCGGCGGCTTCGATGCCCGCATCGCCTCCGGCGGCGGCCGCATGACCATCACCATGGACCGCTACGAGGCCAACTGGAAGATGGTGGAAAAGGGCTGGCACACCCACGTCCTGGGCGAGGGCGACCAGTACGCCAGCGCCTCCGAGGCCGTCATCGAGCTGCGCAAGCGCTTCCCCGGCACCATCGACCAGGACCTGCCCGCCTTCGTCATCGCCGAAAACGGCAAGCCCGTGGGCACCATCGAGGATGGCGATGCCGTGGTCTTCTTCAATTTCCGCGGCGACCGCGCCATCGAGATCAGCCGGGCCTTCGAGGAGGTCAGTTTCGACAAGTTCGACCGGGTCCGCACTCCCAAGGTGACCTACGCCGGCATGCTCCAGTACGACGGCGACCTCAAGCTGCCCAAGCGCTTCCTGGTGGCCCCGCCGGCCATCAAGGACACCATGGGCGAGTGGTTCTCCAAGGCCGGCATCACCCAGTTCGCCTGCTCCGAGACCCAGAAGTTCGGCCACGTCACCTATTTCTGGAACGGCAACCGTTCCGGCAAGTTCGACTGGGAAACCTACCTGGAGGTGCCGAGCGACGTGGTGCCCTTCGAGCAGCGCCCCTGGATGAAGGCCGCCGAGATCACCGACGCCATGATCGACGCCATCCAGAGCGGCAAATACAAGGTCGTGCGCTGCAACTACGCCAATGGCGACATGGTGGGCCATTCCGGCAACTTCCGGGCCGCCACCATGGCCATCGAAGCCGTAGACCTGCAGCTGGCGCGCCTGCTGCCGGTGATCGACGCCGCCGGCGGCGTGGCACTCATCACCGCCGACCACGGCAATGCCGACGAAATGTACGAGCTGGATAAGAAGACCAAGCAGCCCGCCCTCAACAAGGACGGCTCCTTCAAGTCCAAGACCGCCCATACCCTCAACCCGGTGCCCCTCATCCTCTACGACAACGTGAGCGGCGGCCGGCTCGGCCTCCAGCAGAACCCGAAGGCGGGACTTTCCAACATCGCCGCCACCACCGCCAACCTGCTGGGCTTCGAGAAGCACGGGAAGTGGGACGACAGCCTGCTGGAAATCCGGTAGGAAACAAGGGATCGGGCCGGGCGGTGGCGCCCTGGCCCGATCCAACCCAGGGAGGCATCCATGGAACATGGCCATTTCACCCCGACCCTGCGCGCCAGCCTGGAAACCGCGGCGCGGCTGGTGGATGGGGAAGCCGGCCTGCTGCCGGGCTACGTGCGGGCCCGGGACCGGCAGGGGATGATCGCAACGCTGCAGGCCGGCTGGCGCCAGGTCATGCGGATCAAGGCCCGGGCCACCGTCCATTGCCTGATGGCGGAACGGACCCGTCGCCGGACCCCATGATCCCGGCGGGGACAACCGCCCTCCCCGCCTGAACCATGCCCCGGCGCTCCCCTCTCAGTAAAAGGGAGATGGAGAGGACGCCATGGTTTTCGAGAGCATCGCCACGGAACGGGGCTGCCGTTCCTATCTGGTCGGCTGTCCGGACACTAGCCGGGCGGCGGTGATCGACCCCGAAATCACCCAACTGGACCGATACCAGGCCCTGGCGGCCCGGAATGGGCTGAGCATCCGTTACGCCATCGATACCCATACCCATGCCGACCACTTTTCCGGCACCCGGGAGCTGGCCCATCGGCTCGGGGTGCCGGTGGTCATGCACCGGAAAAGCCCGGCCCCCTTCGTGGACCTGCGGCTGGACAATGGGGAGATGATCGTCCTCGGGAACCTGCGCCTCACCGCCATCCACACCCCGGGACACACCGGCGATTCCATGTGCCTGCTGACCGAGGACCGGCTGTTCACCGGCGACACCCTGCTCATCGGCGCCACCGGCCGCACCGACCTGCCGGGTGGCGATCCGGAAGCGCTCCATGACAGCCTGTTCAACGGTATCCTGAAGCTCGATCCCGCTCTCATGGTGTTTCCTGCCCACGACTACCAGGGGCGGGACCACTCCACCATCGGCGTCGAGCTGGCCACCAATCCGCGCCTCCAGAACCGGGACCGTCAGGCCTTCGTCGACATGATGCAGCGCCTCAACCTGACCATGCCCACCCACATCACCGAGGCCCTGCGCACCAACATGACGGGGGGCAAGGCGGTAGCCCAGCTGCTCTCCGAGGCGGCGGCCGGCGTGCCCTTCATGTCCCTCGCTGAACTAAAGGCCCAGGTGGATGGCGGCCTCACGGACATGATCCTGCTCGACGTCCGCGAACGGGAAGCCTATGACGCCGGCCATATCCCCGGCGCCCGCCTGCTGCCCCGGGGCCAGCTGGAATTGCGGGTCAACCAGGAGTTGCCCGATTCGACCAAGCGCATCCTCACTTACTGCGAACTGGGACGCATTTCCACCTTGGCCGCCGCTACCCTGAAAGAACTGGGATTCCAGCGGGTGGTGGCCCTCGACGGCGGCATGCAGGCCTGGCAGGAGGCGGGCTATCCCGTCGTCGGCACAGGCCCGGGGGAGTCTTCCTAGCCGGGAACGCCCTCAGACGGGGGCAGCCGCCTCACCGAAATGGCAGACACGGCAGGTGCCGTCCCGCCCCATGCAGAAGGAGGGGGAGTTCCCCGCCTGCACGAGCTGGGCGTGGCGCCGGAAGGCGCTGCCGCTGTCCGCAAAGGTCTCCTTCACGAATCCGCTGGGCTGTCCGGAGCAGGACGCGCAGGGCCGTGCTTGTGTTTTTTCTTTCATGCCTTTATTCCTTTCGCTGGCAACCTGGCCCGCCCCGGGGGGACGGGCCAGGTTGCTGGAAAAGGCGGCAGTCTATAGGCATCAGGAATAGACAGGGAGTGGGTGTTTACCCTATTCCACCGTACTGTCTTCTCCTCTCGCCGACGCGGAGGCCTGGCTTGCCTAGGCAATGGTCACCTGGTCCGACAGGTAGACGTCCTGGATGGCGTTGAGCAGCTCGACCCCCTCGCCCATGGGCCGCTGGAAGGCCTTGCGCCCCGAGATCAGCCCCATCCCGCCGGCCCGCTTGTTGATCACCGCGGTCCGCACCGCCTGGGCCAGGTCGCCGGCCCCCTTGGATTCGCCACCGGAATTGATGAGGCCGGCGCGCCCCATGTAGCAGCAGGCCACCTGGTAGCGGGCCAGATCGATGGGATGGTCGGTGGTCAGTTCCGAATAGACCTTCGGGCTGGTCTTGCTGAACTTCAGGGCGTTGAAGCCGCCGTTGTTCTCCGCCATCTTCTGCTTGATGATGTCCGCCTCGATGGTGACGCCCAGGTGGTTGGCCTGGCCCGTCATGTCCGCCGAGACGTGGTAGTCGATATTGCCCTGCTTGAAGGCGCTGTTGCGCAGATAGCACCAGAGGACGGTCGCCATGCCGAGCTCATGGGCATGCTTGAACATTTGCGACACCTCCCAGATCTGCCGCCGGGATTCCGGCGAGCCGAAATAGATGGTGGCCCCCACCGCCGCGGCCCCCATGTCGAAAGCCTGCTCCACGTCGGCGAACAAGGTCTGGTCGTAGGTATTGGGATAGGACAGGAACTCGTTGTGGTTGAACTTGACGATGAAGGGAATCTTGTGGGCGTACTGGCGCGCCACGGCCCCGAGGACGCCGAGGGTGGAGGCCACCGCGTTGCAGCCTCCCTCGATGGCCAGCTTGACGATGTTCCCGGGATCGAAGAAATCCGGATTGGGGGCGAAGGAAGCGCCGGCGGTATGCTCAATGCCCTGATCCACCGGCAAGATGGAGAGATAGCCCGTGCCCGCCAGCCGGCCATGGCCGAGCAGGGCATTCAGGTTGCGCAGCACGCCGGGCTTGCGATCCGAGGCGAAATGCACCCGGTCGATGAAATCCGGCCCCGGCAAATGCAGGCGCTCCTTGGGAATGCCGCGGCAGACATGGGAGAGAAGAGTCTCGGCATCGCCGCCGAGCAGTGCAATGGGGTCAGCCATGGAAAACTCCTTCGTTCCAGTTGATGAGAGCTGGGACAACGAGCGGGGCTGGGGATTCCGGCCTGGCCGGCCGAATGGAAAACGCCGCGCGTTGCGCGGCGTTTTTCGGTGCATCAGGCACCGATGTCCGGGAAACCCGGTGAAGGTAGTTGCTATTCTTCAAGCACAGATTACGTTCTCGATAATCGCTCCCCCCTTAATTGGTTAAGCAATACGAATCTGCAATTCCTTTTTACGCCTAATCCATGCCGCAGGCAACAGGATTTTTCACCCCGTGCCGGAAAGTGATCACGCCTTGAAGAGCCTCGCCAGAATTTCCAGCCCCCGCTCCGCCTGTGCCGCATCGGCGTGGCTGAAATTGAGCCTCAAGGCACCGGAATATTCCGTCCCCTCCGGATAGAAGGGTTCCCCGGGCATGAAGGCAACACCCCGCTCCAGGGCGGACTGCAAGAGCTGGCGGGTATCCCGTGGACGATGCAGCTTGAGCCAGAAGAAAAGCCCGCCCTTGGGCACCTCCCAGGCCGCCAGCGGGCCGAAGTGCGCATCCAGGCTCTGGGCGAAGGCATCCCGCTTGCGCCGGTAAGCTTCCACCAGGCCGGCCAGCCGCTCTTCCCGGCCCGGATGTTCGAGCTGCTGAAGGACCAGCCACTGGCTCAGGCGGCTGCTGTGGAGGTCGGCCGCCTGCTTCAGCCGCACCAGGTAGGGCAGCAGTTCCGGGGAAGCCGCCAGAAACCCCAGCCGCAACCCTGGCGCCAGGCTCTTGGAAAAAGACCCCTGGTAGATCCACAGCACTTTCTTCAGGCGGGCGCAGACCGGCGTGCGATCGCAGGGATCGAAGGCCAGGTCGCGGTAGGGATCGTCCTCGAAGACCGGCACCCCGGCGCCGTCGCAGGCTTCGGCCAAGGCTTCCCGCTGGGCGGGGGAATAGCAGTGGCCGGTGGGATTCTGGAAAGTCGGGATCACATAGGCGAAAGCCGGCCGGTGCCGCCTCAGCGCCTCCCCTTCCCTGCCGGGGGAGAAGGGAACGAAGCGGGCGCCGAAGAACCTGAACACCTGCAGGGCTGCCAGATAGGTAGGCGACTCCACCGCTACCGGCGTTCCGGGATCGATGAAAAGCTTGGCCACCAGGTCGATCCCCTGCTGGGACCCCGAGAGGACGAGGACCTGCCCAGGGTCGCAGGCGAGGCCCCGCTCCCGGAGTTCGGAGGCGATGCGCTCCCGTAGCGCCGGCTCCCCTTCGCTGGCGCCGTACTGCAGGACTTCCGGCGGCGCCTCGAAGTCGAAACGGGGAAAGGTGTCCGGGGACGGCAGTCCGCCAGCGAAGGAAATCATCCCCGGACGCTGGGCGACCGCCAGAATTTCCCGGATCGGGGATGGATGAAGATCATTCACCCGGGTTGAAAGACCATGCACCGCTGCCATCACACCTCCCATAAACGTCAATAATATTGACCTATAGACATCCTAGCCGCCACCAGACTAAAGTGTCAACATGATTGACCTAAAACTGCAGACCGAGCTCCGCACCTCCATCGAGCTCCTCTATTTCGCCTACCGGGCCTTCACCGCCCAGGCCGACCGCGTCCTGGAACAGCGGGGCCTGGGCCGGGTCCATCACCGCATCCTGTATTTCGTCGGCCGCAATCCCGACGTGCCGGTCAATGTGCTCCTCGGCCTCCTCAAGGTCAGCAAGCAGGCCCTCAACGCGCCCCTGCGCCAACTGGTGGAAATGCAATTGGTGGCGGCCGCCACCGCCGGCCATGACCGGCGGGTGAAGCTCTTGCGCCTCACCCCGGCGGGAGAGAAACTGGAGGCCCAGTTGACCGGCACCCAGATGAAACACCTGGCGGCGGTGTTCGAGGCCGCCGGCCCCGAGGCGGCGGCGGGCTGGCAAACCGTCATGGCCGCCCTGGCCCGCGACGAATAGCGGCATCCCGCCCCCTGCCTTGGCAGGAATCATTCAGGAGACTTACATGCGGATCGGCATTCCCAAGGAAATCAAGAATCATGAATACCGGGTCGGCATGACTCCCGGCAGCGTGCGGGAACTGGTGGCCCACGGGCACCAGGTGGTGGTGCAGAAGACTGCCGGCGCCGCCATCGGCCTCGATGACGACCTGTACGAGGCGGCCGGCGCCGAAGTGGTGGATGGGCCGGAGGAGGTTTTCGCCCGGGCCGAACTCATCGTCAAGGTCAAGGAACCCCAGCCCGACGAATGCCGCCTGCTGCGCTCCGACCAGGTGCTGTTCACCTACCTGCACCTCGCCCCCGACCCACGCCAGACCAAGCTCCTGCTGGAGTCGGGGGTCACCGCCATCGCCTATGAAACCGTCACCGGCCCCGGCGGCCACCTGCCTCTCCTGGCGCCCATGAGCGAAGTGGCCGGGCGCATGTCCATCCAGGCCGGCGCCGCCTGCCTGGAGAAATCCAAGGGCGGTGCCGGCCTGCTCCTGGGCGGCGTGCCCGGGGTGGCCCCGGCCCGGGTGGCCATCCTCGGGGGCGGCGTGGTGGGTTACAACGCCGCCCTGATGGCTATCGGCCTAGGGGCGGACGTCACTGTCATCGACCGTTCCGTGGACCGCCTGCGCCACCTTGACGCCCTTTTCGGCGCCCGGGTGCGCACCCTCTACTCGACGGCGGAGACGGTGGAGACCTCCGTCACCGGCGCCGATCTCACCATCGGCGCCGTTCTTATCCCTGGCGCCGCCGCACCCAAGCTGGTATCCCGGAACATGCTGACCGAAATGCGCCCCGGCTCCGTACTGGTGGACGTTTCCATCGACCAGGGGGGCTGCTTCGAGACCAGCCACCCCACCACCCATACCGATCCCACCTACGTGGTGAACGAAGTGGTGCACTACTGCGTCACCAATATGCCTGGCGCCGTGGCCCGCACCTCCGCCTTCGCCCTCAACAACGCCACCCTGCCCTTCGTCCTGGCCTTGGCCGGCAAGGGATGGCGCCAGGCGCTCCTGGACGATCCCCACCTGCGTAACGGCCTCAACGTCCACGCTGGCGCAGTCACCTGCCCGCCGGTGGCCGAGGCCCTGGGCTATCCCTATGTGGACGCCCTGACCCGGCTCCATCCTGCCGGCTGAATGCAGCCGATCTCAAATAATTTCATTTTTTCTTGCAACATCACGAGAAATCCATATAATGGCGACCTCGTTCAGCGCACGGGACAAAAAAACCGGCGGGAATGAACAGAATTTCGGGAGCTGCAGCGCAGCTTTCGGCCAAGCTAAAGCGCGGAGTGGTAGTTCAGTTGGTTAGAATACCGGCCTGTCACGCCGGGGGTCGCGGGTTCGAGTCCCGTCCACTCCGCCAACCATAAAACCCGCTGAAATCAACGATTTCAGCGGGTTTTTTCCATTCAGCCCGAAGCCGCCACAACGACGGCCGCATCAGGCACCAGGCATTTCCTGCCCATCCCTGGGTCATTGACGGATGATGCCGACGACCGCTCGGACGATAAGAAAGCCTCATGGAACCATCCGCCGATGGGGCTAATCGGATGTATAATTTCATTCTTGTTGCGGATATATCAGCCGGAGACGTATTCATGCCGCATCCTCCTACTCTCTCGCTTCTTTCCGGCTTTCGGCGCGCAGCCGCTTTGGCGGCCTTCCTTCTGGTATCCGGCGCCGCATCCGCCCAGGCGGACACGGAGGAATCCACCCCGCCCCTCGCTCTCTTCATGTCCAGCGGCCTTGCTTCGCCGCTGGAAACCCCCGCCACGGAAACCCCGACCCCGCCAGCGGAACCCGACCCCGCCGACGACTTGTCCGTTCAGGAACTGAAGTCAGCCCCCACGCTGCCCGGCACCATCGATCTGACCACCGAGACCGACGACCTCTGGCAACGTATCCGCAACGGCTTCACGATGCCGAACCTGAATAACGAGCTGGTGCTCTACCACCAGCAGTGGTATCAGAACCGGCCGGAACTCCTGCGCCGCATCGTCGAGCGCAGCCGCCGCTACATGCACCACATCGTCGAGGAACTGGAAAAACGCGGCATGCCGACGGAGTTGGCCCTGCTCCCCATGGTCGAAAGCGCCTACAATCCCATGGCCATCTCCCCGGCCCAGGCTTCCGGCCTCTGGCAATTCATTCCTTCCACCGGGAAGACCTACAAGCTGGAGCAGAACTGGTGGCAGGACCAGCGCCGAGACATCGTCGCCTCCACCGCCGCCGCCCTCGATTACCTACAGAACATCTACGAGATGCAGGGCGACTGGCATCTGGCCCTGGCTTCCTACAACTGGGGCGAGGGAGCGGTGAAGCGGGCCATGGAGAAGAACGCCGCCCGGGGCCTGCCCACCGATTATTCCAGCTTGACCATGCCCAACGAGACGCGCCATTACGTCCCGAAGCTGCAGGCCCTCAAGAACATTTTCGCCAACCCCAAGCTGATGGCCGCGCTGGAACTGCCGGAACTCCTCAACCGGCCCTACTTCGCCACCATCGAGAACAACCGACCCATCGACGTCACCACCGCTGCCCGCCTGGCCGGGATGCCGGTCCACGAGTTCGTGGCCCTCAACCCGTCCCACAACCGGCCGGTCATCACCCCCGCCACCCCGCTGATCATCCCCGCCGACAAGGTGGAAATCTTCCAGGCCAATCTGGAAAGCCACGACGAGCCCCTCTCCCGCTGGCAAACCTATACCTTGAAGCCCGGCGAGAGACTGGACAGGCTGGCCCCCCGCTTCGGCATCTCCCTGGTTGACCTTAAACGGGTGAACGGCCTCCACGGCCAGCTCAAGATCGCCGCGGGCTCCACCCTGCTGGTGCCTGCCGGCCGGGGCGAGATCGCCATGGACGAGGCGCCGGTCATGCCCCGCCTGCCCCAGATCGCTTCCCGCCCGGTGGGCAAGCGGCAACTCCAGCTTGCCGGCAAGGGTGCCCGCAAGCTGGCGAAGACCGAAAGGCCCAGGGTCGGGAAGCTCGCATCGGCGGGACAGAAGCCCGGCAGCAGAATGCTGGCCAAGCGCACCGCGGGCAAGCCGGCGGCCATGGCAAAAGGGGCGCCTCGCACCCCGGCCAAGATGGTCAGGTCCGGCAACGGCCGGCGCTCGTAGGGTTCTTTCAGCCTGAACAGGCGCCGCCGGGCCAGTGGGCGGTGGCGATGCCGCTGCCGAGATCGGCTTCGATGAGGCGGGCCCGCACTTCCAGGAGTTTCTCGACCAGGGCCGGCTCGCTGCGTCCGTAGGCATCGGCGTCGGGAACACGCTTGACGACCACTCCGAGAAGTTCGGTGATGGCGTTGCCGATCGAATTCTGGCTGATGGTCACCACCAGCCGGCCGGCATCGTCCCGGTAGATGAGCTGCTTGAAAGCCGGCTGCCAGCGGATGGAATTGGCATAGCGGGCGTCGACGATGCAGCGGTCGCGCACTTTCTTGGCGGTCTTGAGGAAGTCGTTGTCGAACAACAGGACCCGCTCCACCTGCTCGGGAAAATGGACATCTTTCGGCATCAGCGCGTTGCGCGTGGATACCTGGGAAAAGAAGGTGCGATAGAAGTCCAGGAAACCCATCAGGATGGCGTCGTACTCCTTCCAGAAGCGGCTGTCCCGCAGGGTCTTGGCGCCGCCGACGATTTCCCAGCAGGGCAGGCCCTGGGGGTAGCCGGTGAGGGCAAGCCGGGATTCGGCGCCGGGCAGCTGCCGGAGCAGCTGCAGGTCGAGGGCTCTGGCGAAGAACTCCCGGTAAACATCCCGCATGTAGGCCTGGAAGAGGCTGTGCTGCCCGCCGTCGGTCAGGTTCGGATCGCCCGGGTCAGCGAAGGGCGCGGCCCGCAGCTGGCTGACCGGAAAGACGATGAAGTGGTTGTGCAGCATGCGGATGCTCGGCACCCCGGGGGAAGTCAGGGGCCAGGTGGCGTCCAGGCTCGCTTCGCCGGCCAGGACCAGGGCCTCCCCGGGATCCGGGTAGCGCTCCAGCATGTACTCGATGATGATCTGGTTCATGCGGTTCCAGATGCGCCGCACGGCATCCGGTACCTGGGTCCGCCGCACCGGCCGCCCGAGGGGATCGAGGATGGCCTGGGAGGTGTTGTAGATGATGGAGGTGTCGAACTCGTTGCTGTGGCCGAGGGCCTTGCGATAGAGGAGCAGGTTCTCCGGATTCGCCAGCAGGCCGTTGTTGTGCACCAGGTCGGCGAGGTTCTCGGCGCTGTTGAAGAACTCGTTCGGCTTCATGCCCTCCGGGACCGTCAGGGGAATGGGGCGAAACGGCGTGACGATCTCCCGCGGGCCGGATTCCATGGCGATGGTTCTCCTGCAAGATTGACTGGGAGCCAGTGTAGCCAACGGGTAGGGCGGACACAGCTACCGCTTCGGATTAGCTCCGACATCGAATGCCTTCGGCGGGAGCGGCTACTCGCCATACCGGACCGCCCCTTCTGAATCTTTACAATGTCGACCGAATGATGTATTGCTGCGCCCATCACGATTCCAACCCAACTGCCGGACAAAGTCATGAGCATGGAGACACAGCGTTTGAGCGCCAGCCACGTCACAGTAGGCCACCCACTGCCGGGGGATGTCTACGACGAGAATGGCCATATGCTTCTCTCCTCAGGCTTCGTGATTGAAAGCGAATCCCAGCTCGAAACGCTGCTTGCCCGGGGCATGTATGTGGACATCGCCACCTTCAAGGCCCATTTCGCCTCCGGGTCGGCCACGCCGTCCTCCGAGCCGAAGAAGTTCGATCCATTCCTGCTGCGTGACTCCCTCAAGAAGCGCCTGAACCGGGCCTTGCGCACCCTCGGGGAGGATTCGGAAACAACCGCTCAAATCAGGGAAATCGCCTCCGGGGTCCACGAACTGGCCGCTGCCGACCCGGAAGGCGCCATCGCCAGCGGCCTGCTGGACGACGAGGAAAACTATGCGATCCGCCACAGCCTGCTGACCGCGATTCTCTGTGACCTGACCTGCACGGCGCTCGACTGGCCGGCCGACAAGCGCTTGAGCGTAGTTTGCGCCGCATTGTCCATGAACGCGGCGGTGCTGGATCTGCAGAACAAGCTGGTGGCCCAGGCTGACGCCCTCAATCCGCAGCAGCAGAACCTGATGCGCAGCCACCCCGAGGCCGCCGCCAACAAGCTGCGCGAGGCCGGCGTGGATGACCCCCTGTGGCTTGCCGCCGTACAGGAGCATCACAGGCTTGGCGGCGACACCGGATCTCCCCGGGCGCTGACGCAGCCGGGCGAGGCGGGCCAACTGGTGCGGCTCGCCGATGTCTTTGGCGCCCTGGTGTCGCAGCGGGGGGACCGAAAGCCCCTGGCGCCCCCCCAGGCGTTACGCAACCTGCTTATCCAGGAAGGACACGGCCCCTGGGTGGCCCTGGCCGGCACGCTGGTCAAGGTGCTCGGGCTGTTCCCGCCGGGAACCTATGTCAAACTGGCCAACGGCGAGATTGCCGTGGTCCACCGCCATGGCAGCGCTGCCAATGCCCCTCTGGTGGCCAGCATCACCAACAGCAACGGCAACCCCTACATGAAGCCGCTGCGGCGCGACACCCAGAACAAGGAATTTGCAGTTGCCGGCCTCACCCTGCGGGGAAAACTGGCGACCGGTTACGATTTGGGCCTGCTCTGGGTCAGGACAATGCGACCCGCCTAGCCGATTCAGCGGCCCGGCCAAGGCAAAACGGCCGCGGCTCTGGCCGACGGAATACCCGCCCCTACTTGTAGAGGTGGCAGGCCACCGTCTGGGTCGCCCCATGCTGCGTGCTCGCCGGCCAGACGCTGCGGCAGACCTCCATCACATTGGGGCAACGGGGATGGAAATGGCAGCCGGCCGGGGGATTGGCCGGCGACGGGGTTTCCCCCCCGAGCTTGATCACCGGCCCCTGCCCTTCCAGGCGCGGCTGCGGCACGGCGGACAGGAGGGCCCGGGTATAGGGGTGCTTGGGCGAGCGCAGCACCTCATCGGCGCTCCCCCGCTCGACGATGCGCCCCAGGTACATCACCGCCACCTCGTGGGCGAGATACTCCACCACCGCGAAATTGTGGGTAATGAAGAGATAGGCCACCCCCAGGCTCTCCTGCAGGGACTTCAGGAGGTTGAGGATCTGGGCCTGCACCGACACGTCCAAGGCCGAAGTGGGCTCGTCGCACACCAGCACCTCCGGCTGCACCGCCAGGGCACGGGCGATGGCGATGCGCTGACGCTGCCCCCCCGAAAATTCGTGGGGATAGCGTCCGACCGCTTCCGCCGGCAGGCCCACCTGCTCCAGGAGAATAGCCACCGCCGCCGCCCGCTCCCGGCCGCCGGCCACCACCCCGAGGGCCGCCATGCCTTCGGCGATGATCTCCCCCACCCGCAGGCGCGGGTTGAGGGAGGCGAAGGGATCCTGGAACACCATCTGCAGATGCCGCCGCATGCCCTGCAGGCGGCCGGCCGGCATTCCCACCAGCTCGCTGCCGTTCAGCTTGACCTGTCCGCCGGTGGGCTGGATCAGTTGCAGGATGGCCTTGCCCACCGTCGTCTTGCCGCAGCCCGATTCCCCCACCAGGGCCAGGGTCCGTCCCGGCGACAAGGACAGCGACACGCCGTCCACCGCCTTCACATGGCCTACGGTGCGCTGCAGGATGCCGCGGCGGATAGGGAAATGGACCTTCAGGTCCCGGACATCGAGGATCGGAGCGGTATCAGCGGCGAGCGGAGGGAGCACCGTTTCCCCATGGGGCGCCTCCTCCGCCATGCCCCCTTCGTAGAAGCACCGCACCTTGTGCCCGTCCGACAGCATCCGCCAGGGAGGCGAGTGGTCGCGGCTCAGGGGCGTCACATAGCGGCAGCGGTCGGCGAAGCGGCAGCCTGCCGGCATGTGGTCGAGGGACGGCACCTGGCCGGGAATGGTGGTCAGGGCCCCGCCCCGCCGCGAGACCTCCGGCAGGGCGGCGAAGAGGGCGCGGGTGTAGGGATGCCGGGGGTTGGTGAAGAAGGCCTCCCGGGGCGCCACCTCAACGAGTTCGCCGGCATACATGACCCCCACCCGGTGGGCCACCCGGGCCACCACCCCAAGGTCGTGGGTGATGAGGAGCATGCCCATGCCCCGCTCCGTCTGGAGCCTCACCAGCAGATCGAGGATCTGGGCCTGGACGGTGACATCCAGGGCCGTGGTCGGTTCGTCGGCGATCAGCAGATCCGGCTCGCCGGCCAGGGCGATGGCGATCATCACCCGCTGCTTCATGCCGCCGGAGAGCTGGAAGGGATATTCGGTCAGGCGCCGGTCCGGGTCGGCGATGCCCACCTGGCGCAGGAGTTCCAGCATGCGCTGGCGGGCGGGCTCGCCGGTCAGATGGCGATGGCGCGCCAGCACCTCGCCGATCTGCTGCCCGACGGTGAGGACCGGATTGAGGCTGGTGGCCGGCTCCTGGAAGATCATGGCCATGCGGGCGCCCCGTACCGAGCGCATGTCGGCCTCCGGCAGGGAGAGGAGCTCCCGGCCGGCGAGTTCGACGCTGCCGCCGACGATTCGCCCCGCCGCCGGCAACAGCCGCATGATGCCCTGGGCGGTGGCCGACTTGCCGCAACCCGATTCCCCGAGGAGAGCGAAGGTCTCCCCCGCCCCCACCTCGAAGGAGATTCCGTCCACCGCCAGCAGGGTCTGTCTGCCCGCGGCAAAGCCCAGCCTCAGGTCGGTTACTCTCAGGAGAGGTGAATTCATTTGGACAACCTCAGGGACCAACCGGAGGGCCGGGCGTTCGTGGAGCCGGGCGAGGACTGTCCGAGGCCGCGCAGCGGCCGAGTTCCGCAGCCCGGCGGAGCGAATGCCCGGCCCAACGCGCGAGAAATCCCCAAATGCCTCCCCATCACACCGCCCTCGGATCGAAGGCGTCCCGCACCACGTCGGCAAACAGGTTAGCCGCCAGCACCAGCATGAGCATAGCGGCAAAGGCGGCCGCCAGGGACCACCAGACCACCGGCTCCCGGCCAAGTTCCAACCGGGCGTTGTTGATCATGGTGCCGAAGCTGATTGTGTTGGGATCGACGCCGATGTCAATGTAGGAGAGCACGGCCTCTGCGAGCACCAAGCCGGAGAAGTCCATCACCAGGGTAATGACGACGATGTGCATGAGGTTGGGCAGGATGTGGCGCAGGATGATGCGCCAGGAGGACACTCCGAAAGCTTGAGCCGCCTGGATATATTCCAGCTCTCGAAGTTTCAGGGTCTCGCCCCGCAGCAAGCGACACAAGCTGGTCCAGCTAGTGATACCGAGGATGAAGCACAGGGCCAGGAGTCGTAAGTCGGCCCGCTCGGCAGCAGTGGCGAACCACTCGGGATGGGTATCGATAACGACCTGCATCATGAGTACGGCAGCGGCAATGAGGAGCACCCCAGGGATGGAACTCAGCACTGTGTAGATGTACTGGATCAGATCGTCAACCCACCCCCTGAAATAGCCTGCAACGATGCCCATGAGTACCGCTACAGGCAACATGACCAAGGTAGTCACCAAGCCGATGATGAGGCCGGTGCGTACGCTCTTCAATACTTGGTAAAGAACGTCCTGGCCAACCTTGTCGGTGCCGAAAACGTGGTAATAGCCGGCCAAGCTCAGCAGGGGAAGGATCAGCGCCATGAGCCCCCCTGCTGTCATCAGAAGAGCATTCCAAGAGAAGTGGGTTTCCCCCTGCCAGATACGCCGCCAAGCCTCGCTCCGACCGACGCCCTCCCGTTTGCCCACGCCCATGGTCACTAGGGCCGCCATGCCACACCAAGTCAGAACGGCCAGGACGAAGCCCATCGCCGCCTTTCGGGCAACATCCGCTGGCAGCCTCGCCTCGTCCCCCCCCAGGTGAGCACCGCCGTACTTCAGGCGGGGATAGCCCCGGGTCTGGCCGCCGCCAGGCAAATCGATGGTTTCCTTGGCGTAAAGCCGAGTTGCGAAGGGAGCCGAATAGGTTTTCTCGTTGCGGGTACGGACCGGGCTAGCAACGGTGTCCAGTACCGAAAGCACCTCGATGGAATATACGGTGGGCTTGTCTGCCTCCCCTTCCAATCTCAACCGATAATGGAGAGAGTCCAGGAGGCCAATGACCCCAAATACCATCAGGACCGTGGCCGCAGCCATGCCGATTCGGCTCTTGCCCACCCGCCGCCAAGCCGCAAGAAGATGCTCGGTACGTGTAATGACAAAGCCAAAGCCCAAGCAGGCCGCCACCAGCAGCCAGACGAGCACATCGGACCAGAGGATGACTATCTGGAACGGCATTATTTCAACCTAATCCGGGGATCCGCAATGGAGTAGGAGATATCGGTCAGGATGAGACCGATGATGTACAGCACCGCGCCGATGAAGACCATGGAACGGACTACGGCAAAATCCTGGGCCTTAATCGCGTCGATGGTGTAGCTTCCCAACCCCGGGATGCCGAAGAAGGACTCGGTGATGAGGGCACCCATGAATAGAGAGGGGATCACTACCACAACCCCGGTAAGGATGGGGATCAGGGCGTTGCGCAGAAGGTGGCGAAGGAAGACCACGGTTTCCGGCAAGCCCTTTGCCCTAGCCGTGCGGATGTAGTCCTTACCCACCTCTTCCAGAAAGATGGTGCGGTATAGACGGGTTGAGGAGCCAATTCCGGAAATAACCCCGACCACCACCGGCAGGACAAGGAATCGCCAAGCGTCCAGCCCCTCACCAAAACCCGAGATCGGCACCAGGCGCCAGACCTTGCTGACCAAGTATTGGCCACCGATGATATAGAAGAGGCTGGAGATGGACATCATAACCACGCACAGTACCACTCCCCAGAAGTCGAAAGCGGTGGCCCGGAAAAAGGCCAGGGTCAAAGCGAAGATAATGGTAACGAAGAGCCCCAGAATGAAATTGGGAAGCTGGACGGCCAAGGACGGCAGCATACGCCCTTTAATCTCCAGGGCGATATCCCGCCCATCCTCGGCCCGGCCGAAATCCCCGACGAACATGCGGGCCGACTTGTCGAAGAAGATGGTGTCGGTGAGGGCCCCGGCCCCCGGCGCCTGGCTGTTCCACAGGAGGGGTTTGTCGTAGCCCCGCTCCGCCTTCCACTTCTGGATGGCCTCCGGGGTCACCCGCTTGACGCCGAGCTGCATGCGCGCCATGTCATCGGGGGTGTTTACCACGAAGAACAAAGCAAAAGTCAGCAGGTTCACGCCGATCAGAATAGGGATGGCGTAAAGCAGGCGGCGGACAATGTAAGCGAGCATCGGACGATTATGCCAAGGCGCCCTTCGGGTGGATAGCGGCGCCTAGAATTCTTTCGTTATCAGGTTTTCCGCCGCCCCTTCGCCCCGCTCCACCGCAAGGGGCAAGACGACGATGGTGCGGCCGTCCTGGGTAGCGACCACGAGACGCCAATCGCCGACAGCCGGATCGCTGACGTAGGAATAGCCACGGAAACCTCTTTCCCGGCCGCCGGTGGCCGCGAAACGGCTCCGGGAAACCGGCCGCCAGCCGCTGCTTGGATCGCGGTACTCCCAGCGATGTTCCAGGAGAGCGGTCACCCCCAGGGGGGCGAAGACGGCGGAGACCCCGTAGAGGCGCCCGCCTTCCGGCACATGCACGGTGCGGGCCGCCTCCCGCCAGAACTGCCAGGCCGGCGCTGCCTCCACCTGCAGGGCAAAGACACCCTCCTTGTGGACGAACTGCTGGCCTACCGCCACGTCCCGCTTGACCAGGGGAACCGGGGCGATCATGTCCAGGTTCCAGGCCAGGGCCAGGGCCGCAGCCACGCCCCAGGCCGGCAGGATGCGCCCCGGGCGCCCCGGCGACAGCCAGCGCAATCCCTGGGCCAGGGAGGCGCCTAGGACAGTGGAAGCATGGAACCAGGCCGGGTTGAGACTTCCCGCCAGGTGGGGCAGGACGAAATTGAGAAGCAGAATGGCGTTGAGCCCAAACAAACCCCAGGTCAGGGTGAAGCGCCGCCCATAACGCTCCCCCATGAACTCGTTGCCCACCAGAAGCGCCCCCAGGAACAGGGCCATGAGCCAAGCGCCCAGATGCCCCGAACTCTTGAAATAGAGGATGAAGAGGGCGGAAAAGATGCCGCCGAAGAAGAACTGGAGCAGCAGGTAGGGCGCCTGCCAGGCGAGGCCGCGAAATTGCCCCTGCCAACCCGCTTCAGGATCGGGGGGCATGATCGCCCTGTGCTCCCGCCGGGCCAGCCAGACGGCCAGGCAAGCCGCAGCCAGCAGGTAAGCCCCCAGGATCCAGAAATCCATGACCTTCACTTTCCGGCCCAGGGTCAGCGCATCCCACAGGAACCCGCCGAAGAAGGCGAGAACCGGGAAATAGCGCTTGAGGTGGGCCAGGAGGCGGCGGGTCACGATGGGAAGCGGGGGTTAGGCCAAGCCAGAGGCCGTCACTGTATCAAAACGGAGGAGCGCCGGTCCCCCAGGGGCAAGGACGAAATGCATTAAGGACCCTATTGCATTCAATGGCGGATTGAACCATAGTATTCTATCTGTTTTCCCAATTCCGCATCTTGAGCGACATGACTGCTGCCATCGACGTCCGCCTGAACACCGTTATCCCGGTGCAAGCTGTGGCCGCCGTAGCCGCTGTCGTCGTAGTAGGCGTCGTTACGCACGCGCCGTCTCGGGTCGGATAAAGAGTAGCAGACAGGATTCCTCAACCCCCGCCGGCGCAACCGGCGGGGGTTTTGTTTTGGAGCCTCCCCGGTAGAGCCGCAAACCCGACCAGGAGACTTCCATGACCGAAACCCTTACCGGCGCCCAGATTACGGTGCGGCTGCTGGAAAGGCAGGGCATTCGCACCATCACCGGCATTCCCGGCGGCGCCATCCTGCCCATCTACGACGCCCTTTCCGCTTCGTCCCGAATCCGCCATGTCCTGGCCCGCCATGAGCAGGGAGCCGGCTTCATGGCCCAGGGCATGGCCCGGGTGAGCGGCCAGCCCGCCGTCTGCCTGGCTTCCTCCGGCCCTGGCGCCACCAATCTCCTGACGGCATTAGCCGATGCCAAGCTCGATTCCATTCCCCTGGTGGCCATCACCGGCCAGGTGCCCCGGGCCATGATCGGCACCGACGCCTTCCAGGAGGTGGACACCTACGGCCTCTCGGTGCCCGTCACCAAGCACAATTTCCTGGCGTCCTCCGCCGACGAGCTGCTGGAGATCATTCCCCGGGCCTTCCGCATCGCCGCCTCCGGCCGGCCGGGGCCGGTGCTGGTAGACATTCCCAAGGACGTGCAGAACCAGGCCATCGACATCGCCGAGTGGCCGGCCCCCGGCTGCCCGGACCCGGTCCCTGCCGTCGCCCCGGGACCGATCGCCGAGGCGGCGGCCCTGATCAACGCCGCGGCCCGGCCCATCCTCTACCTGGGCGGTGGGGTCATCCATTCGGGAGCCGCCGGAACCGCCCTACAGCTGGCCGAGCAGGCGTCCCTGCCCACCGTCATGACCCTCATGGGACTCGGAGCGCTGCCGGTGGACCACCCCCTCTCCCTCGGCATGCTGGGCATGCATGCCGCCCGCTACACCAATCTCGCCCTGGACGAATGCGATCTCCTGATCGCCGTGGGCGCCCGCTTCGACGACCGGGCCACCGGCAAGGTGACCCATTTCTGCCCCCAGGCGAAGGTCATCCACATCGACATCGACCCGGCCGAGCTGGACAAGATCAAGACGGCCCGGGTGGGCATCGCCGGCGACGTGGCCAAGGTCCTCGCCGCCCTCCTGCCGGCGGTGCGCCCCACCCCGCGGACCGCCTGGCTCGAACGCGTCGAGTCCCTGAAGGCGCGTTTCCCCCGGCGCCTCACCCACCTGGATAATCCCTTGAGCCACTTCGGCCTCATCCGCTGCATCGCCGCCTGCCTGGACGACCAGGCGATCATCGCCACCGACGTGGGCCAGCACCAGATGTGGGTGGCCCAGGCCTACCCCCTGCGCCGGCCGCGCCAGTGGCTGACCTCCGGCGGGCTCGGCACCATGGGCTTCGGCCTCCCCGCCGCCATCGGCGCCGCCCTGGCCGAACCGGAGCGTACCGTGGTGTGCTTTACCGGCGACGGTTCCATCCTCATGAATATCCAGGAACTGATCACCGCCGCCGAGGAAAAGGCCAACATCAAGGTCGTCCTCATGGACAACGCTTCCCTGGGGCTGGTGCACCAGCAGCAGGCCCTCTTCTACGGCAAACGGATATACGCCTCCCGTTTCCATGCCGCACCGGATTTCGCCGGCCTCGCCCGGGCCTGCGGCATCAAGGCCGTTGACCTGGATCACCACCCCAACCCCTGCGCCGGCCTCCTGGATGCCATCAACGCCCGGGGCCCCTGGCTCATCCACGCCAGCATCGACGCCAACGAGATGGTCTACCCCATGGTTCCCCCCGGGGCCGCCAACCGCGAAATGATCGGACACTGACCCATGAACGCCACCAACCGCAACGAGATCCTGGCCCTGCGCCGCGCCATCCTGGAAATCGATGTCAACAATCACCCCGGGGTCATGTCCCATGTAGTGGGCCTTTTCTCCCGCCGGGCCTTCAACGTGGAGGGCATCCTCTGCATGCCCGTGGGCGGCGGCAGCCACAGCCGCATCTGGCTTCTGGTCAATGAAGACGGGCGCCTGGCGCAACTAATCCGGCAGCTGGAAAAACTGGAGGATGTGCAGACGGTGCGCCGCCATGGCGCCAATCATGCCGTCTTCGAGCGCCTGGAGGATTTCTTCAAGGCTTGAATGTGTCGACCAGGAATTCTGCGTTTGGCATAATCCTCGATCAAGGAGGGATACCATGGCAGAAAAGGCTTTTTTCGAATGGTCCGACGCCATCAGCGTCGGAGTGGATGCCATCGATGAACAGCACAAGACGCTGATCGGCATCTTGAACCGGCTGTTCATCGCCATTGTCGAGCGCACCAGCAATGAGGTCACCATCGAAATCCTGGATGCCCTGATCGACTACACGAAGACCCACTTCGAACTGGAAGAAAAGCTGATGCGGGATGCCGGCTATAACGCCGCCGAGTATGCCCTCCACCTCCAGCAGCACCAGGCCTTTATCGCCAAGACCAGCGAAATCGCCCGCAAGCACCTGGTAGACGGCAAGAGCATCTCCTTCGAGGTCGTCCACTTCCTCAAGCGCTGGCTGCAGGAGCACATCCTGGGCACCGACAAGAAATACGCCGCAGTACTGCAGAAGATGGGCCTGCCGGCCCCGGCCCTGGCCGCCTTCGCCGAGGGCGACCGGGCGGCGAAGGAGGCCGCCGCCCCGAAACTGCGCAAGTGGTGGCAGGTCTGGTGAGGGCTGACGCCCTCGCCGTTCTTACTCGCCGATGACGTCGGCCCCAGCAGGCGGGGTGAATTTGAACAGGGGGGCCGGCAAGGCCGGATTGCGCTCGATGCGGGAGAAATGGACCCGGGTGGTCTGGCCGAAGTTATCGAGGAGCTCCATGGCCTTCAGGTCGCTGCCGGCGAAGCCGAGCCGCACCTTCTCGAAGCCGCTGTCAGAGGACTTGGGCACCGCTTCGACCCAGGACAGCCCTTCCGCCTCGCCTCCCTCCTTGAGGCTGAAATTCTTTTCCAGGTCGCTGCTGCCGGAAAGGAGCGCCGCCGGCGTGCTGCCGATGGCCTGCCCCATTTTCTTCACCGTCACCTGCTTCAGTTCCGGATCGTAGATCCAGAACCTGTTGCCATCCCCCACCATGAGCTGGGGATAGGGTTTCTGGATTTCCCAGCGCAGCTTTCCCGGCCGGGAAATGGCGAGGTTGCCGGAGGACAGCTGGGGCTTCCGGCCCGACTTGCCCATCACCGATTGGGAAAATTCCGCCCGCAGGGTGCGGGTGTTGTCCAGGTAGTGGCGCAGCTGCTCCACCGCCCCGGCCCAGGCCAGGGTCGGCACCAGGGCCAGGCCCCAGGCCAGCTTTCCAAGATTCATCATGCCTCCTCGGGTTTTCTTGCCAGGACCTCGCGGCCGCCCCGGCCATCCATGGCCGAAACCAGGCCGGATTTCTCCATGGCCTCGATGAGGCGGGCCGACCGGTTGTAGCCGATGCGCAGGTGGCGCTGGACCAGGGAGATGGAGGCCCGGCGATTCTTCAACACCACTTCGACCGCCTGGTCGTACAGGGGATCGCTTTCCGCGTCACCCTCTTCGCCGCCTTCGCCGCCGCCTTCTTCATCATCCACGGCGCCGGAAAGGATATCCTCGATGTATTCCGGCGCGCCGGTGGCCTTTAGGTGCTCCACCACCCGGTGCACTTCGTCGTCGGAGACGAAGGCGCCGTGGACCCGGGTCGGATAGCCGGTGCCCGGCGCCAGGTAGAGCATGTCCCCTTGGCCCAGGAGGGCCTCGGCCCCCATCTGGTCGAGGATGGTGCGGGAGTCGATCTTGCTGGAAACCTGGAAGGCGATGCGGGTCGGGATGTTGGCCTTGATGAGGCCGGTGATGACATCCACGCTCGGGCGCTGGGTCGCCAGCACCAGGTGGATGCCGGCAGCCCGGGCCTTCTGGGCTAGGCGGGCGATGAGTTCTTCCACCTTCTTGCCCACCACCATCATGAGGTCGGCCAGCTCATCGATGACCACCACGATGAACGGCAGGGTGTTCAGCGGCTCCGGCGTCTCGGGGGTAAGGGACAGGGGGTTGGGAATATGCTCGCCCTTCTTCTCCGCTTCCTTGATCTTGGCGTTGAAGCCCGCGATATTGCGCACGCCCATGGCCGACATGAGCTTGTAGCGCTTCTCCATTTCGCCGACGCACCAGTTGAGGGCATTGGCGGCCTGCTTCATATCCGTGACCACCGGCGCCAGCAGATGCGGGATGCCCTCGTAGATGGAAAGCTCGAGCATCTTCGGATCCACCATGATGAGGCGCACCTGCTCCGGCTCGGACTTGTAGAGGAGCGACAGGATCATGGCGTTGATCCCCACCGACTTGCCGGAGCCGGTGGTGCCCGCCACCAGCATGTGGGGGGTCTTGCCCAGGTCCGCCACCACCGGCAGGCCGCCGATATCCTTGCCCAAGCTCACGGTCAGGGGGCTGGTCATGTCGTTGTAGGGCCGGCTGGAGATGATTTCCGAGAGCTTCACGGTCTGGCGCTTGCTGTTGGGCAACTCCAGGGCCATGCAGGACTTGCCGGGCACCGTCTCCACCACCCGGATGGATACCAGGGCCAGGGCCCGGGCCAGGTCCCGGGCCAGATTGACGATCTGGGCGCCCTTCACCCCCACCGCCGGCTCGATCTCGTAGCGGGTAATGACCGGCCCCGGCAGGGCCGCCAGGACCTTCACCTGGACACCGAAGTCGGCGAGCTTCCTCTCGATCAGCCGGGAGGTGAATTCCAGGGTCTCGGCGCTCACCACTTCCAGGGTGGGCGGTGCCGGATCGAGGAGATGCAGGGGCGGCAACTGGCCGCCGAGGACAGCCTCGGGGAAGAGGGCCACCTGCTTTTCCCGCTCGATGCGCTTCTCGGCCTTGGGGGAAACGGGAATTTCGGGCATCGGGGTCTCGATAATGACGATGGGCTCCTGCAGCTCGACCCGGCGCTTTTCCACTTCCACCTTCACTTCCCGCTTCTGGGCCACTTCGCGGCCGATCCGGCGGTCCCGCCAGCGGTCCACCAGGCCGTAGACCAAGCCGGTTCCCCTTTCCAGGGCCCAGCCCAGGCGCTCGAAGGCGGTCAGCCAGGACATGCCGGCAAAAATGCTCCAGCCCGTCGCCAGCAGGGCCAGGAGCAGCAAGGTCGAGCCCGTATAGCCGAACTGACGGGCCAACCCCCGGCCGAGCTCCAGCCCGATCACCCCGCCCGGCGCCAGGGGAAGCGAGGCCTTGAGGCTGTAGAAGCGCAGGGCTTCCAGGGCCGAACTGGCGATCAGCAGGATGGCGAAGCCGGCAAGGGCGATGTAGAGGGGACGGCGGTCCCCATCCCCAGTGTGGGCACCGAAACCGTTGAGGCGCCGACATCCCCACCAGATGAACATGAGGAGCAGCCCGACCCACCACCAGGCCGAGAGGCCGAAGAGATAGAGCATGATGTCGGCCAGCCAGGCCCCGGCCCGGCCCGCCGGGTTGTGCAGGGGGCCGCCGCCGACGGCGTGGGACCACCCCGGGTCTTCCTTGGAAAAGCCCCATAGGGCGAGGGAAAGGAAGAGCGCCACGGCCCCCAGGGCAAGCCAGCGGGATTCCTGCAGCAGGGATCCGATCTTGTCCGGCAGCGGGCTGGGCGCCCGGGCCGGGCTGCGAACTACCATGCTCAGCCTCCCAGGATGACGAGGCAGTCGCCGTCGTAGGCGATGTAGGAGCCGGCCTCCAGGTCGCGCATGACCTTGGTCACCATCTCCCGGGAGGCACCGATCATCCGTGCCATCTCCTGTTTGGAAATCTTTCTTTTCACCACCCGACGTCCATCCTGTTCCTCGGACATCTCGAGCAGGAGCCGGGCCACCCGGCCATAGACATCCAGGAGGGCGAGGCTTTCGATCTTGCGATCGGCATCCCGCAGCCGTCCCACCAGGATCTGCATCAGCTTCTTCGCCACGGGGAAGTTCTCCCGCCAGCAGCGCTGGAATTCCGCCGCCCCCAGCACCAGGAGCTCACAGGCCTCCTGGGCCACCACGTCGGCGGAGCGCGGACTCTCGTCGATAAGGCCCATTTCGCCGAAGAATTCCCCGGGCCCCAGGATGGCGAGGATGATTTCCTTCCCTTCCTCGTCGCTGTTGGTGACCTTGGCGCGGCCGGAGAGGAGGATGTAGAGGAAATCGGTGCTTTCCCCTTCCCGGACGATGAATTCGCCCCGTTCGGCCCGGCGGCGGCGGGCGACGCGGCTGAGGTGCTCCAGCTCGTGCTCGTCCAGGCCGGAGAACAGCGGCACGTTGCGCACCACCACCAAACTCAACCCAAAATTGCCGGAAGCCATAAATTACTTTTTCGTCATGGAGTTAGCGGGGAATTATAATGAGTTTTCCTCTCTGCGCCAGAAACTTGGGGGCGGGATCGGCCGTCGACAAAGTTATAATTTTGGGATTGCTCATCATCGAGGGATGCCATGTCCAACCCACCCCGCCACAGCCGCCTGCTCATTCTCGGCTCCGGCCCCGCCGGCTATACCGCCGCCGTGTACGCCGCCCGCGCCAACCTGAAACCCGTCCTCATCACCGGCCTCGCCCAGGGCGGCCAGCTGATGACCACGACCGAAGTGGATAACTGGCCGGCGGACCCCGAGGGTGTCATGGGTCCGGACCTCATGGCCCGCTTCGAGCAGCACGCCCGCCGCTTCGACACGGAAATTATTTTCGACCATATCCACACCACCAAGCTGGGGGAGAGGCCCTTCACCCTGGTGGGCGACGCCGGCACCTACACCTGCGACGCCCTCATCATCGCCACCGGCGCTTCCGCCCAGTACCTGGGCCTGCCCTCCGAGGAAAAATTCATGGGCCGGGGCGTTTCCGCCTGCGCCACCTGTGACGGCTTCTTCTACCGCAATAAACCCGTAGCCGTGGTCGGCGGCGGCAACACCGCCGTGGAGGAAGCCCTCTACCTGGCCAACATCGCCAGCCACGTCACCGTCATCCATCGCCGCGACAAGTTCCGGGGCGAGAAAATCATGCAGGACAAGCTGTTCGAGAAGGAAAAAGCCGGCAAGGTGACCATCCTCTGGAACAGCGTCCTGGACGAAGTGCTGGGGGACCAGACCGGTGTCACCGGCCTGCGGGTCAAGAGCACCGCCGACGGCAGCAGCCGGGACATCGACGTCCTCGGCGTCTTCATCGCCATCGGCCACAAGCCCAACACCGACCTCTTCAAGGGCCAACTGGAGATGGATAACGGCTATCTCATCACCGAGGGCGGCCGCAGCGGAAACGCGACGCAAACCAGCATTCCCGGCGTCTTCGCCGCCGGCGACGTGCAGGACTACATCTATCGCCAGGCCTGCACTTCCGCCGGCACCGGCTGCATGGCGGCCCTGGACGCCGAGCGCTACCTGGACCAGGCCGGTCTGATCTAAAAGCAAAGCACGTCAAAAAAAGGGCGCCTGAGGCGCCCTTTTTTATTCGCTTCCCCTTCCCGGCGGGCTTCAGGCCGCCCGCGTCGCCCGCTCCAGGAGGCGGCCCAGCATCTGCCGGGGAATCCAGGCTTCGCCTTCGCTGATGCTGCGTATCGCCTTGGCCAGTTGCGAACTGATGCTGTCGTAGCTGAGATGTCCCCGGGCCCCCATGTTGAGCCCCTGCATGATCTGATCATCCTGGATGGAGCGGTCGGTGAGCAGCAGCACCGCAGGCGCCGGACATTCGCTGCGCAGGCTGCGCAGCAGCGCAAAGCTCTCCACCGCCGCCAGGCTGAAGCGGCACAGCAGGACCTGGGGCTGCAGGCCCAGCACGGTCGCTGTCACTTCCTTGAGGGTGGCGACCTGGGCCACCACCTGGATATCTTCCTCGTAGCGCAGGAGATATTCGCAGGCGGTACGCTTCACCTGGTCGGAATCGAGAATGGCTACGGTGATCGGCTGCATGGGCGATCCTTGCATGGTCACGATTCAGTACCGATATTCATCATCAGCGACAGCTTCAGGCGATCGTCCATCCCCAGTTTGCGCAGGATGCCGGTCAGATAGGCCTTGACCGTGGGCTCCGCCATGTTCAGCTCGCTTGCGATCTGCTTGCTGGATTCGCCGTCCCGGGCAAGGGCGGCGATTTGCTGCTCCCGGCGGCTCAGTTCGGCGCTGCGGCCCTTGTCGGAAAAGAGCCGGGACGGCTCGCCCAGGGCCCTGGCGGTCAGTTCGTCCAGCAGGCGGGGAATGAGGGTGCGCCGGATCCACGGCTCCCCCTGGCGGACGGCAGCGACCACCCGCTGCAGGGTCTGGCACTCCACTTCGGCGTCGCAGCAGCCCCGCACCCCGGCCATGAAAAGGGTGATTTCCAGGTCGTCCGATGCCGTCTGCCCGAGGACCACGATCTTGGTGGCCGGGCAGGCCTGGCGCAGCTTGCGGATGCTTGCCGCCGGGTTGCCTAGCCCGGGAAACTCCAGGTCGATGAGCAGCACCTGGGGCGTATGGCGGGCAAGGCAGGTCTTCAGGCTGGACGACTCGGTCACCTCGACGATGTCGTCCGTCCCGTAGAGCCCGTCCTTCCAGCAGGCCATACGATGGGTTGAAGCGGTGGCAATGATCAGCATGGGGCATTCCTCCGATAGGCGACGCCTCAGGGCACGACAACGCACATGTCATGCACTGCTATGCGTGCTAAGTAGCCGAATGGTATGCCCCGTCACTAAGGGCCGGAATACCCGACCGGCCTTATGTTGACCTACCCGTTGGGTGGTAGAGGAGCATGGGGAGTCTACGTACTGCCATGGGGAAATCATGGAGAAACCCCCCGCGGGAAAAGCCACTGATTTTTTGCCGGGCGGCGCTGTCTATTGGTACATTTGGCGGCCTCCCTTCGCCACCTTCAGGACCATCAAGATGGCCACTCCCACCGACGACGACCTGGCGGCATTCCACGCTGCCGTAGCGGATGCCAGGCCGCTGCCGCCATCCAACCGAGTACACCTCGGCAGCCCGACGCCGCCCCCGTGGCCGGTCCAGCACCGCGCCGACGAACGGGCGGTCATGCACGAGGCGCTGCACGGTCCCATCGGGCTCCAGGATCGCCTGGAGGGCGGAGACGAACCCAATTACCTGCGTCCCAGCCTGGCCAGCAGTGTCCTCAGGGATTTGCGCCGTGGCCGCTGGGTGGTACAAGAGCATATCGATCTGCATGGCATGAACCGGGAAGAAGCCCGCACCCAGCTGGCGATTTTCCTGCACGAATGCCTCAAGCACGGCATCCGTTGCGTGCGCATCGTGCACGGCAAGGGACTGCGCTCACCGGGGCGGATGTCGGTGCTGCGCCAGTTGGTGCGGGGCTGGCTGATGCAGAAGGACGAAGTCCTGGCCTATTGCCAGGCGCGCCCCCAGGACGGCGGCGAAGGCGCCCTCTGGGTATTACTCCGCAGCAATAAATAAAAAGTGTCGGCCCTCGGGCCGACATTTTCCATCCTAGATCGCGGCTTCGTCGGTTTCGCCGGTGCGGATGCGGACCACCTGCTCGACGGGGGTGACGAAAATCTTGCCGTCACCGATCTTGCCGGTGCGGGCGGCCTTGATGATGCCCTCGATGGCGGCGTCCACCCGCTCGCTGGCAACGACGATCTCGATCTTGATCTTGGGCAGGAAATCCACCACGTATTCGGCCCCCCGGTAGAGCTCGGTGTGGCCCTTCTGGCGGCCGAAGCCCTTGACCTCGGTGACCGTGAGGCCGCTGATACCGATTTCGGACAGGGCCTCCCGGACTTCGTCCAGCTTGAACGGCTTGATGATGGCTTCGATTTTTTTCATGTCCAGTTCCTATTTTCCAATTCTTCAGGATTCGTCACGGTAGCGATTGGTAATAGGATAACGCCAATCCTTGCCGAAGCCGCGCTGGGTGATGCGGATTCCCACCGGCGCCTGGCGGCGCTTGTACTCGGCGATGCGCAGCAGCCGCACCACCTTCCGCACCGCCTCCTCGGGCAGGCCGGCGGCGATGATGTCCCGGGGGCTGCGATCATCTTCCATATAGGCTTTGACGATGGCGTCGAGGATGTCGTAGGGCGGCAGGGAGTCCTGGTCGGTCTGGTCCGGCTTCAGCTCGGCGGAAGGCGGCCGGACGATGATGTTCTCGGGGATCACCGGCGACAGGCTGTTGCGGTAGCGCGCCAGGCGATAAACCAGGGTCTTGTACACGTCCTTGATGACGGCGAAGCCCCCCGCCATGTCGCCGTAGAGGGTGCAGTAGCCGACGGCCATTTCCGACTTGTTGCCGGTGGTCAGCACCAGGGCGCCGGTCTTGTTGGACAGGGCCATGAGGATCATGCCGCGGATGCGGGCCTGGAGATTTTCCTCGGTGGTATCGGCCGGCAGCCCGGCGAACTGGCTCTCCAGCATGGCCGCAAAGGTGTCCATGGCCGGCGCGATGGGAATCTCGTCGTAACGCACCCCCAGGGTCTCGATCATGGCCCGGGAATCGTCGAGGCTCATTTGCGCGGTATACGGCGACGGCATCATCACCGCCCGCACCTTTTCGGGACCCAGGGCATCCACCGCCACGGCCAGGGTCAAGGCCGAGTCGATCCCCCCGGAGAGGCCGATGATGGCGCCGGGGAAGCCGTTCTTGCCGAGATAGTCCCGCACCCCGAGGACGAGGGCCTGGTAGGCCTCCGCCTCCGGTCCGAGCACGACAGCCATTTCGTCGGAGCGCAGGGTGCCGGCATCGTATTCCACCAGCCCCAGGGCCTCTTCGAACTGGGGCAGGCGCATGCAGACCTCGCCCTGGGCGTCGAGGGCGAAGGAGCCGCCGTCGAAAACCAGCTCGTCCTGGCCGCCCACCAGGTTGGCATAGACAGCCGGGATGCCGGTGGAAGCCACCCGCTCGCCCAGCACCCGGGTCCGCAGGGCCTGTTTCTCCAGGTGGCAGGGGGAGGCGTTGAGGACCAGGAGCAGGTCGGCCCCGGCCCGGCAGGCCATGTCGGCGGCGCCGGTTTCCCAGATGTCGGCACAGATGTTGATGCCGCAGCGCACGCCGTCGATATCCACGACGCAGGCCGCGTCGCCGGCATCGAAATAGCGCTCCTCGTCGAAGACCTCGTAATTGGGCAGGCGGAACTTGTGGTAAGTGGCCAGCCGCCGGCCATCCCGAAGGACGGTCGCGGCATTGTAGGAGCGGCCGTTCCGGGCCTCCGGATGGCCCACCACCAGGGTGATGCCGCTGACCCGGTCGGCCAGGTTTTCTAGGGCCGCATCGCAGGCCCCATAGAAATCCTGGCGCAGCAGCAGGTCTTCCGGCGGATAGCCGCACAGGGCCAGTTCCGGAGTCAGCAGCAGATCGGCGCCCCGCGCCTTGGCGCGGGTGGCACATTCGACGATCCGCTCGACATTGCCCGGCAGATCGCCGACGACGGCATTGAACTGGGCGACAGCAATCCGCAAGGCCATGGCTTCAGCCTCAGTACGCCGGCTTTTCCTTGGCGTCGTTGTAACGGGCCACGCCTTCCACGATTTCCTTCTTGGCCTCTTCGGCACCGAACCAGCCTTTGACCTTCACGAACTTGCCCGGTTCGAGATCCTTGTAGTGCTCGAAGAAGTGGGCAATCTGGTCCAGCAGGATCTGGGGCAGATCGCGGGGAGACTGGACATCGCGGTACATGGGGGTGAGCTTGTCCACCGGCACGGCCAGCACCTTGGCGTCGTCACCGGCCTCGTCGGTCATGCCCAGCATGCCGATGGGGCGGCAGCGCACCACCACGCCCGGGGGCAGCGGGAACTGGGCCATCACCAGCACGTCCACCGGGTCGCCGTCGCCGGCGATGGTGTGGGGAATGTAGCCGTAGTTGCAGGGATAGTGCATGGCGGTGGACATGAAACGGTCCACGAAAATGGCGCCGCTTTCCTTGTCGACCTCGTACTTCACCGGGTCGGCATGCATCGGGATCTCGATGATGACGTTGAAATCATTGGGGAGAGACTTGCCGGACGGAACGTTATTAAGAGCCATTTTCGATCTCTGGTAGTGATTGCAAAAACCTCCATTATACCGTCAAGCCCCGGTCGTTCCGAGCAATTGACGCCATTTTCGGCGCATCACACCAGCAAAATCGACGCCTCCCGCCGCCCGGACGCAGTCAGCCCATCGCTTCCGGATCGGGCTCGCCGGTGGAGGGCATCATCGGCTCCGCCGGCGGGGGCGGCCGGTGGATCGGCCTGGCAGGGTGCTCAGCCCGGGACTCGGCGGCCACGTCGTCCAGCACCCGGCGAATTTCCGCCACCGCTTCCTGGCCTTTCTCCAGGCAGACCAGGCCGCCCTTGACGGCGCCCTTGAGGAAGGGCCGGGCCCCCTGGGCCAGGACCGGCAGGACGGCCGGCACGAGGGAAAGGACGCCGAAGCCCAGGGTGATGGTGGAGCGACCGCCTTCCTTGATATCGTCGAGAATGGACATGGAGAAATCTCCGGCAGCAATTAATATGAAGAGGCCGAATTGAAAGCGTAAACGCCCCCCTCCCGGATGCAAGTAGTGCAACAGCGTAAAGCGGCGAAGGACAGGCCCGGCACGGGAAGCGCCAATCCCCGGGTGGATCTGCGTCGCAGCCGGGCCATCGCCACCGGCCTCCTGGCCGCCATGGCCGCCCTATTCCTGGCCGCCGGCCACTTCCAGCCAGCCTATCCCTGGCTCGCCTACCTGCGGGCCTTCACCGAAGCCGCCATGGTGGGGGCCCTGGCCGACTGGTTCGCGGTCACCGCCCTCTTCCGCCACCCCCTGGGCCTGCCCATCCCCCACACGGCGGTGATCCCCCGCAACAAGGAGCGCATCGGCGACAGCCTGGGGAAGTTCGTCGAGGAGCATTTCCTGCCCGCCGAGGTGATCCGCGCCCGCCTGGCCGGCATCGATTTCGGCGAACTCATCGCCCGCTGGCTTGCCGATCCCGCCCATGCGGATATCCTGGCGACCCAGGCGATCCGGCTGCTGCCAGCCTTCCTGCGCTCCCTGGACGACGACCGGGTGCGCGCCTTCCTGCGGGATAAGATCACCGAGCGGCTGGCGGCGGCCGAGGTCGCCCCCCTCACCGGCGACATCCTCGTCGCCCTCACCGCCGGCAACCGCCATCAACAGCTGCTGGACGCCGGCCTCCGCCATCTCGTCGCCATCATTGCCGAGAAGGAAGCCCTCATCCGCCAGAGAATCCGCGACAGCACCGGCTGGCTGTGGAAGCGGCTCAACCTGGACGAGCGGGCCTTCAACGGCATCATGACGGCCCTGGAGGATCTGGTGCAGGAAGTGGAGGAAGATGCCGGCCACGAATTGCGGCAGCGCTTCGACCGGACCGTGCAGGACTTCGCCCGCAACCTGAAGGAATCCCCGGACACCCGGCGGCGGGCCGAAGCCATCAAGAAGGAAATCCTCGGCAACCCCGCCTGCCAGCGCGCCCTGGAGGATCTTTGGGAGGATCTGCGCCGGCACCTCCTGGCCGACGCGGAAGGGCCGTCATCGGAAATCCGCGAGCATCTGCAGGCGGCCATCCGGCACCTGGGGGAAACCCTTCTCGCCGACCCAAGCCTGCGGGACGATCTCGATTCCTGGCTGCGGGAGGCCATCGCCGGCCTGCTGGAATCCCGCCGCCGGGAGGTGGCGCGCCTCATTCCCGACACCATGCGCACCTGGGATGCCGACACCATGACCGAGCGCCTGGAACTCCAGGTCGGCAAGGACCTGCAGTTCATCCGCATCAACGGCACCCTGGTGGGGGGGCTGGTGGGACTGGGGATCTATGCCCTGTCCCGGTTTATGGGGTTTTAGAGGCTTTCGTGCTTCTCGCCGTCCTGGCTCTGGCTGCCGATGGCCAGTTCGCCCTCCGTGGCGAGGGCATCGAAGAAGGCTTGCACCGACTTCGGCTCGCCGGAGGCGGCGAAGGTGGTATGGCCGCACTGGCACTGCCCCATCCAGATGGCTTCGATGCCCCGCAGCCCCCGGGTGCTGACCGGGTGGATGTCGGTGACGTCACCCTGGCAGCTGTTGCACACCAGCTTTTCCGGGCGGGTGGCTTCGATCTTGGCCCGGGCCTGGGCGATGCGCTGCTCCTGGCTGCCCCGCAGTTTGGCTTGTCCCATGGTGGTTCGACTTCCGAAGATTGGAGGGCCGGCAGGATACCCCGCGGCCGCCGGCCTGTCGATGAGCCGGCGGCCCCCCGCCTACCTTCCCGGCGCCGGCGCGGCCGCTGAGGCCAGGCCCCCGCTCTGGGGCTGCCGGTTCTGGTCGGCCCACCTGAAGTAGGCGATGTACTGGCTGATTTCCTCGTCCGAGAGGTACTGGTTGGGCATCGGCACCTTCCACTGGGCCAGCAGTTCCTTCGCCTGGGGATCGGTCTGCAGCATCCGGTCCGGGGACTTCAGCCAGCGCCTCAGCCAGGCTTCGTCGCGGCGCCCGGTGACGCCGTAAAGATCGGGACCCAGATTGGGCTTGGGACCGCCGCCGATGGTGTGGCAGGCCAGGCATTTCGATTCGAAATTGAGCTTGCCCTGCACGGCCTCCGGGTCGGAAGGCACGGCGGTGGCGGGAATGTTGTGGTGCTCGGCCCCGGCCGGCATGCCGCCCACCGGGGCCTTGCCGCTGGCCTCGATGAGACCGACGGCGCCCTGGGAAGCGTTGGAGAAGTGGTGATCCACCATGGTGTAGACGCCGGCTTCGGGCACGACGAATTCCACGATGGCGCTGCCGGAGGAGCCCAGGAGCACCGTCTGCATGCCCCGCAGCTGGTTGTCCGGGTTGCCGTCCAGCCAGACCCGGTCGAAGATGGTTCCCACCACATGGAAGCTGGAGGTATTGGAGGGCCCCGCGTTGAGGACGAAGAGCCGCACCCGCTCCCCCGGCTTGGCCAGGAGAGGCTTGTCCACGAAGCCGTTGTAGCGGCCGTTGAAGACAGTATAGGTGGAGGCCTTGGACCGCACCCGCTCCCCGTCCAGCACATGGAGGGGCTGGTTGTCCACCTTGCGCTTCTGGGGATCGGGCCGGGTGTAGAACTCGCTCTGGACAATGGCGTATTCCCGGTCCACCCGGGTGGGATAGCCGCCCCGGGGCTCGACGATCACCATGCCGTACATTCCCGAGGCGATGTGCTCGAGCACCATGGGCGTGGCGCAGTGGTACATGAAGACGCCGGGATAGTTGAGGGTGAATTCGTAGGCGATGGTCTGGCCCGGGGCGATGGAGTGGTACTTATCCGTGGGCGACACCATGGCGGCATGGAAATCCATGGAGTGCATCATCGGCGCCGCCGTCATGCGGATGCCGGGCGCCGCCTCGTCGGAGCGGTTGGTCATGGAGAACTTGATGCGGTCCCCCACCCGGGCGCGGATCACCGGGCCGGGCACGGTGTCGCCCAGGGTCCAGGCGCTGTATTTCACCCCGGGGGCGATCTCGATGATCTTGTGGGTGGCGTCGATGCGGATTTCCTTCACCGGGTCGGACACCAGGGGCTTGAGGTCCGGCCCCGGATTGAGGGCGCTGCCCGCCGAGAACGGGCCGGTGTGCCGCTCCGCGGTGGTGACCGAGGGCGGGCTCTTGAGGTCCATCCTGGCGATGTCGTAGGGGTCGACTGGCGCCGAAGCCGGTGCAGGAGCCGCTGCCTTGGGGGCTTCCGGTTCCCGAGGCCCGCAAGCTGCGAGACCCAGGGCAGTCGCCAGCGCCATGATTGGAAACGCCAATCTCCCTCTTTTCGCCATGGGGGTCTCTCCTCCTGAAGAACGGCCGCGGGGGGACCGCAAGAAACCGGCTTCGGCCGGAAACATCGCCGTCGCAAGTTCGACCACGCCTGCCGCCCGCCTATCCCTGGCCGAAAGAATGAGCGGAATTCCGCGGCGGAAATGCACTCCAAGTTCTCAAGAAAAAAGCACCTCAACCAGAAGGTGGACAAGAACATGGAGACAGCCGAACACCCCCTGAAAATCAGCGCCCAGGCCATCGCCACCGCAACGATGATGGCTGCCTGGAGCTTGCCGGCCCCGGGAACCGAAGGCGACGGCGCCGGGCTCGCAGCCCGGTCCCTGGCTCTCTACGGCAGCCGTGAGCTGGCCGCCGGCAATCCCGCCGGGTGGAACCTGGGCGCCTGGTACCGCCCCCGCTCCGGATTCGGACTCTACTGGGCCCGGCTGCCGGAAATGGAGCCCCGGCTGCGCCCGGGGTCCGGCGCCGGCCTGGGGACGCTCCTGGCCGGCAGCGAATACGGGCCGTCCTATCCGGAAACCGTGGGGCTCCTGGGCGCCGGCTTCCAGTCCCCCCGGCGCCACGCCAGCCTGGGCAGCGAAATCCAGGTGCGCGACGATGGCCTGCCGGGGAGCTTGCGGCCGGCAACCCCACCCGCCGACGCCGATGCCGATCCCCTGACCCGGCTCCTGAACCTCTCCAAGACCGTCCGCCTGCAGATGTCGGCGGTCTATGCCCTGCCGTCCACCGTCCTGTGGGAAAGCGCCGCCCTGCGCCTGGAAGCGGGACAGCAGCGCTTCGCCGGCCTCCGTAGCGGCGGCGCCGTCGATCCGGCCGCCAAGCGGGATGCCCGGTCGGCACGTTTCCTGTTCGCCCCGACCTGGTCCGAAGTGCTGCCCAACCTGGATGTGAGCCTGCCGGTTTCCCTCAGCTACGGCACCAAGTCCCAGGCCCCCCTGCCCGGTTTCAACGGCAGCTACAAGGGCGGGAAATTTATCCTGGGCGCCTCGGCGGTGTACCAGAAGTCCTGGAATGCCGATGTGCGCTACCTGCGCTTCTTCGGGGAATCATCCACCCCGGTCAAGGACCGGGACTTCCTCTGGTTTTCCGTCCAGCGCAGCTTTTGACCGCCGGGCTACGCGGCCTTGTCGCAATTGATCATCCACGGCACGCCGAACCGATCCACCAGCATCCCGAAACGCCGGGCCCAGAAGGTCTCCTGCAGGGGCATGGTGATCTCGCCACCGGCGGCCAGCGCCGCCAGCAGGCGTTCCGCCTCTGCCGGCGTGTCGACGCCGAGGGTGATGGCGAAGCCGCTCATGCCGTCGGAACCGGTCCGCCCCACCCGGTCGGTAGCCATCAGGATGTTGTCGCCGATCTCGAGCACGGCATGGAGCACCTTGTCCTTCATTTGCGCCGGCACCATGGATTCCATGGGCGAGCCCCGATAGGGAAAGAGCTGCCGGATCCGGGCGCCGAGGACGCTCTCGTAGAACTGGAGCGCGGCCTGGCAATTACCGGGAAAGACGAGGTGGGTGACGACTTTCATTGTATTTCTCCCGACTCGGGCGGCGGGCGAAAAAGTCTCCCTCGCCCCCAATGCTGTTTGGAGTCCCCGTCCCTACCATCGGTTGCAATGACACTCGCAGCACCGTGGCCGTTTTCCCGGGAGAGACTCGCCGGCCGGCGGAAATCATGGGATCATCCGCATACTATCTATTACTAACGTAATGGAAGACAGGAGAGAGAGGAGCGGCGACGGCGACCGTCAATCCTTCCGCACGATAAGAATCACGTCGCCGAGAGCGCGCAATGAAAGACAGATCCATTGTTCCCACCCACCGGGAACGCCTCATGCGGGAAGGGGACTTCATCGTCTCCAAGACCGACACCCGCGGCATCATCACCTACGGCAATCCCATCTTCATCGAGTTCTCCGGCTACACGGAAGAGGAACTGCTCGGGTCCCAGCACAACATCATCCGCCACCCCGACATGCCCCGGGCGGCGTTCAAGCTGGCCTGGGACACCATCCAGTCCGGGAAGGAGTTCTTCGCCTACGTCAAGAACATGTCGAAGGACGGCGGCTTCTACTGGGTGTTCACCCACATCACCCCGGACTTCGGGCCCGGCGGGAAGATCATCGGCTACTACTCGGTGCGCCGCTGCCCCAAGCGCAGCGCCATCGAGGCCATCGAACCGGTGTACCGGCAAATGCTGGCGGCCGAGAAGGCCGCCGGCCCCCGCGACGCCATCGAGGCCGGCACCCGGGTGCTGACCGACCTCCTCAACTCCACAGGAATGGCTTATGAACAACTGGTTTTCTCGCTTTGAACGGCGCCGCTGGCTCGTCCTCGGCCTCCTGGCGGCCGGGGCGGGACTGGTCTTCGTCGGCCCCTGGCAGGCCCTCGCTCCCCTGGTGGCGGCGGCGCTCCTGCTCGCCCTGCCCGCCGCCGGCGGCGGCAATGAACTGGACGAACTCAACGGCCTGCTCAAGAAGGTCGGGAACGGCGAACTGGTATCCCGCCTGCCCCGCTCCTACACCGACCCGGCCCTGGAGCGCATCCGCGTCAATATCAATTCCTCCCTGGACCAGACCGAAACCGCCTTCCGGGAAATGCTCAACGCCATGGAAGCCCACACCGGCGGGCGCGGCTGGCGGCGGCTCCACAGCGCCGGCCTGCACGGCGCCTTCAAGGATGTCCTGGAGCAGATGCAGGCCATGCTGGACGAGCTGAACCAAGCCCAGGAATCCATCGCCCGGGAAGCCCTCTTGTCCAGGATTTTCCTGCGCTCCGAGCGCGGCCTGTCCATGGCCATCGGCCATGTGGACCAGGCGCTGCAAGCCGTGACCGCCGATTCCTCCCAGGCCGAGGCCCGGGCCCGGGCCTTCTCCGATGCTTCCGGCGCCATGTCCGGCGCCGCTGAATCCATGTCCGACGCCCTCGGGCGGGCCCAGTCCTCGGCCCAGCGCAGCGCCCAGTCCCTGGCCCAGCTCAACGACCGCACCGAGGCTATCCACGGCCTCACCGGCCACATCGACCGCATCGCCAAGCAGACCAACCTCCTCGCCCTCAACGCCGCCATCGAGGCAGCACGGGCCGGCGAGACGGGACGGGGCTTCGCCGTCGTCGCCGACGAGGTGCGCAAGCTCGCCGACGAAGCCCAGCGGGCGGCGGTCGAAATCGCCCAAGCCATTTCCGACGTCTCGACGGCCATGGCGGAGGTCTCCGGCCAAATGGGCGAACTGGGCGGCGCCGTCTCCAATGCCCGCGACACCGCCGCCAGCTTCAGCCAGGAACTCTCCACCTCCGCCGCCTCGGCCACCGTGGTCGGGGAACTGGCCGGGGCCGTGGGCCGCGACGCCCGGACCATGGAAAGCTCCATGCGCATGGTGGCCCTGGCCCAGAAGGCCCGGGCCGACGTCAATGCCATCATCAATGGCGAGAAGGTCGATACCTCGAACCTCTCCGAGGTGGAGCAAACCGCCCTCGCCCTGGCCGGCTCCAGGAAATGGGTCAGGGGCAGCGCCGAGCGGGAAGAGCTGGTGGGCATCTACGAGCAGCTCTTCGCCCACATCGAAAAGGGCATGGGCACTTCCGCCTAAGCGGCCACAAGCAACCCTCGATCGCCCCGGATCGAGACAGCCCCGGTTCGACAGTCGGGAATCGGGGCTGTACCCATGCGCCCCGCCCCCGGTTCCTTCGCCCCCGCCGACAACCCCATCCCGCTTCCCCCCGGAAGGACGAAACGCCTCCGGGGAACCGCGGACTTGCCGGGAATGTCGATATGGACGGCGGCGATGTGCCTGATCACCCGGACTCGACCCCAGCACGGGGCCGTTCGAAGCGGAAAAGGCAAATGGCTTTTCGGTGGCGATATTCCTTGTCCAATATGAAAGAACACAAATCATGAACCTCCACATCATTGCAGGTCTCCGCGCAGCGCTGGTTTTGCTTGTTCTCTCCCTTCCCTTCGCTCCCTCCGGGGCATACGCGAAGAGCGAACAGGAAATCGATGCGGGTGTCGATGCCGCACTCGCCATGTTCAAGAAGGATGTCAAGGGAGCCGAGGACTATCTGAAAGGCGCCAAGGGCGTGCTTGTCATGCCCAATGTCACGAAAGCAGGTTTCGTCATTGGGGGGCAATCGGGCCAAGGCGCGCTCCGGATCGACGGCAAGACCGTCGGGTACTATCAAATGGGTGCCGGATCGATAGGCTTCCAAGCCGGTTATCAGGAAGCCAATTTCGTTTATCTGTTCCTGACCCAGGAAGCTCTGGACAACTTCCGCGCCAGCAACAAGTGGACCGCCGGCATGGACTTCGGGATTACCGTGGTGGATGTGGGAACGGGCGCGTCGCTGGACACGCTGAAGGCGAAAAGCTCCATCGTCGCCTTCGCCTTCGGCAAGCGCGGCCTGATGGGCGGTTGGTCGGCGAAGGGCACCAAGTTCACGAAGCTGCCAAGCAGCAAGGCAACCGCACAATGATCTGATTTCGCGCCATCGTACCCATTGCCTCCCGGCTGGACGCTGCGCCTGGCGCCGTCATGCCGGAGTTATGCTCGAAGGAGCAACCATGTTGCGTTCAAGTCTGCTATTGATCGCGTCCATGCTGGCCACCCATGGGGCTTGGGCGGCGCAGCCCGCTACCGCCCCCGGCCAGGCGGCGGGCGCGCCCGCTGCGGCCCAGACGGAATCACAGCAGTTCGCCCGCGCCCGCCTGATGGAAATGGCCAAATTCCTCGCCGGAACGGAAAAATTCAGCGTGGAACTGCGCATCGGCTACGAAGTGGTGCAGGCCGACGGCCAGAAGATCGAATTTGGCGAGATGCGGCAAGTATCGGTCCAGCGGCCGGACCGCATGCGCGTCGTTGAACTGGAGAGCGGCGGTGACGGCAACCAGATGCTGCTGGATGGCAAGCGCATCACCGTCCTCAACGGCAGGACCGGCCTCTTCGCCCAGGCCCCGCAGCCGGGCGACATCGATGCCTCGGTGGTGTATTTCGTCCGCGACCTGCAGATGCGCCTGCCCCTCGCCCCCTTGCTGATGAAAAGCCTTCCCGATGAACTGTCGCGGCGCGTGCAGCGCATCGAGTATGTGGAACACACCGATATCCTCGGCAAGCCCGCGCACCATATCGCTGCCCGCGGGGCGAACGTGGATTTGCAGGTATGGATTGCAGACGGCGCGCGGCCCGTGCCGCTGCGCATCGTGTTGACCTACCCATTGGCGGTGGGGCAACCGCAGTTCTGGGCAGATTTTTCCAGATGGAATCTGTCGCCGGGCTTCGACAAAGCGGCATTCACCTTCAAACCGCCCGCCAATGGGAAGCAGATCATGTTCTCCGTTCAATTCGTGCCGGCAGCCCGCACCCAGCAAGCGGCCGAATCCCGGAAGCAAGGAGGCACGCCATGATTTCACGGAAACGGACGGCCCACATTGCCGCACTGGTGGCCATGCTGTCGGCAATTTTCATTGTTCAGGACGTGGAAGCGGCCCGTGGCGGGGCCGCAGGCGGGAGGGGCGCCGGCGCTGGCGGGATGGGAGGAGGAGCCTCGCGCGGAGGTGCCGGGGCTCCCTCGGGCGGCGGGCAATTTACCCGCCAAGGCGCCGCTTCAAGCGGCAGCCTCTCCGGCGGGGCACGGTCTTCCCAACAGGCTGGTCGGCAGACTGCGGCTTCGGGCACCTCCACGGCAAACCAGGCCCAGCGCCAGGGTGCGACGGCTGCCAACCAGGAGGCAAGGCAGAGCGCGACCAGTGCGAACCAGGCGCAACGGCAGCAAGCATCGGCCCAGAATGTCGAAACGCGCCAACAGGGGGCCACGACCCGCCAGGAAAGCCGTCAGGGGGCCTGCCCTTCCGGCGGCTGCAACTATGCCCCCCGGCCGGGCTATTATCCTCCTCCCGCCTCCTACTCGTCGCAGGATGACTGGGACCACAGTGCCGCGGCAGCGGGTTTGGTCGTCGGCGCTGCGGTCGGCTCTGCGACTACGGCGGCGGCAGCTTCCGCCCAAAGTGCTCCGCCGCCTCCGGCTCCCGCGGCGACCCTGCCGTGCCCGCCCGAGGTCGCGACCATCAAGGGCGTGACCTACTACCGTTGCGGACAGAGTTACTACATGCAGGCCTATGGCTCCTCCGGACCGGTCTACATGCCGGTCCAGCCGCCCGCAATGTGAGGCGCCGCGGAGCGGCAGGGCACAACCGTGGCAGCCAACAATCCGGGGGGCGGAGCCCCCTTTCGGATAACCCTTCCCAGGCGCGTTGGAGTCCTGTCATGAATTTTGACGCCGTTGTATATCTGGTGGACGACGACCCTGGCGTCTTGAAAGGGTTGACCCGCTTGCTGTGCACGGAGGGATATACCGTGCAAGCCTTCGATTCGGCCGATGAATTCCTCCTGGCCCATGACCCGCTGGTGTCGGGCTGCGTTGTCCTGGACCTGTTCATGCCGAACATCGATGGCCTCGCATTGCAGCAGGCTTTGCTGGCGTCGGCCTGCGAGCGCTTCATTATCTTCATGACCGGCTATGGCGATATCGATACCGTTGTCCAGGCCATGAAAGCCGGCGCGGTTGATTTTCTGACCAAGCCCTTCTACGACGAAGACCTTCTGGCCGCGGTCCGTAACGCCATCGCCAAGGACCAACGGGCCCGCAAGGCGCGGCAGGAGCTTCAGTCGATACGGTGGCGCATGGATCGGCTTACGCCGCGGGAACGGGAAGTGTTGCAGCATGTCGTCGCCGGGCGGCTCAACAAGCAGATCGCCGCCGATCTCGGCATCGCGGAAAAGACGATCAAGGTGCATCGTGCCCGGGCCATGGAAAAAATGGGGGCTGCATCGCTGGCGGAGCTTGTGCGCATTACCGTCGGAGCGGACGTCGGAGCCGTTGCAGAAATCCCCCTTCACGACCAGACCGAGCGCCACGAAAAATCAGCCGCGTGGCGTTACCACGCCCAAGACCGCCGCGTCGAGGATCGCCGCGTCCAGGATCGCCGCGCGCCAGCGTTGAGGGATGCAGGCAAGGGAATGAGGTTGGACCTAGGTCCAATAGGCCGGCGCAGGGAAGGCGCCTAAATTTCTCTGGATGAATCGCCAAAGGTGGCTCCTGTTGATGACCCTGAGGGGAAAGCATGAGACTCGATCGCCTGATGGATCAATTGCTCGGAGTGTTCGCGCTATTGGTGCTGGCCGGAGGAACGTTGCTTGTGGTCGCGCCGTTCTTTACGGCGTTGCTGTGGGGAGCGATTCTCGCCTACTGCACATGGCAACCCTTCAAGCGTCTGACCACCGTGCTCGGCGGGCGGCAAGTCTGGGCGGCGCTGCTGATCGTGTTGTTCATCTTCTGCGTGGTTCTCGGGCCGATTTTTTATGCCGGCTTCGCCTTCTTTGCGTATGTGCCGCACGGCGTCGAGTTGCTGCAACAGCGCTTTGCCGCGGGACTGCCTCCATTGCCCGATTGGCTGATCCAGCTGCCGTTTGTCGGCTCGACCATCGACGAAGTCTGGAGCGGGATCACCGCCCGCAATCCGGAAATGGTGGCGCGATTGCGGGAATTTGCCGGCCCCATGGCCAGGAATGCCCTCCATGTAGCCCTCGCAGTGGTCAATGGCTTGGGCCTTCTTACCCTGAGCGTCCTGTTTGCGCTTTTCTTCTATTTGGGCGGCGAAAAAGCCGCTACCAGCCTGCTTGCCGGGATGAAGCGCATCGCCGGGGGAGAACGCTCCCTCTATCTGCTGGCGCTGGTGGGCGGCACAGTGAAAGGGGTGGTCTACGGAATCCTTGGGACCTCCTTTCTACAGGCCGTCCTGTGTGCCGTGGGCTACTGGATCGCGGGCCTGCCTTCCCCGGCGCTGCTCGGTCTGGCGACCTTCTTTCTGGCGATATTGCCGGGGGGGCCCATCGTCGTCATCGGGCCCGGCGCGGCCTGGCTGGCGCTCGGTGGCCACGGCGGCTGGGCAATCTTTCTCGTGGTATGGGCCCTCGTGGTCGGCATCGCCGTAGACAACGTGCTGAAGCCGATGTTGATCGGCAAGAGCAGTCACGTGCCGTTCATCCTCATCCTGGTGGGCGTACTGGGCGGGGCGGCGGCATTCGGCTTCCTCGGCGTCTTTATCGGCCCCACCTTGCTGGCGGTGGCGAACGCCGTATTGATGGATTGGACGACTGAAACGGCGGTCGAACAGGAAGCGGAACCGGTCCCGGTCGAGCAAGAGCACAAGCAGCCGGTGCCGCCATAAGGCGGTCGGCGGCCGCATTTCATTGACGCCGCGCGCCCCCCGGATGGGACCAAGGTCCAATTGCCGGCACGCTGCCACCGACCTAACTTGGTACGAGAGCGATGATGAGGTGTCTTTCATTTATGCGCAGCCCTTCCCCGACGATATCTGCCTTCCTGCGCCTGGTGCTGAGGCGGCTTTGCCTCGCAGGCGCCGGCGCGATTGCCGTCGTTATTCTCGGCTGCAGCAAGCCCGCCGGTTCGCCGCCCTCCGCGCCCATGGAAGTGACTGCCGTCACCGTTGCGCCGAAGGACACGCCCGTCCAGTTCGAATTCGTTGCCCAGACCCAAAGCTCGCGGGAAGTGGAGATCCGTGCGCGGGTGGATGGCTTCCTCGACAAGCGGCTATATACCGAAGGCGAAATGGTGCGGACCGGACAGCCCATGTTCCAGATGGACCGCAAGCCCTTCGAGGCCGCGCTCCTGTCCGCCCAGGGCCAACTCGAACAGCAGAAGGCGCGGCTTGAGGTGGCGAAGGCAAACCTCGCCCGCGTCAGGCCGCTGGCCGCAAAGAACGCGGTGAGCAAGAAAGAACTCGACGATGCGATCGGCTTCGAAAAGCAGGCCGCAGCCGCGGTGCTCGCGGCCCAGGGCGAGGTGCGCACGGCAAAGCTCAACCTGGGGTACACCACGATCAACTCGCCGCTCAACGGATTGAGCAGTTTTGCCAAGAAACAGGAAGGCAGCTACGTGACGTCCGGGGAGGACGGCCTGCTCACGTCGGTATCCCAGGTCGATCCGATCTGGGTCAATTTCAGCATTTCCGAAAACGAGCAGTTGAGTTACCGCGACCAGATAGCCAAGGGACAGCTCACGTTCCCCGCCAACAAGAACTTCGAAGTTCAGGTGATCCTGGCCGACGGCACCGTATACCCCCACCGCGGCCACATCAATTTCGCGGAGCCGTCCTTCGACAAGCAAACCGGCACCTTCCTGGTGCGCACGGCGCTTCCCAATCCCCAGGGCGTCCTGCGCCCCGGCCAGTTCGTGCGCGCCAAGGTCTTCGGCTCGACGCGGCCCGGCGCCGTCCTGCTGCCGCAGCGGGCGGTGCTGCAGGGCCCGAAAGGCCATTATGTCTGGGTGATAGGGAACGACAACAAGGCGAAACAGCGCGTGGTCGAGGTCGGAGAATGGTACGGCGACGACTGGTTCGTCAGCGACGGCTTGCGCTCCGGCGAACGGGTCGTCGTCGATGGTGCGATACGCGTCGCCGCCGATGCGCCCCTGACTATCGCCCAGGCCCACCCCGCAGGCATCGCCGGCCCCAGTGCCAGTGAAAAGGCTTCCTCCGCTCAGGCCGCGAGGGAAGCGAAATCCTTGCGCTAGGCGCTGCACCCGCCACGGGAAGGCCAAATGAACGTATCCCGCTTCTGCATCGACAACCCGATCTTCGCCTCGGTCATTTCCATTGTGATCACGCTTGCCGGCGCGGTCGCGATGTTCAATTCCCCGGTCGCGCAATATCCGGACATCACCCCACCGCAGATCACCGTGTCGGCCACCTATCCCGGCGCCAACGCCGAAGTGGTGGCCAACAATGTCGCCGCGCCCATCGAGCAGCAGGTCAATGGCGCCGACAACATGATCTACATGAACTCGTCGAGCTCCTCGACCGGCAACATGACCCTCAACGTGTTCTTCGAGATCGGCACGGACCCCAACCTCGCGCAGGTGGACGTGCAGAACCGGGTCAACCTCGCCCTGCCGCAGGTGCCGTCGGCGGTGCAGGAGCAAGGCATCCAGGTGCAGAAGAAATCATCGGCCTTCATGATGGTGATCGCCATCTATTCGCCCACCAACCGCTACGACCCGGTCTATGTCGCGAACTACGCCAACATCTATGTGCTCGACGCGCTCAAGCGCATTCCCGGCGCCAACCAGACGAGCATCTTCGGCACGCCGGATTACGCGATGCGCATCTGGCTCAAGCCGGATCGCATGGCGCAGCTCGGCGTCACGGCGGCCGAGGTGCAACAGGTGGTGGCCGCCCAGAACCAGCAGTACGCGGTGGGCCGCCTGGGCCAGTCGCCGACCGGCAAGCCGGTGGAGCAATCCTTCGCCGTCACGACCGCCGGCCGGATGACCGAGCCCGCCGAGTTCGACAACATCATCATCCGCGCCGCCAGCGGCGGCGCCGCCATCGTCCGGCTGAAGGACATCGGCCACGCCGAATTGGGCCAGAAGGACTATTCGATCCGCGGCACCTACCAGGGCAAGCCGGCGACCATGATGGCGGTGTACCAGCAGCCGGGCGCCAACGCGCTGGACGTTTCCAACCAGGTGAAGGCGGCGCTGACCGAGATGAAGAAGTCCTTTCCGGAAGGCCTGGAATACCGGATCGTGATGGATACGACCAACTTCACCCGGGCGTCGATCAAGGATGTGGTGAAGACCTTCTTCGAAGCGGTGGTGCTGGTCGTGCTGGTGGTCTATCTCTTCCTGCAAAGCCTGCGCGCGACCCTGATTCCGGTGCTGGCGGTGCCGGTGTCCATCGTCGGCACCTTCATCGGCATGCAGGCGCTGGGCTTCTCGATCAACATGCTGACACTGTTCGGCATGGTGCTGGCGATCGGCATCGTGGTGGATGACGCCATCGTCGTGATCGAAAACGTCGAGCGCAACATGACCGTGCACCACCTGGACCCGAAAGAGGCCGCCAAGCGCGCCATGGACGAGGTGTCGGGGCCGGTGATCGCCATCGTGCTGGTGCTGTGCGCGGTGTTCGTGCCGGTCGCCTTCCTCGGCGGCATCACCGGGCAGCTCTACAAGCAGTTCGCGATCACCATTGCCATTTCGGTGGTCATTTCCGGCATCGTCGCGCTCACCCTGTCGCCGGCGCTCGCAGCGCTGCTGCTGAAACCGACCCACGGGGAAAAGAACCGTTTCTTCCGATGGTTCGACCGCAGCTTCGAGCGCATGACGGAGAGCTATTCGCGGGCAGTCGCCTTTACCATCAAGCGGGCCGGGCTTGCCCTCCTCTTGTTCGTGGTCATGATCGCGGTGTCGGTCATGATGCTGAGGCAAGTTCCCCGCGCCTTCCTGCCCCCGGAGGATCAGGGGTATCTGCTGGGCGCGGTGATGATGCCGGACTCCGCGAGCCTCGACCGCACGGCCCAGGTAGGCGACGCCGTTTCAGAGCATTTCATGCAGGATCCGTCCGTCGAGGGCATTGCCGTGATCGACGGTTACAGCCTGCTCGACAACCAGAACAAGAACAACGCTGCAACCTTTTTCGCCGGTTTCAAGGATTTCGAGGAACGCTACGCTTCCGGGAACAGCAAGACGCAGAATGCGCCGGCCGTCCTCACGAATGCGTACCAGAAACTGAGCAAGGTAATACAGGGGATCGTGCTGCCGGTGAATCCCCCGTCGATCCCGGGGCTTGGCACGACGGGCGGCATGGAAGCGTGGATCCAGAGCAAGGGCGACAAGGGTATCCAGGACCTCGCAGCGGCGGTCAACGAGTTCATGGCAGAGGCGAAGAAGGCGCCGGAGCTCACCCGCGTGACTTCCACGTTCAACGCCTCGTCGCAACAGTTGCTCGTGAATGTGGACCGCGACAAGGCGGAAACCCTCGGTGTTCCGGTGGAAGACATCTACGGCGCCCTGCAGACCATGTTCGGCTCCCTGTACGTTTCCCAATTCATCAAGTCCAGCCGCCTGTGGCAGGTGATCCTGCAGGCGGAACCGCAGTACCGGCTCAGGCCCGACGATCTCGAGCGGCTTTTCGTCCGCAACAAGAATGGCGACATGCTGCCGCTCAGCTCGGTCATCACCAGCAAGTACGTCACCGGCCCGGACCTGATGACCCGGTTCAACAATTTTCCGGCGGTGAAGATCACGGCCAGTCCGGCCCCCGGTTACAGCTCGGGCCAGGCTATTGCCGCGCTGGAAAGAATCGGGGCGGAAAAATTGCCGGCCGATTTCGGCCTGGCCTGGAGCGGCGAGGCCTATGAGGAGCAGAAAGCCGGCGGCACATCCGCCGCCGTCTTCGCTTTCGGCCTGATCATGGTGTTTCTGATCCTCGCCGCCCAATACGAGAAGTGGTCATTGCCCCTGGGGGTCCTGATGGCCGTGCCTTTTGCGCTGTTCGGCTCCCTCGTGGCGATCATGCTGCGCGGCTTGAACAACGACGTGTACTTCCAGATCGGCCTGACCATGCTGGTGGCCCTTGCCGCCAAGAATGCGATCCTGATTTTCGAGTTCGCCGTGCTGAACCGCGACGCCGGGAAGTCTTTCTACGATGCCGCAATGATCGCCGCCCGCGAGCGGCTGCGTCCGATCGTGATGACCTCGGTGGCGTTCATCCTCGGTTGCGTTCCGCTGGCCATCGCCACCGGCGCTTCGGCCAACAGCCGCCAGTCCATCGGCACCGGGGTGATCGGCGGCATGCTGGCGGCGACGGTCATCGCCGTGTTCTTCATCCCGATGTTCTACTACGTGATCGAAAGGACCGTTGAACGATTCGGCCAAAGGAAGAAGAAGGCGGTGCCGCCCCAGGCCACCGATCAGCATCCCGGGCTGCCGCTGTCCGGCGGGCCCATCGAGGCCGCGCCCCATGCAAAGCGCGAGGGGGACTGAGATGGGCCGCTGGTATACCCTGCCCCTTCTGGTCACGGCCTTGGCCGGCTGCGCGGTGGGCCCCGATTACCGGCGGCCGCCTGTCGATGCGCCGGACGCCTTCCGCTTCGAGGAAAAGGATGCCAAGGATCTTGCCAACACCGCCTGGTGGGAGCAATTCCAGGATCCGGTCATGACCGAGCTGATCGGCATCGCGATCAAGGAAAACAAGGACGTCAAGATCGCGGCGGCGCGCATCGATCAATTTCTCGGACAGTTCTCCAGCACCCGCTCGCTGCTTTTCCCGCAGGTCAGCGGCTCGTACAGCGCGGACCGCCAGCGCTTCTCCCAGTCCAGTTCGCTGCCGTTTCAATCAAGCGTCGAGCCAATCCTGAATCAATACCAGGCGTCGCTTTCGGTCAGCTGGGAAATCGACCTGTTCGGCAAATTGCGCCGCCAGACGGAAGCGGCGCGGGCCAACGTGCTCTCCAGCGAGGAAGGCCGCCGCGCGACGATTCTGACCCTGGTGGCATCGGTGGCATCGGCGTACATCGGCCTGCGCTCCCTTGACCGGCAACTCGAAATCGCCAAGGAGACGGCCGAAAGCCGGAAGCAGTCGTTGCAAGTGTTCAAGGAACGCTTCGAGGGCGGTACGGTCTCGGCACTGGAACTGGCGCAGAGCCAGTCGGAATACGAGGCTTCGCTGGTCAATATTCCCCAGATCGAAACCCAGATCGCCCAGGCGGAAGACGCCCTGTCGGTACTGCTGGGCCGCAACCCGGGTCCGATCCGCCGCGGCCGGGAGCTCGCCAAGCTCGACTTGCCCGCCGTACCCTCCGGACTGCCGTCGGAATTGCTCGAGCGCCGCCCCGATTTGCGCCAGGCCGAGCAGGATCTGATTGCCGCCAATGCCTTGATCGGTGCGGCGCGGGCCCAATACTTCCCTTCCATCCTGCTGACCGGCCTGCTGGGTTCGGTCAGCGTGCAGTTTTCGAACCTGTTCAAGGGTCCGGCGCGAGCGTGGTCCTACGGCGCCACCGCGTCGATTCCCATCTTCACGGCCGGCGGCATCGCGGGCCAGGTACAACAGGCGGAGGCGCAGCATCAGGAGTTGCTGCTGCGCTACCAGAAGTCGATCCAGGTCGCATTCCAGGAGGTATCGGACACCCTGATCTCGCACCGTAAATCCCGCGAGCAGTTGGAGTGGCAGGAGCGTCAGGTCAAGACGCTACGGAATTACCTGAACCTCGCGCGTCTGCGCTACGACAACGGCTATACCAGCTATATCGAGGTACTCGACGCCGAACGGAATCTGTTCAGTGCCGAAGTGGCCTACGCCCAGACCCAGGGCTTGGTCTATGGGTCCTTGGTCAATTTGTACAAGGCGATGGGCGGCGGCTGGGTAGCCGAGGCCGAGGGCATGGCAAACAGGGAGCCCGCACCGGCACCGCCGCATTAGAGAACGGCCACCGGCAAATCAAGACTTCAACCTGGAGCTGGTCACAAGCAGGTTTTTCATCATGGCCCATGCGTCACGCTGGCCATGATGATCAAAGCCTTTCACCACTCTTCCGATTTCGAGGTATTTACCATGGACGTAGGAACGCAGCTTGCGCGCAGCCATGACATAGCCATCAAGATTGCGCTGATCCTGGGCAAACGCACAAAGAGCGCCCAGGATCAATTCAACCGCAGGGTACAAGAGGCCGTAGACGGCGGCGGCCCCGGCCTCGGCCCGCTGTTCAGGGAGATCCTCAAGCTTTCGGCGTCATCGGATCCCGGGAGCATTTCCCTATACGCGGTCGATGCCATGCAACGTTCCATTCTGTTTTGGGAAACGTTGTACCAGCGCGGCAACGCCTTCATCGAGAGCTCCTGGCGTGGCCTTGAACCGGTGCTGCACTTCGATTACGACGTCGTCCTCGACGGCCGCCGGTTCGACCGGCCGGTCAATTATGCGATGTTGCGGATCAAGCCGCCCGAAGGGGTGACGGTCGATCCCAAGAAACGGCCCTATCTCATCATCGATCCCCGCGCCGGGCACGGCCCCGGCATCGGCGGCTTCAAGGATGATTCCCAGGTGGGGGTGGCCTTGCGCGCCGGCCATCCGGTGTATTTCGTCATTTTCTTCCGCGATCCCGAGCCGGGCCAGACTCTGCTCGACGTCTGCGCGGCGGAACAGCAGTTCGTGAGAAAGGCGCGGGAACTGCATCCGGACAGCCCCAAGCCGGCGATCATCGGCAACTGCCAGGGCGGCTGGGCGGCGATGATGCTGGGGGCCGCCTCCCCCGAGGATACGGGGCCGATCGTCATCAACGGCGCGCCGATGTCCTACTGGGGCGGCGCCTGGAGCGAAGGCGAAGGCGACAACCCGATGCGCTACACCGGCGGCCTGCTGGGCGGGTCATGGCTGTCGTCCCTGATGGCGGATCTGGGCAACGGCAAGTTCGACGGCGCCTGGCTGGTGTACAACTTCGAGCATCTCAATCCGGCCAACACCCTCTGGGACAAGAACTACAACCTCTACGCCAACATCGACACCGAGCCGCCGCGCTATCTCGAATTCGAACACTGGTGGGGCGGCTACTACCTGATGAACCGCGAAGAGATCGAATGGATCACCCGCAATCTCTTCGTCGGCAACAAACTCTGGTCCGGGGACGTCAAGTCGACGGGCGGCAAGGCCTTCGACCTGCGGGAAATCAAGACGCCGATCGTCCTGTTCGCCTCCATGGGCGACAACATCACGCCGCCGCAGCAGGCCTTCAACTGGGTGGGCGACATGTACGGCAGCACCGAGGAAATCAAGGCGCGGGGCCAGGTGATCGTCGGGCTGATACACAAGGATATCGGCCATCTCGGCATTTTCGTTTCCGGCAAGGTGGCGAAAAAGGAGCATGCGCAGATCGTCTCGGTGCTGAAGTCGATCGAAGCGCTGCCGCCGGGGCTGTACGGCATGGCGATCAGCGAGCGCAAGGGCGCGGGCGGGGCGGTGGAGTACGAAGTCGAGTTCCGCGAATTTCGGCTTGAGGAAGTGACCGCCTATTTCAATCGCTTCAAGCGCTCCGATGAAAAGCCCTTCGAAGCCGTGGCCGCGCTGTCGGACTTCAACCAGCGCGCCTACGAGATGTTCGTGCAGCCCTTCGTGCAGTCGATGTCGAACGAATGGAGCGCCCGGCTGTTGCGGGAGTTCCATCCCTTGCGATTCCAGCAGTGGGCGGTCTCGAAAATCAATCCGTGGCTGTCCTGGCTTCCCCCCGTGGCGCAAGCCGTGCGGGCGAACCGCAAGCCGATAGACGCCGACCACCCCTTGCTCAAGGCGCAGGCGATTGCTTCCGAACTCATCAGCGCCTCCCTCGACTACTACCGGGCGATGCGGGATGCGGCCACCGAGGCGGCCTTCTTCTCCGTCTACGCCAATATGTTTTCCCTTTACCTGGCCGACAAGCACCAGGCCGAGGAACGCACGGCAGAGATCGCCAAGGAGCCGCGGGAATTGCCCTTCGTCAAGGAAGCGCTGGCGTCGATCGCCGAAGGCGGCTACCCCGAGGCGTTTGCGCGCACGGCTTTCCTCCTCACGCGCAAGGGCGAGCCGCTGCCGCTGTGGCGGCTGGCGGGGCGCAAGGAATTGGCGGACGACTATGCCGAATACGTTCCCGCCGTCCCACCCGAGCAACTCCGCCGCATCCGCGGCGAACAGGAAATCATCGCGCGCTACGAGCCGGAGCAGGCCATCGCCACCTTGCCGGCCCTGCTTGCCGACCGCGGCGACCGCGAGCGGCTGCTCACGCTGCTGGACAAGCTGATGGCGGACAAGCGCGTCCAGAACGCGGAGCCGACCGCCGAGCAACGGGCAATGCTCGAACGTATCCGCACCGTATTGAGCGGGCGACCGGTACGCGAGCGGCGCCTCGCCGCCGTCCGGCGATGAAAGATGCGAAAGGAACTGCGATGGAAAGGACCCACGAAAAGTACCAACGCCTGATCGATTACTGCAAGACGCTGCCGCCGCTGCCGACCGCCGTGGTGCATCCTTGCGACCAGAGTTCGCTCCAGGGGGCGGTAGAGGCGGCGGAGATCGGGCTGATCGCGCCGATCCTGGTCGGGCCGCGGGAGCGCATCGAAGCCGTCGCCAAGGAGCACAGCATCAAGATCACCGGCTACCCGATCGTCGATGCCCCCTACAGCGAGGCCGCGGCGACCGCGGCCGTCCAGCTCGTGCGCGAGGGCAAGGCAGAGGCGCTGATGAAGGGCAGCCTGCACACCGACGAGCTGATGGGCGCCGTGGTCAGGCGAGAATCGGGACTGCGTACCGGACGCCGCGTCAGCCATTGCTTCGTGATGGACGTGCCGGACCACGACGATGCGCTGATCGTCACCGATGCCGCCGTCAACATTGCGCCGACCCTGGAGGAAAAGGTGGACATCATCCAGAACGCCATCGATCTCGGCCATGCGCTGCAATTCAAGGAAGTGCGGGTGGCAATCCTGTCGGCCATGGAGACCGTCAATCCCAAGGTGCCGTCCACGGTCGAAGCCGGCGCCCTGTGCAAGATGGTGGACCGCCACCAGATCACCGGGGCCGTCGTGGACGGTCCCCTGGCGCTGGACAATGCCATCGACCCGGAGGCGGCCAGGATCAAGAAGATCGATTCTCCGGTCGCGGGGCGCGCCAACGTGCTGGTGGTGCCCGACCTGGAGGCCGGCAACATGCTCGCCAAGAGCCTGTCGTTCCTGGCCGGGGCCGATGCGGCGGGCATCGTCCTGGGGGCGCGGGTGCCGGTCATCCTGACCAGCCGGGCCGACTCGGTGACCACCCGGCTCGCCTCCTGCGCAGTGGCGGCGCTGGTAGCCAAGGCGCGCCGCGACAGCGGCAAGGCGATGGGGTAATGCCATGACCGACATCATTCTCGTGCTCAATGCTGGTTCGTCCAGCATCAAGTTCCGCATTTTCGGCATGGCCGGCAATGAGCTGGCGCCGCTGATACATGGGCAGATCGAAGGGCTTTACACCGCCCCGAGTTTTGTCGCCGCCGACCAGGAGGGCGCCCGGATCGGAGAGAAGAAGTGGAGCGAAGGCGCCGGCTTCGGCCACCAGGGGGCGATCGAATATCTCGGGGAATTCCTGCGCAGCCGCCGGGAAGGCTACCGTCTGGTCGCGGTCGGCCACCGGGTGGTGCACGGTGGGCTGGAATTTTCGCAAGCGACCCGGGCGACGCCCGAGGTGGTCGACAAACTGGAGAAGCTGGTGCCCCTCGCGCCCCTGCACCAGCCCCACAACCTGGCCCCGATCCGCATTCTCGCCAAGTCGCGGCCGGACGTGCCGCAGGTGGCCTGCTTCGACACTGCCTTCCATCGCGCCCAGCCCGAGGCGGCCCAGGCCTTCGCCCTGCCCGCCGCCATCACCGAACGGGGGGTGCGGCGTTACGGCTTCCACGGCTTGTCCTACGAGTACATCGCCAGCGTCCTGCCGCGTTTCGCGCCCCTGGCCGCCGCCGGCCGAACCGTGGTGGCACACCTGGGCAACGGTTCGAGCATGTGCGCCATCCAGGCCGGCCGGAGCATGGCGAGCACCATGGGCTTCACCGCGGTCGATGGGCTGCCCATGGGGACCCGCTGCGGCAATCTGGACCCGGGCGTGATCCTGTACCTGATGGACGAGCTGAAAATGGATGCGCGGGCCATCGAAAACACCATCTACAAGCAGTCGGGCCTGCTGGGCGTATCGGGCCTGTCGAGCGACATGCGGGTGCTGCTCGCCAGCGACGACCCGCACGCCCGCTTCGCGGCCGAGCTCTTCACCTATCGGATCGGACGGGAACTCGGCTCCCTGGCGGCGGCGATGCAGGGCATTGATGCCCTGGTCTTCACCGCCGGCATCGGCGAGCACTCCGCGCCGATCCGGGAACGCGTCTGCCGGGACGCAGCCTGGCTCGGCGTGGAACTCGATCCCGCGGCCAACGCCGGCGGCGGGCCGCGCATCAGCACGGACGCGAGCAAGGTCTCGGCCTGGGTGATCCCGACCGACGAGGAGCTGATGATCGCCCGCCATACCCATGCCGTGCTTGCAGGCCATCCATCATGAAAACCATCGCCCTCGAGAAGGCCGCCGCCATGATTCCCGACGGCGCCAGCGTCATGATCGGCGGCTTCATGGGCGTCGGCACGCCGGAACGCCTGATGGACGAATTGGCGCGCCAGGGCAGGCGGAACCTCACCGTCATCACCAACGACACGACCACGCCCGGCAGAGGCATCGGCAAGCTGATTGCGGCCAATGCCGTGCGCAAGGCGATCGTCAGCCATATCGGGCTCAATCCCGAAACCCAGCAGAAGATGATGGCCGGAGAGATCGAAGTGGAACTGGTGCCCCAGGGCACCCTCGTCGAACGCATCCGTGCCGGCGGCTACGGGCTCGGCGGCGTTCTCACGCCGACGGGCATCGGCACGCAGGTGGAGGAAGGCAAGACCAGGATAGAAGTGGACGGCAAGCCGTATCTCCTGGAGAAGCCCCTGCACGCCGATTTTGCGCTGCTGGAAGCCTTCCTGTCCGATTACTTCGGCAACCTGATCTATGCGCTGACGGCGCGCAATTTCAATCCGGTGATGGCCATGGCCGCGACGACGGTCATCGCCGATGTCGCCCAGATCGTTCCCGTCGGGATGATTTCCCCCGACCACGTGGTGACGCCATCGGTGCTGGTCGATTTCGTCATCGCCCACGATTGACCGCCATGGACGCACAAACTCTCATCGCCAAGCGCATCACCCAGGAAATCGGTCCCGGCATGCTGGTCAACCTCGGCATCGGCATTCCCATGCTGGTGGCGAACTACATGCCGGCCGGCATGCGCGTCTATTTCCATTCGGAAAACGGCCTCGTCGGCACCGGGGCGCTTCCCGAAGAGGGCATGGCGCAACGCTTCCTGACCGACGCCGCCGGCCAGCCGGTGAGCGCCCTGCCCGGCGCCGCCACTTTCGACAGCGCCATTTCCTTCGGGCTGATCCGGGGCGGACATATCGACGTCACGGTCCTCGGCGGCCTGCAGGTCGATGAAGGCGGCCATCTCGCCAACTGGATGATTCCCGGCAAGATGGTTCCCGGCATGGGCGGCGCCATGGACCTGGTCACCGGCTCCAGGCGCGTCATCGTCGCCATGCAGCACACGGCCAAGGGCCAGTCAAAGATCGTCAAGCACTGTTCCCTGCCGCTGACTTCCGCGCGCCCGGTGGATCTCGTTGTCACGGAGCTGGCCGTGATCTCGTTTCCGGGTGGCCGCGCCACGCTGCTCGAAACCGCGCCGGGCGTCTCGGTGCAGGATGTGCTGGCCGCCACCGCAGCCACCCTCGTCGTGCCGGACCAGGTCCCCCCCATGAAAATCGAAGGAGCAACATCATGAAAATCGACATTCCCCGTCCGATATTGAAGGACGCCAAGGCGCTGGTCGCCGGCATTGCCAACGAGAACTCCATCGCCTACGGCTGCGCGAACGCCTTCCACGAAGTCGGCGCCGATGTGGCGATCACTTACGCCAACGAAAAGACCCGAACCTATGTCGAGCCGCTCGCCCGCGAACTCGCGGCGCCCATCTTCATGCCCCTCGACGTGTCGCGGCCGGAAGATATCGATGCGGTCTTCGCCAGGATCAAGCAGGAGTGGGGGCGACTGGACATTTTCGTGCATTCCATCGCCTGGGCCCCGAAAGAGGACCTGCAGGGCGGCTTGCTCGACTGTTCGGCGGAAGGCTTTGCCAAGGCGATGGACATTTCCTGCCACTCTTTCGTGCGCATGGCGCGCCTGGCGGCACCGTTGATGACCAACGGCGGCACCATGTTCACCATGAGCTACTACGGCGCCAACAAGGTGGTTTCGAACTACAACGTCATGGGTCCGGTGAAGGCGGCCCTCGAGGCCTGCGCCCGCTACCTCGCCTACGAGCTCGGACCGCGCCGTATCCGCGTCCATGCCATTTCGCCGGGGCCGCTCAAGACCCGCGCCGCTTCCGGCCTGAAGGGTTTCGATCTGATGCTGAACGAAGCCGAGCAGCGCGCCCCCCTCGGCGAACTGATCGACATCATGGACGTCGGATACACCTGCGCCTTTCTCGCCACGCCGTTTGCGCGGCGGCTATCCGGCGAAACGCTGTATATCGACGGCGGCGTCAACATCATGGGGTAGATTCAAAAGGAGAGACCATCATGGGTGAATTATGGGTTGGTAATGTGGACAGCGGCGCTTCCGACGAGGAGATCAAGAACTTCCTGGTCAAGTATGGATTTCCGCCCTTCGACGACATCGAACATATTCCGGGGGACGGCTCCCGGCCGGCGGTGCGGCTGACTTTCAGGAATGCCTCCCCGGAGGCCCTGCGCCGGCTGCAGCCGCGAGTCCACGACATGTTCTGGAAGAACCGCAGGATCAACGTGCAGGTCCTGGCGCCCCAGTCCGATTGAATTTCGGGTGGCGTCCGAAAAGGACATTTCCGTGACGCTGAACCGGGTGGGCACCGGGCAACCGGCAAGCCCTGCCGGAAGGAGAAAGACCATGAATTCCATGGGAAAACGCTTGCTGGTCTGGCTGTTGCTCGCCCTGGTCGCCCTCCCGGCGGTCACCTACGCCCAGGGCGCACCGACCTTCAAGAAGGAGGAGATCGAGCAGCTGGTGGCGCCGATCGCCCTCTATCCCGATCCGCTGCTGGCGCAGATCCTGATGGCTTCCACCTACCCCCTGGAGGTGGTGGAGGCGGCGCGCTGGGTGAAGTCGAATCCCAACGTCAAGGACAAGGCGCTGGAGGACGCCATGGCGCAGCAGAAGTGGGACCCGAGCGTGAAGTCGCTGACCGCCTTCCCCCAGGTGCTGACCATGATGAACGACAAGCTCGACATGACCCAGAAGCTGGGAGATGCCTTCCTGGCGCAGCAGAAGGACGTGCTCGATGCCGTCCAGAGCTTGCGCTCGAAGGCGCAGGCGGCCGGCAACCTGGCGAGCAGCAAGGAACAGACGGTCAGCACCGCCCAGGAAGCCGGGACGACCGTCATCAAGATCGAGCCGGCCCAGCCCCAGACGGTCTACGTGCCGACCTACAACCCGACGGCGGTGTACGGGGCGTGGCCCTATCCGGCCTATCCGCCCTATTCCTACTATCCCCCGGGCTACGTGGCGGGCACCGCGCTGTTGTCGTTCTCGGCCGGACTGATCGTCGGCAACGCCCTGTGGGGCGACTGCGACTGGGGGCATGGGGACGTCAACATCAACGCCAGCCGGTACAACAGCTTCAACCGCACCAATGTCTCGAATGCCAGATGGAACCACAACGCCGAGCACCGCCGGGGCGTCCAGTACCGGGACCCCGGAAGCCAGCAACGGTTCGGCAAGGGGCAGCAGCGGGCGGGAACCGATTCGCGGGAAGCGTTTCGCGGCCGGGCCGATCAGGGACGGCAGGACATCGCCCGCGGCGGCGCCGACCAGTTCAAGGGGGCGACCCCGGGTAGCCGCGACCGCGGTGCCGGCGGTGCCACCGAACGGCGCGCCGGCGGGGGCGCCGAAGGACGTGCCGGCGCGGGCGCCGCAGGGCGTACCGGCGCGGGCGCCGCAGGGCGTACCGGCGCAGGTGCCGCAGGGCGTACCGGCGCAGGTGCCCAAGGGCGTGCCGGCGGGGGCGGTGGCGGCGGGCTCCAACGGACCAGCGGCGGGGCAGGCGCCTTCCAGGGCATGGGCAGCGGCGGACAGACCCGCGACTTCAGCCAACGGGGCGCGGCGAGCCGGTCTTCGGCTGCCAGTCACGCCGGTGGCGGAGGCGCCCGCGGTGGTGGAGGAGGCGGAGGTGGTCGCGGTGGTGGTGGAGGCGGTCGCGGCGGCGGCGGCAGGGGTCGCTAGACGGCAAGCATTTCGTGACCAAGGCGGAAACTTTGAAGGGATATCACCATGCACACGACGAACTTTGCCCGTAGGGACAACGTTGGATTCGGCCACGCCGCGCTGTTGGGCGTTCTGATCGCCGCGGCTGCCGCACTCGCGGTGCCCCCGGCGCTTGCCGCGGACGCGCCGCCCCAATCGGTGGCAGCCAAGAAGAAACCCAGTGCGGCGAAGCAAAGGACCTATGCGGCGCCGGAGGAAGCGGTCAAGGATTTCGTGGCCGCCATGAAGGCCGGCGACGAGACGGCGCTATTGTCGATACTCGGACCGGAGGCGAAGCCCCTCGTATCTTCCGGCGACAAGGTGGCCGACCGGGAAGGCCTCGAGCGTTTCGTGCAGTCCTTTGAGGAAGCGAACAGGCTGGAGAAGTCGGGTGACGGCAAGGTTGCCCTTGTCATCGGCAAGGACGAGTGGGCCTTTCCCATCCCCATCGTGAAGGAAAGCGCCGGGTGGCGGTTCGACACCCAGGCGGGCAGCGAGGAGATCCTGAACCGGCGCATCGGGCGCAACGAGATCTCGGCCACGCAGGCGATGCTCGCCTACGTCGATGCCCAGCGCGACTACTATCTGCAGAACCCGCAGAAAAGCGCGCTTCTGCACTACGCCCAGAAGTTCATGAGCACCCCGGGAAAGCGCGACGGACTCTACTATCCCACCCAGGCCGGGGAGCCGCCGAGTCCCTTGGGCCCGCTGTTCGCCAGTGCCCGGGCCAAGGGCTATGTGAAGGCCAAGGCCGGACAGCCCACGGCGTACTACGGTTACCACTACCGCATCCTCAAGGCCCAGGGGCCCGATGCCCCAGGGGGCGCCTACGACTATCTGGCAAACGGGGAGATGATCGGAGGTTTCGCCCTCGTCGCCTGGCCGGCGACCTACGGCAACTCCGGGGTCATGACCTTCATCGTGAACCACGACGGCGTGGTGTACGAAAAGGATCTCGGTCCCGAAACCTCCGCCGCGGTGCAGAAGATGGAGACCTTCAACCCGGACAAGAGCTGGAAGAAGACGGCCGATTCCGGCAAGAAGTGACGGCCGCGATCCTGATTCGAGTCGAACCCTGGATGGAGCCTGCGGATGGGAATATTGAACTGGCTGCGGCACGGCGGCCGTGGGGAAAGCGAGCAGGGCAAGCAGTTGATCGGCGAGGCGGTGGAGCGCATCGTCAAGCTGAATCCGCAGTTGCGTCTGGCGCGGCGTTATCAGGCGCGTCTTGAACCGGCGGTGGCGACTTCGCTCAAGCACGTCGGTGACATCGTCGCTTCCGCGCCGGCACCGCGGGAGGCCAGTGCGGCCGCCTGGTCTTCCGACCCCTACATCCACGCCTTTTTTGCCGCCCCCGACGACGTTCCCCGGGCCCTCAGCCGCTCGACGGATCTGCGCTCGTATTTCGAGCGGAACACGGATCTGCCTGAAGTTTACGCGCTGCTCGGGATGGCGATGGACGAACGGAAGATAGCGGGCCTGGCCCTGCAAGGCGAAACTGTCCGCCGCGACGTGGTACAGACGACCGTGAGTTTCAGCGATCATCGGGTCAGGGTTTGCGGACGCACGGAAGCCGATCTGAGACAGGAGATCGTGCGGCGGCTCGTGGATCAATTGGGGCTCGACGGACTGGCCCGGATCGCGGCGGACAAGTCCCGCCGCGATCTGCTCGAGCAGGACCGGGCGCTGCTCAAGACGCGACTGCAGCTGCTGGAACGTCAGGGGGCCGGGATACGCTCCATGCTTGGCAGCAACGGCTCGGGCACATCGGAGGAATTGGCGCATCTGCAGGAGCAGATCGAGGAAAACGAACGGGCCTTGCATGGCCTGGGGCTGCGGACGGAAGCCCTCGAACGGGATTTCGACCAGCTGTGCGCCGTGCTCGAGGACCCGCGCCCCCATATCTACGTCGAGGACAGAAGGCTCCGGCTGGACAAGATGAACGTGGTGCAGCCGGAAAGCAGTGAGCAGGCAGGCGAGGACTTCACTTTCCACATTGCCCGCGTTCCGACGACTCCGCCGCAGATGAGGGCCTTCGCCCTGGTGCGCTGTCGGCGCAGCGAATTGCTGCCGGCGGCGAATCTCCTCGACGAGGCGGTGCGGCAGCTGACCATGATGCGCTAGGAATTCCGTGCCCCCGTTGCGCTCGATGGCTTTCCCCCACACGCCGACCCTGCTGGCCTGGTTGCTTCGTCTAGGCGTTCTGGTCGGACTGGCCGGCATGACGGCCTGGAGCGGCCTGGCGATCTATTTTGGCGATTCCGGCACCGGCACGGCGCAGCGGGTGCTGGCTGCACTGATGGTTCTTGCCGGCGCCGCGGCCATCGCTGCCCAGTTCATTCCGCGCTGGCGGCGGCGCGCCAGCCTGGCTTTCATCGCCTTGTTTTCCATCGTGCTGGCATGGTGGCTCGCCATCCCGCCGTCGAACCAGCGCCTCTGGCAAACCGATGTGTCGCGGCTTCCCTATGCCGAAATCCGTGGCGACCAGGTGACGATCCACAATATCCGCAACTTTTCCTATCGGACAGAAACCGACTACACGCCCGCCTGGTACACCAAGACCTTCGATCTCAACAAGCTGGACAGCGTGGATCTGTACGCGATTTATTGGATGGGTCCCGCCATCGCCCACATGATCGTCAGCTTCGGTTTCGGCGGGCAGGACTTCGTGGCGGTGTCCATCGAGGCCCGCAAGGAGAAAGGTGAGGGGTATTCCACCCTCCGGGGCTTCTTCCGCCAATATGAGCAGATCTACGTCGTCGCCGATGAGCGCGATGTCATCCGGCTGCGCACCAATTACCGCAAGGACCCGCCGGAGGACGTACATCTGCTTCCGATCAAGGCGCCGCCGGAATTGGTCCGCAAGTTCTTCCTGGATTATTTCGAGACCATCAACGCCCTGCGGGACAAGCCCCAGTTCTACAACACGCTGACGACCAATTGCACCAACCTGATCTGGCTGCATGCCCGTTCGAACCCTCAGCACGTGCCCTTCTCATGGAAAGTACTGGTGAGCGGGTATGCGCCGGCATACCTCTACGACCAGGGGCGGATCGACACGGTTCTGCCCTTTGACGCCCTGATGAAGCGCAACCGCATCAACGACATTGCCCAGGCGGCGGACGAGGCGCCGGATTTTTCCCAGCGCATCCGCGCGGCTTTGAAAAACACGAGAAAGATGCCGTAGATAGGCAATGTGAAGTGCTCAGGTCAGACCTATCGCACGGCGTGCCGGAAACCATGGCCAAGCCATTCTTCAGGACTGCGATCCTCCTCCTCCGCCTCCTGACCGTCTCCTTGCTGGTGGCGCTGGCGGGATGCGCCGCCCCAAGTCGTCCCCCCGAGGTGATCCCGCCGGTTCAGATATCCGAGAGCACCTGGAGGCAAATCGACAGCGACATAAGCAGCGCCTCGCTGGCTGCCAGGGTAGCGGCCGAGAACTACTCCCGCGGCCAAATGGAAAATTGGAGGCGCCTTGTCTCCCTGCGCACTGAGAAATATTTCATACCGTGGTTCACGGGCTATTGGACCCAGCAATGGCTGACCATCAAGCTGAGCTGGTACAAGCTCAGGAGCGAGAATGGGGCCGATTCCGCCGTAAAGAGGCTGGCCGCCTATCTGCTGGAACAATATCGGAATCGCGTATTGGCCCCTGTCGCCAAGGAGATCGATCCCGATGCAGTCAGGGAGCAGGCGGCCAGGCTCTACATCCAGGTCCTCAGCCGGCAACTTCAGGAAATCCCCCGGCGCTACGGCATTCCTTCAGCCCAATTCGAGGGAAGGATCAAGAATATCCCGGCGATTGCGCTCCCACGCCCGCCAGCCCACAGCGCTTCGCTTTACCAGATTGTCCACGCCGCCGACAAGGTCGATGGTCTGCCCGCTTATGCGGCCTTGATGGCACGGATCCGGGAGGCCGCCAGCGGTGCGGGAAGCGAGCGTTCGGAGACCAGCATGTCGCCGGTGGCGCAGCGGGCCAGCGAAAAACTACTGGAAAGCCTCGCCATCAGTGGTGGCGCAGGCGTCGCCTCGACAATTATTGGCGGTGTCGCAGGCGGGGTGCTTTCCTTGGGGGCAGCCGGTTTCGGAGCTGCCGCGCGCGAAAAGGAGCGGCCAAGAACGGAGGCGCAGCTCCGGGAATGCCTGGACACCATTTTCAAGGATATTTGGCATAGCCTGATGGAGGACCGCGGCATCGGGGTCATGGGGGGGGTTTCGCACATGTCTCAACAGATCGAAGGCAGTTTTACCAAGACCCTTATCAACCGCATTGAATTCCCAAAGATGCCGCAGGAACGTCCCCTTCCGGATGAGCAACCTCCCCAGGGGCAAGGAATCGACGACGAAGCGGCGGACGATGATGAAACCACGGATGAATAGCCCGGCTCGGCCGCCGATGGGGGTTTTCCCCTGATCAAGCCCGTTCATGAAAAGTACTGCCGAGTGGGTATGGGCCTGAGTATCTCTACAGCCTAAACCGTATTGCCACGATTTTTCCATTTGACATCATGATGGGACGCAACCGCACCAACGACATGGCCTTGGCGGCAGACGATGCGCCGGGTTTTTCGCAGCGGATTCGCGCCGTTCCGGAAAACACTCGAAAGACGCCGTAGATGGCATGCACGATGGCTTGGAGGGGCTCGTGGCAAACAGACGCATCCTTGGTATTGCATGGATACTGGAACGCCCTGCCGTATTCGCGGCCCTCATCTTCGCCCTGGCTGCTCCATGGCCTTGCACCGCCGCCGCGGACGGCGAGGCGCCAGCCGGCCGGCCGCGCATCGGCCTGGTGCTGGGCGGCGGTGGGGCGCGGGGCGCGGCCCACGTCGGCGTGCTCAAGGTGCTGGAGGAAATGCGCATCCCGGTCGACGTTGTTGTCGGAACCAGCATGGGGTCCATCGTCGGCGGGCTTTACGCATCGGGCATGACCCCGCAGCAAATCGAACACGAGCTTGAGACGATGGACTGGGACGGCGTGTTTCAGGATGCGCCGGCCCGCGCCGATCGTTCCTTTCGCCGCAAGCAGGACGACGTGAACTATGCCTTCAAGGCCAAGCTCGGCGTCACCTCAGAAGGCAAGCTGAGTGGGCCGTTGGGTTTCATTCGAGGCCAGAAATTCGACCTCGCCCTGAACCGCCTGACCCAGCCCGTGGCCGACGTAACGAACTTCGACGAGCTTCATATCCCCTTTCGGGCGGTCGCAACGGATCTCGAAACCGGCAAGGAGGTCGTGCTGGGCAGCGGCAGCCTGCCCAGGGCGATACGCGCCAGCATGGCGGTCCCCGGGGCCTTCGATCCGGTGGACATCGATGGGCGCCTGCTGGTCGATGGCGGCCTCTCCGACAATGTGCCGATCAACGTGGCCCGCGCCATGGGGGCAGATCAACTCATCGTGGTGGACGTCGGCAGCGGGCTTGCCAGTCGCAACGAAATTCACACGGTGCTGGATGTCACGGCCCAACTTGTCAGCATTCTCTTCACCCTGAACACCGAGGAGCAGTTGAAAAGCCTCGGGCCGCAGGATGTGCTGCTTCGCCCGCAGCTAGGCGATATCAAGCCGGGCGACTTCAAGCGTGTGGGAGACGCGATTCCGACCGGAGAACGGAGCGCCCGACAGCAGATCCCAGCGCTCGCGCACTTCTCGCTGCCCCCCGAGGCCTATAAGCAGCATATTGCGCTGCGCGGCCAGCGCCATACGGCACCGCCGGTCATTCAGTTCGTCCGCATCGACAACAAGTCGAGCATCAGCGATGGGCTGATCCGGGCGCGCATCTCCGCCGAACCCGGAAAACCTCTGGATGTAGCCCAACTGGAGAAGGATATCGATCGAGTCTATGGGCTCGATATTTTCGAATCCGTCCGTTATAGCGTCGTTCAGGAAGAAGGCAAGACGGGACTGGTCATCGATGCAAAAGAGAAGAGCTGGGGGCCCGGCTACCTGCAGTTCGGACTGGCGACCTCCAACAATTTCAAGGGTGACAATGTCACCCGATTCGGCGTTCTCTACAGGCGCACCGCCATCAATTCGCTGAACGGCGAATTGCGTGCGGGCCTGCAACTGGGCGATGAACCCCTGATCTCCACCGAGATCTACCAGCCCCTGGACGAGCGGTCGCGCTATTTCGTGGCCGGCAAGATCCAATATTCCGAAAAGAATTTCAACACTTTCGACAAGGACGGGCGCAATCTGGCGCGGTACCGCGTGGAGAGCCATGGGATAGAGTTGGCCGGCGGGCGGGAACTTGGACTATGGGGCGAGGCACGGGTCGGCTACCGTTGGAGTCCCGGTACGGCCCACGTGACAACAGGCAACCCGGCAGCGGCCACCGATATCAATCAGGGTGAGCTTTTCGCCCGCCTCTCTGCCGACAAGCTGGACAATCCCTATTTCCCCCGGTCAGGTTATTTCGGCCGGATCGAGTACCGGGACGCCCGTCGGGAGTTCGGCTCCAGCGCGGACTACAAGCAAGTGGATCTGGCCCAGGTGTACGCCCGCTCCTGGGGCGAACACACCCTGATAGGAGGCGCCATCGTCGCAACCTCCTTCGACGGCACGGCACCCGTCGGCGCCCTTTACCGCCTGGGTGGATTCCTGCGCTTGTCGGGGCTGCAGGAAGACCAACTGAGCGGCCCGTATGCGGGATTGCTGTCCCTCACCTACCTGCGCCGTCTTTACAACACCCAGATCGCCAATGCCTACGTGGGCGCCAATGCTCAGGTAGGCAACGTCTGGCAGCATGCCGGAGACGTATCCCTCAACAATTCGATCTGGTCCGGCAGCCTGTTTGTCGGAGCCGGCACACCGATTGGACCGGTCTACCTCGGTTATGGCGTTACCGACCGGCAACAACGCAGCCTCTATCTCATGGTGGGACCCCGTTTCACCTTCTAGAGGGAACTCTACCGGGTTCCGACTGCCTCTCCTTATCGGAAATGCCCTGGACACTACCGGCGTTTCCCGTATGTGTTTTTTCGTCCCCAAGACTAGCATCCAGTGATCAAGCAGTGGCCTCTCCAGCCGCAGAATCCCAACGACGGAGGTATTCCATGAAGGTCAAACAGATCATCGGCTGTCTTGCGCTGACCATCGGAGCATTGCTGTCTGCAGCATCGCTTGCCGAAGAAGGACAGTCCGGCTTCCTCGGCGACTATTCGGCCCTGACCAAGACAACCGACGCAGCGGGCGACACGGTGATGCGGTACGTGAATCCCAATCTCAAGCCCGGCGCCTATCAGCAGGTGATGATCGATCCCACCCAGTACTATCCGGTCCCGGCGCCGACGAAGCAGGTGAGCGCCGACACCCTCGAAGAAATCCGCAACTACGTGGATAGGGGGCTACGGGAAAAACTGGGGACAAAAGTCACCCTGGCCTCGCAGCCGGGCCCCGGCGTGCTCCGGATCCGGCCGGCAATCACCGCCGTGGTGCCGCAGACTCCCGGCCTGAAGCCCTATCAGGTCCTCCCCATCGCCTTCGTCGTCACGGCGGCAAAAGGCCGGGGCAAGGAGGCCGCGATCAATATGGAAGTCGAGGCCGTGGACAGCGTCACCGGCGAGCGCATGGGCGCCTCCATGCGCAGGGGCGTCGGCGCCAAACTGGCCAACGACAAAGCGCCGCTGACCCTGCGCGACGTACAACCCCTGCTCGACCGCTGGATCGATACGGGTGCGTCGTTTATCGCCTCGCAGGTGAAATAAGCGCAACCCGCCGCGGAAGGCGTGCGCTCCGGCCGGCAACGGCAAGCTCTCCCCATACGGCGGCCAAGGGGGTAGGCAAGCCCCTCCATTCAGATAGGAGTTCAAGCATGCGCAGATTGATTCACCTTGCCACGGGCATCGCGGCGCTCTCACTTTCCCCATGGGCCTTGGGCCAGGCGCCGGTGGCGTATCCGGCCAAGGGGCAAAGCCCTCAGCAACAGCAGAAGGACGAGGGCGAGTGTCACGTATGGGCCAAGAAAAACACCGGCATCGATCCGGCGGTGGTGGCCCAAACGCCGGCAACCCCTCAGCAGTCGCAGCCCGGCGGCGAGCGTGCAAGAGGCGCCGCGCGGGGTGCCCTTGGCGGCGCCGCCATCGGGGCGATTGCCGGCGACACCGGCAAGGGCGCTGGGGCCGGCGCGGTTCTCGGCACCATGCGGGGGGGCCGCGAGGCACGCTCCAACGAAGCGGCCAGACAGCAACAGGCGCAGACGCAGCAGCAACAAAAGATCGACACCTTCTACCGGGCCTATGGCTCTTGCATGCAAGGACGCGGCTACGCCGTCAACTGAGGGGGCATTCGGTCGGGCCAGGTACAACGCCGTGAACAAAGGCCCGGCGGGTGCCTCACGCCAATTCCAGGATCGCCTCCGCCGCCGCGCCGGCCCCGTTGCCCCGCACCATTTCACGGCCACGGCCGGCTAGCCGGCGGCGGGTGTCGGCGTCGGCCAGGCGACCTACCGCTTCCCGCAAGTTGTTTTCGGTGAGTGGCTCGCAGACCAGACAGGCCCCGGCGCCGGCCAGGGCTCGGGCACGGGATGCCTGGTCGTCGAGGCCTCGGCTGAAGGGCACCAGGGTCGCAGCCACCCCGGCGAACAGGAGCTCATGGACGGTGTTGTAGCCGGCGGCGGCGATGGCGCCGTCGAAGGCGGGCAACACGTCGAGCATGGGATAGCGGCCACCCAGGAGGGTGACGCCGGCCCCCGCGCCGGGCGGCGCCCTCAGCAGCGGGCCGGCACCGAGAACCAGCTGGGCATCCTCCAGGGAACCCACAGCCCGTGCCGTCAGCTCAAGGGCCCGGGCCGCCGCGGGGTCGCCGCCGCCGCCAAAGCTGCCGTAGAAGAGCAGGCCCGCCTCGGGCAACCCCAGGGCCCGCCGGGCGGCGGCCCGCTCCAGGAGCTCGTGGCGCTCGCGGATGAGGATGGGGCCGACCGTCCGGGCCTTTTCCGGTTCGGGCAGTTCGCCCACCTGCCCAATGTCGTCATGGGGGACGATCACCCGGTCGTAGAGGGGCAAGGCAGCCATGAGGAGGTCCGACTGGAAGTTCTCCCTCCGCTGCTCCCGGAAGACGAAAACGTTCTTCTGCCGCCAACCCAGCACCGGGATGAGCTCATCGAAGCTGCCGGAAGGAAATGTATCCACCACCAGCACGTCCGGGTTGAAGCTGGACAGCGCGCTCCAGGTCACCGACTGGGCCATCTTGAGGTAGGTGCTGCGGGAAAGGCCGCATTGCTCCCGGATGGTCTTGGAGGGCAGCTTCACCGCCGCGAAGCCCTCCCGGTAGATGACGCCGTCGGCTTCCGACGAGGTCACGAAGAGGATCTCGGCCTCCGGCGACTGCCGCCGGACGGCGCGGGCGATGGCGAGCAGCCGGGTGACGTGCCCGAGGCCGAGGCCATTGACGGCATAGAAGACGATGCGGGGACCTGCCACCGAAGCCCCCTCAGGAATGATCGGAGAAGCGGGAGGCCGAAGGCTCCCGGGTCATCCGCTTGGCGGACTCCTTCACGGCTTCGTGAATGACGCCGGATTCCCGGGCCGCATCCAGGTCGAGCAGGGTCGCGGCGGCCAGGGCGGCCCCGGCTCCCCCCAGGAGCCCCGCGGCCGCGGCCCCGCCGGCGGCGAGGCGGCCGATCTCCCCCAGGGGACGCCTGGGCTGAAAGCGCCAAGCGGCCACTTCCTGCACATTCCCCGGCTCGGCGTGCCGGCGGGCGTAGGGATCGTAGCCGGGGGTTTCGCTCCAATGGGTGCGGCCGTCGGGAGCGGCCAGGACGGCGGGGATTTCGCCCCGGCCCGCCCGGGCGGCGCAGTCGGGGCAGGCCAGCACTTCCTCCCGGCTATCTCCTTTCTGCACCGACACCAGCCGGCGATAGTCGGGATTGGCCAGGGGCCGGGCGCAGAAGAAGCAACCCACCGGCTCCCCCGACGCCGCAAAGGCCAAGTCGCCATGGAGGCTCAGGGCCCGCTCGGTGGCCTGCTGCGCCGCCCGACCGGCTTCGTCCAGCTGGCTGGAAAGCTCCCCCAAGGCGCCGGCATTGCCGTACCGGACCCGGGAGAAGAGCCGCCGCGCCGCCGCCTCCGCCCGGGTGGCGTGGTCGAGGAGGCTGCGCAGGTCCGGGTCTTCCCCCAGGCGCAGGGCATGCTCGACGCGGACGAGCTGGGCGGCGATGTCGTCCAGCCGGGACTTCTCTTCGGCCAGCCGGGCGGGGTCGGCAAAGCTTAAGGACTTCTGCGCGCCAGGCGCCTCGCGCCGCTGCCGGCGCCATGCCCAGAGGACGGCGAAGGCGACGCCGGCGGTCAGCAGTGCCGTGACGGCGACGGCCACCCAGGCGCCGTCACCGTCCCCATTGCCGGCGTGGGCGGGAGGCGCCAGGAGCGCCCAGGAAAGGAGCTGCAGAGGAAATAGTGGCGGATGTCGCAAGCTTGCCTCCCCGGGATGACGATCTGATATTTTTTTGCCGGCACAGCATACACGATCGCCCGGCACGGCGAACAAGGCCGCCGCCGGAAATGCTCGTTTCATGGGATCATCCGCAGCAGCCCGCCCCCGGCGGAAATTTCCCAGCCACTCCCGGAGGAGAACCATGCAGCCCATCGCCAAGATAGCCGCCTTCTGCCTTGCTTCCTGCCTGTCCGCCAGCGCCGCCTGGGCCGTGGACGACACCTTGATGAACGCCCTGGAAAGCAGCAAGGCCAGCGGCCGCGGCCTCACCTTCTACGCCAACGGCCAGGCGATCCCCGGGGTGGTGGTGGCCATCGAGGACCGCTACCTGGTCGCCCGCAGCCAGGCCCAGGGGACCATCATCATCCGCCTCGACCGGATCGACGGCGTGGCCGGCTTCATCAACCCGCCGGCCGGGGAGCGCAAGCCCCAGTAGCCCACGGCACGGAGAGTTCGCCGTTCCGTTTCCAGGCCTCGCCCGACAGCCTGGCGAGGCTTCCCTTTGTGCCCCGCTCCCGGCAAACTTCCGTATCGGGCGTATTGACCACGGGCATTCCCTTCCAAGTGATTCCTGAAAGACCTCTCCACCGGCTGGCCCTGGCTCTCGGGCTGGCACTGGCGGCCTCCGTCCAGGCGGCGGCCCCGGCGCCGGACTGGTGCCTGCGCCTGGCCCAGCGCCTGCCGGGGGTGTCGAAGGCCGATTGCCAGGGGAGCGCCCTCGCCCCCACCGGCGTCGAGTCGCGGCAGGGCTTTCCCATCCTGGCGCGGGATATCCCGCCCCCCGGGAAGGGCGGCCCGGGCGCGCCGCTGCGCATTCTCCTGATCGGCGGCATCCACGGCGACGAGCTGACCTCGTCCTCCATTGTCTTCAAGTGGATGCAATGGCTGGGGCGCCCGGAAGCCGCCGCCTACCACTGGCGGGTCGCCCCCCTGGTCAATCCCGATGGCCTGCTGGCGGCCCGGCCCCAGCGGGTCAATGCCGGCGGGGTGGACCTGAACCGCAATTTCCCGACCCCGGGCTGGCACCGGGACGCTCCCGTGTACTGGCAGCGGGTGACCGGCAAGGACCCCCGCCGCTTCCCCGGCGCTTCCCCCCTGTCGGAACCGGAAAGCCGCTGGGTCAGCGACCAGATCGAGCGCTTCCGTCCCCACCTCATCGTCTCGGTCCATGCCCCCTTCGGCGTCCTCGACCTGGACGGCCCGGCGCCGGCGCCCCGCCGCTTCGGGCAGCTGCTGTTCAAGCCGGTGGGCATCTATCCCGGCTCCCTCGGCAACTACAGCGGCCGCCACAAGAACATCCCCATTGTGACCATCGAATTGCCCAATGCCCGGGCCCTGCCTTCGGAGGCCGAAGTCACCCGCATCTGGAAGGACATGCTGGCCTGGATCCGCGGCCACGTCCCCCAGCAGGCCGCGGCCGGGGAAAACCGCCCCGCCACCTGAAAGGCCAGCAAAGGCCTCCCTCGGGCGCAGGAAACCAGCACAGATCCGTCGTCTCCTCTACCGCTTCTCGAAGCCGGATTACAGAATCGGCCCTCGAAGGCTGGGCGTTGGCCCCCAATGCGCCGGCCCAAGCGGCAATGCACAATGGCTCCACCCAATGCCTGACGCATAGACCGCCACGGAGGAACTTGGAATGGCCGATCAAGACGGATGCGACTATTGCCTCAACCCCGAGAACGGGATGACCCTCAGCCCCCAGATGCCGAGGCCGGATGCCCTGGCCCTCTACCTTCGCCTGCAGGGCGAAGGTTATCTGCCCACCCTGTGCGAGAACCGGGCGGGCCGGTGCCGGGTGTGCTACGCGGAAAAGCAGCGCATCGGCGGCTGATCGGGGCCCCGCCCCCGGACAAGGACAGGGTTGGGGCTCGCCGCCCATGCCGTTGTCCAGGTAAAGTTCGGTATTGCCGCCGCGGCTGACGGAACATTGCCCATTCCTCGGCCCGCGCCAGGAACAGCCCCCCGGACTTTCGCCCCCATGCCCCCGGCCAAGCAGCCCTTCAAACTCCCGATTCTCAGCGGAGCCCCTGCCTATGACGACCTGACGGCCCGTTACGGCCCCCGCTACAAGTGGCTGGCCCTGGTTGCCGTCGGTCTCGGCATCGTCGCCGCGGTGCTGTCCACCACCAGCTTCAATGTCGCCATCCCGGCCCTGACCCGGCATTTCGGCCTCGGCCAGGACCGGGTGCAGTGGGCCATCACCGGCTACATGGGGGCCATGACCGCCGCCATGCTCCCCACCCCGTGGCTTCTGGACCGCCTGGGATTTCGCCGCTGCTTCCTGGGAGCCACCCTGGTCCTGGCCGCCGCCAGCATCGCCGGCAGCCTGTCCGACGGGTTCGCCTTCCTGGTCGCCGCCCGCATCCTCCAGGGCGCCGCGGCGGGTGTCCTGCAGCCCCTCGGGACCCTGGTGGTCATGCGGCTTTTCCCGGTGGAAAACCAGGGCCGCGCCTCCGGGATGCTGAGCTTCGGCATCGTCCTGGCGCCGGCCGTGGCCCCGACCCTGGGCGGCCTGCTCCTGGATCACTTCGGCTGGCCGGCCATTTTCCTCATGAACCTGCCCTTCTGCCTGCTGGCCGCCGGGGCAGGCATCTGGCTCCTGCCGAAGCCGCGGGAAATCCGGCTGCGCCATTTCGACTGGTTCGGCGTCGGCGTCCTGGGCCTGGGCACCCTCGCCCTGGTGGAAGGGGTCTCCAGCCTCCAGCATGCCGGGCCCCTGGCGCCGTGGACCTGGTTCCAGTGGGGGCTGGCCATCCTCTCCGTGGTTCTCTTCGTCCGCCACGGACGCCGCTCGGCCGCGCCCATCATCAGCCTGGGTCTGTTCCGGGACCGCCCCTTCGCCATGGGCGTCCTGGTTTCCATGGCCTACGGCTTCGGCCTCTACGCCTCCACCTATGTCATCCCGATCTTCCTGCAGAACGCCCTGGGATTTTCCGCCACCGCGGCGGGCCTCGCCCTGCTGCCCTCGGGCATCGCCCTGGCCGTGGCCATTCCCATCGCCGGGCGCCTGACGGACCGCCATTCGCCGCAACGGATCACGGTAGTGGGGCTGGGCCTTTTCGGCCTCTCCTTTGTCCTGTTCGCCGTCATGGCCGTGCACATCACCTACGGCGAAATCATCGGCATCACGGTCATGGGACGGGTGGGGCTGGCCCTCATCCTGCCGGCCCTGAGCCTCGCCGCCCTGCGCGGCATGGCGGCGGAACAACTGGGCCAGTCCTCCACGGTCATCAGCTACATGCGCCAGCTGGGGGGCGTGCTGGGGGTCGCCATCGCCGCCGTCTTCCTGGCCTGGCGGGAATCGGTCTACGGCGCGACGCCGGCCGGCATCTTCTCCGCCTTCACCGAAAGCTTCGTGCTCCTCGCCGTCGCCTTTCTGCTGGCCCTGGCGGCCGCCATCCGGATGGAGCCCCAACGGTGAGCCGCCCCGCTGCCATCCCCCCTCCCCTGCGGCCCCTGGTGCGGCTGATCCTTTCCCGGCCCCGGCTGATGATCTCCATCCTGGTGGGGATGGCGACGGTGCTGGCGCTGCCCGAATCCCTCCTCGGCCTGGAGGAGATCACCCGGCTCATCATCGGCTGGAACGCCGGCGCCTGCTTCTACCTGGTCCTGGCCGCCCACATGATGTTCTCGTCCAGCCACGAGCGGATGCGGACCCGGGCCCTCAAGGAGGACGAAGGGCGCCTCCTCTTCCTCACCCTGGTGGTGGCCGCCGCCGTCGTCTGCCTGGGGGCCATCGTCGCCGAGCTGGCAGTGGCCCGGGACATGGCCGGCAGCGAGCGCTACGCCCACATGGCCCTGGCCGGGCTCACCATCCTCTCCTCCTGGGCCTTCACCCAGGTGATGTTCGCCCTCCATTACGCCCACGACTATTACTCGGCCATCATGCGCAAGCAGCCCCCTGGACTGGATTTCCCGGGGGAGTCCGCGCCGGACTACAGCGACTTCCTCTATTTTTCCGGCGTCATCGGCACTTCCAGCCAGACCGCCGACATCGCCTTCACCAGCCGGACGATGCGCCGCACCGGCCTGGTGCACTGCGTCCTTTCCTTCTTCTTCAACGCCACCCTGCTGGCCCTGACCATCAACATCGCCTCCGGGCTGCTGTAACCGTCACCCGAGATCCACCGGCACGAAAATCTTGGCGTCGTCCCGCTGGATGAGGACGGCCACCCGCCGGCCCGACTTGGCGAGGAGCCCGCGCAGCTGCTCGACGCTATTCACCGGTTCGCCGTTCAAGGAGAGGAGCACGTCCCCCGGGCGGATGCCGGCCCGGGCCGCCGGTCCGGCCACGTCCTCCACCAGGAGGCCGCCCCGGATATCGGCCTGGCGCTGCTCGTCCGGCGTCAGCTGGCGCAGCGCCAGCCCCAGCCGCCCCTTGTCGGCGGAGGAACTGTCGGCCTTGGCCATCTTGGCCTCCTGCAGGGCGCCGACCTTGACGTCGACATCGTGCCGGCCGCCCTTGCGCCACACCTGCAGTTTGGCCGTTTCCCCCGGATGCATGTCGGCCACCAGGGGCGGCAGTTCGCTGGACGAGGCCACCTGCTTGCCGTTGATGCCGAGGATCACATCCCCCGGCTGCAGGCCGGCCCGGGCGGCGGGGCCGCCCTGCTCCACCGAACTCACCAGGGCGCCGTTCGCCTGCTTGAGCCCGAAGGATTCGGCCAGGGACTGGTTCATTTCCTGGATGGTGACGCCCAGGCGCCCCCGCTCCACCTTGCCGTGGTCGAGGATCTGGCGCTCCACGTTCATGGCCACCTCGATGGGAATGGCGAAGGAAAGGCCCTGGTAGCCGCCGCTGCGGCTGTAGATCTGGGAATTGACCCCGATCACCTCGCCGGCGGTATTGAACAGGGGACCGCCGGAATTGCCCGGATTCACCGCCACGTCGGTCTGGATGAAGGGCACGTAGCTGTCGTCCGGCAGGGAGCGGGACTTGGCCGAGATGATGCCGGCGGTGGCGCTGTTTTCGAAGCCGAAGGGGGAGCCGATGGCCAGCACCCACTCGCCGACCCGGCTGCTGGCGGCGCTGCCCACCTTCACCGTCGGCAGGCTCCGAGCATTGATCTTGAGCACCGCCACGTCGCTGGGCTTGTCGAGGCCCAGGACCTTGGCCTTGAACTCCCGCCGGTCGGTGAGCTTCACGATCACCTCGTCGGCCCCGTCCACCACGTGGGCGTTGGTGAGGATGATGCCGTCGGGGCTGACGATGAAGCCGGACCCCAGACCCCGCACCGGCACGCCGCCCTTGGGCTGGGGAATACGGAAGTGGCGGAAGAATTCGTAGAAGGGGTCGCTCGGGTCGAGCTGGGGAAAGTCGGAAGCCGCCGACTGCTCCTTCACCGTGCCGGAAACGCTGATATTGACCACCGCCGGCCCGTTCCGGGCGACGATGGTGCTCATGTCCGGCAGCACCTGCACTGGAGCGGTGGCAGCCGGCACGGTCTGGGCACCGGCCAGCGCGGATGGGGTGGCGGCCTGGGCCGGGATCGGGCTGTGGCCGCTCCAGGTGGAATAGGCGCCAGTCACGGCCGCCGCCATCAGGGCGGCGAGGGCCGTCCGTTGAAACACATTGAGACTCATGGTCGTCCTCCGTTGTCAGGATTGCCCCGGCACCCGCCGGGCGATGACCCAAAGGTACGACCGGGAAACTTAAGAACGACTTAAGGCGGGAATTCGACCCGCACCCGCAGGCCGCCGTCCATGCCGTCGCCCAGGGCGACCTGCGCCCCATGGCGGTCGGCGATGGCGCGGACGATGGCGAGCCCCAGGCCGCTGCCGCTCTCCTCCTCGCCGCCGCGGCGGTAGAAGCGGTCGAAAACCCGCTCCCTGTCGGCGGACGGGATGCCCGGGCCGTTGTCGCAGACCTCGAGATGGCTCCGCCCCCCGTCGCGGCCCGCCGCCACGTCCACCCGGCCGCCGGCCGGGGTGTAGCGCACCGCGTTGCCCACCAGGTTGGCGAGGAGGATGCGCAGGGCCTCGCCGTCCCCGGCCACGGAGGCATCGTCATCCGCCCGGGTGACGCCCAGGTCGATGGCCTTGGCCTCCGCCAGGGGGGAGAGATCGGCCACCACCTGGCGCGCCAGGTCGGCCAGCCGCACCGGGGCCAGCGGATGCTCGGCGGCGCCCGGCTCCTGGCGGGCCAGGGTGAGGAGCTGCTGGACGGTATGGATGGTGCGCTGCAGGCCCCGCTTCAGTTCGGCCAGCGCCCCCGCCCGTTCCGCCTCGCCCTGGGCCCGCTCCACCAGCTGCACCTGGAGCTGGAGGGCGGTGAGGGGCGTGCGCAGCTCGTGGGCGGCGTCGGCGATGAAGGCCCGCTGGGCCTCGAGGGCGCCCTTGAGGCGCGCCAATAGGCCGTTGAGGGCATGGACCAGGGGCCGGGCCTCTTCGGGCACCGGGTCCTCCCCCAGGGGTTCCAGGGCATCCGGGGTGCGGGTGGCCACCGAGCGGGCGAGCCGGTTGAGGGGCCGTAGGCCCTGGTCCACCAGCATCCAGGTCAGGAGCCCCAGGAGGGGCAGCAGCACCAGGAAGGGCGTCAGGGTCCGAAGGGCGGCGTCGGCGGCCAGCCGGCTGCGGACTTCCAGGGGCTGGGCGACGGCGATGGTGCGGTCATGGTACTGGACGGCGAAGATGCGCCATTCCCCTTCCGGCGTTTCTTCCGTCGAGTAGCCCAGGCGGGCCAGGTCCGGCAGCCACTGGTGGGGGCGGGAGTAGTAGATGGTCAGCCCCTCCCGGTCCCAGACCCGGATGACGAAATCCAGGCTCTCGTCGCCGGCGGCGCCGCCCTGGAAAGTCTGGTCCCGCAGGGAAAGGGCGATCTGCTGCAGGTGGTAGTCGAAGAGGGCGTTGGCTTCCTCCCGGGCGGTCATGTAGGTGGCCCAGGCACCCAAGGCCATGGCCGCCGCCATGGTGGCGAGGAGCGCGAGGAGCAGGTTGCGGCGGATCGATCTCATGGCAGGCGGGGCACCAGGTAGCCGACGCCCCGGACGTTGCGTATCCATTGGGCCCCCAGCTTCTTCCGCAGGGCATGGATATGGACTTCGACGGCGTTGCTTTCCACTTCCTCCTCCCAGCCGTAGATGCGCTCCTCCAGCTGGGCCCGGGAGAGGGGCACGCCGGGCTGGGCCAGGAGGGCCTGCAGGAGGGCGAATTCCCGGCCCGAGAGATTGACCGGGGCGCCGTCCAGGCGGACCTCGTGGGTGGCCGGGTCGAGCCACAGGGGGCCGTGCTCGATGGCCGGCGTGGCCCGCCCGCCCCGGCGCCGCATCAGGGCCCGGATGCGGGCCGCCAGCTCGTCCAGGTCGAAGGGCTTGACCAGGTAGTCGTCGGCCCCGGCGTCCAGGCCCTTGACCCGGTCCGCCACCGTGTCCCGGGCGGTGATCACCAGCACCGGCACCGGGTTCTGCCGGCGGCGCAGGCCGGCCAGCACGTCGAGGCCCGCCTTGCGGGGCAGGCCCAGATCCAGGAGGACGAGTTCGTACACCCCGTTGGCCATCGCCAGCTCGGCGGCGGTGCCGTCCCGCACCCAGTCCACCGAATAGCCTTCCTGGCGGAGGCCGTTCTGGACGCTGGTGCCGATCATGGGGTCGTCTTCGACGAGCAGGAGGCGCATTTCTTCCCGGTTGGGACCAATGGGTGGATGCCCGGGATGATGGCCCGTCAGCGGCTTCCAGTCCACGGCCCGATGAATTTTCCCCCTGCCGCCGAAGTCAAACTGCGGTCCGCCGTCCGGGAACGGCCTGGGGCGCCAGACTCCCTGCCATGCCCTGCAACGGCACCGGGCCGACCGCGCCATGCCTCTATCCTGGAACAAGTCCCCGCCCCACGCCACCGGGCGCTCCTCCGCCAAATCCCTGCCCCCTCCCCCCGGGGTGCAGCTTGGCCGCCTCCGGCCGGCGCGGCTCCTGCGCCTGGCCAGCCCGGTGGTCGGGGTGTTCTTTTTCGGGCTGGCGGTCTGGAGCCTGATGAACTCCTCCCTGCGCACCTACAGCTATGACCAGATCGCCGCCGCCCTCCGGCAGCTGCCCCGGGCCGACCTGTTCCTGGCCCTCCTGGTGGCGGCGGCGGCCTACCTCATCCTCATCGGCTACGATTTCCTCGCCTTCCGCTTCATCCGCCGGCCCATGCCCCTGCGCTCCATGACCCGGGCCGCCTTGGTGGCCAGCGCCCTGAGCTTCAACCTCGGCAATACGGCGGTGACGGGGGCGGCCCTGCGCTACTGGACCTACACCTCCCTGGGGCTTTCCGAGAGCCAGGCCGCCCGGGTGGTGCTGTTCTGCAGCGGCGGCTTCTGGCTGGGCTATCTCTTCCTCGCCGCCCTGCTCTTCTCCTCCGGCTCCATCGCCCTGCCCGGCGGGCTGCTGCCCCTGGAAGGGACCACCCGCCCCCTGGGGCTGGCCTGCCTGGCCGTCCTCGCCAGCTATACCATCCTCTCGGCCCGGGGCAAGGAAACCCGGGTGGGCCCCTGGCGTTTCGGCCTGCCTTCGGCGGGGCTGACCCTGGGCCAGGTCCTGGTCGCCTCCCTGGACATCTGCCTGATGGCGGCAACCCTCTACGTGCTGCTGCCCGCCGGCGGCCCCCTCACTTACTTCCGCTTCCTCCCCATCTTCCTCATCGCCCTGGTGGGTGGCTCCGTCAGCCAGGTCCCGGGCGGGCTGGGGGTCTTCGAAACGGTGCTGCTGATGCTGCTCTCTCCCTGGCTGGATACCGGCAGGCTGGTGGCGTCCCTGCTCGCCTCCCGCGGCACCTATTACTTCCTGCCCCTCTTCCTCTCCCTCGCCTTCCTGGCCGGCCGCCAGGGGATGGCCGAGCGCCCCCGGCTGCACCGCCTCTGGCGGCAGGGGGCGGCCCGACTGGCGGCCGTCGCCGCCGTCGCCATGACCGCCCTCTTCGCCCTCCAGCGCCTCCTCTGGCGCCGGCGCCCGGCCACTTCCCTGCCGTCGGCGGCGGAGATCGAACGGGCCCGCCCCCTGGTGGAAGCGGCGCCCCAGACCTATGGCCACCTCGTCTTCCGGGGCGACAAGGCCCTACTGTTCAGCCCCGCGGAGGATGCCTTCCTGATGTACGGGCGCATGGGACGCAGCTGGGTCGCCATGGGCGACCCCATCGGCTCCGACGCCGGCGTCAGGAAACTGGCCTGGCGCTTCCGCCGCCTGGCCGAGGACAGCGGCGGCTGGTGCGCCTTCTTCGAGGTCCGGGAGGAATTGTCCATCGACCTCATGCGCCACCAGCCGGCGGCGCCCCACGGGACCATGGACTTCCTGTTCACCGAATTGCTGCTGTGGGGCCAGGCCCAGGGCTTCCGCTGGTTCAATTTCGGGATGGCTCCCCTGGCCGGGCTCGATGCCGGCGCCGGATGCCCCCTCTGGCACCACGTGGGAGCCTTCCTCTACCGGCATGGCCGGCGCTACTACAGCTTTGACGGCCTGCGGCGCTACAAGGACAAGTTCCATCCGGTCTGGAGCCCCCTCTACCTGGCTTCGCCCGGAGGCCTGGCCCTGGGGCCGGTGCTGGTGGATGTGACTGCCCTCGCGGCCGGCGGCCCCTGGGGCATCGTTTCCAAGGGCGGTACGGTGGGCGGAAGCGGCCGATGAGACGCTTCCTCAACCCTTTCATCCTCACCGTCACCGCCCTCCTCGCCGCCGGCTATGCCTATGCCGCCTGGCGCCTGGCCGCCGAGGGAATCCCGGCAGCCTTCCTGGCGCTACCGTTCGTGCTGACCTGGCTGGTGCCGGTGGTCTACTGGTCCAACGGCCGCGAAGGCCACGGCCCCTGGGACGAATTTCTCCACGCCGCCGGCTATATGAGCATGGGCTGGCTCAATTTCCTCATTCTGCTCCTGCTCGCCCGGGATCTGCTCCTGGGCTTGACCACCTGGCTGGTGGATCTCCCCTGGCTTCACCGCCTGCTGACCGCCGACGGGACGGTCCTGGTCCTGTCCGGCTCCTTCCTCGCCCTCGGCCTCGGCATCCTCGCCGCCTTCCGGGGCCCCCACGTGCGCCAGGTGCGCATCCCGGTGAAGGGCCTCGACCCCGGGCTCGAAGGGCTGCGCATCGTCCAGATCAGTGACCTGCACGTGGGCCCCACCATCGATGTCCTCTACGTGCGCCGGGTGGTGGAGCTGGCCAACCGGCTGGCGCCGGACCTCATCGCCCTCACCGGCGACATCGTGGACGGCCCGGTGGAGCGGCTGGCCCCCCACGTCGCCCCCCTGGCGGAACTGGTCCCGAGGGACCGGGCTTTCCTGGTGCTGGGCAACCACGACTACTATTCCGGCGCCGAGGCCTGGACGGCCCATTTCCGCAAGCTGGGGCTGCGGGTCCTCCTGAACGAGAGCGCCGTGGTCATGCGGGGCGGTGCCCGGATCGTGGTGGGGGGGGTGCTGGACCCGGCCGTCCGGCTCTTCGACCCCGACCAGGCCCCCCGGCCCGACCTGGCCAATGCCCGGGAGGTGGGGCGGGCCCTGCGCCTGCTCCTCGCCCATAACCCGAAACTGGCGCCCCTGGCCGAGAAAGCGGGCTTCGACCTGCAGCTTTCCGGCCACACCCATGCCGGGCAGTTCTTTCCCTGGACCCTGGTGGTGCGCTGGATCCATGCCCCCCACGGGGCCGGGCTCTCCCGCCGGGGGCGCCTGTGGGTCTATGTGAGCGCCGGCACCGGCACCTGGGGGCCGCCGGTGCGCTTCGGCACCCAGCCGGAATTGACCCTGCTGCATCTGGTGGCTGCCGGCTGATCCGTGCCGGCGGAGAGCCGGGAATCCCTTTGGAGACCGGCGTTGTCCAATGGAGATGTTTCCGCGCCCGGCAGCCGGACGGATTGCCCCCTGGCCGACCCCGGAAGCCCGGAATCAGCGTCTTGCAAGGAGTCAGCCATGGGCACAACACGCAATTTCGGCCTCGCCGTCCTGGTCGCCCTGGGAGCCCTGCCCCTGGCCGGTTTGGCCCAGAGCCTGGGGACCACCGGAGCCGGCAGCAACCCCTACGGCACGGTCGGGACCGGCACTACCAGCCCCCTCAGCACCCCGGGCCTGGATACGGGAGCCCTGAGTTCGCCCAGCGTCGGCACCACGACGACGCCTTTCCTTTCCTCGCCCACTGGCACCTCCCCACTGAGCCCCATCGGCCCCCTCGGCCCGAGCGACACCACCGGCGTCGGCGGCTCGATCGGTGCCATGGGGCCCATCGGCAGCATGCCGTCGGGAAACGTCGTCTCGCCGCTGACGCCGGTCCTGCCGCCTGTCCCGATCACCCCGATCGCCCCGACAGCGCCCACCACCTCGGCCATCCCCGGCAGCGTCAGTCCGAACGGCACGTTCAATCCGGGGTTCATGACCACGCCCGGCGAGTTTCTCAGTCCCGGCGTGGGACGTTGATCCGGGCCCGCCGGCAAGGCCCTGAAATGAAGAAAGCCGGTCCGAAGACCGGCCTCCTTTCAAAGCTGAGGCGGCCTTACTTGGCGGCGTCGGCCTCGCACTTCTTCATGAAGGCGGTCTTGGCGGCGCCGGCCAGGGGCTTGCCATTCTTGCCCACCGCCTTGGCCTCGCAGGCGGCGGCCGCGTCGCCGCCGCCCTTGGCTTCCCGCTCGCACTTTTTCATGAAGGCATTCTTGGCGGCACCGGCCAGGGGCTTGCCCTCCTTGCTCACTGCCTTGGCTTCACAGTCGGAAGCGGTGGCGGCGGCAGCCGGCTTGGCAGGCGTGGCCGGGGTGGCGGGAGCCTGGGCATAGGCGATGTTCGCCGCAAACAGGGCGGCCAGAATGGCGGTAAGCAGTTTGTTCATCAGAGACCTCCTCTTGGGTTAAGAAAGGGCAATTGCCCCATGCAAGCAAACGCGCATTTTTCACGAATCTGTTGACCGGATACTCCCCGGCTTGTTCACCAGCTTTTGCACGATCAGGCTGCCCACCATGTCGCCCTCCACATTAACCGCCGTGCGCACGGTGTCGAGGATACGGTCGATGGGCAGCAGGATGGCGATGGCCTCGGTGGGCAGGCCGACGGACTGCAGGACGAGGACCATGCTCAGCATGCCGACGCTGGGAATGCCCGGGGCGCCGACCGCCCCCAGCATGGCCACGAAGAAGATGACCAGTTGGTGGGCGAGATCGAGCTCGATGCCGGCCAGGCGGGCGACGAAGAGGGCGGCGGCGGCCTCGTAGAGGGCAGTGCCGTCCATGTTCACGGTGGCGCCCAGGGGGACCACGAAATTGGCGATGTCCTTCTTGACGTGGAGATGCTGTTCCGTGCACCGCAATGTCACCGGCAAGGTGGCGGCGCTGGAGCTGGTGGCGAAGGCGGTGATGAGTGCTTCCCGGGAACCGCGCCAGAAGCGCAGCGGCGACATCCCGGTGACGAGGTAGAGCAGCAGGGGCAGGACCACGGCGCCGTGGACTACGGTGCTGCCGATGATGACGGCGATGAAATGGACGAGGCTCTGGAGCAGGTCGAGCTTCTGGGTGGCCACCAGCTGGAGCAGCAGGGCCGCTATGCCGAAGGGGGCCAGGCGCATGATCCAGCCCACCACCAGGAGGCAGAGCTCCTGCACTTCCTCGACGAAGCCCCGCAGGTTCTTGTAGCGCTCCCCGCCCACCACCATGGCGACGCCGAGGACGAGGGCGATGACCACCACCGCCAGGATGTCCCCCTGGGCCAGGGCCTTGATGGGGTTCTGGAAGAGGCCGTGGAGGAACTGGGCGACGTAGTCCGCCAGGGGCATCTGGCGGGCCTGGTAGTCCCGGGTGGCCTCGGCGAAGAGGGCGAGCTGCATGCCCTCGCCGGGCCGGAAGACTTCCGCCGCCGTGAAGCCCAGGACGATAGCGAGGGCCATGGAGAGGAGGAAGAATCCCAGGGTCAGGGTCCAGACCCGGTGCATCTGCTCGTGGGCCCGGAGGTTGGCGACCCCGACGACGATGGAGGAGAACACCAGGGGAATCAGGACCATGCGCAGCAGATCGAGGAAGAGCGTGCCGACCAGCTTGGCCCCGTACAGGGTACCCTGGCCGACAGGGTCCCCGGGTTCCAGGCCGGCCAGGACGACGCCGGCGGCCACCCCGGCGAGACAGCCGATGAGGATTTGCTTATTGAGGGAAAGCCTGGACTTCATGCCGAGTGGGAGATGTCGATCAGGACGACATTCTAGCCAAACGGGCATCCGGAATCCGTGGTTCATATAGCCTTTGCATGCTGCGATGCGAAGGCTATGGCGTCATTTCCCCTTCTCGCCCTGGATGAAGCCGTGTTGCCTGCCCACCGCCAGGGCCCGCTCGGGGTCCAGCAGGCCGTACAGCTGGATGAGCTTGGCGACGAGCCCGGTCCAGCCGGTCTGGTGGCTGGCCCCGAGCCCGGTGCCGTTGTCGCCGTGGAAGTATTCGTAGAAGAGGATGTGGTCGCGCCAGTGCGGATCGTTCTGGAACTTCTCCGTGCCGCCGTAGACGGGTCGCCGGCCGTTCTCATCGCGGGTGAATATCCGGCTGAGCCGGTCGGCGATCTCCTTGCTCACCGCGAAGAGGTTCATCATCCTCCCCGACCCCGTCGGGCATTCGATTTTGAAGTTGTCGCCGTAATAGAGGTAGAAGTTCAGGAGGGCCCGGATGATGAGGATGTTCACCGGCATCCAGATGGGGCCCCGCCAGTTGGAATTGCCGCCGAACATGCCGGTGTTCGACTCGGCCGGCAGGTAGTCCACCCGGTACTCCCGGCCATCCACATTGAAAACATACGGGTGCTGCTGGTGGAATTTGGAGAGCGAGCGGATGCCGTAGGGGCTCAGGAATTCGTTCTCGTCGAGCATCCTCGTAAGAATCCGGCGCAGCCGATCCGGGTTGACCAGCGCGATGATCCCCCGCTCGGCCACGCCGAAATGCCCCGGGCCCGTAGGGTGCATCGTCTCCGCCAGCTCGGGCATCCGGCGCACCCGTTCCTGCAACTGAGCCAGCGCCTGCGGGACGCGCTCCCGTTGCGACTTCTCGATCACCGTCGCGGCGCACAGGGGGAGGAGTCCCACCATGGAGCGCACCTTGAGCCGTGTGGCGCTGCCGTCGGGGAGTCGCAGCAGGTCGTAGTAGAAGCCGTCCTCTTCGTCCCACATGCCGTCCTGGCCGGGCCGGTTCATGGCCGCGGCGATATAGAGGAAGTGTTCCATGAACTTCACGACCATGTCTCCGTAGCTGCGGTCGTAGAGGACAAGCTCCGCGGCGAGTTCCATCATGTTCTGGCTGAAGAGGGCCATCCACGCCGTGCCGTCCGCCTGTTCCAGGTGGCCGCCGGTGGGCAGCGGGGCGCTGCGGTCGAAGATGCCGATGTTGTCGAGGCCGAGGAAGCCCCCCTCGAACACGTTCTTGCCGAAGCGGTCCTTGCGGTTCACCCACCAGGTGAAGTTCAGCAGCAGCTTGTT
>JAGTRP010000031.1 GCA_018261935.1 Rhodocyclaceae bacterium
GCGGAGCAGGCGGGGAACCTGCTGGAGGACATCGTGCCGGCCATCGGCAAGACCGCCGGGCTGGTGCAGGAAATCGCCGCCGCTTCCGGCGAGCAGGCCCGGGGAACCGACCAGATGAACCGGGCCATGGCGCAGCTCAACCGCGCCACCCAGCAGAACGCCTCGGCTTCCGAGCAGCTGGCTGCCACCGCCGGGGAAATGAACGGCCAGGCCACCCAGCTGCTGCGGCTCATGGAGCGCTTCCGCCTGGCCGGCGGGCGAGGCGACGGCGCTCCCCCCAACCGGCTGTCGGCATGACGGCAGACAACCCAGCATCCAGGAGGCAGCAATGTCCAAGACCATCATGATCGTCGACGACTCGGCATCCCTGCGCCAGGTCGTCAGCATGACCCTGAAAGGCGCCGGCTACGAGGTGATCGAGGCCTGCGACGGCCGCGATGCCCTGGCCAAGCTCAAGGGGCAGCGGGTCCATCTCGTCATCTCCGACGTCAATATGCCCAACCTGGACGGCATCGGCTTCGTCCAGGAGCTGAAGAAGGACCCCAGCTACAAATTCACGCCGGTCATCATGCTCACCACCGAGGCCCAGGAGGCCAGGAAGCAGGAAGGGCAGGCGGCGGGGGCCCGGGCCTGGGTGGTGAAGCCCTTCCAGCCCCAGCAGATGCTTGGTGCCGTGGCCAAGCTGGTCATGTAGGAGGCGCGCCATGGCCCTGCGCATTCTCGACATCCGTCCCGGCGCCTGCCTGGCCGCCCTCGAAGGCGAGCTCACCGTCTATCAGGCCGCCGCCCTGCGGGGCGAGATCGAGCGCCTCGCCCGGGAGCACCCGGTCCTGGAAATCGACCTGGCCGGCGCCACCGACGCCGACACCGCCGGCCTCCAGCTCATGCTCATGGCCAAGCGCCTGGCGGGCGCCACGGTCCGCTTCGTCAACCATTCCCCGGTGGTGCTGCGGCTGCTGGAACTCTCCAACCTGGCCCGTGCCATCGGCGATCCCCTGGTGCTGCTTTCCCCCCGCAACGCCGCCGCAACCGAGGAGAAGACATGAATACGGACATGGCCCGCGCCCTGGACACCTTCCTGGAGGAGAGCCGCGAACTCCTGGAGCAGATGGAGCACATCCTGCTGGCTGCCGAGAGCGGATGCCTCGTTCCGGATCTCCACGCCCTGTTCCGCTGCGCCCACACCATCAAGGGCTCGGCCGGGCTCTTCGGCCTGGAGGGGGTGGTGCGCTTCACCCACGGGGTGGAGAGCGTCCTCGACCGCCTGCGCAACGGGGAGATCGCCTTCGATCCGGCCCTCAGCGCCCTGCTCCTGGAGTGCCGGGACCATATCGGCGCCCTGGTGCGGGCGGACTGCGGCGGCAACGCCGTTCCGGCCGCCGTCGGCGACGGCCTGACCCGGCGCCTGCAGGCCTGGCTGTCGCCGGCGGCCCCGGCCGCGCCCCTCCGGCCGACGGCCGGGGAGCCCGTGGCGGCGAGCGGCGGCGGGCTCCTGGGCGGGGCCGACCATTGGCACCTGTCCCTGCGTTTCGGCCTGGATGTCCTGCGCCACGGCATGGACCCCCTGTCCTTCATCCACTACCTGGGCCAGTGCGGTGAGATCGTGCACCTGGAGACCCTGCACGAGGGGCTGCCCGGGTGGCGGGATTACGACCCGGAGAGCTGCTACCTGGGATTCGAGATCGATTTCAAGAGCGAGGCCAGCAAGGAAGAGATCGAGGAAATTTTCGATTTCGTCCGGGGCGACGCCACCGTCCGCATCCTGCCGCCCCACAGCCGGGTGGTGGAGGCCGCCGTGGTGGACGCCGCCCTCGACAAGCAGAAGCGGGGCGAGGAAAGAAAGGCCCTGGAGGCGCGCAGCCTCAAGGTGCCGTCGGAACGCCTCGACCAGCTCATCGACCGGGTGGGGGAGCTGGTCATCGCCGGCGCCGCCACCCAGATCCTGGCCGAGGCCTCCCGGCAGCCGGCCCTCAAGGAGTCGGCGGCCAACCTGCTGCGCCTGGTGGAGGACATCCGGGACACCACCTTGAAGCTGCGCATGGTGCCCATCGGCGAGGTCTTTTCCCGCTTCCCCCGGGTGGTCCGGGACGTGGCCCGGGAACTGGGCAAGGACATCGAGCTGAAGATCGGCGGGGCCGACACCGAGCTCGACAAGTCCATGGTGGAGAAGATCGCCGACCCCCTCACCCACATGGTGCGTAACGCCATCGACCACGGCATCGAGCCGGAAGCCGTCCGCCTGGCTGCCGGCAAGCCGGGCCGGGGGACGCTCAGGCTCGATGCCTACCACGACTCCGGCGGCATCGTCATCGAGGTGGCGGACGACGGCGGCGGCCTCGACTGCGGCCGCATCCTGCAGAAGGCTCGGGAGCGGGGGCTGGTGGGCCCCGACCAGCACCTGTCCCGGCCGGAAATCTTCCGACTCATCCTGGCGCCCGGCTTCTCCACCGCCGAGCGGGTCACCAACCTCTCCGGCCGGGGAGTCGGGATGGACGTGGTGAAGAGCAGCGTCGACGCCCTGCGCGGCACCCTGGACATCGAAAGCGAAGCGGGGCGGGGCACCGTCATGCGCATCTGCCTGCCCCTGACCCTGGCCATCATCGACGGCTTCCAGGTGGCCCTGGGGAACAACATCTACATCGTTCCCCTGGACATGGTGGTGGAATGCATCGAGCTGCCCCCGGACCCCGGGGCCGAGTACCTCAACCTGCGGGACGAGATCCTGCCCCTCGTCCGCCTGCGCTCCCTATTCGAGATCGAGGGGCCGGCGCCGGCGCGGCAGAACGTAGTGGTGGTGCGGCTCGGCCGGCGCAAGGCGGGTCTCGTGGTGGACCGGCTGCTGGGGGAATTTCAGACGGTCATCAAGCCCCTGTCCAAGATCTTCGACCGTCTCCAGGGCGTCGGCGGCTCCACCATCCTGGGCAGCGGCCAGGTGGCCCTCATCGTGGACGTGCCGGCCCTGCTCGGGCTCGCCGCCCGCCGGGCGGAGGCCGGCGAGCCGGCGGGCTGATGCCGCCCTGGGGCCGCGCCTGGGCTGCCGTAGTATCATGCGGTAACGATTGCGGGCATGGTTCCATGGGATAAGGCATGACGAACGAAATTCGCGTCCTGGTGGTGGACGATTCGGCGGTAGTGCGGCAGGTAATGACGGCGATCCTCAGCGAGGCGCCGGGCATCAAGGTCATCGGGGCGGCATCGGACCCCATCTTCGCCCTGGAAAAAATGCGGCGGGAATGGCCGGATGTCATCACCCTGGACGTGGAAATGCCCCGCATGGACGGCATCACCTTCCTCCGCAAGGTCATGGCCGAGCGGCCGACGCCGGTGGTGATCTGCTCCTCCCTCACCGACGCCGGGGCGGAGACCACCATGCAGGCCCTGGCGGCGGGGGCGGTGTCCATCATCACCAAGCCCACCCTGGGCCTGAAATCCTTCCTCCAGGATGCCGCTGCGGACGTGGTGGCCGCCGTGCGCGCCGCCGCCCGGGCCAACCTGCGCCCCCTGGCCAACCCCCGGCCGGTGGAGGCCAAGCTCTCCGCCGATGCCGTCCTGCCGCCCGTCGGCAGCCAGGCCATGGCCCAGACCACCGAGACCCTGGTGGCCATCGGCACCTCCACCGGCGGCACCCAGGCCCTGGAAGTGCTGCTCACCGCCCTGCCCAGGGTTTGCCCCGGCATGGTCATCGTCCAGCACATGCCGGAGAAATTCACCGCCTCCTTCGCCCAGCGCCTCAACAGCCTGTGCGAGATCGAGGTCCTGGAAGCCCAGGACGGCCAGCGGGTCATCCCCGGGCGGGCCCTCATCGCCCCCGGCGGCAAGCACATGATGGTCAGGCGCAGCGGCGCCCAATACGTGGTGGAAGTGCGGGACGGCCCCCTGGTGAACCGGCACCGGCCGTCGGTGGATGTCCTCTTCCGCTCGGTGGCCCGCTATGCCGGCAAGAACGCCCTGGGCATCATCATGACCGGCATGGGGGACGACGGCGCCCGCGGCCTCAAGGAAATGCACGATGCCGGCGCCTACACCCTGGCCCAGGACGAGGCTTCCTGCGTGGTCTATGGCATGCCCAAGGAAGCCGTGAAAATGGGCGGCGTGGATCGGAGTCTGCCCCTGTCGGCCCTGGCCGGCGCCCTCCTGGTCGGCGCCCGGGTTTCCTGACGGTCCGGCCCGGAGAGGGGCAAATGGCATCCGCTTCGCCCCGGAATACCGCCGCCCTTTCCCTTCCGGCCAAGGGTTGCGGCATCCGGGCGGCCATCTTTCTGCTGTGCTCCCTGGCCGGAGCCCAGGCCCATGGGACCGGCACCGCGACGCCGACGGACATTCCCGGGCTGCGCATCCTCGATGCCAACGTCCCGGCCAACCAGGTCAACGCGGTGACGGTCGGAGCGGCCGGCAATCCGCCCTTCGAGCCCGGCACCTCAGTTTATGAGGTCCAGACCACCCAGCCCTTCGTCGCCATCCGCTCCTACTATTCCCCCGCCGACCCCGCCAAGGCCGGGCAGGCGGGGAGCTGGATATCCCCCATCGCCGAAACCCGCGGCCTGAGCCGCGCCATGCAGATGGACCGGCTGGCCTTGCCCATCTATCCGGACGGCACCCGGAACAACACCTTCGCCCTGGTCCTGGTCCCCGCCGGCGTGACCTTCTGGAGCGGGCCGGCGGGGCCCATTACCAACTCGGTGGTGCCGCCGGTCGGGACCTACTGGGGGGCTGGCGGCGGCATCCAGTACTACGTCGGACGCAACGCCGGCGGCATCCCCGGCTTCCAGGTCCCCCGGGGCAATTACGTTCTGGCGGCCCCCATGGGGGAGACCAACCTGCTGGCCTACAGTCCCCGGCTGGCCGGCAACGCCCTCGCCGTCGGGCGCTACCTGGAGGGCCTGGACGTCCGGGCCTACGGTGACCTGGACCGGGTCCTCACCGCCCTCGACCTTCTCAATCTTTCCACCCCCGCCGCCGATCCCCGGCTGCCGCGGGCCATCGCCCAGCTGGGGGCCGAGCGCCATGGCGCCCTCGGCCTCGCCGCCCTGTTCCAGTCGAGGCTGTTCATGGATCAGCTGACGGCAGCGGCCGGCGGTCTCCCGGCGGCGGATCGGCAGGTCTCGGCCGCCGACGACCAGGGGCGACGGACCTGGGCCCAGGTCCTGGGGGCGCGGGCCCGGCAGTCGTCAGATGGGAACCGCACCGGCTTCACCCAGAACACCGGGGGGTTCGTCGCCGGCATCGAATTGGTCCGCCAGGCGGATTGGCATTTCGGCGCCGCCGCCGGCTATCTTGCCTCCGACCTCGACTGGGCAGACGGGGCGCCGGGGCAGGGGAGGCTGAAGGCCGGCTATGCCGGGGCCTATGGCCGCTATCGGCAGGCGGGCTGGCTGGCCAGCGGGCAGCTGGTGGCCGGCTACGGCAGCATCGATACCCGCCGCCCCGTCGCCATTCCCGACGCGGGGCTGTGGCCCGGCTATTCCTTCGCGGTGGAGCGGACGGCCAGGGCTTCCACCTCGGCCTTCGCCACCGGCGCCCGCTTCGACCTCGCCCACCCCCTGGCTGCCGGCGGGGCGACGCTGTCCCCCTTCGTCGGCCTCGAATACCAGCGTCTCGATCGGCGCGGATTCACCGAGGAGGGCGCCGGCAGCATCAATCTGGCGGTGCGCTCCCAGACCCTCGACGACCTCCGCCTTCGCCTCGGTGCCGCCCTGGAAGCGCCCCTGGGGCCGGCGGCGGCCCTGGACTGGTCCCTCCAGGCCCGCCTGCTGGCGTCGCACCGGCTGGGCGGCAGCGCCGGCAACCTGGCCGCCGGCTTCGACGGCCAGGGGGGAAGCTTCCCGGCCTCCGGCTGGCGCCTGCCCGACGAACTGGTCCAGGCGGGCATCGACTGGGTCGGACGCAGCCGGAATGCCGCCGTGGCGCTGACCTACAGCCACGACAGCGGCAAGGGATTCGAGGCCGGCACCTGGAAGGCCACCGCCGCCTGGTTCTTCTGAACCCGCTGCCATCGCCTCTCCGGCGCCCGGTGCCGCCATGCCCCGGCAATAATTGCCGAGATGCCCCGCCCGGGGGGCGAGGGCGCTCCCTCACTCCCCGTCGCCGCCAGGAACCACCGGGCCCCCCGCCCAGGCCAGCTCATTGGCATCGATCGTGCTAGGGAGGGGGGTCTCATGCGGACCGGCCCCGGCCTCGTTTCCGCCCCGGGACGCCAACAACAATAGGGGGGAATTTTCGATGATCAACCGTCTGCAATCGCTGTTCAACCGTCTGGCCGGCGTCTCCGATTACCCGGCGCTGTCCCGGAATGGCCAAGGCCTGCAGTCCCAATCCTTTGCCGACCTGGAGAAGCCGGCCTGCTGGCGCCGCCGCGCCCGGAAGCTGGCTCAGGTGCCGGCCCGGCGGTGCAGGACGAAAGCTCACTGACCGGGGCTGCCCCGCCCGGTTCCGGGGGGCAAGGGGCCGGGCGCCGGGTGATCCACCGGCGCTCCTCGGGTCCCATCGGCGATGCCCAGGGTGCGCAGGACCCGGGGGATGTCCGACAGATTGCCGATAATGGGGGGGCCGGGGGGGGAAACCCGGATGAGGGTGGGAATGGCGACGATCCCGTCCCCGAGGTCCAGGCCGGGATTCTTCTGCAGATCGACGATCTCGAGCTCGTAGCGATGGGCGAAATAGGTCTCGGCGATCAGGCGGAAATTGGCGAGGGCCAGCGCCGAATTGGGCAGGTCATCGGCGACGTAGAGCCGGAATCGGACTGGCTGGTATTCTGCGGAAGAACCGTCTTTGGCCACAAGGAATCCATTCGTCGGGCGCGGGAAGCCTCTACTTCCCGGTGGGCTCGGAGCCGTTCTTGCCGGCCAGTTTCGCCCGGTCGGCCAGCCTTTTTCTCAAGGTTTCCTGGCGCATCTGCTCCTCCCGGGCCAGCAGATCCGCTTCCGCCCGCCGGGATTCCAGGTCCAGCTGCATGGCCTTGATCCGCTGGTTGATTTCGGCTTCCGCCGCTTCCATCTCCAGGCGCTTGAGCTTTGCCCGGCCGCGGAGCTGTTCGCCTTCCAGCTCCTCGGCGGCTTCCTTCTGCTCCCGCAGCGTGCCCATGTAAACCTCGTTGCCGATGGTATAGACCGGGGCCAGGGACAGGCCGTGGCGGGACAGGATCAGTTCCCGCATCTGGGCGGAGTGGGCTGTTCCCCTGGCTTTCATGATGGTCAGCCCCCGGTTGCGCTCGCCCGCGTTGATGTAGAAATTCAGGTGGATCCAGGTGTCGATCAAGGTCGACAGGCGGATGCGATTCTCTTCGTTCACGGCCTCCAGGTGCTCCAGCAGGTTGGTTAACAGCAGCGTGACGCCGTTGGTTTTGGCGAAATGGATGAGCCGCTGGCTGACCTTGAGGGCGGCAGACGGCCCCCCCGCCCGGACCAGGGCGGACATGGGATCGACGATGGCGGCGTCGGGCTTGAATTCGGCCAGCATCTGGTTGATGCGCAGCAAATGTTCCTCGACGCTGCGGGCCTCGGTCCGCGCCCAGTACATCTTCAGCGCTCCGGATTCCACATGAGGGTCCAGCCGCAGCCCCACCGACGCGAGGTTGCGGATGATTTCGTCCGGCATCTCGTCGAAGCTGAAATAGAGCACCCGCTGGCCCCCGGCGCAGGTCGCATTGGCGAAGGCGCCGGACAGGGTGGTCTTGGCCGTGCCCGGACCGCCGGTGACCAGCACGCCGCTGCCCCGGAAATAGCCCCCCTCCAGCATGCGGTCGAGGGCGTCGATGCCGGTGGACACCCGGGTGGCGGGGGCCGGATAGGCCCCCTGGGAGATGCCGAAGCTGCTGACCTCGATGCCTTTGGGGCCGACAATCATGGGGAAGGCGTTCTGTTCGTATCCCGAGCCGCGATACTTGACGATGCGGATCTGCCGAATCAGCGCCTGTTCCTCCAGCCGGGTTTCCAGGGAAATGAGGCAATCGGCCATGAATTGCACGAAGGCATAGCGGTCTTCGAGGCGCTCGGCAATGCCGGCGAAGCGTATCGAGAGGATGCCGGTCAGTCCCGTGGCCGCCAGCCATTCCCGGATCCGGTAAACCTCCTCGCGCTCGGCGGCCGGATCGTTGAGCAGGGTGAGGAGCACGTCCATGGCGTCGAAGGCGATCATCCCGGCGCCCATGGCCCGGGCCTTGGCTTCCAGGATGCTGAGGAGGCCGCTGAGGTCGAAGGCGCCGGCGCGCACCGCCTCGCTGCTCAGGCGGGCGTCGAAGATGAGGAGCTTGTTTTCGGCCACCAGGCGGGGGAGCTCCCAGCCGAAACTCGCGGTGTTCTGGAGGATCTGTTCCCCGCCTTCCTCGAAGGCGACGAAAATCCCCGGTTCGTTCCGCTTCGCCCCCTGCACCAGGGTCTGGAGGGCGAACAGGGTCTTGCCGGCTCCCGGGCCGCCGACGAGCAACGTGGCCCGGCCGGCCGGCAGCCCGCCGCCGGAAATCTCGTCGAACCCGTCGATGCCGGTGAGGGCCTTCTCGATCGGATGGGGGGAAGTGGAATCAGCCATGGTCGTGCACGGGGGGCGGGTGGGGATGAGGCTTTGGCAGCCATGGCCGTCCGGGGTTCGCGGGAAAAATGCGGTGGGGATCGGGGCGGGAAATCTTTCGTGAACCGCCCCGATAAGCGTCATAATAGGCGGCAAAAAATGCTGGATAGAAATGGTCGGGGGCATGACCAGGATGGAACGGAATCGTGAAAGAGACCACGAGGAATACGTTTCAAGGTGTCCGGGCCCACTATCTGGGCCTGGCGGCGGCCATGGCGATGGCGGTGCTGGTGCTGGTCGACCTGTCCTGGACCAGCTATCGGGACACCCTCGAAAAGGCTGAAACCTCCGCCGCCGGCATGGCCCGCCTCCTGGCGGCCAATCTGCGCAATCCCCTGCGGGGGGCGGATGAGTTCCTCAGCGACTTCGCCACCCGGGCCGTCCGGCATCTGGATTCGGAGCAGGAATTCAGGGCCTTCTGGCAGGCGGAAAAACTCCATTTCGGCAGCTTCCTGGCCTATGCCCCCGAGTTCTCCCGCATCCAGGTCTTCGATCGGGAAGGCCGGCTGGCCTATTCCACCGACGGCGCCGCCGCGCCGGTATCGATGGCCGAGCGGGACTATTTCCAGGCACTCAGGAACCACCCGGACCAGGGGCTGCGCATATCGGATGTCCTCGACGTCGGCGGGCAGCCCAGCATCGTCCTCGGGCGGGCCCTGCGGGCCGGGGAAGGCGGCTTCAAGGGCATCGTCGCCATTTCCCTGTCGTACCCGGTCCTGGAGGCCATGGTGGCGGCGGCAGGCGTGGGGAGCAAGGATTCGGTGCTCATCCGCCGCATCGAGGACAGCCGCCTCGTCGCCCGCTCCCCGGCCATGCCGGAAGCCATCAACCGGCCCAATCCCGGCCACGTTTTCCAGGCCCGCATCGATGCGGGCGAGCAGCAGGGGACCGCCATCATCCCGGGCCAGGCGGATGGGCGCCAGCGCATCTACAGCTTCCAGCGCATCGGCAGCTATCCCTGGTATGTCATCGTCGGCATTGCCCGGGACGGCGTCCTGGCCTCCTGGGCCAACCGTTTCGCCGCCTCGTCGCTCCTGGCCTTCCTGGCCCTGGCCGGCCTCGCCTTCCTCCATCGCCGCCTGGCCAAGGCCAACGGCCGCCTGCGGGAATCGGCCGCCGCCCTGCGCCGGCTGGAGCTGGCGGTGGAGCAGAGCCCGGTTTCCATCCTGATCACCGACCGGGAAGGCCGCATCGAGTACGCCAACCCGGCGTTCACCCGGAACTCGGGGTACAAGCTCTCGGAAGTGCTGGGACAGACGCCCCGGGTGCTCAAGTCGGGGGAAACCAGCCCCGCGGATTACGAGGCCCTGTGGGAGACCATCACCCACGGCCGCAGCTGGACCGGGGTCTTCCACAATCGCCGCAAGGACGGCGGGCTTTATTGGGAATCGACCCAGATATCCCCGGTGGTGGACGGCGAGGGGCGGGTCACCCATTTCCTGGCGGTCAAGCAGAACATCACCGAGCAGTACGCGGCTTCGGCCGCCCTCAGCGAGCGGGAGCGCCTGCTGCGGACCATTTTCGACGCTTCCAGCGTGGCCATCTTCCTGCTGGACATGAACGGGCGGCTCACCCTGGCCAACCAGCGCATGGCCGAAATGTTCGACACCGAGCTGGATATCCTCATCGGCAGGAAATACGTCCAGCTGGTGGAGCCCGGGGAGCGGGAGGCCGCCCGGGCGGCGATGCTGCAGCTCATGGCCAACGAGGTCGATTCCACCGACCTGGAGCGCCGCTACCAGCGTCCCGACGGCTCCCGCTTCTGGGGGCACCTCACCGGCCGCCGCCTGCTCGATGCCGACGGCCGCTCGGTGGGGGTCCTGGGGGTGATCGCCGACATCACCGACCGGCGGCGGGCAAATGCCGAAGTCCGGCGCTACCAGGACCACCTGGAGGAACTGGTAGAGGAGCGCACCCGCCAGATCGAGATCCTCAATGCCGAACTCGAGGTGCGGGCCCGGGAGGCGGAGGCGGCGAGCCGGGCGAAGAGCACCTTCCTGGCCAACATGAGCCACGAGATCCGCACCCCCATGAACGCCATCGTCGGCCTCGCCCATCTCCTGCGCCGCAGCGCCGCCGACCCCGGGCAGCAGGAGCGGCTGGCCAAGATTTCCGACGCCGCCGGCCACCTCCTGCGGGTCATCAACGACATCCTGGACTTCTCCAAGATCGAGGCCGGCAAGCTGGCCCTGGAGCGGGTGGATTTCAATCTCCAGGACGTGGTGCGCAACGTCTGCGCCCTGCTGGCCGACCGGGCCCAGGCCAAGGGCATCGAGCTGCGGGTGGACCTGGACCCGGGCCTGGCGGAGGGGCCGGCCCTGGTGGGAGATCCGACCCGCCTCGCCCAGGCCCTCCTCAATTTCGTCGGCAACGCGGTGAAATTCACTGAGCAGGGGGCGGTGACGGTGCGCGGCCGGCTCCTGGAGGACAGCGGCGACCAGGTCCTGGTCCGCCTCGAGGTCGAGGATACCGGCATCGGCATCCCGGCCGACAAGCAGGAGCGCCTCTTCGCCGCCTTCGAGCAGGGGGATGCCTCCACCACCCGCCGCTTCGGCGGCACCGGCCTCGGCCTGGTCATCGCCAGCCGCCTGGCCGGGCTCATGGGCGGCGCTGTCGGCGTGGACAGCAAGCCCGGGGAGGGCAGCACCTTCTGGCTCACCCTGCGCCTGCCCCGCAGCCCCCGGCCGGCGAAGGCCGCGGGCGAGGAGGCCGACTACGCCGCCCGGGCGGAACAGCGGCTGGCCGAGAACTACGCCGACCTGCGTTTCCTCCTGGCCGAGGACGACTCCATCAACCAGGAAGTGGCCCTCGATCTCCTGCGGGGCGCCGGCCTCACCGTGGACCTGGCCGAGGACGGCCGCCAGGCGGTGGAGATGGCCGGCCGCACGGCCTACGACCTCATCCTCATGGACATGCAGATGCCGGGCCTGGACGGCCTCGCCGCCACCCGGGCCATCCGCCTCCTCCCCGGCCGCCGGACCACCCCGATCCTGGCCATGACCGCCAATGCCTTCGCCGAGGACCGCGCCGTCTGCCTGGCGGCCGGCATGAACGACCACATCGCCAAGCCCGTGGACCCGGACCGCCTTTTCGCCGCCCTGCTCACCTGGCTGCCGGCCCGGCGACCGCTGCCGCCCCTGCCGGCGGCGCCCCCTCCCGGGCAGCCGGCGGGGGCGGCCGCCGTGCTGGACACGGAGCGGGGCCTCAAGATCCTGCGGGGGCGGGTCGACAGCTACCGGCAATTGCTTGCCAAGTTCGCTGCCGGCCGTCCGGCTGCCCTGTCCGCCCTGCGCCAGGCCCTGGCGGCCGGCGACCGGGACGAGGCCCGCCGCCTGGCCCATTCCATGAAAGGCGCCGCCGGCAACCTGGGGGCCCATGCCCTGCAGACGGCGGCAGCCGCACTGGAGGCGGCCCTGGGGCCCCGCAGCGACCCGGCGGCCGTCGAACCCCGGCTGGCCGGGGTCGAAGCCGAGACCCGGCGCCTGCTGGCGGCCATCGATGCCCTCCCGGCCCCGGCGGAGCAGGACGCCGCGGCGGCGGTGGACCCCGGGCAGGTGGCGGAGGTCGCCAGCCGCCTGGAGGCCCTGCTGCTGTGCGACGATTTCCAGGCCGCCGAAGTGTTTTCCGAGGCCGGGCACCTGCTGCGCTCGGCCTTCGGTCCCCTGGCGCAGAAACTGGAGGAGGAGATCCGCTGCTTCAATTACCCGGGGGCCCTCGAAACCCTGCGCCAGGCCATGCAGCCGGCGGAAATCGGATAGGGCCGGGCGATGGGGGAACGCAAGGAGGCCGCCATGGCGAAAGGGGGGGAGAGCGGGGTTCCGGCGGAGGCGGCCAGCGAGCATCTGCGGGAACTGGCGAGGCAGTCCCTGCTTTCCCACTTCGCCGATCTTTGCGAGGGCGTGGTGATTGTCGATGGGAAGGCGCGCATCGTCTGGATGAACGACAACTACCCGCGCCGGCTGGGCATCGCCGACCCGGCCGCAGCCATCGGCCAGCCCATCGAAACCGTCATCCCCAACAGCCAGATGCGGCAGGTGGTGGAAAGCGGCCGGCCGATCATGCTCGACGTCATGGAATTCGGCAGCGGCTCCTTCGTGGTCACCCGCCTGCCCCTGCGGGACGAGGGCGGGGCGGTGATCGGGGCGGTGGGCTTCATGCTGTTCGACGACCTGCGCCAGCTGGCGCCGGTGGCGGCCCGCTACCAGCGGCTGAGGGCCGACCTGGCCGAGGCCCAGAAGAGCCTGGCCGAGGCGCGGCGGACCAAGTACACCTTTTCCAGCTTTGTCGGGGTCGGGCCCCGCTGCCAGGAACTCAAGCAGATGGCCCGCCGGGCTTCCCGCTCCTCGGCGCCGGTGCTGATCCAGGGGGAGACCGGTACCGGCAAGGAGCTGCTGGCCCAGGCCATCCACGCCGCCGGCCCCCGGGCCGACGCCCCCTTCATCGCCGTCAATATCGCGGCGGTGCCGGAAACCCTGCTGGAAGCCGAGTTCTTCGGGGTGGCGCCGGGGGCCTACACCGGCGCCGACCGCCGCGGGCGGGACGGCAAGTTCAAGCTGGCCGACGGCGGCACCCTTTTCCTGGACGAGATCGGCGACATGTCCCTGGCCCTCCAGGCCAAGCTCCTGCGCACCCTGCAGGAGCGGGAGGTGGAGCCGGTGGGCTCCAACCGGCTGCTGCCGGTGGATGTGCGGATCATCGCCGCCACCAGCCGGGACCTGGAGGCCATGGTGGCGGCCGGGGGGTTCCGGGCCGACCTTTTCTACCGGCTCAACGTCATCACCCTGGTGACGCCGCCCCTGCGGGAACGCCAGGAAGACTTGGCGGCCCTGGCGGACCACCTGGTGGATGTCCTCTGCCGGCAGCAGGGCATGCCGGTGCGCAGCCTCACCCCCGCCGCCATCGCCCGCCTGGGGAGCCACGACTGGCCGGGGAACGTGCGGGAACTGGCCAATGTGCTGGAGCGGGCCCTCCTGGCGGTGGACGGGGACAGCGTCGATGCCGCCGACCTGGAGCGGGTGATGCCCGCCCCCCGGCCGCTGGAGCCGCTCCCGGGGTCGGGGACGGTCAGCCTGGCCGATGCCGTGGCCGAAGCGGAGCGTGCCGCCATCCTGAAGGCCCTGCGCGGCTGTGCCGGGAACAAGGCCCAGGCGGCCAAGCGCCTGGGAATTTCCCGGGCCGCCCTGTACGAGAAGATCGCCGCCCTGGGGCTCGATACCCGGCCCTAGGGCGGTTTCGCTCTAGCACCGTCCCTGGGCGGCCGCCAGGGTCGCCCGGGTTTCCCGCAGGGCCATGAGTTCCAGGATGAAGTGCTGGACATGGATCACTTCCACCACCGCCGGAATCCAGTCGGTCAGCAGGGCCCGCTGGGAGAAGTTCCCGACCACGCCCTTCCATTCGTCGGTGACCAGGTTGGAGCCCAGCAGGAAAATGGGCAGCATCAGGCAGCCGCCGGCGGGCATTTCCAGGAAGGCGGACCACAGGTCTTCCCGCAGAGTCATTCCGAACAGGAAGCCCCGGGACCACAGGGTGCCGTCGGCATGGTCGCGGCCGTCCCCGCTCTGCACCCGGGACACCAGGGGTGAAAAACGCTTGTCCGAATCCCCCAGGGCCAGGAGGACGTCGTCGTACAGCCAGTGGACGTAGGACGCCAGGCGCTGCTCCTGGGCCGGGTCGGCGAAACGGGCCGGCATTTCCGGCTGGATGCTCCACACCAGGGGCAGCCACTGCGCCTGGGGAATCTCGGTGGGCGACAGGGCGACGGCGGTGAGAAAGCCGTGCACGACATCCAGGGTCCGCAGGCTGGCCGGGGCGGCGTCCGAGCCCAGGAAAGCGTCCAGTTCGTCCACCTCCTTCTGGGTCAGGGACAGGGAGGGCAGGCGATAGCGAGGGTGCTTGCAGTGGCGTGGCGTCATGGTGGAACGATTGGGCAAAATTCTGTGACTCGATCAGGCGCGGGGAGTTGCTTCCAGGTGGCCCCGGCCCCGGGGAATATTTCCGCGGCTTTTGCGTTCTAACGGACTTTCCCATTCCAGTGGGTTCCCCGCCTGCCATGCCTTTCCTGAGCCCATTGCTGTCCCGCCTTGCCCGCGTCGGGCACCCGGCGCCGAGACTGCATGGGCGGGGCCGCCCTCCCATCGAAAGGCGCCGCCACGAGCGCCGGCGGGAGGATGCGGATCTGCGCAGCCGGGACTCCCGGCTGCGGGCCATTGCCCGGACCGCAGCCGGCTTCGGCGTCTACGACCACGATTACCGCACCGGCGAACACTACTGGTCCCCTGAGCTGAAGGCCATGGCTGGGCTGGCCGCTGATACCCCGGTGTCCTTCGCCACGTTCCGGGAGCTGCTCCACCCCGAGGACCGGGAACGGGTCCAGGCCAAGCTGTCGGCTTCCCAGGATCCGGCCGGCAGCGGCTTGTTCGAGGACCAGTATCGCCTGGTGTGTCCGGGGGGCGGCGTGCGCTGGGTCAAGGACATGGGGCGCACCTTCTTCGCCGGGGAGGGGAGCGGCCGGCGGGCCCTGGGGAGCAGCGGCGTGGTTATGGATATCACCGGGCAGAAGCGCAGCGAGGAGGCACTGCGCTACATGAACGAGGAGCTGGAGCGCCAGGTCCGGATCCGCACTGCCGAGCTGGTGGCCAGCAAGGAAGCCCTGGAGAGGAGCAACCGGGACCTCAGCTTCCGTAACCAGGAATTGCAGGAATTCGCCTATGCCGCAGCCCACGACCTGCAGACGCCCCTGCGTTCCATCGCCGGCTTCGCCCGCCTCCTGCAGCACGAGTACGAGGGCCGCCTGGCGCCCCAGGCCGATGCCTGGATCACCCTCATCGTCGACAACGTCCGGCATATGCACAGCCTCATCCAGAGCGTGCTGGACTATTCCCGGGTGGAGTCCCGGGGGGAGCCCTTCGCGCCGGTAGACCTGGGGCGGCTGGCGGACGAGGTGCTGGCCGGCATGGCGGCCCTGATCGGGAAGGCCGGGGCCGAGGTCAGCCGGGGCGCCCTGCCGGTGGTGACGGGGGATGCCGGCCAGCTCGCCCAGGTGCTGGGGCACCTCATCGAAAACGGAATCAAGTACCACGGCGACGATCCGCCGCGGGTCCAGGTGTCGGCTACCCGGGGGGCGGCGGAGTGGGTGATCGCGGTCAGGGACAACGGCATCGGCATTCCGGCCAAGCAGCACGAGCGGATTTTCGAGGTCTTCCGGCGCCTGCACACCCAGCGGACCTATCCCGGCACGGGGATCGGCCTCGCCCTCTGCCGCCGCATCGTCCGCCGCCACGGCGGGCGCATCTGGGTGGAATCGGCGCCCGGCGCCGGCAGCACCTTCTTCTTCACCCTCCCGGATGGGCACAGGGCGACCCCATGACCGCGATCCAGAACATCATCGATCATCCCTGGGCCTTTCTGGGCCTGGTGCTTATCCTCGTGCTCCTCCACTGGGCGGCGTCGATGCGCCTTCGCCATGAGCGCCGGCGCAAGGAGCGGGCCCTCGTGGACCGCCGACAGAAGCTGCGGGCCGAGGCCGACCGGCGCTGGCTCGCCCGGCCTCGCCACAAGTAGGGGCGCCGGCGGCGGCAATCCCCCGGGCCTATCCATCCCCTGTCCGGATTTCCGGACGCATTGTCTGCCCCGGCGGACGCCGGCGCCCTCCGCCGGCCGGCCGGAAATCGCCATTGGCCGGCGAATCAAGGGCTTGCCGTATTGGCACGGTTCGTGAACCGGGTCCTGGCGTCGTCCCCCAACAACCCAGGAGAAAAAGACCATGGCATTCCTCATCGTACTGGGAGCCCTCTGCTTCCTGATGTTCATCGCCTACCGCGGCCACAGCGTCATCCTCTTCGCCCCGGTGGCGGCCCTCGGCGCCGTGCTCCTCACCGATCCCAGCCTGGTGGCCCCCATGTTCACCGGCCTCTTCATGGACAAGATGGTGGGTTTCGTGAAGCTCTATTTCCCGGTCTTCCTCCTCGGCGCCGTCTTCGGCAAGGTCATCGAGCTGTCGGGCTTCTCCAAGGCCATCGTCGCCTCGGTCATCAAGCTGGTGGGGGCGGAGCGGGCCATGCTTTCCATCGTCCTGGTGTGCGCCATCCTCACCTACGGCGGGGTCTCCCTGTTCGTGGTGGTCTTTGCCGTCTATCCCTTCGCGGCGGAGATGTTCCGCCAGGGCGGCATCCCCAAGCGCCTGATCCCGGGCACCATCGCCCTCGGGGCCTTCACCTTCACCATGGATTCCCTGCCCGGCACCCCCCAGATCCAGAACATCATCCCCACCACCTTCTTCAAGACCGACACCTGGGCTGCCCCCTGGCTGGGCTTCGCCGGCGCCGTCTTCATCCTCATTTGCGGCCTTTCCTACCTGGAATGGCAGCGCCGCAAGGCCCTGGCCAATAACGAGGGCTACGGCACCGACCTGGTGAATGAACCGGCCCCCTTCGAGCACGAGAAGCTCCCCCATCCCCTCGTTGCCATCCTGCCCCTCATCCTGGTGGGGGTGATGAACAAGGTCTTCACCCTCGCCATCCCGGCCCTCTACGGCAAGTCCCATTCCTTCGTCCCGGCGGTGGTCGGCAAGGCGGCGCCGGTGGTTCAGGAAGTGAGCAAGATCGCCGCCATCTGGGCGGTGGAGGGGGCGCTGCTGGTGGGCATCCTCACCGTCTTCGCCTTCGCCGGCAGGACCGTCCTCGCCAAGTTCGCCGAAGGCTCCAAGGCCGCCATCTCCGGGTCGCTCCTGGCTTCCATGAACACCGCCTCGGAATACGGCTTCGGCGCCGTCATCGCCGCCCTGCCGGGCTTCCTGATCGTGGCCGAGGGCCTGAAGACCATCCCCAATCCCCTGGTGAACGAAGCCGTTACCGTCACGTCCCTGGCCGGCATCACCGGCTCGGCTTCCGGCGGCATGAGCATCGCCCTGGCCGCCATGGCCGACACCTTCACCCAGAACGCCCAGGCCGCCGGCATTCCCCTGGAGGTCCTCCACCGGGTCGCGGCCATGGCCAGCGGCGGCATGGATACCTTGCCCCACAACGGCGCCGTCATCACCCTGCTGGCGGTGACGGGGCTCACCCACCGGGTGGCCTACAAGGACATCTTCGCCATCACCGTCATCAAGACCCTGGCGGTGTTCGTGGTCATCGCCTCCTTCTACCTCATCGGCATCGTCTGACGCCGGCATAATGACGAAAAGGAGAAAACCATGACCCAGGCTCGTCATCCCATGGCCGCTTCCCTGCGGGCGGCCGATACCGGCAAGGTGGTTTCCGCCCGGGAGGCGGTGCGCCTCATCCGCGACGGTGACACCATCGCCACCGGCGGCTTCGTCGGCATCGGCTTCCCGGAGAACATCGCGGTCGCCCTGGAGCAGCGCTTCCTGGAAGGAGAGGAGGCTGATGCCCAGGGCCTCGGCAGCCCCCGCAACCTGACCCTGGTCTACGCGGCCGGCCAGGGGGACGGCCGGGAGCGGGGCCTCAACCACCTGGGCCACGATGGCCTGGTGGGGCGGGTCATCGGCGGTCACTGGGGCCTGGTGCCCAAGCTCCAGCAGTTGGCCGTCTCCGACCGCATCGAAGCCTACAACCTGCCCCAGGGGGTGATCAGTCACCTCTTCCGGGACATCGCCGCCGGCAAGCCCGGCACCCTGACCCGGGTGGGGCTGGGCACCTTCGTGGACCCCCGCTTCGGCGGCGGCAAGCTCAATGCCCGCACCACCGCCGACATCGTGCGGCTGATGGAGATCGACGGCGAGGAATACCTGTTCTACCGGGCTTTCCCCATCCACGTCGGCATCATCCGCGGCACCACCGCCGACCCGGACGGCAACATCACCATGGAAAAGGAGGCCCTGACCCTGGAGGCCCAGGCCATCGCCATGGCGGCCCGCAACTCGGGGGGCATCGTCATCGCCCAGGTGGAGCGCATCGCCGATCGCGGCACCCTCAACGCCCGCCAAGTGAAGATTCCCGGCATCCTGGTGGACTGCGTGGTGGTGGCGGAAAAGCCCGAATACCACATGCAGACCTTCATCGAGCAGTACAGCCCGGCCTTTTCGGGGGAATTGCGGGTGCCGGCGTCGATGATTCCCGCCATGGCCATGAGCGAAAGGAAGATCATCGCCCGCCGGGCCGCCCTGGAGCTGAAGGCCAACGCCGTGGTGAACCTGGGCATCGGCATGCCCGAAGGGGTGGCCAGCGTCGCCGCCGAGGAAAATATCATCGACCTCCTGACCCTCACCGCCGAGCCCGGGGTGGTGGGGGGCATCCCCGCCGGGGGCCTCAATTTCGGCGCCGCCATCAACACCCAGGCCATCATCGACCAGCCCAGCCAGTTCGACTTCTACGATGGCGGCGGCCTCGACATCGCCTTCCTGGGGCTGGCCCAGGCCGACCGGGAGGGCAACCTCAACGTCTCGAAATTCGGCCCGCGCCTGGCCGGGGCCGGGGGCTTCATCAACATTTCCCAGAATGCCAAGAAGGTGGTCTTCGTCGGCACCTTCACCACCGGCGACCTGCAGATCGGCCTCGAAGGCGGAGATCTCCACATCCTCCAGGACGGCAAGGCGAAGAAATTCGTCTGGGAGGTGGAGCACCGCACCTTCAGCGGGTCCCAGGCCGCCAAGTGGGGCAAGGAAGTGCTCTACGTCACCGAGCGCTGCGTCTTCCGCCTGGGGACCGAGGGCCTGGAGCTGATCGAAATCGCCCCCGGGGTCGATCTCCAGAAGGACATCCTGAACCGGATGGATTTCGTCCCGGTCATGAAATCCCCGCCCCTCCTCATGGACCCCCGCATCTTCCGGGACGAGCCCATGGACATCCGCCCCCGGATGCTCGAAATCCCCCTGGCGGACCGGCTGACCTACGACCCCGGGCAGAACCTCTTCTTCGTCAATTTCGAGGGCCTCTCGATCCGCAGCGAGGACGACATCCTGTGCATCCAGCGGGAGGTGGAAAACCGGCTGGAGCCCCTGGGCTACAAGGTGAACGCCGTGGTCAATTACGACCGCTTCTCCATCCTGCCGGAGTTGGTCGAGGACTACATCGGCATGGTGAAGGGCCTCATGGACCGGCACTACAACGAGGTCACCCGCTACACGTCCAGCACCTTCCTGCGCATGAGGCTGGGGGAGGCGCTGACCCGGCGGGAGGTGGTGCCGCATATCTACGGGACTCGGGATGAGGCGCGAGCGCATCTTGGGGATGGGTAGGGCGGCACATCCGCAGGACGCCACCCGCCCCCCGGAACCGCGTTTTCCCATTACCAACGTCAGAGGTTAAAATTGACCCCTAGGGCCTGGCGCTGAACCGCGTGCAGCGCCAAGGACCAAGGGGAAGAGAATGGAGTATCGCGACAGCGTCGAAAAAAGCGCGGAGTACCTCAGGCTGGCGCTGCCTTTGATGGCGAAGCAGGCTGCGGCGCTCCATCCCATCAGCTACGCCGTCTGGTACGAGTACGTCGGAGGCAGGAACTCGGCCCTCAAGGCCGCCATCGACGAATACCAGCAGAGCGGCAAGGTGCTCGACGAGAAGGCCACCTACGAGCTTTATTACAAGCATGTGGCACGCATCAGCGAGGAGGTTGCGCAGCGGGTCAGCGAGGGTTTCCAGCGGGTGATGGCGGACATGGCGAGGTCCGCCGCCAAGGCCGGCGACCAGGCCGGCCAGTTCGGCAGCGCCCTGGAAAAATGGTCTGCGGACCTGACTTCGTCGGGTCCCGAGTCCAGCCTCGGCATCGAGGCGATTCTCGGCCTCACCCGCAACATGCAGGGCTCCATCGTTTCCCTCAAGGGCCGCCTCGACGACAGCCGCCGGGAAATCGAGGAGTTGCGGCAGGAGGTGGTCCGGGCCCGGGAGGATGCCCTGGCCGACGGGCTGACCGGATTGGCGAACCGCCGCGGCTTCGACCTGGCGATCGCGGCCTGCCTGTCGGAATCCGATCCCAACGAGGCCGGCCCGAGCCTGCTGGTGGCCGACATCGACCACTTCAAGCGGGTCAATGACACCTATGGCCACCTTTTCGGGGACCGGGTGATCCGGGCCGTGGCGCAGGTTCTCAAGGCCAACGTCAAGGGCAAGGACACGGCCGCCCGCTACGGCGGCGAGGAATTCGTCGTCCTCCTGCCCGACACGCCCATCGAAGGGGCGCGGCAACTGGCGGAAAAGATCCGCATGCTGGTGGAGAAATGCCGCATCAAGCGCAATGCCGACAACGAAGTGGTCGCCAATATCACCGTGTCTCTGGGGGTCGCCAGCCTCAAGCCCGGGGAATCGGCGGCCGATCTCGTTGCCCGCGCCGATGCCGCCCTCTATGAATCGAAGAATGGGGGCCGCAACCGGGTGACCGTCGCCAAGGGCTGAGCTTTCGCCCTGATCGGGAGTCAGACTTCCGTGGTGTATTCGCCCCGGGCCGGGTAGTCGTTGGCCAGGGCGAAATCGACGGCACCCAATAGATCCCGGAACTGTGGGCGGGCAAAGGGCATCGTCTGGACGGCGCCGTAATAGAGCGTGCCATCCGGCTTGATGATGAACACCCCCGGTTCGCTGAACAACGGCGGCTCTTCGATGCCAATCGAGGTTTTTCCCCGGGATGCGCTGATATACAGGCCCCACTGCCGGGCGGATCTAAGGCTCAGGCCATATCCGATCTTCAGTCCGCCGGACCCGAGCTTCTCCGCCATCGCCCGGCCGCGTGCCTCATCGTCGCTGCTGACCGCCACGACCTGAACGCCCCGCTGCTCAAATTCCGGCACAAGGCGCCCCAGTTCGATCAGGTATTTCGCGCAGATAGGGCAATGCAGGCCGCGATAGAAGACGATGAGGTCAAAGGCTTCCCCCGGCGCGGCGCCCAAGACGAAGCGGCCGCCGTCCGTCAGGGGCACATTTAGGGCGGGAACGGGGTAGCGGGGTAACAGGGCTCGGGCATTCATTTGCGGCTCCTTTCGATTGGGATCACCCATCCAGTCGGTTGTTGGCGTGGTCTGGAGGAGTGCATCCCCCTGGCAGCGGAATCTTGGCGTACGATAAGCAGTCAGCAGTTCGTGAATGTTTGCAATTCGTACAAATGATCTCCACGCCTCGCCTTGATCGGCTTTCGGCCCTGCTGGAAGGGCTTGCACCTCGAGTTGAGGTGGTCGATCCCGCCATTCAGGCAGGGGGCATCCGCATCGAGGCTTCCTCCGGATCCTTTCTCCACATCTATCTGGTCGTCACCGGCTTCGTCCGCCTGCGCTTGTCCGACGCGACGGCCATGGGGATCGGCGCGCCGGCCATCGTCGTTTGCCGGGCGGATGTGGGGCATTCCCTGCGCATTGAGGACTCCATGGCGCCTGCATCGGTCATGGGCGCAAAGGCGTTCATGGACGGGCCGGTTGCCGCGCTGTTCCTCGGCGAATTCGCAGCGCCCCTGGTCGTGTCCCTCGATGCGGCGGACTCCCTGCTCGGCCACGTCGTCGGCTTGATCTCGTCGGAACTCCTGGATCCCCGTTGCGGCCAGCCCGCCCTCTTTAACCGGGCCGGGGATATCCTTTTCATCGGCCTCCTGCGGCAATTGGTCGCACACCCGAGAACCCAGGATGGCCTGTTCAACGGACTGGCCGATCCACGGATTGCCCGGGCGCTGGTCGCAATGCACACGTCGCCGCAACGGGACTGGACCCTCGAACGGTTGGCGGATGAAGCTGGAATGTCCCGCACATCGTTTGCGGTCAGGTTCCGGGACGTGATGAGGACCTCGCCCGGCAAGTACCTGGGCAGGCTGCGGTTATTGATCGCCCGGCGGGTCGTGGAGTCCGGGCTCGGCCTGAAGCGGGCCGCCAGGGAGTCCGGGTACGCGAGCCCGGCAGCCCTGTCGCGCGCCTTGTCGCGGGCGGCGCAGCAAGGCGCCTCACTTCCCGAAACGCAAGGTGTAGAAGAGGTCGATGGCGTTGTCGCTGCCGGCCCGCCCCACCACCGATAGCCGGCGGCTCAGGTTGACCGTGAGCTTGACGATGTTCTCGGTCCGGCCCAGGGCCTGCTCGTAGGACAGGAGCACATTGGCGGCCAGGCGCTTGCTGACGGTGACGATCTGGTCGCCGGTGGTGCCCGGCGTGATGCCGGGAGCGGTGCTGTAGGCGCTGCCACCGGCTACCCGGCTGGTGGCCTGGAGCGTGCCCGTGTCGCTGATGCTGCCTTGGCGCACGCCAAATTCCTCGACGCCGAAGCGCCGCTCCAACTGCTGCACGACGCCCCCCGATGAGTTCCGGCCGAGGATGCTGCTGGCGGCGGCCACCAGGGTCGAGGCATCGCCGCCGCCGATCTGCTCCGAGCCGTGGCCCAGAACCAGCCAGGAAAGCTTTTCCGCCTCCGGCAACTCCGGGTCGGAGACGAGCCGCACCACCGGCTTCTTCACCGTCCCCGTCACCTCCACCCCGGGTTCCACCGGCAGGCCCCGGCGCACCGCCCGGACGTTGAGGCCCGGGTTGTCCACGAAGCCCTGGAAATTGACGATGCCCCGGGTCACCGCCAGCGTTTGCCCGTAGGCGTCGAACTTGCCGCCCACGGTCCGGATGGTGCCGGTGGCCCGGGGCAGGTCCCGGCCGGAGGCCTTGACGTGGACGCTGCCGGCCAGGCGGCTCTCGAGCCCGGCGCCGGAAAAGTGGAAATCCGGGCCGGCATCGATCTCGACATCGAGGTCGAGCTTCGGGCGGGTGGCCGGGGGGCGGCCTGCCGTCCGGATCACCACGTCGTCGGAAAGCCGGGGCATGCCCAGGCTCGCCAGCTCCCAGTAGCCCGCATCCACCTGCAGTTTTCCCTCCGCCGCCAGGACTGCCCCCTGCCAGTGCAGCCGTCCGCCGCCGGAGACGGCCACCCACTCGTCCGGCTGCTGGAGGATGCCGACCCGGTCCAGGCGCAGGTCGAGGAATCCCCTCTCCGGGCTGGCGGCGCGGCCGGGGCCCCCCAGTCCGATCTCCCCCTTGATCTCCAGCCGGCCGGGGGTGGCCGTCAGGGCGGCGGGCGTGTTGGGGGAGCGCTGCAGGGCCGGCGGCAGGGGCCGCAGCCGGCTGTCGAAGGCCAGGGTCGCCACCCGCAGCCGGTCGCCGGCGAGGTCGGCCTGCAGCTTGCCGTTTTCCAGCTGCAGAGCCCGGCTCGGGATGCGCAGCCCCAGCCCCGTGCCCTGCATCTGGCCGCTGAGCAGGGGACGGGCCGGGGTGCCGGCAAGCAGGAGATTTCCCTGGAGCCGGCCGGCCGTGCGCCAATCTTCCCCGAGGAGCGGCCCCAGCCAGGCCACGTCGGCGGCGGCGAGATCCAGCCGGCCCTGCCACGGGGCCTCCTGGGCGAGCCGCCAGGCCCCCTGGAGGCGGGCTTCCAGGCGGGCGTCGATTTTCCCCAGCCGTTCGCCGGCGCCGCTCGCTTCCGCCTGCAGTCGGCCCCGGGCGGCGCTGGCCAGGAGGCGGCTCCGCCATTCCGCTCCGGCCAGTTCCGCCGGGCCCAGGGCCCATTCGCCGCTCCCCAGGCGTAGCGGGGCCGGCTGGAGGAGGCGGAGGTTCTGGCTGGGGTCCGCCGCGGTCAGGGTCCCTTGTTCGAGTTGGCCGCTCCAGAAGGTCACCCCGCCTCTTTCAGCCAGGCCGCCGGCAGCGGCGAGGGTCAGCCGGCGCTGGCCGGCCAGCGCCGCGGCGGCCCGCAGGGTATGGCGGGCTCGGCTGCCTTCGGCATGGACCGAGACCTCCTGGGCGGCATCGGGGCGTTCCGCCAGGTCCACGGCGGCGATGCGCAGGTCGAGGCGCAGGGGATCGCCGGCCCGGGCGCCGCTTTCCCCCTCGGCCTCCAGGCCGCGGATGAGGCCGCCGCCGGGCAGGCCCAGGCGCTCCGCCTGCAGTCGGCCGCCGAAGGCCGGCGCCGCCGGGGTGCCGGCCAGCCGCAGCTGACCCCGCAGCCCGCCCGCGATGCCGTACGGACCGAGGGTGGGAGCGTCGATGAGGATAGCCAGGCTATCCCCCGGCCGCCCGAAGGCGCCATGGGCCTCCAGGCGGTTGGGGCCGGCAACCAGGCGCACCTCGGCCCTGCGCACCGTCGGCCAGGCGATATCCACCTCCCCCCGGCCGCCCAGGGGCTGGCCCTTGAAGCGGCTGTCGCCGAGGACGAAGCGCAGGGCCAGCGCCGGCCGGGGCTGCAGGGTGCCGGCCGCGGTGAAGGTGGCGTTGAGGCTGGCCGCCGGCACCTGGGCGAAGCGGCTGGGGTCGAAGCGGGCCAGTTCCCCGTCGGCCTCGAAACGGTAGGCGGCGTCGAGGTCCAGGTGGCCCCGGGCCTGGAGCCGGGCCGGTCCGGCACCGAGTTGCAGGCTGGCGATGTCGACCCGCTCGCCCCGGCGGGTGAGGCGGGCGGCGAGGCGGAATTGGGGATCGGTCAGGTCCGCGGCCAGGGATTGTTCCGCCGGGCCGATGCGCAGGTTGATGGGGCCTGCGAGGCGGGTGGGCCGCAGGCGGGGATGTAGGGTCGCGGCATCGAGCCGGCTGGCCGTCAGTTCCAGATCCAGTTGGCGGCCTGCCAGCCGCCCCTGGCCGGCGAGGCTGCCGCCCCCGGCCAGGGCGGCGGAAAGGCCGCTGAAGGTGATGACTTCCCCCCGCCAGTCCGCCCGGCCGCTGAGCCGCTCCACGGGCAGGCGCCGGGCGTCGATCGGACCGGGGGCGCGGTTGATGACGCTGAAGGGGCCGCTCACCGTCCATTCCGCCGCCCGCCGGGGCAGGAGGTCGGCGTCCAGGTCGAGGGTGGCGCCGGGGGCGCCCGGGAGCCAGGTGGCCGGGTCAAACCCCCGCAGGTGCACCTGCAGGCGCTGGAAGGGCTGGGGTTCAAAGGGGGTGGCCAGGGCCGCCAGCCGGCCTTGCAGGGCGCCGCCCGCCTGGCCGGCGATATCGATGGCGGCGAGCCGGCCGCCGGCCTCCAGGGTCAGGGAGAAGGGATGGCCCTCCAGTTGCCCGGCGGCGCTGCCGGTGGCGGAAAGGGGAAAGGGCGCATCGCCCTCCAGTTCGGCATCGACGGCGAGGCCGACCGGGCCGGCCCGGGCCCGCAGCCCGGTCAAGCGATGGCGGACGCCGTCGCTCGTAAAGCCGCCGGCGACGTCCTCGGCCAGCAAGGTGCCGCCCCTTTCCAGGCGACCGATGCGGAACTCCCCGATGCGGGCGGCCAGGGGCAGGCGCAGGCTGGCGGGGAGGGCAAGGGGCTCGGAAGCCGGCGCCGTTTCGATCCGGAGGTTGGCGGCGGCGAGGCGGGCGATGTCCAGGCGGCGGTGCCTCAGGGCCGCCGGGGACCAATCGACGTTGGCATCCTTGATGCGCACCGTCATGCCGGGCTGGTGCCAGACGGCTTCCTCCAGCTCGAAAGGGCCGGCCAGGACGCCGCCGGCGGGGACCAGCCGCAGCCGTCCGCCGCTCACGGCAGAGGCCAGGGTGCAGAAGGCCCGGAAGCCGCTCTCCGTGGTGGCCAGCCAGACAGGGGCGCCGGCGGCCAGGAGGAGGGCCGCCAGCCCGACGAGGGCGAGGGGCCGGAGCCGGCGGCGTGGGGGCGGGGGCGGCTCGGGAGGCGTAGGGGAGGTGTTGCTGTTGTCCATGCCTCTGGTACCCCAACCAGGGGCCGGAGTTCCTGGCAAAGGCTATCCGCGGCTCCTGGACAGGACTCCGTCGCCAAACCCGTGAAGGACGTGACTGGCGGTCAAGACCCGTCCGCCGCCTGCACGGGCCGGACCCGGCGGCGGGTTTTTCCCTGGTGTTGCCTGACGAAGGCGGCGGCCTCCCCCGCCGGCAAGGGCTTGCTGAACAGGTAGCCCTGCAGGAAGTCGCAGCGCTGCGTGATGAGGAAGTCCCGCTGCGCTGGCGTTTCCACGCCTTCGGCGACCACGGTCAGCCCCAGGGTGTGGGCCAGTGCGATGGTGGCGGCGCAGATGGCCACGTCGTTGGGGTCGGTCTCGATGTCGCGCACGAAGGACTGGTCCAGCTTGAGGGAGTCGATGGGCAGGCGCTTGAGATAGCTCAGGGAGGAGTAGCCGGTGCCGAAATCGTCGATGGCCAGGCGGATGCCCAGGTCGCGCAGGCTGACGAGCTGGCGGATGCTGGCTTCCGGATCGTGCATGGCCACCGATTCGGTGACTTCCAGCTCCAGGTCGCCGCCGGACAGGCCGTGCTCCGCCAGGGCCCGCTCGACGCTGTCGACCAGGGTCGGGGAGCGCAGCTGGGCGGCGGACACATTGACCGCGACGCTGATGCGGCCGAGGCCGCCCTCCCGCCAGGCCCGCAGCTGACGGCAGGCCTCGGCGACGACCCATTCGCCGATGGGCCGGATCAGGCCGCTCTCCTCGGCCAGGGGGATGAAGCGCGCCGGCGACACCAGGCCGTCCCGGGGGTGGCGCCAGCGCAGCAGGGCCTCGAAGCGGACGAAGCGCCCCCGGCTGTCCACCTGGGGCTGGTAATGGAGCTCGAACTGCGCCTGTTCCAGGGCCCGGTGCAGGTCGCTCTCCAGCTGCATGCGCTCCAGCGCCACCCGGTTCTGGGAGGCGGCGAAGAACTTGATGGTGTTCCGGCCCTGGGCCTTGGCCTGGTACATGGCGGTGTCGGCGTTCTTCATCAGGGTCTCGGCGTCCTCGCCGTCGGCGGGGTAGAGAGCGATGCCGATGCTGGGGGTCGAGTGCAGCTCGCGGCCCTTGATGTAGTAGGGCTGGCGCAGCCGGGCCAGGATCTTTTCGGCGACGCGGACGGTGGTCGCCGTCCCGTCCACGTCGGTGAGGACGACGACGAACTCGTCGCCCCCCTGGCGGGCGACGATGTCGCTGTCCCGCACGCTTTCCTTCAGGCGGGCGGCGACCTGGAGCAGCAGCTCGTCGCCCACGCCGTGGCCCAGGGTGTCGTTGATGGTCTTGAAGCGGTCCAGGTCCATGAAGATCACCGCCAGGCCCCCTTGCTGCCGGCGCACCGTGGCCAGGGCCTGGTCCAGCCGCCCCTGCAGGCTGAAGCGGTTCTGCAGGCCGGTCAGGGTGTCGTGGTGGGCGAGGAATTCGAGCTGGGTGTCGGCCGCCTTCCTTTCTGTGATGTCGCTGTAGATGCCGAGGACGCCGATCACCTGGTCGTTCTCGTCACGCAGGGGGACCTTGGAGGTCTGCAGCCAGATCGAGTGTCCGCCCGCCGAGGTCTGGGGCTCCTCGAACTCCAGTTTGGGCAAGCCGGATGCCATCACGTCGCGGTCGTCGGCCCGGTATTGCTCGGCCTGGTCCCGCCAGCTGACGTCGAAATCGGTCAGGCCGACCAGTTCGGCGGGGTCGGCATAGCCCGCGTCCTGCGCGAACAGGGTATTGCAGCCCAGGTAGCGGCATTCCCGGTCTTTCCAGAAAACCCGGACGGGGGCGTGTTCGATCACGGATCCAAGGAGTTCCTTCTGCTTCTTCATGTCCGCGGCGTTGCGCCGGTGCTCCTGGAGCAGCGCCCCGAGCTTGGCGGTCATGGAATTGATGCCCTGCTGGAGCAGCCCCAGCTCGTCCCGGGAGCCCGCCGGGATGCGCGCCTCGAGGGCGCCGTTCTCGACCTTTTTCAGCACCGCCAGGGACAAGGCCACCCGCCGGGTGATCAGGCGTTGGGAGACGAGGACGATGGCGGCGGAGCTGAGCAGGATGAACAGCAGGGAGCCCAGGAAACCCCACAGGGCGATGGATCCCTTGAGGGCGTCGAGCCTGGCCGTGCTGACCGTGATGGCGGTGGAGAAGAGGGGCGATCCTCCGGAGCCGCCATGGATGTGGGCGACCCGGGTCAGGGTGTCCGGCCCTTCGATGAAGTATTCCTCGGCGGCGGTATCGGAGAACCAGGCCGGGTCGATGCCGGCCAGGTCCGCCACCGGCCGGCCCAGGTCGGCGGGCCGGGTGGCGACGATGACCCGGCCGCTGCCGCCGACGACCAGGCCGCGCAGATAGGGGGCGCCCAGCAGGTCTTCCATGAGGGACTGGCGGGAAACTACGCTCACCGCCAGCTCCTCGCTGGCGATCAGCTGGCCCACCAGGCTGATCCGGGTGTGCAGTTCCTCGTTGGCCGCCGAACTGAATTTCTCCACGTAGAACCATCCCAGGGCGCCGAAGGCGGCCAGCTCGATGCCGACCACCAGCAGGGCGAGGCGGAGGATCAGTCCGAAGCGCATGGTCAGGGAACGTAGCGGGGCGTGTCGGCCAGGGACTCCAGCCGGGTCGCGGCTTCCTTGCCGTAGCGCACCTGGTCGGGGGGCGTGTGCATGAGGATCTCGATGCCCTCGGCGGGGTTTTTCCTCCCCGGGTGCCAGGTGGCCACGTAAGTGCTCTGCTGCAGGTGGTGGCTGACCGGGTCCATCCAGGCGTCGGCGTCCTGCATGCGCTCCCGGGCGGGGGAGCGGAATTTCTCCAGCTCGGCGATGACGACGTGGCTGTCGGTGGTGCCGGCCTTGCGGATGGCGTCGAACAGGGCCTTGGCCGCCAGGTAGGCGCCCTGGGTGACGTGGCCGGGGTAGTCGAGGCGGGTGTGGCCGTAGCGCTTGCGGTAACGGGCGACGAATTCCGCCGTCCCCGGCGTCTTCAGGTTCCAGGACCACTTGACGCCGAACAGGGGCCGGGGCGTGCCGGGGGCCGGATAGAGGTCTTCCCAGTCCACCTCGCCCACCACCCAGTGCTGCTTCTTCAGGGTTTCCGGCGGAACCTGGGCGAACAGCTTCATCTGGTTGTCGCCGCTGATATTGACCGCCACCACGTCGGCGGCATGGGCGGCCACCTGCCGGAGGATGGCCGCCGGGTCGGGGAGGGTCTCGGGGGCGATGATCTCGCCGACGACGGTGCCGCCGTTGGCGGCGATGTAGGGCCGCGAGGCGGCGGCGCTGCTGCGGCCCCACTCGTCGTCCTCGGTGAGCAGCACCACCCGTTTCGACTTGCTCCGGGAAAGGGCGTACTTGAGCAGCGTCTGGTTGTAGTTGGCGGCGTTGGCGTCGAAGACGAACTTGGTGCGGTGGGCGTTTTCCACCGCTTCCGACGGTGCCGAGGAATTGGTGTTGATGAAGATGACCCCGTGGCGCTGGCTCACAGCCGACATGGCGGCGGCGATGCCGGAGTTGATCGCCCCGACCATGAAGCCGATGCGGGTTTCCCGGATCAGCTCCTCGGCTACCCCGGCGGCGGCACGGACATCCATGCCCGGGTCCCGGGACACCAGGACCAGTTCGCGCCCCAGGAGGCCGCCCTGGGCATTGAATTCGTCCACCGCCATCTCCACCCCGCGGCGGTCGGCTTCGGCATGGAGGGCGAAGCGTCCGGTGGTGGTGGCTACATGGGCGACGACGATGGGCGGCGCCTTGGGAGCCGCGACTGCCGCCGGTGGTACGGAGGACGCGGCGAGCAGCGCGATGGCCAGAATCCCGCGTTTCAGCATTTCCATGGCAAACAATCCTCTCGGCATGTCGACGCAGGCAGGGAATATGACAGTAGCGCGCCTACATATAAGACTGTAGCGCAAAGAGGGGGGGCACGAAAATTCCGGGCCCCGCGCCAGCGGTTTCAGGGCTTCCGGTAGATGGTCGGACGGACGATCTGCAGGGCCTCGGTGATACCGTTCAGGGTTTCCGAATGGCCGACGATGAAATGGCCCCCGGGCTTCAGGTGGGGCAGCAGGTTCGCGACCACCTGGCGCTTGGTCTCGGGGTCGAAATAGATCATCACGTTGCGCAGGAAGATGACCTCGAAATGGCCGACGGCCGCATCCACGGGCCGGGTCAGGTTGATCTGCTCGAAGCTCACGTGCTCGCGGATTTCCGGGGCGATCATGAAGGAGCCGGCCTGGGAGCGCACCCCCTTCAGGCAGTACCTGCCGAGGAACTCCGGGGGAATGCCCTCGTGGCGCTCCATGGGATAGCGGCCGGTGCGGGCCTTGGCCAGGACCCGGGTGCTGATGTCGGAACCGAAGACTTCCCACGGCGCATCCGGGAGATGCTCCGCCAGCACCATGGCCATGCTGTAGGCCTCCTCGCCGCTGGAGCTGGCGGCGCTCCAGATGCGGAATAGGGTGGCGCTGCGGCGCCGGGCCAGGACCTCATCCCGCAGGAAGTCGAAGTGGGTCGGCTCCCGGAAGAAATAGGTCTCGTTGGTGGTCAGGAGATCCACCATGATCTGCACTTCGTCCGGATGCTCGCCGCCGGCCAGGAAGCGGTAATACTGGGTGAAGGAGGTGAAGCCGTAGTGGTTCAGGCGGCGCTGCAGGCGGCCCACCAGCAGGGGCTGCTTGGAGTCGGCCAGGCAGATGCCGGCCAGCTTGTAGATGAGGCGCTGGAAGAGGGTGAATTCCCGGTCGGTGACGCTGAATTCCATCAGAACAGCTCGATCTTCTTGCCGCTGGCTTCAGGCTGCTGCCGCAGCGCATCGGCATAGGCCTTCTCTTCCCGCTCCACCGTCTTGGCGTCCACCAGGCTGCTGGCCATGCGCTTGCACCAGGCGTCGCCGGTGTCCGGTATCAGCACCACCTTCCGCGACCAGGGGCCGAGGAAGTCCGAGGCGACCAGGGGAATCCGCTCCCGCTCCAGCCATTCCCGGGTGAAGTCGGCATTGCGCTTGCCGATGGCGAAGGCCGGGGGCACGGCATCCACCACGGTGCCGCCGCCGAAGGCCTTGGCCTGGATGCGCCGCCGATCCGCCCCCCGGGCTAGGAGGGCGTTGAGCAGCGAGGTCATGCAGGCGTCGCCGGCGAGCAGCATGTCATCGTCGCTGTGGCTGCCCCTGCTCATGGTGGGCAGCATGAAATGGTTCATGCCGGCGACCCGCAGGACGCCGTCGAACAGGCAGACCGCGACGCAGGAGCCGAGGAGGGTGGCGATGGGGCGGGCCGACTCGACCACCCACTCGCCGGGGTGGATGACTCGCGCCAGGCGTTCGATTTCGCGGACCGGCAGGCTGGCGTAGTCGACCATGATGGGTATCGGCCGGCGGGGCGGCACCCTGAGGGCGCCGTCCCCGGCCGCGACTCAGGCGGTGGCGTCGGCGGTGGCGGCCGCCTCCCCGTTGGCCATCTGGGTGAGCATGGCCATTTCTTCGGTGGACAGGACCCTGGCGACATTGAGGATGATGACGAACTTGCCGCCGACCTTGCCCATGCCGTCGATGAAGTCGGTGCGGATCTTGGCGCCGAAGGCCGGCGGCGGCTCGATTTCGCTGCCGGCGATCTCCAGCACCTCGGATACCGCGTCGACCATGATCCCCACGTCCTGCTTCTGGTCCGCGTCATGCATCTCGATGATGACGATGCAGCTGCGGCGGCCGACCGTGGTCGGCTCGCCGCCGAAGCGGCAGGACAGGTCGATGACCGGTACCACCGCTCCGCGCAGGTTGATCACGCCGCGGATGAAATTCGGCATCATCGGGATGTTGGTGATGGTGCCGAACTCCAGGATCTCCTTCACGTTCAGGATGGCGACAGCGAACATCTTGCTGCCCAGCGAGAAGGTCAGGTACTGCTGCAGGGCGATATCGGCCGCCCCGGCCACGACGGCGGGCGCTTGAGCATGTGGTTGGCTGGTTCTTGCTTGCTCCATGTTATGTCCTCGACTCAGAATTTCTCGAAGTCCGCTTCGCCAGCCGACACGGCGCGGGTGCTGGAACGTGACTTCCCGGCGGGCCGCGCTGCAGCGGCGCTGCTGGAAGCCGCGGCCCGGTTGCCGCCCTGGCCGGCGTCATCGACCGTGAAGAAGCCCATGAGCTGCTGCAGCTGACCGGCCTGTCCGCCCAGTTCCTCGGCGGTGGCAGCCAGTTCTTCCGAGGCCGAAGCGTTCTGCTGGGTGGCCTTGTTGAGCTGCCCCATGGCGTTGTTGATCTGCACCACGCCGGTGGATTGCTCTTCGGAAGCCGAAGCGATTTCCTGGACGAGGTCCGAGGTCTTCTGGATGGACGGGACGATTTCGGTGAGCAGCTGCCCGGCCTTCTCGGCCAGCTTGACGCTGGAGCCGGCCACTTCGCCGATCTCCTGGGCCGCCACCTGGCTTCTTTCGGCCAGCTTGCGCACTTCCGCCGCCACCACCGCGAAGCCCTTGCCGTGCTCGCCGGCCCGCGCCGCCTCGATGGCCGCGTTGAGGGCCAGGAGGTTGGTCTGGTAGGCGATGTCGTCGATGATGCCGATCTTGTCGGCAATGGACTTCATGGCCTCCACCGTCTTGCCCACCGCGTCGCCGCCTTCACCGGCTTCCTTGGCAGCTTTCGATGCCATGTTGTCGGTGACCTTGGCGTTCTCGGTGTTCTGGGCCACGGAGGTGGTCATTTCTTCCAGGGACGCCGTGGTTTCCTCGACGCTGGCCGCCTGTTCGCTGGAGGACTGGCTCAGGGTCTGGGCCGTGGCCGAGACCTGGCCGGAGGCGTTGGTCAGCGCATCGGCAGCGGCGATGATCTGGGAGATCGTCTCCGACAGGCGGGCGATGGTGTTGTTGATGGCATCCTTGAGGACCTTGAAGTCGCCCTGGTAGTCCTTGGCGATGGTCTCGGTCATGTCGCCCTTTTCCATGGCTGCCATGACGCGCTGGACATCGTTGATCGGGGCGATGACCGCATCCAGGGTGTCGTTGACCCCCTGCACGACCTTCCTGAAGTCGCCCTGGTGCTTGCCGGCGTCGGCCCGGGTTTCGAGCTTGCCGGCGACGGCGGCGGCGGCCAGGAGATTGGCGTCCGCCACCAGGGCATTGACCGCCTCGATGGCCTGGTTGAGGTTGTTCTTGATGTTGTTGAAATCGCCGTTGTAGGTGTCGGTGATCTTGGCCGGGATGTTGCCCTTGGAGATGTCGTCCACGTACTTGGCGGCGACGTTCAGCGGCCCGATGACCGCATCCAGGGTGTTGTTCACCCCCTGGACGATGGCCTGGTAGTCGCCCTGGTAGCGGGAAGCATCCGCCCGGGTGGCGAGCCGGCCCTCGACGGCGGCGGTTTCCAGGCCCTTGGCCTCGGCGACCAGGGCATTGATGGCTTCGATCGCCTGGTTGAGATTGTTCTTGATGGTGTTGAAGTCGCCGTTGTAGTTGTCGGTGATCTTGGGCGGCATGTCGCCCTTGGAGATGCGATCCACATAGTCGGCGGCCACATTGAGCGGCCCGATGACCGCGTCGAGAGTGTCGTCCACCCCCTGCACGATCTTCCGGAAGTCGCCCTGGTGCTTGCTGGCATCCGCCCGGGTAGCCAGCTTCCCGGCCACGGCGGCGGCGGCCAGCATGTTGGCATCCGCGAC
>JAGTRP010000013.1 GCA_018261935.1 Rhodocyclaceae bacterium
ACCCCAAGCCAGGTAGGTAGACTCGCCCGTCATTCAACAGCTTTCCGCTCTTCTGGTACTCCTTGCTGACGTCGGGAATGGGATGCTCTATCCCATTTTTCTTCACAAAAGCGGCGGCCCCAACCGTTACTCCGTTCCCAAAAAAACCGGGGAGAACGGGCACCGAGTTCTTCTCAATGTCGTCCTCCACCTCATAGGGAAACCGATCTTCTTTAATCAGAATGCTGTATCCATCGCACACAAACTCATTCACATAGATACGGGATTGGACCTTTTCGCCATTAACAATGACTTCGGCTGCGTTGATAGCTCCGAAAGGGATAGAAACGGCGAGCAACACGGATCCAAAACACAACCGAGTCATGATTGGTTCTACAGGCAATTGTGAGAATCCAATTGTGCGACAAATGGGCGCCGCAGCCAATGTCGTTGGCATTAGCCAATGACTGCTTCCAGCCTATAGATCATTTGTCCGCTCATGGCCGTGAACCGCCAAATAGTGGCTTTCCCTCGTTAATCAGACGATGAATAGTCAGGGTGTGCTACAGCGACATCCTCTGGCTCTTCCTTCTCTTTCGGATAGCAACAACTCCCTGGCTGAAGGTTGGAGCGGGTTAATGAAATAAGCACCGCCGCTCCCAGCACAGGCAAGAGCCAAATGAATGCGACTTGCGCCGCCTGTTGCCCCCAAGAGCCGTAGCCACTTCGCACGACCCGCGTAGTTGCCACCAGATTCGCACCGAGTATGGCAACGCCCAGAGCGAGCAGCATGGCTATCAGAATAGGTGGCATCCGACCCCCGACTGAAAGTTTTCAGCTGATCGTGCCGCAATTCAAAGTGCATAGCAACCGCGAGGGGCCGGTTCTGGCCGGGAGCTCCTGTTGGACTTCTGACTCCGAAAGCCGACGGTGATCTGGGCTAGGCCTTGCCAACGGACCTGACGGGGCTGTATCGACGCCCCGTGCTACTGGCCACAGCCTGGGCGAGTCCCTCCTTACCTTTAAGTAGTCTCGTGTATGGCAAGCCCTGGAACTGCGACCTAACTTGCTTGAAGTGTTAACAACTTCAGGAAGTGATCATGCGTGTTCTTGTTCTAGCCCTGCTCGTTGGCCTTGCTCACGCGCCGCTTGCTTACTGCGAGCAAATCCCCATCTCCGCCTTGAGAGTGGGCGCGAACGCCAATATCGTCCGATGCCAAGTCGCTGTGGTAACCCTGACGAAGGAGGCCCAAGACCGCCCGGTCACGGCAGAGAAGATCCAGGAAGTCGAACAATGCAAGCTTGCAGCGAAGCAGGAAGCAGACAAGGACTACGAGGCTGCGCTGAAGGAGGTGCAGATCAAGCCGGAAGCATTGCCGGCGTTCAAGGCGTGGTACGCCGCCTGGCTCGATGAGCTGATGAGCATGTCACCTGGCCAGGAGGCTTTGCGAAATCAGGAAGCCAAACACGAATTAGTAAAGGCGCTGTGGAGCCGCTTCGAAACAGCGTGGAAATGATCAGGTCCGCCGGCATTGGCCAGCCCGGCAGGATCATCCGCTGACGATCGGCCGAACAGTAGCCATGAAAATCCGCTGCCTGATCCGGCGGTACAGGGTCAGGAGATCATGGTCGGACGGGCTGTTCTGGAAGGAAAACTCGCGCTCGAAACGCTCGAACTCCTGATGCGTGGGTCATGGGGTCAGGTCTTGCATTTCAGCATTTGCGGGACAACCACACGCCCGTATGCGTCAACGCAGGACCTGCTCCCGTCTCACACATCGGCCATGACTTTTTGCACCAGGGCCAGAAGGCTGTCAGCGGCGGCGACCAGGTCGGTCAGCAAAGCGTCGTCCACATCCATGTAACCTTCATACTCCGCCAGATTACGGCGTTCATGGCAGAGCGCAAACAGGCGAACCTGCACCTTGCCCACATCGAGAGTATGGGGAAGGCACTGAAACACCAGATAGCGCTTGTCCGAGCGATACCCCTGCAAGCGCAACGCCATCAGCGCCAGCGCGTGGGCAGCGTTATAGGCCAAATCGAAGCGGCTGGCGAAAGACAATGCCGGGTTGTGGGCGTCCTTCAGGCGGTCGATGGCGGAGAGCAACAGGCCTTCGCACTCCTTGCGATCCGGTGGTTCCGCCTTGAGGCCGCCGCTTCGCACCAGGTTTTCCAGGTTGTCCTTACCGCTCATCCGCAGATTCCTCCGACTCGCTGCCGATCAGATTGATCTTCTCCTGCTCGGACACCCGCAGGACAAAGCTATTGCCGGCGGTCTTCCTGGCCAGCCAATCTGCCGGAGTATAAAGCGTCGGGTTGATGGCGCGGCCAAGGCATTCCTCCACCGGCATCAGACGTTCCATCACGTCGCTGTAGCTCAGGTTCTCCCCGATCAGCATCAGGTCGATATCGCTGCCGGCATGCTCTTCCCCCTTGGCAATGGATCCGTAGACGAAGGCCCACGCCAACTGCCCGGCCAGGGGCGCCAGTGCGGCACGCAACTGCTCGCCGATGCCGAAGGTCTTGCGGACGATGCCCAGCAGCTCCCCGTAGATCGGACAGTCCGGATTAGCCTGGTAATGGGTCTGGTTGCCTTGGCGGCTCAGGGTTAGCACGCCGGCCCTCTGCAGCCGTTCCAGTTCGCGCATCAAGCTCCCTTTGCCGACCTTTGCCCAGCGGTCGATCTCATTGGCATAAAAACTCCGGTCAGGCTTGCCATAGAGAAGACCCAGCACCTTCTGCTGGGTAGCGGTAAACAGGGCATCGCTGAGCGTCAGGGGCTGCACGGCAATCTCGGTAAGTCCCAAAAAAGGAATGATAGCCCCCTTTTTGGGACTTACCAAGCACACGAACCGACGGGATCAGCGGCTGACGATGGGCCGGACGGTGTACATGAATATCCGCTGCCTGATCCGGCGGTACAGGGTCAGGAGATCACGGCCGGACGGGCTGTTCTGGAAGGAAAACTCGCGCTCGAAGCGCTCGAACTCCTGATGGACGGCGGGGAGCTCGTCCGCCAGCCGCCGCAGGAAAGCCGGCCTGTTATCACCGTACAGCGACTTCGAATAATGGATGATCCTGGATATCCAAGTGCTGCCAGCGGTAGCCATTGCCGATCACGATGGGCGACAGGCAGACCTGGTCCGCGTACCAGGCGCTGCCGTCCCGGGTCGCATAGCGGCTCTTGAGTATTTTCTCGAAGGCCGCGCAGTAGTTGGACGCAAAGCCGGAGCTTTTTCGCCAGACAAAAATCCCGGAGTTGAAGAACAGCTTCAGCCTCGCCCGGGGAAAATCCAGGTCGAACCAGGGAATTTCGTCGTAGTTGCAGCCCAATAGCCGGGATATCTTCTCCCAGTAGGGGATATGGGTTCCATTGCCGTAATGAACCGCCGGCGGCAAATACTCGCACCGGCCGGCGAAATCGATCCCGTCACCGATATGGCGGAAGGGATTTCCGGCGATCAGCACATCCGAATCGAGCCAGACCAGGTATTCCGTTCCTGCCGCCTCCTGGAGGAAGCGCACGGCGCAGATCTTGTTGGAGTAATTGAACCACGGGGCCGGGTTGTATTCGGGGGCAAAGACGTAATTCGCCCCCATCTCCCTGATGAAGGCCCGGGACGCATCCGAGATTTCAGTGCCGCTTCGCCCCCGCACGACGAAGCATTCGGCATCGGAAAAATCCCCTCCGAACTGGCGCCAGGTGGCCAGCATCAGGCAGGTCTCGTATTCGAGCCGGCCAGCTTCGATGCAGCAGACGATGGAAAACTTGCTCATGGGCAGGATGCTGGGCACGGTCCCTTACCCGACCCAAAGGGGCAAGAAGCGCGCCATTGCCCGCATCTCCTTGAATACAGGCGGTTCCGTTTTCGGGGCGGTCCTGGCGAGGCAGGCGGTGTAAAGGTTTTCGACAGCAGCAGGGACCGGGGTGCGAGTCGGAAGCCCTGACAGCCCGTCGCCGCGGCAAGCCCCACGCCGGTGGCGATCTCGGTGCTCGACTACACCAAGGGCTTCGCCCACACCGATCTGGTCACCTGCTAGAGCGTTCTCGTCCTGACCGGGGTTCCCTTGGATCGACAGGCAGGGCCTCCGATACCCGCGGCCCGGTGAACGCCACATCGTGATTGCCTTCGAGGATGATCGGCGGTGCCCCCTGCGGCTTGGGCTTCTGCTTGGCGGTATTGGCAACGCAGGTGCCGTCCGATCCGACGGCAGCTTGGCAACTCTGGAGGTCGGCGTACTTGCAGGAGCGGTCGGTGCCCTTCACCGAACAGAAGGGAGCACCCATGACGCCAGTAGAAGCGAGAAGCAGGACCGAGAGAGACAGGGCAGGCAGGATTTTCATGATGTCACCATCCGAATGGGGGTGACTCATTCTGGTCCCGCGGCATGACGGCTGCAACAGAGATATGTCATACCCGGCTGTCCCACAGGCGACCGGGGCCCAGGCCGCAAGTCATCTCGCCCGGCGCGGCCCTCCTTCATCCTTCCCAGGCACCCCGGCAACGCCCGCTCCGGCCCCGCCGCTGGCGATGAGCGGCGCCGCCAGGGGCGGCTTCCCGTCCTGCAAAAGGACGGTCAGGATGCGGCTGACGAACAGCTTGTGCTCATCGGGGGCATTCTGGTACCAGTGGTTCAGGTACTGCTGGAAGTTGCTGCGGGCGTCGGTGGGGTTGAGGTTGAGGTAGGTCAGGGCATCCCAGTTTTCCGGGTGTTTCTCGAACAGCGGCAGGAGCAGGTTGGCCACCACCTCGTTCTTCTTGCGCAGGTAGGGATCCCGCTTCAGGGCTTCCTCATTGGTCCGCAGCCAGGACGCCAGGGGCGAGTTGGGCGGCAGTTGCCGGTGCGCCTCGTTGATGAGCAGGTTGAAGAAGCGGCGCAGCTTGCCGGCCTGGGCCACCCACTCGGGACCCGGGGGCGCCGCCTCCCAGGTGGTGGCCAGGTTCTTCAGGGTGAAGAGGGAGGCCGTCTCGCACAGGGTCTCCTCGAACCACTGGTTGTACTTGGTGGGGTCGGCGCCGACGTTTTCCTCGTAGTTGGAGAGGAGGTGGCACAGCTCGTGGGCGAACTCGTACACATAGAACTGCCAGTCCTCCCCCGAGGCATGCAGGCGGATCAGGTACTCGCCCTGGGGCCCCCGCTCGTACAGGGCGATGGGGCTGCTTTCGGTGTGGGTGACCACGATGGGGGTGGCCAGTTTCCTGGGCAGCCGGGCCATCAGCTCGTCGGCGACCGAATAGAGGACGGTCTCGATGGCGGCCTTGGGAACCTGGCCCCAGCCGCCGCCTTCCACCTGGATCCTGAGCCCCTGCTGGCGGCTGCTGAAAGGCTTCTTGCCTGGAGTGGGCGCCGCATGGCCCATATCGGCATAGGTCAGCGAAGAGATGACCGAAGCGATGATGATCGGCAGCCGCAGCCGACCGATCAGCCAGTCCGACGCCCGGCGGCGGGGGACGGCACTCCAGGGCAGTTTCGACTGCTCGGTTTTCCGGGATTCCATCTCAGGCAAATCTTTCGAACCAATGAATACGGTGCCCCAGGGCGAGCCCTGAGCCCTATCTTCCTGGTCCTCCTCCTGGGTGACGGACTCCCGACGGCTGCTGCTGCAGCCTGTGAAGCTTGGTTCTTCTTGCGGAACAACGGCGGTTTTCCGGCCGTGGGGGCTGCCCACGACCCTGGCCAGGGCTATTACAAAGGTAATACCCTAAGGAATTCTATGTAACTGGGCCCTACTGTCAAGGGGGTTCAGGGATAAAGCCCCCGGATCGGAGCTACAGGACGATCTGGGCCCCCAGTTCCACCACCCGGTTGGGCGGCAGCTTGAAGTAGCTCGCCGCACTGCCGGCGTTGCGGAACATGGCCACGAACAGCTTCTCCCGCCAGAAGGCCATTTCGGAATCCAGCCTCGGGATCAGGGTCTCGCGGCCGAGGAAGAAGGAGGCCTCCATCATGTCGATCTCCAGGCCGGCGTCCTTGCATGACGCGAGCGCCGCCGGGATGTCCGGCTCCTCCTTGAATCCGTACTGGACGATGACCCGCCAGACATCGGCCCCCAGCTGCTTGACCTCCACCCGGTCGATGTCCGGCACCATGGGTACGTCGAAAACCTGGACCGACACTACCACGATGCGCTCATGGAGGCATTTGTAGTGCTTGAGGCTGTGCAGCAGGGCATGGGGCGCCACCTCCGGCGACGGGGTCAGGAAGACGGCGGTTCCGGGCACCCTGGGGACGTCGTAGTTGTCAATGCTGGTGATGAAATCGCCCATGGAGAGATAGCTCTCGGACAGGCGCGCGGTCAGGAGCTGCCGGCCGCGCTTCCAGGTGGTCATGACGATGAAGACCAGAAGGCCGAGGGCCAGGGGAAACCAGCCGCCCTGGTGCATCTTGGTCAGGTTGGAGGAGAAGTAGGCCAGGTCCACGGCCAGGAAGAAGCCGACCACCCCGAGGCTCAGGGGCAGGCCCCAGCGCCAGACGTTGCGCACCACCACGAAGCTCAGGATGGTGGTGATGACCATGGTACCGGTCACCGCGATGCCGTAGGCCGCCGCCAGCCGGGTGGAGGAGCCGAAGCCGACCACCAGCACGGCCACCGCCACCAGCAGGGCCCAGTTGATCCCCGGCAGGTAGATCTGGCCGATCTCCTGCTGGGAGGTATGCTGGATCTCGAAGCGGGGCACGTAGCCCAGCTGGATGGCTTGCTGGGTCATGGAGTAGGCGCCGGAGATGACGGCCTGGGAAGCGATGACGGTGGCGACGGTGGACAGCCCCACCATGGGATAGAGGGCCCAGGCGGGAGCCATCAGGTAGAAGGGATTCTGGACCGCCGCCGGGTCGGCCAGGAGCAGGGCCCCCTGGCCGAAGTAGTTGAGCACCAGGCCGGGGAGGACGATGCCGAACCAGGCGTACTGCACCGGCTTGCGGCCGAAATGCCCCATATCGGCATAGAGCGCCTCGCCACCGGTCAGGGCCAGGACGGCCGCCCCCAGGGAGAAGAAGGCGTGGACCGGGTCGGCCAGGAAGAAGCCGGCGGCGTGCCGGGGATCGAGGGCCGCCAGCACCATCGGGTGATGGCCGATCTGCAGGACGCCCAGCAGCCCCAGGGTGGCGAACCAGACCACGATGATGGGCCCGAAGAGGCCGCCGACCCGGGCCGTACCGTGTTTCTGGACGACGAACAGGGCGGCCAGGACGCCGAGGGCGATGGGCACGATGTAGGGCTTGAAGGCTGGCGTCGCCACCTCCAGCCCCTCGACGGCGGAAAGCACCGAGATGGCCGGGGTCAGGACGCTATCGCCGTAGAAGAGGGCCGCCCCGAACAGCCCCAGCATCATGAGGAAGGACGCCAGGCCGGGACGGTTTTCCAGGCCCCGCAGCACCAGAGCCATGAGGGCCATGATGCCGCCCTCGCCCTTGTTGTCGGCCCGCATGATGAAGAGCACGTACTTGACCGAGATGACCACGATCAGGGACCAGAAGATCACCGACAGCATCCCGAGGATGTTCCCCGGGGTGATGGGCACCGGGTAGTGCTCGCCGCCGAAGATTTCCTTCATGGTGTAGAGGGGGCTGGTGCCGATGTCGCCATAGACCACGCCGAGGGCGGCCACGGCCAGGGCGGCCGTGCGGCCTTTCTTCTGTTGCATGGATCTTCTCCGGGATCAGGGCTGGAACCGGTAGCCGACGCCGGTTTCGGTCAGGAAATGGACGGGCTGGGCCGGATCGGCCTCCAGTTTCTGGCGCAGGTGGCTCATGTAGATGCGCAGGTAGTGTCCGCTGTCGCCGTAATTCGGCCCCCAGACTTCCCGCATCAGGCTGCGGTGGGTCATGACCTTGCCGGCATTGCCCACCAGGACCCCCAGGAGGCGGTACTCGATGGGGGTGAGATGGATCGGCTGGCCATCCCGGAGCACCGTGCGCCGGGAAAGGTCCAGTTCGACCCGGCCGAAACTGACCTTGGGCGACGCCTCCAACCCCTTCAGCCGGCGGCGCTGCAGCGCCCGCACCCGGGCCGCCAGTTCGCCGACGCCGAAGGGCTTGGTCAGGTAGTCATCGGCCCCGGCGTCCAGGGCCTCGACCTTGTCCCGCTCGTCGCTGCGGGCGGAAAGGATGAGCACCGGCGCCTCGGACCAGCTGCGGAATTCCCGGATCAGCTCGACGCCGTCCATGTCGGGCAGGCCCAGGTCCACGATCAGGAGGTCCGGCTTGCGGGTGCCCGCCTCGATCAGCCCCCGCTGCCCGCTCTCCGCCTCGAAGACGCGGCAGCCCTCGCCCTCCAGGGTCGTCCGCACGAAGCGGCGGATCTGGGGCTCGTCCTCGACGAGGAGCACGTTGGTTTCCGGGGTCACGGCTTCTTCTCCTGGATTTCGGACGGTTCCGCCTCGATGGCGGGGGGCGTTCCCAGGGGCAGCCGCAGGGTCACGCAGGCGCCTCCCTCCGGGCGATTGGCGGCGACGATGGTGCCGCCATGGGCTTCGACGATGGCGCGGCTGATGGCCAGTCCCAGCCCCACCCCCGGCGTGGACGATTCGGCCTGGCCCCGCTCGAACAGGCCGAAGACCCGCTCCAGCTGGCCCGGGGGGAAGCCCCGGCCCTGGTCGCAGACCGAGATGCCGGCCCGGTCGCCGTCGACAAAGGCCCGGATTTCGATGGACGAGCCGGGCGGGGAATACTTGGCGGCGTTCTCCACCAGGTTGCACACCACCCGCTCCAGCAGGACCGCGTCGAATTCCACCAGGGGCATGTCCGGCGGCAGGCCCACCTGGACGGGATGATCCCCCAGGTTGGGCCGCAGGAGATGGAGGCTCGCGCTGACCACATCCTCGAAGAGCTGCCATTCCCGGCGCAGCTGGACCTTGCCGGCGTGGAGGCGGGCCATGTCGAGGAGGTTGCCCAGGAGATGGCTCATGGCCCGGGCCTGGTCCCGGATGCCGGCGGCCAGGCTGCGGGTCGCTTCGCTCATGGTTTCCCGGCTCAGGGCCAGGGAGTCGGCCATCCCGACCAGGGCGGTCAGGGGGGTGCGGAGATCGTGGGAAAGGGCCGACAGGACCGAGCTGCGCAGGCGCTCGGAAGTCACCTCGATCTGGCTCGCCTGGGCCACGTCGACGTAATGGAGCCGCTCCACGGTGAGGGCGACCAGGGAAGCCACGGTGCCGAGGAGTTGGCGATCCGTGGCCAGGTTCGCCAGGTCGGCCGCCCCGACGATCATGACGCCGCGCACCCGCATCGGGCCCTTCAAGGGGATGACGAGCCGCGAGAGGTCGCCCGGATCATCCATCTCCACCGGCTCCCCCTGGGCCGTGGCCATCAGGGCGAGGCGCAGGGGCAGCGGCTTGTCGGCCAGGGAGGGCAGGTGCCCCTGGTCGTCCAGGAAATGGAGGGCGGCCTCGAAACCCAAGCCGCTCAGGTAGCGGCCCAGGGCTGCCTCCAGCTGCTCCAGGCCGATGACGCCGGCCAGGTCCCGGGCCAGCTCGTAGAGGCCATGGGCATCCCGTTCCTTCTGCAGGGCCACTTCCGCCTGGTGCTTCAGCCCGGTGGTCAGCTCCGCCGTCACCAACCCGACCGCCAGCATGACCGCGAAGGTGACCAGGTACTGGACGTCGCTGACCGCGAAGGAGAAGCGGGGCGGGACGAAAAAGACATCGAACAGGGCCACGCTCAGAAAGGTGGCCATGACGGCCGGCCCCCGGCCGAGCCAGCGGGCCACCAGGAACACCGTAAGCAGGAACAGCATCACGATGTTGGCCAGGTCGAGGACATGCCGCAGCAGGGTCGCTACCCCGGCCGTCAACAGGGAGGCGGCCAGGGCCCAGGCGTATGCCTTCCCACGGGTGATGTGACTGTCGCCGGCCATGTCTTGCCTCCTTTCCCTATCAGGCTAAGGGAATGGACAGAAAAAAAGCGTAGAAATACGAAAGTGGCGCGTAAAGAAGTTGTAAACGGCGAGAGCGGGAGGCTGGCCTTGATGTCCGGGTTGTCCCGGCGCGCCGCCCCCCGTGGTTCAGGGATAAAGCCCCCGGATCGCCCGCGCCTCCAGCACCCGGCTGCACCCGACCACGAAGGCCGCCGTCCGCAGCCGCAGCCGGCGCTCCCGGGAGACCTGCCAGACGGCGTTGAAGGCCTCGGTCATGAGGCGTTCCAGGCGCTGGTTGATCTCCTCCTCGGTCCAGAAGAAGCTGGAGAAATCCTGCACCCACTCGAAGTAGCTGACGGTCACCCCGCCGGCGTTGGCCAGCACGTCGGGCACCACCAGGATGCCGCGCTCCTCCAGGATGGCGTCCGCCGCCGGGGTGGTGGGGCCGTTGGCCCCCTCGACCACGATGCGGGCGGCGAGGTTGGGGGCGTTGGCGGTGGTGATCTGCCCCTCCAGGGCGGCGGGCACCAGGAATTCGCAGGGCACGGCCCAGAATTCCTCGCCCGTGATGGCCTCCGTCCCCGGCGCCCCGATCAGGGTCTTGAACTGGGCCACATGGGCCCGCAGCGCCGCCAGGTCGATGCCCGCCGGGTTGCAGATGGAGCCGGTGACGTCCTGGATCGCCACCACCCGGGCCCCGGCCCCGGCGAAGATGCGGGCCGCCGCCTCCCCCACGTTGCCGAAGCCCTGGATGGCGATGCGGCTGCCGGCCAGGGGGATGCCGAGCTGGCGGGCCGCCTCCCGGGCGGCCACGAAAACGCCGCGGCCGGTGGCATCCTGGCGCCCCAGGCTGCCCCCCACGGAAATGGGCTTGCCGGTGACGACGCCGGTGCTGGTGCGGCCCTGGTTCATGGAAAAGGTGTCCATCATCCAGGCCATGACCTGGGCGTTGGTGTTCACGTCCGGGGCCGGGATATCCCGGTCGGGGCCGATCATGATGTTGATTTCGCTGGTGTAGCGGCGGGTGAGCCTTTCCAGTTCCTCGATGGAGAGCAGGCGGGGATCGACCCGGACGCCCCCCTTGGCGCCGCCGTAGGGGAGATTGACCACCGCGTTCTTGACGCTCATCCAGGCGGCCAGGGCCATGACTTCGGGCAGGCTGACGTCCTGGTGGTAGCGCACGCCCCCCTTGCCGGGGCCCCGGGAGGTGTTGTGCTGCACCCGGTAGCCCTCGAAATGGGCGATCTCGCCGTTGTCCAGGCGGATGGGCACATCGACGATGAGGATGCGCTTGGGCCGGTGCAGGGTCTCGATCCAGGGCTGCAGGGAGGGGGCGAGGAGCGGCGTCACCTGGGCGACCTGCTCCAGGTAGGTTTCCCAGGGGCCGAGCTTGTCCGCGGCGACGTAGGAAGGCAAGGGGCACGGCGGGTGGAGCATTTTTTCTTCCTCCATTCTGTCGGCCCCGGCGGGGGATCAGAACGGCCCGGGACCGTCCCGCCAGGGGTCTTTTCGCAAGCGATAGGCCGCCAGTCCGGCCTTCTCCAGCCGGGTGCCCTCGAGATAGAAGCGCCCGACGGGCACCGGGCCGGGACCATGATACCGGCGCAGGATACCCCGGACATAGGCCTGGGTCTCCGGATAGGGGGGAATCCGGTTGCCGTGGCCCTGCACGGCCCCCTCCCCGGCGTTGTAGGCAGCGAGCGCCAGGGAAAGGTCGCCGAAGAGGCCGAGGAGGTAGTCCAGGTAGGCGGTGCCGGCCTCCAGGTTGGCCGCCGGATTCCTGAGGTCGGCGACGCCGAAGCGCCGGCCGGTGTCCGGCATCACCTGCATGAGCCCCACCGCCCCCTTGGGGGAGACGGCATCGGTCCGGAAGCCCGACTCGGCCCGGACGATGGCCCGCACCAGGGCGGGATCGAGGCCCCGGGCCCGGGCCTGGCGCTCGATGAGGGCATCCACGCCGTTGTCCGGCCGGGGCGCCGGCCCCGGCATCCGCAGCCGGTATTCCCGGGGATCGACGGTGAGGCGGTAGGGGCTGCCGGCCCCGGCGGCGGCTCCGGGCAGGAGGCCGATCAAGAGGGCGAGGCAAAGCGCCAGATCAATAGGCGCTCGCATCCTTGAACACCAGGATGACCGTCCGGGCGATGATGTAGAGGTCCAGGCGCAGGGACCAGTGGCGCAGGTATTCCAGGTCCAGGTCGATGCGGGCCTCCATCTTGTCGAGGGTCTCGGTCTCCCCCCGGCAGCCGTTCACCTGGGCCCAGCCGGTGACGCCGGGCTTCACCTTGTGGCGGACCATGTAGCCCTTGATGAGCTTCCGGTACATCTCGTTGTGGGCGACGGCGTGGGGCCGGGGGCCGACGATGCTCATGCGGCCCTGGAGGACGTTGAAGAACTGGGGCAACTCGTCGATGGAGGTCTTGCGGATGAAGCGCCCCACCGGGGTGATGCGGGGATCCTCGCGTTGGGCCTGGGCAATCTCCGGGCCGTCCTCGCACACCGTCATGGAGCGGAACTTGTAGACAATGATTTCCTTGCCGTCCAGGCCGTAGCGCCGCTGCTTGAAAATCGCCGGCCCCGGGGAGGTCGCCTTGACCAGCACCGCCACCACGGCCAGGAGCGGCGCGATGAGGAGCAGGATAAGCAGGGAGAGAACGATGTCGCTCCCCCGCTTGATGACGCCATTGATGCCGGTGAAAGGGGTGTCGCAGACCGCCACCACCGGCATGCGGCCCACCGCGTCCATGCGGGCCTGGATGAGGTCGGTGACAAAGACGTCGGGGACGAAATAGATGGAGGCGGTGGTGTCCCGCAGGCTGTCCAGGAGGGTGAGGATGCGGCGCTGGGAAGCCATGGGCAGGGCCAGGTAGATGACCTGGACGTCGTAGCGCTTGACGTAGTCCGCCACGTCCTCCAGCTTGCCGAGGACCGGCGCGGTGCCGGCGCCGGCCCGGAGCGCCTCCCGGTCGTCGAAGTAGCCCGCCACCCGCTGGCCGAGCATGGGGTGGGTGACGATTTCCCGGGCCACCTGGCGGCCCTGCCCGTTGCAGCCGACGATGATGGCCCGCTGGTAGCTCAGGCGGCTGCTGACAATGAGGCCGGCCACCCCCCGGAAGGCCAGGTGTCCGCCGATCTGGGCCGCCGGCGCCAGCCACAGCCAGAGGATGACGAGGCGCTGGGGGAAGAGCTGGATGAAGCCGGTGGCCCAGCCGAAGGCGAGCACCAGGCTGGCCAGCCCCGTCCAGCCCAGGACCACGTCCCGGACGCAGGCCCGGATGGAGCCCTGGGAAAGCCGCTTGCCCGGGAAGGTGAGGGCGAAAAGCAGCACGGCCAGGACGATGTAATGGGCCTGCTCCCTCTGGTCCTCGAACCAGAGGGCGAGGCCGATGAGGGTGAGCAGCACCATGGCCGGCTCCACCAGGGATTCCGTGAGCTGGAACAGGGCGCTGCCGCCCCGCTCCATGCCCGCGAACTGGCGCGCGACCCCGAGGTTGCCGACCTTGCCGGACCGGGCTTCGGCACCGCTCATGGCGAAATCTCCAGGATCATGGCCTTCCTCATTGGGGGAACTGGGGAAACATGAAGGGCTGCTCGCCGCCCGGCTGCGCGGGGGCGCCCCGGGGGGGCAGGATGAGGGGCCGCTGGCGGCCCTCGTAGACGAAAATCCAGTCGCTGTATTTGGCGGCGTTCTCCAGGCGGGCATCCCAGGCGGCGAAGCCGGCAACCTTCAGGGGTTTCTGCTCGGAGGGGCTGAACACCCCGGTAATGCCCCCGTCGGTGGCCCGCACCAGGCCCCATTCCCGGCTGCTGGTCATGGGGTCCCGATAGATTTTCCGGAGGTAGCGCTGGGTGCCGGGGTAGCGGTTATCCACCAGGAGATCCTCGAGGCGGCGGGGAAACTGACGCACGCCGCCGGGGCCGTTTTCCACGTAGCGGCCGATGGCCTGGCGGAATTCGTTGCCGATGAAGATGAGCTCCCTTTCCTTCTCCCGCTGCTGGGCGACGCGCCAGACCTGGCCGGTGGCCCCGAGGCCGGCGCCGATGATGCCCACCAGCAGGATCACCGCCATGTAGGTGAAGCCCCGCTGCCGGCGGGCCGGGGATCGGGCTCGCCTCACCATGTGCCGTACTCGGTGCCATCCCGGCCCTTGCCGGGGGCGCCGCTCCTGATGTCGTAAACCCCCCCGCCCGCCGCCGGGTCGGCCGGAGGCACCGGTACCCAGGTGGCGGCGCTCTCGGTGATGGGGTCCCGGGGGATGGCCCGCAGGTAGCCCCTGCTCACCAGGTCTTCCAGGGTTTCCGGGTACTTGCCCCGGTCGCCGTGGTACTTGTCGATGGCGTCCCGCATGGTGGCGAGGTCCGAGCGCAGCACCGCCTCCTTGGAGCGGTCCACGCTGCTGAAGTAGCGGGGCACCGCCAGGCTCACCAGCAGAGCGATGACGGCCATCACCACCAGGAGCTCGATGAGGGTGAAGCCGCGCCGGGCCATGGCCTTTCCTCACCATTCCCGGTAGGGGGTGCCGTTCAGGCCCACCCCTTCGGAGAGGGAATAGACGTCGAAGACGTCCTTCCCTTCCCGGGGCTCGTCCGGCGGGCTCTCGTAGCTGCGCTTGCCCCAGGTCTGGGAGGCCGGCACAGCGGGATCGGTGGCCATCGGGTCCCGGGGCAGGCGGCGCAGGAAGTACAGGCGGCGCTGGTCCGGGCTCTTGGGGTCCACCACCCCGTTCACCAGGACCTCCAGGTTCGGGGGATAGCCCGAGGCATCGGCGGCCCGGGGAATCCGGCCCTCGTCGGTGGCCTGCTTGTAGGCATCGATGGCGGAACGGATCTCCCGCAGGTCGGCCCGCAGCTCTTCCTCCTTACTGCGCTGGGCCGCCACCTCGGTGAGGGGCATCACCATGCTGGCCAGGAGGGCGACGATGGCCACCGTCACCATGAGCTCGATGAGGGTGAAGCCGCGGCCGCGCTTCATGGCGTCACAGGGCCGAGAGGGGCGCCGGCAGCGCGGGCTGGCCGCCGGCCGGCGGGGTTCCGGGCAATCCGGGTTCGGTGCCGGGCTGGGGCGGCATCACGCCGGGGGTCGTGGGCGCGCCGGTGGCCGGCGCCGGGATGGGTTCCGGCGCCGGCGCGGGGGTGGGCGTCGCCCCCGGCAGGGGCCCGCTGACGCCGCCGCCCCCGCCGGGCCGGGCGCCGATGCTGCCGACTCCGCTCTCGGTGCCGGCGGCGAACTCGGTGGCGGAGGCCGGCGGGAAAGCCAGGGTGCGGACGATGCGCGGGGTGATGAGGAGCACGATCTCGGTCTTGGCGCTGTTGTCGGTGTTGTTGGAAAAGAGGCGGCCGAGGACGGGCATGTCCCCGAGGCCGGGAATCTTGCTGGCAGTGTGCCGGTCCTCGTCCTGGATAAGCCCGGCCAGGACCTGGGTCTCGCCGTCCCGGAGGCGGAGCACGGTGCCGGCGGAGCGGGTGCCCACCTGGTAGGCGACGGTGCCCGCGGAGCTGGTGACTTCCTTGGCGATGCTGCTCACCTCCAGCCCGACCTTCATGGTGACTTCGTCCTCGAGGCCGATATTGGGCTCCACGTCCAGCTTCACCCCCACGTCCAGGTAGCTGACGGACTGGGAGACGAAGCCGGTGGAGGTGGCGGTGCTGGTCAGCACGGGCACCCGGTCGCCGATGTGGATCTTGGCCTTTTCCCGGTTCTTGACCCGGATGCGGGGGTTGGCCAGGACGTTGGTGTTGTTGTCCCGGGCATTGAGATTGATGAGCAGCGCCGGGTTGGCGATGAAGGTGGTGAGGCCGCCGGCATTGTGGCGCAGGTCCACCACGCCCGAAGCCACCGTGGTCCCCGGGGTGGTGGTCTCGACCACGACGCCGCCGGTGGTGGACTGGGTGGTGGTGCCGCCCTGGAGGACCCCGTAGCCGATCTGGGTCGGCCACTGGATGCCCAGGTTTTCCAGGCGGCCCCGGCTCACCTCCAGCACCTCCACCTCCAGGATGGCCTCGGGCTCGGCCAGGTCCTGGCTGGCGATGAGCTTCTCCGCCACCCGCACGGCCTCCGGCGTATCCCGGATCATGAGGTGGTTGAGGCGCTCGTCCACGAAGACGTCCCGGGTCTTCAGCATGGTCCGCAGCATGTTGCCCACCTGCTTGGCGTCGGCATTGGCGAGGTAGAAGGATTTCATCACCAGCTCCTGGTAGTCCCGCTGCTTGGCCGGGTTGTTGGGGTACACCAGGATGCTGTGCTCGGAGAGGACCTTGAGGTCGAGCTGGGCGGTGAGCAGGATGAGCTTGAGGGCATCCTCGATGGGAGTATCGCGGACGAAGATGGTGGTCTTGAGATCCGGCGCCACGTCCTTGTCGATGACGAAGTTGATGCCGGCGGTGCGGGAGATCACTTCCAGCACCGCCCGCAGGCTGGCATCCCGGAATTCCAGGGTGATGGGCCGGGTGAGCCGCTTGGGCTTGAGCTTGGGAGCGAGGGCGATCTTCCGGTTCTGCTCCTCCTCAAGGCGGCGCAGGAGGGTGCGCGCCTCCCGGTTGCGGGGCGCTTCGGCCAGGACCCGGCGCAGGAGGACCAGGGCCTTTTCGGCCTGCCCCTTGTCCGCCAGTTCGGCGGCATCCCGCACCATGGCGGCGTGGCGGCGCTCCGCCTTCAGGCCTTCCAGGGCGGCGGCGACGCGCTGGTTGGGGGGATCGATGCGCTGGGCCCGCAGGTAGATTTCGTTGGCCTGGTCGTAAGCCCCGTTGACCTGGGCCGTCATGCCCTGGGCCAGGAGCTGGTTCACCGCCCGCTCCCGCTGCTTGGCCAGGTAGGCGCGGATTTCGGCATCGCCCGGAGACTCCTGCTGGGCCTGCTCAAGGCGGGCCAGCCCCTCCTCCAGCCGGCCCTGGGCCAGCAGGTCCTGGCCCTCCCGGAAGGCCGGAGGGGTGGTGGTGGCGCAGCCGGCGGCCAGGGCTGCCCAGAGCAAGGGGGCGAAAAGTCGTCTTTTCAAGGGGTCCTCCCGATTTCCAGGGTCTGCTGCTCGTTCGTGGGTAGGTAGACAAAGGTCACTGCCGCCGGGGAAATGCGCTTCACCTTGTAGACGCCGTCGAGGACGTCCCCCTGCCGGACCGCCAGGTTGCGTTCCTCCGCGTCCGCCAGGTACACCGTCACCCGCCCGTGGTCGATGAGCCGGCCCAGGTAGGTGAAGGGCAGGGGCGGCGGTTTCGGGGGGCCGGCGGCGGTGGCCGATTGCTCGGCGGGCGGCGCGTACCAGCTCTGCTTGGGGAAGAGGTCCCGGATTTCGCCCTTTTCCCCTTCCGGCTCGACACGTCCCAGCCCCAGCCTGCCGGGATCGGCGGGATTGGGCCGGGCTCCTCCGGCGGGGCCCGCCGCCGTGCGCTCCCCGGCGGGGGGCGGGCCTCCGTCCGCCGGCTCCTCGGTCTCGTAGCCGGTCCAGATCACCAGGGCCAGGGTGGCGGCCAGGGCGCCTCCCAGGATCGTCCAGCGCTGGCGGGGGGATAGGGCCATGCCTCAGGCCTCCCGCAGGTAGAGGATGAAGCGGATCTGGGCATCCACCAGCGACTCGCCGATGGCGGCCCGCCGGATCTGGAGATCCCGCAGGGCCAGGGTGGGCACTTCCGCCAGGGCGACCCGGATGAATTCCCTGATCTGCACGTAGCTGCCCCGCACCGGCAGGTCGATCTGGTAGGCCAGCAGCCGGCTGTTGCGGTCCAGGGTCTGCCGGTATTCGGCCTTTTCCAGGTTGAGGGAGAACTGCTCCCCGGCGGCGTAAATCTTTTGCAGCCAGGCGGGGGCCGTGCCCCGGCTGGGAAAGCCGTTGTAGAAGGCGGCCAGCTGGGTTTCCGCCCCCTGGGGCCCGGGACGCCCCGGGCCGGCGGCCCGGGCCTTGGCCGCCGCCACCTGCCGCTCCAGGCCGCCCACCTGCAGGCGCTCGGGGAGGCTGACGCCGGCCCAGAACACGACGCCCAGGAAGAGAAGCCCGATCCCCGCCAGGCCGGGAGTGCCGAGGATGCGGCGCCAGCGCCGCAGGAGCCAGGCACGGGGAGTCATGGTGCCTCTCCGTAATGGGGAGTCATGATGCCGCCCCCGCCCATTCGGCGGTCACCAGGAAGCGGTAAGGTTTTTGCGGGTCCTGGGACTGCTGGACATCCTCCTGCAGGAAGACGTTTTTCAGCACGCCGCCCTGGCCGAGGCGGTCCACGAAGCCCAGGATGGCGTCCCGCCCCTTGGCCTCGCCGCCGATCTGCACCGAGCCCCGGACCGGATCCGGCGCCAGGGTGAGGAAGGCGATGTCATCGCTCCTGGCCTCCTCCAGGGCTTTGAAGAGGGCTTCCCAGGGCCGGTTGATGTCCCGGAAGACGACAGTGGCCGCCTGCATGAGCTGCTGGGCCTCCCGGGCATCGCCGGGGCGGACCTGGACGCGCCCCCGGGCCGTCTGCTGGACGCGGACGAGTTCGCCCCGCCAGGATTCCACTTCCCTGGAAGCCACCTGATAGTCCGCGATGGCGCCGGCCAGGACCACCAGGCCCGCCCCGAGGAGGGCAAGGCCGGGGGCGGAGAAGCGCCGGGGCTGGAAGTCGAGGAGCAGGGCTCGCATGGGGCTCAGGCGTTCAGCGCCATGGCGTAGGCGGCATCTTCGGCCGGCGCGAAGCCGGGCCGGGCGGGGAGCTTGAGGACGCTGCCCGACCAGCCGTCGGCCAGGGCCATTTCACCGGCCGGCGTCTCCGGGGCGGCGATGCACAGGCGCTCCGGCGGGCTGTCGCGGCCCGCCAGGAGCAGGGCCCGATCGAGGATCTGGGGCAGCTCCTGGCCCCAGCCCTGCCCCACCTGCCGGCAATTCACGCCGGCCCAGTCGTCCTCCTGGAACCAGGCCAGGCACAGCCGCCCCTCCTCGGCCAGGAGGAACCAGTCCCGGCGCCCATCCAGCTCCCGGCGCCAGCGGTTGAAGGCAGCCATCAAGTAGGGCTGGATGGCGACCAGCGGCAGGCCGGCGCCGGCGCAGATTTCCCGCAGGCCGGCCAGGAGCCGGCGGTCGGCGGCGCAGGCCAGCAGCGGCGCCGGCGGGCGGCCCTCGTTCCAGAGGATTTCCCAGCCCTCCACGGCCTCCCCGTAGACCTCGGCGAAGCTGTAGCGCACCAGGGCCGCCTGCTCCTCCTCGCCGGTCACCTTTTCCTGCCAGGGGACGACGAGGTAATGGACGAAGTGGTTGGAGAGGATGGCCCGGACTTCGGCGTTTTTCCACGGGCGGCGGGGCAGGATGGTTTCGAGGGCGGCCAGGGCCGGCCGCCAGGGGGGCTCGCCCGCCTGGGCCGGCGGGCAGGCGACGATTTCCTTGGCCACCACCCGATCGGCCAGGCCCCGGGCCAGGCGCACCAGAATCACCCGCCGGGGAGCGAGGACGACGTGCAGGCGGTCACGCCACGAAAGTGACACGGTTGATCTCCTGCAGGGTGGTCTCGCCCTTCTTCACCAGATCCACCGCCGCCTCCCGCAGGTAGCGGGTGCCGCTGCGGCGAGCCGCTTCCTTGATGCGGCGGGCGGGCTCCCGGGCGATGATGAGCTCCCGGATTTCGTCGTTGAGGTTGAGCATCTCGGCGATGGCCTTGCGGCCCTTGAAGCCGCTGCCCCGACATTCACCGCAGCCCCGCCCGTGGCGGAAATTGAACTCGGCGGCCTGGTCCGGCGAGATGCCGGAATCGGCGAGGAGCTGGGGCGAGGGCCGGTCGGGCCGGGAGCAGTGGGGGCAATTCACCCGCACCAGGCGCTGGGCCATGATGCCGTTCAGAGCCGAAACGAAGCTGTAGGGGTCCACGCCCATGTGCATGAAGCGGCCGATGACATCGAAGACGTTGTTGGCGTGCACGGTGGTGAATACGAGGTGGCCGGTGAGCGCCGCCTGGATGGCGATCTGGGCGGTCTCGGAGTCGCGGATTTCCCCCACCAGGATCTTGTCCGGGTCGTGGCGCAGGATGGAGCGCAGGCCCCGGGCAAAGGTCAGGCCCTTCTTCTCATTCACCTGGATCTGGAGGACGCCGGAGAGCTGGTATTCCACCGGGTCCTCGATGGTGATGAATTTGTCCTGGCCCTGGTTGATCTCGCACACCGCCGCGTAGAGGGTGGTGGTCTTGCCGCTGCCGGTGGGGCCGGTGACCAGGACCATGCCGTAGGGCTCGTGGATGAGGCGGCGGAAATTGGCGATGGATTCCGGATCGAAGCCCAGGGCATCGAGGGAAAGCCCCTGGCCCTGGGTGCCCAGGGTACGGCGGTCGAGGATGCGCAGCACGGCGTCCTCGCCGAAGATGCTGGGCATGATGGAGACCCGGAAATCCACCTCCCGGCCCCGCATGGCGACCTTGAAGCGCCCGTCCTGGGGGATGCGGCGCTCGGCGATGTCCAGCTCCGACATGACCTTGATGCGGGAAATGACCTGCTCCGCCAGCTCCTGGCCGGCCATGGCGCCCACCTGGTTGAGGACGCCGTCGATGCGGTACTTGACCACCAGGCCGTTGACGTCGGTCTCCAGGTGCACGTCGCTGGCCCCGGCCTTGAGCCCGTCGTAGATGATGGAATGCACCAGCCGCACCACCTCGCTGGTGTCCTCGCTGATGACCCGCAGGGAGAGATCCTCGGCGGCCTCGCCGGCGGCGGCGCCGCCCCCCCGGCCGGGCATCACCGTGTCCATGGCGTGCATGGTCTCCTCGTGGCGGGAGAGGTAGACCGCGAGGTCGGCGCGATGGGCGAGGCAGGGGGAAAAGGGCCGCCCCACCTGGTTCTCGGCCCAGGCCAGCAGCCCGGCGTCGAAGGGGTCGGCGAAGACCAGGCGCAGCCGGCCCTCGGCATCGGTCATGGCCAGGCATTCGCGCTGGGCGGCCCGGGCGAAGGGGATGAGCTCCCATTGGGGCTGCAGGCGGTAGAGGGCGTTGATATCCACCCAGTCGTAGCGGAAGGTGGCCGCCAGGGTTGCCAGGAAAGCCATCGCCGGGAGCCCGGACTGCTCCTCCAGCACGGTCAGCAGGGGGCGGCCGCTGGCGTCGGCCTCGCGGCGGGCGGCCGAGAGCTGCTCGGGGGAAAAACGGGAAACGGAGACTGCAGTTTCGTTCATCGGATGCTTCCAGCCAATTCGAAAATGGGCATGTACATGAGGACCACGATGGCGCCGATGACGAGCCCGATGACCGCCATCAGGATGGGCTCGAAGAGGCGGGTGAACCAATCCACCCAGCGGGCCATCTCCTCCTCGTGGAAGACGGCGATGCGCTCCATCATCTCCCCCATCTGGCCGGTGCCTTCGCCCACCCGCAGCATGCGGGAAGCCACCGGCGTGGTCAGGCCGTTGCCGTCCATGGCCCGGGACAGGGCGTAGCCCTCGCGGATTTCCTTCACCGCCCGCTGCAGCTGGCCCCGCAGGGTGGGCTGCAGGAGGCCGGAGACCATGTCCAGGGCATTGACCACCGGGGTGCCGCCGGAAAGCAGCATCCCCACCGTGCGGTAGAAGCGGGCGAGCTGATAGACCCGCATGCGCTCCCCGACCCAGGGGATGGCCCACAGGCGGGTGCCGAACCAGCGCTTGAAGCCCGGGTGCAGGACAGCGTAGGCCAGCCCCGCCAGCGCCCCCAGGACGGCGACCGACATGGCCAGGGCGTGAGCGTTCAAAAGCTCGCCCCAGGCCAGGAGCACCCGGGAAAAGAAGGGCAGGTTGCTGCCCATGCTCTCGTACACCCCGGCGAAGCGGGGCACCACGTAGCCCATGAGGAAGATCACCACCAGGCCGCCCACCACCATCAGCAGCACCGGGTAGATAGCGGAGCTGATGATCTTCTTCTTGATGGCCTCCACCTGGGACTGGTAGGCCACGTAGCGGCCCAAGGCCTCAGGGAGGTCCCCGGTGCGCTCGCTGGCGCGGACGGTGGCGACGTAGAGGGCCGGGAAGACCGCCGGGTACTGCTCCAGGGCGGCGGACAGGGTCTGGCCCTCGGTGAGGATGCGGATGACGCCTTCTAGCACCTTCCGGGCTTCCGGCCGGTGCTCCTTTTCCACCAGGGTCTCCATGGCTTCCAGGAGGGGCAGGCCGGCCCCCAGGAGGGCGAGGAGTTCCTGGGTGAACAGCACGAGGGGAAAGGTCGCCCGGCGCCCGAAGCGGATGCGCACCAGCGCCGCCGCCGGGCGTACGGTGAGCACCTTGTAGCCCATGCCCTGGGCCCGCAGCGCGGCGTCGGCATCGCTGGCCGCCTCGATGGACAGGGAAGCCACGCCGGCGCCCTTGATGGCCTTCACCTCGTAACGCATGCGTTGTCTCGATACACATTGACCCCTTTGTCCGGCGGCCGCGATGCGCCTCGATTTCCACCCGCAATCTTCCGGCCAGGGGCGATCCCCGGCCCGGCCCGCCAGTCAAGATTGGATCGGCCGTCCCGATGCCAGTTCCGGCCCCTGCCGAACCATCGCCCCGGGGCCGGACCTGAAAAGGCTGGGGGAAAACCGGCAGCTTCCCCGGCTTTTCCCGCCCATGCCGTCCGGGTTACCCTGGCGATTTTTCCCTCGCCCCAGGAGAGAACCAATGAAACGAATCCAGGCCAGCGACCTCGCCGCCTTGAGCCGCGATGCCTCCAAGGCACCGCGCCGGCGCAGCAACCTCAACCTTCACCCCGAGCTGGCTGATCCGGTGCAGCGCCTGCTGAACGCCATCGAACCCGGCAGCTACGTGCCGCCCCACCGCCACGGCTCGCCGGCCAAGTGGGAACTTTTCGTCATCCTTTCCGGCGCCATCGCGGTGCTGATTTTCGATGGCGAGGGCAAAGTGCTGGAGCGGGTGGAACTCGACGCCGACGGCCCCACCCGGATGGTGGAGATTCCGCCGGCCGCCTGGCACAGCGCCGTCGCCCTCAGGGCGGGAACAGTGGTGCTCGAAGTGAAGCCCGGGCCGTACGCGGCGTTGGCGAGCGAGGATTTCGCAAGCTGGGCGCCAAAGGATGGGACGGAGGAGGCAGCGGCGCTGGTGGAGCGGTTGGCCAGGGCGGGGGTGGGGGAATGCCTGGGGTGAGGAAAGCGGGCGGATGGGGATTTCAGGGGTGACGTATCGTGAAACCGGCCGCGCCGCATGCCATGTTAATATTTCAAGGGTCGGCTGCCAGGTTATTGATCAAGTCAACTAACCTGACGCTAGCCGGTTTATTTATCGAAATGGAATCGAGTTCACGTTATGCCTTGCCTTGGTAATTCGTTTGCATCTAATTCAGGAGAATAAATGTCTAGATTTCTTAGACTTACAGTCTTAATGCCAATTTTGTTTTTGACTTCGGCATGTGTGGGCCCACTTCCTCGAATTGAGACATCTCCCACTGCGTTGGCAAATATAAGAACCATCGCAGTTATCCGCCCACCTGAGCCCGATCTCTATACAGTCATCAACTTTGGTAATGCAGGAATGGCAGCTGTAGCTGGTGTATTGGGAGGTGCAGCTGCAGGTGGTGTGCAAGTGAATATGATGGCGCAAGTCACTCAAAACCTAAAACATGAAAATCCGTCCATAATTTCTCAAGCACTGCCGGAAAGTATTACTCAAGAACTGAACAAGCGCGGATATGAGGCAAGAATAGAGGACGGCCCATGGGAACGGCAGGAAGGAGGAGCATTCCAACTGCAATGGGACAAAATAGACTCCTCGGCAGATGGCGTATTAGTTGTGATACCAACAATTGTCGGTTTTGTTGCAAAAGGTCTTACCGCTGATTACATGCCTACCGTTATTGCAGGCGTAACTCTGGTTGGTAAAAATCGAAATGACAAGTTGTATCGAGGCTTTCATTCATCCGGGTGGATACCTAGTGGAGATGGCTGGCGACGCTCTGAACCCAAAATCACTTTTCCAAATTTTGATTCGATATTGGCAGACCAGCAAAAAGCTGCTGCCTCATTGAGAGCCGGTGCCGCAAGTGTCGCAATAACAGTAGCTGAAGATCTTAAGCGTTAACAATGTCCAATTTTTCTTCGGTGAAGCTAACCCGGCATAACAATCCGGTCCAGGGGACGGTCAGCCAGCTGCGCTGCCTGCCCGCCCCTGACCTCCGTCGTTAACCGTCGGCATACACAATCCCCATGCGCAAATATCTACTGCTGTTGGCTCAGTTGATCTGCCTAGACCAGGCTACTGCAGCCAACGACATCGTTTTGTATCCCAATGGCGTTAGCCGGCCCGGTATTTACATTCCTGGGTTTCGAACGTACTCCGCCAACCCCTATAGCCCGTCCGCTGAGAATGTGGCTTTGCTCCGGGAATTCAAGCAAGCTTTCCCACCAATGCGTATCGCCGGCTTCAGTTCTTATGCTCCGGGTGAGGCCAGTTTGGTGTGCCGGCTGAGTTATCCGGTCTACCTCCCTGGAAAAATACCCTATGAAGCCTACTTAGCTGAAGCGATGCGCGCTGAGCTACTGGAAGCAGGTCTTTACGCGGAGGACGCCAGTGTTGGAATCAACGGCCATCTGGTTGCGATGGATTTCAACTCGTTTGGTACGGGGAAATGGACGATTGAAGCAACGTTCTCTATTGATGGCAAAGAGCCTATTGCGATCAAGCATGAATACACCTACTCGGTTGCGGCGGGTGCTGTCAGAGCATGTAACGACGTCAGTCGTGCCTTGGTTCCAGCTATGCAAGACTTTCTCCATGCGGTCTATAGCAATCCGCAATTTAAGGACCTGCTCCGCTGAGAAATCTGGGGCATAGGTAACAGATTAATCAAGTGGCCGAAATAGACGTACCCCCCATCGTTGATTTCCTCTAGGCCAAAGATTTGGCAGTTGCAAAAATATATTCGTCTTCTGATGATTGAATTGTTCAGCATCGCAGTCCGCTGAACTTCGCCGCTAAACACCCATGAGAATCCACATCTTATCGAGGCTCATCGGAGCAACCCTAGCCGCTGTCTTCTCCACAGCGACCTGCGCCCAAACCCATTGCAGCCAGGATGAAATCGACTATTTCTCCTGCCGGATAGCCGGCAGCGGCAAGGTTGCCTCCCTTTGCGGCGGTAACGATTCAGGGCAGCTCGAAGACGCATGGCTCCAATATCGCTTCGGGAAGCCGAAAAAGGTCGAATTCGAATACCCGGCCACAAGGGCAAACTCCCTGAAGCAGTTCCAGGGCACCCATTTCAGCCGATACAGCTACCTGACGGTCTTGTTCATCAACGGCAAGGCGCTTTATGAAATCGAACTGAGGGACGACTACAGCGCCAAGGGGCGACGGATTTCCGGGGCGATAAATGTCGAGGTCGAAAAGAAGCGGACGACCCTGCGCTGCGACCGGCCCGTCAAGGAGTCCTCTTGGGACGCTCTGCTCGATCTGATACCCGCTACCTATCAGCCCACCGGAGACGGACGGGATAGTTTCCTCTGGCAGTATCACAACCGGATCGCCAAATAGCTTGGAAAGGAAAGAACCAATGCAGCGCTATCTTGAATCCACGCCCATCATCGATTGGCGGGACCCCGGCGTCCAAACGCTGGCGCGGGAACTGGCGGGGAGCGGCCAATCCCCCGAAGCGGTGGCGAGGCGCTGCTTCGAGTGGGTGCGGGATGAGATCAAGCACTCCAGGGATTATCAGCTCCAGGCGGTCACCTGCTCCGCCTCCGAGGTTCTTCGCGTCGGCAGCGGCTATTGCTACGCCAAGAGCCATCTCCTGGCCGCCCTGCTGAGGGCCAACGGCATTCCCGCCGGCCTCTGCTACCAGCGCCTCAGCCGGGACGACAAGGGCGCGCCCTTCTGCCTCCACGGCCTGAATGCGGTGCACCTGCCGGCCCATGGCTGGTACCGGGTCGATCCCCGGGGCAACCGGGAGGGCATCGACGCCCAGTTCACCCCGCCGGTGGAAAGGCTGGCCTTCCCCATCCGGCTCACCGGCGAGGCTGACATACCGGGAATCTTTGCCGAACCTTTGCCGGTCGTGGTGAAGGCGCTCCGCTCAAGCGCCTCGGCGGATGCCCTCTGGCTGCAGCTGCCCGATATGGAAAGCGGCTGCCCGACTGCCGCCACGGAATCAGGAAGCTAATCAGGCATCAACCCTTTCCCCCAGGAACCCGCCATGTCCTCACCCGTCCTTATCCTGCCAGGCATCGGCAACTCCGGCCCCCTGCACTGGCAATCCCTCTGGGAGCAGTCCCATCCCGACTTTGTGCGCGTCGAGCAGCGGGATTGGGACAACCCGGTCTGTACGGAGTGGGTCGCCGGCATCGAGGCGGCCGTAAGACAGGCTGGGCCCCAGGTGGTGCTGGTCGCCCACAGCCTCGCCTGCCTGGCCCTCGCCCATTGGGCCGCCGGGGCTCATTCCCCCGTCAAGGCCGCCCTCCTGGTGGCCGTGCCCGACCCCGAAGGCCCCAACTTTCCCCGGGAGGCCCGGGGCTTTTCCGGGACGCCGGCCCGGCCGTTCCCCTTCCCGAGCACCGTAGCGATCAGTTCCGACGATCCCTACGGTTCCCCGGCCCACTCGGAGCGCCTAGCGAAGGCTTGGGGCAGCCGGGTCGTCCATGTCGGCAACTGCGGGCACATCAATGCCGACAGCCGCCTCGGTGCCTGGGCGGAAGGCTATGCCTTGCTCGAGCAGCTTCGGGGCTGACCGCCCCTTCCTGAGGGTGGCTTGCCGTCCGGCCCCTGCATCCTTGGCGATGCTCGCTGCCCGCTCCACACCTACTGGAGAAAAACGTCCATGACCTACCCTGCCTGCAAGGCCCTTTCATGGGCCGTCCTCATGTTGCGGCTGCTGGCCTTCGTGTTCCTCGTGGGGCTGCCGCAGCAATCTTTCGCCGCCGTGTGCAAAGCCGGCGAGCCCGAGGACTTTTCGGCATTCTTTACCCACTTTTCCGATGACAAGCCGTTCGCCGTCAGCCGCACCCTCTTTCCCCTCAGGCAACTGAGATGGGAGTACGGCATCGACAGCAAAGGAAACGATGTTTCCTCGCCCGTACCGTCCCGCGCCTCGAAGGCGGAATTTTCCGCCACCCCCAGTCTCTCTGGCGTACATGCGGGAAAACGGCTTGGTTTCGAAGATCAGGAAACTCGCTGCCCGCATCGCGGTCGTTGAAGTCTTCAAGCCGGATAGCGACTGGCTGACCACCTACCACTTCCTGCGCAAAGGCAATTGCTGGTTCTTCCATGAGTACCAGGACCACTCCCTATAGGGTTCAGCTGCTTGGCCTCGCGGGCTGGCTTCTGCTGACCTTCGCCGCGGCTGCCACGGGCGCGCTCGCTGCCGCCGAGGCCGGCCCCTTCTACCAGCAACTGGCCCGTCCGGACTGGTCCCCGCCGGCCTGGGTGTTCGCGCCGGTCTGGTCGGCGCTCTATGTCCTCATCGGCATCGCCGCCTGGCTCGTCTGGCGGGCCCACGGCTTTCGCGGGGCACGCGCTGCCCTCACCCTCTACATCGTCCAACTCGCCGCCAATGCCCTGTGGACCTGGCTGTTCTTCGCCTGGCGACAGGGCGCCCTGGCCTTTGCCGAGGCCATTGTTCTCTGGTGCCTAATCGTCGGCACCGCCGTCTCGTTCTCGCGCCTGCATAGGCTGGCCGCGGCGCTGCTGCTGCCCTACCTGGGGTGGGTGAGCTTCGCGGTCGTGCTGACCTTTTCCACATGGCAGCGCAATCCCGGGGTGCTGGGATGAGCTGCCCACCGTCGCAGCCGGCTTCGAGGGGCCGACCGGCGGCATGACCGCGACCGGCCGGGGACGCTGCCCCCGGTTCCGGGAACATCGCCGGGAATTCCGATTGCTCGGGCACCAGGGAAGCCGGCCATTCCCGGCTGCCGGGCCAAGGAGAGCCGCCATGTCCGAACTGAAATCCTATGCCGTATGGGATGCGACCACCCGCTGGTTCCACTGGATCAATGTGCTCTGCATCATTGCCCTCACGGCCGTGGGCCTCGTGATCCTCAACGAAGGCAGTCTAGGGATCACCAATGCCGGCAAAGCGTCCCTCAAGACGGTGCACGTCTGGATTGGATACGCCTTCACCCTGAACCTGCTCTGGCGCCTTGTCTGGGCCTTCCTCGGCAACCGCTATGCCCGCTGGCGGGCTTTCCTCCCTGGGGGAGAGGGATATTTTCAGGCTGTTCGCAGCTATATCGCCGCCTTCATCGCCGGCCATCCGGAGCAGTATCTCGGCCACAATCCATTGGCACGGCTGAGCACCACCGCGCTCTTTCTTCTCATCGCCATCCTCGCCGTTACCGGCCTGGTCCTGGCGGGTACGGATCTGTTCTATCCCCCCATCGGCCACTGGATCGGGCAATGGGTGGCGGCGCCCGGCGTGGATCCGGGCGCCTTGAAACCCTATTCCCCGGAAATGTACGACGCGGCGGCCTTCCAGGCCATGCGCGCTTTCCGCAAGCCCTTTGCCGTGGTGCACCTGTACGCCTTCTATGTGCTGCTGATCCTCGTCGTCCTGCATGTGGCCGCCGTGGTGATCGAGGAAGTGAAGGAAGGGGGCAACATCATTTCCGCCATGTTCACAGGACGAAAGATCATCCGGGGGCAGCCCGTCGATCAGGAACACGACGGCCAGGACTGAAAACCTGCGGCTGGCGAACTGCCCCCGTAGCGCGCTGTCCGGCCGGATCAGCCCGCCTGGGGCTTCATCCGGAAGAAGGCGATGCGCTCCAGGAGCTGCTGGGCGACGGTGCTCAGTTCCTCGGCCGTCGCCGCCAGCTCCTCGGAGGCCGAGGCATTCTGCTGGGTCGCCTGGTTGAGCTGGCCGATGGCGCTATTGATCTGGCTGGCGCCGCTGGATTGCTCCTCGGAGGCGGCGGCGATGCCCTGGACCAGGTCCGAGGTCTCGCGGATGGACGGCACCATCTCGTCCAGCAGCCGGCCGGCCCGCTCCGCCTGCCGCACCGACGAGCCGGCGAGTTCGCTGATTTCCCGGGCGGCCACCTGGCTGCGCTCGGCGAGCTTCCTCACTTCCGCCGCCACCACGGCAAAACCCTTGCCCTGGGCGCCGGCCCGGGCGGCTTCGATGGCGGCATTCAGCGCCAGGAGGTTGGTCTGGTAGGCGATGTCATCCACGATGCCAATCTTGCCGGCGATCTGCTGCATGGCCGCCAGCGTCTCCTTGACGGCTTCCCCGCCCTGGACGGCTTCCTGGGCGGCCTTGCCGGCAATGCCGTCGGTGGCCCGGGCGCTCTCGGTGTTCTGGAGGATGCTGGCGGTCATCTGCTCGACGCTGGCCGTGGTCTCCTCGATCCCGGCGGCCTGCTCCGAGGCGGATTGGGAGAGCGACTGGGCGGTAGCCGATATCTGCCCGGACGAGTTGGCGAGCTCGCCGGCGGTGGCGTCGATGTGGCCGATGATGCGCTGCAGGTTTTCCGCCATGGTGGCCATGGCGGCGGCCAGCTGGCCGACCTCGTCCCGGGAAGTGGCGCGGGTGCGGACGGTCAGGTCCCCCTTGGCGAGGCTCTCCGCCGCCGCCACCGCCGCCCGCAGGGGAATGGTGATGGCCCGGCCGATCCGCCAGGAGATCGCGGGACCGATGAGCAGGATGGCGAGGCAGACGCCGCTGATCCACAGGGCCGTGGTCCGGATGATGGCCTCGAACGCCGCCGAGGCATCCCGGGTCACCTGGGCGTTGACCGCCAGCAACTGCCGGAAACCATCGCTCAAGACCTTGTCGGCCCCCTTGATGGACTTGTCGATCTCGTTCGACGACATCCCCTCGCCTTGCAGGCGCGCCGCCTCGGCCATGGCGGTCAGGTAGTTCCTGGCCCCCCCCTCCACCTGCTGGAGCAGTTTGTCCTCCTCGCTGCCGATGCTGCCGGCCTGCCGGTAAAGGGTGGCGGCCTTGAGGATCGCGGCCATGTCGCCTTCGAATTTCTGCCGATAGTCGCCGCCGCGCAGCACATAGTTCTTGAAGTGGTGGATGCCTTCCTGGAGGGCGAACATGCCGTCGGTGACGGCTTCCCGCTTCTTGAGCGTAACGGCTTCAAACTGGTTCCACTGCTCGCCCAGGGCCCCCATTTTGTGCCAGGCGATGCCGCCGAGGACCAGGGCCAGCAGGGTGACGGCCGTGAAGCCGGCCGCGAGCTTCTTGCCGATGGGCAAATCCTTCCACATGCTCTTTTTCCTTTCCAACCTGACTGCCGCTGCTGCCTGGCAGGTTGAAGATGCAGCGGGCTGGCCGGAGATGTCGCCTGCTGCGCCGGTGCGGCCCAAAGGGAAATCGCGCTGGGCTGCGGATGGCTACTTTATGCCACAGGCGTAAATATAGGCCATTGGTGGAAGACCCCATATTTCTTTGGAATGCAGTTCCCGGGCCCGGAGCCGCCCTGTGGCGGCAGCGACAAAAAGCCTCACCCGGCCAGCTGCCAGCAGCCGGCCGGGTAAGGCAGGAGACCCGAAACGGGCGGCCGCAGCCGCCTCAGCGCTTCTTGGTGGGGGCGGCCGTGCTCTCCGCGACACTGCCGACGAAGGTGTTCTCCACCAGGGGCGGCGCATCCACCTGGGGAACGTGGCACTGCACGCAGTTGTGGCGGCCGGCGTAGGCGCTTTCCAGCTTCTTGCCGTCGCGATCGAGGAAATGGCTGTCGCCGATCCTGGGAGCATTCTTTTTCTTGTAGGCGGTCTCGCTGTGGCAGGAGAGACACTGGTTCTCTTCCAGGGTGATCTCGTCGAAATTGTCGACAGCATGGGGAATCACGGGCGGCTGCCCCTTGAAGGTGCGGGCCACCTTCTGCTGGCCCCCCGGTTTGCCCCCCAGGTATTTCTTGGCTTCCGGGGCCGGGTCGGCGGCGGCCACATCGGCCCCGCGCATGGACTGGGCGGTGTCGTTGGCGATGGCCTGGGGCGCAAGCGCCCAGGCGGCGGCAGCCAGGATAGCGGCAAATGTCGTCTTCAGCGGAAATGTCATGATGGGCGCTCCTCCTCAAAAACTTGAAATCAATGGGTTTCCCCCGCCAAGCTGTCCGGCCGGGACGGGGGGGCGGAAACCGGATTGTTGAAACGGCTGCCGAAAACGAAGACATCCTTGGAGCAGACGTCGATGCAGCGGCCACAGTTGGTGCATTCGGAGGCCAGGATCACCGGCCCGACGCCCTCGCCCTTCAGGGCCGGGCGGATGACGTGGGGCTCCGGGCAGATTTCGAAGCAATCCATGCAGTCGTCGCAGGCGACCCGCTTCGCCGCCGACACCCGCAGCGGGCTCCAGCGCCCGAGGAGGCTATAGCAGGCGCCCACCGGGCAGAGGTGGCCGCACCAGCCCCGGCGCATGACCAGGAGGTCGAAGAGGAAAACCGCCAGCACCGCCATCCAGGCAGCGCCGAGGCCGAAAAGGAGGCCGCGATGAAGGAGGGAGACCGGATTGACCAGTTCCCAGGCCGTCACGCCGGTAATGAGGGAAACCAGGAGGGCCGCCGCGAAGATCCAGTAGCGCGATGCCCGGGGGAAGTGGACGCTGCCCTTGATGCCGAGACGGTCCCGCAGCCGGTCGGCGGCGTCGGTGACCAGGTTCACCGGGCAGACCCAGGCGCAGTAGGCCCGGCCGCCCACCAGGGCATAGAAGGCGGCGACGATGGCCGCTCCGGTCAATCCCAGGGTCTCGGGGATATGGCCGGCCAGCAGCGACTGCAGGGCGACGAAGGGATCGGTGAGAGGCAGGACCCCGAGGGTGAGGCTGTAGTTGAGGTTGCCCTTGACGATCCAGAGGCCGGCCAGGGGGCCGGCCAGGAAGAGGGCCAGGATGCCGAACTGGGACAGCCGCCGCAGGATAAGCCAGCGCTGGGCCCGCAGCCAGCCCTTGGCGGCCAGGGCCTCGGCGCCGACGGGCCGGGCCGGGCTCATTTTCCGCCCCCCAGCCCGGGCGGGGCGCTCGGCACCGGCCCGGCCACGGTCCCCGGCATGCCCGGCGGCGCGGAGGGCACGGCCGGCCCGCTGCCCGGATCGAAATGGCCCGGCAACCGTGTACCCTCGGGCAGGCGGTCGGGCAGGTCCACCATGCTTTTCTCGTCGATGAGGGAATGGCCGGCCTTCTTCTGTTCCTCCCAGCCCAGCCGGTAATGCTGGCCGATGGCCCCCTTGGCGAGCTTCACCGGCAGCACCCGGATGGCCGCTTCGTCGAGGACGCAGGATTTTTCGCACTTGCCGCAGCCGGTGCAGGCGTCGGAATGGACCGTCGGCAGGAACAGGGCGTGGCGCCCGGTGCGGGTATTGGGCAGCAGCTCCAGGGTGATGGCTTTGTCGATGGCTGGGCAGACGCGGTAGCAGACGTCGCAGCGCAGCCCCTGGAAATTGAGGCAGGTCTCGTGGTCGATGAGGACCGCCAGCCCCATCCTGGCCTGGCCGATGTCGGTAAGGCCGTGGTCGAGGGCACCGGTGGGGCAGGCCTTGACGCAGGGGATGTCGTCGCACATCTCGCAGGGGCCGGTGCGGGCGGTGAAATAGGGCGTGCCCACGGCCACCGGGCTCTCCGGCCTGGCCAGCCCGAGAATCTGTGGCGGGCAATCCCGAACGCACAGGCCGCAGCGCACGCAGGCGCCGAGGAAATCCGCTTCGGGCAGCGCCCCGGGCGGGCGCAGGGCGAGGGGCGGCAGGGCCTTCGCCTGCCTGGCGAAAAGCCCGAGGCCGAGCCCCAGCATGCCGGCGCCGCAGGCCAGGCGGGCGGTGTCGGCAAGGAACCGGCGGCGGGTGGAATTCTTGGCGGCAGCCATGGCGGTGCGGAAGGGGGGCGAGGGTACTTCTCCCCTTTTCCCTCGCCCCTCGTCCCTGCTCCCTGAGCGTCGCTTCTAGGCCTTCACCACCTTGCAGGCGCACTTCTTGAAGTCCGTCTCCTTCGAGATCGGGCAGGTGGCGTCCAGGGTCAGCTTGTTCACCAGGCGGTGCTCGTCGAAGAAGGGGATGAACACCAGGCCCACCGGCGGCTTGTTGCGGCCCTTCGTTTCCACCCGCAGCTGGATCTCGCCGCGGCGGGTGGAAACCTTGACCACGTCGTTGCGGTTGAGGCCCCGCTTCTTGGCGTCCTCCGGATTCATGAACACGACGGCGTCGGGCATGGCCTTGTAGAGTTCGGGCACCCGCCGGGTCATGGAGCCGGTATGCCAGTGCTCGAGGACGCGGCCGGTGCATAGCCAGAGGTCGTATTCGTTGTCGGGCTGCTCGGCGGCCGGCTGGTAGGGCAGGGCATAGATCACCGCCTTGCCGTCCGGAAAGCCGTAGAAGCGCATGCCTTCGCCCTTGGGCACGTAGGTGTCGTAACCCTCCCGGAAGCGCCACAGGGTTTCCTTGCCTTCCACCACCGGCCAGCGCAGGCCCCGGGCCTTGTGATAAACGTCGAAGGGGGCGAGGTCGTGGCCGTGGCCCCGGCCGAAGGCGGCGTATTCCTCGAACAGCCCCTTCTGCAGGTAGAAGCCGAAGGCTTTGCCCTCGTCGTTCGCGTAGTCCTTGATGCCGTGCTCATTGACCTTCCGCATGTCGTCGAGGCCGAACTTGTTCACCACGCCGTTGGCGTAGAGCACGTCGTACAGGGTCTTGCCCTTGTATTCCGGCATCTTGTCGAGGAGTTCGGCGGGCCACACCTCTTCCATCTTGAAACGCTTGGCGAATTCCACGTACTGCCAGAGGTCGGATTTGGCCTCCCCCGGCGCATTCACCTGCTGGCGCCAGAACTGGCTGCGGCGCTCGGCGTTGCCGTAGGCGCCTTCCTTCTCCATCCACATGGCGGAGGGCAGGATGAGGTCGGCGGACATGGCGGAAACCGTCGGATAAATATCCGAATGGACCACGAAGACCTTGGGATTGCGCCAGCCCGGATAGACCTCCTGGTTGATGTTGGGGCCGGCTTGCATGTTGTTGGTGGTGCTGGACCAGAAGAAGCCGACCTTGCCGTCCTTCAAGGCCCGGGACTGGGCGACGGCGTGCAGGCCGATCCAGTCGGGGAGAGTGCCGGCGGGCAGCTTCCAGAGCTTTTCGGAAAGCTCCCGGTGCTTCGGGTTCATGACCACCATGTCGGCGGGCAGGCGGTGGGCGAAGGTGCCGACTTCCCGGGCGGTGCCGCAGGCGGAGGGCTGGCCGGTCAGCGAGAAGGGGCCGTTGCCGGGCTCGGAAATCTTGCCCACCAGGAGATGGACGTTGTAGATCATGTTGTTCACCCAGGTGCCCCGGGTGTGCTGGTTGAAGCCCATGGTCCAGTAGGAGACAACCTTGGTCTTCGGGTCGGCATAGGCCTTGGCCAGGGCTTCCAGCTTATCCTTGGGCACGCCGGAGATTTCGTGGGCCTTGTCCAGGGTGTATTCGGAAACGAAGGCCTTGAAGTCCTCGAAGGCCATGGGGGAGGAATTGTTCGGGTTGCCCTTCGGCTTGCCGTCTTCGCCGGGGTAGCCGTTGTTCATGGCCACCTTCTCCAGGGGGTGGTTGGGCCGCAGGCCGTAGCCGATGTCGGTGACGCCCTTGGCGAACTTGACGTGCTTTTCCACAAACGCCTTATTTACGGCGTTGTTCTGGATGATGTAGTTGGCGATGTAGTTGAGGATGGCGAGGTCCGACTGGGGCCGGAAGATCAGTTCGTTGTCCGCCAACTCGCAGGTGCGGTGGCTGAAGGTGGAAAGGACGTGGATCTTGACTTGCTTGGCGGTGAGGCGCCGGTCGGTGATGCGGGACCACAGCATGGGATGCATCTCCGCCATGTTGGAGCCCCAGAGGACGAAGGCATCGGCCTGCTCGGCATCGTCATAGCAGCCCATGGGCTCGTCGATGCCGAAGGTGCGCATGAAGCCGGCCACGGCGGAGGCCATGCAGTGGCGGGCGTTGGGGTCGATGTTGTTGGAGCGGAAGCCGGCCTTCATGAGCTTGGCGGCGGCATAGCCTTCCCAGATGGTCCACTGGCCGGAGCCGTACATGGCGATGTTCCGGGGGCCGCCGGCCTTCAGGGCCGCCTTGCACTTCTCTTCCATGATGTCGAAGGCCTGTTTCCAGGAAATGGCCTGGAAGTCGCCGTTCTTGTCGAACTTGCCGTCCTTCATGCGCAGCAGGGGCTGGGTCAGGCGGTCCTTGCCGTACATGATCTTGGAGAGGAAGTAGCCCTTGATGCAGTTGAGGCCGCGATTGACCGGCGCTTCCGGGTCGCCCTGGGTGGCCACGACGCGGCCGTCCTTGACCCCCACCAGGACACCGCAGCCGGTGCCGCAATAGCGGCAGACGCCCTTGTCCCAGCGTATCCCGTCGTCCTTGGCGATGGCCGCCCCCGGCACGCTCATGCCGGCAACGCTCGCCGCCGCGGCGACGGCGCTGTTCTTGATGAAATCGCGACGCGTCAATGTGAACTCAATCATTTCAGACCTCCCCGTCTGGATCAGATTCGTATCGGTGATAGACCATGGCTGCCGACAGCACCCCCGGAAGCCGGCGGATCGTTTCAAAAGCCTGGACGGTGGCGTCGTCGCTGGCGGCTTCGACGGTCACGATCATGCGTCCGTCCTCCGTCACCGCATGGACCTCCACCCCGGCCAGGGTCCCCAGACTGGCCCGCACCGCCGCCGCCTTGGCCGGCTGTGCCCCCACGATCAGGCTGGAAATGCTGATTGCCTCGGAAGCCGTTGTATTCATATGCCATCCGTCAGTTCGAAGTCTGGCCAATCTAATCCCACACGGCATGAATTGGTTTAGCGTGGATCAAGTTAATCAGGCCATCCCTAGACTTTTGTCATGTACTTGACCGGGATCACGGTAACGGACATATTCCTTCTGCTATACCTCGGCAGTACCTCGAAAGGACCCTCAATGCCGCTTCACCAGATCACCCGGGCACGACAGCAGCCATGACGTTTCGGCGCGCCCGCCTGCCGGCCCTCGTGGTCGTTTTGATGCTCGCCGCATTGGCAGGCTACTTCCAGTTCAGCGGCAGCCCGCCCCAGTCGGCTCCGGAGAGCAGCCGCTACGGACTGCCGGCCCTCGACCCGGAGATGCCCCTGCGGAGCGCCGAGCCCATCCAGCCGCTGCCGGAGTTGCCGCCCCTCGATCCGCAAAAGGTCGCCCTCGGTCGGCAACTTTTCCACGATCGGCGGCTCTCCGCCGACAACAGCATTTCCTGCGCTTCCTGCCATGACCTGAGCCGCGGCGGCGTCGATGGCCGGCCGGTGTCCCAGGGGGTCGGCGGCGCCCGGGGCGACGTCAATGCCCCCAGCGTCCTCACCGCTTCCCTCAATTTCCGCCAGTTCTGGGATGGCCGGGCGGCCACCCTGGAGGAACAGGCCGGAGGTCCCATCCTGAACCCGAAGGAGATGGCCGCCGCCTGGCCGGAGGTCATCGAGCGGCTCGAGGCCGACGCCGGCATGAAGCGGGCATTCATGGGCGTCTACCCGGATGGCGTCACCCCCGACAATGTCGTCGCGGCCATTGCCGACTTCGAGCGCAGCCTGCCCCGGCCATCACGCTTCGACCGCTGGCTGCGGGGAGACCGCGACGCCCTCAGCGACGAAGAGCGCCAGGGCTACCAGCTCTTCAAGAAGCATGGCTGCATCGGCTGCCACCAGGGCGCCAACGTGGGCGGCAACCTCTTCCAGCGCTTCGGGATCATGTCCCACTACTTCAACACCAAGAACTCCATCACCCAGGCCGACCGGGGACGCTACAACGTCACCGGCCAGGAGGAGGACCGCTATATTTTCAAGGTCCCGAGCCTGCGCAACGTCGCCCTCACCGCCCCCTATTTCCATGATGGCTCCGTCCCGCGCCTGGAAGACGCCGTGGCCGTCATGGGCCGCTACCAGCTGGGTATCAACCTGCCAGCCCGCGACATCGGCCTCATCGCCGCCTTCCTGCAAAGCCTCACCAGCGAGACCCTGCCGTGACCCGGAAAATGACCTTGCTGACCGCTTCCCGGCTCTGGCTCCTGGCTGTCGTGCCGCTGGCGGTGCTGGCCGCGCTCTACCACTGGAGTTCGGTAGACGATGACGGCCTGCACCGGGTCGAAGTGGCGGCGAACGAACTGGTGGCCCTCGACATCGCCGCCAACCTCGAGATCATGAAGCTGCGCCACCGCCACAAGCTGGACTACGACGAGCTGGCGGCGGCTGCCCGGCGGGGCCAGGAACTGCTGGACCAGCTCGAGCCGGAGTTCGCCCGCCTCGATCTCAAGCCGGCCCTGGAGCCGGCACGCCACACCTGGCAGGAGAAGCTGGCCGGCATCGAGCGCTTCAAGCAGATCAACGCCATCTTCAGCACCTCCCAGTTCCATTTCATCAATCTCGCCGAGTCCCTGGAAAGCCGCAAGAACAGCCCCCTGCTCAACCGGGTTTCCCGCCGCGTACTCGCTTTCCTGATGCAGGGCAGCAGCGAAGAGCTGCCGGTACTGGTCAGCAGCATCTACCAGTTGGCCGGCGAGATCGACGGCTGGCCCGAGGCCGACCGGGCCGAGGGCAAGCTCCTGGTCACCCACGGCACCCTGATCCTGGAACAGTACCGCCGGGCCCAGCAGTTGTCCCAGGGGCTCCTGGAGTCCCCCTTCGCCGGCACCGTCGCCGCCGCCTACCGGACCTATGCCATCGGCCACCGCAAGGCCACCGCCCGGGCCAACCAATACCGCCAGGTCATGGCCGGCTTCGCCCTGCTGCTGGCCGCCGCCGTCATCCTCGCCGCCGTGCGGCTGCGCCAGTCCGGCGCCCGGCTGCGCCTGGCCGCCCGCGTCTTCGACAACCTGGCCGAAGCCATGGTGATCACCGACGGCAGCGGCAACATCCAGTCCGTGAACCCGGCTTTCACCACCATCACCGGCTATTCCGAGGAGGAGGCCCAGGGCAGGAAGCCGGGGGATCTGCTGGCCTCGGGGCAGCACGATCCGGCCTTCTTCACCCGGATGTGGACCGTCCTGCGGGAAAACGGCCAATGGCAGGGCGAGATCATCAACCGGCGCAAGAACGGCGAAACCTACACGGAATGGCTGTCGATCTCCGCCATGCGCGGTGCCGACAACCGGGTCGTCCAGTACATCGGCCTGTTCAGCGACATCAGCGACCGCAAGGAGGCCGAGGCCTACATCCACCACCTGGCCTACCACGACCCCCTCACCGGCCTGGCCAATCGCCTGCTCTTCCGGGACCGTCTGGATACCGCCCTGCGCCAGGCCCAGCGCAGCAACCGCCCCCTGGCGGTGCTGATGATGGACCTCGACCGCTTCAAGAACATCAACGATACCCTGGGCCACCATACCGGGGACCGCCTGCTGAAGGAGGTCGCCCATCGCCTCTCCTGCTCGGTCCGGGACTGCGACACCCTGGCCCGCCTGGGGGGCGACGAATTCGCCCTGCTCATGCCGGAGATCCGCAGCGCCGACGACGCCGCCGGCATCGCCGGCAAGCTGGTCCAGATGCTGGCGCCGGAGATCGACCTCGAAGTCCAGGAAGTCTTCATCACCACCAGCATCGGCATTGCAGTCTTCCCCGAACACGGCAAGAACAGCGACCAGCTGCTCAGGAATGCCGACGTCGCCCTCTACGTGGCCAAGAACGCCGGCCGCAACACCTGGCATGTCTTCGACCCGGCCAGCGAAATGGCCGCCAGCGACCGCCTGGAACTGGAAACCGCCCTGCGCCACGCCGTCGCCCGCGACGAACTGGTGCTCTACTACCAGGTCCAGATGGACGCCACCGACAACCGCATCAGCGGCGTCGAGGCCCTGATCCGCTGGCAGCATCCGCAGCGGGGCCTGTTGGCCCCCGACCGCTTCATTCCCCTCGCCGAGCAGACCGGCCTTATTGAGGAGATCGGCGCTTGGTGCCTGGAAACCGCCTGCCGCCAGCTAGCCCGCTGGCAACTTGAGGGCATTCCCGTTCCCCGCATGGCCGTGAACGTCTCGGCCCGCCAGCTGCGGGCCCAGGGCTTCACCGAACTGGTCATGGACACCATCAGCCGCACCGGCATCCAGCCCGGGCAGCTGGAACTGGAACTCACCGAGACCATGCTGTCCGACGACCCGAGCGTGGCTTTCGCCATCTTCACCGAATTGCGGCGCCATGGCGTGCGCATCGCCATCGACGATTTCGGCACCGGCTACTCCTCCCTCAACTACCTGGCCCAGTTCCCGGTGGACGTCATCAAGATCGACCGCAGCTTCGTGCGCAACCTGGACGGCCAATCGGAGGCTTCGGACCTGGTGCGGGCAATCATCCTGCTCGCCCAGAGCATGAAGATGGAGACGGTGGCCGAGGGGGTCGAAGTGGACCAGCAGCAGACCGCCCTCACCAGCCTGGGCTGCGACCACCTGCAGGGTTTCCTCTTTGCCAAGCCCCAGCCGCCGGAAGCTTTCCCCGGGCTGGTCAAGCACCTGGCAGGGCTAGCACCCGCCGAGCATTGAGGCTGGTGGCCGCGGCCACCTCGGCAACCGGCACGGCCCGCAGCGCGGCGAGTTCGGCGGCGATGCGGGGCAGTTGGGCCGGGGAATTGCGGCCCCGGTCGAGCCAGGCCGGCGGAATGTCCGGAGCGTCGGTCTCGAGGACGATGCTCTCGAGGGGCAAGGTTGCCGCCAGCTGCCGGATGCGGCGGGACCCCGGGAAAGTCAGGGTGCCGCCGAAGCCGAGCTTGAAGCCCCGGCGGATGAACTCGTCCGCCTGCTGGCGGCTGCCGTTGAAGGCATGGGCGATGCCCCCCGGCACTTCGATGCGGCGCAGGTGCTTGAGGATCTGATCCACCGCCCGCCGCACGTGGAGGAGCACCGGCAGGCCCAGTTCCCGGGCGATCTTCAGCTGCTCGGCGAAGAACCATTCCTGGCGCCCGGGATCTCCGTCGGGAACGAAGAAATCGAGGCCGATTTCCCCCACCGCCACCGCCTTCTCCGCCGCCAGCCAGTGCCGCAGGAAATCGAGGTCGCCCTCCCGGGCGCCGGTGACGTAGAGGGGATGGATGCCGTAGGCCGGGAAGCACCCCGGATAGCGCCGGCAGCAGTCCCGCACCGCCGGGAAATTGGCGGCATCCACCGCCGGCACCACCAGGGTTTCCACCCCGGCATCCCGGGCCGCCGCCCACACTGCATCCCGATCGGCATCGAATTCGGCCGCATCGAGATGGCAGTGGGTATCGATCATGACAGGAAAGGGAAATCCAGCTCCGGCCGCCGCCCCGACAGCAAATCCGCCAAGGCGGCTGCCGAGCCGCAGGCCATGGTCCACCCCAGGGTGCCGTGGCCGGTGTTGAGCCACAGGTTGGGGTAGCGGCTTCTGCCGATGATCGGCACGTTGGAGGGGGTAACCGGCCGCAGCCCGGTCCACAGCTCGGGTTCCCCCGCCGGCCGCAGATCGGGGAAAAGCTCGTGGACGCGGCGCAGGATGGCCTGGCAGCGCACCGGGTTCAAATCCAGGTTATAGCCGCTGAACTCCGCCGTGCCGGCGATGCGCAGGCGCTGGCCGAGGCGGGAGAAGACCAGCTTCCGCTCGTCGTCGGTGAGGCTCACCGTCGGCGCGATGCTATCAGGGGAGAGAGGCACGGTGGCCGAATAGCCCTTGGCCGGATAGACCGGCAGGTCAATGCCCAGGGGCCTGGCGAGCAGGGGCGAATAGCTGCCCAGGGCCAGGACGTAGGCATCGGCGGTCAGGAGCTCGCCGCCATCCTCGCCCCGCACCACCACCCCGGCCACTTGACCGCCGGCGGCCGCCAGGCGCTCGATGGCGGCGCCGTAGCGAAATTTCACGCCCGCCGCGGCGGCCCGTTCGGCCAGGCCCCGGGTGAATTTATGGGCATCCCCCGATTCGTCGCTCGGGGTGTAGTCGCCTCCCACGAGGAGATGCCTGACCCGGGCCAGGGCCGGCTCGATCTCGATGCAGCGATCGGCATCCACCGGGTCCCGCTGCAGGCCGAAGCGGGACATCAAACGAGCCGCCTCGATGGCCCCGGCGAATTCCTGGCGGTCGGTGTAGATGTGCAGGATGCCACGCTCGAGGTGGTCGTAGTCGAGGCCGAGCTCCTGGCGCAGGGCCTGCAGCCGGGCGCGGCTGTAGAGGGCCAGGGTGACGATGTGGCGGATGTTGGTGCGGGTGTTGCCGGGCAGGCACTGGACCAGGAAGCGCAAGGCCCAGCGCCACTGGGCGGCATCCAGGCGCCAGCGGAAGAGGAGCGGCGCGTCCTCCTGTCCCAGCCATTTGAGCACCTTGGGCAGGACGTGGGGATTGGCCCAGGGCTCGGCGTGGGAAACGGAAATCTGGCCGCCGTTGGCGAAACTGGTTTCCATGGCGGCCGTGGGCTGGCGGTCCACAACGGTGACCTCATGGCCGGCCCGGGCGAGATACCAGGCGCTGGTGACACCGACGACGCCGGCTCCGAGGACGAGGACTCTCACTCGGCGGCCCCGCGGTCGCGGGAAATCCGGGTCACTTCGGGAATATGCCGCAGGCTCCGCAGGACCTGGGCGAGATGGCCCCGGTTGGCGACCTGGATGGTGAAGCTGAGGGAAGTGAAAAGGTGCTCCGGGTGGGCGTCCATGGCGACGTGCTCGATGTTGGAACCGGCCTCGGCGATGGCCGCCGCCACCTGGGCCAGGACTCCGCGGGTATTCTTGACCTCCACCTTGATCCGCACCTCGAAGAGCTTACCCTCTTCCGGCGCCCATTCCACGTCGATCCAGCGCTGGGGATCGTTGGAGCGGGATTTCCGGATCACCGGGCAATCGTGGGTATGGATGATGAGCCCGTGGCCCTTCTTGATGGAACCGATGATGGGATCGCCGGGGATGGGCTGGCAGCAGCGGGCGAGCTGGATGGCGACACCCTCGGTGCCGTGGATGGCCAGGGCCACGCCGCCCTCGGGGACGGCCGCGTCGTCCCGGGCCAGCAGCCGGCGGGCCACCACCGACGGCAGGCGCTTGCCCAGCCCGATGTCGCTATAGACCTCCTGGAGCGACCGGTGGCCGCTGGTCCGTACCAACTGCTCCCAGACCTCCGGCAGGATGGTGGCCGGCACCACGCCCAGGGCCAGGAGCTCCTGGTTGAGAAGGCGCTCGCCTAGCTCGGCCGATTCCTCGTTCTGCATGGTGCGCAGGAAGTGGCGGATCTTGCTGCGGGCGCGGCCGGTCTTCACATAGGACAGCCAGGAGGGATTGGGGCTGGCGTGGGGCGAGGTGATGATTTCCACCATGTCGCCGTTCCGCAGCACCGAGCGCAGCGGCGCCAGCTCGTGGTTCACCCGGGCAGCGGTGCAGTGGTGGCCGATGTCGGTATGCACCCCGTAGGCGAAGTCCACCACCGTGGCGCCCTGGGGCAGGGCCATGATCTTGCCCTTGGGGGTGAAGACGTAGACCTCGTCGGGGAAGAGGTCGATCTTGACGTTCTCGAAGAACTCCGAGGAGTCGCCGCTCTGCATCTCCAGCAGGGACTGCAGCCACTTGTGGGTGCGGATCTGGAGGTCGGCGCCGCTCTGCTCGGTGTCCTTGTAGAGCCAGTGGGCGGCGACGCCCTCCTGGGCCACGTGGTGCATCTCCTCGGTGCGGATCTGGACCTCCACCGGGGTGCCGTAGGGGCCGATGAGGGTGGTATGCAGGGACTGGTAGCCGTTCGCCTTGGGAATGGCGATGTAGTCCTTGAACTTACCCGGCACCGGCTTGTAGAGGGCATGGAGGGCCCCCAGGGCCAGATAGCAGGTGGGCACGTTCTTCACCACCACCCGGAAGCCGTAGATGTCGAGGACCTGGGAGAAGGAGAGGTGCTTTTCCCTCATCTTGCGGTAGATGGAGAAGAGACTCTTCTCGCGCCCGAAGACCTCCGCCTGGATGCCGGCATCCCTCAACTTGCCGTTGATGCCGTCCAGGATCTTGGACAGCAGTTCCCGCCGGTTGCCCCGGGCCGCCTTCATGGCCTTGGCCAGGACCTGCGCCCGCTGCGGATGGATGAGGGTGAAGGAGATGTCCTGGAGCTCCCGGTAGAGCTTGTTGAGGCCCAGCCGCAGGGCGATGGGGGCGTAGATCTCCAGGGTCTCGTTGGCGATGCGGCGCCGCTTGTCCGGCCGGATGGCGGACATGGTGGACAGGTTGTGGTGGCGGTCGGCCAGCTTGATGAGCACCACCCGCAGGTCCCGGGCCATGGCCATCAGCATCTTGCGGAAATTTTCCGCCTGGGCTTCCTGGTAGGAGGCGAACTCGATCTTGTCGAGCTTGGAGAGGCCGTCCACCAGCTCGGCCACCTCGCGGCCGAAGCGGTCGGTCAGTTCCCGCTTGGTGACGCCGGTGTCTTCAAGGACGTCATGGAGCAGGGCGGCCTGGATGGCTTCGGCGTCCATGCGCCATTCCACCACGGCGCCGGCCACCGCCAGGGGGTGGGTGATGTAGGGTTCGCCGGAAAGGCGCTTCTGGGTCGCATGGGCCTTCGCCGCGCAGGCGTAGGCCTCCTGGATGCGATCTACTTCGTCCGGGGAGAGGTAGTCGAGACTATCGAGGAAGACCCGGTAGGCCGGATCTTCCGTAGGGATGGGCGGGGAGGAAGGAGGCAGCGGGGCATCCATCCGGCTTCACCACCCTTCTCCGATTATGCCTGGCCGCGATTGAGGACTTCCAGGCCAACCTTGCCGGCAGCCAGTTCGCGCAAGGCGACGACGGTGGGCTTGTCCTTCTCGGCTTCCACCAGGGGAGTGGCGCCATTGGCGATCTGGCGGGCCCGGAAGGTCGCAGCCAGAGTCATCTGGAAACGGTTGGGAATTCTTTTCAGACAGTCGTCTACGGTAACGCGAGCCATTGAAACCTCGGAATATTCTTGAAATCAGCAGATCAATCGGTCGAACAGGGCGGCATGGCGGGCCTGCTGCGCCTTCAGGCGCAGGCGGGAAGCCCGCAGGATGGAACGCAAATCCCCCAGCGCCTGCTCCAAATCGTCGTTAATAATAGCATAGTCAAACTCCCCCACATGCCGCATCTCGGCCTGGGCGGCGGCTAGCCGGCGGTCGATGACCTCGCGGCTGTCGGTGGCCCGCCCGGTGAGGCGGCGCTCCAGTTCCTCCAGGGACGGGGGCAGGATGAAGATGCCGATGGCCTCCGAAAACTGGGCCCGCACCTGCTGGGCTCCCTGCCAGTCGATTTCCAGCAGGACATCGCTGCCGCCGGCTATCTGCTGGACGATCCAGGTCTTGGAAGTGCCGTAGAAATTGCCGTGCACTTCAGCCCACTCAAGAAATTCGCCCTGGTCGATCATGCGGCGGAAGGCCTCGACTCCGACAAAACGGTATTCGCGCCCGTCTTCCTCCCCCGGCCGCGGCGACCGGGTGGTATATGAAATCGACAGGCGCACGTCGCTTTCGTTCGCCAGCAGGCGCTTGACCAGGGTGGTCTTGCCGGCGCCGGAAGGCGCCGCGACGACATAGAGGGTGCCGGACATGGTGGCCTTATTCCAGGTTCTGGATCTGCTCCCGCATCTGTTCGATGAGGAGCTTCAATTCCATGGAGGATTGCGACACCTCCGTCACCGCCGACTTGGAACCCAGGGTATTGGCTTCCCGGTTGAGTTCCTGCATCAGGAAGTCGAGGCGCTTGCCGCAGGCGCCGCCGTGCTTGAGCACCCGCTCCACTTCGTCCAGGTGAGCGGTCAGGCGGGACAGTTCCTCGGCCACGTCGATGCGGGAGGCGAAGACCGCCACCTCTTGCAGGACACGGTCGTCGCTCACCGAGTTGATGGCCTCCAGGAGGCGCTGCCGGAGCCTTTCGGTGAATATGGCCTGGGCCTCGGGGATGCGCGGGGCCACTGCCTTGACCACTTCCCGCATGCGGGCGACCCGCTCGCGGATCATGGCGGCCAGCTTGTCGCCCTCCCGTTCCCGGGTGGCGGCCAGGTCCTCCAGGGCTTCCCGGGCAAGGTCGAGGACCGCCGGGGTGAGGGCGGCGAAATCCATCGCCTGCTCGCCGAACATGCCGGGCCAGCGCAGGATTTCATTGACCGAGAGGGGATTGGCCTGGGGCATCTGGGACCGCACCTGGGTATCCAGCCCCTGGAGGGTGGCCAGCAGTTCGGTATTGATGGCCATCTGGTCCGCCCGGGCAACGGCGGCATTGAAAGACAGGCGGCATTCGATCTTGCCCCGGGACAGGCGAGCGGCCAGCAGTTCGCGCAAGGGCATTTCCATGGCGCGCAAATCCTCCCCAACCCGGAAATGGAGATCCAGATAGCGGGAGTTCACGCTCTTCAATTCGAGATGCAGCGTTCCCCGCTCGAAGTCGCGGATTTTGGCTGCATAACCGGTCATGCTGTAGATCATGGCGAAAAAGGGGAGCTCGGCTTTACAGCCGGGGCGCCAGCCCTGAAAATGGACGGAACTGAGATCATACCTGCGACCTCGATGGCGCAACAAGCAAACCGGCCCCTCCCGAATGCATACCAGCTCGATGAATACCTGATCGAGCGCCAGCTCTCCCTGGGGGGGTTCTCCATCGTTTACCTGGCCAACGATGCCCACGGCCGGCAGGTGGCCATCAAGGAATATCTCCCCAACAGCCTGGCCTTGCGGGGCGAGGACCAGATTTGCCCCATCGTCAGCCCGGAGCACCAGGCCGCCTTCCGCTACGGCATGAAGTGCTTTTTCGAGGAAGGCCGCGCCCTGGCTCGCCTCTCCCACCCTAACGTGGTCCGGGTGCTCAATTTCTTCCGGGCCAACGATACCGTCTACATGGTCATGGAATATGAACATGGCCGCACCCTGCAGGAATTCATCCAGAAGCACCAGGGACACATTTCGGAGCGCTTCATCCGCGGCGTCTTCACCCGCCTGCTGAATGGCCTGCGGGAAGTCCACGCCCACAAGCTGCTGCACCTGGACTTGAAGCCTTCCAACATCTACCTGCGCACCGACAATACCCCGGTGCTCATCGATTTCGGCGCCGCCCGGCAGACCCTGTTCACCGACCAGCCCATCCTGAAGCCCATGTACACCCCGGGCTTCGCCTCCCCGGAGCATTACACCTCCCGCCAGGACCTGGGGCCCTGGAGCGACATCTACAGCATCGGCGCCTCCATGTACGCCTGCCTTTCCGGCGGTGCCCCCCAGGCCGCCGACGAACGGGTGAAGAAAGACGTGCTGACCCCGGCCCAGATGCGCTGGGGCGGTCAATACTCCGACCGCCTGCTGGAAATCGTCGACTGGTGCCTGAACCTCGACCACCTCGAAAGGCCCCAGAGCGTCTTCGCCCTCCAGAAGGCGCTCGTGGCATCCGCCGCTCCCCCCCCATCCAAGGCCGTGCCGAGCTGGCTTGAGCGCGTCATGGGCAAACTGAAAAAATCCACCGTCAAATGAGATTTACCATCTATCAGGAGAGCCGCCAGGGCGGCCGCCAGAACAACGAGGACCGGATCGCCTACTGCTATTCCCGCGAGGCCCTGCTCATGGTGGTGGCCGACGGCATGGGCGGCCACTTCTACGGCGAAATCGCGTCCCAGATCGCGGTCCAGACCCTGACCGACAATTTCCAGCACGAGGCCACCCCCGCCATCGACGATCCCTTCCGTTTCCTGCAGAAGGGCATCACCAACGCCCACCACGCCATCATCGAGTACTCGGCCAAGCACGGCCTCAAGGAGTCACCCCGTACCACCTGCGTCGCCTGCATCATCCAGGACAACATCGCCTACTGGGCCCACGCCGGCGATTCCCGCCTCTTCCTGATGCGCGGCGGCAAGGTGGTGGCCCAGACCCGGGACCATTCCCGGGTGCGGCTCCTGATGGAGGAGGGCGTCATCAACGAAGCCCAGGCCGCCAAGCATCCGGACCGCAACAAGATCTACAGCTGCCTGGGCAGCGACCAGCCGCCGGAAATCGACTTCTCCCGCAAGACCCTGCTGGAAAATGGCGACATCCTGCTCCTGTGCACCGACGGCCTGTGGGGCGTCCTGTCCGGAGAAATGATGGCGGTGGCCCTGAAGGGCAGCAATCTGATGAACACCGTGCCCATGCTGCTCAGCCAGGCGGAAACCAAGGCCGGCGCCCACGGCGACAACCTGTCGGTGGTGGCCGTGCGCTGGGAACAGAGCTATCACGACGAGGAAAACCAGCACTCCGTCTCCACCCAAACCATGGCCCTGGACGAGGTCACCACCCGTTTCGACGAATTCGGCCGCAACCCGGCCTATAAGACCGACCTCTCCGACGACGAGATCGAGAAGGCCATCGACGAAATCCGGGCCGCCATCGACAAGTACAACCCGAAGAAATAAGGAATCACCATGCGCCCAAGCCAGCGCCAGCCGGACGAGCTCCGGCCGATCCGCATCACCCGCAATTTCACCCGCCACGCCGAGGGCTCCGTGCTCATCGAGATGGGCGACACCAAGGTCCTGTGCAACGCCACCGTGGACGAGACCGTGCCGGCCTTCCTGCGGGGCAAGGGCCAGGGCTGGGTCACGGCTGAATACGGCATGCTGCCGCGTTCCACCCATACCCGTACCGCCCGGGAAGCGGCCAAGGGCAAGCAGACCGGCCGCACCCAGGAAATCCAGCGCCTGATCGGCCGCTCCCTGCGGGCCGTCACCGACCTCACCGCCCTGGGGGAACGCCAGATCACCCTCGACTGCGATGTCCTGCAGGCCGACGGGGGCACCCGCTGCGCTTCCATCACCGGCGCCTGGGTCGCCCTGTACGAGGCCTGCGAGAAGCTGGTGGCGGCCGGCAAGCTCGCCGAAAACCCGGTGCGGGAGCACGTGGCCGCCGTCTCGGTGGGCATCTACGACGGCTCGCCGGTGCTGGACCTGGACTACCCCGAGGATTCCGACTGCGACACGGACATGAACGTGGTCATGACCGGCAGCGGCGGCCTGGTGGAAATCCAGGGCACCGCCGAAGGGGATCCCTTCAGCCGGGCCCAGATGAACACCCTGGTGGACCTGGCGGAAGCCGGCATCCGCCGGCTGGTGGCGCTGCAGGAAGCATCCCTGGCATCATGAAGAAACTTGTCCTTGCCTCCAACAACGCCAAGAAGGTCAAGGAGCTGCAGGCCATGCTGGCACCCTTCGGCTTCGAACTGGTCACCCAGGGGGAACTCGGGGTGCCGGAGGCCGAGGAGCCCCACTGCACCTTCGTCGAGAACGCCCTGGCCAAGGCCCGCCATGCCTCCCGGCTCACCGGCCTGCCGGCCCTCGCCGACGATTCCGGCCTGTGCGTCAAGGCTTTGGACGGCGCCCCCGGCGTCCAGTCCGCCCGCTATGCCGGGGAACCGAAATCGGACGCCCGCAACAACGAGAAGCTCCTGGCCGAAATGACCGGCCAGGAAAACCGCACCGCCCATTTCGTGTGCGTCCTGGTCCTGGTGCGCTCTGCCGACGATCCTCGCCCCATCATCGCCGAAGGCGACTGGCAGGGAGAAATCATCACGGAATACCGGGGCACCCATGGTTTCGGCTACGACCCCCTCTTTTATGTACCTGCCTTCGGCAAAACCGCCGCCGAACTGGAATCCGGGACCAAGAACGGCCTCTCCCATCGGGGACAGGCCATCCGTCTCCTGGCGGAGCGGCTGAAAGGGCTGTAATCCCGCCGTGACCCGCATCATCCCCATCGCCGCCGCCGGCCAGGTGGCGGCCCCCCTGGAATTTCGAGTCTCCCCGCCCCTTTCCCTGTATGTGCATGTGCCCTGGTGCGTGCGCAAATGCCCCTACTGCGACTTCAATTCCCACGAGGCCCGGGGAGAGGTGCCCCAGGCGGACTACGTGGCCGCCCTCGTCAAGGACCTGGAATCCGCCCTGCCCCTCATCTGGGGCCGGCCGGTGGTGAGCATCTTTTTCGGCGGAGGCACCCCGAGCCTCCTGGCGCCCGAAGCCATCGATCACCTGCTGGCCGCCATTCGGGCCCGGGTGCCACTCCAGCCCGAGGCCGAAATCACCCTGGAGGCCAATCCCGGTACGGTCGAGGCCGGCCGCTTCAAGGGCTTCCGGAATGCCGGGGTGAATCGCCTCTCCCTCGGCATCCAGAGCTTCAACGACCGCCACCTGACGGCCCTGGGCCGCATCCACGGCGGCCGGGAGGCCCGGGCCGCCGCTGCCCTGGCCGCCGAGCATTTCGACACTTTCAACCTGGACCTGATGTACGGCCTGCCGGGCCAGAGCCAGGAGGAAGCCCTGGCCGACGTGGACACGGCCCTGCAATTCGCCCCCCCCCACCTGTCCTGCTACCAGCTCACCCTGGAACCCAATACCCGCTTCGCCTTCGAGCCGCCCACCGACCTGCCGGAGGGAGACGCCTGCGCCGACATGCAGGATGCCATCGAGACCCGGCTGGCCGCCGCCGGCTACGACAATTACGAGACCTCGGCCTTCGCCCGGCCCGGCCACCGCTGCCGGCACAATCTCAATTACTGGCACTTCGGCGACTACCTGGGGATTGGCGCCGGTGCCCATTCCAAGCTGACTCTCCACGACCGGGTGCTGCGCCAGATGCGCTGGAAGCATCCGAACGCCTACCTGGAGAAGACCAGCCAGGACACGCCGGTCCAGGAAAGCCACGAAGTGGGCGCCGACGCCCTGCCCTTCGAATTCCTGATGAATGCCCTGCGCCTCAGGGACGGCTTTCCGCCGGCCCTGTTCGAGGCCCGCACCGCCCAGCCCCTGGCCAATATCCTGGAGCCCTTGCGGGCCGCCGAAGCCGACGGCCTCCTGGAAATGGGCCCCGAGCGTATCGCCCCGACCCACCAGGGCAGGCGTTTCCTGAATATGCTCCTGGAGCGTTTCCTGTAGGGAAGGGAATCAAGCGCCGGCTGAGGCCACTCCCAGGCCTTCGGCCGGACGCCAGAGGGCGAACTGTTGCCGGCCCTTGCGCCGGCCGCCCTTGGCTGTTCCGCCGACGACTCGCGGTTCGCCGGCATGAGCCGAGAAGATCAGGTTCCGGCCCGCTTGCTTGGCGTGGTGCATGGCCTGCTCGGCCAGCCGGATCAGTTCCTGGGGACCGTCGACGCCGGCCCGGCGCTCGGCCAATCCGATGCTGAGGCCCAGGGGGCAGCCTTCGGCATGGATATTGAACGACCCAATGAGGCTCACGAGCTTGTCGCCGCACGCCAGGGAGGCATTGAGGGCAGCCCCCGGGCGGATCACCAGGAATTCGTCGCCGCTGATGCGGCAGACCGTATCCTGGGGCGGCAGGTACTTTCTCATGATGGCGGCTACCGTCTTGAGGACCACATCTCCCCGCTCGAGCCCCTGCTCGTCATTGATCTGCTTGAGGCCGTTGAGGTCGATGGCCATGCAGCTCAGGGGCAGCGCGTCCCTGGCTGCCGCTGCCCACTCCTGCTGGATGAGTTCCATGGCATGGCGCCGGTTGGGCAGGCCGGTCAGATCGTCGAGCATGGTCAGCTCCCGCAGCCGCAGGTGGGAACTGATGAGCTCGTCGGAATATTCCTGCAACTTTCGCCGGTGGTTCTCGTTTTCCTGCAGCAGGCGGACGATTTGCTGGCCAGCCCGCAACTGGGCGGCCACCATGTCCGGCCGCAGGGGCTTGTCGATGAAATCGTCGATGCCGAGGTCCAGGGTGGTCAGCAGCCGGTGCTTGTCGGCGGCAGCGACCACCAGCAGGAAATAGGGCCGATAGTCGCCCTCGGCCGCCCGCAGCTCTCGCACCAGGCTGGTGCCGCTGATGCCTGCCGCGGGATGGTGGACGATGATGTCCGGATGAAACTCCCGGGCCTTGGCCAAGCCGTCGATGCCATCGGTCGCCTCCAGCGCCTCGTGCCCCGATTGCCGAACGAGCGCGCTCAATTGGCAACGTGAGACGTAGTCGCCATCGACGACCAGGATACGCAAACGAAAATTGTCCATTGCGAGCCCCCCACTAGGTAAATCGCGGCATTTTGCTTTGCCGGCAATGAGTTATGACGAGTGTCAAATGCCAGCGGGAAGGCAAGAATGGGGTAAAGACTGTATTTTGGTGGGGAAAATAACTGTAAGTGTGTGTTTTGGAGCGGTTAAAGGGCCATCAAGGCTTCCCGGCAGCTCCATCAAGGCTTCTCCCCAGTGCCCCGGCGGCGTCCGAGACGCCAGCAAGGCACTGGGGAGAATTTTACGGCAGCGGGTCTGTTACTGCTGCTGGTCAGCGCTGGGTCGTTTCCGCCTTGACCGCGAGCCAGTCACCGGCCCGGGATTCGAGCAGATAGTCCTCGACCGATTCGAAGCGATAGGGCTTGCCTGCCTGCCGCCCCTGCTCGATGACCACGGACTTGACCGCGATGCGGTCGCAGGAGCCGGGTTCGGCGGGCTTGGCGTCGGTGGATATGCGGCGCTGCTTGTAATTGGTGAGCCCCTTGACGGCGGCAATGGTGCTCTGGGCCAGCTCTTCACGCCCGAGCTCCAGCGTCGTCATGACGCCCTCCTTGTCCCGCACCGTCGCCCGCACCGCCACGTCGGGGGCGAAGAGGGCCATGACGGCAGGCGCGTCGCCCCGGACAATGGCGCCATCCAGCTGCCCCAGCCACTTCTTGGCGATGTCGGCCGGTACGCAGGCCTCGGCCGCCTTGCGCTTCTGCTCCAGTTCCCGCTGGCTTTCCTCGTCGGCAGTCTGGGAATACTTGTCCAGTTCGGCATCGAACTCACCGGGGACGTAGAAATTCGGCACCTTGTCCAGCAGCACCGGCAGCAGCAGGGTCATCAGGGCCCGCTGCTTGAACACCGTGGGGGCAAAGCCCACCCGGCCGGAATCGATGTCGAGCTTGTTGCCGTTGGCGTCCAGGGTGGTGCCGCCACGATTCACCTTGTCGTAGGTGCCCGGCTTGTTGGAAGTGGCCCGGGCCATCTCGGCGGACAGGACGTAGGGCTCGTGGTCGGTGCCGCGTATGCCAATGGTGGCCTGGGGCGTGACGACCTGATGGCCGCCCCGGTTCAGTTTGCCGATCCAGCCGGTGATGATGCGCAGGGAGCCGTTCAGGATGCGCACCGTGAAGTTATCGGTATTCTTGCCCTCCGCCGCAAAGCTCTCGGCAACGAAATCCGACCCCGGCCGCACGGCGACGATTCCCGCGTCCTCGGTCTTCAGCACCGCTTCGGCCGTCGAGGCGGCATGGACCCGTTCGCCGACGAAGACGGCATCGCCCTGGCGCAATGGCCTTTCAGCGCCGCCGCTGCCGGAGGCGACGACATCGCCCCGGATGCGCCAGACGGACGCGAAGCGCTTGCCGCTGGCTGGACTGGCGGCCACTGTCTCGGCCGCCGAGGCGGCCGGAACAAAGGCGGTAACGCCCAGGAGGAAAAGGGAAAACCCGAGGGCGCCTGCGGCGGCGCTCAGCCCTGCACGATTCAGTGACCGGTTCATCTTGGGGCCTCACAAAAGAATGACATTAAACATGACGTTATTGAAACACAGGGTTAGTCGCGGGGCCAGTAAGGGATTGCCCTCTATGTGCAAAATTCCCCACTGCCGACATCTGCCCTGGCGGACCGGAATGGGCTCTGGATCGCCAGGGGCTCGAAACGCAGCCAGACCGTAAACCGCGCCCCCTGGCCCGGCGCGCTGTCCACGGTGATGCGCCCGCCGTAGCGCTCCACCAGGGAAAGGCTCACCCATAGACCGAGGCCGTTGCCTCCCGGTTTCCCGGCCGTAAAGAAAGGTTGGAACAACCGTTCCCGGTCTTCGGGGCCGATTCCCGGGCCGGAGTCGCCGACGATGAGCTTCAAGCCGATCGGCATGTCGGCTTCGTCCCAGTCCTCCGCCGCCAGGGTGAGGGTCCCGCCCGCGGGCATGGCCTGGATGGCATTGACCATGAGATTGATGAGCACCTGCTGCAATTCGTTACGGTTGCACAGGACATTGCGCACCGAGTCCAGGTGTTGCTCGACGGCGACCAGGCCCCGTTTCAGGAGGTGCCCGACCAGCACCAGGCTGTCCTGGATGAGGGCCGCGGGCGCCACCGGCTCCAGGTAGCCGACGTAATCCTGGGGGCGGGCGAACTGGAGCAGCTTGGCGACGATCAGGCGGATGCGGTGCACCTGCTCCAGAACCAGCCCGATCTCGGGCTCCACCGGCGCCGCTGCCGGTCCCAAAACGTCCCGGAGGACGTCGATGTTGCCCTGGATCACCGCCACCGGATTGTTGATCTCATGGGCCACCCCGGCGGTCAGCTGGCCGATGGCGGCGAGCTTTTCCTGCATCACCAGCTGTGACTGGGCGGCCTTCAGGTTGGCCACCGCCAGCTCCAGCTCGGCGGTGCGGCGGGCCACCTCGGCATCGAGGGATTCGCCCCAGCGCTTGAGGGAGGCCGCCTGGGCCTGGAGGCGGTCCAGAAGGCGGTCGAAGTGGGCCGCCAGTTCGCCCAGTTCGTCGGCGCTCTCGATGACGCCCACCCGGGCCGTGGCCTCGCCCTGTTCGATGGCGTTCATGGTGGCGTGCATGCGCTCGATCGGCCGGAACACCCGGCGCGCCCACAGCACGGCGAAGAGGCCCGCCAGCCCCATGGCGACGGCGAAGAGCCCGACCACCACGGCCAGGGCGGTGTGCTTGGCGACCGCGAAGGGCCCCTCCAGGAAGCCGACGTAGAGCATGCCGATGCGCTCGCCGCGGCTGTCCACCAGGGGCCGATAGCCCGAAACGTACCAGTCCCGGACGACGAAGGCCCGGTCCAGCCAGACCGCCCCCTTGCCCAGCACCGCCTCCCGCACCGCCCCGGAAACCCGGGTGCCGATGGCGCGGCCGCCTTCGAAGAGCCGCACATTGGTGGCCACCCGCACGTCGCCGAGGAAAAGGGTCGCCGTGCCCAGGCTGCCCAGGGGCAGCGCGCCCTCGGGATAGACCACCTCGTTCAGCCGGTCGATGAAGTCGAGATTGCGGTTGAGGAGCATCCCGCCGGCCAGTACCCCGAGCAGCCGCCCCTGGCCGTCGACGACCGGGGCGGCGGTATGGATCACCAGCCCCCGGTCTTCCACCGCCCGGCCGTCGGGCGCCGCATTGAGGGTCGCCAACAGGGGAATGCGAATCTGCTCCGGCAGGCGGGGATCGATGCCGGCCAGGAGCGCCGCCGGGAAGATATCCAGCTCGGTACGGGCTTGCAGCCCCCGGGCCGAGCGGACCACCGGCCAGTCGCCGAAGGATTGGCCGGAAGGCACGGAGCCGGTGGCCAGCCTGACCCGGCCTTCGGTATCCAGGAAGTGGAGGAAGTCGAGGCCCAGACGCTGCCGGGATTCCAGCAGCAGGTCCACCGCCGCCTCCCGCCCCGCCCGGCTTTCCGTGGCCAGGGCCCGGGCCAGGCGCTCGGAGGCGGCAAGCCCCTCCACCGAGCGCCCGACGCCCTCCGCCACCCTTTCGAAATAGCCGTTGGCCACCGACAGGTCGGAGCGCACCTTGGTGACCAGCAGCCGATCGAAGTATTCCTCGCCCCAGAAGGCAAGCACTGTCACCAGCACCGGCAGCACCACCCCGAGGGGCAGGAGGGCCAGGAGCAGCAGGCGGACGCGGATGGATGAACGCCCCGCCGCCTCCGGGCGCGGGAAAGTCAGGCGCCCCAGGCCTGGCATTTGCGGTCGAGGGTCTTGCGGGAGACCCCGAGGCGGCGGGCGGCTTCCGACTTGTTGCCGTCGCAGGCGGCGAGGACGGCGAGGACGTGGCGCTTTTCGATGGCTTCCAGGCTGTCGTCGCTGCCGCTGCCCAGCCCGGGGTCAGCGGCGATATGGTCCAGATGGGGACCGAAGTCGAACCAGCCCATGATGAGGGAGCGCTCCACCAGGTTTTTCAATTCCCGCACATTCCCCGGCCAATCGTAGGCGGCAAGGCGCGCCAGGATGCGGGCGTCGGCCTCCAGGCGGGGCATGCCCAGATGGGGCGCCAGGGTGGAAATGAAGTGTTCGATGAGTTCCGGGATGTCTTCCGGCCGCTCCCGCAGGGCCGGCAGGTGCACTTCCACCACTTGCAGCCGGTAGTAGAGATCCTGACGGAAACGATGGGCATCCACCTCGGCCTTGAGGTTCCGGTTGGTGGCGGCGATGACCCGCACATCCACCGGGATCTCCTGCTCGGAGCCCACCGGCCGGATGCGCCGCTCCTCCAGGACGCGCAGGAGCTTGGCCTGGGCGGCCGCCGGCAGTTCGGCGATCTCGTCCAGGAACAGGGTGCCGCCCCGGGCATAGTAGAAGAGGCCTTCCCGAGCCCCCTGCGCCCCCGTGAAGGCGCCCTTGACGTGGCCGAAGAGTTCGGACTCGATCAGCTCGGAAGCGATGGCGGCGCAATTGACCGGCACGAACGGGCCGTCGGCCCGCGAGCTCATGCGGTGCAGAGCCCTCGCCGCCACTTCCTTGCCGCTGCCGGACTCGCCGGTGAGGAGCACGGTGGCCGAGGCCGGGGCGATGCGCTTCAGGCGCTCGCAGACCGAACGCATGGCCTCCGACTTGCCGATCACGCCTTCCACGTCCCCCGCCCCTTCGGCCACCTGGCGGCGCAGGACGAAATTTTCCCGCAGCAGGCGGGAACGCTCAAAGCAGCGCTGCAAGGCGTTCAGCATCTGGGCCAGGGAAAAGGGCTTGAGGAGGAAATCCCCCGCCCCCGCCCGCAGGGCCACGATGGCCGTGTCCAGGTCGGCATAGGCCGTGATGAGCACCACGTCGCCGGCATAGCCCTCGTCCCGCAGGTCGTGGAGCCAGTCGATGCCCGAACGGCCGGGCAGGGCGATGTCGAGGACGATGAGGTCATAGAGCCGGCGCTGCAGCATGGGCGCGGCCTGCTCGACGCTGCCGGCGGTGTCCACCCGGCCGCAGCGTTGCCCCAGGGCCCGCTGCAGAAAGCTCAGCATGCCGGGCTCGTCGTCCACGATCAGGACGGAATACTGCTTCCACGGCGCCTCATTGACAGGCGCTTCCATCGTTTCCATGCACTTCCCCCTCTTATCCGCCCGAATGATCGCAAATCCTGCGGCTTTCCTGCAAACCGCGGGTGGCCAACCAAGGTACTTGCGGATGTCCCTGAAGCGCCTACAATAATCTCGCTGTCCGCAGCCTGTCGTAACGAAGCACAAAGAAATGGCCGCAGCCGCCAAGGGCATGTTTTGATGCTTCGTCAGGGGGAAGAAAGCATGAAGGTCTCCAGCGATCCGTCGGCGCTGGCCGGTGGCGACGACAGCACCGGCATGCCCCACCCCCGAGCCCATTACACCCTCGAATATCCCCGTCGCGATACCACCCGCTTGGCTTTCAGACTCCCGTGCACTGGCCGCCGGCTGGCGCCGAACATGGGACATTTTGTCCATGCCCGCCTGGCAGCGGTCGGACAAAATGTCCCGCCGTAGTTCCTTCGCCAACCGGGGAGCATCATTCCGCTCAAATACTTAACCCGGCCGGCACAGAACTTGCGGTCGGCCACTTCGGCGACATGGGGTCGCCACCTGAAAGGGAGAAAACGATGAATGTGACAAGGCGACAGTTCTTCCGTGTCTGCGCCGCCGGCCTGGGAGGGTCGTCCATCGCGATGATGGGCTTCTCGCCGACTGCGGCCCTGGCGGAAGTCCGGACCTTCAAGCTCGCCCGCGCCACCGAAACACGGAATACCTGTCCGTACTGCTCGGTGTCCTGCGGCCTGCTGATCTATTCCACGGGCGACAAGTCCAAGAATTCCCAAGCGGAAATCATCCATATCGAAGGCGACCCGGACAATCCGGTCAACCGGGGCAGCCTGTGCCCGAAGGGCGCCGGCCTGAGGGACATGGTTCAGAGCCCGAACCGTCTGAAGTGGCCGGAAGTGCGCGAAGCCGGTTCCACCGAGTGGAAGAAGATTTCCTGGAACGAGGCCATCGACCGCATCACCAAGCACATGAAGGCGGACCGCGACGCCAACTTCATGACGCAGAACAAGGACGGCGTGACGGTGAACCGCTGGCCGACCACCGGTTTCCTCGCTTCCAGCGCCGCCTGCAACGAAGCCGGATACCTGTCCGTCAAGGTTCTCCGCTCTCTGGGGATGACGACCCTCGATACCCAGGCACGCATTTGACACTCCCCGACGGTGGCCAGTCTGGCTCCGAGTTTCGGGCGTGGTGCGATGACCAATCACTGGGTCGACATCAAGAACGCTGATCTCGTTTTAGTTATGGGCGGCAACCCTGCCGAGGCCCATCCCGTAGGCTTCAAGTGGGTGATCGAAGCCAAGAAGAACCGCAAGGCCAAGCTCGTGGTCGTGGACCCGCGCTTCAACCGCACGGCTTCGGTGGCGGATTTCTATGCTCCGCTCCGTTCCGGCTCCGACATCGCCTTCCTGGGCGGCGTCATCAATTACCTTTTGTCCAACGACAAGATCCATCACGATTACGTCAAGGCGTACACCAACGCCGGCTTCCTGATCGACGACGGCTTCAAGTTCGAGGACGGCATCTTCTCGGGCTACAACGAGGAGAAGCGCAGCTACGACCGCTCCACCTGGAAATACCAGCTGGACAAGGACGGCTTCGCCAAGGTGGACGACACCTGGCAGGATCCGCGCTGCGTCTACCAGCTCATGAAGGCCCATTACGCCCGCTACACCCCGGACATGGTGGCCAAGGTCTGCGGCACGCCGAAGGACGCTTTCCTCAAGGTCTGCGAGTACATCGCCGAGACCGCGGCGCCCAACAAGACCATGACCAACCTCTATGCCCTCGGGTGGACCGAGCATTCGGTGGGTTCCCAGAACATCCGCTGCATGGCCATCATCCAGCTCCTGCTGGGCAACATGGGCATGGCGGGGGGCGGCATCAACGCCCTGCGGGGCCACGCCAACGTCCAAGGCATCACGGACTTCTGCCTCTACGCCCAGAACCTGCCCGGTTACCTGTCCGCGCCCACCGACGCCGACGTGAACCGCCAGGCCTATCTGGACAAGCGCACGCCCAAGCCCCTGCGCCCCGGGCAGATGAACTTCCCGCAGAACTTCCCGAAGTGGCACACCAGCCTCATGAAGGCCTGGTACGGCGACGCCGCCAACAAGGATAACGACTTCGCCTACGAGTACCTGCCCAAGCTGGGCGGCGCCTCCGACGTGCTCGCCACCTTCGAGGCCATGTACCACGGCAAGATGAACGGCTTCTTCTGCCAGGGCTTCAACCCGCTGGGTTCGGTGGCCAACAAGCGGAAGGTGTCCGACGGCCTCTCCAGGCTCAAGTACTTGGTGGTCATCGATCCGCTGGCCACCGACACTTCCGAGTTCTGGAAGCCCCACGGCGAGTTCAACGAAGTCGATCCGGCCAAGATCCAGACCGAGGTCTTCCGCCTCCCGTCCACCCTGTTCGCCGAGCAGACGGGCAGCTTCACCAACTCCGGCCGGGTCATCCAGTGGCACTGGAAGGCCGCCGACGGCCCCGGTGAAGCCAAGGACGACACCGAAATCATGGCGGCCCTCTTCCTGAAGCTCAAGGAGATGTACGCCAAGGACGGCGGCGCCTTCCCCGAGCCCCTGCAGAAGCTCACCTGGGCTTACCGCCAGCCCGCCAAGCCGGCGCCGGAGGAACTCCTCATGGAGATCAACGGCAAGGCCCTGGCCGACGTCACCGACCCCAAGGACCCGACCAAGGTCCTGGCCAAGGCCGGCGATCAGCTGGGCACCTTCGCCCACCTGCGGGACGACGGCACCACCAGCTGCGGCAACTGGATCTACTGCGGCTCCTGGTCCCAGGCCGGCAACAACACCGCCAAGCGCGACCCCGCCGACCCGTCGGGCCTCGGCCAGACGCCGAACTGGGGTTATGCCTGGCCGGTGAACCGGCGCATCCTCTACAACCGTGCCTCCTGCGACCTCTCGGGCAAGCCCTGGGATCCGAAGCGGACGGTGCTGAAGTGGACGGGCGAGAAGTGGGGCGGCAACGACGTGCCCGACATGCGCCCGGATGCCAAGCCGGAAGAGAACGTGATGCCCTTCATCATGAACCCGGAAGGGGTCGGACGGCTCTTCTCCCGGGAACTCATGGCCGACGGTCCCATGCCGGAGCATTACGAGCCCTTCGAGACGCCCCTGGACGCCAACCCCATGCACCCGAAGAACCCCAAGGCCACCAGCAATCCGGCGGCCCGGGTGTACAAGGGCGACATGGAGGCCTTCGGCAAGGCCAAGGACTTCCCCTACGTGGCCACCACCTACCGGCTCACCGAGCACTTCCACTACTGGACCAAGCACTCGAAGCTGAACGCCATCGTCCAGCCCGAGCAATTCGTCGAGATCGGCGAAGAGCTGGCGAAGGAAAAGGGCATTGCCGCCGGCGACCGGGTCAAGGTGCGCTCCAACCGGGGCTTCATCAAGGCCGTGGCGGTGGTGACCAAGCGCATCAAGGCCTTCGACGTGGACGGCAAGAAAGTGCACACGGTGGGCATCCCCATCCACTACGGTTTCAAGGGGGTGACGAAGCCCGGCTTCATCACCAACACCCTGACGCCGGCCGTGGGCGATGCCAATACCCAGACGCCGGAGTACAAGGCGTTCCTGGTCAACATCGAGAAAGCGTGAGGTAAGCCATGGCACTGCAATCGCTAGACATCAAGCAGCGCTCGGCCACCACGACGCCGACGCCCCAGGCCCGCCAGACGGTGGAGATCGCCAAGCTCATCGACGTCTCCTCCTGCATCGGCTGCAAGGCCTGCACGGTGGCCTGCATGGAGTGGAACGACATCCGCGAGGAAGTCGGCACCTGCTCCGGGGTCTATGACAACCCGGTGAACCTCTCCGAGAACGCGTGGACCACCATGCGTTTCTCGGAGGTGGAGCAGAACGGCAAGCTGGAGTGGCTGATCCGCAAGGACGGCTGCATGCACTGCTCCGACCCGGGCTGCCTCAAGTCCTGCCCGGCGCCGGGAGCCATCGTCCAGTACGCCAACGGCATTGTGGATTTCCACCAGGAAAACTGCATCGGCTGCGGCTACTGCGTCACCGGCTGCCCCTTCAACGTCCCCCGCATTTCCAAGACGGACAGCAAGGCCTACAAGTGCACCTTCTGTTCCGACCGGATCGCGGTGAACCAGGCTCCGGCCTGCGCCAAGGCCTGCCCGACCGGAGCCATCCAGTTCGGCAGCAAGGCGGACATGAAGGACTACGCCGCCAAGCGCATCGCCGACCTGAACGAACGGGGCTTCGACAAAGCCGGCCTCTACGACCCGGAAGGCGTCGGCGGCACCCACGTCATGTATGTGCTGCACCATGCCGACAAGCCGTCGTTGTATGCCGGCCTGCCGGAGAACCCGGGCATCAGCCCCCTGGTGTCGCTGTGGAAGGGGGCCGCCAAGCCCCTGGCCACCGCGGCCCTGGGCCTGGTCGCCCTGGGTAGCCTGTTCCACTACGTCATGAAGGGCCCCAACGAGGTTTCGAAAGAAACCGAGAAGGAAGTCGAAGAGGAGGACAAGGCATGATCCGCGACCCGAAAGACCTGCAGCGTTACAACGCATCCGAGCGGGCCAACCACTGGGTGGTGGGCATGAGCTTCATCCTGCTCGCCCTCTCCGGCCTGGCCTTCTTCCATCCGGCCTTCTACCCCCTCACCCAGCTGTTCGGGGGCGGGGTGTGGGCCCGCATCCTGCATCCCTTCATCGGGGTGCTGATGGCGGTGTCCTTCGCGAGCCTGTTCCTGCGCTTCAAGGCCCTCAACGCCATGACGCCCACGGACTGGGAATGGGTGAAGCGGGTGAAGGAAATGGTCGATGGCGATGACCACAACATGCCGGAACAGGGCAAGTACAACGGCGGCCAGAAGCTCCTCTTCTGGGCCCTGGCCGTCTGCGTGCTGCTCCTGGCGGTTTCCGGCATCCTGATGTGGCGGGCCTACTTCGACTTCGGCGTTGGCCTGGTGCGCTTCGGCACCGTGGTCCATGCCGCCGTCGCGGCCTTCATGATCGCCCTCATCCTGGTGCACACCTATGCCGCCATCTGGACCAAGGGAACCATCCGGGCCATGTGGTACGGCACGGTGACCCGGGCCTGGGCCAAGCAGCATCACCGGGCCTGGTACCGGCAGATGACCGGCAAGTAAACTTATCTTGCGTTCGGAGGAGGCTGCGCGGAGACTCCGTGGCAGCCCCTCCTTTTTTGCGTCCGCTATGCAAACCGAAACCATCGCTTTCAAGCCGCCGGTCCAGGAAATCGCCAGCATCCTGCTGCCGGTGAAGGGCTCCGTCTTCGCCGACCGGGCCGACCGCTTCGCCACCCTCGCCCAGGGCCACAGCCTCGCCGACTGGCTCGTCTTTCTCGGCGAGCTGAGCCAGGCCCAGCATCAGGCCCTGCAGGTCTTGCCCGAGCTGCCGCTCCCGGATGCGGCCGCCCTCGAACAGGCCAGGCGCCACCACATGCCCCCCTTGAACTTCAGCGCCCTGCCCCGGCCAACCGCCTGGCAGGACGTGCTGCGGGGCCTGGCCGCCACCGTTACCCCCGCTGCCCCGGCCGCCGCGCGCCCCATCCTCGCCGCCCTCATGACGGCCTCCGGGCCCCGCCTGGAACAGCTGGCCGACACCCTCCTGAAAGGTGAGCCCGCCTCCCAGGATGCGGCCGAGCTGTGCATCGCCGCCGCAGCGCTCCAGGTAGTGTGGACGGCCCTCGCCGCCCAGCTCGACGCCTCCACCCTGGGCCCCCTCGACACCCCCGGCGTCTGCCCCTGCTGCGGCAGCCTGCCGGTGGCGAGCATCGTGCGGCTCTCCCCCACCGTAAACAACCTGCGCTACCTGCACTGCTCCCTCTGCAACACCGAGTGGAACCTGTCCCGCACCGTCTGCTCCGCCTGCGGCAGCGACAAGGATATCGCCTATCAGCAGATCGAAGGCACGGAAATGAAATCCGCGGCCGCTGTCCGGGCCGAGACCTGCGACAGCTGCAAGAGCTATCTCAAGATCTGCTACCAGGAGAAGGATCCCCGGGTGGACCCGGTGGCCGATGACCTGGCGACCCTGGCCCTCGACCTGCTGGTGGACGAGGCGGGCTTCCGCCGCAGCGGCCCCAACCTGCTCCTGATCGGGGGCGACGGCGATTAGCACCCCCCTTTCTGCCCGGTACGGGTGAAAGCATGAACCAGAAACTTCATCTCCCCTCCGTCGACCGGCTGCTCATCCAGCTCGCCGACGCCATTGCCGACCACGGCCGCCAAGTGGTCACCGCCTGCACCCGGGCCGAGCTGGCCGCCGCCCGGGAGGGCGCCCGGGGCGGCCTGCCCCTGCCCGACGAGACGGCGCTCCTCGCCGCCATCCGCCGCCGGGCGGGCGACGCCTGCCGCCCCAACCTGCGGCCGGTGCTCAACCTGACCGGTACCGTGCTTCACACCAACCTGGGCCGCGCCCAGCTGCCGGAGGAGGCCGTCGCCGCCATGGTCGAGGCCGCCCGGTCTCCCTGCGCCCTGGAATACGATCTCGACTCCGGCGGCCGTGGCGACCGGGACGACCTGGTTTCCCCCCTGCTGTCCGAAATCATCGGCTGCGAGGCGGCTACCGTGGTGAACAACAACGCCGCCGCCGTACTGCTGGCCCTGAATGCCCTGGCCCAGGGCAAGGAAGCCGTGGTTTCCCGGGGCGAGCTGGTGGAAATCGGCGGCGCCTTCCGCATCCCCGACGTCATGCGCCGGGCCCAGGTGAAGCTGGTCGAAATCGGCACCACCAATCGCACCCACGCCAAGGACTACGAGGAGGCCATCGGCCCGAAGACCGCCCTCCTCATGAAGGTGCACACCAGCAACTACGCCGTCACCGGCTTCACCAAGGCGGTGGAGGAAGCCGAGGTGGCGAGGATCGCCCACGCCCACGGCCTGCCCTTCCTGGTGGACCTGGGAAGCGGGACGCTGGCCGACTTCGCCGCCCACGGGCTGCCCGCCGAGCCGACGCCCCAGGAGGCCCTGGCCGCCGGTGCCGACATCGTTACCTTCTCCGGCGACAAGCTCCTGGGCGGTCCCCAGGCTGGGCTCATCGCCGGCCGCCGGGACTTGATCGCCAAGATCAAGAAAAATCCCCTCAAGCGGGCCTTGCGGGTGGGCAAGACCACCCTGGCCGCCCTCGAAGCCACTCTGCGGCTCTACCGGGACCCGGATCGCCTGGCCGAGCGCCTGCCCACCCTGCGCCTCCTCACCCGGCCAGTGGCCGACATCGAGGCCGCCGGCCGGCGCCTCGCCCCGGCCCTCCAGGAAGTGCTGGGAGAGAGCGCCACGGTGACGCTGGAAGCCTGCGCCAGCCAGATCGGCAGCGGCGCCCTGCCGGTAGAGCGCCTGCCCTCGGCGGCCCTGGTGGTACGGCCCCAAGCCAAGCGCCCGGGTAAGGCCCTCCTGGCTCTGGAGACCGCCCTGCGGGGCCTGCCGGTGCCGGTCATCGGCTATATCCGGGACGACGCCCTGTGGCTGGATCTGCGTTGCCTGGAGGCGAAGGATGAGGCCCTCCTGGCGGTCCAGTTTTCCGGCCTGGCGCCATGATCGTCGGCACCGCCGGCCACATCGACCACGGCAAGACCACCCTGGTGAAGGCCCTCACCGGGGTCGATTGCGACCGCCTGAAGGAAGAGAAGTCCCGGGGCATCACCGTCGACCTGGGCTACGCCTACACGCCCCTGCCGGACGGCGGCATCCTGGGCTTCATCGACGTGCCGGGGCACGAGAAGCTCATCCACAACATGCTGGCCGGCGCCACCGGCATCGACTTCGCCCTCCTGGTGGTGGCAGCCGACGACGGCCCCATGCCCCAGACCCGGGAGCACCTGGAGATCATCGAACTCCTGGGCATCCGCCAGGGCGCCGTGGCCCTCACCAAGATCGATGCCGTCGGGCCGGAGCGGCTGGCGGCGGCGACGGCCGAGGTGAACGCCCTCCTGGCCGGTACGGGCCTGGCCGGGGCGCCGGTGTTCCCGGTGGCCGCTACCACTGGCACCGGCGTTGCCGAACTGCGCGCCCATCTCGACCGGGCGGCCGCCGCCCGCGGGGAAAAGGCCGTCAGCGGCAACTTCCGCCTGGCGGTGGACCGTGCCTTCACCCTGAGCGGCGTCGGCACCGTGGTCACCGGCACTGCCTTCTCCGGCCGGGTCCGGGCCGGGGACCAACTCCTCCTGTCGCCGCCGGGCAAGGCGGTGCGGGTCCGCAGCCTGCGGGTCCAGGACCGCGCCGCCGAGGAAGGGCGGGCGGGGGAGCGCATCGCCCTCGCCCTGGCCGGCATCGAGAAGGCCGAGGTGGAACGGGGCATGTGGGTCCTGGCTCCGGCCCTGCACCAGTCGGCGGGGCGCTTCGATGCCCGCCTGCATGTCCTGGCCGGGCAGCCGCCCCTCAAGCATTGGACCCAGGTCCATGTCCATCTCGGGGCCGAGGATGTCCTCGGCCGCATCGCCCTCCTCGAAGGCGACGAGCTGCCCCCCGGCGCGGCCGGCCTGGCCCAGATTACCCTGGAGCGGGAAATTGGCGCCGTCGCCGGCGACCGCCTCATCCTGCGGGACGCCGCTGCCCGCCGCACCCTGGGGGGCGGGCGCGTCCTCGACATCTTCCCCCCCACCCGCCACAAGCGCAGTCCCGAACGGCTGGCCATGCTGCAGGCCCTGGCCGACGACAACCCGGCAACCGCCCTGGGCCTGGCCGCCGACCGCCAGCCGGCGGGGGTGGATCTGGGCCGCTACGCCGCCAACCGCAATCTCTCCCCGGACGAACTGGCGGAACTCTGTTCCCGGCTGGCGCTGACCACCGTCGCCGGGATCGGCTTTTCCTCCGGCCGCTGGCGGGAATTGGCAGACAGGCTGCTGGCGGCCCTGGCCGCCGAACACGAACGCGCCCCGGACATGCCGGGGGTCGAGCGCGACCGCCTGCGCCGTCTCACCCTGCCGGCCCTGGCCCGGCCCGCCTTCGACATCCTGGCCGAGCAGCTGCTGACAGACGGCCGCATCGCCCGCAGCAACGCCTGGCTCCACCTGCCCGAACACCGGGTCCAGCTCGACGCCGGCGACCGGGACCTGTGGCTGACCCTGAAGCCCCTCCTCGACGCCGCCCCCTACAACCCGCCCAGGGTGCGGGACGTGGCCCGGGCTACCGGCATCGGCGAAGATCGCGTCCGCACCCTCTTCAAGCGGGTGGCCCGCTTCGGCGAAAGTTATCCGGTGGCCCACGACCATTACTTCACGGCCGCCGCGGTGGCGGACCTCGCCCACCGGGTTGCCGGCCTCTGCGACCGGGACGGCATCGCCCGGGCCGCCGCCCTGCGGGACGAGATCGGCGGCGGGCGCAAGGTCGCCATCCAGATCCTCGAATTCTTCGACCGCATCGGCTACACCCGGCGGGTCCGGGACAACCATGTCCTGCGCGGCGAGGCCGGCCGGGGGATAGAATTCTTATGACGACAACTTGATGCCGCCGGCGCGGTCAGATCGCATGCCCCCCCAGGAGACGACAATGCATTCCAGAATCCCGAACAAGATGCTGCATGCCGCCGCTTTCGCCGCCCTGCTCTCGGCCTGCGCCACCACGCCCCCCGGGGGCGTCTCCGCCAAGCTCGAACCGCGCTCCGGCAGCGCCGTGACCGGCACCGTCACCTTCACGCCGGTCGGGGAAAACACCCGTGTCCAGGCCGATGTCCGGGGGCTGACGCCGGGCGAGCACGGCTTCCATGTCCATGAGGCAGGCGACTGCAGCGCCCCGGACGCCAGCAGCGCCAAGGGCCACTTCAACCCCGCCGGCAAGGCCCACGGCCACTACACCGCCGCCGACCATCACGCCGGCGACATCCCCAACCTGATCGCGGACAAGAACGGCAACGCCAGGTACGACATGGAAGTGCCCCGCCTCCACCTCGCCACCGGCCCCGTCGGCATCATCGGCCGCAGCATCGTCGTCCATGCCGATCCGGATGACTACAAGTCCCAGCCCGCCGGCAATTCCGGCAAGCGGGTTGCCTGCGGGGTGATCGTGAAGCGCTGAGTTTCCCGGCGCGGGCACCACGCCCGCGCCATTCCGGGTTATCCTCACAGCCCGGCGCAACAGACGGAAGAGATCGTTCCCCGGTGGGACGGCCGGTCTTCAAAACCGGCGGGGCTCGTCAGACGAGCCTTGGTAGGTTCGACTCCTGCTCTCTTCCGCCAATCACCATCCACCGCGTTCCGATAATGTCCGAAACCCCTAGAACTCCTGGTTTTCGGTAAATCGTCATCCGGGCCGTTCCAATATTTCCCTATTGCATCGGAAGTCCTATTTGAGCCTCGGCATCAAGGCTCTGTGCTGGATGGCTTTAACCTGCTGCGATACAATATTGCATTCCGATGGCATTAAACAATGATTGCCAAGTGTTAGATATTAGTTAGGCGGTAATGCAAGTGTCTATTTCATGTCTTAAGTGTAAAGCTCTTGGAGCGGTAATCGCAGTTGCCTTGTTGAATGGCTGTGCCTCTACCAGCCAACCAACAATAACTGGTCAAGGCACATACGCCGTAACTGTGGATAGTGCCCCTGATGGGGTATCTGCTCACGAATATGCCTATCGCGTAGGAGTTGAAACGTGTGCTTCTCGCGGGAAAAACGTTCGGTTGGCAAACAAATCGTCCACTAAAGAATTGCCCACCAGGACGTGGTTTGGCATGGAGGCAAGGACTAATATTACTTTCCAATGTGTATGAAGCGCCAATCCGCACCAGGAATGCGGATATGGCGCAGCCTTGGGCCCAGGAGTTAATGCCAGCCTTGCGGGCCCGGCAGGGCCTGCTCTCTCCGTCAGCATCCCCAGCCCGCCTCCCCTCGCTGTCGGAAATTTTTACATTCCGCCGCCGCATCAAAATGGGATAGGCCGCTGTCAAACCCGTCAATGACCATGGCACGCCGGGCGCCTGTTGCGATGGGAATTGCCCGAAACCCCGCCAAAGCCGTCGGAATTTATTACAGTAAGCTCGTAGCCGGCCCGGCAGCCATATCTAATTGACTGATTATTTGGCACTTCTACCGGTGGCACCGTCTGTGCTTATGGGGAGTCGATTTCCACCGTCCTCGAAGGAGAGCATCGATGAACAGCGTATTGCGGCAAACCACCCTGGCCGTGGCGGCCCTCGTCTCCATGGCTGCCGCTCCCATGGCCCAGGCGACCGTCTTTTCCATTACGGATACCGCCTTCGTTCCCGACGGCGGCTACGGCAAGCACCATTGCCAGAAGCGGAATACCCTGCTCGATGTGCGCTTCGATACCTCCGGATTCTCGGCGCAGACTTTCTCCCTCGATAGGGTCGGCGCTTCCAGGACCTTCGACTTCGGCACCGTCGATCTGAAGGAGCCCGATGCCTGGGGCTGCATCGATGTCGGCGGAATCCGCAACCTCGACGTGCTGGCTGCCCTCACTTTCTCCGACCCCGTCGGCATGAGCTCGACCGTAAAGGTTTTCGGCCACGGCGCGCCCCACATCGGCCCGGCCAACGACCCGGACGTGGGCTATGTCCTCACCTGGAAACCGACCCTGGTGCATTTCGGAGACCGGGGCCTGTTCGAGATCAGGCTCTCCAACCTCTTCTTCTACGAAACCGGCCCCTTCAAGACGGAAACCGCCACCATCACCCTGAAACGGGGGGAGGTGCCGGAGCCCGGTACCGTGGCCCTGTTCGGCCTAGCCCTCGCCGGCATCGGCCTGACCAGGCGCAGGCGCGCCCCGTGACGCACCGGGGTCGGTGGGGAGCCTAGCGCGAGGCCGCGCTGAACTCTCCATCGATGTAGTACCAGCGCCCGCCTTCCCGCCGGAAACGGCTGGTCTCGTGCAGGCGCTGGCCCCGCCCGCCGACCCGGTAGCGGGCGACGAATTCCACCAGGGCATGGTCGTCGTCGAGGGGCTGGTGGCGCTTCACCTCCAGCCCCAGCCATTTGGGCGCCGGCTCGCCGGCCAGGTCCAGCTTTTCGGGCCGGGTGGCCGGGTCCCAGGTGGCGAGCAGATAGTCTTCCAGCCCCAACACGTAGGCACTGTAGCGGGAGCGCATGAGGGCTTCCGCCGTCGCCGCCGGCAGCCCGCCATGGGCGGGGCCGCAGCAGGCGGCGTAGGCCTTGCCGCTGCCGCAGGGGCAGGGGTCCGCCGCCTTCACTGGGCTTCGATGATCTCGCCGCCCAGGGCCTCCAGGAGGTCGGGCAGGAAGCGGGCGAGTTCGCCGGTCATGAGGGCGAAGTCGGCATCGAACTGCTCGTCCGCCACCTCGGCGTTCTTCTCGGCCTCTTCCTTGAGGAGGTCGAGGAAGGTGAGGCGCTTGATTTCCAGCTTCTCGGTGAGGATGAAGGAAATGCGGTCGGCCCAAGTGAGCGCCAGGCGGGTCGGCAGCTTGCCGGATGCCAGGTGGTCCTTGACGTCGCTGCCTTCCAGGGGGTGGCGGACGTAGCGCACGGCGGCCTTCTCCTCCCCCACCGCCTTGAGTTCGCAATCCCGGTCGATGGTAAAGCCCGCCGGGCCTTCGCCGGAGGCCAGCCAGTCGGCCATGGCCGAGGTCGGGGAAAGCTGGGTCTTGACCAGGGCGAGGGGGAAATCGTCCAGGGACCAGCGCAGGTGCTCGAGGACCTCCTCGGCCTTGGCCGGGCTGGCGGCGTCCACGCACAGCCAGCCGGCGGCGGGATCGGCCCAGACGAAGGTCTTGCGCCGCCGGGTGAAGGCCCGGGGCATCAGTTCCTCGGCCACCCGTTCCCGCAGCTCCTTCATTTGCTTGCGGCCCGGCTTGTAGCCCTGCTGGGCTTCCATTTCCTCGGCCCGCTCCTGGGCCACCTGGTTGACGACGGAGGACGGCAGGAGGCGCTGCTCCACCGCCAGGGCGAAGAGCCACTGCCGGTTGAGGCTGTGCACGAGGGCACCGTCGCCCCGGGGAGAGACCCAGCCCCGGGAGAGGGGCTCGTTGCTCGGGCAGGGCACGAAGGGGCCGCGGCCCAGCTGCTCCTCAAGGGCAGCCAGGTCGATGTTCCAGGGGGTGGGCAGGCGGTAGATCTGCAGGTTTCTGAACCACATTCGTTTTTTCTCAGAAGAGGGTGTTGACCACGCAGCGGTCGCGCTGCACGAGGGCTTCCAGGCCTTTCAGGGCTTCGACGGTGGAGCCGTGCTTCCCGGCATAGGCGAGGAATTCCTCCAGGGCCAGGGGGAGGGGATGGTCGCTGTCGGTCCACTCGGCCTCGAACTTTTCCCGGGTATAGCGGCTGGTCCCCAGCCGGCCGGGCTTCAGGGCCACCAGCCGGACGTTCTTCCCATCGTGGCGGATGACGATGGCTCTCATGCCTTGGGAGTTGGAGACTAGCATTGCTTACATCCTGAATCAGTCGCGGGCGAGAGTGTAGCGGTTTTTGCGGGACTGCAGACTTGACCCTGTGATCCCCTTGCCGAGCTTATGCGTCCCTCCGGTCAAAACCGTATGTTCCGGCCAGCCTATGGAATCTAATCTTTCAAGATTGTCGACTGTGAAGGAGAACGCATCATGGGCCAGATTGACCAAGCGGCCTGGCAGGCCTTTCAAGCGGATTTGAGAGGAGAAGCAATCGTGCCGGGAGATCCCGGTTACGACCAGGCGCGGACGGTGTGGAACGCCATGATCGACCGGAAACCGGCTGCCATCGTGCGCTGCCGTGGTACGGCCGATGTCATCCAGGCGGTGAATTTTGCCCGACAGCAGAATCTGCTCCTTGCGGTCCGGGGTGGCGGACACAATATTGCCGGCAATGCCGTCTGCACCGATGGCCTGGTCATCGATTTCTCTGCGATGCGTTCGGTGCAGGTCGATCCACAAAGCCGCCGGGCCTATGTCGAACCCGGCGCCACGCTGGCGGACTTCGACCACGAGGCCCAGGCTTTCGGGCTTGCGACGCCGCTGGGGATCAACTCCACCACGGGGGTTTCAGGACTGACACTGGGCGGTGGATTCGGCTGGCTCACCCGCAAACACGGCCTCTCCATCGATAACCTGATCTCGGCGGAAGTGGTGACAGCCGATGGGCAGCGCATCATGGCGAGCCGCACCGAGCACCCGGACCTGTTCTGGGCCTTGCGCGGCGGGGGTGGAAATTTCGGCGTGGTCACCCGATTCGAGTTTCAGCTCCACCCGGTAGGCCCCGAGGTGCTCGCCGGACTGATCGTTTTTCCCTTCGCCGACGCCCGTAGGGTACTGGAGCAATATCGGGCCTTCGTGCAGACCATGCCCGACGAACTTTGCGTCTGGGCCTTGCTGCGCCCCGCCCCGCCGCTGCCCTTCCTGCCGGTTGAAGTTCACGGCCAGCCGGTTGCGGTGCTGGCGGTTTGCCATGCGGGCGATCCGGCCGACGGCCAACGCCTGATTGCACCGCTGCGCAGCTTCGCCAAAGCCCACGGCGAGCATCTGGGCATGATGCCTTACCGGTCATGGCAGCAAGCCTTCGACCCGCTGCTCACGGCCGGCGCCCGCAATTACTGGAAGACCCATAACTTCACCCAACTCGCCGACGGAGTACTGGACACCATCCTCCAATATGCAGGCCAGCTGCCTTCGGGCCAATGCGAGATCTTCATTGGCCTCCTGGGCGGCGCGGCCGGCCGGATCGCGCCGGATGCCACGGCCTACACTCAGCGGGACGCCTTGTTTGTGATGAACGTACATGCCCGCTGGGATTCTCCCGGGCAAGACGCGGCGTGCAGGGACTGGTCGAGAAACATCTTCCGCGAAACGGAGCGCTACGCCAGCGATGGCGCCTACGTGAATTTCCTCACCGAAGACGAGGCGGCGCGGGTAGCGTCGGCTTATGGGAGCAATTACGTCCGCCTGGCTCATATCAAGAGCCTTTACGATCCAGGCAACACCTTCCGCGTCAATCAGAACATCGCCCCGAGTTCATCGTCGCCCCCCTGAGCCACGGCCCGCTGGCAACCCAGGTTCTGGTCTGCATTGCCACCTGCCCCCGCGAGCCCAGCCGCCCGGCGATTCACGCTAGAATGCGGCGAGGAGGTTTCCATGAATCTGGAATGGTGGCAGTGGGTGGTGGGCGGCATCGTGCTGGTGATCGCCGAACTGGCGGTGCCGGCCTTCTTCATCATCTGGTTCGGGCTCGGCGCCCTGCTGGTGGGCGTGGTCATGTTCCTCGCCCCGGCCCTGACCACCACCGCCCAATTGAGCCTGTGGATGGTCGCCTCGGTGGCCATGGTCATCCTCTGGTTCCGCATCTTCAAGGCGAGCTATTACAAGACCCGCATCGGCAGCGCCGGCGGGGAGGCCATCGGCGAGATCGGCCTCCTGGTGGGAGCGATCGCGCCCTTCGAGCGCGGCCGGGTGCGCTTTCAGCGCCCGGTGCTGGGGGCCGAGGAGTGGGAGTGCCTGGCCGAGACCGCCATTGCCGCCGGCGAGCGGGTCAAGGTGGTGGCCATCGAAGGCAGCTTCCTGAAGGTGGCCAAGGTCTGATTTCGAAAACAGGAGAAAATCCATGGATGCAGGTCTGGTCATCGTCATCGCGCTGCTGGTCTTCCTCGCCGTCACCCTGGCCAAGGGGGTGCGCCTGGTCTCCCAGGGGGAGGAATGGATCGTCGAGCGCCTGGGCAAGTACTACCGCACCATCACCCCGGGCCTCAATATCCTCATCCCCTACCTGGACAACGTGGCCTACAAGCTCATCACCAAGGACATCATCCTCGACGTCCAGGAGCAGGAAGTCATCACTCGGGACAACGCCGTCATCCTCACCAACGCCATTGCCTTCGTGAAGGTGACGGACCCGGTGAAGGCGGTCTACGGGGTCACCGACTTCGCCGAGGCGATCCGCAACATGATCATGACGACCCTGCGCTCCATCGTAGGCGAAATGGAACTGGACGCGGCCCTTTCCTCCCGGGACAAGATCAAGGCCCGGCTGCGGGAGAGCATCGCCGACGAGGCGGTGGATTGGGGCCTCACCGTGAAGTCGGTGGAAATCCAGGACATCAAGCCTTCCCCGTCCATGCAGAAGGCCATGGAATTGCAGGCTGCCGCCGAGCGGGAAAGGAAGGCGGCGGTGACCAAGGCCGAAGGGGCAAAGCAGGCCGCCATCCTGGAGGCCGAAGCCCGGCTGGAGTCGGCCAAGCGCGATGCCAACGCCCAGGTCATGCTGGCGGAAGCCTCGGCCGAGTCCATCCGGCGGGTAACGGCGGCCATCGGCGACCAGCCCGGGCCCATGCTTTTCCTCCTGGGCGAGAAATACATCGCTTCCCTGGAAAAGCTCGGCCAGGCGCCCAGTTCCAAGCTGGTGGTGATGCCCGCCGACCTCCAGGAGACCCTGCGCGGGCTTATTGGAAGGTTCGGCAAGGGCTGATAGCCGCCCCTGACGCGGCCCACCGGAGGGCGGGGCGTTCCTGGAGCCGGGCGAGGACTGTCCGAGCCCCGTCAGGGGCGAGTTCCGCAGCCCGGCGGAGGGAATGCCCCGCCCGACGCCCCAACCCCCGGCCGCCGTGAGAAAATGGCTGCCATGGCACACAAACCTTTCCGCGGCGCCATTCCCGACGACCGCCTCTATTGCTCGCGCCACGATATGTGGGTCCAGGAAAAGGATGGCGAAGTCCTGATCGGGGCCACCAGTTTCGGCATCTTCCTGGCCGGCGAAATCATCGCCTTCACCGCCAAGCCCAACGGTGCCGAAGTGGAGATCCACCGGGGCATGGGAACGGTGGAGTGCCGCAAGACGGTGCTCGCCGTCCACTCCCCGCTTTCCTTCAAGCTCGTGGAAGGCAACGAGGTGGCGGAGTCGAGGCCCAAGCTCATCAATATCGACCCCTACGGCACCGGCTGGATGGCCCGAGGCCAAGCCATGGCCTGGCTGGCCGAACGGGAAAGGCTGCTCGATGCCGCCGCCTATCGGCTGCATGTGTTGTCGGTCGAGCCGGGTGCGCGCTTTGACGACTGAAGTCCGGGGGCTGGCCCTGCTCCTCTGGTCGGCGACGCCGGAGCGCCCCCAAATCTGCGTGACGCCCTTCATCCACGCCCTGGCCGCCCGGGCCCTGGACGCGGAAGTGGAAATCCATTTCGCCGGCCCCGCCGTCCGGCTCCTGGTGGCCGGCGTCGCCGACCATCTCTATCCGACTCCGGAGCGGGAAAAATCACTGCTCGCCTTCATGGCGGAAGCCAGCGCCGCCGGCGCCGCCTTCTTCGCCTGCAGCATGGCCCGGGCCGCCTTCGTGGCCGGGGGCGAGAGCCTCATCCCCCAGGCCAGGGCGGCCGGCGCCACGACCTTCGTGGCCCGCAGCCTCGATCCGGCCTGGCGGACGCTGGTCTTTTAGCGCTTCCGGAAAATCACGTCCCAGACGCCGTGGCCGAGCTTCAGGCCCCGGTTCTCGAACTTGGTCAGGGGCCGGTAGTCGGGCCGCGGGGCGAAGCCGTCGGCGGTGTTTTCCAGGGTCGGCTCGCCGGAGAGGACTTCCAGCATCTGCTGGCCGTATTCCTCCCAATCGGTGGCGCAGTGGAAATAGCCGCCGGCCTTCAGGCGGCTGGAGAGGAGCGCCACGAAGGGCGGCTGGATGAGGCGGCGCTTGTTGTGGCGCTTCTTGTGCCAGGGATCGGGAAAGAAGACGTGGATGCCGGAAAGGCTCCCCTCCGGCAGCATGTCCCGCACCACTTCCACGGCATCGTGCTGGCAGATGCGCAGGTTGGCGAGGCCCTTTTCGGCGATGAGCTTGCAGAGGGCGCCGACGCCGGGGGTATGCACCTCGACTCCCAGGTAGTCGTTCTGAGGACAGGACTCGGCGATCTTCGCCGTGGTCTCCCCCATGCCGAAGCCGATTTCGAGGATTTTCGGGGCGCTGCGGCCGAACACCGCTTCCAGGTCGATGGACTGGGGGGCGTACTCGATGCCCACCTTGGGCATCATGTCGGCGTAGAAGCGCTCCTGGGCCTGGGACATGCGGCCCATGCGGCGGACAAAACTCTTGATGTGGCCGTGCTCTTCCCCGGACCGGCCTTCGGTGTAGACGCCTTCGCTCATTTGCCGCTCACTTGCCAATAAGCCCGGTGGTCGGGGAGGAAGGATCGGCGGAATAGAGCTTGCGGGGCATGCGGCCGGCCCGGTAGGCCTCGCGGCCGGCCTCGACGCCCTTCCGCATGGCGCTGGCCATGAGGATCGGGTCCTGGGCGTGGGCGATGGCGGTATTCATGAGCACGCCGTCGCAGCCCAGTTCCATGGCAATGGTAGCGTCCGAGGCAGTGCCGACGCCGGCGTCCACGATGACCGGCACCTTGGCCTGATCGATGATGAGGCGCAGGTTCCAGGGATTGAGGATGCCCATGCCGGAGCCGATCAGCGAAGCGAGCGGCATGACGGCGACGCAGCCGATGTCCTCCAGCATCTTCGCCTGGATAGGATCGTCGGAGCAGTAGACCATGACCTGGAAGCCTTCCTTCACCAGGGTCTCGGCGGCTTTCAGGGTTTCCGGCATGTTGGGGAAAAGGCTCTTGGGGTCCCCCAGCACCTCCAGCTTGCACAGGGCGTGGCCGTCCAGGAGCTCCCGCGCCAGGCGCAGGGTGCGCACCGCGTCATCGGCGGTGTAGCAGCCGGCGGTGTTGGGCAGGATGGTGAATTTGGACGGGGGCAGGGCGTCCAGCAGGTTGGGCTGGCTGGGGTCCTGGCCGATGTTGGTGCGGCGGATGGCGACGGTGACGATCTCGGCGCCGGAGGCATCGATGGCGGCGCGGGTCTCGGCGAAGTCCTTGTACTTGCCGGTGCCGACCAGCAGGCGGGAGGAATAGGCCTTGCCGGCGATGGTGAGTTGGTCCATGGGGGTCTTTCTCCGGATCAGCCGCCGCCGACGGCGACGACGATTTCCAGCTTGTCGCCGCTTTCGAGCGGCGTGGTGGCGTGTTGGCTCTTGGGGACGATCTCGCCGTTTCTTTCCACGGCGATGCGCTTGCCGGTCAGGCCCAGCTCGTCGGTGAGGCCGGCGACGGTCAGCCCGGCGGGAAAACGGCGGGTTTCCCCATTGACGGTGATTTCTAGCATCGGACTATTTTAACAAGCCCCGGGGCTTTCTCGGGGCTCCAACGAAAAGCCGGTCATACAGCCAGTTGGGCATCAGGCGCAGTACCTTCGCGACGAAGCCCATCTGCCAGGGGATGACCGTGTAGCTCGTCCCCCGTTCGATGGCTCGCGCGAAGCGCCGGGCCGCCTCGTCGGCGGGGAGCAGGAAGGGCATGGGATAGGGATTGACGGCGGTCATGGGCGACTCGATGTAGCCGGGAGCGATGGTCACCACCTTGATGCCCCGGGGCCGCATTTCCAGGCGCAGGCTTTCCAGGTAGGTAATGGCCGCGGCCTTGGAGGCGGAATAGGCCTCCGCCCCGGGGAGGCCGCGGATGCCGGCCACCGAGGCGATGCCGACCAGCCGCCCGCCGGGCCCGGCCTTTTCCATGGCCGGAATGAAGGGGGCAAAGGTGGCCGCCATGCCGAAGACGTTGATGTCCATGATGCGGCGGAAGGCTTCCAGGTCCTCCTCGCATTCGGTGAGGGTGCCGGCCGAGACCCCGGCGCTGGCGACGACGATGTCGGGGGCGCCAAAGCGGGCCAGGAAGTCGGTAGCGGCGGCATGGAGGGCCGGGGCATCCGAGACGTCCAGGGGGTAGCAGGCATGCCCGCCGCCCAGGCGCTCGGCCAGGGCCTCCAGGACCGGCCGCCGGCGGGCCGCCAGCCCGAGGACGGCGCCCCGGCCAGCGTAGTAAACGGCAAGCGCCTCGCCGATGCCGGACGAGGCGCCTGTGATGAAGACCCGAAGTTGGCTCAAAAGCTTATTTCTTGGCCTTCTCTGCCCTGGCCTTGGCGATCAGCTTGTCGGCGATAGCCAGGGTGTCGTTGAAGTCCTTGCCGGTGACCAGGTACTTGCCATCCACGGCAAGGGCCGGAACCCCCCGGACGCGGTAGAGCTGGGTCATCTGCTCGGCGCGCTTGACCTTGCTCATGACCCCGAAGGACTTGTAGGCCTCGTCGAATTTCCGGGCATCGACGCCCATGCTCGCCACCCACTCGGCCCGGGTTTTTTCATTTTCGAGCTTGATGCCGCGCTCATGGATGGCCTTGAACACTTCGCCATCGAGCCTGGCCAGTTGCCCGGTCGACTCCAGGGCGTACGACATGGGCGCCAGCATGGCGAAATAGGAATTGAAGCTGACCGGCACCTTCTTGAAGGTCACGTCGGCCGGCAGCTTGGCGGCCCAGGCGCTCACCAGCGGATTGAAGTCGCTGCAGTGGGGGCAGCCGTAGGAGAAGAACTCGGTGACCTCGATCTTGGCCGGGTTGTCGGTCGGCTGGGCCGGCTCGATCACGGTGTAGTCCTTGCCGGCGGTCTGGGCACAGGCAGGGAGGCCGATGGCCAGGACGGCGCCCATGGCAAGAAGAGACTTCAGGGTACGGCTGACGAAACTGCGACGTTCAATCTGCATAACTACTCCTTCTTGACTAGTGAGGCGTCGATTCCGGCTTTGGCCAGTTCAGAGCGCACCTTGTTCACTTCTTCGATCCGGTTGTAGGGTCCCAGTCGAACACGGTAGAAAGTCTTGTCCTGCACCATCACCTGCTGTACCGACGCCTCTACGCCCATTAACGCCAGATTCGCCTTCAGGTTGTCAGCATCGTTCGGCTTGGTGAAGGAACCGGCCTGCAGGAAGATGGGCTGCTTGCTTTCTTCCTTCTTGGCTTCCTCTTTCTTCGGTTCGTCCTTCTTCGCCTCTTCCTTCTTGGCGTCTTCCTTCTTCGCCTCCTCTTTCTTGGCCTCGGCGGCCGGCTTGCCGCCGGGCACCGCGTCCGTCTTGCCGGGGAGGATGTCGTAGAACTGGAAGCGCTTCTCCGGCACCGGGTCCCCCGGCTTGCCGGGCAGGGCCATGGGCTGGGCCGCCGTGCCGCTGGCGGCCGCCATCTCGGCCCTGGGGAGCGGCAGATTCTTGTTGAAGGGCATCGGCGCCTTGTTCATGTACCAGACGACCCCCGCCGCGATCCCTACCCCCAGCACCAGGCCGATGAACATGCCGATCAGGGTGCCGCCCCGGGACTTGGCGGCCGGTGCGGATCTCCTGGGTTTCATATCGCGACTCATTTGCGCTCCTTACATGGACTCAGGACAGCTTACCCCAAGAATGCTCATGCCGGTCCGGATCACCTGCCGCACTGCCGCGGCCAGGGCGACCCGGGCGCCCTTGAGGGCGGCGTCGTCCACCAGCATGCGCTCGGCGTTGTACCAGCCGTGGAACTCGCCGGCCAGATTCTTCAGGTAGAAGGCGATCTGGTGGGGAGCCAGGTCCTTGGCGGCGGCTTCGATCATGTCCGGGAATTCGGCCAGCAGGTTGGCGATGGCCAGTTCCCGCTCGGCGGACAGGCAGCCGAGATCGGCCTGGAGCAGATCGGCCTCCTTGCCGCCCCACTGGTTCAGCACCGAGCAGATGCGGGCGTGGGCGTACTGGATGTAATAGACCGGGTTCTCGTTGGTCTGGCTCTTGGCGAGGTCCAGGTCGAAATCCAGATGCTGGTCCGACTTCCTGAGGGCGTAGAAGAAGCGGCAGGCGTCGTTGCCCACTTCGCCGCGCAGCTCCCGCAGGGTGACGAATTCGCCGGAGCGGGTGGACATGGAAGCCTTCTGGCCGTTGCGGTAGAGGACCGCGAACTGGACCAGGGCCACGTGCAGCTTGTCGGCATCCAGGTCGAGGGCCTGGATGGCGCCCTTCACCCGGGGGATGTAGCCGTGGTGGTCGGCGCCCCAGATGTTGATGACCTTGTCGAAGCCCCGCTCGTACTTGTTGAGGTGGTAGGCGATGTCGGAGGCGAAATAGGTGTAGAGGCCGTTTTCCCGCTGCACCACCCGGTCCTTCTCGTCGCCGAAGTCGGTGGACTTGAACCACTTGGCGCCATCCTGGACGTAGAGATGGCCCTGCTTTTCCAGCAGATCGACGCAACGGGCCACCAGGCCGGTGTCGTAGAGGGACTTCTCGGAGAACCAGAGGTCGAAATGGACCCCGAATTCCTCCAGGTCGTCGCGGCAGTCGGCCAGCTGCTCGGAAAGGGCATGCTGGTGCACATAGGCCCAGTCGGGGCCCAGGAGGTCCTTGGCGTTCTGGATCAGGGCGTCGAGGTGCAGCTCCCGCTGGCTCTTGGCCTCGTCGTCGCTGCGGCCGGCCTCGGGCAGGCCCGGGGTGCCCACCAGCACCGCCTCCGCCGGCCGGACGTACTTGACGCCGTGGGCGTCCATCACCTGGTTGGCCATGGCGCGGACGTAGTCGCCCTGGTAGCCATTGGGTGGGAAAGGCACGGCGACGCCATTCAGTTCCAGGTAGCGCAGCCAGGTGGAAACCGCCAGGATGTCCATCTGGCGGCCGGCGTCATTGACGTAGTATTCCCGGGTGACATCCCAGCCGGCGTAGGAAAGGAGGCTGGACAGGCTGGCGCCGTAGGCGGCGCCGCGGCCGTGGCCGACGTGAAGCGGACCGGTGGGGTTGGCGGAGACGAACTCCACCTGGACCTTCTGCTTCCCGCCCGCGGTGGAACGGCCGAAATTCTCGCCCGCCTCCAGCACGGCCTTCACCACCGCCGTCTTGGCTGCCGGGTCGAGGGTGAAGTTGATGAAGCCGGCGCCGGCCATCTCGGCCTTGGTCACCAGGGGAGAGACCGGCAACTCGGCCAGGAGCTGCTGGGCGATGTCCCGAGGATTCTTCTTCAGGGCCCGGGCGAGCTGCATGGCGAGGTTGGTGGCGAAATCGCCGTGGGAAGCGTCCCGGGGACGCTCGAGCAGGATGGGGGTGTCGGCCGCGGCCGGCGCGACGCTGGCCAGGGCCTGCTGGAGCAGGGCGGTCAGCTGGGATTTGACGTCTTGGGCCATTGATTTTTGGCGAAAAAGCAAAAGGCGGATTATACGGCATGGTCTTCGGCTCCTGACCTCCAGGCACGGAAATCCCGGAGCACCCCTCTTATCTTCGCCGCCCTTTGCCAAAAGGGGGATTGTGCGTAGACTTGTCCGTTTTGTTCCGGGCCTCTCGCCGTGCGCCTATTCCGCCTCCTGAAAATCGCTTCCGTCGCCAGCCGTTATGGGCTGGACGAGATGGTGCTGGAACACGAGCCTTCCGGCCGCCTGGTGCAGATCGCCAACGCTCTGCAGTTCTGGCGCGATCTTTCGGCCCCCCGGGCAGTACGGCTGCGCCTGGCCCTGGAAGCCCTGGGACCCATCTTCGTCAAGTTCGGCCAGGTGCTGTCCACCCGCCGGGATCTCATGCCGACGGACATCGCTGACGAGCTGGCCCGGCTCCAGGACCAGGTGCCGCCTTTCAGTTCCGAACTGGCTTTAGCCGAGATCGAGAAGGCCTACGGCCGGCCGGCGAGCGCGGTCTTCGCCGAATTCGACCCGGTGCCGGTGGCTTCCGCTTCCATCGCCCAGGTCCACCTGGGCCGCCTGCGGGAAGAGGACGGCGGCCAAGAGGTGGCGGTCAAGATCCTGCGCCCCGGCATGGAAAAGGTCATCGCCCACGACCTGGCGCTCCTCGACTCCTTTGCCCTCCTGCTGGAAAACCTCTGGGCCGACGGCAAGCGCCTGAAGCCCCGGGAGGTGGTGGCCGAATTCGCCAAGTACCTGTACGACGAGCTGGACCTCATGCGGGAGGCCGCCAACGCCTCCCAGCTGCGGCGCAACTTCGCCGACTCCGACCTCCTCATCGTGCCGGAAGTCTATTGGGACTGGTGCACCTCCACCGTCATGGTCATGGAGCGCATGTACGGCACCCCCATTTCCCAGCTGGATGCCCTGCGGGCCCAGGGCGTCGATCTCAAGCGGCTGTCCGCGGCCGGGGTCGAGATTTTCTTCACCCAGGTCTTCCGGGACGGCTTCTTCCATGCCGACATGCACCCGGGCAACATCTTCGTCGCCGCCGACGGGCGCTACATCGCCCTCGACTTCGGCATCGTCGGGACCCTCACCGACCTCGACAAGGATTACCTGGCCCAGAATTTCCTGGCCTTCTTCCGCCGCGACTACAAGCGGGCGGCCGAGGCCCACATCGAATCGGGCTGGGCCCCGGCCGATACCCGGGTGGACGAGTTCGAGGCCGCCATCCGGGCCGTCTGCGAACCCATTTTCGACCGTCCCCTGAAGGAAATCTCCTTCGGCCGGGTGCTGCTGCGCCTGTTCCAGACCTCCCGCCGCTTCAATGTCGAAATCCAGCCCCAGCTGGTGATGTTGCAGAAGACCCTCCTCAATATCGAAGGACTGGGCCGCCAGCTCGACCCCGACCTGGACCTCTGGGTCACCGCCAAACCGTTCCTGGAACGCTGGATGGGCGAGCAGGTGGGATGGCGCGGCCTGCTGCGGACGCTGAAGCACGAAGCCCCGTACCTGGCCCGCACCATGCCCCAGCTGCCGCGGCTGGTGCACCAGGCGCTGGCCCGCCCGCCGGCCTCGGACCTGGGGCCGATCGTCGATCAACTGGTCCGGGAACAAAGGCGCCAGAACCGCTGGCTCATGCTCATGGTCCTCTTGCTGGTCTTCCTGACCGTCCTCCAGCTGAGCTGAAGCCATGCCGTCCAGCATCACCCTCGACGCCATCAGCGCCACTGACATCGCCCGCTGGCTGGGCCAGGCGGAAATCCGCAAGGGCCAGGGCTACCTGGACCGCGTCAGCGACATCGACCTGCGCCCCGACACGGTCACTGCCCGGGTCCAGGGCACCGCCCGCCAGCCCTATCGGGTCCAGATCCGGCTCGTGCAGCTGCCGGAGGGCAGCTTCCTGCACAACAGCTGCACCTGCCCGGTGCGCACCGGCTGCAAGCACGTGGCCGCCACCCTCCTGAAATCCATCGAGACACGCGAGGAAAAGGACTACATCAACCCCGGCGTGCTGTCCTGGATCGCTGACCTGAAGAGCCTGGCGACGGCGGTGGAAAAGGCCAAGAAGCCCCGCCAGACCAACCTTCGCCTCCTTTATGTCCTGGACCCCGGCAATCTCGGCAAGCACTGGCGCCTGCACCTGGTCAAGGGCCGGGAAGCCAGCGGCGGCGAGAACTGGCACAACGTCGAAAAGGCCCTGGTTTCCCCGCCCCAGTTCGTCAGCGAGGACGACCTGCCCCTGCTGCGCCTCATCCACGGCCTGAAGCGCGGCTACGACGGCTACAGCGGCTTCTACTGGCAACTGGAGGGCAACCGGGCCGAACAGGTCCTGGCGGGCGCCCTGGCCACTGGCCGCTTCTATCTCGGGGAACCCTGGTACTCGCCCCTGACCGCCGGCGAACCCCGGCCCGGACAGGTGGACTGGAAGCCCGACAGCAACGGCCGCATCCGCCCCTTCCTGTCGGCCACGCCCTGGGCCGAGCGCATCGCCGTGCTCGAAAAGCCTTGGTATGCGGACGTGGAGCGCGGCGAGCTGGGCCCACTGGAGGGCGCCGGCAACCCGGCGGTCCTCGCCCGCCTCCTCGCCCTGCCGCCCCTGTCGCCCCAGGAGGCCAAGCTGGTGTCCGGGGTCCTGGCCGAGGTCGCCCCCGACCTGCCCCCGCCCAGCAGCCGCCAGGAGAGCCTGCGGGTGATCGACGAGGCGCCCCGGCCGATCATCGAACTGGGCTCCTTCGAAAGCGACGGCATGGAGGCCTGGGAAGGCTATCCGGCCTCCTTCGGCAGCCTGGAGTTCGATTACGCCCGGGTCAGCTTCGGCTACGACGAATTCGAATTTCCCGCCGGCCACGCTCCTGAATTCCTGCGCCGCCGGGACGGCGAACTGGTGCGCCTGCAGCCCCGGGCGGAAGATGAAAAGCGCTGGCTCCACCAGCTGGCCAGCGCCGGCTTGAAGCGCTTGGACATGAACCGCTTCTACGCCTGGGAAAAGCCGGAGGGTGCCCTCTACAGCTTCGCCCGCCCGGAAGTCTGGCCCGGCTTCATGGAGCAGGGTGTGTCGGCGCTGCAGGACGCGGGCTGGGAGGTGCGCTTTCCCAAGCATTTCCGCCACCATTTCCTCGACGTGGACGGCTGGGAAGCCGACCTGCGGCCCAGCGACAGCGGCTGGTTCGATCTCGACATGGGGGTGGTCGTCGAGGGCCAGCGGGTGCCCCTGGCCCCCATGCTGGCCAACCTCTTCCGTACGAGCCCGGACTGGCTGGACGCCGGCCGCCTGGCCGACATCCCCGACGATCGCCGGGTCGAGCTGCTGACGCCCCTGGGCTTCCGGGTCCGGGTGGAAGCCGGGCGCATCAAGCCCCTGGCCCGCACCCTGATCGACCTCTTCGACGGCTACAAGGACGGGCCCCTGCGCCTTTCCGCCTTCGACGCCACCCGCCTGGAAATCCTGGAGGACCGCAGCCGCTGGCAGTTCCGGGGCGACGCTGCCATCCTGGAGCTGGCCGAGCGCCTGAAGCAGAGCCAGGGGGTGACCCCCATCGACCCGCCCGCCAGCTTCACCCTGGCGCTGCGCCCCTATCAGCGGGAGGGCCTGGCCTGGCTGCAGTTCCTGCGGGAACACGCCCTCTCCGGCATCCTGGCCGACGACATGGGCCTCGGCAAGACGGCCCAGGCCCTGGCCCACATCCTCCTCGAGAAGGAGGCTGGCCGCCTGGACCGGCCGGCCCTGGCGATCCTGCCCACCTCCCTCATTTTCAACTGGGTCCAGGAAGCCGAGCGCTTCGCCCCCGGCCTGCGGGTCCTGAGCCTGCACGGCCTGGACCGCAAGTCCCGCTTCGAGGAAATCCCCGGCCACGACCTGGTGCTGACCACCTACCCGCTCCTCTGGCGGGACGGCGAGCAACTGGCCGAGCACGAATACCATCTCCTCATCCTGGACGAGGCCCAGACGGTGAAGAATGCCGCCAGCCGGGCCGCCACCGTGGTCCGCAAGCTCAAGGCCCGGCACCGCCTGTGCCTGACCGGTACGCCCCTGGAAAACCACCTGGGGGAGCTGTGGTCCCAGTTCGACTTCCTGCTCCCGGGCTTCCTCGGGGACAGCAAGCAGTTCACCCGGCGCTGGCGGACCCCCATCGAGAAGCAGGGAGACGTCCTGCGGCGCCAGCTCCTGGCCCGGCGCATCAAGCCTTTCATCCTGCGCCGGCGCAAGGAGGACGTGGCCCAGGAGCTGCCGCCCAAGACCATCATCGTCAGGAGCGTCGAACTGGAGGGCGGCCAGCGGGATCTCTACGAGACCGTGCGCGCCGCCATGGACGCCCGGGTCCGGGACGAGATCGCCCGCCTGGGGTTCCGGCGCAGCCAGATCGTCATCCTCGACGCCCTCCTGAAGCTGCGCCAGGTCTGCTGCGACCCCCGGCTCCTGCACACCGCCGCCGCCCAGCGGGTGAAGGAGCGGGCCAAGCTGGAAATGCTCATGGGCATGCTGCCGGAACTGGTGGAGGAAGGCCGGCGGATCCTGGTCTTTTCCCAATTCACCAGCATGCTGGACCTCATCGAGCCCGAACTGAAGAAGGCCGGCATCGCCCATGTGCGCCTGGACGGCGGCACCGCCGACCGGGCCGACGTGGTGGGCCGCTTCCAGGCCGGCGAGGTGCCCGTCTTCCTGATCAGCCTGAAGGCCGGCGGCGTCGGCCTCAACCTCACCGCCGCCGACACCGTCATCCACTTCGATCCCTGGTGGAACCCCGCCGTGGAAAACCAGGCCACCGACCGGGCCCACCGCCTGGGCCAGGACAAGCCGGTCTTCGTCTACAAGCTGGTGGTCTCCGGCAGCATCGAGGAGCGCATCCTGGCCCTGCAGGAAAAGAAGGCGGACCTCGCCACCGGCATCCTGTCCGAGGACGCCACCGTCACCGCCAAGTTCGGCGAAGGCGACCTGCAGGCGCTCCTGGCGCCGCTGCCCCTGTAGGGCCCGGCCGCGGGCGGCGGGAATGCCTTGCCGCCCGTTCGAGGGAAAAGCGATCTACAATGCCGGCCCGAATCACCACTCTTTGCAACACATCATGACTGCCACTCTCCCCTGCCCCCAATGCGCCATGGAAAACACCTATCCGGACGGCGACAACTACGTCTGCGCCGACTGCGGCCATGAATGGCCCATGCAGGCGAACGCCGAGGCCGACGACGACGGCGAGCGGGTGATCAAGGACGCCAACGGCAACGTGCTGTCCAACGGCGACTCCGTAGTCCTGATCAAGGACCTGAAGGTCAAGGGTTCCTCCATCACCCTCAAGGTCGGCACCAAGATCAAGGGCATCCGCCTGGTGGACGGCGACCACGAGGTGGACTGCAAGACGGACGCCGGCAACATCATGTTGAAGGCCTGCTACCTGCGCAAGGCCTGAAGACCCAAGCCCTCCGCCACCTCCGGTCTCAAACCGGAGGGTGGGGCGTTTGAGGAGCCGGGCGAGGACTGTCTGAGGGAGCGCAGCGACCGAGTTCCGCAGCCCGGCGGAGCAAATGCCCCGCCCGACGCGCAACAGACATCGAGCCGGCCGCCCTGAATCAGGCCAGCCGCGTATCCTCCAGCCGTTCCAGCAGACCGAGCAGGACCTGGCGCACCGATTGGGCCCGCACCGCTTCCCGGTCACCGGCGAAACGGGCCGTCTGGGCTTCGCAGCCGCCGTCCCGGGCAGCCCAGGCGAAGCACACCATCCCCACCGGCTTCTCCGGCGTGCCCCCGCTGGGACCGGCGATGCCGGTGATAGCCACGGCCCAATCCGCCCGGCTGTGGGCCAGGGCCCCCTGGGCCATGGCCCGGGCGGTGGCTTCCGAAACGGCGCCGTGGCGCTCCAGGGTGGTCGATGCCACCCCCAGCATGTCCACTTTGGCGGCATTGGAATAGGTGACGAATCCCCGGTCGAACCAGCTGGAGCTGCCGGCGATGGCGGTGACGCACTGGGCCACCCAACCGCCGGTACAGGATTCCGCCGTGGCCAGCTGTTCGCCGCGGGCGAGCAGGCTTTCCCCCAGCTTGGCCGCCAGGGCTTCCAGATCGGTCTGGCTTATCCGAGGATCCATTTCAGGACGGCGATGACTACCAGGGTGTAGAGGCCGGCGATGACGTCGTCGGTCATGACGCCGAAGCCGTTTTTCACGTGCTGGTCGAACCAGCGGGCAGGCTGCGGCTTGGTGATGTCGAAGAGGCGAAAAAGGCAGAAGGCCGCCAGTTGCCACAGGAAAGCGGGCGGGGTCAGGAGCAGCACTCCCCAGAAAGGGACGATCTCATCCCAGACAATGCTGCCATGGTCCGGTTCCCCCAGGGCCTCGCCGGTTTTCTGGATGACCCAGATGCCCCCCAGGTAGGCCACCGCCAGCAGGATGCCGAACTGCAGGTCGCTGAAATGGGGCTTGATGAGGAGGTAGGTCAGCCACGCAAAGGCGGTGCCGACGGTTCCCGGTGCCCACATGGACAGGCCGCTGCCGCAGCCGCAGGCAATGAAATGGGCCGGGTGGGCGAAGAGGAATTTGAGGGACGGGGGCTTAGCCAAAGTGGTCGTAGCCCCGATGGTCGAAGTCGATAGGCTTGCCGTCGGGATCGTACACCGTGACGCTGCCGGCCTCGCCGGCGACGGCGTTCCAGTCCTCCAGGGTGAAGGCGGCGCCCGGCGCCCGCAGGGTGCCGATGTGCCAGAGGGGCAGCTCCAGCTCGGCAGCGATCTTCCCGATGGCCAGGTGCTGTTCGGGGGAAGCGGTGAAGCACAGCTCGTAGTCGTCGCCGCCCGCCAGCTGGCAGTCGAGGGCGAGGGCCCGGTCGATGCCCTTGGGCAGGTGCGGCAGCTGGACGAGCTGGACGACGGCGGCCAGCCGGGAACGCTCGGCGATGTGGCCGAGGTCGGCCAGGAGCCCGTCGGAAACATCGATGGCGGCGTTGGCCACCCCCACCAGGGCGTTACCCAGGGCCACCCGCGGCCGGGGCTTTTCCAGGGCAGAGAGGCAGAGCCGGCGCCAGGGTTCGGGGAGGTCCACCTTGCCCTTGAGATGGGCGAGGCCGAGGGCCGCGAGGCCGGGGCGGCCGGAGACCCAGATGTCGTCGCCGGCCTTGGCGCCATCGCGGCGCAGGGCTCGGCCCGGGGCCACTTCGCCCAGGGCGGTGATGCAGAGATTCAGGGGACCACGGGTGGTGTCGCCCCCCACCACGTCCACCCCGTAGGCGGCGGCGCAGGCGAAGAAACCTTCGGCGAAGGCGGCAATCCAGGTCTCGTCGGCCTCCGGCAGGCTGCCCGCCAGCAACGCCCAGCGCGGCCGGGCGCCCATGGCGGCGAGGTCGGAGACATTGACCGCCAGGGCCTTCCAGCCGAGGTTCTTCGGATCGGTATCGGGCAGGAAATGGGTGCCGGCCACCAGCATGTCGGTGGTGACCGCCAGTTCCAGTCCCGGAGAGGGCTGCAGGAGGGCGCAATCGTCCCCCGGTCCGAGGACGGCCGACGGCGTCGGCCGGGAAAAATACTTCCCGATGACCTCGAACTCTCCCGGCATTACCGGGACTGCCGCTTGGCTTCGACCTCCGCCGGCCGGATTTCCGCCGCCAGCTTGTCGAGGACGCCGTTCACGTACCGGTGGCCATCGGTGCCGCCGAAGGCCTTGGCCAGTTCGATGGCCTCGTTGATGACGACGCGGTAGGGGGTTTCGGGGTGGTGCACCAGCTCGAAGGCGCCGATGAGGAGGATGCAGGCCTCGATGGGGGAAAGATCCGCGAAGGGCCGGTCGATATGGCTGGAAATCTGAGCCGACAGGACCTCTTGCTGGGCCAGGACGCCGCGCACCAGGCGCAGGCAGAACTCCCGGTCGGCCTTGGCGAACTCGTCCTGGTCCTGTAGCTGGGCTTCGATGGCGGCTTCGTCGTTACCGCCCACCCGCCACTGGTACAGCCCCTGCAGGGCGAACTCCCGGGAACGGCGGCGGGCCGACTTGGGAGGGGGAGCTTTCTTTGCTGCTTCAGTCATTATTCAGTCATCGCTTTCAGGAGATTGGCCATTTCCACCGCCGCCTGGGCGCAATCGGCGCCCTTCTGCTGCATGCGGGCCAGGGCCTGGTCGTCGTCTTCGCAGGTCAGGATGCCGTTGGCGATGGGCACGCCGGTGTCGAGCTGGACTTCCATGATGGCCCGGCAGGAATCGTTGGACACCACTTCGAAGTGGTAGGTCTCGCCACGGATCACCGCCCCCAGGGCCACCAGGGCATCCACCGTGCCGCTCTGGGCCAGGGTTTGCAGGGTGAGGGGGATTTCCAGGGCGCCGGGGACGGTGGCGATGGTCATGTCGGCATCGGCCACGCCCAGGCGCTTCAATTCGGCCACGCAGGCCGAGAGCAGCCCTTCGCAGACATCCTGGTTGAAGCGGCTCATGACGATACCGACCCTGAGGCCGGCACCCTTCAGGTTCTGGTCGTATTCGTAGATATTGTCGAAGCGGGGCATATCAGAGCTCGGTAGGAGAGGGGACGAAACCGGTGACCTCCAGGTCGAAGCCGGTCATGGAAGGCATCTTGCGCGGGCTGGAGAGGAGCCGCATCTTGGTGACCCCCAGGTCCCGCAGGATCTGGGCGCCAATGCCGTAGGTGCGGGGGTCCCACTTCGGCTGGGCGCGGGGTCCCTTGCTGGTCAGTCGGTTCAGGAGGGCTTCCCCGTCCTCGGGCCGGTGCATGAGGACGATGACGCCGTGGCCGTTCCTGGCCAGGGCGGCCTGGGCCTCGTCGATGGAGAAAGCCTGGGGCTTGCTACCGGGATCGAGGAAGTCGAGGACCGACAGGGGCTCGTGGACCCGCACCAGGGTCTCGCCGCCGGCCGGGATGGTGCCCTTGACCAGGGCCAGGTGGGTGGCGCCGGAGGCCCGGTCCACATAGGCGTGGAGATTGAATTCGCCATGGGCGGTGGCCACCGGCTTGACCAGCACGCGCTCCACCAGGGTCTCGGAGGCCGCCCGGTAATGGATGAGGTCGGCGATGGTGCCGATCTTGAGGCCGTGCTCCTTGGCGAATTCCAGGAGCTGGGGCAGGCGGGCCATGGTGCCGTCGTCGTTCATGATCTCGCAGATGACGGAGGAGGGCTCCAGGCCGGCCATGCCCGCCAGGTCGCAGCCGGCCTCGGTGTGGCCGGCCCGCACCAGGACCCCGCCGGGGCGGGCCATGATGGGGAAGACGTGGCCGGGCTGGACGATATCGTCGGCGGTGGCATTCTTGGCAACCGCCACCTGCACGGTCCTGGCCCGGTCGGCGGCGGAAATGCCGGTGGTGACGCCTTCGGCGGCCTCGATGGAGACGGTGAAGGCGGTGCTGAGGGGGGCCTTGTTGTCCCGGGCCATCTGGGCGAGGCCGAGTTTCTTGCAGCGTTCCTCGGTGAGGGTCAGGCAGATGAGGCCGCGGCCGTACTTGGCCATGAAATTGATGGCTTCGGGGGTGACGTGTTCGGCGGCGATGACGAGGTCGCCCTCGTTCTCGCGATCCTCCTCGTCCACCAGGATGACCATGCGCCCGGCCTTGAGCTCGGCGACGATTTCCGCAGTGGAAGAAATGGCGGGATTATTGGTTGGCATGTCAGCTTGGCAGAGGGAGAGATCCAGAATTGGTTATTTTCGCACGGCGGAGCGACCAGCCGCCATAACTCGAAGGAGGCGGGCCGGCTTCAGGGAGCCGCTATCCGCCCCAGGGCCTCGGCGATGGCGGCGGCGTCGGCCGGCCTCACCAGGCGGGCGATTTCCTGGCCGTCCTTGAGAAAGACCAGGGTCGGCCACAGCTTGACGGCGAAGGAACGCCCCAGGGGACGCCCCTTGCCGTCCTCGACCTTGAGGTGGCGCACCGCCGGATAGCCGGCCAGGGCGGCCGCCAGCAGGGGCTGGGCGGCGGCGCAGTGGCCGCACCAGGGGGCGCCGAACTCGACGAGGGTTGGTCCTTGAAGGGCGTCGATCTCGGCCCGGGAGGGCTCAACGCTGGCAAAGGCGGTGTTGAAGGTCATGGCAACAGGTCGGGCGTCGCGCTCAGGCGGCGTCCTGGTCGGCGCTCAGCAGGCGCTCGCAGTAGCGGGCGATGAGGTCCACCTCGAGGTTGACCTTGCTCCCCGGCTGGAGGTGCCTGAGGGTGGTCATCTCCAGGGTATGGGGGATGAGGTTGATGGTGAAGTCGTCGCCCTCCACCGTGTTGGTGGTGAGGCTGACGCCATTGACCGTCACCGACCCCTTCCTGGCGATGTAGCGGCTCAGTTCGGCCGGGGCGCGGATGGCCAGGAGGCGGTTGTCGCCGACGGGGTCGAAGCGCAGCACCTCGCCGACGCCATCCACGTGGCCCGACACCAGGTGGCCGCCCAGGCGGTCGGCCAGGCGCAAGGCCTTCTCCAGATTGATTTCGCCGGGGGCGTCGAGGCCCACCGTGCAGCGCAGGGTCTCCGGGGAAACATCAACCATGAAGCGGGGGCCGTCGATGGCCACCACGGTCAGGCAGACGCCGTTATGGGCGATGGAGTCGCCCAGCTGGACATCCTCGAGGCCCAGGCCGCCGGATTCGACGGTGAGGCGGTAGCCTGCCTCGCGGGGGGTGAGATCGGTGATGCGGCCGACGGCGGCGATGATTCCGGAAAACATGGGCTTGGGCTGAATGCAATCAGGGGAAAGGGAGGACCAATGTTACCACGCCGGCTTTGACCGAATCGGTTGCGGGAATACAGTGTTCACAGTAGGGTTTTAGCTTTACAAAAAACCGGAGGAGACCCATGAAGAAGACCCTGCTCGCCGCCCTGCTGTCGGGCCTGGCCACCGCCGCCCTGGCCGACATCAATATCGGTGTCACCCTGTCCGCCACCGGCCCTGCCGCCTCCCTCGGCATCCCGGAAAAGAACACCATCGACCTGATGCCGAAGACCATCGCCGGCCAGAAGGTCAACTACATCGTCCTGGACGACGCCTCCGACACCACCTCCGCCGTCAAGAACGCCCGCAAGCTCATTTCCGAGCACAAGGTGGACATCCTCCTCGGCTCCACCACCAGCCCCAACTCCCTGGCCATGATCGACGTGGCCGCCGAGGGCGAGACGCCGATGATTTCCATGGCCGCCGCCGCCCGCATCGTGGAACCCGTCGACGCCAAGAAGAGCTGGGTGTTCAAGACCCCCCAGAACGACGCCCAGATGTCTACCGCCATCGTCGAGCACATGACCAACAGCAATGTGAAGACGGTGGCCTACATCGGCTTCTCCGACGCCTACGGCGAAGGCTGGTCCAACGAATTCTCCAAGATCGCCGAAGCCCGCAAGCTCAAGCTGGTGGCCAACGAGCGCTTCAACCGCACCGACACTTCGGTCACCGGCCAGATCCTCAAGATTCTCGCCGCCAAGCCCGACGCCATCCTCATCGGCGGCTCCGGCACCCCCGCCGCCCTGCCTGAGAAGGCATTGAAGGAAAAGGGCTTCAAGGGCCTCATCTACCAGACCCACGGCGTCGCCAATGCCGACTTCCTGCGGGTCTGCGGCAAGGATTGCGAAGGCACCTTCCTGCCCGCCGGCCCGGTGCTGGTGGCCAACCAGCTGCCCGCCGACCACCCGGTGCGGAAGTCGGCCCTGGAATACGTCACCAAGTACGAAGCCGCCCACGGCAAGGGCAGCGTCTCCACCTTCGGCGCCCACGCCTGGGATGCCGGCCTCCTGGTGGCCGCCGCCGCCCCCGTGGCCCTGAAGAAGGCCCAGCCGGGGACCAAGGAATTCCGCAAGGCCCTGCGGGACGCCCTGGAAAACATCAAGAACCTGCCGGCCGCCCACGGCGTTTTCAACATGAGCGCCGGCGACCACCTGGGCTTCGACCAGCGCGCCCGCGGCATGGTCAAGATCGAAGGCGGCGCCTGGAAGCTGGTGAAGTAAGCATCTGATCGGCTGGGGAAAAAGGGCGGGCGTGCTACACTCCCGCCCCTTTTCCACCGCCTGCATTCGCCCATGGATCTGCAGATTTTCCTGCTCCTCGGCCAGGACGGCATCACCAGCGGCGCCGTCTATGCCCTCCTGGCCCTGGCCCTGGTATTGGTGTTCGCCGTCACCCGGGTCATCTTCATTCCCCAGGGCGAATTCGTCGCCTACGGCGCCCTGACCCTGGCGAGCCTCCAGGCCGGCAAGGTGCCCGGCACCGTCTGGCTGCTCCTGGCCGCCGGCAGCGCCGTAGCCGTCCTCGACGGCATCCGCTACCTGCGGGAAGGCCGCTACGGCAAGCTGCCGCCCCTCGTCATCTTCAACGTCGGCCTGCCCCTGGCCGCCGCCGGCGCCCTCCTCGTGGTGCCCCCCGACAGCCTGCCCCTGGCGGCCCAGGTGGCCCTCGCTCTCGCCCTGGTCATCCCCCTCGGACCCATGCTCTACCGCCTGGCCTTCCAGCCCTTGGCCAGCGCTTCCGTCCTGGTGCTCCTGATCGTCTCGGTCGCGGTGCACCTGGCCCTCACCGGCCTCGGCCTCCTCTTCTTCGGCGCCGAGGGTTCCCGCACCCCGGCCTTCACCGATATCAGCTTCGAGCTGGCCGACACCCCCCTCCAGGGCCAGACCGTCCTGGTGGTGCTGGCCTCCGCCGTCCTCATCGCCGGGCTCTATTTCTTCTTCGAGCGCACCCTCTACGGCAAGGCCCTGCGGGCCACCGCCATGAACCGCACCGGGGCGCGCCTGATGGGCATCTCGTCCAGCATGGCGGGGAAATTGTCATTTACCCTGGCCGCCGCCATCGGCGCCTTCTCCGGCATCCTCATCGCCCCCATCACCACCATCTACTACGACTCGGGCTTCCTCATCGGCCTGAAGGGCTTTGTCAGCGCCATCATCGGCGGGCTGGCCTCCTATCCGATGGCGGCCTTCGGCGCCCTCCTGGTGGGGCTGCTGGAATCCTATTCGTCCTTCTGGGCCAGCGCCTACAAGGAGGTGATCGTCTTCACCCTGATCATCCCGGTGCTGCTCTGGCGTTCCCTCACTTCCCGCCACGTCGAGGAGGAGGAAGAGTGATCCGCCACCTGCCCCTCCTCGCCTTCATCGCCCTCCTGGCCGCAGGGCCGGCGGTGCTGCCGGAATTCACGGTCACGCTGCTCAACTACATCGGCCTCTACGCCATCGTCGTGGTCGGCCTCGTGCTCCTCACCGGGGTCGGCGGCCTCACTTCCTTCGGGCAGGCGGCCTTCGTCGGCCTCGGGGCCTACGCCACGGCCTACCTGAGCACCGCCCATGGCCTCTCGCCCTGGGCCACCCTCTTCATCGGGCTGGCCATCACCGGCGCCGTGGCCCTGGGCCTGGGCTTCATCACCCTGCGCATGGGCGGCCACTACCTGCCCCTGGGCACCATCGCCTGGGGCATCAGCCTCTACTTCCTGTTCGGCACCGTGGAATTCCTGGGGGGCCATACCGGCATCACCAGCATTCCGACGGTGTCGGTTTTCGACTGGGAGATGAAGTCGGGCCGGGAGTTTTATTACCTCATCTGGGGGGTGGTGCTGCTCGCTATCCTGGCCGTCCGCAATCTCCTGGACTCCCGCCAAGGCCGCGCCATCCGAGCCTTGAAGGGCGGCGCCGTCATGGCTGAGGCCATGGGGGTGAATACACCCCGGGCCAAAATCGTCATCTTCCTCATCGCGGCGCTGCTGGCCAGCGTCTCCGGCTGGCTCTACGCCCACCTGCAGCGCTTCGTGAACCCGACGCCCTTCTCCCTGACCCAGGGCATCGAGTACCTGTTCATGGCGGTAGTGGGGGGCATCGGCCACGTCTGGGGCGCCGTCATCGGCGCCGGCCTCATCACCATCCTGAAGCAATGGCTCCAGGACCTCCTGCCCCAGCTCCTCGGCCAGAGCGGCAATTTCGAAATCATCGTCTTCGGCTTCGCCATGGTGCTGGTGCTGCAGCGGGCCCGCAACGGCCTCTGGCCGGTCATCATGAAACTGGCGCCACGGAGCCGCCGGCAGGACGCCATTCCCCAGGGCGAGCCCCTGGCCCGCCGGACGCCCGCCGCCACCGGCACGGCGCTCCTGGAAGTCCGGGACGTGACCAAGCGCTTCGGCGGCCTGGTGGCCAACCAGAACATGAGCCTCACCGTCCGGGCCGGCGAGGTGATGGCTCTCATCGGCCCCAACGGCGCGGGCAAGAGCACTCTGTTCAATTGCATCTCCGGCGTGAACCCCGCCACCGAGGGCGAAATCCGCTTCCTGGGCGAACAGGTGGAGCGGCTGGCATCCCGGGGCATCGCCCGCCGGGGCATGAGCCGGACCTTCCAGCACGTGCGCCTGCTGCCCCAGATGTCGGTGCTGGAGAACGTCGCCATCGGCGCCCACCTGCGCGGCAACAAAGGCGTAGCGGCGGCCGCCCTGCGCCTGGACCGGGCCGAGGAGCAGCGCCTCCTGGCCGAAGCCGCCCGCCAGATCGAGCGGGTGGGCCTCGCCGAGCATATGTTCGACCCGGCCGGCAGCCTCGCCCTGGGCAAGCAGCGCATCGTCGAGATCGCCCGGGCCCTGGCCTCCGACCCCTGCCTGCTGCTCCTGGACGAACCCGCCGCCGGACTGCGTTACCTGGAAAAACAAGCCCTCTCGGAACTGCTGCAAAGGCTGCGCTCGGAAGGCATGGGCATCCTGCTGGTGGAGCACGACATGGATTTCGTCATGGGCCTGGCCGACCGGGTGGTGGTGATGGAATTCGGCCAGAAGATCGCCGAGGGCCTGCCGGTGGAAGTGCAGCAGAATCCCCGGGTGCTGGAAGCCTACCTGGGAGGCGTGGAATGAAGCATCCCCATCTGCACGAGCACGAGACCATCCTGGAAGTGAAGGATCTCTGCGTCGCCTACGGCAAGGTGGAGGCCCTGCACGGGGTGAACCTCACCATCCGCCGCGGCGAGATTGCCACCGTCATCGGCCCCAACGGCGCCGGCAAGACGACGCTGCTTTCCGCCCTGATGGGCCTTTTGCCCGCCACCGGCGACATCGTCTACATGGGCCACCCCCAGGGCCGCGGCCGGGAGGTGGAGCACCTGGTGCGCCAGGGCATGACCCTGGTGCCGGAAAAGCGCGAGCTCTTTGCCGAGATGAGTGTCGAGGACAACCTGCTCCTGGGTGCCTTCGACCGCTACCGCAGCGGCCACCGGGACCACCTGGAGACCATGGAGGAGGTGTTCGAGATCTTCCCCCGCCTGGAGGAGCGCAAGGCCCAGGCCGCCGGCACCCTCTCCGGCGGCGAGCGCCAGATGCTGGCCATGGGCCGGGCCCTGATGGCCAAGCCCCGGCTCCTGATGCTGGACGAGCCGAGCCTCGGCCTCGCCCCCCTCATCATCAAGGAAATTTTCCGGGTCATCGCCGAATTGAAGGAGACCGGCGTCGCCATCCTGCTGGTCGAGCAGAACGCCCGGGCCGCCCTGCAGGTGGCGGATTACGGCTACGTCCTGGAGACCGGCGAGATTTCCCTGGCCGGCCCGAGCAAGGAACTGGCGGCCGACCCGCGGGTCATCGAAAGTTATCTGGGGCTGGGGCACAGGCAGCGCTGAGGCTGACTCCCCGGCTACCGGGGGAACTGCCGTGATCTTCCGCTGGCTCGCCGACCTGGTGGTCGTGCTGCACCTGTCCTTCGTGTTGTTCGTGGTCCTCGGCGGGCTGCTGGCCCTGGGCCGGCCCCGGATCGTCTGGCTCCACCTGCCGGCACTGGCCTGGGGCGTCCTGGTGGAATGGGCCGGCTGGATCTGCCCCCTGACTCCCCTCGAACAATGGCTGCGCCTGCAGGCCGGGCAAACCGGCTACGGCGGCGACTTCGTCGGCCATTACCTGCTGCCGCTGCTCTATCCGGCCGGACTCACGCGCTCAACCCAGTGGCTCCTCGGCGCCCTGGTGCTGGCGGTCAATGGCGCGGTTTACGCGCTCCTCATCCGGCGCCGGGGGCGTCTTCTCCCACCGCCTGGCCGAAGGCGAGCATGACCCGCACCCGCATGGCGGCCACCAGGGGATTGTCGGCGATGGCCACGTGGCGGCGGCCGCAGTCGGCGATCCACACGTCGCCGCAAGCCTGCAGCGAGATGCGGTGGCGGAGGATGATGGGACCGGCGATGCGCCAGTCCGAGGAAGGAGCGTAGAGGTAGGAACGCTCCGGCGTCGATGCGACCCGGATCGATCCCTGGGCATCGATCTCGTAGGTCCGGCCGTCATCCGCTTGGAAAAAGAAGATGTCCTCGGCCTTGGCGACCCAGTAATCGAGCTCGGGGGGCAACAGGAGATCGACACTCTTCCTGGCCGGACTATTCATGGTGATCACCCCCGACAGGGTTGGCGGAGGCCGCTGCCGGGCAGCCCCTCCGCCCGAAGCACTCAACAGCCGTGCTTGTTGTAATTGCCGTGCTTGTGGTGGCCCTTCTTCTTGCCGCGGCAGCCATGGTCGTCGTCCTCGTAATAGCGTTGGCCGCCGTAGTGGCCGCCCGCCACCGCCACGGGTGCCGACCGCGAACTTGACTTGGTGAGCGCCTCGCCGATGGCCGATCCGGCGCCAGCGCCGATGCCGGCCCCGATCACCGCATTGCCGCTTTTCTGGCCCACCGCCGCCCCGGCGGCACCGCCGACCGCGCCGCCGACCACGGCACCGGTCTTGCCCCGGCCGTCATTGCCGATGGCGGCTCCGCTGGCGCCGCCCACGGCGCCGCCGATGACCGCCCCGTTCTTGCCACCCACCGACTGCCCGAGAGCGGCGCCTGCCGCTCCCCCCAGGGCACCGACGATCCCGGTCTTCAACTCATCGGCGCCGGCGGCGCCGATCACCAGCCATGCTGCCGCAGCAGCCACCCAGCGATAGTTCATTCCTTGCTCCTTCTCTGCTTTTGTCTCGGGGCAAGCGCCTTGCTGGGGCATGACCCCTCCCTGGCGCTCCAGGGCCATTCTGCGTCAGGGAGCGGCCAACCGCAACCGGGATCAGCGGCCAGGGCCGGGCTGGCCGTGGCCATGCCCCCCGGGGCGGGCATCCCGGGGCGCCCCCGCCGGGGGCTGGCCCCGGGGGGCTTCCATGGCCGGCCGCGGCGGAGTCGGGGGCACTGCCATCACCGGAGGAGGCGCGGGAACCTCCATGCGGCCCGGTATCCCGGCCGGCCCACGGGGGTGCTGTCCCCGCCATTCCGAAGCATTCCGGTGGACCGGGGGCGGAAGACCGGCAGGGGAAGGGACAATGACCGCCTGCCCCGGGTGGGGACGGGAAGACTCCCGGCTCTCCACCCGGGGGTTATGGGGCATGGGATTGGAAACCGCCCCGGGTGGGCCCGGCCGGGGTTGCGCCGGCTGCGGACGAAGGACTTCCACCGTCCTGGATGATGGATGGACGGGCACACCCTGGGACGGCAGATGGGTCGGCTGCCTTGGCCCCTGGGGCGGGACGGGCAGGGTCTGCATGGGAAGCCGCCGATCCTCGCGCCGCGGGCCGTGGGGCGAAGCGTCCGCAGGGCGCGGCAGCGCGGGAGTGGCGGCCCCAACCACCGGCGCACCGGGCACGGTCCCCGGGGGGCGCTGGACAGGAGCCGGCTGGCCGCTGCCGAATCCCCCGTTAGGCGGCCGGCCTCCCCCGGGCCGGGCCGTGAACTGTCCCGGCTGTGTCCTGAACGCCTCGGGTCGCGGCCTGAGGGCCTGGCGAGCCGGCGGCAGCCAGGCGGTGCCCGGCGCCCGGGAGCTGACCGGCGCCTGGGCCAGTTGCCGCCGGTCCGGGGGGCGTGCCAGGGCGGGGGTGATGGGACGGCCGCTGCGCACTGCGGTAGCCGGCACGACTGTCACGGCCGGGGCCACCCGGCGATTTAGGAACGGCTGGTGGTGCCGGGGGTCGTGCAGCGCCTGGTCGATGACGGCGGCGCGGTGGACATGGGCGTGGTTGATTCGGCGCACATAGGCCGGGGAGGCAGAATAGGCAGGAAGGAATACTTCCTGCGGCGCCAGGGGGAACCAGCCGACTGCCGGCGCGCTGCCGAATCCGAAGCTGATGCTCCAGCCGGGACTGCCGATCCAGGCCACCAAGGCGGGGGCATAGACCGGCCGGGCAACGTAGGTCCCCGGCAGCCAGGCCCAGCGGTTACCGATGAAGAGCCAGCGCCCGTAATGGAAGGGAGCGAAGCCCCAGGGCGCCGCGTCCACCCAGGTCCAGCCCCAGGGCGGCACCCAGGCCCAGCGGCCGTAGCGGTAGGGAGCCCAGTCCACCGGAACGCTGCGGGGATACCAGACGGTGCCGTAATCCGCCACGGCGCCCCAGTCGCCGTAGGCGTCCAGGTCCTCGTAGCCGGTCATCTGGGGCGAGACGTAGTGCCGGGCCAGGGGAGCGCTGCCGGCGGCATCCCGGGCATCGGCCCAGGCGTCGAAGGCGTCCGGGCGCAGGTCGTCGAAGCCCCAGCCGCCATCGCTATAAAGGACCGCCTGCTGCCCGGCCGGGACGGTCACGCCACTGCCGGCGCGGTAAACATGGGCACTGCCTTCCCGGCTCGAAACCCGGGTGTCGCCTGTGCCTTGGTCGAAATCAACGCGGTAGCGGCCGGGGCCATCGAACTGGATGCGGCCCGCCGCCGTGCCGATCTCGATGTCGTCGGCCTGGTCGCGATCCCGGACAGTGACGGCAAGGCTGCCCTGCTGCACCTGCACAGCGATGCGCTGGTCGTCGACAGTGGTGAAATCGACCTGGCTGTCGCCGGCCAGGCGGAAAGCGCTGGAGCCGATCTGCACTTCGGCCCGCCCGTCATCGCCGGTGGCGAGAATGGCGCCGCTGCTGATGGGCCAGTTGTAGGCGGCGGGGCTGTCCGCATCCTGTCCATTGATCCGGAAGGTGACCGTCCCTTCAGTCAGGCTGAGGCGACCGACCCGGGCCGGCGGGTCGGCGGCGGCCGAAAGCGGCCCCAGCATCGCCGCCAGGACGGCCAGACACCAAACCCTACGCAATAGCCCCAGCACCATGACAAGCTTCCTTTGCCGCATCCCTCGGACAGGATGCCGTATGCCCCATTGGACTGCGGCGACGGTCCGGCAATCCGGCCAAGGTTTTTCAGAATGTATCCGGCGGCACCGGATAAACCGCAACCCAGCCGCTCTTCATCGACCCGATGAAGCAGCCTCAGGCCTTGGTGACAAAGTGCCCTTGGCCGCTTGCTTCACCTTCCGGTTCTCCGAATGCTTCACGGCGACGTAGGTCCCCCAGCCGATGAGGCCCATCCCGGCCATGAATGCCCCGTAGGCGATTGGCCAGGGAATGCCCTGGGTCATCATCGAAAACTCCGACATGCCGCCAACCCCGGCCAGGATGTTGATCGGCATGAAGACCACGCCGAATACGGTCAGCTGGCTCACCCGCTTGTTCTGGTTGATGTTGATGAAGCCGATGGTGGCATCCATCAGGAAGTTGATCTTGTCGAACAGGAAGGCGGTGTGGCTGTTGAGGGACTCGATGTCGCGCAGGATCTGCTTGGCATCCTCCAGCTGGCTTGGCGACAGGGTCTTGCGGCGCATCAGGAAGGAGAGGGCGCGCTGGGTGTCCAGGATGTTGCTCCGGATGCGCCCATTGAGGTCTTCTTCTTCCGCAATGTCCGCCAGGATGGCCGCGGCCTCCTGGTCACTCATCGTCTCGCTCAGTACCTGATGGCCCACCTTGCCCAGGGTGTGATAAATATCCTCCAGGGAATCGGCGGAATACTCGACATCCGCCCCATAGAGGTCGAGCAGCAGGTCGTAGCAGTCGGACACGTACCCCGGTTGCGTGCGGGCCCGGCGGCGTTGCAGACGAAAGACCGGGAGCTTCTCGTTGCGGATGGAGAACAGGATGCCCCCGTGCAGGATGAACCCGACCGGCACGCTGCGGGAATTGCCCTCGCGGTCCAACAGGAAATTGGAGTGCAGGTGGATTTCACCGTCTTCCTCGACATGGAAGCGCGAACTGACCTCCAGGTCGGTCGCCTCGCCGGGATCGGGCAATTGCAGCCCAAAATACTCGCCAATATAGGTGCGCTCGGCCTTGGAAGCGTTGAGCAGGTCGATCCAGATCGGACGAATGCCCTCCAAGTCCTTGCGGCCGCTGATGGCCACCTGCCGGAGCCGGCCATCGACCAGTTCGAAGGCGTTCATCTGGCTTTCGGCAAAATCGGGCTCCCGATTTCCGGCCAACTGTTCCCGGAGTGCGTCCGAAACTTCCCACAGGATGTCGTTCTCCCGCTCTGCCGGGATGCGTTTCCAAAGCAGCTTGGCCCCCTCGATCGGCAAGGCTTCAAGGATGCCCCCGATTTCCCCGGCCGGCAGTTTCGCCACCAAAGCCTCCAGTTCGGCCATGTGCTGCCGATGGACCAGGGTTTCGACAATGGCCTGGCGGGGCATGTTCTGGTCATGAACCATGCCCTCGATCAATTTCTGCTTGTGGAGCAGCTCGGTGATGGCGTTAAGCGACATGTTGCGCCACCTGCTTTGCATTCCGGATCATCGTATCCCCATGGGCCATGGCGTTCAGAACTCGGCGTGGAACCGCATGGCGAAAAAGTTCGCCGGTCCCCGGTCGGCGTTGTAGGCGGGGTTCCCCATGCGCTGATAGTCGGCGGTCAGGAAGACGGCCTTCCAGACATTGAGGCTGTAGTAGGTCTCGACAACCTGCTCGGGGCGGTAACGGAGGGCGCCGTCGCCGATGAAGAAGGAGATGCCGCCCGCTTCCAGGTAGCGGCGGCGGTCCTTGGAGATTGTGTTGCGCAGGTAGCCGATGCCCACCGTGTCCCGGGCCCGTCCCCAGGCAGCCCCTTTGAGGGCGAAGCCCGTCCCCAGGGAACCGTCGGTTTCGGTGAAGGCATAGGTTTCGGTGCGGCCATCGGCCTTCATGGCGCGCAGGAAGAAGCCCAAGTTGTCGGTGATCGCCTGCTCGACGTTGATCCCCACCCCATATTTGATTTTCTCGTCATTGCGCACGGCGAAAATGGCCTGCCGGTCGGCGGCGGGATAGGCGTTCAAGTAGTCGAGGGCATCCTTGAAGCTGGCCAGGTTCGCCCGGTTGCGCCAGCCGAGAAGCCGGACCTTGCCGGGCTGCCCCGCCAGGGTGTGGCTATGCTCGACCTCGACCTGGTCGCCGTAGTGCTTCCCGATCCGATAATCGATGGGCAGCATATTGGGCTCCTTCGGGCCGGTCATCCGGCCGAAGCGGAAGGCCCAGTCATCCTGATACCACTCGGCCGCGAATCCCCAGCCGAATCCCCGGGCGTCGGCGGCATAGTCGTAGGAGAGGGGGGCCATGAAGCCGGCGTTCATGAAATGGACGCGGGGGTCCTTGGCGTAGGCGTTCTCGTCGAACACATCCAGGGTCGAAAAGTTGCCGACCGTCAGCACGATGCGGTTCTTGTCCACGGTGCCCGCCATCTGGTTCAGGTCGGCTTCGATCTTTTCGTCGCCCCCGCCCAGGCCCCAGGTCTGCCGCAGGAACAGCCGCTGGCGATAGGGCTTGGGGTTGGTGCCGGCGGTGCGGGTCAACTCGCCGTTGGTGAAGCCGGCGCTGCCGCTCAGGCCGGAGAAAGGCACCCCCTGGGTAACCTCGGGGTTGAGGTACAACTCGCCGCCCTGCCAGGACCGGAACCCCAGATAGGCCGTCGCCGTGGCCGTGTAGCTCTGCTCCTTCCCGGCATCGAGGCTGTTCTGGCCGCTGTATCGGGCGTGCATGGCCGGCTTTTTCTGCCAGGCGTAGGTGGTCTGGAAGCGGGCCGTCCAATCCTCGTGATCTTCCGGCTGGGCGTAGCCAGAGAGGGATGCCACCAGGCCAAGGCACAAGGCGGCGATCTTCATGGGCGAAAACGCCACACCAAGGCGGCCGGGAAATCGAAAGCGCATGGTCTGCTCCCTGAATAGTGGAAGCGGGCACCCCATGCAGCCTTATGCGAGGACACTTTGCTGCAGGCGGCCAGACAATCGCCCCCCGGATCGGTGCCGAAAATCGGCCCGGACTGGGGATTGCCTTTGTCGCTCAATCCCGGCCGAGCCGAAGCCGGACAGGACAAGCAACCAACCTGCAAATCGTTTGAGGATGAGGAGGAAAGCCGGCTGACCGGCCTTCGACACCGCTTCCCGCTCCGGGCGAGATAGCGGCAGGGGAACTGCGCGTTATCTTGCCGAGAGTTCGTTCGTCAATGGGACGAACCGACAACTGTCACTCGAACAAGGGCCCACAGGGGGTCTCCGCGAAATGAAAACGGGCGGATTCTGGGGCGGAATGTTACGAAAGTAAAGTGACAGATCGGTTACCTGCCGAGATGCTCCGGAAATCACTGAAGCAATCCCTGCGCGATGGCCAATGCACCGCGGATAACCATCCCCGTAACGGCCGCCGCCCCGAACGACGGGGAAGCTAGACGCCGGCTTCGACCTGGTTCCGCTTCGCCACTTCGGCGTAGAGCTCCCGGGCCGAAGCCACCTTGGGGCTGTTGCGGTCCTTTTGCTGGGCCCGCTGCAGGTAGCGCAGCCCCCGCTCGGCCAGGTCGCCCTCCCAGCCCTTGCGGTCGAGAAGGGTGAAAATGGCCTTGGCGGCGTTCACCAGGAATTGCAGGTTGGGGACCTGGTCGGCCGCCTGGCCGAGGAGTTCCACCGAGCCCTCCAGGTCGCCGGCCCGGGCCGCCAGCACGCCCCGGTTGTTGAGCTCGACGATCTCGGCGCTCACCTGTTCGAGGAGGGCCTTGCCGGCGTCCCCCTGGCCGGTCTTTTCGAAGACGCTGGCGATGTGTTCGATGAGGTTGGCATCCTCGTTGTTCTCCGCCGCCACCTGCCGCATGATCTGCTGCGCCGCTTCCGGCTTGCCGCTGGCGAAACAGGCATGGGCCAGATCCACCGTCAGGCGCTGGGAAACGGCCTTGCCGCCGACATCGGCGTTCTCCCTTTCCAGCTCCTGGCGCAGGGTCAGGGCCTGGTCCACGAGCTGCAGGGCCTTTTCCGCGGCGCCTTCCGCCTGCAGGCAAAAGCTTTCCACCACCAGCCCGGCCATCTCGGCCTCCTTGTCGCCCCGCCAGTCCCGCCGCAGGTCGCCCACCACCTTGCGGGCGCCGGCCACGTCGCCCTTCTCCACCAGGACCCGGGAGAGGTTGCCGAAGTCGTCCACGGTCTTGAGGGAGGAGCCGCGATGGCGCTCCAGCACCTTGCCGTAGGCCTTTTCGGCGGCCAGCAAATCCTTGTTGCGGGCCGCGATGTCGCCCACCAGGCGCTGCCGCACGGTGTTATTGGGGGACACCTCGGCAGCCCGCTGCAGGGACGCCTGGGCGGCATCCAGCCGGTTCTGGGCCTGGTGCACCTCGGCCAGAAAATCGTAGGCCGCCAGGAACTGAGGGGCATCCGCGGTCACCTCGTGGGCGAGCCTTTCCGCCTCCTCCAGGTTGCCGCCCTCCTTGAGGGCCGTCGCCAGCCCCATCTTGGCCCAGGGCACCACCTTGGCGGCCAGCACCTGGCGGTAGACCGCCTCGGCCTCGGGGTCCCGGCCCAGGGTATGCAGCAGCTCGCCCTTGAAGCGCAGGGCGTCCAACATGTAGGCCGGCTGCTGCTCGATGACCTGGTCGCAGGCGGCAATAGCCTCCTGCAGGATGCCCTTCTCGATCTGCTGGTAGACCCGGCGCAGCACGTGCTTCTTGTAGATGGCCTTGACCAGCCGGCCCTGCAATTGCTCGGCGGTGAAGGGCTTGATCAGGTAGTCGTCGGGAGCCAGCTCGGCCAGGGAAACCACGTTGCTGTAGCCGCGCTCGGCGGTGATGATGATATAGACGGTGGAGAGGGGAATGAGGTGGGCGAGCCTCAGTTCCTCCAGGAGCTGCTGGCCGTCGCGGCCATCGTCCAGGATGAAATCCGAGAGGACGACGTCGAAGCGGTGGTTATTGACCTGGCGGATGACCTCGGCGGAGGTGCCGGCGCCATGGACCGCCGTCACCCCCAGGGCGGACAGCATGATGCGCAGGGAATCCCGGGCCGGCGGGTGGCGGTCGACGATGAGCACCCTCTTGGTGGCGAGAGATTGCTGCAGGACCCGCAGCATCTCTTCGTTTTTCAGGGCGTCCATCCCGCTCCACGGCTGTTATTTGATGTAATCGCGACAAATTACGTCATCTTTCCGGGCTGGACAAGGCGGTGCGGTTCGTCAGCCGGTTGCCGGAAAGTCTCCCGATGCCGGTGAACATGGGGGATTCCTGTTGTTTTTCAGCCCCCTGACGTAAAATCCGCCTTTCGATTCCGCGCCGCAGCAACCCCCGCTTCACTCTGGACACCATGCTCTTTCCCACCCGTTTCGATGTCATCGTCGTCGGCGGCGGTCATGCCGGCACCGAGGCTGCCCTGGCGGCGGCCCGGACGGGCGCCAAGACCCTGCTTCTGACCCACAACCTGGAAACCCTGGGGGCCATGAGCTGCAACCCCTCCATCGGGGGCATCGGTAAGGGCCACCTGGTGAAGGAAGTGGACGCCCTGGGCGGCGCCATGGCGGCGGCCACCGACGAGGGCGGCATCCAGTTCCGCATCCTCAATGCCTCCAAGGGGCCGGCGGTACGCGCCACCCGGGCCCAGGCCGACCGCCTCCTGTACAAGCAGGCCATCCGCACCCGGCTGGAAAACCAGCCCAATCTCACCGTCTTTGCCCAGGCCTGCGACGACCTGCTGGTGGAAGGGGACCGGGTCACCGGCGCCGTCACCCAGCTCGGCATCCGCTTCGAGGCCCCGGCCGTGGTCCTCACCGCCGGCACCTTCCTGAACGGCCTCATCCACGTCGGGCTCTCCAATTACACCGGCGGCCGCATGGGCGACCCGCCGTCGGTCTCCCTGGCCGCCCGCCTGAAGGAACTGAAGCTGCCCCAGGGGCGGCTGAAAACCGGCACCCCGCCGCGGCTGGACGGCAAGACCATCGACTACTCGGCCATGACGCCCCAGTACTCGGACGAGCCGATGCCGGTCTTCTCCTTCCTGGGCCGCCCGGAGCAGCACCCGGCCCAGCTGCCCTGCTGGATCACCGAGACCAACCCGCGCACCCACGACATCATCCGCGCCGGCCTGGACCGCTCGCCCATGTACACCGGGGTCATCGAGGGGGTCGGGCCGCGCTACTGCCCGTCCATCGAGGACAAGATCCACCGCTTCGCCGGCCGGGACAGCCATAACGTCTTCCTGGAGCCCGAGGGCCTGACCACCCACGAGGTGTACCCGAACGGCGTCTCCACCTCGCTGCCCTTCGACGTCCAGCTCGCCCTGGTGCGCTCCATCAAGGGCCTGGAGAACTGCCACATCCTGCGCCCCGGCTACGCCATCGAGTACGATTTCTACGATCCCCGGGGGCTCAAGAATTCCCTGGAGAGCAAGGCCATCCGCGGGCTTTTCTTCGCCGGCCAGATCAACGGCACCACCGGCTACGAGGAAGCCGCCGCCCAGGGGCTGCTGGCCGGGGCGAACGCCGCCCTCTACGCCCAGGAGCGCGACGCCTGGTGCCCGCGCCGGGACGAGGCCTACCTGGGGGTGCTGGTGGACGACCTCATCACCCGGGGCGTCTCCGAGCCCTACCGGATGTTCACCAGCCGGGCCGAATATCGCCTCTCCCTGCGGGAAGACAACGCCGACCTCCGGCTCACCGAAACCGGGCGCCGCCTGGGTTTGGTGGACGATGTCCGCTGGGACGCCTTCTGCAGGAAGCGCGACGCCATCGCCCGGGAGCAGGAGCGGCTGAAATCCACCTGGGTCAATCCGGCCACCCTGGCGGCAGAGGATGCCACCCGGGTCCTGGGCAAGCCCATCGAGCACGAATACAACCTCTTCGACCTGCTGCGCCGCCCGGAAGTGAGCTACGCCGCCCTCATGACCCTGCCCCAGGCCGGCGAAGCCCTCGCCGATCCCCTGGCCATCGAGCAGGTGGAGATCCAGGCCAAGTACCAGGGCTACATCGACCGTCAGGCCGAGGAAGTCTCCCGGGCCGCCGCCTACGAGGACACCCCTCTGCCTGCCGACCTCGACTATGCCAAAGTGGCTGGCCTCTCCAACGAGGTGCGCCAGAAGCTCGCCCAGCACCGGCCCCAGACCCTGGGCCAAGCCTCCCGCATCCAGGGCATCACGCCGGCGGCCATTTCGCTGCTCCTCATCCACCTGAAGCGCCTCGGGCTCTCCCAAGCCGCATGAACGACACCCAACTTGCATCGGGCCTGACCGCCCTCGGCCTGGATTTGCCCACCGATGCCCAGGAGAAGCTCCTGGCCTACCGGGACCTGCTCCTCAAGTGGAACCGGACCTACAACCTCACCGCCCTGCGGGACCCGGAACAGGCCATTTCCCATCACCTGCTGGATTCCCTCGCCATCCTGCCGTGGATCCGGGGCGACAGCCTCCTCGACGTGGGCAGCGGCGGCGGCCTGCCCGGCATCCCGCTGGCCATCGCCCGGCCCGATCTGCAGGTGACCCTGGTGGATGCCGTGCAGAAGAAGGCCACCTTCCTCCAGCAGGCGGCCATCGAACTGGAGTTGCCCAATGTGCGGGCGCTGCACGCCCGGGTCGAAGAAATCTCGGGGCAGTTTTCCCAGATCACCTCCCGGGCCTTCGCCGAACTCGCCGACTTCACCCGCCTCACCCGCCACCTGCTGGCCGCCGACGGGCACTGGCTGGCGATGAAGGGAGTGCGGCCGGAAAACGAAATCGCCGCCCTGCCGGCCGACGTGCAGGTCGAGGCCATCGAGCCCCTGACGGTGCCGGGGCTCGCTGCGGAACGACATTTGATCATTTTGAAAGCCGGGGCATGAAAGTACTCGCCATCACCAACCAGAAAGGCGGCGTCGGCAAGACGACGACGGCGGTGAATCTCGCCGCCTGCCTCGCCGCCCAGGAGCAGCGCGTCCTGCTCATCGATCTCGACCCCCAGGGCAACGCCACCACCGGCTGCGGCATCACCAAGAAGGACGCCCTGCCCACCGTCTACCAATTGCTCCTGGGCATGGCGAGCCTCAGCCAGGTCTGCCTCAAGACGGAATTCGCCTTCGACCTGCTGCCCGCCAACCGGGAACTGGCCGGCGCCGAGGTGGAGCTCATCGACATCCCGCACCGGGAATACCGCCTGAAGAATGCCCTCCAGGCCGGCCACGGCACCTACGACTACATCCTCATCGACTGCCCCCCGGCCCTCAACATGCTGACCGTGAACGGCCTGGTGGCTTCCGACGCCGTCATCATCCCCATGCAGTGCGAGTACTACGCCCTGGAAGGCCTCTCGGACTTGGTGGAAACCCTGCGCAAGATACGAACCCATCTCAATCCCCGCCTGGAGATCGAGGGCCTGCTGCGCACCATGTACAACCCGCAGAGCACCTTGACCCAGCAGGTGTCCAGCGAGCTGGAGAGCCATTTCGGGCAGAAGGTCTATCGCACCCTCATCCCCCGCAACGTCCGCCTGGCCGAGGCCCCTTCCTACGGCAAGCCGGTCATCGCCTTCGACAAGGGTTCGAGGGGCGCCCAGGCCTATTCGGCCTTGGCGCAGGAAATGTTGGAAAGGGCCATAGCATGATCAAGATGAAGGGACTCGGCCGCGGCCTCGACGCCCTGCTTTCCGGCAGCGACACCAAGGGCAGGGACGAGCAACGCAACCTGCCGGTGGAGCGCCTCAAGCCCGGCAAGTACCAGCCCCGCACCCACATGGACGAGGCCTCCCTGGCCGAACTGGCGGCATCCATCCAGGCCCAGGGGGTGATGCAGCCCATCCTGGTGCGGGCCATCGACCCGACGCCGGGGGCCGAACGCTACGAGATCGTCGCCGGCGAACGCCGCTGGCGGGCAGCCCAGATTGCCAACCTCACCGAAGTGCCGGTCCTGATCCGGGCCATTCCGGACGAGCAGGCCCTGGCCATGGCGCTCATCGAGAATATCCAGCGGGAGAACCTCAACCCCCTGGAAGAGGCCATGGGCCTGCAGCGCCTCATCGACGAATTCGGCCTCACCCACCAGCAGGCAGCCGACGCCGTCGGCCGCTCCCGCCCGGCCGCCTCCAACCTGCTGCGGCTGCTCCAGCTCACCGCTCCGGTCCAGGACCTGCTCATGGAAGGCCAGCTCGACATGGGCCACGCCCGCGCCCTGCTGCCGGTGCCCGGCGCCACCCAGGTCCAACTCGCCCAGCGCATCGTCCAGAAGGGCTTGTCGGTGCGGGAAGCCGAGCGCCTCGTCCAGCATCTCCTCAATCCGCCCAAGGCGGCACCCGAGAAGCCCGTCGATCGGGATCTACTGCGCCTAGAGGAGGAACTTTCGGACAACCTGGGCGCCGTGGTGGCCATCCGCACCAACAAAAAGGGGGCCGGCAAGGTCACCATCGAATTCGGCAGTCTCGACCAGCTGGACGGGCTTCTGGGGCACCTGCGCGCGTAATGCGTTGCACCAGGCGTAATCCCTGATTCATATGGGGAAAACCCGCTATTTGTGCATCGCAAAATTGACTCTTCTATAAGACACTGGTAAAGTCGCTCGGTTTTTGATCGAGGCCTGTCTTGCACCCGCAAGTAAGCTGGATTCTCAGCCGCCAAGCGGCATTGGTAATCGCCCTGGCGCTGGCCGCCTGGGGCTTCGCCACTGCGAATGAGGCAGTCTCGGTCTTGATCGGGGGATCAATCGGCGTCGTCGCCAACTTCGGCTATGTGCTGCGGGCGATGCGAATGACGCCGAAGACCGACCCGGTAAATGTTTACCGGGCGCAGGCCGCAGGCGAGGGGTTTAAATTCCTGCTCACGCTCATCGGCTTCGCCCTTGTGTTTTTGGAGTACAAGGAAGTGGCGGTCCTGCCGCTCTTTCTTGGCTATGCATCAACCTTCGTCATCTTTTGGATGGCACTGCTGAAAAAACGCTAGGCTGACGGGAGAACTACATGAGCGCAGAAGGCGGCACCGCCGGTTATATCAAACACCACCTCACCAACCTCGCTGTCTGTTCGGACAGTGCCAAGGTCGATGGTGTGTGCACCGGTTTCTGGACTTTCCACCTGGACACCCTGCTGGTTTCCGGCATCCTGGGCCTGGTGGTCTTCGGCCTCATGGCCATGCTGGCCAGCCGCGCCACGGCCGGTGTCCCCAAGGGCGGCCAGAATTTCGTCGAGATGGTGGTCGGCGTTATCGACCAGCAGGTCCGCGACACCTTCCACGGCAAGAGCGCCCTCGTCACCCCGCTCGCCATCACCATTTTCGTCTGGGTGTTCGTCATGAACGCCATGGACCTGGTGCCGGTGGACTTCCTGCCCTTCGCGACCCAGGCGGTCACCGGCAACGAGCACCTGCCCTTCAAGTTCGTGCCCACCACCGACCCCAACCTGACCTTCGCCATGTCCATCAGCGTGTTCTTCATCATGCTGTGGATGAACTTCAAGGTGAAGGGCGTCGGCGGCTTCCTGCATGAAGTCTTCTCCGCCCCCTTCGGCATGAAGCTGGCCCCGATCAACTTCATCTTCCGCGTCGTCGAGGACATCGCCAAGCCGATCTCCCTGGCCCTGCGTCTTTTCGGAAACATGTACGCCGGCGAAATGGTGTTCATCCTGATCGCCCTGCTCGGCCTCTACCAGCTTCCCCTGGCCCTGCCCTGGGAACTGTTCCACATCCTGATCATTACCCTGCAAGCCTTCGTGTTCATGATGCTGACCATCGTGTACATGTCCATGGCTGCCGAGTCGCACTAAGAGTTTTTGTAGTTTCCTTTCAACTTTAACCCGCAACAAACCTACCTTTACTGAGGAGTAAACATGGAACTCGCAACCGTCCTCTCCAACACCGCTATCGCTGTCGCCATCCTGATCGGCGCCGGTGCTCTGGGTACCGCCGTTGGCTTTGGTATCCTCGGTGGTCGCTTCCTGGAAGGCGCTGCCCGCCAACCCGAAATGATCCCGACGCTGCAGGTCAAGATGTTCATCGTCGCCGGCCTGCTCGACGCCGTGACCATGATCGGTGTCGGTATCGCTCTGTTCCTGCTCTTCGCCAACCCGTTCCTCGCTCTGGTCCAACACTAATCCGCGCGCCTGAACCCTTTTTTACCAGGAGGTTAGCGTGAACATCAACGCTACACTGATTGGCCAGGCTATCTGGTTTGCGCTCTTCATCTGGATCACGATGAAGTATGTTTGGCCGCCGCTGCAAAAGGCGATGGCCGACCGTCAAGCGCAGATCGCTGAAGGCCTGGCTGCGGCTGAACGCGGCAAGAACGAGCAGGAGATCGCTGCCAAGCGCTCCGCCGAAACCCTGCGCGAAGCCAAGGGCAAGGCCGCCGAGCTGGTCGCCCAAGCCGAAAAGCGTGCGCAGCAGATCATCGAGGAAGCCAAGGGCGCTGCCAAGGTTGAGGCCGACAAGGTCGTCGCCGGCGCCAAGGCGGAAATCGACCAGGAAGTCGAACGTGCGAAGCAGCAACTGCGCGAGCGCGTCGCCGAACTGGCGGTTGCCGGTGCCGAGAAGATCCTGCGCAAGGAAATCAATGCGTCCGTGCATGGCGACATGCTGGGCGCCCTGAAACAGGAACTGTAAGCCCATGGCTGAATCCGTCACTATCGCCCGTCCTTACGCCGAAGCCCTGTTCCGGGTGGCGAAGGAAAGCGGCGCTCTGGCCAAGTGGTCCGGGCAGGTCGCTCTGCTCGCCCAAGTGGCCGCCAGTCCCGAGGCCCAATCGGCCATCGGCGATCCCAACGTGGCGGCCCCGCAACTGGTCGACCTTTTCCGGTCTGTCTGCGGTACGGCGATAGATGCGGAGCTGTCGAACTTCATCCAGCTGCTGGCTGACAATGACCGTCTGGGGCTGTTGCCCGAAATCGGCGCTTTGTACGAAAGCTACAAGCAAGCCGAAGAAGGCACCAGGCAGGCCGAAATCCATTCGGCCTTCCCCCTCGACGACGGCCAGGTCAAGGCTCTCGTGCCCCAGCTCGAAGCCTATTTCAAGACCAAGCTGGAAGCGTCGGTCAAGGTTGATCCCGAACTCATCGGCGGGATCAAGGTACTGGTCGGCGACCAGATGCTGGATGCTTCAGTCCGCGGCAAGCTCGACGCCATGGCTACGGCGCTGAACCACTAGGAGAATTTCATGCAGTTGAATCCTTCCGAAATTTCTGAACTGATCAAGAACAAGATCCAGAACCTGCAGGGCGCGTCGGAAGTGCGCACGCAGGGCACGGTCGTTTCCGTGACCGACGGTATCTGCCGCGTCCATGGCCTGCAAGACGTCATGCAGGGCGAAATGCTGGAATTCCCCGGCAACACCTTCGGCATGGCGCTGAACCTCGAGCGCGACTCCGTCGGCGCCGTTGTTCTTGGCGAATACGAGCACATCTCCGAAGGCGACGTGGTCAAGACCACCGGCCGCATTCTGGAAGTTCCCGTCGGCCCCGAGCTGCTGGGCCGCGTTGTGAACTCCCTGGGCCAGCCCATCGACGGCAAGGGCCCGATCAATGCCAAGCTCACCGACAAGATCGAAAAGGTCGCCCCGGGCGTTATTTGGCGTAAGTCCGTTTCCCAGCCGGTCCAGACCGGTCTGAAGTGCGTGGACTCCATGGTGCCCGTCGGCCGCGGCCAGCGCGAACTGATCATCGGCGACCGCCAGACCGGCAAGACCGCCGTCGCTGTCGACGCCATCATCAACCAGAAGGGCAAGAACCTCTTCTGCGTCTATGTCGCTATCGGCCAGAAGGCTTCCACCATCGCCAACGTGGTGCGCAAGCTGGAAGAGCACGGCGCGATGGAATACACCATCATCGTCGCCGCCTCCGCTTCCGAATCCGCTGCGCTGCAGTACATCGCCCCCTACTCCGGCTGCACCATGGGCGAGTACTTCCGCGACCGCGGCCAGGACGCCCTGATCATTTATGACGATTTGACCAAGCAGGCCTGGGGCTACCGTCAGGTTTCCCTGCTGCTGCGCCGTCCGCCGGGCCGTGAAGCCTACCCGGGCGACGTGTTCTACCTCCACTCCCGCCTCCTGGAGCGCGCCGCTCGCGTTTCCGAAGCTTGGGTCGAGAAGCTGACCAATGGCGAAGTCAAGGGCAAGACCGGTTCGCTGACCGCTCTCCCCGTGATCGAAACCCAGGCCGGCGACGTGTCCGCCTTCGTTCCGACCAACGTCATCTCTATTACCGACGGCCAGATCTTCCTGGAAACCGACCTCTTCAACGCCGGTATCCGTCCCGCCATCAACGCCGGTATCTCCGTGTCCCGCGTCGGTGGTGCCGCCCAGACCAAGCTGATCAAGAAGCTTGGCGGCGGTGTCCGTCTGGCACTCGCCCAGTACCGTGAACTGGCTGCCTTCGCGCAGTTCGCTTCCGATCTGGACGAAGCGACCCGCAAGCAGCTGGAGCGTGGCCGCCTGGTGACCGAGCTGATGAAGCAGCCCCAGTACTCCCCCATGAGCATCTCCGAAATGGCCGTCACGCTGTACGCGGCCGACAAGGGCTACTTCGACGACGTCGAAGTCAAGCGTGCTCTGGAGTGCGAAAAGGCCATGATCGGCTACCTGAAGGCCAACTGCGCCGACGTCATGGAAACCATGGAGTCCAAGGCTGACCTCGACGGCGAAACCGAGAAGAAGCTCGCCGCCGGCATTCAGGCTTTCAAGAGCAGCTGGGCCTAATCAGGTAGGAGAACGCCATGCCTAGCGGCAAGGAAATTCGCAACAAGATCAAGAGCGTCGAAAACACGCGCAAGATCACCAAGGCCATGGAGATGGTGGCCGCATCCAAAATGCGCAAGGGATTCTCATCACCTCCGACAAGGGCCTGTGCGGCGGCTTGAACAGCAACGCACTGCGTCTCGTGGTCGGCAAGATGAAGGAATGGGACGCCGCCGGCATCAAGACCAGCGCCACCTGCATCGGCAACAAGGGCTTCGGCTTCATGCAGCGGGCCGGCGTCAATGTCGTCTCCCACGTTGTGGGCATGGGCGACACGCCGCACCTGGAAAAGCTCATCGGGCCGGTGAAGGTTCAGCTCGACGCCTACATGCGCGGTGAAATCGACGCCCTCTACATCGTCTATACCCGCTTCATCAATACGATGAAGCAGGAGCCGGTGATCGAACAGCTTCTTCCCCTCTCCGGGGAGGAAGTCGGTTCCGCCAGGACCAAGTGGGATTACGTCTACGAGCCGGAAGCCAAGTCGGTCATCGACGACCTGCTCATCCGCTACGTCGAAGCGTTGATCTATCAGGCTGTGGCCGAAAACATGGCCTCCGAGCAGTCTGCCCGGATGGTGGCCATGAAGTCCGCCTCCGACAACGCCAAGAACGTCATCGGTGAATTGAAGCTGGTCTACAACAAGGCCCGCCAGGCCGCGATTACGAAGGAACTTTCGGAAATCGTGAGCGGCGCCGCCGCCGTGTGACGCGTAGATTTTTATTTTTGGGGATTTGAATATGAGTCAAGGTTCAATCGTTCAGTGCATCGGCGCCGTGGTGGATATCCACTTCCCGCGCGACGCGATGCCGAAGGTCTACGACGCGCTCAAGTTGGACGCTTCCGAAACCAACGGCATGGCGGAAGCCGGCCTGACCTTCGAAGTGCAGCAGCAGCTGGGTGACGGCGTTGTCCGTACCATCGCCATGGGTTCTTCCGACGGCCTGCGCCGCGGCATGAAGGTCAACAACACCGGCGCCGCCATCTCCGTCCCGGTCGGCCAGGGCACCCTGGGCCGCATCATGGACGTGCTGGGTCGTCCCATCGACGAAGCCGGCCCGATCGATTCCAACGAAGTGCGCCCGATCCACGCGGCCGCTCCGAAGTTCGACGAGCTGTCCTCCTCCGTCGATCTGCTCGAAACCGGCATCAAGGTTATCGACCTGATCTGCCCGTTCGCCAAGGGCGGCAAGGTCGGCCTGTTCGGTGGCGCCGGCGTCGGCAAGACCGTCAACATGATGGAGCTGATCAACAACATCGCCAAGCAGCACTCGGGTCTGTCCGTGTTCGCCGGCGTGGGTGAGCGTACCCGTGAGGGCAACGACTTCTACCACGAAATGAAGGACTCCAACGTTCTCGACAAGGTGGCGATGGTGTTCGGTCAGATGAACGAACCCCCGGGCAACCGTCTGCGCGTGGCGCTGACCGGCCTGACCATGGCCGAGCGCTTCCGCGACGACGGCCGTGACATCCTGCTGTTCATCGACAACATCTACCGCTACACCCTGGCCGGTACCGAAGTGTCCGCCCTGCTGGGCCGTATGCCTTCTGCGGTGGGCTACCAGCCGACCCTGGCCGAGGAAATGGGCCGCCTGCAGGAACGGATCACCTCCACCAAGGTCGGCTCCATCACCTCCATCCAGGCCGTGTATGTGCCGGCGGACGACTTGACCGACCCGTCCCCCGCCACCACCTTCCTCCACCTGGACTCCACCGTCGTGCTGTCCCGCGACATCGCCGCCCTGGGTATCTACCCGGCCGTCGATCCGCTCGACTCCACCTCCCGCCAGCTGGACCCGCAGGTCGTGGGCGAAGAGCACTACGCCACTGCCCGTGCCGTGCAGATGACCCTGCAGCGCTACAAGGAACTGCGCGACATCATCGCCATTCTGGGTATGGACGAACTGTCTCCCGAAGACAAGCTCGCCGTTTCCCGCGCCCGTAAGATTCAGCGTTTCCTGTCCCAGCCCTTCCACGTGGCCGAAGTGTTCACCGGCTCGCCTGGCAAGTTCGTGTCCCTCAAGGACACCATCAAGGGCTTCAAGGGCATCGTTGCCGGCGAATACGACCACCTGCCCGAGCAGGCGTTCTACATGGTCGGCGGCATCGAGGAAGCCATCGAGAAGGCCAAGACGCTTCAGTAACGCGGTACCAGTTTAGGAGCCAGTCATGGCAATTTCTGTTCATTGTGACGTCGTCAGCGCGGAAGAGCAGATCTTCTCCGGCATCGTCGAATTCGCCGTTTTCCCCGGCGAAGCCGGCGAGCTGGGGATCATGCCTCACCACACGCCGCTGCTGACCCGCATCAAGCCGGGCACCATCCGGCTGAAGGTGCCGGGCCAGGCGGACTACGAGCTGGTGTACGTGTCCGGCGGCATGCTGGAAGTGCAGCCCGACATGATCACCGTGTTGGCCGACACCGCCATCCGTGCCCACGACCTGGACGAAGCCAAGGCCCTGGACGCCAAGAAGCGGGCCGAGGAAGCCCTGGCCAACCGCCAGGCCGAGGTGGACTACGCCGCGGCCGAAGCGGAGCTGGCCCAGGCCATCGCTCAGCTGCAAGCCATCCAGCGTCTTCGGAAGCACACGCACTGAGTCCGGAAGTCTCGGACAGCAAAAAGGGCAGCCTCGGCTGCCCTTTTTTATTCACCCATCAATTTTTGGCCACTGCGCCTCAGATCATTTCGAGCGCCAAGGCGATCCCTTGTCCGCCTCCGATGCACAGGGTCACGATGCCCCGCTTCAGGCCATCGCGCCGCATCGAATGCAATAGCCGCGTGGCGAGCACGGCACCGGACGCCCCGATCGGATGGCCATGGGCGATCGCACCGCCTTCGACATTCACCACTTCCTGTGCGAATCCCAATTCCCGGGTGCAAGCAATCGCAATTGCCGCAAAGGCCTCATTGACCTCGACGCGGTCCACATTACCAGTCTGCCACCCCGCCCGCTGCAGGGCCTGCCGCACCGCTGGTACGGGACCGATGCCAAAGAATCCCGGCTCGACAGCCGCCACGCCATAGGCGACCAGCCTGGCCATCGGCTTCAGGCTGTTGGCCTCGGCGAAGCTCCGTTCGGCTACGATCATCGCTGCAGCGGCGGTGTTCAATCCGGGCGAATTTCCGGCGGTGATCGTGCCGTCCTTGCGGAAGGCCGGTCTTAGCTTGGCAAGCGATTCGGTGGTGGTCTCCGGCCGGTTATGCTCGTCCTTGGCGAACAGTTCGGGCCCCTTGCGTCCCTTGACCTCCACGGGGACGATTTCGGCATCGAACTTCCCGGCCGCTTGGGCAGCCGCGAAGTTCCGCTGGGAGCGCAGGGCCCAGCCATCCTGGTCGCTACGGCTGATCCCGTACTTGGCGACCAGATCCTCGGTATGCCAACCCGAATGCTGGCCCGAAAAGGCGTCATTCAACCCATCGAGCAGCATGCTGTCGAACAGGGTGACATCCCCCATGCGCGCCCCCCAGCGGCCCTGAGGCATCAGGTAGGGCGCCATGTCCATGTTTTCCATGCCGCCGGCGATGGCGCAATCGGTGTAGCCGGCGAGGATTTCGGCCGCTGCCGAGGCGATGGCCTGGGCGCCCGATCCGCATACGCGGTTGACCGTCATTGCCGGCACCGCAACCGGCAGTCCGCCGCCCACGGCCGCCTGGCGTGCCGGGTTCATCTTGCTGCCGGCCTGGATCACCTGCCCGAGGACGACGGATTGCACCTTCTCCGTAGCCAGCCCGGAGCGCTTAAGAACCTCGCGGATTGCGACAGCGCCCAGCTCGGTCGCCGGCGTGCCTTTCAGGGTGCCACCATAGGTGCCGATGGGGGTACGGACCGGGTTGCACAGGACAACTTCACGACTAGCCATGATCGTCTCCTTCAAGGTTGAAGCTGTGCGAAAACCTTGCAATTCGCCCTCTGTGCGAATTTACAGCACACAAACCCTATGGATTAGGAGCACAAAGGCTCTTGAACACAGCTTCCTGGACTGGAAAAGTCCCATTGGTCTCGATAGACAACGGGGGCCGCAAAAGGTGCGGGAGCGGCAGCCGACGCATTCGCCGGCCCCGTCGCAGCCTAGCCCAGGCCGTTCAGCCGCTTTTCCAGCCGCTCCGCATCGGCCCTCAAGGCCTCGATTTCGGCACCCAGGCGCACAACTTCCCGCTTCGAGGCCACCAGCCCGGATTCTTCGCTCAGGTACTCCGCTGTATTGGCGACGAGATTGGCGGCCGCCTGCTTCTGCCAGCCAAAAAATGCCTGGCCGGCGCGGGCCAGGCGGTGGGCGGCGATGTCCCCGACCACCTTCGACAAATCTTCCTCCACATCCCAGCGCAGGTTGCGGAAGACGAAGGCCAGGGTTTCCGTGAAGTCGGCGGCGCCGGACAGCCGAGCGGCGGCAAAGATGGATTGGCGGTCGAAGAGCAGCCGGAAGGGCGCATCCGCCGGCAGTTCGATGGTGACTGCGGGAGCTTCGCCGCCGATCTGTTCCAGGCGGCGGAAATAGCCTTCGCCATCCACCGCCAGGTCCAGCCGGACCGGCCCGCCCACCAGGCGCGCGTGCTGGCCGGCGAAGGGACGCAGCCGTTCCCGCGCCCAGCCTTCCCCCGCCAGCAGATGATTTAGGGCGGCGACCGCCCCGCGCGCCAGCATCAGTTGAGCTGCTGGATGCCGGCTACCTGCCAGCCGCGGCCGCCGTCGGCAGGCTTGACCAGGTTCCAGACTTCGTCGAAGGCCTCCACCGGGCCGTTCTTCTCTTCCCGGATGGTGCCGTGGAAACGGACGCTGGCGATGTGCCGGGCAGGCTCGCTCACCACTTCGAGGACTTCCGCTTCCAGGGCGATCACGTCGGTTTGCTGGGCAGCGCCGCGGCGATCGTCCATGTCGAGCTTGATCTCGGCGAACATTTCCGGCGTGGTGAATTCCCGGATATCCTCCAGGTTGCCGGCGTCGTTGGCGGCCTGGAGGCGCAGGAAATTGACCTTGGCGATGCGCAGGAAGCCCTCGGTGTCGAAATCGGCCGGGACATTGCGCGCGATCGGCGCGAAGCTCCTGGCTTCGCTGCCGCCCTCGGGCTGGAAGCGGCTCTCTGGCGCGGTGGCCGGGGCCATGGCGGGTCCGCCGACGCCCGCATATTGCAGGGGCTCCTGGGCCGGCTGCGGCTGCTGGCGGCGGAAGATCAGCTTGAAGACGAAGACCGCCGCCATCACCAGCAGCAGGATCATGACGAAATTGCCCAGCCCCTCGCCCATGCCGAAATGGGAGAAGAGGGCGGCCAGGCCAATGCCGGCGGCGAGGCCGGCCAGGGGGCCCAGCCAGTTGCGTTTCTGGGGCTGGGCCGCGGCGGTCTGGGGCGGGGTGGCCTGCTGGGCCGGCGCCGCCTGCTGGGGCGCCGCCTGGCGCTGCTGGGTCACCGATTCCCGCTGCATGCCGCGGGAGGCGCCGCCGCCCAGCCGCTTGGCTTCGGCGTCCTGCACTGTGATCCCCAGGGCGAGGAGGGCGGCACAGGCCATCATCAGGATTTTCTTCATGGTCTCTCCTTCGAAGAGGGTCAGAACTTGTAGCCGCGGTGCAGGGCCACCACACCGAAGCTCAGGTTGAAATATTCGACTTTCTCCAATCCGGCCTCTTCCATCATGGCCTTGAGCTCTTCCTGGCCCGGGTGCACCCGGATGGACTCCGACAGGTAGCGATAGCTGTCCTCGTCATTGGTCACCAGCTTGCCGATCCGGGGAATCACCTGGAAGGAGTAAAAGTCGTAGAGGGGAGCCAGGGGTTTCCAGACATGGGAAAACTCCAGCACCAGCAGGCGGCCACCCGGGCGCAGGACGCGCCGCATTTCGGCCAGGGCCTTGTCCTTGTGGGTCATGTTGCGCAGGCCGAAGGCCACCGTCACGCAATCGAACCAGTTGTCCGGGAAGGGCAGCTTCTCGGCGTCGCACTGGGTCGCCGCCACCGGGTAGCCGCGATCCAGGAGGCGGTCCCGGCCCCGGGTCAGCATGGCGTTGTTGATATCGGTGAGCCACACCTGGCCGCTCTTGCCGACCTTCTTGGCGAAGGCCAGGGAGAGGTCGCCGGTGCCTCCCGCCACGTCCAGCACCCGGGAGCCCTCGCGGATGCCGCTGCGCTGGATGGTGAAGGCCTTCCAGAGCCGGTGCATGCCGCCGGACATGAGGTCGTTCATGAGATCGTAGCGGCTGGCCACCGAATCGAAGACGTCGGCGACGCGCTGGGCCTTTTCATGCTCGGCGACCGTCTGGTAGCCGAAATGGGTCTTGTTGTCTGACATGGTTTCAGTGATGGTGACCGCAGCCGCCCTTGGCGGCTGGCTTGGTGCTGGTGTCAAGGTCGCGGGAAAGGCCCTGGGCTTCGAGCGCCTGCAGGTACTGCTGCCAGAGCTCGTCGCGGTGGACGCCCAGGTTGTGGAGGAGATCCCAGGAATAAATGCCGCTGTCGTGGCCGTCGCTGAACACCAGCTTGATGGCGTAGGTGCCCACCGGCTCGATGCCTTCGATGGCCACATCGCGCTTTCCGGTCTGCAGCGTTTCCTGCCCCGGTCCATGGCCGCGGGCCTCGGCAGAAGGCGTGAACACCCGCAGGAACTCGCAGGAAAGCTCGAAGCGCTCGCCGCTCTCATAGGCCAGTTCCAGGGTGCGGGACTGCTTGTGCAACTTGATGTCCGTCGGGATCGGCGTGTCTTTTTCGATGCCTGCCATGGTCTCCTCCAGTAGGGAAGCGCTAGTGTACCGTACTCCCGCCGGGTGCCGCGACGGGATGGATCAAACGGTTTCGAAGCTGACCCGCTCGAAATCCATCCCCCGCTGCAGGAGATTTTTCACCCGCACCCGCCACAGGCCGCCGGCATGGATTTCGAACACCCGGCTGGCCTGGTAGGTGCCAGTGGGCAGAAGGAGGCAGCCCTTGTCCGCCAGGCCGGCCACCGGCGACAGGAGGAAACCCCGCACAAAGGGTTGCTCCCGCTCCTGCCCCGAACCCTGCATCCGTACTGCCACCCCGGCGGGCAGCCCGGGCAGCACGGCCACCCCCGCCACCAAACCGCCGCTGTGCTCCTGCATGAGCCAGGTCGAGTATCCCAGCAGGAACTTGCCCCCGTCCGGGGGGCAGAGCGCGAGGAGCTGGCCGTGGGACATCTTCTGGCCGGCCATGGAGCGGGCTAGGCGGAAGCCGTTGGCGGAGTGGTTGATCACATCCCAGGAGTCCACGTCGTAGTCCTCGTCCGGCCGGAAGCAGGGGCGCTGGCCCGGGACATTGCGTTCCCGGAAGGAAAAGGCCAGGGCGAACTCGTCCCGGGAGTACGTATTCCCCACCAGGGGTTGTTCGAAGGGCCGTCCGGAAACAAAGAAATGGCTGGCCTCGAAGCCGGTGCACACGCGGGCTGTCCCCGATGTGGCGAAGCGCCGGAACCGGCGGGCCGCCGCCAATTGGCTCCAGGGCCGCACCAGCTGCTCCAGGAGGGCGATGACATGGCTCGACCGCTCCTCACCCAGGCCCAGTCGGGTAGCCGAGACCTTCTGCCGCAGTTCCTTGAGCACGTTGCCGACTTTGGCGGCCAACCGGGAAGTATCGAGACGGCGCCGGTCGACTCCCTCGGGCCGGCCTTCCTCCAGGGGGTGCAGCCCGGCATCCCGGGTCAGTTCGACGACGTAGGGAGGCGACTCACCGTCCGCCAGGTGCTCCACCGATACCAGGGGAGCCCACAGGCCGGCCCAGCGCCGGATCAGGTTGATGTCCCGGACGGTATGGCTGTAGGGGCTGGCCACCTCGATCAGGAGGGAGGCCACGTAGGCCGCGCTGCAATGGGTCGTGGAATCGTCGCCGCCATTGGCTACCGGAGTCGTGGCCACCCCCAGTTGCTCGGCAGCCTCGTAATAGCCGTGGAGATCGAGCCAGACGCCTTCGGGCAGCTCCCGCCGGGCCCGGTAGTGTTCGAGGATGATCATCCCGGTGCCGTGCAGGGAACGCTGCAGGATGGTGGCACGCCGGCCGCCGTAGCCGGGATCGCCGGGGCTGGCCGGGTCCCGGGCGGCACAGAGGGCGTAGGCCTTGATCAGCTTGTGCCAGGTGGCCACCACCCGCTGGAAGATCCGGTCTTCCAGCTCCCCGAGCACCAGGGGCTTGTCATGGCACCTGCGGGCCAGTTCCTCCTGGACGAAGGCCAGGGGCCCCCGTAGATGCTCCAGCAGGGCCATGGACCCGGCATGGTCCAGGGGCGCCGCCAGGAAGTTGTCCAGGAACTGATTGATCTGCTCGTTCGCCACCGAAGGGTTGGCCAGGGGCAGGCGGGATATGTAATCCATGCCCGCCTGTAAATCGCGAAAGCCCAGCAAGAGCGGCGGCAGGGTTGGAAACACGGCCTCGTCTCCAGTTAATTGTCATACCAGGGACAATACACGACTGACGGCAGCTTGCAACTGGGCGTCGTCCACCGCCGGGCGCGGAATCACCTCTTCCCGCTGCACCTTGCCCCAGATGGGGTCAGGGAAATGGCGGTCGTCCCGCCAGCGCGGAATGACGTGCCAATGCACATGGGGCGTCATGTTGCCGAGGCTGGCGACATTCACCTTGTCCGGGGCAAAAAGCGCCCGCACCACTGACTCGACCCCGAACACCACAGCCATCAAGTATCGCCGCTCTTCCGGGGTGAGATCGGTCATCTCCCGCACGTGACGGTTCCAGATCACCCGGCAGAAGCCGGGATAATGGGGATCGGCGATCCGCACCACGCGGCAGTCCGCCGACTGCCAGAGCACCGTTCCCCCCGGGGTGTCGCACAACTCGCATACAGCCATCTGTTTCCTCTTTTTCGTGAAAGCCTGCGGACCAACAGGCGAAAAAAAAGGGGCGTTGCCGCCCCTTCCTGGCTTAGAGCAGGACCCTTTCGATCCCGCCGCTGTTGGCCTTGGAGACGTATTCCGCCATCCAGTTCTCCCCGAGCAGGTGCTTGGCCATTTCCACCACGATGTAGTCGGCCTTGATGCCGCCGGCGTCGTCCTCGTAGCGGCTAAGACCCTGCAGGCAGGCGGGGCAGGAGGTCAGGATTTTGACATCGCCGTGGAAACCCTCGGCCTGCAACCGCCCGACGCCTTTCTCGATCTCCTCCTGCTTCCGGAATTTCACCTGGGTGGCGATATCCGGGCGGGCATAGGCGAAGGAGCCCGAATCGCCGCAGCAGCGGTCGGACAGGGGTACCGGCTGGCCCATGAGTTGGTTGGCCACCTGCAAGGGGGCATAGGTCTTCATGGGGGTATGGCAGGGGTCGTGGTACATGTAGCGGGTGCCATTGACCCCCTCCAGCTTGACGCCCTTTTCCAGCAGGTACTCGTGGATGTCCAGGAGCCGGCAGCCCGGGAATATCTTCTCGAACTCGTACTTCTGGAGCTGATCCATGCAGGTGCCGCAGGATACGATCACCGTCTTGATGTCCAGATAGTTCAGGGTGTTGGCCACCCGGTGGAAGAGCACCCGGTTGTCGGTAGTGATCTTCTGGCCCTTGTCCTGTTCCCCGGCCGCCGTCTGGGGATAGCCGCAACAGAGGTAGCCCGGCGGCAGCACGGTGGTGGCGCCGATGTCGTAGAGCATGGCCTGGGTAGCCAGGCCCACCTGGGAGAAGAGCCGCTCGGAGCCGCAGCCCGGGAAATAGAAGACGGCATCCGATTCCTCGGTGGTCTTCCTGGGATTGCGGATCACCGGAATGACCGTATCGTCCTCGATATCGAGCAGGGCCCGGGAGGCACGCTTGGGCAGGTTGCCGGGCATGGGCCGGTTGAGGAAGTGGATGACCTGGGCCTTGACCGTCGGGCGGCCGACGGTAGCCGGCGGATGGACGCGGGTTTCCCGCACCATCCCGATTCCCTTGGCCAGCCGGTAGGCCAGGCGCTGGGCCTTGAATCCCCAGTTCATCATGGCGGTACGCATGAGCTTGATGGTGGCCGGGTCCTTCAGGCTCAAGAAAGCCATGGAGACCGCCGTCCCGGGTACGAAGCGCTTCTTGTCCTGCTCCCGCAGGAAATTGCGCATGGCCACCGAGACATCGCCGAAGTCGATATCCACCGGGCAGGGCTTCACGCAGCGGTGGCAGACCGTGCAGTGGTCGGCCACGTCGTTGAACTCGTCGAAGTGCTGCAGGGAGATGCCGCGCCGGGTCTGCTCCTCGTAGAGGAAAGCCTCGATCAGGAGCGAAGTGCCGAGGATCTTGTTCCGCGGCGAGTAGAGCAGGTTGGCCCGGGGCACGTGGGTGGAGCACACCGGCTTGCATTTGCCGCAGCGCAGGCAGTCCTTGATCATGTCGGAAATGTGGCCGACTTCGGACTGCTCCATGATCAGGGATTCGGTGCCCAGCAGGCTGAACGAGGGCGTGTAGGCATTGGTGAGGTCGCCGCCGGGCATGAGCTTGCCCTTGTTGAAGCGGCCCTCCGGGTCCACCTTCTGCTTGTAGGCCCGGAAGGGGGCGATCTCGTCTTCCGACAGGAATTCCAGCTTGGTGATGCCGATGCCGTGCTCGCCGGAGATGACCCCGTCCAGGGAGCGGGCCAGGTGCATGATGCGCTCCACGGCCCGGTTGGCCGTCTGCAGCATCTGGTAATTGTCCGAATTGACCGGGATGTTGGTGTGCACGTTGCCGTCGCCGGCGTGCATGTGGAGCGCCACGAACACCCGGCCCCGCAGCACTTCCTTGTGCAGGGCTTCGATGCGCTCGACGATGGGGCGGTAGAAGACGCCGTCGAAAATGGTCTCGAGCAGGGGCTTCAGCTCCGTCTTCCAGGACACCCGGACGGAGTAGTCCTGGAGGCGGTGGAAGAGCCGCGGCTCGGCGGCCCGGTTGGTCAGCTCCCCGGCCTGGACGCCGAATTCGGCGAAACGGGCCTCGGCCTGGGCCAAGGGCAGGTCCAGGTTGTCCAGGAGCCACTGCCAGCGGGCGCGCACCGCGGCCACGGTGTCGAGGGCCGCCTGGCGGCGGTCGCCGATGAGGACGTCCTTGTCCAGGGCCACGTCGCCGGCATGCAGCGGCAGCTCGCCGGAGAGGAACTCCGTGAGGGCGTCGCAGAGGTCGAGCTTGTTGCGGATGGAAAGCTCGATGTTGATGCGCTCGATGCCGTCGCAGTAGTCGCCCATGCGGGGCAGGGGGATCACCACGTCCTCGTTCACCTTGAAGGCATTGGTGTGGCGGGAGATGGCGGCGGTGCGGGAACGGTCGAGCCAGAATTTCTTGCGGGTTTCCGGGGTGACGGCGATGAAGCCCTCGGCGGCGCGGGCGTTGCACATGCGCACCACCTCGCTGGCGGCGGCCATCACCGCATCCTCGTCATGGCCCACCAGGTCGCCGATCAGCACCATCTTCGGGCGGCCGTGGCGCTTGGCCTTGGTGGCGTAGCCCACCGCCTTCACGTAGCGCTCGTCCAGGTGCTCCAGGCCGGCGAGCTGGACCCCGGCGGCATGGCCGGCGCCCCCCGGCTTGAAGTAGTCGGTGATCTCGACGATGGCGGGCACCGCTTCCCGCACCTGGCCGAAGAACTCCAGGCAGACGGTGCGGGTGATGGGCGGCATCTTGTGGAGCACCCAGCGGGCGGCGACGATGATGCCGTCGGTGCCTTCCTTCTGGACGCCGGGGACGCCCCCCAGGAACTTGTCGGTGACGTCCTTGCCCAGGCCCGTCTTGCGGCAGGCGGCGCCGGGCAGGGCGAGGATTTCCTCGGCCAGGAGCTTCTTGCCGCTGGGGTCGAAGCGCTTGAGGCGGAACTCCACCTTCTCCTGCTCGTGGATCTTGCCGAAATTGTGCTTGAGGCGCTCCACCTCCAGCCAGTTGCCGTCCGGCGTGACCATCTTCCACCAGGCCAGGTTGTCCAGGGCGGTGCCCCAGAGGACGGCCTTCTTGCCGCCGGCGTTCATGGCGATGTTGCCGCCGATGCAGGAGGCGCTGGCCGAGGTGGGGTCCACCGCGAAGACGCGGCCCGCCGCCGAGGCGGCTTCGGACACCCGGTCGGTGACCACGCCGGCGCCGGTGCGGATGGTGGCATAGGGCTGGTCGTGGCCGGGGAGGACGGTCTGTTCCACCGGCCCGATGCCGATGAGCTTCTCGGTGTTGATGACCGCCGAGTAGGGGCTCAGGGGCACGGCGCCGCCGGTGTAGCCGGTGCCGCCGCCCCGGGGAATGATGGTGAGCCCGGCCTCGATGCAGCCCCGCACTAGGGGCCCGATCTCTTCCTCGGTATCCGGGGTCAGCACCACGAAGGGATATTCGACGCGCCAGTCGGTGGCGTCCGTCACATGGGAGACCCGGGCCAGGCCGTCGAAGCAGATGTTGTCCTTGCGGGTGTGCTTGCCGAGGACGCGCAGGACCTTGCGGCGCAGTTCCAGGGTTTCGCCGAAATGGGCGGCGAAGCGGTCCACCGCCTCATGGGCCGCGGCCACCAGGCGCTTGACCTTGGCGGCCCGTTCCGGGTCCTCGCCCTCGGTGGCCTCCCGGCGCTTTTCCACTTCCCGCAGGCGATGGCGCAGGGCCTCCACCAGGGCATCCCGGCGCTCCCGGTTGGCCAGCAGGTCGTCCTCCAGGTAGGGGTTGCGCTGCACCACCCAGATGTCCCCCAGGACTTCGTAGAGCATGCGGGCCGAGCGGCCGGTGACCCGTTCCGCCCGCAGTTCGTCCAGCACGCGCCAGTTGTCGGCGCCGAGCAGGCGAATGACGATTTCGCGGTCGGAAAACGAGGTGTAGTTGTAGGGGATTTCGCGCAAGCGGGCAGTCATGGCGGCAGCCGGGTCCATCAAAAGAGTAATTTTATCGTATTGCGACGCAACACGCGGACGGACATAGACTGGGCGGGGTAAGGTAAGTTCAGGCGGGCTATGCCGCCTGGGCCACCAGCCAGTAGCGCAGGAACTTCCCCGCCGCCATGAACAGGCAGCAGGGCAGCCAGTGCAGGCGCAGCCAGCCGGCTGCCAGGCACAGGGCATCGCCGACGATGGGCAGCCAGGACAGGAGCAGGATGGGGCTGCCCCAGCGCTCCACCTTATCCCGGTGGGGCAGATTATCCAGCCTCCGCCACTTGGGGAGCACCCGTCCGCCCCACCAGGAGGTCATGGCCCCGGCGGTATTGCCCAGGGTGGCGAACATCACCGCCGGCCACAGCTCGGCCGGATGCTGGCGCAGGAAGACCCACAACAGAGCCTCCGAACCGCCCGGCAGCACCGTCGCCGAAAGAAAACTGGCCGCCAGAAGGCCCCAAAGCCCTGTTCCGGCCGTGACGTCAACCCACTCCAACCTTTAGAATCCTGTTTTGCCCAGAGGAAAGCACCATGCACCCGGATTATCTCCAAAAAATCCTCAACGCACAGGTTTACGACGTCGCCATCGAATCGCCCCTCGAACTGGCCGGCAACCTGTCCGCCCGGGCCCACAACCGCATCATCCTCAAGCGCGAAGACCTGCAGCCGGTGTTTTCCTTCAAGCTGCGGGGCGCCTACAACAAGATCGCCAGCCTGTCGCCCGAGAAGCTGAAGCGGGGCGTCATCTGCGCCTCCGCCGGCAACCACGCCCAGGGGGTCGCCCTGTCGGCCAAGAAGATCGGCTGCCGGGCGGTCATCGTCATGCCCACCACCACCCCCAACATCAAGATCGACGCGGTCAGGAGCCGCGGCGGCGAGGTGGTGCTGGCCGGCGAGTCCTTCGACGAAGCCTGCGCCCATGCCGTGGAACTGGAAAAGGCCGAGAAGCTCACCTTCGTCCATCCCTTCGACGACCCCGACGTGATCGCCGGCCAGGGCACCATCGGCCTGGAGATCCTGCGCCAGCACTCCCGCCACGACGGCCCCATCCACGCCGTCTTCTGCGCCATCGGCGGCGGCGGCCTGGCGGCCGGGGTGGCGGCCTACATCAAGCGGGTGCGGCCGGAGGTGAAGGTGATCGGGGTCGAGACCTTCGACGCCGACGCCATGGCCCGCTCCATCAAGGCCGGCCACCGGGTGCGGCTGGACCAGGTGGGCCTCTTCGCGGACGGCACGGCGGTGAAATATGTCGGCGAGGAAACCTTCCGCCTGTGCCGGGAATACCTGGACGACATCGTCCTGGTGGACACCGACGCCATCTGCGCCGCCATCAAGGACGTCTTCGAGGACACCCGCTCCATCCTGGAACCCTCCGGGGCCCTGGCCGTGGCCGGCGCCAAGGAGTACGCCCGCCAGTACAAGCTCAAGGACAAGAACCTGATCGCGGTGACCTCCGGCGCCAACATGAATTTCGACCGCCTGCGCTTCGTCGCCGAGCGCGCCGAGGTGGGCGAGCAGCGGGAAGCCGTCCTGGCCGTGACCCTGCCGGAAAAGCCGGGGGCCTACAAGAAGTTCCTTTCCCTCATCGGCCAGCGCAGCATCACCGAATTCAATTACCGTTTCCATGACCCGCGGCAGGCCCACGTCTTCGTCGGCGTCCAGGTGGCCAACCGGCAGGAATCCACCAAGCTGGTGGAACAGCTGAAAAAGCACGATTACCCCACCCTGGACCTCACCGACGACGAGATGGCGAAGCTCCATATCCGCCACATGGTCGGCGGCCACGCCCCCCACGCCGACAACGAGATCCTCTACCGCTTCGAGTTCCCGGAGCGCCCCGGGGCCCTCATGAACTTCCTCGCCCAGATGAGCGCCGGCTGGAACATCAGCCTCTTCCATTACCGCAATCACGGGGCCGATTACGGCCGGGTGCTGGTGGGGATACAGGTGGCGCCGGAGGAGAAGGGGGAATTCAAGAACTTCCTGAAGAACCTCGGCTACGCCCATTGGGACGAGACGGACAACCCGGCCTACAAGCTGTTCCTGGGCTAATAAGGGCCGGATATATCTTATTCAGGATCGAGTCTTTTGCAGCATTAGGCCTTAGGCATAAACTCCGGTCTTTACGGTATCAATCGTCTTGATCGGAGGCTTGAATGCGACCATCCCTTCTCTCCCTGCGGTCGGCCGGCGCCCTGGCGCTGCCCTCGGCCGAACCGGCCTGAAGCGCCTGGAGAGCCACAATGCCGCTCACCGACCTGATTCGCACCTTCAACCGGGCTGATGGCCTCGCCCGGCCACCGGGCAGCCCGGTGGCCGCGGAATTGGCCGTCGTCAATAGGCGCGCCGCCGCCCGTTTCGACGGCCTCGTCCTGACCAGCGCCTTCCAGCCCATCCACGACCTGCAGCGCCGCCAGGTGGTCGGCCACGAGGCGCTGCTGCGAGCGACCACCGCCGACGGGGAGGCCGTGGCGCCGGAGGCCGTGTTCGCCCTGCCAGGTGCGGCCACTGACCTCGTCTACCTGGATCGCCTGGCCCGCACCGTTCATGCCCTCAATTTCCTGGTACAGCGCCAGCAGGCCGGGGGCTATCTCTACCTCAACATCCATCCGCGCCACCTGGCCGCCATCAGCGCCAGCCACGGCCTGGTCTTCGAGGCCATCCTGAAGCGCTGCGGCCTGGCCCCGCAGGACATCGTCCTGGAGGTTCTGGAGAGCGAAATCGAGGATGACGATCACCTCCTCGAAGCCGTCGTCAATTACCGGCAGCGGGGCTATCTCATCGCCATCGACGATTTCGGCCGGCGCCACTCCAATATCGACCGACTCCAGCGCCTGCAGCCGGAAATCGTCAAGTTCGACCGCAGCCTGGTGGTGGCAGCCGCGGCAGACCCGCGGGCGGCCCAGGTCCTGGCCCGGCTGGTGGATATCTGCCACACCCTGTCGGCGGTGGCCGTGGTGGAAGGGATCGAGACCCCCGCCCAGCTGCAGGCCGCCCGGGATGCCGGTGCCGACCTGGGGCAGGGCTACCTGCTCGGACACCCGGCCCCCGACTGCGTCCCCACCCACCGCCCGGCCGCCGCCTACAATTCCCAGACCCCAGCAACGAAAGCCCAAGCATGAAAATCGCCAGCAACGTCACCGAACTCGTCGGCAACACCCCCTTGGTCCGCCTCAACCGCCTCACCGCCGACAGCCAGGCCACCGTCGCGGCCAAGCTCGAATTCTTCAACCCGGGCAGCAGCGTCAAGGACCGTATCGCCGTGGCCATGCTGGACGCCGCCCTGGCCGCCGGCAAGATCGGCCCCGACACCGTCGTCCTGGAGCCTACCTCCGGCAACACCGGCATCGGGCTGGCCATGGTCTGCGCCGCCCGGGGCATCAAGTGCGCCTTCGTCATGCCCGAAACCATGAGCCGGGAAAGGAAGCTGTTGCTGAAGGCCTACGGCGCCGAGCTGATCCTGACCCCGGGCCCCGAGGGCATGGGCGGCGCCATCAAGAAGGCCGAGGAACTGGCGGAAGGTGATTCCCGCTATTTCATTCCCCAGCAGTTCGAGAACCCGGCCAACCCTGAAGTCCATCGCAAGACCACGGCCGAGGAAATCTGGCGGGATACCGATGGCCAGGTGGACATCGTGGTGGCCGGCGTCGGCACCGGTGGCACCATCACCGGCATCGGCGAGGTCCTGAAGGCCAGGAAGCCCGGCGTGCGCGTCGTCGCCGTCGAGCCGGACGCCTCGCCGGTGCTCTCCGGCGGCCAGAAGGGCCCCCACCCGATCCAGGGCATCGGCGCCGGCTTCGTGCCGGCGGTGCTGAATCCCCAGGTGTACGACGAAGTGGTGCGGGTGAAGAACGATGACGCCTTCGCCACCGCCCGCCGCATGGCCACCGACGAAGGGCTGCTGGTGGGCATCTCCTCCGGCGCCGCCGTCTGGGCCGCCCTGGAACTCGCCCGGCGCCCCGAGAACGCCGGCAAGCTCATCGTCGTGATCACGCCTTCCTGCGGCGAGCGCTACCTGTCCACCGCCCTGTTCCAGGACCTCGAAGTTTGAGCCTCTTCGACCAGATCATCGACCGCCGTTCCAGCGACTCGGTCAAGTGGGCCAAGTACGCCGGCCGGGACATCCTGCCCCTCTGGGTGGCGGACATGGATTTCGCCGCCCCGCCGCCGGTGCTGGAAGCCCTGCACCGGCGCCTGGACCACGGCGTCCTCGGCTATCCCCAGCCCTGGCCATCCCTGGCCGAGTCGGTGGTCGAGCACCTGGCCCGGGAATACGGCTGGGCCATCGAAGCGGACTGGATCGTCTGGCTGCCGGGGCTGGTCACCGGCCTCAACGTCGCCTGCCGGGCGGTGGAGGGCGGCGTCTTTACCGCCACCCCGGTCTATCCGCCCTTCCTCTCGGCTCCGCGCTTCTCCGGCCGGGAACTGATCACCGCCCATCTTTCCCAGGCCGCCGGCGGCGCCTGGCAGTGGGATTTGGAGGCCGTGGCCGCCGCCCTCAAGCCGGACACCGGCCTCTTCCTCCTCTGCCATCCCCATAACCCGGTGGGGCGCCGCTGGCGGGAAGACGAGTTGCTGGCCGTGGCCGACCTGTGCGAACGCAATGACTTGGTGGTCTGTTCCGACGAGATCCACTGCGGCCTCCTCCTGGACCGGGACCAGCGCCACCGGCCCTTCGCCAGCCTGTCGCCGGAGATGGCCCGGCGCACCATCACCCTGATGGCGCCTTCCAAGACTTTCAACATCCCCGGCCTCGGCTGCGCCTTCGCGGTCATCGGCGACCCCGGCCTGCGGTGCCGTTTCCGCGCCGCCATGGACGGCATCGTGCCCCACGTCAATGTGCTCGGGCTCCATGCCTGCGAAGCGGCCTTCCGCCACGGCGGCCCCTGGCATGCCGAACTGCTGGATTACCTGGCCGCCAACCGGGACCGGGTGGAAGCCACGGTCGCCCGCCTGCCCGGACTGGCCATGGCCCACGTCGAGGCCACCTACCTGGCCTGGATCGACGCCCAGGGCCTCGGCCTCCCCGATCCGGCCGGGCACTTCGAGTCCCATGGCCTGGGCCTTTCGGGCGGCACCGATTTCGGCCCGGGCAAGGACTTCAGCGGCTGGGTGCGGCTCAACTTCGGCTGCCCCCGCGCCACCCTGGACGCCGCCCTGGCCCGCCTGGAAACCGCCTGCACGAAAGGTTAGGGCGACTCAGCCCCCGGGAATGCGGAATGCTCCCGCCTCGGTGACGATCCAGTCCAACCGCTGGTCGTGGGGTTCCGGGCGGATGCTGTCCACCCGGTTCATTTCGAAACCGACGCCGACGGCCAAGGGCCGGGGCGCCAGGGCTGCCAGGGTGCGGTCGAAGAAGCCGCCGCCGTAACCCAGGCGATAGCCGGCGGCGTCGAAGGCGTTGAGGGGCAGGAGGATGGCTTCTGGGACAAGGAATTCGCCGTCGGCGGGGGTCGGGATGCCGTAGCGGTCGGGCACCAGCGGGGTATCGGGCTCCCAGGTCCGGAAGGCCAGGGGAGCGTCTTCCTCCACCACCACCGGCAGCACCGCCCGCCCCCCCTGCCGGCGCCAGGCCGCCAGGGCCGCTCGCACGTCCGGCTCGTTCTTGACCGGCCAGCAGAAAGCGACCACCTGGGTCTCGAGTTGGGATAAGTGATGAAGAAGATGGATGACGATAGCGTCGGAAAATTCAGCGTGCGTCGGCGCCGTCAGCGCCATGCGCCGATTCACCATCTCGCGCCGCAACGCCCGCCGCCAGACCGTGCTATCCGTGCTATTCTCAGTAAGGTTTTCCATCGCAAGCCTTTTCCTCTGCTCCAATCTAGCATGAAGTCCCGGGTCTTCGTTCTTTCCTTTTTTCTGATTTCTCCCCTTTTTGCCCAGGACGGCCGCGACACCGCCTTCCTGATCGCCCGAGACGCCTTCCGCGTCGGTGACTACCTCAAGCTCGAAAGGGCCGCCGCCACGGTGGGTAGCGACCACGACCTGAGCCCCTACGTCGAATACTTCCGGTTGCGGATGAACCTGGAGCAGGCGGACGCCATGACCGTCCGCGACTTCCTGGACCGCTACGACGGCAGCTACGTGGCCGAAAAGCTTCGCGGCGACTGGCTGCGGCTCCTGGCTCGCAAGTCCCAGTGGGAAGGCTTCGAAGCCGAGTATCCCAAGCTAGTCGCCCCTGAGCAGGAAGTTCTCTGCCTCGACCTGCAGGCCCGCCTGGCCCGCAACGACAAGACCGCCCTCGATGAGGCCCAGCCCCTCTGGCTCAGCCTGCTGGAGCCGCCGGACGGCTGCCAGCCGGTGCTGGAAGCCCTGATCTGGGAAAAGCGGGTGCTGGCCGACGATGTCTGGACCCGTATCCGGCGCCAGTTCGAAGCCAACCGCATCAACTGGGCGAAGGCCACCATGCACTACCTGCCGGCCAGCCAGAGCCCCGACAACCGGCAGGTGGACGCGGTCGCCGACCGGGCCATGGCCACCCTGGTCAAGCTCCCGTCCTCCTGGGCCGCCACCCGGCCGGGCCGGGAAACCGCCGCCCTCGCCGTCCAACGCGTCGCCACCAACGACCCCCGGGCCGCCGCCGACCAACTGGAAAAGCTCCAGGACCGGATGGGGAACAGTGAAAGGCTGTGGGCCTGGAGCGAGATCGCCCTCAACGCCGCCAAGCGCCACATGCCCGACGCCCTCGCCTGGTATGCCCAGGCCGGCGCCGCCCCCCTCTCCGACGAGGGCCACCAATGGAAGGTCCGGGCTGCCCTGCGGGCCCAGGAGTGGGGCGTCGTCCGCTCGGCCATCGAAGCCATGCCGGCGCAGCTCGCCGCCCGGCCGGAATGGATTTACTGGCTGGGGCGCGCCTATAAGGCGGGGGGCCGCACCACCCAGGCCAATGCCCTGTTCCAGCGCATCGCCGGCCAGGCCCACTTCTACGGCAACCTGGCCGACGAGGAGCTGGACCAGGCCATCGCCCCGCCGGCCAAGGCCGCTCCCATCAGCAAGGAGGAACTGGCCGCCGCCACCGCCAATCCCGGCCTCAAGCGGGCTCTGGCTTTCTTCCGCCTGGAACTGAGGACGGAAGGGGTCAAGGAATGGAACTGGTCCCTGCGCGCCATGAGCGACCGGGAATTGCTGGCCGCCGCCGAGCTGGCGAAGCGCAACGAAATCTACGACCGGGCCATCGCCGCTGCCGACCGTACCAAGAACGAGCATGACTTCAGCCTGCGCTACCTGGCTCCCTTCGGCGACCAGGTGCGATCGGTAGCCCGCGACCAGTCCGTGGACGATGCCTGGGTCTATGGCCTGATGCGCCAGGAAAGCCGCTTCATCACCCATGCGAAATCCGGCGTCGGCGCCTCCGGCCTCATGCAGCTAATGCCCGCCACCGCCCGCTGGGTGGCCAAGAAGCTCGGCCTCAAGGACTTCCACCAGGGCAAGGTGAACGACACCGACACCAATCTCCTCCTGGGCACCGCCTACATGCGGATGGTCATGGAGAACCTCGACAACCAGCCGGTGCTGGCCTCCGCCGCCTACAATGCCGGCCCCGGCCGGGCCCGCAAATGGCGGGCCGAGCAGCCCCTGGAAGGCGCCATCTACGCCGAGACCATCCCCTTCTCGGAAACCCGGGACTACGTGAAGAAGGTGATGAGCAACTCGGTCTATTACTCGTCCCTCTTCACCGGCAAGCCGGACTCCCTGAAGGCCCGGCTCGGGGTGATCGGGGGACGGGTGGCGGACTCGCCGAAGGACGCCGATCTGCCCTGAGAGGGCGGACGGTCAGCGCAGCGAGAAATCCACCCGGCTGGGGCTGGCCTTAGCGCCGGCCCTGTCGTCGCCGCCGGCCTTCGGCGCCAGCAGGAAGAGACGCTCCACCGGCACCTTGCCCTGTTCCACTAGCCAGGTCTGGACCGTCTGGGCCCGGCGCATGGCCAGCCGGCTCAGCTCTTCCTCGCCCACCGGCACATTGGCGAGCATGAGCTTTTCCATTTCCTCCACCGGCAGGTCCTTGGGCAGGCCGATGATGTTGCGGGGCTTGGGGAACTTGGCCTCCTTGTAGGCCCGCTTCAGGTAAACGGGGTATTCCCTGGGGCTGACCACGACCTCTGCGGCGGCCCCCGCCTCGGCGCTCTTTTCCATCTCCTTGCGCTTCTCCGCCCGGACCGCGCGCTCGACGACGGCCCGCTTGTAGCCTTCCCGATCCGCCTCGGGGTCGGCCCGGCCGGTGATTTCCAGCCGCAGGGCGGGGCGGTCGTTCATGGCCTTGGCCAGAGCCTCCAGCTTCTTGACGGCGGCGGCATCCAGAGCCGCCCGGCCGGGGGCGAATTCCACTGTGGACAATTCCCCCTCGCCCCCGCCGCCGAACACCGAGCCCAGGAGGGCGAAGGGGGAAGTCACCGCCTTGACGAAGAGGTTGCCGATAGCCCGGAGCAGCACGCCCCCGATGGAAAACTGGGGATCGTCGATGGAGCCGGAGACGGGCAGTTCCAGGTCGATCTCGCCCCGGCTGTTCTTGAGGAGGGCCACCGCCAGCTTGACCGGCAGGCTGGTGGCCTCGGGGCTTTCCACCCGCTCGCCGAAGGTGAGCTGGTCGAGGAAGACCCGGTTGTTGGCGGTGAGGAGATTGTTCTCCAGGTGGTAGGTGACATAGAGAGACAGCTTGCCGCCGTCGATGGCGTAGCCGGCGTACTTGCCGGCATAGGAGGACAGGGTGGTGAGATCGACGCCCCGGACTTCCCCCTTGAGGTCCAGGTAGGCCGTGGCGGCAAAGGGATTGACCTTGGCGAGGATCTGCACCGGGGCGGCGTCCCGGTAGCGGCCCCGCAATTCCAGGTCGGCAACGGTGTCGGGAGCCAGCTTGGAGATGTGTCCGGCGATATGGGTCAGGTTGGCGCGGTAGTTGGGCTTGACGAAGGAGTCCGAGAAATTGACTGTCCCCTCCTGGAGGCTGACCTTGCCGATCCGGATGGGCATGGGCTTCTCCCCGGAGGGAGCTTCCCGCTGCCGGGGTCCGGGACCGCCTTCCGGATGGCGGACGATATCCACCAGATTGAGCCGCCCCTGGGGGCTGACGCTGACCCGGGCGTAGAAGTCGCTCAGGGCCACTTCGCCGACCGACAGGGCCAGGGGCCGCAGGCGGGCATCGATATTCCCGGCGAAAAGGGACTTCCACTTCAGGAGGTCGGCCCGGCTGGCCTTGTCAACCGTCAGGACGTCGCCCACGGTGAGTTCGCCCTTGAAGCCGCCGCCCAGGCCCTCCTCGTCCATCCGCAGGCTGAGGGCGCCCAGGCCGGAGACTTCCCCCCGCACCAGCGTCACGTTCAGGCGCTCGCCGAAGTAGGGCTGCAGGGGGACTAGGGAGAGGCCGGTGGTTTCGACTTCCAGGTCGGCCGCCAGGGGCCGGAGTTGCACACCCCCACGGGCCTTGAGGCTGCCGGCGCCGTTGGCCCGGGCGGTCAGGGTCACCGCCAGCTTGCTGTCGGCGGCGCCGGAGAGGCCGCCGATCCTGGCGTCGATGTGGTCCATGACCTGGATGGCCAGGTCGGGCATCCGCTGGTCCTGGTAGCGCAGGATGCCGTCTTCCAGCCGGATTTCCCCCACTGACCAGATGGCCGGGGCCGATTTGCCTTCAGCCTTGCCGCCGGCAGCCAGGCCATCGACCACTTCAGCCCAGTTGATCTTGCCGTCGGGGCCGATCCGGACCTGGGTTTCCAGCCCGGCCACCCGCAGGCTGTCGATCCGGAAGCGCTTCTGCAGAAGGTCGGCCTCCCGGATGGCGAGGTCGAGCTGCTTCCAGGCCAGCAGCGGCTGGCCGCCGGTTTCGTTCACGGCCAGGTTCCTGACATGGGCGGCCCCCACCAGCTTCAGGGTCGCCGGCTGCTGCCGGTTCTGCCGGAACACCAGCTTCAGCTCGGTATCCAGACTGCCGCCGCGCAGGGCGAAGGGCAGCCGGGCCGGCGAATAGGGCAGATAGCGGGCCAGGTCCACCCGGTCCAGGTCCACGCTCAACTCGCTCTCGTGGGAGTCGGCGAAGGGCTTGCTGCGCCCGCTCAGCACCAGGGGCGAGCCGTTGATCTTGGCGGAAAAATGGGGCTCCACGAAGATGTCCGTCTGCTCGGGGAGGCTGGAGAGGAAGGGCAGCCCCAGGGCCAGATCGGTGACGGTGTGGGTCATGCCCATCGGCTTGTCGACGAACGTGATCTTGCCGCCGCTCACCTGGATATTGCTGATCGAGAAGTGGAGGGGTGGTGACTCCGAGTGCTTGCTCCACTCGTCGATGAGGTCGGAAAGGTTGTAGCGCACCCGGCTTACCCGGGTGACCTGGAGGCGCGGGCCGGCAAGGCGCAATTCCCGGATCACCGGCCCACCTTTGACCAGGGAGGCGATCTGGGCATCGACGTAGAGGCTGTCGAATCCCAGCACCTCCTGGCCCTCGGCCCCGCGCACCGCCAGGCCATCCACTTCCGCCGACAGGACGAAGGGATTCATGGCGACCCGCTCGATGCTGACTTGCCGATGCAGGGCCTCCCCGAGTTGGCGCTCCAGGATCGATTTCGCCACCGGCGGGAGGATGACGAAGCCCACCAGGACAAAGGCGGCGAAGAGCCCCAGGCTCCACCAGAGGGTGCGGCGCAGGGCACGGGAGCGCAGGAGGGCGGTAATGGCAGGGAGCAGGGTCGGGGCCATGGCGTCGATCTTCGTCTTGTTTGAGCAAATTGTAGCCCTTCATCGGCGGTCTACCGGTTCGAAGCCCCGATTCCCGTGTCGGAGTACGCCAATCGGGTTAAAATTCAAGGTTTTTGAATTCGGTTTCCGGAGTTCCCATGGACATCAAGAAGGTCTTGCTGCTGGGGGGTAGCGGCTTCGTCGGTACCTATATCGCCAATCGCCTTTCCGAAAGGGCCATTGACGTCACCATCCCGACCCGGCGGCGGGAGCGTTCCAAAGCGCTCATCACGCTGCCCCATGTGGAAATGGTGGAGGCCGACATCAACGACGAAGAGACCCTGGTCAAGCTGGTGAAGGGGCACGATGCCGTCATCAACCTGGTCGGCATCCTCCACAGCCGGGACGTCAAGCTGCCCTACAGCCGGGATTTCGCCCAGGCCCACGTCGAGCTGCCGAAGAAGATCGTCGCCGCCTGCAAGGTTGCCGGCGTGCGCCGCCTGATCCACATGAGCGCCCTCGGCGCCGATCCCAAGGGGCCGTCGGAATACCTGTGCTCCAAGGGCGACGGCGAACAGGCCGTGCTGGCCGCCCGCGACGCCCTGGATGTCACCGTCTTCCGCCCCTCCGTCATCTTCGGTCTGGGCGACGCCTTCCTCAACACCTTCGCCGGCGCCCTCAGGAAGCTGCCCTTCTTCCCCCTGGGCTTCGGCCAGGCCCGCTTCCAGCCGGTCTGGGTGGCCAATGTGGCGGACGCCTTCGTCGATGCCCTGGGCAACGCCGCCACCGTCGGCCAGGCCTACGACCTGTGCGGCCCCAAGGTCTACACCCTGCGGGAGCTGGTGGACTACACCGCCGAACTCGTCCGCAGCCGGGCCCGCATCATCGCCTTGCCGGAAGGCCTGGCCTACCTCCAGGCCGGCCTCATGTGGCTGGCCCCGAAGCCCATCCTGTCGCCGGACAACCTGCGCTCCATGCAGAAGGACAATGTCTGCCAGCCCGGCTGCAACACCTACCCCGGCTGGCAGCCCGCCCCCCTGGAATCCGTTGCCCCCACCTACATCGCCCTCAACACCCCCAAGGGCCGGCTGGATTCCTACCGCCACCACGCCGGCCGCTGAGGCGCGCCCGGAAAGGCCCCGCTGATGGAAACCTACATCGTCGGCGGGGCGGTTCGCGACGAGCTTCTCGGCCTGCCGGTGGCCGACCGCGACTACGTGGTCGTGGGCGCCACCCCGGAAGCCATGCTGGCCCGGGGCTTCCGGCCGGTGGGCAAGGATTTCCCGGTCTTCCTCCATCCCCGTACCAATGAGGAATATGCCCTGGCCCGCACCGAGCGGAAGACCGGGCATGGCTACCACGGCTTCGCCTTCCACGCCGCCCCGGACGTGACCTTGGAGGAGGACCTGGCGCGCCGGGACCTCACCATCAACGCCATGGCCCGGGCCGAAGGCGGCACCCTGGTGGACCCCTTCCACGGCCAGGCCGATCTCGCCGCAAAGGTATTGCGTCACGTGGGTCCCGCCTTCGTCGAAGACCCGGTGCGCATCCTGCGCCTGGCCCGCTTCGCCGCCCGCTTCACCGACTTCTCGGTCGCCCCGGAAACCATGGCGCTCATGCGCCGGATGGTGGAAAGCGGCGAAGCCGACCACCTGGTGCCGGAAAGGGTCTGGCAGGAAATCGCCCGCGGCCTCATGGAGGCGCGGCCTTCCCGTCTCTTCGAGGTGCTGCGGGAATGCGGTGCCCTGCAACGGCTGATGCCGGAAGTGGATCGCCTCTTCGGGGTGCCCCAGCGGGCCGACTTCCACCCGGAGGTGGATAGCGGCATCCACACCCTCCTGGTGGTGGACCAGGCCGCCCGCCGGGGCTATGGCCTGCCGGTGCGCTTCGCCGCCCTGGTCCACGACCTCGGCAAGGGCACCACCCCGGCCGACCTGCTGCCCCGCCACCACGGCCACGAGGCCCGCAGCGTCGAGCTGGCGACGGCCCTGTGCGCCCGCCTGCGGGTCCCGAACGACGCCCGGGACCTCGCCTTGCTTATGGCTCGCTGGCACGGGGACATCCATCGGGGCAGGGAATTGAAGCCGTCCACCGTGGTCTCCCTTCTGGAGAAGACCGACGCCCTGCGCCGGCCGGAGCGCTTCGAGCAGCTGCTGCAGGCCTGCGAGTGCGATTTCCGGGGCCGGCTGGGCCAGGAAGATGCGCCCTACGATGTGCCGGAAGTCTTCCGGCGGGCCCTGGCGGCCGTGAAGGGCGTGGACGCTGGTGCCATCGCCCGGGCCTGCGCCGACAAGGCCACGATCCCGGAGCGGGTGCACCAGGCTCGGGTCGCCGCCGTCAAAGAGGTGTCAAAGGACTCGGGAAAGGACGAGGAACAGCAGGGACAGGAGTAGAGTGGAGGCAAAGGGGAAAATATAGGTCCGCCCACGGAAACGCCAGGCCACGTCGCCGGGCAACCGGCCCAGGCGCACGGCCCGCGCCAGATGGGGGGCGCAGATGCCGAAAAGAAAGATCGCGATGACCAGTGTCAGAATCCACTTGAGCATAATTCCTTGCCTCGTGCAGGCTGTCCGCCATTAAACCACGCCCCTGTCCGAGCTTCCCCATGATCGCTACGCATTTCATCGACGGCCTGGAAGTCCTCTCCTGCGAACCCAATCCCGTCGAGCCTCGCCCAACCCCGATCGTGTTCGTCCACGGTGCCTTCGCCGGCGCCTGGATGTGGGAAACCTTCATGCCCTTCCTGGCCGAGAGCGGCTACCGCTGCTACGCGGTCTCGCTGCGGGGGCACGGCGGCAGCGACGGCCAGGATCACATCAACTGGCATTCCATCGCCGACTACGTGGACGACGTGGCCGCCGTCCTGCGCTGGCTGGGGGAGCCCGCCGTCCTGGTGGGCCATTCCATGGGAGGCTTCATCGTCCAGAAGACCCTGGAACGCCACGAGGCCCCAGCGGCCGCGCTGATCTGCTCGGTGCCCCCGCAAGGACTGGTGGCATCCCAGTTTCACCTGCTCCTGCAGAAGCCCCAGCTCTTTTTCGAAATCAACAACATCATGGGGGGAGGCCAGCCCTCCGACGCCATCCTGCGCGATGCCCTGTTCGCCCAGGAAGTCAGCGACGAAGTATTGAACAGCTTCCTGGCGCGCATGCAGAGCGAATCCCAGCGGGCCATCTGGGACATGTCCATGTTCAACCTGCCGCTGCTGCCCCTGATGAAGCGCCCGCCCATGCTGGTCCTGGGGGCGGAAAAGGATGTCCTGGTGCCGGCCTTCGTGGTGCAGGCGACAGCCCGCACCTATGGCCTGCCCGACCGCATTTTCCACGACATGGGACACGTCGTGACCCATGAAAAAAAATGGCCGCTCGCAGCGGCCACTTTGCGGGACTGGCTGCTGGAAACTGTGCCTTAGGCCTTGACGTCCACATTCTGCCCCAGATGGGGCGGATTGTTGGTCGGCTGGGGCAGGGCCTCCAGAAGTTGCTGGGCGTTCTGGGCTGCCAGGTCCATGGCTTTCTTCTGCACCAAAACGGCTGCGGAGTCCCCGGTACGAGCCCCGGACAGGGCGGTCGAAACGCTGGAAAGACCGGTTAAGTCCATAGAAACCTCCTTGTCGAACACTCTCAGTATATATCGTCTCGACAAGGCTCCAACTTTGGCTAGAATCCGCTCAACAACGAGGGGAGACCGACAATGGACAAGGGGGGAAACGGGCCACAGGCCCATAGCGCGCTTGGGGAGGCCCGCGGCGGCAGGAAGGAAGGCGGGGCATCGCTCACGGATGACCTGGAGGCACTGGAAGCCGCCCTGCTGGCGAAGATCGAGGCCTTCGACCTGCGTGCCATGACGGCGCCGCCGATGCCCGAGGCAGAACTCGAATCCGAACCCGAAACCGCACCCATCGAATTGACCGGCGAAATCTTGCGCCAATTCCTGGCGGACCCGGCTCCCGCCGCCATGGTCTCTGCCGCCCCGCCGGCTGTCGCCAGCCCACAACCGGCAGCCCCGGCGCCGGCGCCCCGCAAGCCCGCCCCCGAACGCCCCAAGGGCAGCCTCCTGGCGGAGCTGCGCCAGCAGGCCCAGGCCAAACAGAACGAGCGCACCGCCCAGAAGCAAGCGGAGCAGGAGGAATTGAAGGCCCTGAGCCGCAAGCTGGACGCCGCCCTGCGCCGGATCTTCTCCTATTGCCATGACCTGGTGCAGCAGCTCGACATCCTGCACCCGCCGGTGGCACACCGCTACTCGATCGCCGGAGTCCTGGACTTTTCCGGCCTGGAATGGCGCCGGGGCTTCGCCGAGTACCGGACACAGCCCGAAAGCGCCGGCGCTATCTATGAGCTTGTCAGCCTTTCCTGCCAGTTGGCCGGCCCCGGAAAACAGCAGCTGGAACGCCCCGGCGGCGTGGCCACGGAAAATCTGCGCAAGACCCTGTTCGATTACGGCCTCGCGTTCGACTGCGACGAGGTCAGGAATTTCCGGCGGGAAGTGGAACGGATGGTCTTTTCCGTCCCTGAAGAGGTCAAGATCAATCTACGCTGGCATGCCAACCTCCAGCTCCGGGCCATTGTCCTGGAGACCCGCAATCTGGAGCGCTTCGGCAGCCAGTCCTATCTGATTCTCCCGGAAGCCGTCGGCACGGCCATGCTCGATGAACTGGGGCGGCTGCTCCTGGGACAGCCCAACAGCTTCCGGGATTACTGCAGTCGGCAGGGCTGAGCGGGCCTATAGCCGATAGCTCTGGTCGCCCCGGGCAAATCCCAGCAGGGGCGAGTCGATGCCGCGGCCGATGGCGATGATCTTGAAGAGTTCGCCCATCTCGTGGGGCAGGATGAGCTTGTTCACCGCGCCGGCGGACCGGATGTATTCGGGAGACTCCGCCGGCAGCTCCGCCAGGCGTTCCAGGATGCCGCAGTTGAGGAGAAACTGCCCCTGGCCGGCGTAGCCCTGCAGTTCCAGCCCGGCCCCGTGGGCAGAGGCGATGATGCCGGTGAAATCGACGTGGGCCGTAATGTCCTGGAGCCCGGGAAGGTAGAACGGATCGGGATGGGCATGGTGGCGGTAGTGGCACATGAGGGTACCCCGGCCGCGCTGGGAATGGTAGAACTCCCGGCGGGGGAAGCCGTAGTCGATGAGCAAGAGGGTCCCCTGGGTCAGGATGCGGCCCCATTCTGCCGCCCAGGCCTGGGCGGCGAGCCCGATCTCGCTTTCGAAGCCGGGGGGCAGGCCGCATTGTTCGGCGATCTGCTGCGCGGCCGTGAGCAGGGCGCCGGCAGCAGGCTGCTCCCGCCAGGCGAAAGCACCGGCGGCATCGAGGCCGACGCCCCGCTCCAGGATGCCGTTTTCCCGCCACGCCACCAGATGCACCGGCATGGCATCCAGGACCTCGTTGCCGACGATGGCCCCGGCGAAGCGCTCGGGCAGGCGATCCAGCCATTCCACCCGGGCCAGCAGATGGGGCGCGGCGGCGGCCAGGGTGGCCTGCTGGCGCTGGCGCAGGTCTCCGGACAGTTCGAGAATGAGATAGCGCTCCGGCAGGCTGCCCAGACGCTCCAGTTCCAGGAGGAGATCGGCTGCCAGGCGACCGGAGCCGGCGCCGGCCTCGAGCACGAAGGGGGCCGCCGAGGCCATGACTTCGGCCACCTGCCGGGCCAGGGCCCGGCCGAAGAAGGGGGTCATTTCCGGGGCGGTGACGAAGTCGCCGGCGGCACCGAACTTCTGCGCTCCGGCGGCGTAGTAGCCGAGGCCCGGGGCGTAGAGGGCCAACTCCATGAAGCGGGCGAAGGACATCCATCCGCCCTGGTCGGCGATTTCCTGCTGCAGGAGGGCGGTAAGCCTTTCGCAATGAGCCTGGGCTTCGGGCGAGGGGAGAGGTAGCGACATAGCCGGGAGAAAAATCGGAATTTTAGCCTTTGTCGCCGCCAGCCGCCGCGATCGCGGCACGGATTCCCGATCCAAAGGCATTTTCCGCCGCCGGTTCGGGGTAAACTTCCCATGCCATGGAAGATAAAGACAGTCTTGTAGGCCGGGTCGTGTTGGTCACCGGCAGCGCCAAGCGGGTGGGAGCGGCCATCGCCCGGCGGCTGCACGCCGCCGGCGCCATCCTTGCCCTCCATTACCGGAGCGCCCAGGCCGAAGCGGCCGCCCTGGCGGACGAACTGAACGGCCGGCGCCCCGATTCGGCCGCCGTCTTCCAGGCCGACCTCCTGGATACCGGCCGCCTGCCGGCCCTGATCGAAACCATCCTTGCCCGCCATGGCCGGCTGGATGGGCTGGTCAATAACGCCTCCAGCTTCTTTCCTACCCCGGTGGGCAGCATTGACGAAGCCGCCTGGGACGATCTGGTGGGCAGCAATTTCAAGGCGCCGCTCTTCCTCGCCCAGGCGGCCGCACCCCATCTGCGCCAAAGCCGGGGAGCCATCGTCAATATCACCGATATCCATGGCGAGCGCCCCCTCAAGGGCTATCCCCTCTACTGTGCCGCCAAGGGCGCCCTGCTGACCCTGACCCGGGCGCTGGCCGTCGAACTGGGGCCGGAGGTGAGGGTCAACGCCATCTCCCCCGGCGCCATCCTGTGGCCCAACGACGGCCAGTTCCCGGCAGCGGACCGTTCCGCTATCGTCGACCACACGCTTCTCAAGCGCGAGGGATCCCCCGAGGACATCGCCGCTACTGTCCACTTCCTTCTCTGCGGCGCGCCCTACGTGACCGGCCAGGTCCTCAACGTGGACGGCGGCCGCACTGCCCACCTCTAAATCATGAACACCTCGAACACCCTCCTGAAACTCAAGAAATTCCTGGAAAGCCGTGTCGGCAAGGCCATCGGCGACTACAACATGATAGAGGACGGCGACACCGTCCTGGTCTGCGTCTCCGGCGGCAAGGACTCCTACTCCCTGCTTTCCATCCTGATGGCCCTGCGGGAGCGGGCGCCCATCGACTTCCGCATCATCGCCATGAACCTGGACCAGAAGCAGCCCGGCTTCCCGGCCGACGTGCTGCCGCGCCATTTCGAATCCATCGGCATCGAGTACCGCATCGTCGAGGCCGACACCTATTCCGTGGTCAAGGAGAAGATCCCGGAAGGCAAGACCACCTGCTCCCTCTGCTCCCGCCTGCGGCGCGGCATCATCTACCGCACCGCCAAGGAGTTGGGAGCCAACAAGATCGCCCTCGGCCACCACCGGGACGACATGGTCCATACCCTGTTCCTCAACATGCTCTTCGGCGGCAAGCTCAAGGCCATGCCGCCCAAGCTGGTGACCGACGACGGTGCCCACGTCGTCATCCGGCCCCTGGCCTACTGCTCCGAGACGGATATCGCCAAGTACGCCCGGGGCATGGAATTTCCCATCATCCCCTGCAACCTCTGCGGCTCCCAGAGCAACCTGCAGCGCCAGAAGATCCGGGAGATGATGCAGGAATGGGACCGCCGCTACCCGGGCCGTACCGAAGCGGTATTCACCGCCATGCAGAATGTCGTCCCATCCCACCTCGCCGACAATGCTCTTTTCGATTTCAAGGGGCTGACCCTGGACAGCCGGGTCGAGGAGGGCGACATCGCCTTCGATGCGCCGGAAATCCCCATGGTTGGCACCATTCCCCTGAATCCGGCCTAATGACATCGGCAAGGCAAAGGGGATTTGTTATGATTTGGGCTTCGCAAATTCAGGCGATGGCCACGGGAGCATAGGATGGATGGCGTGCAGGGCAAGCTGGCTGTGCTGTTCGCGGACGTCTCGGGCAGCGCCCGGCTGTACGAGCGGCTTGGCGACGCCGAGGCAGAACGCGCCGTGGATCGCTGCGTCAAGCGCATCGAGCGTGCCGTCGAAGGCTTCGGCGGGCGCCTGGTGGCGACCGGTGGCGACGAGATCATGGCCACCTTCGAAACTGCCGAGACGGCCTGCCTGGCCGCCCTGGAAATGCAGCAGCGGGTGGCGGATCTGCCGCCAGTCTCGGGCGTCAAGCTGGCTATCCGCATCGGCTTCCACGTCGGTCCGGTAACGGAGGGCGATGCCGGCCCGATCGGCGAGACTGTGAAGACCGCCGCCCACATCGTCGGCTTCGCCACTTCCGGGCGCATTCTCGCCAGCCAGGACGCCATCGCCGAGCTGCCCGCCCATCTGCGGGAAGGCGTCAGGGATCCGGGGCTGGCCGCCGGCAAGGGCGGCGAGGTGCCGATGCTGGAGGTGGTCTGGCAAAGGGCCGAGGAGACCATTCCCCCCGCCGCCAAGCCGCCGGTTGAAAAGACGCCGGCCAAGCCGGCGGCCCAGGCGGCAGCTGCGGCCGAAAAGTCATCCACCAAGCTGTGCCTGCGCTACCACGGCCGCGCCTATCTGCTGGACAACAAGACGCCCATCCTCTCCCTGGGGCGGGACTCCAGCAGCGATGTGGTCATCGAGGACCGAAAGGCTTCCCGGCACCACGCCCGCATCGAGAAGCGGGGCGACCAGTTTGTCTATGTGGACCGCAGCACCAACGGCAGCTACGTCACCTTGGCCGCAGCCAAGGAAACCATGATCCGGCGCACCGAAATCGTGCTGCTGGGCGCCGGCTCCGTCTGCTTCGGCGCTTCGGCCAACGACCCGGCGGCCGACGGCGCGACCTTCGAGTACCTGTAGCCGTCGGCCGGAGCCGGGGACTGCCGGAATAGAAGCAGGACGGCAACCGACCGCCCGGTCCGGTCTCGACAAGTGCCGCATGCCAACAAAAATGCCAGCCGGGCTGGATTCCGGCTGGCAAATCCAAAAGATGGAAAATCCTATTGCTTGTCGCCCTTGAGGCAGGTGCTCATGAAGCTCTTGCGCTCGGCGCCCTTGAGGGCCTTTGCCTTGGCTTCCTTGCTGCAGGACTTCATCTTTTCCTGCTGGCTGCTGACCTTCCGCGGCGCCGCGGGCGCCTCTTCGGCGGCGTAGGCGGTGCCGATGGTGGCGGCAAAGGCGATGGCGAGCAGACTGACCAGTTTGTTCATGTTAACTCCTGGGATGGTTGGAAACGCAATCCCATTGTCATTAACTCACAACTCTTCGTCAAGCATGCTGCGCTGTTGGCGATCCATGAAATCCTGCATGCTGTCGATGCCCCGCAGCTGCAGGATGGTGTTGCGCACGGCCGCTTCCAGAAGGACCGCCAGGTTGCGGCCGGCGGCCACCGGGATGACCACCTTGCGGATGGGCACGCCTAGCACTTCCTGGGTCTGGGCATCGAGGGGAAGACGGGGGGCGTCGAGGCCCGCCACCGGCTTTTGCAGGTGGACGATGAGCTTGAGCTTCATCTTCCGCCGCGACGCCGTCTCGCCGAAAATGGTGCGGATGTTGAGGAGACCGAGGCCGCGCACTTCCAGGAAGTCGCGCAGCATGCCGGGGCAGCGGCCTTCGATGGTGGTGGGGGCGATGCGCGCCATCTCCACCACGTCATCGGCGACCAAGCCGTGGCCGCGGGAAATCAGTTCCAGGGCCAGCTCGGACTTGCCGACCCCCGAATCGCCGGTGATGAGCACCCCCATCCCCAGCACGTCCATGAAGACCCCGTGCATGCTGACGGTGTCGGCCAGGCGCCGGGAGAGGTAGATGCGCAGGAGGTCGATCACTGCCGAAGCCGGCTTGGGAGAGGTGAGCAGCGGCGTTTCGCTGGCCTCGCAGGCGGTGAGCAGGTTTTCCGGCACATCCAGGCCCTCGGCGACGATGATGGCCGGCGACTGGGCGGTGAGGATGTCCTGAAAATGGTGCCGGAAGCGGGCCTCTCCCACCCGGGTCACCCATTCGTATTCGGCATTGCCCATGACCTGCAGGCGCTCGGGGTGGATGACGTTGATGTGGCCGACCACATCGGCGCCGTAGTTATTGGAGGCTTTCAGCTCGATGCGGCGCTGGGCGTTATGGGCGACGAGCCAGTTGAGCAACAGCTTTTCGCGGTTGTCTTCGTAGAGCTGGGAAAGGCTGATGTGGTGCACGGAAGGACTTATTGCCGAAAGAGGGCAGTCACCGATGCGGGATCGGGCGCCGCCGCCAGGGCATCGCGGAAGGCCCGGTCGGCGAAGCGCTGGGCGAGCTCGGAGAGAATCTGCAGATGTTCCTCGGTGGCCTGCTCGGGCACGAGGAGGACAAAGAGCAGACTGACCGGACGGCCGTCCGGGGAATCGAAGGGTACGGGGGTGGCCAGGCGCAGGAAGGCGCCGGTAGCCTGTTTCAGGCCCTTGATGCGGCCATGGGGAATGGCGATCCCTTGGCCGAGCCCGGTGGAGCCGAGCTTTTCACGGGCGAAGAGGCTGTCGAAAACGACCGAACGGGCGATGCCGGCATGGTTTTCAAAGAGGATCCCAGCCTGCTCGAAGACCCGTTTCTTGCTGCTGGCTTCCAGATCCAGCACGACGTGGGTTTCGGGCAGAAGCTTGATGAAAGGATTCATGGTTACGGAAAAGAACTAGGCCGCGGCCGGCAGGTGCCGGCCGCGAGGCCTGGCCGGGATTACTCGGCTTCGTGATGTACGGGCTTGTCGCCGCGATGGTGGTCTTGGACCTTCTGCTTGTACTTCTGGACCTGGCGATCGAGTTTGTCGAACAGGACGTCGATGGCGGCATAAAGGTCGTCGGCGGCATTCTCGGCGTAGATATCCTTGCCCGGCACGTGCAAGGTCACTTCAGCCTTCTGCTGCAGTTTCTCCACGGACAGAATGACGCTGACCCCGGTGACGCGATCGAAATGGCGAACGACTGGATCCAGCCGGTTCTGAACATAATCGCGCAAGGCCGGCGTGACTTCGATGTGATGGCCGCTGATCTGCAGATTCATTTTTTCTCCTCTCTTTACAGAGTCTTGCGTAAATTGACCGGCGGGATGTTGAGGGCTTCCCGGTATTTGGCTACCGTTCGGCGGGCGACAACGATTCCCTGCTGGCCTAGTATTTCGGATATTTGACTATCCGACAAGGGCTTCTTGCCATCCTCGGACCCGATCAATTGCTTGATCAGGGCGCGAATGGCGGTTGCGGAGCATGCGCCGCCGGTATCCGTGGCGACATGGCTGCCAAAAAAGTATTTGAGCTCGAAAATGCCCCGGGGCGTCGCCATGTATTTCTGGCTCGTCACCCGCGACACAGTGGATTCGTGCAGGCCGAGAATGTCGGCGATTTCCCGCAACACCAGGGGCCGCATGGCCACTTCGCCATGCTCGAAGAATTGGCGCTGGCGGTCGACGATGGCCTGGGTGACGCGATGGATGGTCTCGAAGCGCTGCTGCACGTTCTTGATGAGCCAGCGCGCCTCCTGCAGTTGGCCGCTCAGGTTGCCGTTGCCGCGCCGCTGCCGGGCGAGGATCTCGGCATAGAGGCGATTGATCCGCAGGCGGGGGTAGGCGTCCGGGTTGATATAGGCCGTCCACTTGCCCTTCAGCTTCTTCACGATCACGTCCGGCGTGATGTAGCGAGTCTCCAGGGGGGCGAAGCGGGCGCCGGGCCGGGGATCGAGGCTGGTGATCAGGGCATGGGCGGCCCGCAGGGCATCATCGTCGCAGCCGGCGAGACGCTTGATGCGAGCGAAGTCCCGGGCAGCCAGCAACTCCAGGTGCTTGTCGACGATGACCAGAGCCAGATTCCGCACGTCGTCGGCCTCCCGGGCTCGCAACTGCAGGGCAAGGCACTCCTTGGCGGTGCGGGCGCCGATGCCGGTGGGATCGAAGTTCTGGATATGCCTGAGGGCAATCTCCAGTTCTTCGAGTTCGATCTCGTATTCCAGCGGCAGGGTTTCCAGCAGTTCCTCGAGGGAAGTGGACAGATAGCCGTCGTCGTCCAGGGCCTCGATCATGAACCGGATGAGGCTGCGGTCCCGCTCCGACACCTGGGTCATCCCCAGTTGCCAGAGGAGATGGTCCCGCAGGCTGGTCGCCACGGCATGAATCTCCTGGCTGTCGTTATCGTCGTCATCGTCGCGGCCGGCGCCGGAGTAGGTGCCGGCGTCGGAGGACCAGCGGTCATCGTCGTCAGCGGTGGGCGCCTGCATTTCCAGGCGTTCCGGCTCCGTTTCGCGCTCGGCGGGGGCTTCCCGTTCCGACGTTTCGGCATGCTGCTCGGCGCCGCCGGCCTCAAAGCCGCCGCCCCCGTAGCTTTCGCCGTCTTCCCCCTCCCGCTCGAGGAGGGGATTTTCCAGCAGGTAGCGCTCGATTTCCTGGTTCATCTCCAGGGTCGACAGCTGTAGAAGCTTGATCGACTGCTGGAGCTGGGGCGTCAGCGCCAGATGCTGCGAGAGCTTGAGCTGGAGGGCGGGCTTCATTCTTTTGCCGGTGGCGTTGCGGGCTTACAGCCGGAAATTTTCGCCAAGATAGACTTTGCGCACGCTTTCATTATGGACGATTTCGTCCGGCCTGCCAGAGGCCAGCACACTGCCTTCGTTGATGATGTAGGCGCGGTCGCAGATGCCCAGGGTTTCCCGGACGTTGTGGTCGGTGATCAGGACCCCGATGTTGCGTTCCTTGAGGAAGCGGATGATTTTCTGGATTTCCAGCACGGCAATGGGATCCACGCCGGCAAAGGGCTCGTCCAGCAGGATGAAGCGCGGGTGGGTTGCCAGGGCCCGGGCGATTTCCACCCGACGGCGCTCCCCACCCGACAGGGCCGCCGCGTTGATGTGACGGACATGGCCGATATGGAGTTCCTTGAGGAGGGCCTCGAGGCGGTACTCGATTTCCTCCGGCTCCAGGTTCTGCAGCTCCAGCACCGCCTGGATGTTCTCGGCCACGTTGAGCTTCCGAAAGACCGAGGCCTCCTGGGGCAGGTAGGAGAGGCCCAGGCGGGCCCGGCTGTGCATGGGCTGGTGGGTGAGGCGGGCGTCGTCGATGAAAACGTCGCCGCCGTCGGCGGGCACCAGTCCGACAATCATGTAGAAGCAGGTGGTCTTGCCGGCGCCGTTGGGGCCCAGGAGGCCGACCACCTCGCCGCTCCTGACCTCGAAGGAGACATCGCGGACGACGGTGCGCGCCTTGTAGCGCTTGTTGAGGTTGTGGGCGGAAAGGGTCGCGAGTCCTTCGCTCATTCGTCTTCTCCACGCAGCACCCGCCGGATCGCTTCGGTGGAGAAGCCGCGGTATTGCAGGAAACGCATCTGCTTCGCCCGTTCCTCGGCGTTGGCGGGCGCCGCCTTGAATTTCTTCTGCCAGACCTGCCGGCAGCGTGCTGTTTCGTCGCCGCCTTCAGCCACGGCGGCAGCAATGTCCTCGTCGGCCACACCCTGCCCACGCAGTTCCTGCTTCAGGCGGGAATTGCCGAAACGGCCGGCCCGGGCGGCAACCCGCTGGCTTGCGTAGCGCTGGTCGGAAAGGAGATGTTCGGCTTGCAAGGCGTCGAGCAGACGTTCGAGTTGTTCTTCGGATTCGGCATGGGGCGCGAGCTTGGCTCTCAGTTCCGCCCGGCTGTACTCACGCCGGGCCAGGAACTTGAGAGCCTGCCCGCGCAGGGCATCAGGCATTGGCAGGCGCCGACTTGGTCGGCTTGATGACATTGACGGCCGCTGCCTCCCGGATGCGGCCTTCGATTTCCTGGGCGATCTCCGGGTGGGACCTCAGGAATTCCCGGGCGTTGTCCTTGCCTTGGCCGATCTTTTCGCCGTTGTAGGCGTACCAGGCGCCGGACTTGTCCACGATCTTGTGATTGACGCCCATCTCGATCATCTCGCCCTCCCGGGAGATGCCCTCGCCGTAGAGGATATCGAAGATCGCCTCGCGGAAGGGGGGCGACACCTTGTTCTTCACCACTTTCACCTTGGTCTCGTTGCCGATCACCTCATCGCCCTTCTTGATGGAGCCGATGCGGCGGATATCGAGGCGCACTGAAGAGTAGAACTTGAGCGCATTGCCGCCGGTGGTGGTTTCCGGATTGCCAAACATGACCCCGATCTTCATCCGGATCTGGTTGATGAAGATGACCAGGGTGTTGGTCTTCTTGATGTTGGCGGTGAGTTTCCGGAGGGCCTGGCTCATCAGGCGGGCATGCAGGCCGACCATCTGGTCGCCCATCTCGCCTTCGATTTCGGCCCGCGGCGTCAGGGCCGCCACCGAGTCCACGACGATGATGTCCACCGAGCCGGAACGCACCAGCATGTCGGCGATTTCCAGGGCTTGTTCACCGGTGTCGGGCTGGGAGATGAGCAGGTCGCCCACATTGACGCCCAGCTTCTGGGCGTACTGGGGATCGAGGGCGTGCTCGGCGTCGATGAAGGCCGCCACGCCGCCCAGTTTCTGCATCTCGGCCACGACCTGGAGACAGAGGGTGGTCTTGCCGGAGGATTCCGGACCGTAGATTTCCACCACCCGACCCCGGGGCAGGCCGCCGACGCCGAGGGCGATATCGAGGCCGAGGGAACCGGTGGAAACCACCTGAATGCCTTCGTCGATCTCGGCCTCGCCCATCTTCATGATGGAGCCCTTGCCGAACTGCTTCTCGATCTGTTGCAGCGCTGCGGCCAGCGCTTTCGACTTGTTCTCGTCCATGGTGTTACCTCGAAAGTTGGAGTGATTATGACACAGGGGCCAGTACTTGGAACAGAAATTGCTCAGACGGAGACCACCCCGCTATCCCACGAAGAAAAGGGCAGTTTTCTGCAAAAATTCAGACGGCGTATTCGATAGACATACACCTGTCCGGCAAGTATGCTTCCCTGACCTGGGGAAGCCCCCTCGCCGCATCCCTGTGCACCTCAGGGCGGGAATAGACGGAAAGCGACATCCGGCCTCAGGGTACGCGAGTACTGTATGTCCATACAGTTATACGCCGATTTCGAGCACGCTGCAAGACTTGCTCCAGAACCGCCGACCCTCGGTTTTTTGACCCCGCCGCCGCCAAGGAAACTCCCCAACCCGGAATCGCTGTCTTATAGCCAGCGACCTTTCGGGAGGGCACATGGGCCCACTTCAGCGTTTCCCTTGGCTGTGGCGGCATCGGATTCTTCTTCTCCTGATTTTTCTTCCCGTCGCCGGCCTGGCCGTCTGTGAAATCGCCGGCTGGCCCTTCCTCAGGCCGCCGGCCGAACGGCTGATGAGCCAGCGCATGGAACGCCCCGTCCGCATCACGGCGCCCTTTCGCCTGCACTTTCTGGGCAGCCTGCGCCTCCAGGCCCACGGCCTGTGGATCGCCGCCCCCTCGGGTTTCGACCTGCCCCATTTCCTGGACGCCCAGGACATCGCCCTCAAGCTGCGCTACCGGGACCTTCGGGATTTCAGGCACACCAAGCGCCTCCACATCGCCGCCCTCGACGTCAGCCGTATGGATGCCCGGCTGGTCCGCCGGAGCAACGGCGACGCCACCTGGCGCTTCGGCCCCCCGGACCCGAACAAGCCGGCCCCCGAACCCCCGGCCGTGGACATCCTGGCGATACGCCAGGGCACCCTGACCTTTCGCGACCCCACCCTGGAAACTGATCTCCAGGCCAGCTTCGACACCCGGGCCGGGGACGGAGAGGCAGCTCCGGTTTCCCACGTGCAGGCTCAAGGGGTGCTCCGCCAGCGCCCGTTCACGGGGGAATTGACCACCTTGGGGTGGCTGCCGGCCGCTTTCGAAGAGAGCACCGCCGGAGCCGTGAAGGCCAGGGGCTGGCTGACCTCCGGCAGCCTGCGGGCCGACTTCGACGGCAGCGTGAAGGACCTCCTCGGCCGCCGGGGCATCCACGGCACGGTGACGGCCAAGGGCCCCTCCCTGGGGCTCCTGGGGCAGCTGGTCGGCTCCCCCCTGCCGACGACGGCGCCCTTTTCCGTGCGGGGGAGCATCGACAAGGAACAGGACACCTGGAGCGCCCGCGTCGACCAGGCCGAGATCGGCAGAAGCCGTCTGGCGGCCCACTTCACCTACGACCCCGCCACCAAGCCCCCCCAGCTGAAGGGGGAACTGAGCGGCGCCAGCCTCTATCTCGCCGACCTGGCCCCCGCCTTCGGCACCCGTACCGTCGAGGGCCAACCCATCCGGCGCCAGCCGGGACATCTTTTCCCCAACCGCCCCCTCAACCTGCCGGCGCTGAAGAACCTGACCGCCCGGGTCGTGGTGAACCTGGACAGGGTGGATCTGGGAAGCGCCTTCAAGGAGCCCATCACTCCCTTCAAGGCCGTCCTGACCCTGGCGCAGGGCAAGCTGGGGCTCGCTAAAGTGGACGCCCGCGCCGCCGGGGGGCGGCTGACCGGCGATATCTCCGTCGACGCGCGGGAAAAGACGCCCCTTTGGCGCTCCGACCTGGCCTGGGACGGCATCCGCCTGGAGGACTGGCTGAAGGGCGCCAAGACCCGGGGCAAGGGAACGCCCGCGGCGGCGGGGGAAAAGCGCCCGCCCTACTTCACCGGGACCTTGCTGGGCCGGGCGAAGGTGGTCGGGGAAGGGCGCTCCACCGCCGAGGTGCTGGGGTCCCTGGATGGAGACATCACCCTGTTCGTGCGCAACGGCACCCTGTCCCGCCTCGTGGTCGAGCTCCTGGGCCTGGACGTGGCCCAAAGCCTCGGACTGGTGCTGGAGGGAGACCAGACCCTGCCGGTGCGATGCGCCGTCATGGACCTGCAGGCCAGGCATGGCGTCCTCTCCCCCAAGGTGGCCCTCATCGACACCCCGGTGACCCTGGTCCTGGCCGACGGCACCATCGATCTGGCCAAGGAAAGCCTCAATTTCCGCCTCACTGCCAAGCCCAAGAACGTCTCCCCCTTCACGGTCCGTTCCCCCATCCGCATCCGGGGTGCCCTGGACGCCCCGGATGTGGCGCCGGAACCGGGCCCCATCGCCGCCCGGGTGGTGGGCGGACTCGCCCTGGCCTTCGTCAATCCCCTGGCCGCGATCATTCCCTTCGTCGACCCCGGCGGCACCAGCGGCTCCCACTGCGCCGAAGCCCTCGCCAGCCTCAAGCGCTGAGGACGGAGGGTAAAATGGCGGCCCCCGCCCGCCGCCCCCTTCGCCCATGACCGCCCGGCATCCCTATTCGCCGCCTCCTCACCAAGGCCTCGACATCGTCTACGCAGAAGAGAGCTTCCTGGTGGTGAACAAGCCGAGCGGCCTCCTGTCGGTGCCGGGCCGGGGCGAGGACAAGCAGGACTGCCTGGCGGCCCGGGTCCAGGCGGAATATCCGGAAGCCCTCATCGTCCATCGCCTGGACATGGAGACTTCCGGCCTCCTGGTGCTGGCCCGCAGCGAGGAGGCCCACCGGCGCCTTTCCCGGCTCTTCCGGGAGCGCCGGGTGGACAAGCGCTACATCGCCATCGTGGCGGGACGCCTGGAGACGGCGGCCGGGGAGGTGAACCTGCCCCTGATCTGCGACTGGCCCAACCGCCCCCGCCAGAAGGTGGATTTCGAACTGGGCAAACCCTCCCTCACCCGCTTCCGGGTCCTGGGCTACGATCCAGCGGCCGACGCCACCCGGGTCGAGCTGGAACCAATCACCGGCCGCTCCCACCAGCTGCGGGTCCACATGCAATCCCTCGGGCACCCCATCCTGGGAGACCCGCTTTACGGCCCCCCCGCCGGCCGGAGCCCGCACCTGCTGCTCCATGCCGCCTGCCTGGCCTTTCCCCATCCCTTCGACGACGAGACCCGGGCCTTTTCCTCTCCTCCGCCTTTCTGAAGGGCTGAACCGTCAGGTAGACGGCGCCGCCATATCCGTATAATCCGCGTCATTTCAATCCCTTGCCCGCAAGGTCGCCGCCGACATGCTCATCTGGTTCGTCGTCCTCTACCTGGTCGTTTCCATCGGCATCGGCCTCTTCGCCGCCACCCGGGTCCATAACGCCAAGGACTTCGCCGTCGCCGGCCGCCACCTGCCGCTGCCGGTGGTCACCGCCACCGTCTTCGCCACCTGGTTCGGGGCGGAAGCGGTGTTCGGGGCATCTTCGACCTTCGTCAGGGAAGGCTTGCGCGGCGTGGTGGCCGATCCCTTCGGCTCCTCCATGTGCCTGGTCATCGCCGGCCTCTTCTTTTCCCGCTATCTCTACAAGCTCAACATCATCACCCTCGGCGACTTCTACCGGATGCGCTACAACCGCACCGTCGAGGTCATCACCACCCTGTGCATCGTCGCTTCCTACCTGGGCTGGGTGTCGGCCCAGATCAAGGCCCTGGGCCTCATCCTCAACGTCGTCACCGACGGCGGCGTCAGCCAGACGGCGGGCATGATCCTGGGGGCCGCCGTGGTCCTCACCTACACCACCTTCGGCGGCATGCTGTCGGTGGCGGTCCTCGATTTCGTGCAGATGGCGGTGAGCATGGGCGGGCTCTTCTATATTGCGACGGTGCTCTCCGACAAGACCGGCGGGGTGGCGACGGTGATCGACCATGCGGCCGCCGCCGGCAAGTTCGAGTTCTTCCCCCCGCCCGACCCCTGGATGTGGATCACCTTCCTCGGCGCCTGGGTGACCATGATGCTGGGCTCGGTTCCCCAGCAGGATGTCTTCCAGCGCATCACCTCGGCCAAGAGCGCCAAGGTCGCGGTGGCGGGTTCCATCCTGGGGGCGTCCATCTATTTCTGCTTTACCTTCGTGCCGATGTTCATCGCCTATTCGGCGACCATCATCGACCCGGCCCAGTACCAGCCCCTCCTTCAGTCCGACGCCCCGGCCGACTACCAGCGGGTGCTGCCCCTGCTGGTCATGGGCCACACGCCCCTGTTCGCCCAGGTCATCTTCTTCGGCGCCGTGCTGTCGGCCATCATGAGCTGCTCCTCGGCCACCCTCCTGGCACCCTCGGTGACCTTCGCCGAGAACATCGTCCGCGGCTTCTACCCGACCATGGGCGACCACGTCTTCCTGCGGGTAATGCGCCTGTCCATCGTCGGTTTCGCCTGCCTGGTGCTGACCTTTGCCCTGGTCTCCAACGCCTCCATCTTTAAGATGGTGGAAAACGCCTACAAGATCACCCTGGCCGGCGCCTTCGTCCCCCTTTTCGCCGGCGCCCTGTGGAAGCGCGCCAATACCCAGGGGGCCTTGGCGGCCATCGTCGGCGGCCTCGCCTCCTGGCTCCTCATCGAAGTCCTGGTAGGGGAGGGAAGCCCGGTGCCGCCCCAGCTCATCGGGCTGGGAGTGAGCTTCTTGGGCATGGTGGTCGGCTCCCTGCTGCCGCAATGGATCGGGCGGCCGCTGCCCCACGAGGACATCCACGCCGCCCTGCATCACCGGGCCGCCACCCAGACCCACCACGCCGAACCCTTGCACGAACACCTGCCGCACTGAACTGACAACTCTGAACTCCGCCCCCGGGGGACGGTCAATGTTGTGAGCCACTCGGTACGGCCCGGAAAGGAGGCGCGCCGTGCATAAGACGATTCCACTCATTCCGGCAATGCAATGCATTGGGGTGGCGAATTTCCTAGGAGCACCTGGAGCGGGTCCGGAACGCGGGCCGGAAGCCCTGCGTTCGGCCGGGCTGGTCGCGGCGCTGCGCCGTAACGGCCTGCAAGCCCAATGGCTGCGGACCCTGACGCCACCTGCCGGAGAACGGATGCAGGCCTTGTACCAATTGCTGCTGGAAGTCGCCGCTGCCGGCGAGGGAGTGGTGCAAGCCGGCGCCAAGCCCATCTTCGTCGGCGGCGACCATACCCAGGCCGCCGGCGCCTGGCGCGGTGTCGGCCGGGCCCTGGGGATTGCTCCCGGCCTCATCTGGATCGACGCCCACCTGGATGCCCATGTCCCCGCCACCAGCCCTTCCGGTAATCCCCACGGCATGCCCCTGGCCGCCCTGCTCGGTTACGGCGATCCGGCCCTGACCGGCATTCCCGGCCCCGCCCTTGACCCCCATCGGGTGGCGGTGGTCGGCGGGCGCAGTTTCGAAGCGGCCGAGGCCCAATTCCTGGCCGACCTGGGGGTACGCGTCCTTGGCACCGCCGACATCGACAGTCACGGCCTGCATGCCGTTTTCACCGAGGCCCGCCGGATCGCGGAGGGTGACGGACACGGCTTCGGCATCAGCTTCGACATCGACGCCCTCGATCCCCGGGAAGCGCCGGCGGTATCCACGCCGGCACCCGCCGGCCTGCCGGCGGAAGCCCTGCGGGAGGCACTGCGCGGTTGCCTGCGGGAGCCCCGCTGCGTCGGCCTGGAAGTGGTGGAGTATTGCCCTGGCCGGGATCCCCAAGGGCGCACCGCCCGCCTCGTCATCGACCTGGTGGAGGCCGCCGCCGCGCCGGATGGGGCGGAGCTGCGGCGCTGGGAAGACGAGTACGGCGCCCGCAATTACGCTCCCCTGCCGGTGGTGCTGCAATCGGGCAGCGGCTGCTGGCTCAAGGATGTGGACGGCCGCCGCTATCTCGATCTGATGGCGGCCTATTCCGCCGCCAGCTTCGGCCATTCCCATCCCCGCCTGGTGGCGGCCCTGGGTGCCCAGGCGGGGCGCCTGGCGGTGACGTCCCGGGCCTTTTCCAACGACCGCCTGCCCCTCCTGCTGCGGCGCCTCACCGAACTCACCGGCCACGACCGGGCGCTGCCCATCAACACCGGGCTGGAAGCGGTGGAGACGGCCCTCAAGGCGGCCCGCAAGTGGGCTCACAAGGTTAAGGGCGTACCCGACGGCCAGGCCGAGATCATCGCCTGCACCGGCAATTTCCATGGTCGCTCCATCGCCATCACCGGACTCTCGTCGGAGCCCCAGTACCGGGACGGCTTCGGTCCCTTCCCGACGGGAACGAGGAGCGTCCCCTATGGCGATGCCGCCGCCCTGGAAGCCGCCATCACGCCCCATACCGCCGCCTTCCTGGTGGAGCCCATCCAGGGCGAGGCGGGCATCATCGTGCCGCCGGCCGGCTACCTCGCCGCCTGCGCCGAAATCTGCCGCCGCCACCGGGTGCTGTTCATCGCCGACGAGGTCCAGACCGGGCTCGGGCGCACCGGCCGCCTGCTGGCCTGCCAGCACGAGGGCGTGCGTCCGGACGGGATCATCCTCGGCAAGGCCCTGGGCGGAGGAATGCTGCCGGTATCCGCCTTCCTGGCCGACAACGAGGTCATGCAAGTGTTCTCGCCCGGCGATCACGGCTCCACTTTCGGCGGCAATGCCCTGGCGGCTGCGGTGGCCCTGGAGGCCCTCGACATCCTGGAAGAGGAGGATCTGGTGAACCGCACTGCCGAACTGGGCGACCACCTGCTGGCCTCCCTGCAGACCATCGCCAGGGAGTCGCCCCTGGTGCGCGAGGTGCGCGGCCGCGGCCTCTTCGCTGGAATCGAACTAAATCCCCAAGTTGATGCCCATCAACTAGCCCTGGCGCTTCTCGAGCGCGGGGTGCTGACCCGGGAGACCCACGGCACGGTACTGCGGCTTGCACCTCCGCTTGTCATCAGCCGGGAGGAACTGGATTGGGGGCTGGAAAGGATTGCCGAAACGCTGGCGGCCCGGGGAAGGCCCCCGCCGCAGGCAGCATAAAAAGTCTGAATGGAGATAAATCTTTACACGGCTTGTCTATCTAATCGCTAGTGCGCCAAGGACGAAAGAGGAGGCCATCATGTCACTATTCACCCGTTACCAGAGCCGTTACGAGGCCTCGCAGGAAGAGGAAATATCGGTCCAGGACTACCTGGAGTTATGCCGCAAGGATCGCTCGGCCTATGCCAGCGTGGCCGAGCGCATGTTGATGGCCATCGGCGAACCGGAACTGTTGGATACCCGCCTCGACCACCGCCTGTCGCGCATCTTTGCCAACAAGATACTCAAGGTGTATCCCGCCTTCCGCGAGTTCTACGGCATGGAGGAGGTGATCGAGCACATCGTCGCCTACTTCCGCCACGCCGCCCAGGGCCTGGAGGAAAAGAAGCAGATCCTCTACCTCCTGGGGCCAGTGGGGGGCGGCAAGTCCTCCCTGGCCGAGAAGCTGAAGTACCTGATCGAGAAGGTGCCCTTCTACGCCATCAAGGGTTCGCCGGTTAACGAATCGCCCCTCGGCCTCTTCAACCCGGCGGAGGACGCCACCCTGCTGGAAGAGGATTACGGCATCCCGCGCCGCTACCTGGGTTCCATCATGAGCCCCTGGGCCGTGAAGCGCCTGCACGAGTTCGGCGGCGACATCACCAAATTCCGGGTGGTGAAGCTGTGGCCGTCGGTGCTGTCCCAGATCGCCGTCTCCAAGACCGAGCCCGGCGACGAGAACAACCAGGACATCTCCTCCCTGGTGGGCAAGATCGACATCCGGATGCTGGAAAAGTATTCCCAGAACGACACCGACGCCTATTCCTATTCCGGCGGCCTCTGCCTGGCCAACCGGGGCATCCTGGAATTCGTCGAGATGTTCAAGGCGCCCATCAAGGTCCTGCATCCCCTGCTCACCGCCACCCAGGAGAGCAATTACAAGGGGACCGAGGGCTTCGGCGCCATTCCCTTCGACGGCCTCATCCTGGCCCACTCCAACGAGGCCGAGTGGATGTCCTTCAAGAACAACCGCAACAACGAGGCCTTCCTGGACCGCATCTACATCGTCAAGGTGCCGTACTGCCTGCGGGTTTCCGACGAGATCCACATCTACGAGAAGCTCCTCACCAACTCCTCCCTGTCCAAGGCCCCCTGCGCCCCGGACACCCTGCGCATGATGGCCCAGTTCTCGGTGCTGTCCCGCCTGAAGGAGCCGGAGAATTCCTCCATCTTTTCCAAGATGAAGATCTACGACGGCGAGAACCTCAAGGACACCGATCCCAAGGCCAAGAGCTACCAGGAGTACCGGGACTTCGCCGGGGTGGACGAGGGCATGACCGGGCTGTCCACCCGCTTCGCTTTCAAGATTCTCTCCAAGGTCTTCAACTTCGACCATCGGGAGGTGGCGGCCAACCCGGTGCACCTGATGTACGTGCTGGAGCAGCAGATCGAGCAGGAACAGTATCCCCCCGAGGTGGAGGAGCGCTACATGCGCTTCCTCAAGGAATACCTGTCCCCGCGCTACGCCGAGTTCATCGGCAAGGAAATCCAGACCGCCTACCTGGAGAGCTACTCGGAGTACGGCCAGAACATCTTCGACCGCTACGTCGTGTATGCGGACTTCTGGATCCAGGACCAGGAATTCCGCGATCCCAACACCGGCGAAATCCTCGACCGGGTGGCCCTGAACGACGAGCTGGAGAAGATCGAGAAGCCGGCCGGGATTTCCAACCCGAAGGATTTCCGCAACGAGGTGGTGAATTTCGTCCTGCGGGCCCGGGCCAAGAACAACGGCAAGAACCCATCCTGGACTTCCTACGAGAAGCTGCGGGCGGTGATCGAGAAGAAGATGTTCTCCAACACCGAGGAACTGCTGCCGGTGATTTCCTTCAACGCCAAGGCCAGTGCCGACGACGTCAAGAAGCACCAGGACTTCGTCAACCGCATGATCGACAAGGGCTATACCGACAAGCAGGTACGGCTGCTGTGCGAGTGGTATCTGCGGGTGAGGAAGAGTTCCTGATATGACCGTACGCATCGTCGACCGACGCCAGGACAGCAAGAACAAGAGTTCCATCAACCGCAGCCGCTTCATCCGCCGCTTCAAGGGGCAGATCCGGAAGGCCGTGGCGGATGCCATCGCCCGGCGGGGCATCCGCGACCTGGACAATGGCGAGAAGATCGGCATTCCCAGCCGCGACATCTCGGAACCCCAGTTCCGCCACAGCCGCAGCGGCATCCGGGAAAATGTCCATCCCGGCAACGATCGCTTCCTGCCCGGCGACGAGGTGGACCGGCCCCTGGACGGGGGCGGCGGCCAGGGCCGGGGGCAGGCCAGCAAGGAAGGGGAAGGGATCGACGACTTCGTCTTTACCCTCTCCCGGGACGAGTTCCTGGACATCTTCTTCGACGAACTGGCCCTGCCCAACCTGATCAAGCGCCAGCTCGCCAAGATCGAGGAGTACCGGCGGGTACGGGCGGGCTACACCCACACCGGGGTGCCCACCAACATCAACCTCATCCGCACCATGCGGGGCGCCACCGGCCGGCGCATCGCCACGGTGGGGCCCCAGGCCAGCCGCCTGCGGGAGCTCCAGGAGGAGCTTGAAAAACTGCTGGCCCTGCGGCCCGATGACGACCCCGAGGTCAAGCGCCTGGAACGGGAAATCGCCGCCCTGAGGGCCCGCCTGGGAACCGTCCCCTTCATCGATACCTTTGACCTGCGCTACAACGCCCGCATCCGCATCCCGGAACCCTCCACCCAGGCGGTGATGTTCTGCCTCATGGACGTCTCCGGTTCCATGGACGAGGGCAAGAAGCAGATGGCCAAGCGCTTCTTCATGCTCCTCTACCTGTTCCTGCACCGGGCCTACGAGCACATCGAGGTGGTCTTCATCCGCCACCACACGGCGGCCGAGGAAGTGGACGAGGATAACTTCTTCCACTCCCGGGAGACCGGCGGCACCATCGTCTCCAGCGCCCTCAAGCTGATGCGGGACATCATCCAGGAGCGCTACATGAGCAGCGTCTGGAACATCTACGGCGCCCAGGCTTCCGACGGCGACAACTGGAGCGACGACTCGCCCCAGTGCCGGGAACTCCTGTCCGCCGCCATCCTGCCGGCAGTGCAGTACTTCGCCTACATCGAGATCACCGACGGCGAGCCCCAGAACCTCTGGCTGGAATACGAGACGGTGCGGGACTTCCATCCCGACGTCTTCGCCATGCAGCGCATCGCGGAAGCCACCGACATCTACCCGGTGTTCCGCGAACTGTTCAAGAAGCGGCTAGTCTAGGGAGCCGGCCATGGGCAAGAAACCCTCCTTCGCCTCGACCCAGAGTTCCGAGTGGACGGTCGAGGCCATCGAGCATTACGACCTGGAAATCGGCCGGGTGGCCCGCAACTACGGCCTCGACTGCTACCGCCACCAGCTCGAGATCATCACCGCCGAGCAGATGATGGACGCCTACGCCTCCATCGGCATGCCGGTCTATTACCACCACTGGTCCTTCGGCAAGCATTTCCTGGAAACCGAGAACCGCTACAAGCGGGGCCAGATGGGCCTGGCCTACGAGATCGTGATCAATTCCGATCCCTGCATCGCCTACCTGATGGAGGAAAACACCCTGGCCATGCAGGCCCTGGTCATCGCCCACGCCGCCTACGGCCACAATTCCTTCTTCAAGGGCAACCACCTGTTCCGGCAATGGACCAGCGCCGACGCCATCGTCGATTACCTGATCTTCGCCCGCAACTACATCGCCGAATGCGAGGAACGCCACGGCATCGACGAGGTGGAGCGCCTCATCGACGCCTGCCATGCCCTGGGCAACCTCGGGGTGGACCGCTACAAGCGTTCTCCGCCCCTCTCCCTGGTCAAGGAACAACTGCGCCAGAAGGAACGGGCCGAGTACCTGCAGGCCCAGGTGAATGATCTCTGGCGCACCCTGCCCCGGAGCGCCCTGGCCGAGGAGCCGGAAACTGAACACCGCTTCCCGGCCCAGCCCGAGGAAAACCTCCTCTACTTCATCGAAAAGAACGCGCCCCTGCTGGAACCCTGGCAGCGGGAGATCGTGCGCATCGTGAGGAAGATCAACCAGTATTTCTACCCCCAGCGCCAGACCCAGGTGATGAACGAGGGCTGGGCCTGCTTTTGGCACTACACCCTGCTCAACACCCTGTACGACGAGGGCAAGCTTTCCGACGGCTTCATGTTCGAATTCCTCCAGTCCCACACCAACGTCGTCTACCAGCCGCCCTACAACAGCCCCTACTACTCGGGCATCAACCCCTATGCCCTGGGCTTCAATCTCTGGCAGGACCTGCGGCGCATCTGCGAGAACCCGGACGACGAGGACCGGGAATGGTTCCCGGACATCGCCGGCTCCGACTGGCGGGAGACCCTCAACTTCGCCATGGCCAATTTCAAGGACGAGAGCTTCATCGCCCAATACCTGTCGCCCCGGCTGATGCGGGACTTCCGCTTCTTCGCGGTGCTGGACGACGACAGCCGCAGCAAGCTGCGGATCAATGCCATCCACAACGAGCAGGGTTACCGGGAACTGCGCCAAAAGCTGTCCGAGCAATACAACCTGGGCAGCGCCGATCCCAACCTGCAGATATGGAACGTGGACCTCCACGGCGACCGTTCCCTCACCCTGCGCCACTTCACCCACCGCCGCCGCGGCCTGGCCGAAGCCAGCTTCGCCGCCCTCGACCACCTGGCCTATTTGTGGGGCTTCACGGTGCGGCTGGAGCAGCAGTCGCCGGACGGGGAAGTGCGGCTCCTGGGCGAAAGAAAGCCGGAAAGGCGGCGGCGGTTCTAGCCGCCGTTCAGGCTTCGCCGCCGTTGGCCTTCTGCATGGCGGCCCGGATCTCGTCCTCCCCCACGTCCGGGCAGATCTTTTCGATGAAGGCGTGCACATAGCTGCGCAAGTAGGTGCCGCGCCGCACCGCCAGCCGGGTCGTGCTGGCCGGGAAGAGGCCGGGGGCCGGCAGGAGGGCGAGGTCGCGGTCCTTCTCGGGGTCGTAGGCCATGGAGGCAACGATGCCCACCCCGAGGTCGAGGCTGACGTAGGTCTTGATCACATCGGCGTCGATGGCCGAGAGCACGATGTCCGGGACGATGCCGGCGTCGGCGAAGGCCTTATCCACATGGGCGCGGCCGGTGAATCCCTCGTGGTAGGTGATGATCGGGTAGTCGGCGAGCTTCTCCAGGGTGATCTCGCCGGCCGCCAGCAGGGGATGGCCCTGGGGCACGATGACGGCGTGGTGCCAGGAATAGAACGGGAAGGCGGCCAGCTCCGGCACCCCGTCCAGGCTCTCGGTGGCGATCCCGACATCCGCCTCCCCCGAGACCAGCATCTCGGTGATTTCCCGCGGGCTGCCCTGGTGCAGGGTGAGATGGACCTTGGGATAGTCGGTCTTGAACCACTTGATGATCCTGGGCAGGGCGTAGCGGGCCTGGGTGTGGGTGGTCGCCACCACGAAATGCCCCGTTTCCCGGCTGGCGAACTGGTCGGCGATGCGCCGCAGGTTCTGGCTGTCGAGGAGGATCTGCTCCACCACCTGGGCCAGCTCCTTGCCCGGTTCGGTGAGCCCCAGGAGGCGCTTGCCCCGGCGCACGAAGATCTCGATCCCGAGTTCGTCCTCCAGGTCCTTGATGTGCTTGCTCACCCCGGGCTGGGAGGTGTACAGGGCATTGGCCACCTCGGTCAGGTTGAAATCCTGGCGGACGGTCTCGCGGACGATCCGCAGCTGCTGGAAATTCACTACGTTCTCCTAGGCCGCCTGTTTTTCTTTCTGGAACACCCGAATGGCGCGCGGATGCAGGGAGACATCGTCCCCTTCCCCGAGGCCGAGGCCGAGCAGGGCATCCCGGGCCACGGAGACCTCGATCAGCTCGCCGTCCTGGCGGGCCAGTTCCACCTGGGCCAGGGGCCCGATGGCGGCGATCCGGACGATCCGGGCGGGGATGCCGCCGGGGACGCCGGCCGGGCGCAGGTCGAACTCGTGGGGGCGGACGAAGCCCACCGCCTGGTCCAGGGTGCCGTGCTCGGCCCCCACCGGCAGGGCGTGCTCGCCGACGTGCAGGTGGCCATCCTCGACCCGGCCGTGGAAGAGGTTCACCGAACCGAGGAAGCTCGCCACGAAAGGCGTGGCGGGCCGGTCATAGACCTCGTCCGGCGAGCCGATCTGCTCCACCTTGCCCTTGTTCATCAGCACCACCCGGTCGGAGACTTCCAGGGCCTCGTCCTGGTCGTGGGTAACAAAGACGCTGGTGACGTGAATCTCGTCGTGCAATTGCCGCAGCCAGCGGCGCAGTTCCTTGCGCACCTTGGCGTCGAGCGCCCCGAAGGGCTCGTCCAGGAGCAGCACCTTGGGCTCGACGGCGAGGGCCCGGGCCAGGGCGATGCGCTGGCGCTGGCCGCCGGAAAGCTGGGACGGATAGCGGTCGGCGAGCCATTCCAGCTGCACCAGCTCCAGGAGGCGGGAGACCCGCTTCCTGATTTCCGCTTCATTGGGGCGCTCCTTGCGGGGCTTCACCCGCAGGCCGAAGGCGACGTTCTCGAACACCGTCATGTGGCGAAAGAGGGCGTAGTGCTGGAAGACAAAGCCCACCTGGCGGTCCCGCACGTGCTGGGCCGAGGCGTCGTCCCCTTCCAGGAGGATCTGCCCCTGGTCGGCGTATTCGAGGCCGGCGATGATGCGCAGCAGGGTGGTCTTGCCGCAGCCCGAGGGCCCCAGGAGGGCGACCAGCTCGCCGGAGGGGATGTCGATGGAAACGTCGTCCAGGGCGCGGAAGGCCCCGAACTGCTTGCTGATGTTGCGGATGGCGATGCTCATGAATGTTCTCCGGAAATGCTTTCCTGGTGCTGGCGCCGGGTCTGCCGCTCCACCAGGGCCTTCAGGCCCAGGGTGACGAGGGCGAGCAGGGCGAGGAGGGAAGCGACGGCAAAGGCGGCGGCGTAGTTGTATTCGTTGTAGAGGATCTCGACGTGGAGCGGCATGGTGTTGGTCTGGCCGCGGATGTGGCCCGACACCACCGACACCGCCCCGAATTCGCCCATGGCGCGGGCGTTGCAGAGGATGACGCCGTACAGGAGCCCCCATTTGATATTGGGCAGGGTGGTATGCCGGAAGGTCTGCCAGCCGGAAGCCCCGAGCACCACCGCGGCTTCCTCTTCCTCGGTGCCCTGGGCTTCCATGAGAGGAATCAGCTCCCGGGCGACGAAGGGGAAGGTGACGAAGACCGTCGCCAGGACGATGCCCGGCACGGCGAAGAGGATCTTCACGTCGTGCTCGGCGAGCCAGGGTCCGAACCAGCCCTGGGCGCCGAAGATCAGCACGTAGATGAGGCCGGAGATCACCGGCGAGACCGAGAAGGGCAGGTCGATGAGGGTGATGAGGAACTGCTTGCCGGGGAACCGGAACTTGGCGATGGCCCAGGCGGCCGCCACCCCGAACACCAGGTTCAAGGGCACGGCGATGGCGGCGGTGAGGAGGGTGAGCTTGATCGCCGCCCAGGCGTCCTCGTGGGTGAGGGCGGCGAGATAGGCGCCCCAGCCCTTCTTCAAGGCCTCGGCGAAGACGCTGGCCAGGGGCAGGAGCAGGAAGACGGCGAAGAAGGCGAGGGCGACGCCGATGAGGACAACCTTGATCCACAGGGGCTCCCGGGTCGCCGCCGTCTCGTAGCGTTCTGCCGTGCCCGGCTGGAGGGAAACGGTCGCGCTCATGTCAGGCCCCCTTGCCGTTGCGGTTCAGCGTCCAGCCCTGGAGGACGTTGATGACCAGCAGGAGGACGAAGGAGAGGACCAGCATCACCGACGCCACGGCGGTGGCCCCGGCATAGTCGTACTGCTCCAGCTTGGTGATGATCATGAGGGGGGTGATTTCCGACACCATCGGCACGTTGCCGGCGATGAAAATGACCGAGCCGTATTCCCCCACGGCGCGGGCGAAGGCGAGGGCGAAGCCGGTCAAGAGCGCCGGGGTGACGTGGGGCAGGATGACCTTGAGGAAGGTCTGCCAGCGGGAGGCGCCGAGGCCGGCGGCGGCTTCCTCCACCTCCTGCTCCAGGTCGGCCAGCACCGGCTGCACCGTACGCACCACGAAGGGCAGGCCGATGAACACCAGGGCCAGGAGCACCCCGTTGGGGGTGTAGGCGATCTCGATGCCGTGGGGCTTTAGGAGGCTGCCCACCGGGCCGTTCTCGGCGTAGATGGTGGCCAGGGCGATGCCGGCCACTGCCGTCGGCAGGGCGAAGGGCAGATCCACCAGGGCGTCCACGAGCCCCTTGCCCGGAAAGCGGTAGCGCACCAGGACCCAGGCGAAGACCAGGCCGAAGACCACGTTGATGCCGGCCGCCAGGAGGGAAGCGCCGAAGCTCAACTGGTAGGAGGCCACCACCCGCGGGCTGCTCACCGCCGCCCAGAAGGCATCCCAGCCCAGGGTGAAGGCCTTGGCGCCCACCGAACTGAGGGGGATGAGGACGATCAGGGTCAGGTACACCAAGGTGTAGCCCATGGCGAGGCGAAAGCCCGGCAGGGCGCTGAAACGCCTTACCGAGGCCATGACCGGCCGGCTCGCAATTGAGGGTATTTCACGGACAACTCCTGCCTGGTGGAACATTCAAGGCAGCAGTCTAAGAAAGCCGGCTTATGTCGTGAAATACTTAATTGCTCAATGCTAATTACGGTTTCGAATAAGTGGTATCGGCAGCTCGTAGCTGATAGGCTCGGGAATGCTGCGTCGTGATAGGGCAGCGGCCGGCTTCCCGCTTACCTGAAGCGCCTCCCGTTGAGCCGCGTGTCAGGCCCGACTGAGCTTACTCTTGCCTGACTATATCGACCGAGATCTCCACCGCCGGAATCGTTCCTCTGTTCTCAAGCCAGTGTGTGGTGTTCCTATCCTCGGGCCA
>JAGTRP010000014.1 GCA_018261935.1 Rhodocyclaceae bacterium
TAAAGAGCAGCCCTGCTTTTTCCCCGCCGCCGCGTCTGCCGCGTTCAGCGAAGAGGCGAGATTATGAAGAAGTCCGTCCAACTCGTCAACCCCTTCTTTACCGCCTTCTCCTCCGCCGCTTCCCCGGAAAACCCCGGCCGCAGCGAAGAGGTGCGCATTATAGAGCCCCCAAAACGAAGGTCAACCCCATTGTGAAAAAAAGAAACGGTGCCCTCCTATGGGGTAGATAGCACCCTTCCGAATCAATCAGCCAATCGTCACCCGGGCAAACTTGCGCTTGCCCACCTGAAGCACCACGGCCTCACCGGCGAGAATCTGCAGTGACTTGTCGGTGACTTTCTCGCCATTAGCCCGGACCCCACCCTGCTCGATCATCCGCAAGGCCTCCGAAGTACTTGCCGTCAGACCCGCTTGCTTCAGCACCTGCATGACGGACAGAGGGCTTCCTCCGTTCTGCAAGACAATTTCCGGCATGTCATCAGGCAGCGCCCCCTGGCGGAAACGTGCCTCGAACTCTGCCAGTGCCGCTTCGGCAGCTGCCTGGTCATGGAAGCGCGCCACGATTTCCTGTGCCAACAATACTTTAACGTCGCGGGGATTGCGTCCCGCCGAGACCTCCTGCTTCAGCCTGGCGATTTCGCCCCCCTGCCTAAAGGAGAGAAGATCGTAATAGCGCCACATCAGCTCGTCTGAAACAGACATAAGCTTGCCAAAAATCTCCCGCGGCGACTCATTGATGCCAACATAGTTGCCCAGAGACTTGGACATCTTGTTGACACCATCCAGGCCCTCGAGCAACGGCATCATCAAGATGCATTGAGGCGATTGTCCATAATGCTTTTGAAGCTCTCGCCCGACCAAGAGATTGAATTTCTGGTCTGTACCACCCAGCTCGACATCCGCTCGCATCGCCACAGAGTCGTAGCCTTGGCACAGCGGGTATAGGAATTCATGGATGGCAATCGGCTGACCGTTAGCGTAGCGCTTGGAAAAATCGTCACGCTCCAGCATCCGCGCAACGGTATGCTGTGCCGCCAGCTTAATCATCCCAGCCGCCCCGAGCCCGTCAAACCAGGCGGAGTTGAAACAGACTTCCGTCTTTTCCGGATCAAGAATCTTGAAGACCTGCTCCTTATAGGTCTTCGCGTTATCCAGAATCTGTTCCCGCGACAACGGCGGACGGGTGACGTTTTTCCCAGTCGGATCACCGATCATGCCGGTGAAGTCTCCGATCAGAAACATGATGTGATGACCCAAATCCTGAAAATGTCGCAGTTTGTTGATCAGCACCGTGTGCCCCAGGTGCAGGTCGGGAGCTGTCGGATCGAAACCGGCCTTTACCCGAAGCGGACGCCCGCTCTTCAGTTTTTCGACGAGTTCCGCCTCAATCAGCAGTTCGTCGCAACCGCGCTTGATTACCTGCAAGCTGCCTTCGATATCCACCATCTCTCACCTCGGACACGACCCGTTGGCAAAGCAGAAATCTGCTAAACTGCGGCAGATTTTCTTGCCTGCCCGAGCCACTAAAACATGGAAAAGAGCGGAATTTTAGCGCAATCGAACGGCCTCATCGAACGCCTTAAGCGCCATCGCTGGACAATCGGCCTGGCGGGATCGGTATCCGCTCTTGGCATGGCCGCCGCCATTGCGGTTGCCCCCCCCGACGATGACGTCACCGGAGTAAAGACGATTGTTGAGCAGCTAGCCCTTCAAGGGATACAGCCGCTCTCTTTGGGACAGGGTAGCTTCCTAAGGGAAGAACGCATTCAGAGGGGCGATACGGTAGGCAACATTCTCTCGCGCCTAGGCGTCCATGAGCCCGAGGCGGTGGAGTTCATCCGCACCAGCCCGGAAACTCGGGCCATGCATCAGCAGCTGGCTCCCGGCAAAGTCGTGGTGGCCCGAACCTCGGAAAATGGCGAACTGCACAATCTCTACTTTCCGCTGAATGGCAAAGATGCTGCCCTGGCAGTAGAACGCCAAGGCGGCCGCTTAACCGCCCGCGAAACGGCCCTGCGCTTTGAAACACAGGTCGTAATGAAGTCTGCAGCGATCCACAGTTCCCTATTCGGCGCCACTGACGCTGCCGGCATCCCCGATGGGATTGCCACACAAATGGCAGAAATTTTCAGCGGTGACATCGACTTTCACCGGGACCTCCGGAAGAACGATCGCTTCACCGTGGTATATGAGATGCACTACCTAAGCGGCCAACCGGCACGGAGTGGCCGCATCCTGGCCGCGGAGTTCGTCAACAACGGGAAAAGCTACCGCGCGGTCGGTTTCGAGCAAGGCGGCCAAAGCACTTACTACACGCCGGAAGGGAAGAGCCTGCGCAAGGCCTTCCTACGCTCGCCGCTTGAGTTCTCTCGTGTCACATCAGGGTTTGCCATGCGTTTCCACCCCGTTCTTCAAGAGTGGCGTGCTCACAAGGGGGTGGATTACGGCGCTCCGTCGGGAACCAAGGTAAGAGCCACCGCCGACGGTGTCGTCGACTTCGCCGGACGACAAGGTGGTTACGGCAACCTAGTAATCATCAGGCACAGCGGCAACTACTCTACCGCCTACGGTCATTTGCGGGGCTTTGGCGCCGGCGTCAAGAAGGGCTCCCGCGTCGCCCAAGGAAGCACCATCGGCTACGTGGGCCAAACAGGCTGGGCGACTGGCCCGCACTTGCACTACGAGTTTCGGATCAACAGCCAGCAGGTAAACCCTTTGGCTCTCAATCTGCCCACTTCCATCCCCTTGGAGCCGAGTCAATTGGCGCGCTTCAAGACCCAGGCAACCCCGCTCTTGGCCCACCTCGACCTATTGCGCAACGCCGACTTGGCAGCACTGGACTGAAAGCAGCACCAGGGGTAGAACGACGAAGGGCGGCCGAAGCCGCCCTTTTCTTTGCCTAGTCGGTTTCAGACCGAAAAGGACGAGCCGCAGCCGCAAGTAGAAGTCGCATTGGGATTCCGGATAACGAACTGGGATCCTTCCAAGCCTTCCGTGAAATCGATTTCGGCGCCGACGAGATACTGATAGCTCATCGGATCGATGAGCAGGGTGACGCCATTCTTTTCCATGGTGGCATCATCGTCGTTCACTTCCTCATCGAACGTGAAGCCATATTGAAAGCCGGAACAGCCACCGCCCGTGACAAAAACGCGCAGCTTGAGCTCAGGATTACCCTCCTCCTCAATCAACTCCCTCACCTTATTCGCTGCACTGTCGGTAAAAACCAAGGGAGACGGCATTTCATTCACAGCAGTCATTAAGCACTCCTTCAAAAAACAGAATCATTATGCAAACCGGCATGGCCACGGTCAAACACCTTAGTTAGACGCTGCCAGCTTTAGTTCCACCGCCTTGCCGCCATGGTGCACCAGGCGACCTTCGATGACGGCCCCTTGATGCATTTCGATCAGCGTATATTCAACATCCCCTACGATTCGCGCCTTAGCCTGGATCTCAAGGGACTCACTGGCCGTCACGGGACCGACAATAGTTCCGTTGACCACAACATGGGCCACATTGACCGAGCCCTCGATGCGAGCCTGTTCGCTCAACACCAAGGTCGAGGAGGCAGCAGATTCCGCCGCTTCGATATTGCCCTTGACCTCACCGTCGACTCGCAGGCCCCCAGCAAACCGGATATTACCCTCGATCTGGGTGCCTGCACCTATCAGGCTGTCGATGCGTCCCTGCGGTTTGTTTTCGCTTCGCTTTCCAAACATCTGCCCCTCCTCTGCCGCAATCAATTATGTCTCGCCGCCCCCATCTTCCTGGGACAGTCCTTAACCAGACGCTCAAGGAGGGAAATATCTTCCTTCAGTCCGGCATTTTCGCGCTCCAGCACATTAATCCGCGAAACCAATTGCTGTTGCGTGCTCCGCTCCATCTGAACCGCATTTTGCTCAGTAGCAGCGCCGACCCGCAAACGCATCAATTCTTCAGCCCTATCCGAAAGTTGCTGGCGCAGCTCCCTGTTCTCCTGCATCAATCCGGACGCATCACCCTGCCGGACCACGGACCAGACCACAGCCGCTACCAGGGCCACCAGGATCGCCAGCCCTAGCCCATACCACTGCCAGCCGACATGGCTCCTGACAGTGACCCGCGGCGCCGCAATGCCGAAGCGCCGCCTGAACTTCTTCAGCTTCAGGGCAACAGCGGGACTTGGCATAAGCCCGAAGTCTCATCCAGGCCAAACATGATGTTCATATTCTGCAGCGCCTGCCCAGCCGCCCCTTTCACCAGATTATCGATGACCGACAGAACCACCAGGGTATCCCCCCCCTGGGGACGATGAACCGCTATTCGGCAAACATTGGCCGAGCGCACGGAACGGGTCTCCGGATGGGACTTTGGAGGAAGCACATCGACGAACGGCTCGTTGGCATAGCGCTCCTCGAAGAGGGCTTGAAAATCAGCCTCGGCACCAATCCGGGCATAGAGAGTAGCGTGGATCCCCCGGATCATCGGCGTCAAGTGGGGGACGAAAGTCAGCCCCACCGGGTTGCCAGCCATGCGGCCGAGACCTTGGCGGATTTCCGGCAGATGGCGATGACCAGGCACACCATAGGCTTTGAAATTATCCGACGCCTCAGAAAACAAACTGTGAGTTTCGGCTTTGCGACCGGCGCCCGAAACCCCGGACTTGGCGTCGGCGATCAAATGCTGCACATCCACCAGACCGGCTTGAACCAGCGGCATGAAACCGAGTTGAACAGCTGTCGGATAGCAACCGGGATTGGCAATCAACCGAGCCCCCCGGATACTCTCCCGGTTGATCTCGGGCAATCCATAGACGGCTCTCTCGACCCACGCCGGACTAGCGTGCTGCATGCCGTACCACTTTTCCCACTCCGCGACGTCCTTGATGCGAAAATCTGCGGCCAGGTCGATAACACGCACACCGGCTTCGAGCAGCCCCGGGGCCTGCTGCATGGCAATGCCGTTCGGGGTGGCGAAGAAGACCACATCGCAAGCCCTTAAGTCAGCCTTTGCGGGATCCTCGAAGCGCAGATCGACCCGCCCCCGCAAGCTTGGGAACATGTCCGCCACGGCGGTGCCGGCGTCCCCCCGGGAGGTAATGGCAACCACCTCCGCATCCGGATGCTGCGCCAAAAGCCGCAACAATTCGACACCGGTGTAGCCCGTGCCTCCAACAATACCGACCTTGATCATCTGCAATATCTCCCAAGCAAGCGTGAAATCATAACCCGAGCCGAAAAAACACAAAAGCCGCCACAAAGGACGGCTTTTGCCATTGAAGCAACTGAAGGTATCAGCGCTTGGAGAATTGCTTACGGCGACGAGCCTTGTGGAAACCGACCTTCTTACGCTCGACTTCGCGGGCATCGCGGGTAACGAAGCCAGCCTTGGACAGAGCCGGCTTCAGAGCCGCATCGTATTCAATGAGCGCACGGGTAATGCCGTGGCGGACAGCACCGGCCTGACCGGATTCGCCACCACCAATCACATTGACCTTGATGTCGAAGCCCTGGAGCTGATCCACCAACTGCAGCGGCTGCCGCACAATCATGCGGCCGGTTTCGCGGGAGAAGAATTCGTCCACCGGCTTGCCGTTCACGACGATGGCGCCAGAGCCCCGCTTCATGAACACACGAGCGACTGCGCTCTTGCGGCGGCCGGTACCGTAGAAGTAATTTTCAGCCATTTGCTATCCCTTAGATTTCCAGCGTCTTGGGTTGCTGGGCGGCGTGCGGATGCTCGTTGCCGGCATAGCACTTGAGTTTCTTCAGCATGGCATAGCCAAGCGGGCCCTTCGGCAGCATGCCCTTGACGGCAGTCTCCAGGGCACGCCCCGGGAAGCGCTGCTGCATCTTCTTGAAGGTAGTCTCGGTGATGCCACCGGGGTAACCAGAGTGACGGTAATACTTCTTATCGTCAGCCTTGTTGCCGGTCACAGCAATCTTTTCGACGTTGGTGACAACAATGAAATCACCAGTGTCGACGTGCGGCGTATAGATCGCTTTATGCTTGCCGCGGAGGCGGCGAGCGATCTCGGTAGCGAGGCGGCCGAGCACTTTGTCTGTGGCATCCACCACAAACCACTCGCGCTTCACCTCATGTGGTTTGGCGGAAAAGGTTTTCATCTGCGCCGTCCTATTATGGGTGCTGATTACAGAAAGCCGCGGATTGTATTTTAGAAAATGACATCGTGTCAACGACACTTCCGCTTCTGCAGCCAAATTTCTTACAGGCAAAAAAAAGCGGCCCTAAAAAGGGCCGCGTAAATCCACACCAAAGGAGGAGGGTGGAGGAGACAAACCTGAACATCAGATACCACCAAGGGGCGGCAACCTCAGTTCGTACGCTTCGCATTCTGCCCGAAGACTCACCGACTGGCAAGAGAATTTTGTGCATCGCCGCAACCGGATAGTTATGAGTGCATTGACGATTTTTATCCGCTGTAACATGCTGTTTTACTGCTATATCATAAATTATCGAACGATATATTTTATATTGGCCAATGCCAATTCAATGGCATTCGATACACCCCGCAACCCTTCCATTTGCTGCATTGCAGCATCGGTTATCACACCACAACCGATCGGCAGTGTCGGCTAGAATCGCCCTTTCGCAACGATCGAAGAGCCAGAAATGGAATGCACAATAAGGTGGACAGGGGCCGAAGCCGGCATGTCTTTCGTAGCTGAGACCGGCAGCGGCCACGCTGTGGTCATGGATGGCGCACCAGAGGCTGGCGGCCGCAATTTGGGGCCCCGCCCCATGGAAATGATCCTAGCGGGTACAGGCGGCTGCACGGCTTTCGACATCGTGCTGATCTTGAAGAAGGGGCGCCAGGCGGTCACCGGTTGTGACGTCACCCTAAAGGCAGAGCGCGCCGAAAATGACCCCAAGGTCTTTACCCGGGTACACTTCCATTATCGCGTGAAGGGCAGGCAACTGAAGAGCGAGGCCGTGGCGCGAGCCATCGAGCTATCGAAGGACAAGTACTGCTCGGCCTCGATCATGCTAGGCAAGACCGCCGAGATTTCTTACGACTTCGAAATCGTCGAGGACAATTAGAGGTAGTAGGCCGTGCGGGTCATTACCCGCGCCGCGAGCTTCATGGCCGCTTTAGCCGGGGCAGGGAGTTCTGCAGCCCCAAGGCGAACTGCGGTGCGGGCATGCTTGGCCTCGTCAACCTTCATTTGCTCAAGCATTTCCCAGGAACGCTGATCCCGGGCCGGGATTTTGCTGAGATGTCCATCCAGATGGGCCTCCACCTGGCGCTCGGTCTCGGCCAGAAAACCGAGGCTCCACTTATCACCCAGCCGGCCGGCCAGTATCCCCATGGATAGCGCCCCCGCATACCACAACGGATTCAGCAGGCTCTTGCGCCCCCCCAACTCTTCGAGGCGCCGCTCGGTCCATGCCAAATGCTCGACCTCTTCGTCGGCAGCCTCCCGCAGGGCATCCCCCACCGACGCGTGACGCGAGGCCAACGCCTGCCCCTGATAGAGCGCCTGGGCACAAATCTCACCGCAGTGATTGACTCGCATCAAGCCCACCACATGACGCCGCTCCGCATCGGACAATTCCGTTTCCGGAACCTCCTGTCCCGGTATCGGGCGCCGGCTCCGCGCACTACTGAAAAGCGTCCGTAGCGCCCTATCGAATCCAGCAATAAGTTGATCGGACAACATACTCACGACCCTGCAGTGGACGGACGACCACCCCGGCGTAAGGCATCCCTCGCCTCATCCGCATTCCTGACAATGACACCATCCGGGCAGAAGTAATCCTGGAACAAAGCGGCATGATGTCGGTTACTGGCCGACTCCCTTACCCGCTCCCACTGATTATTTCTGGATTTTGACCAGGTTCCGTCCGAACGACCGAAGGCATACAAGCGCCGCTCCCGGGTCTCGCAGCGCATGCCCTCAAAGCTCACATTCCTGACGCCCGCTGCGCTGACCACTACCAGCGTGTAACGAACCACCCCATCACTCCCGGAAGAAACCGAGTCCAGGTCAATGAAAAAGCGATTGTCTGTAGCAGCACTGACATAAAACGCAACCAAGCCCGCCGGCTGCGGTGGCGGCGGCAGCCGGACTTCCACCTCCTCCCATTTCCTGACCGCGTCGTCACCTTCGAAGTCAGCCGCATTCGCGGGGAACAGGGGCATCGCAAAGACTCCAGCGGCAACCACGCCACCGAGCCACCGAACTACCCGTTTCCTGGAAAACATTCCGCCACTTCCCTTTGAGTGTTGATCAAGCCGCATTGTTTTCAATATCGGGACCTGTCGACGCGGATTCACGACCACGGCGCCTGTTCCGACCTCGCCGATCGGACTCCAGGAAGCGCGCCAACTCATTTAGAGCCTGCGCGTACACCTCTCGCTTGAACTCAATGACCGCCTCAAGGGGAACCCAATAGCAGTTCCACCGCCAGGCATCGAACTCCGGCTTTTCGGTCGCCCGAAGGCTGACATCACTATCGCGCCCAACAAGGCGCAGCAGAAACCAGATCTGCTTTTGCCCCTTGTACGAACCGCGCCATTCCCGCTTTATCCACTGCGTCGGTACCTCGTAACGCAACCAGCCCTTGGTTCTCCCCAGGATGCGCACATGCTCGGGCTTGAGGCCCACCTCCTCGTACAGTTCGCGGTACATGGCCTGCTCCGGCGTTTCGCCGCGCTTGATGCCGCCTTGCGGGAACTGCCAGGAATGCTCTCGAATGCGCTTGCCCCAGAAGACCTCGTTTTTCGCGTTACAAAGGATGATCCCGACGTTCGGGCGAAAGCCTTCACGGTCGAGCATAAGAAATCCTGCAATTAATATATGGTTGCCGCAATTCTTTCATAAAGCCTGTTCCGTGCAAAGCGCGCCCGCCGTGTAAAATTGCGTTTCTTCAACGAATTCAAGAGCATTCCATGCGCACCTCGCAGTTCTTTTTCACCACTCTCAAGGAAGCCCCCTCCGATGCCGAAGTCACCAGCCAGAAGCTGATGCTGCGGGCCGGGTTGATCAAGCGCGCCGCCGCTGGCATCTACACATGGATGCCCTTGGGGCTGCGCGTCCTGCGCAAGGTGGAGAACATCGTCCGGGAGGAGATGAACCGGGCCGGCGCCCTGGAATTGCTGATGCCCGCCGTGCAGCCCGCCGAACTCTGGCAGGAATCCGGCCGTTGGGAGCAATACGGCCCCGAACTGCTGCGGTTCAAGGATCGCCATCAACGGGACTTCGTCATTGGCCCAACCCACGAGGAGGTCATCACCGATGTGGTTCGGCGTGACGTCAAGAGCTATCGCCAACTTCCCATCCACCTCTACCAGATCCAGAGCAAATTCCGGGACGAGATCCGCCCGCGCTTCGGAGTCATGCGGGGCCGCGAGTTCCTGATGAAGGACGGCTATTCCTTCCACTCCTCCTTTGCCGATCTGGAGCGAGAATACCGGAACATGTACGAGACCTATGGCCGCATTTTCACCCGGCTGGGACTCAAATTCCGCGCCGTGGCAGCCGACACCGGCTCCATCGGCGGCACCGGCTCCCATGAATTCCATGTTCTGGCCGATTCCGGTGAAGACGCCATCGCCTTCTGCCCCAATTCCGACTACGCCGCCAACGTCGAACTGGCTGAAGCCCTCGCCCCCGCCACACCAAGGGAGCCGGCCACCGCTGCCCTGACCAAGGTAGCCACGCCCGGCAAGACGGCTTGCGCCGATGTAGCGGATTTCCTCGGCATTCCGGTAGAGACGGTGGTAAAGGCCATCGCCGTCGTCAGCGAACAGGAAGATGGCAGCAAGACCTTCGCCCTGCTGTTGCTGCGCGCCGACCACGAACTGAACGAAATCAAAGCCGGCAAGCTGGCCGGCCTCAGCCCATTCCGCTTCGCCACCGAAGCGGAAGTAACTGAATACATGGGCTGCAAGCCCGGCTATCTTGGTCCGGTCGGAATCGACGGAACCAGGGTCCGCGTCATCGCCGACCGGGCAGCCGCAGCCATGAGCAACTTCGTCTGCGGCGCCAACGAAGAGGGCTTCCACCTGACCGGAGCCAATTTCGGGCGGGATACCGCGGAGCCCGAGGTAGCCGACATCCGTAACGCGGTTGAAGGCGACCCCTCCCCTGATGGCAAAGGCAGCCTGGAAATCTGCCGCGGCATCGAAGTCGGCCATATTTTCCAGCTCCGCCAGAAATATTCGGAAGCGCTGCAGTGTGCCTATCTGGACGAACAGGGCAAGAGTCAGATCATGGAGATGGGTTGCTACGGCATCGGCGTTTCCCGCATCGTCGGCGCCGCCATCGAGCAGGGCAATGATGAGCGCGGCATCGTCTTCCCCGCCGCCATCGCCCCCTTCGAAGTCTGTATCGTGCCCATGGGCTACGGAAAAAGCGATGCCGTCAAGGCGGCTGCCGACACCCTCTACGCCGAATGCCGGGCCGTGGGCATCGACGTCCTGCTGGATGACCGCAACGAGCGGCCGGGGGTCATGTTTGCCGACATGGAACTGATCGGTATCCCGCACCGCGTCGTGATCGGCGAGCGCGGCATCAAGGACGGCAAGGTCGAGTACAAGGGACGGCAGGACACCGAAGCGATCCTGATGGACCAGGGTGAAATCCTGCCCTTCCTGAGGGAGAGGTTGTGCGCTGCCTGATTGCAGCCATTTGCCTGCTCGGCGCTTCGGCAGCCTTTGCCGGCGCCCAGAAATACGAGCCCCTCGCCGCCAGCGTCCAGGCAGCCTTGCAAAAGACGGTCTCGGACGCCCGACCGCCCAGCAGCTCCTTCCGGGACTCGATGGATGCGGTGGATTGGCTGAGCGCGATGTCGCCGCGGCTGGAAAAGAGAATTCCCGGCCGCGAGTACCGCCTGGAATTGCTGCGGGCCGTGCATTATGAGGCGACCCGCGCCGGCCTCGATCCCCAACTGGTGCTCGGACTGATGCAGGTCGAGTCAGGCTTTCGCAAGTACGCCGTATCGTCGGCCGGCGCCAGAGGCTATATGCAGGTCATGCCCTTCTGGGTAAAACTCATCGGCCAGCCCCAGGACAATCTTTTCCACCTGCGCACCAATCTCCGCTACGGATGCACCATCCTGCGCCACTACCTGGATATCGAGAAGGGCGATCTGTTCCGGGCCCTTGGCCGCTACAACGGTAGTTTGGGGCAACCCCAGTATCCGAACATGGTCCGGGCGGCCTGGCAGAACCAGTGGGCCTACGAAAAGAAGCCCGGTCTCAAGACCGCCGCCCGCTGACCGCCATCAGCGGCCCATGCCGGGCAGCATTCCCTTCATGCCGCGCATGAGCTTGCCGATGCCGCCCTTGGTAAGCTGCTTCATCATCTTCTGGGATTGCTCGAACTGGTTGAGGAGACGGTTCACATCCTGGACCTGAACCCCGGCGCCAGCAGCAATCCGCCGCTTGCGGCTGGCCTTGATGATTTCCGGCTTGGCCCGCTCGGCCGGAGTCATGGAATTGATGATGCCCTCGACCCGGCCGACCATCTTGTTTTCAGCGCCCACCGGTAACTGGCCGGCCATCTGGGCAACCTGGGCAGGCATCTTGTCGAGGAGCGCCGTCATGCCCCCCATCTTCCGCATCTGGCCGATCTGATCCTTGAAGTCGTTGAGGTCGAAGCCCTTGCCGGACTTGAGTTTCTTGGCGAAGGCAACCGCCTTCTCCTCGTCCAAGCCCTTCTTGGCTTCCTCGATGAGGGAAAGCACATCCCCCATACCGAGAATACGGGAGGCCATGCGCTCCGGATGGAAGGCCTCCAACCCGGAAAGCTTTTCACCGACACCGGCGAACTTGATGGGCTTGCCGGTAACATGCCGCACGGACAGCGCGGCACCGCCCCGGGCGTCGCCATCCAGCTTGGTCAGCACCACGCCGGTCAGGGGCAGGGCTTCGTTGAAGGCCCGGGCAGTATTGACCGCATCCTGTCCCAGCATGGCGTCAACCACGAACAGGGTTTCGATGGGATTCAAGGCCGCATGCAGGCGCTTGATCTCGGCCATCATCTCCTCGTCGATAGCCAGGCGACCGGCGGTATCCACCAGCAGGACATCGTGATAGTGGCGCCGGGCCCAGTCAGCGGCCGCGAGGGCAATGGCTTCCGGCTTCTCTCCCGCCGAGGACGGGAAGAAATCGATACCGGCCTGCCCGGCCACCGATTTCAGCTGTTCGATGGCGGCCGGACGGTAAACGTCGCAGGACACCACCAGCACTTTCTTCTTTTGGGTTTCCTTCAGGAATTTCCCGAGCTTGCCCACTGTCGTCGTCTTGCCGGCGCCCTGCAGACCGGCCATGAGGACGATCGCCGGAGGCTGGGTGGCAAAGGAGATGCCTTCATGGGCCTCGCCCATCAACCTCGCCAACTCGCGGTGGACGACGCCCACCAGGGCCTGGCCGGGGCTGAGGGAGCCGATCACTTCCTCGCCGACAGCCTTTTCCTTCACCGCTGAGATGAAATCCTTGACCACCGGCAAAGCCACATCGGCCTCCAGCAGCGCCATGCGGACTTCGCGCAGGGCATCGGCGATATTCGATTCGGTGAGGCGAGCCTCGCCCTTGAGGGTCTTCATGACGCGCGCGAGGCGCTGGGTCAGGTTGTCAAGCATGTGTAAGGGGCTTCGAGTAAAATTTTGGAATGGCTGATATTGTAATTCACCTTCTGCCGCACATCCTGGCTGCGATCTTGTACGCCGCTCTCGGGTTCCATTTCTGGAATACGCGCTGGCGGGAGACCGACAAGCCTCTCGTCGCCGCCCCCATGCAGCCCTGGGAAAGGGCGGCCATCGGCTCGGCCCTGCTCATCCACGCCACCGGCCTCTACAACGCCCTCTTCGGCGAGGCCGGAATGCGCTTTTCCTTCAGTTTCGCCCTGTCCCTGATGATGTGGCTGGCGGTGCTGATCTACTGGCTGGAAAGCTTCCTCGCCCGCATGGAGGGCCTGCAGCCCATGGTCCTGCCCCTGGCTGCGGCCTGCACCATCCTGCCCATTTTCTTCCCCCAGGTGCACTTGGTCGCCCACGCCGCAGCCTTCGGCTTCAAGCTCCACTTCCTGGTGGCCATGCTGGCCTATAGCCTGTTCACCCTCTCCGCCCTGCACGCGGTATTCATGGGCTTCACGGAAAAAGCCCTGCATCGCCGCACCTTGACCCGCAGCCTGGCCAGCCTGCCGCCTTTGCTTACCATGGAGGCCCTGCTTTTCCGCATGCTCCTAGTCGGCTTCATTCTCCTCACTCTGGCCCTGGGCAGTGGCATCCTGTTCTCTGAAGTCCTTTTTGGCAAAGCTCTGACCGTCGATCATAAGACCCTGTTTGCTTTCGCATCCTGGGGCATTTTCGCCACACTGCTGATCGGCCGTCACGCCTGGGGCTGGCGTGGCCGCAAAGCCTTGCACTGGACCCTGGCCGGATTCACGGCACTCCTGCTTGCCTACATCGGCAGCCGTTTCGTCGCCGAAGTCCTCCTGGGCCGCGCCTAACCGGGCAAATGGCCGACTTCCCGCTTTCGGCGCTGCTTGCCGCCCTGTTGCTGCTGCTGCTCCTTTCCGGCATTTTCTCCGGATCGGAAACCGCCATGATGGCGGCGAACCGCTATCGCCTGCGCCATCTCGCCCAAACCGGCAACCACGGCGCCAAACTGGCCCTTGCCTTGCTCGGCAAGACTGACAGGCTTCTCGGGCTCATCCTGCTCGGCAATACCCTTCTCAACGCCGCCGCCGCAACCCTGACCGGATACATCGCCCTGGCGCTGTTCGGCCAATCCAGATGGGCCCTGGAGATCGGCACCCTCTGCATCACTTTCGCGCTGCTGGTGCTGTCCGAGATTTCTCCCAAGGTGGTCTGCGCGGCCCATGCCGACCGCCTGGCGCCCATCATCAGCTACCTGCTCGCCCCCTTGTTGCGGCTGACCCACCCGGTGATCTGGTTCGTCAACCTGTTCGTCACGGGACTGCTACGCCTGCTGCACCTATCCCCAAAGGGGCTGCACAATGAAACCAAACTTTCCCCCGAAGAATTGCGCACCCTGGTGCTGGAATCGGCCCAGTTCATCCCGAAACAGCATCAGGCCATCCTGTCCAATCTATTTGAGCTCAACAGCATCTGCGTCGAGGACATCATGACTCCCCGCGGGAAGATCGAAATCCTCGATCTGGAGCAGCCCTGGGACGATGCCCTGGCCCAACTGGCCACCAGCCATCACAGCCGCCTGGCGGTGTGCCGGGAATCCTTGGACCATCTGCTGGGAGTCTTGCCGGTCCGGCGGCTGATCGCCGAGGCTCCTCGCGGCGAAATGGACGAGGCCATTCTGCGCAGCCAGTTGCAGGCCCCCTACTACATCCCGGCCGGAACAGCGGTATTTTCCCAGCTCTCTTTTTTCCAGGAGAACCGCCAGCGCGTCGGTTTCGTGGTGGACGAATATGGCGACATCCTGGGTCTCCTGACCCTGGAAGACATCATTGAAGAAATCGTTGGCGAATTCACCACCTCCCTCTCAGGGCTGGGCGTCTCCAACCTGACTTGGGACGAGGAAGGGGGCACCGTGGTGGAGGGCACCCGGTCCTTGCGGGACATCAACCGGATGCTGGGGACCCGGTTTCCTCTCGACGGCCCCAAGACATTGAATGGACTGATCCTGGAGTACTTTCAGGACATCCCCGAAGCGGGGGTCGGCCTGAAAATCGCTGGCACCGCGATGGAGATCCTGCAAACCCAAGGGCGCAGTGTCATCACAGCCCGCCTTTTCCGGCCCCTGGACTGAGCTCCGCCCCAATCTGCCGAAGCTTTACAAATAGTGGGCTGCGTAGCATCATCGCCTCGATTTGTTAAGCATTGATCACAATCATCAATGGTAGCCACTCCCCAAGCAGCTCCCCTTAGCGGGCTCGCCCGAGCACTGGTTCAAGCCGGCCGTCTCAAGGAGGCGGAAGCGGAACAGTTTCTGGCCCAGGCTACCGCCAACAAGTCCTCCCTGATTGACGAGATCATCAAGGACAACAAGGCCACGGCTCTCGACATCGCCCGCTTCATCGCCGAGACCTTCGGTTATCCGCTCCTCGACCTGGAAGCCTTCGACGAATCCCACGTCCCCAGCAATGCGGTCGACCGCAAGCTGATCGCCACCCATCGAGTCATCCCGCTCAACAAGCGGGGAAACCGCCTCTCGGTCGCCATTGCCGACCCGACCAACCTGCGCGCCCTGGACGAAATCCGCTTCCAGACCGGGATGGCCGTGGACCCCATCGTGGTCGAGGTGCCGAAGCTGGCTCCCCTGGTTGCCAAGTACTCGGAGTCGGCGGAAGACACCCTCAAGAATCTTGCCAACGAGGATATCAACCTCGACTTCCTGGACGAGGATTCGGCCGCAAAGTCGGAGGAGGCAGCGGCGGCCGACATCGACGATGCCCCGGTCGTCAAATTTATCCAGAAAATGCTGCTGGATGCCATCAACGATGGGGCCTCGGATATCCATTTCGAGCCCTATGAGAAGTTTTACCGCATCCGTTTCCGGGTAGATGGCATTCTGCGCGAGGTCGCCACGCCGCCCCTTGCCATCAAGGACAAGATCGCATCCCGTATCAAGGTCATTTCCCGGCTCAATATCGCGGAAAAACGGGTACCCCAGGACGGCCGCATGAGGCTGGTGCTTTCCAAGAACCGGGCCATCGACTTCCGGGTCAGCACCCTGCCGACCCTGCAGGGCGAGAAAATCGTGTTGCGTATTCTCGATCCCACTTCGGCCACCCTGGGCATCGAAGCCCTGGGCTACGAGCCCGAGCAAAAGGCGGCCCTGCTCGATGCCGTCAATCGCCCCTACGGCATGGTGCTGGTCACCGGGCCGACCGGCTCCGGCAAGACGGTATCCCTCTACACCTGCCTCAACATGTTGAACAAGCCCGGCGTCAACATTTCCACCGCCGAGGATCCGGCCGAAATCAACCTGCCGGGGATCAACCAGGTCAACGTGGACGACAGGGCGGGGCTGACCTTTGCGGCGGCGCTGAAATCCTTTCTGCGCCAGGACCCCGACATCATCATGGTGGGTGAAATCCGCGACCTGGAAACCGCCGAGATTTCCGTCAAGGCAGCGCAGACCGGCCACATGGTGCTTTCCACCCTGCACACCAACGACGCTCCCCAGACCCTGACCCGCCTCATGAACATGGGGGTGCCCACCTTCAATATCGCCTCCAGCGTCCTGATCATCACGGCCCAGCGCCTGGCCCGCCGCCTGTGCAACTGCAAGCAGCCCATCGACGTTCCGACCGCCGCCCTGCTCAACGCCGGTTTCAAGGAGGCCGACCTGGACGGATCCTGGACTCTGTACGGCCCCGGCGGCTGCGACCGCTGCAAGGGCAGCGGCTACAAGGGCCGGGTCGGCATCTACCAAGTCATGCCGGTAACCGAGGCAATCCAACGTATCATCCTGGCGGGTGGCAACTCCCTGGACATCGCAGCCCAAGCTGCCCGGGAAGGCGTCAAGGACCTGCGCCAGTCCGGCCTGCTCAAGGTAAGACAGGGCGTAACCTCGCTGGACGAGGTCCTCAGCACCACCAACGCATAATTTGGAAGGATAGAACGATGGCTACCGCCGCAAAAGCCAATCCCGGGGTCCAGGAGCAGTTATTCGCTTGGGAAGGCAAGAACAAGGACGGCAAGGCCGTACGCGGGGAGATGCGGGCCGCCAGCCTAGCCGTGGTGCAGAGCACCCTGCGGCGGCAGGGCGTCATGAACGCCAAGGTCAGCAAGCAGAAGCTCAAGGGCGGCGGCAAGATCACCGACAAGGACATCACCTTGTTCACCCGCCAGCTCGCCACCATGATGAAATCCGGCGTTCCTCTTCTGCAAGCCTTCGATATCGTCGGTCGCGGTCACGCCAACCCGGCCGTGGGCAAACTGCTTCTCGACATCAAGGCGGACGTGGAGACCGGCTCCTCCCTCTCCCAGGCGTTCCGCAAGTACCCGCTGTACTTCGACAACCTCTTCTGCAATCTGGTCTCGGCCGGCGAGCAGGCGGGCATTCTGGATTCGCTTCTCGATCGTCTTGCCACCTACAAGGAAAAAATTCAGGCCATCAAGGCCAAGATCAAATCCGCTCTCTTCTACCCGATCTCCATCATTGTGGTCGCCTTCGTCATCACGGCGGTCATCATGATTTTCGTCATTCCCGCTTTTAAGGAAGTGTTCAAAGGCTTCGGCGCCGACCTCCCGGCTCCCACGCTTGTCGTCATTGCCATCTCCGATTTCTTTATCGCCTATTGGTGGGCGATATTCGGCAGCATCGGGGGCGGCATTTATTCGCTTATTCAGACCTACAAACGATCCGAAGCCATGCAATTCGCCTTCGACCGCTACTCCCTGCGCCTGCCTATTTTCGGAGACATCATCAGGAAGTCGGTCATCGCCCGCTGGACGCGGACCCTTTCCACCATGTTCAGTGCCGGCGTGCCCTTGGTCGAAGCCCTGGAATCCGTAGGTGGCGCCGCCGGCAACAATGTCTACAAGGTCGCCACCCGCCAGATCCAGGGTGAAGTATCTACCGGCACCAACCTCACTACCGCCATGCAGAACAGCAACCTCTTCCCCAATATGGTGACCCAGATGGTCGCCATCGGCGAGGAGTCCGGCGCCTTGGACTCCATGCTCTCCAAAGTCGCTGACTTTTTTGAAGCCGAGGTGGATGATGCAGTAGAAGCCATGTCCAGCCTGATGGAACCTATGATTATGGTCATTTTGGGCACCTTGATTGGCGGACTGGTCATTGCGATGTATTTGCCCATCTTCAAGCTGGGCTCGGTGGTCGGATGATGCTGTACAGCGCCGGCGGCCTGGCCGCAATCGCCGGGCTGCTTGGCCTGTGCATCGGCAGTTTTCTCAATGTCGTTATCCATCGCCTGCCCAGGATGATGGAACGCGAGTGGCAGATGCAGTGCGCGGAGCTGCGCGATGAATCCATCGAGCCGCCCGCTCCCTTCAACCTCGCCACGCCGCGCTCCCGTTGTCCGGCCTGCGGCCACCCGATCGGCGCCCTCGAAAACATCCCCGTCATCAGCTACCTTGTGCTGCGAGGCCGCTGTGCCGGCTGCCGGGCCTCCATTTCGCCGCGCTACCCCTTGGTCGAAGCCTTCACCGGACTTCTCTCGGCCTATCTTGCCTGGCGCTTCGGGCTGAACTGGCAGACGGCGGGGGCGCTATGCCTGGCCTGGTCCCTCATCGCCCTGACGTTCATCGACTTCGACAGCCAATTGCTGCCGGATTCCATTACCCTGCCCCTGCTCTGGCTCGGCCTGCTGTTCAACGTCTTCGGCGCCTTTACGGATCTCCAGTCGGCCGTCATCGGCGCCATGGCGGGCTACCTGTCCCTGTGGTCGGTGTATTGGCTGTTCAAGCTCATCACCGGCAAGGAGGGCATGGGCTACGGCGATTTCAAGCTCCTCGCCGCCCTGGGTGCCTGGCTGGGCTGGCAGATGCTGCCGGCGGTCATCCTTCTTTCGTCCCTGGTCGGCGCCGCCGTCGGTATCGGGCTCATCGTCCTGGCCCGCCATGGCCGGAACGTCCCCATTCCCTTCGGCCCTTACCTGGCGGCGGCAGGCGTCATCGCCCTGCTCTGGGGCCGCCAGCTGACGCAAGCCTATTTCGGCTTGCCGACTTGAAACTGCTGACCGCAGCCCCATATAAGCATCCCGGCTTTCGTCGTTTATAATTTGAGGTTTTGGAGGATTCCCATGCCGATTTACGAATATCGCTGCGACTCCTGCGGTTGCCAGAAAGAGCATCTGCAAAAGATGAGCGATCCGGTGCTCACCACGTGTCCCGAATGCGGGAAGGCGACTTACACCAAGCTGCTCTCCGCGGCCGGCTTCCAATTGAAGGGCAGTGGCTGGTACGCCACCGACTTCAAGGGAGGATCCGCCAAGGCGGACAACCCGCCGCCCTGCCAGGGCGGAAGCGGAGCGTGCGCGTGCGCGGCCAACTGATCAAGCGCTACTTCATCACTGGACTCCTGATTTGGGTGCCCCTGGTCATTACGGCCTGGGTGCTGTCTCTTATCGTCAGCACGCTGGATCAATCCTTGCGGCTGCTGCCCGAAGCCGTTCACCCTCAACGGCTGATCGGCGTTGCCGTCCCGGGGGCCGGCGCCGTGCTGACGCTGCTGATGATTTTCATCACCGGCGTGCTGGCCGCGAACCTCATCGGCCAGACGCTGATTCACTGGTGGGAACGGCTTCTGGCCCGGATTCCCGTGGTCAATTCGGTCTACCACAGCGTCAAGCAGGTTTCCGACACCCTGTTCTCGCCCAATGGCAACGCTTTTCGCCAAGCCCTCCTTGTCCAGTACCCCCGGGAGGGCAGCTGGACCATCGCTTTCCTGACCGGCAAGCCCGGAGGTGATGTCCTCAACCACCTGGATGGAGACTACGTCAGCGTCTATGTCCCGACCACGCCCAACCCGACCTCCGGCTTCTTTCTCATGATGCCGGCCAAGGACGTGGTCGAACTGGAAATGACCGTGGACGAAGCTCTCAAGTACATCATCTCCATGGGGGTCGTGGCTCCCCCGCCCCATCACCGTATCGTCACCAATACCTGAACTTCGGAAGTATTCATGCGCACCCATTATTGCGGACAACTCAACGCCTCCCTCTGCGACCAGATCGTCACCCTGTGCGGCTGGGCCCATCGCCGGCGCGACCACGGCGGCGTCATCTTCATCGACTTGCGTGACCGGGAAGGCCTCGCCCAGGTGGTCTGCGACCCGGACCGCCCGGAGATGTTCCAGATCGCCGAATCCGTCCGCAACGAGTTCTGCTTGAAGATCACCGGCAAGGTGCGGCCGCGGCCCGCCGGCACCACCAACGCCAACCTGGCTTCCGGCGAGATCGAGGTCCTCTGCCACGACATCGAGGTCCTGAATGCCTCCGTCACCCCGCCCTTCCAACTGGACGAGGAGAACCTCTCCGAGAACGTGCGCCTCACCCACCGGGTCATCGACCTGCGCCGCCCGCAGATGCAGAACAACCTCATGCTGCGCTACAAGACGGCCCGCGCCTTCCGCCGCTTCCTGGACGACCACGGCTTCATCGACGTGGAAACCCCCATGCTGACCAAGAGCACGCCGGAAGGCGCTCGCGACTACCTGGTGCCGTCCCGGGTCCACCCGGGCCAGTTCTTCGCCCTGCCCCAGTCGCCCCAGCTCTTCAAGCAACTGCTCATGGTGGCCGGCTACGACCGCTACTACCAGATCACCAAGTGCTTCCGGGACGAGGACCTGCGCGCCGACCGCCAGCCCGAGTTCACCCAGGTGGATATCGAGACCTCCTTCATGGACGAGCAGCAGATCACCGCCCTCATCGAGGAACTGATCCGCTACGTCTTCAAGGACGCCATCGATGTCGACCTGCCCAATCCCTTCCCGCGCATGAGCTACGCCGAGGCCATGAGCCGCTTCGGCTCCGACAAGCCGGACCTGCGGGTCACCCTGGAACTCACCGAAGTCACCGATGCGGTCAAGGACGTGGCCTTCAAGGTCTTCTCCGGCGTCGCCAACAGCGAAGGCGGCCGGGTGGCGGCCCTGCGCATTCCCGGCGGCGCCAGCCTGACCCGGGGCGAGATCGACGAATACACCAAGTTCGTCGGCATCTATGGCGCCAAGGGGCTGGCCTACATCAAGGTCAACGACGCCACTCAACTGAACGAATCCGGCCTGCAGTCGCCCATCGTCAAGAACATCCACCAGGAGGCCCTCAAGGCCATCATGGAACGCACCGGCGCCCAGTCCGGCGACCTGATCTTCTTTGGCGCCGACAAGGCCAAGGTGGTGAACGACGCCCTGGGAGCGCTGCGTAGCAAGATCGGCCACGAGAAGGGCTACCTGAACGGCAAGGCCTGGGAGCCCCTGTGGGTCGTCGACTTCCCCATGTTCGAATACGACGAGGAAGAGAAGCGCTGGACCGCCTGCCACCACCCCTTCACCAGCCCGAAGGACGAGCACCTGAACTTCCTCGTCACCGACCCCGGCCGCTGCCTGGCCAAGGCCTACGACCTGGCCCTCAACGGCTGGGAAATCGGCGGCGGCTCGGTGCGTATCCATCGCGCCGACGTCCAGAGCAAGGTCTTTGATGCCCTGGCCATCGGCGAGGAAGAAGCCCAGGCCAAGTTCGGATTCCTGCTCGACGCCCTCAAGTACGGCGCCCCGCCCCACGGCGGCCTGGCCTTCGGCCTGGACCGCATCGTCACCATGATGACCGGTGCCGAGTCCATCCGCGACGTCATCGCCTTCCCCAAGACCCAGCGGGCGCAATGCCTCCTGACCGATGCGCCGAGCGGCGTGGACGAAAAGCAGCTGCGCGAGCTGCACATTCGCCTTCGCCAGAAGGTCGAGACCTCGGTCGAGGTCGGCAGCCACTGACATGGCGGCTTGGCTGCGCTTTCTGGCCGTCCTGCTGCTGGGAAGCGCCTTCTGGCCACCGGCAGCGGTGGCTTGGTGGGGAGATTCGGCAGCCGCCGTCGCGGCTGCCGAGCTGCCGCCGGAAGCCCGCAATACCCTCGCTCTCATCAAGCGGGGAGGCCCCTATCCCTATAGCAAGGACGGCACCGTTTTCGGCAACTTCGAGCGCCGCCTGCCCGCCAAGCCTCGGGGCTATTACCATGAATACACGGTAAAAACCCCGGGCAGCCGCGACCGCGGCCCCCGGCGCATCATCGCCGGCGGCGACCCGGCGGCGACCGCCGAGTTCTACTATACGCAGGACCATTACCGCACTTTCCGCCGCATCGAGGAGTAGGAAATGACCGCGAGCCTTTTCCACGACGCCTCCCGGGCCGGTGTCTTCCATCTGCCAACCCAGCGCCGGAATGCCATCGAAAAGGCCGCCGGTGCGGTCCGCATGAAGCTTTCCAGGGTCGTGATCAGCCATTCCACCGACAGCGAAGGGGTGCTGCGCCAACTGGGCCTCGCCCTCGCCTTCCCGGACTGGTACGGCGCCAACCTGGATGCCCTGCACGATTGCCTGACGGATCCGGACTGGCAGCCCGCCTCGGGCCAAATTCTGCTGATCGAGGGACTGCAGGACCTGCGTTCCGCCGATCCGGAAGGCTTCTCCGCCCTGGTCGAGGTCTTCCAGTCGGCGGCAGAGATCGACCGGGATGCCGGCAGGCCCCTCTGGGTCCTGCTGGATACCCCCGCGGCCGACCTGCCGCTCCTGCCCGACCAATGACGGCCCACAAGAAACCGATATCGGTCCTCGTGGTCATCCATACACCGGCGCTCGATGTATTGCTGCTGGAGCGCGCTTCCCATCCGGGTTACTGGCAGTCCGTCACCGGCAGCCAGGAGGACGACGAGTCCCTGCTCGACACCGCCCGCCGGGAAGTCCTGGAGGAGACCGGCATCGACGCCGACCGCCGTGCCCTCACGGATTGGCAGCTGACCAATACCTTCGAAATCTTTCCGGAATGGCGCCACCGCTACGCCCCGGGAATCACCAGCAATACGGAACATGTCTTCGGGCTCACCGTACCCGCCCCGCTGCCCGTCAGCCTGGCTCCCGACGAACATCTCGCCTACCGCTGGCTGCCCTGGCGCGAGGCGGCTAGCCAGTGTTTCTCCTGGAGCAACCGGGACGCCATCCTGCTCCTGCCGCAGCGCTTGCCTCAACAGCCATGAGTGGATCGGGGCGACCTCCCGGCCTTTTTCTTTGCCCCACCGGCGGGTAAAATCCGCCGCGACTTTCCACGGAGCCCGCCATGAGTCTCGATAACCTCGCCCCCGGCATCAAGGCCGCCATCCTGGCTGAAGCCCTGCCCTACATCAAGCGTTTCCACGGCAAGACGCTGGTCGTCAAATACGGCGGCAATGCCATGACCGATGACCACCTGAAGCAGTGCTTCGCCCGGGACGTGGTGCTTCTCAAGCTGGTCGGGTTCAATGTCGTCGTGGTCCACGGCGGCGGGCCCCAGATCGAGAACCTGCTGACCCGGGTCGGCAAGAAGGGGGAATTCGTCCAGGGCATGCGGGTCACCGATGCGGAAACCATGGAAGTGGTGGAGATGGTCCTGGGCGGCCAGGTCAACAAGGAAATCGTCAATCTCATCAACCAGCATGGCGGCAAGGCCGTGGGCTTGACCGGCAAGGATGGCAATTTCATCCGGGCCAAGAAGCTCCTGCTGGAAGACAAGAACAAACCGGGTGACCTGATCGATGTCGGCCAGGTCGGCGACATCACCCAGATCGACCCCTCCCTCATTGGCCTGCTGGATTCCGGCGCCTTCATCCCGGTCATCGCCCCCATCGGCGTCGGCAAGGACGGCGAGACCTACAACATCAACGCCGACGTGGTGGCCGGCAAGATCGCCGAGGTCCTCAAGGCAGAGAAGCTCGTGCTGCTCACCAACACCCCCGGAGTCCTCGACAAGGCGGGCAACCTGCTGACCGGCATTACCCCGCGGGAGATCGACGAGATGGTGGCCGACGGGACTCTCTCCGGCGGCATGCTGCCCAAGATCGGTTCTGCCCTCGATGCCGCCCGCAACGGCGTCAAGAGCGTGCACATCATCGACGGCCGGGTCGAGCATGCGCTGCTGCTGGAAATCCTCACCGACCACGGCGTCGGCACCATGATCCGGAGCCACTGACCCGGTCAGGGGGCATCGCCGGTTATGCATCCCGCCCCCATCTGGCTGTTCGACCTGGACAATACCCTCCACGACGCCAACCCGCACATCTTCCCGCACATCAACACGGCGATGCGGGAATACATCGAGCGCCACCTCGACGTGGACGAGCATGAAGCGACCCGCCTGCGCCAGCACTACTGGGTCCGCTACGGCGCCACCCTCCTGGGGCTGATGCGCCATCACGGCACCGATCCCCATCACTTTCTGCGGGAAACCCACCGCTTCCCGGACCTGAAGGCGATGCTGGTGTTCAACCGGGCAACCAAGGCGGTGCTGCGCCGCCTCCCCGGCCGCAAGATCCTTTTCTCCAACGCCCCCGGCCATTACACCGAGGCAGTCCTGCGTCTCACCGGCATGACCCGGCTGTTCGACGCCGTCTATTCGGTGGAGAAACTGCGCTTCCAGCCCAAACCCATGCTGGCGGGATTCCGTGCCCTGCTGAAGGCCGAAGGGCTAGACCCCAGGCGCTGCATCATGGTGGAGGACAGCCTGGCCAACCTGGTCGCTGCCAAATCCCTGGGCATGAAGACCGTGTGGGTGAGCGCTGGCTCCCGCCAATCCCCTTTCGTGGATGTGAAGGTGAGATCCGTCCTGGACCTGCCCAAGCGGGTGCGCCGGCTATAATCGAGGCATATTTCGGGGAGAAGAACATGGCTGCAAAACCGGGGGAACGCCGCCTGCAAATTCTGCAGGCCCTGGCGGAGATGCTGGAGACACCCAAGGGGGAAAAGATCACCACTGCCGCCCTGGCGGCCCGCCTGGACTGCTCGGAGGCAGCCCTTTACCGGCACTTCGCCAGCAAGGCCCAGATGTTCGAGGGACTCATCGACTTCATCGAGCAGAGTCTTTTCGGCGTCATCAACCAGGTCACTTCCGAAGAGAGCCGGGGACTGCGACAGGTGGAATTGATCCTTTCCCTGCTGCTGCATTTCTCCCAGAAGAACCGGGGCATGACCCGGGTCCTCATCGGCGATGCCCTGGTCGGGGAGAACGAGCGCCTGCAGGTCCGGATAAATGCCCTGCTGGACAAGGTCGAGGCGGCGCTCAAGCAGTCGCTACGCATTGCCGCCACCCAGGAGAATCTGAAGCCGGACGCCGACTTCGGCGCCCTGGCCAATCTCCTGCGCTGTTACGTAACGGGGCGCTGGGAACAGTACGGCCGTAGCGGCTTCACCCGGGAGCCGCTGGCCGAATGGCCCCGGCAGTGGCCCATGCTTTACTTCGCCTGCCTGTCCCAGGCAGGCGCCCCGGTCAGCGCCTGACGGTCAGGCCTTCAGCCAGGCCGCCGCATCCAGGGCGAAGTAGGTCAGGATGCCATCGGCGCCAGCCCGCTTGAAGGCAAGCAGGCTCTCCAGCACGCAGGCCTCTTCGTTCAGCCAGCCGTTCTGGGCCGCCGCCTTGAGCATGGCGTACTCGCCGCTCACCTGATAGGCAAACGTCGGCACCTTGAACTCGTCCTTCACCCGCCGCACGATATCGAGGTAGGGCATGCCGGGCTTCACCATCACCATGTCGGCCCCCTCCTCCAGGTCCAGGGCCACTTCCCGCAGCGCTTCGTCGGTATTGGCCGGATCCATCTGGTAGGTGTATTTGTTGCCCTTGCCGAGATTACCGGCGGAGCCAACCGCGTCCCGGAAAGGCCCGTAGAAGCTGGAAGCATACTTGGCCGAATAGGCCAGGATGCGGGTATAGATCTGCCCCGCCCGGTTCAGCTCGGCCCGGATCCTGCCGATACGGCCATCCATCATGTCGGAAGGCGCCACCACGTCGGCACCGGCCTCGGCATGGCAAAGGGCCTGCTTGGCCAGCACCTCCAGGGTCTCGTCATTGAGGACGTAGCCGGTCTCGTCGATGAGGCCGTCCTGGCCATGGCTGGTGTATGGGTCCAGCGCCACGTCGGTGATCACCCCCAGCTCCGGAAATTCCTTCTTCAAGGTGCGCACCACCCGCGGCACCAGCCCGGCGCTGTTGTAGGCCTCTTCCGCCCCCAGGGACTTGAGGGGGGTATCGATGACAGGAAAGAGGGCCAGGGCCGGAATGCCCAATTTCACCGCCCGTTCGGCGGTGCGCAGCAGGATATCCTGGGATTGCCGTTCCACCCCGGGCATGGAGGCGACCTTTTCGACCCGCCCTTCTCCTTCCAGCACGAAAACCGGATAGATGAAATCGTCGGGGGTCAGCACCGATTCGCGCATCAGGCGGCGGGAAAAATCGTCCCGGCGCATGCGCCGCAGGCGAGTGGAAGGAAAATGTCCGGTAGCACTCATGTTTCGACCTTCGAAGGAGTTAATGCAGCCTCAAATTGTTGGGAACTTTCGCCAGGGCGCTTCATCTTATAACGCAGATGGCACGCGCCATCTCCCGCTTTACCTCCCTGAGCGGGTGCCTTAATCTCGTTAAGGCATTTTGGCCCCCGGACTCCCCTTTTCCGGGGGCCCTTTTATTTTTGCCTTCGCCTCGGGCAGTGGCAAGCCCAGCCAGCCGGCCAGCACGGCCTCGGCTTCCTCGATGCCGGTCTTCTTCAGGCTCGAAAAGAGCTGCACGGAGTACTGCGGACTCATCTGGGCCAGTTCCGCCTTGATCGCCCGCAGGGTCTGCAGGGATTGTTGGCGCGTCAGCTTGTCGGATTTCGACAGCAGCACGTGGATCGGACGCCCGGTCGGCCGAAACCACTCGATCAGGCGGCGATCCAGGTCGGTCATGGGATGCCGGGAATCCATGATGACCACCAGACCGACCAGGGGGCTGCGTCCTTGCAGATAGGGACCGATGAGGCCCTCCCACTGGGTACGGATCGCCTCCGGCGCCTTGGCATAGCCATAGCCCGGCAAATCCACCAGATACTTGCCTTCCCCGAGACGGAAATAGTTCAGGTGCTGGGTGCGGCCCGGCGTTTTGCTGACGAAAGCGAGGCGGACACGGCCGGCCAGGGTATTGATCGCGGACGACTTGCCGGCATTGGAGCGGCCGGCGAAGGCCACTTCGCTGACGGCATCGAAAGGAAGGTCGCGCAGATGGGCAACCGTGGTGTGAAATTCTGCTCGTTGAAGCAAAGGCATAAAAAGCTCAAGGAATACGCCAGCCGGCTGGCCAAATGATATAGAATAACAGGTTTGTAACTTCCGTTCCCGGCAACCTGAGCCCCCAGACGCGCAGAAGGAGCTAGAAAATGATTCGTATGACAGCGCTGGCAGCACTGCTCGCCGCCAGTTTCATCACCAACGCAGCCGAAGAACCCGCGACCAAGGGTGATCCGGCCAAAGGCAAGACGGTTGCCGAGACGATTTGTGTTGCTTGCCATGGTGCCGACGGCAACAGCCCGGCTTCCGCCAACCCCAATCTGGCCGGGCAAGTGCCGGAGTACATCCACAAGCAGCTGAGCAACTTCAAGGCTGTCGACGGCAAGCCCGCCGCCCGTAACAACCCCATCATGATGGGCATGGCCGCCCCCCTGTCCGACGAGGACATGCGCAACGTCGCCGCCTGGTTCTCCCAGCAGAAGCTGAAGCCGGCTGCCGCCAAGGATGAGAGCCAGATCGCCCTGGGCCAGAAGCTGTGGCGCATGGGTGACTTCAAGAAGGGCGTTCCGGCCTGCGCCGGCTGTCACGGCCCCGCCGGTGCTGGCCTGCCGGCCCAGTTCCCGCGCCTCTCGGGCCAGTACCCGGAATATACCGAAGCCCAGCTGAAGGCCTTCCGTCAAGGCGACCGCGCCAACGACCCGGAAAGCATGATGCGCAACGTCGCCGCCAAGCTCTCCGATGCGGAAATCAAGGCTGTGGCGGAGTACGCTGCCGGACTGCGCTGAGCGACAAGATCTGCGCACCTGAAGAAGGCAGCCGGCAGGCTGCCTTTTTTGTTGCCGCCGCTTGGCATCACCCCGGCACGCGACTAGACTCTGCCAAGAACAAGACCAACCCAGCAGAGGAGTCAAATCATGAAAACACTCAAGCAGCTTCTCGCCGAAAAACAACGCCCCCTGGCCGTCGTCTCCCCCAAGGACACGGTTTATCACGCTCTCGCCGTCATGGCCCATAACAACGTGGGCGCCCTGCTGGTGCTCGATGGCGAGCAATTGGTGGGTATTTTTTCCGAGCGCGACTACGCGCGCCGGGTAACGCTGCAGGGTCGGAACTCCCAGGACACCCTGGTCAAGGAAGTCATGAGCGACAAGGTGGCCTACGTCACCCTCTCCCACAATCTGGGACAGTGCATGGCGCTGATGACCGAAAAGCATTTCCGCCACCTGCCCGTACTGGACTCCGACGGCTGCGTGCTGGGAGTCATCTCCATCGGCGACCTGGTCAAGGAAACCGTGGACGACCAGCAATTCCTGATTGCCGAACTGGAACGCTATATCAAAGGCTGACATGGATCGCGACGAAAATTTCCATTTCCGTATCCTCGAGGACATCGCTCAGGACCTGTCGGGCGATATCAATTTCCCGACCTGCCTCGACGCCGCCGTCGTCGTGCGCAATACCCTCAAGGACGCCAACGTTTCCCTCGAGAAGGTAGCGCAGGTCATCAGCGTCGAGCCGCTTATCGCCAGCAAGCTGCTGCGTCTTGCCAACTCCATCCCCTACAACCCGTCGGGCAAACCCATTTCGGACTTGAAGGCCGCCATCAGCCGCCTGGGCTTCGAAGCGGTGCGCACCACTTCGCTGGCGGTCGCCATGGATCAGATGCTGAGGTCGCGGCAACTGGAAGTTTTCGCCAACCTTGCAAAGCTGACCTGGGAACACTCCCTGCAAGTAGCGGCCATCTCCCGTGTCCTCGCCCGCCGCCTCGGCCGGGTCAACCCGGACGAGGCCTTGCTGGCCGGGATGGTGCACGACATCGGTATCTTTTATCTGCTCTACCGGGCCGCCAAATATCCGGCGTACCAGGAAGACCAGGCGGCGGTGGTGGAACTGGTGGTCGGCTGGCACGAGAGCATCGGGGAAAGCCTGCTGCACCTCCTCGGCCTGCCGGAGCGCATTGTCGACGCCGTGCGGGACCACGAGCGCCCCTGTGGCACCGACACCCCGTTCAGCCTGCGGGACGTCCTCTACTTCGCCAACCTGCTGGCCGGCGGCAAGTTCGAATGGCTGCCCGGCGCCCCCGCTGCGGCCGACAGCGAAACCCTGGATCAGGATCGGGCCCGCTACGCCGATCTGGTGGCCGAGGCGGAAGACGACATCCGGGAACTGCAGGCCGCCCTGGCAGCCTGACCCCGGGCGGACGCAGGCTAGCTACTTCCTGTCCGGCCGCTCGAAACGGACAACCGAGCGGCCATCCGCCGTTTTCTTGGGAGAAGCTTTCCAGGCATGGCCATAGACCACTTCGAAAGTGGCGGGCAGCTTACCCTCGACCCGTAGCGCTTCATAGGCGGCCCGGGCCGACTCCCACAGCCGCCGTCCGGCGAGCCCATGGCGGCGGGACCGCATGGCGCAGGAGGCCCCCGCCGCCCGCAGTTCCGCCAATAGGGCATCGACGGAATCGTAGGTCAGCGTCACCATTTCCATATCCATCACCGGGTCAGCGAAACCGCAGGCCACCAGCATGTCGCCCAGGTCGTGCATGTCGATGTAGCGCTGGGTATGGGCGTAGCCGTCGGCAAAGGCTGAGCGCAATTCCTTGAGGGTATCCGGCCCCAGGGTGGAGAACATGAGGAGCCCGCCCACTTCGAGAACCCGATGGGCTTCCGCCAGGGCCGGCAGAGGATCGTCCAGCCAATGGAGAAGAAGGTTGGACCACACCAGCCCGGCGCTAGCGCTTTTCAGGGGCAGATGGACGGCATCGGCAGCCGCAAAGGCTGCCCCCCCTTCCCGGCGGAAAGGCAGCCAGCGCTGCCACGCCGAACGGGGCCGGGCGGCCGCCTGCAGCATCTCTGGCACCAGGTCGACACCGACATACTGGGCCTTCGGATAGCGAGCCTGCAGGGGCGCCTGACTGGCGCCCTGGCTGCAGCCCAGGTCGACAATGCGGTGGGGCTCGATACGGACGAAATCGAGGCGCTCCTGCATGCGCCGGTCGATTTCACGGGAAAAAAAATCGGCGCCGCTGTAATCGGCGGCGACTCTGGCGAAGCCGCGCCGAACCTGGCGCGGATCGACAAACCCGGCGGTCAAACCGCCTTCAGCCCCAGGCGCTGGAAGAGGACATCATCCTTCTCCAGGTCCGAGTTGCCGGTCGTTAGCAGCTTCTCACCGTAGAAGATGGAATTGGCGCCGGCCAGGAAACAGAGGGCCTGCAGTTCGTCGCTCATTTCCGCCCGGCCCGCGGACAGCCGCACCCAGGACTTGGGCATGGTGATGCGGGCAGCGGCGATGGTGCGGACGAACTCGAAGGGGTCGAGGGGAGGCTGGTCGGCCATTGGCGTGCCGGGAACCGCCACCAGGTTGTTGATGGGCACCGACTCGGGGACCGTCTCCAGGTTGGCGAGCTGGACGATCATGGCCGCCCGGTTCTTGCGGCTCTCGCCCATGCCGATGATGCCGCCGGAACAGACATTGAGGCCCGCCTGCCGGACCTGGTCGATGGTATCCAGACGGTCGGCCTGGGTGTGGCTCTTGATCACCTGGCCATAGAATTCGGCATCGGTATCCAGGTTATGGTTGTAGTAATCGAGGCCGGCTTCCTTCAGCTTCTCGGCCTGGCCTTCCTTGAGCATACCCAGGGTGACGCAGGTCTGCATGCCGAGGGCCTTCACCTCCCGCACCATCTCCAGCACCCGGTCGAGGTCGCCATCCTTGGGGCTGCGCCAGGCGGCCCCCATGCAGAAGCGGGAAGCCCCCTTGTCCTTGGCGACCTGGGCAGCGGCCACCACCTCTTCCACCGGCATCAGGCGCTCCCGCTCCAGGCCGGCCTGCTTGTGCTTGGCCGACTGGGAACAGTAGCCGCAGTCCTCGGAACAGCCCCCGGTCTTGACCGACAGCAGGCTCGAGCGTTGAATGGCGTTGGGATCGAAATTCTGCCGATGCACTTCCTGGGCACGCCAGATCAGATCCATCAAAGGCAATTCATACAGGGCCAGGACGGCTTCCACCGTCCACAGCGGAACGGCGGAACGTGCGGGAGCGGCGACAGAAGAAACTTGCATGTCAGGAGACCTTGAGAAAACCACAAAAAGACGGCGCGCGTAAGCGTTCGTAATTATGAATTATCGAGTACGTCGCCTACCGTGTCAATTCTAACCCAAGGCTTCGCCCGGCTCGGCCGAAAGGCGTTGCAGGCCCTCCTTCCAAACGCCTGCCTGCTGTGCGGAGGCGATGCCGCCGCCATCGTGTGCCCGGGTTGCGCGGCCGATCTGCCGCTTCTCCCCCCGAACCGCTGCCCCCAATGCGCCGAGCCGACCGCCCACGGCGAGCGGTGCGGCCACTGCCTGAGCCGGACGGTCTACTTCGATGGGACCTGCACCCTCTACCGTTACGATTTCCCCCTGGATCGCCTCATCCATGCCTTCAAGTACGGCGGCCAATTAGCCTTGGCCGGATGGTTCGGGGGGCAACTGGCCGACGCCCAGGGGAGCCGCGATTTCGATCGGATCGTACCCATGCCGCTCCATCCCGCCCGATTGCGGGAGCGCGGATTCAATCAGGCGGCCGAGATCGCCCGCATCGTCGGCCATCGGCTGAATGTCCGCCTGGATGTGGACAGTGTCCGCCGAACGCGCCCCACGGCCTCCCAGGCTGAATTGCCGCTGGCCGAGCGAGCCGCCAACGTGCGCGGCGCCTTCGAGTGCTCGGCCGACCTTTCGGGCCAGCGCACCCTGCTCATAGACGACGTCATGACATCGGGGGCAACCCTGAGCGAATGCGCCCGCACGCTCAAGCTGCATGGCGCCGCCCGGGTGGAAGTCGCAGTGATCGCCCGGGCCTTGCGGAACTGAGATAATCCCGCTCATGCTGAACAAGTCGAAAACGCTGCATCTGGTCGTATCCCTGGCCGCCATCGCCCTCATGGCGACGGTGCCTTTTCTGATGGCCCATCACTACAATCCCATCCCCACCTTTTTCCAGGAGTGGACAGCGGCGGCGTTGAGTTTCGTTGCACTGACCTTCCTATGGCGGGGAATCGGCACGGAGCCTTTGGATATCCCCGAAATCGCCCTGCTCCCGGTCGGCCTGATGCTGCTCGCGGCCGTGCAGTGGATGTTCCTGAGCGATGTCCAGACCGACCGGCTCCTGATATTCGGCTGCTACATGGTATGGACCATCGTGCTGGTCATCCTGGGCCGCCGGCTTGCCCAGACCTGTGGCCTGCAAGCCTTCGCCGACATCCTGGCGACGGCCATCCTGATCGGTGCCTTGCTAGAGGCTCTCACCGGCGGCATACAGCTGGCGGGGCTGGCGCGGCTGCCGTGGACTTTCCCTCATGTCGGAGGCGGGTTGCGGGGCAACCTGGCGCAGCCCAACAACTTTGCCGACCACCTCTGGCTCGGCGTAGCATCGGCACTTTATCTCCGGACTCGCGGCCGGCTGGGCGTTGCTGCCACAGCCGCCTGTTTTCTCGTCCTGCTGCCTTTCGCGGTCCTTTCCGGTTCCCGCTCAGGCTGGCTCTATGCAATCGGCCTGGCGGTCTTTTCCCTGGCCTGGGCGTGGCGCCAACCCGATCGGGCCACGAGAATGCTGGCGCGCTGGAGCATCGGCGCCCTGGTAGGCAGTCTTCTTTGCCAACTGGCGTTCAACGCCAGCTGGGTGCCCGTTCCGGCGAATATCGCCACCTCCGGTACCAGATTGGCACAGGGCTCCTACGACTCCGTGCGCTTGGCCCTATGGCGCATCGCCCTCGACGCCTTCCTGGAGAACCCTTGGCTGGGCGCCGGTTTTGGCCAATACACCCGGCAGGTCCATCTGCACGTGCTCGATCTGATGCCATGGCGTTCGCCGGGACTTCCGGAACATGCCCACAATATTGTTCTCAATCTGCTGGCTGAAATGGGCTTGGCTGCGGGCCTCCTGCTGCTGATCCTCGTAGGGCGGTGGGTCGCCGGCCTACTGCGGGCTCCCCGTACCCCGGAAGTCTGGTGGATCATCGCCATGGCCCTGGTATTAGGCATTCATTCCAACCTGGAATACCCCCTGTGGTACGGCTTCTTCCTCGCCGTCGCCGCCCTGCTGGCGGGAGCGGGCAGCCGGACCAACCGGGTTCTGCAACCGGGCCGCTCGGCTCCTTACGCCATGGCGGCGTTCCTGGCCCTGGGGGGCCTGACCTTATATAACCTGCATCGAGACTACGGCCTGCTGGAGGACGCCCTCAATGGCCGCCTGGCCGCCGCCTCCGCGCAGGAAGGGCGGCAACTGACCGAAGACGCCCTGAAGCGCCTCGCCCGCGAATCCCTGCTGCGCCCTTATGTGGATTTGGCGGTGGCGAACCTGATGGCGGACGATAGGGACAACCTTGAGTTGAAATTGCAGAACTGCGACCGCGCCCAGCGCTTTTCGGCCAGCCGCGACATCGTTTTCAAATGTGCCCACCTCCTGGCCCTGGCCGGACGCCAGGACGAAGGCAGGTTGGCGCTCCGGCGGGCGGTAGCAGCCTACCCTGACCGGGCGGAAGAAGTGCTGGCGCAGTGGAAGAAGCGCAGCGCCGCTGAACCGTCCATCGCGCGCCTGGTGGCCGAATTTCCCACTATCGTCAAATAATGGCGATACCTTGGGTCAGCGAACCTTCCGATCCGCCAGGGTCATCAGGTCGGCATTGAGATTGCCGGCTTCAAGGGCGCGGCGGAAGGCCTGACGCGCGTCCTCGGCACGGCCGCTCCCTTCCAAGGCCTGCCCGAGCCCGAACCACCACCGCCCTTCCGCCGGCGCGATCCGGGTGGCCGCCAGGTAACGCTCGGCGGCTTCCCGGAATTGCCCCATCCGATGGAGGAGATAGCCCTGGAAGCCGGCATATTCCGCGCTGGCCGCGCCAAACGACTGGGAGCGGGCCAGGGTGTGCTCGGCTGCGGCGAGGTCGCCCCGTTCTACCTGCAGGCGAGCCAGGGACATGGCCCACCCGATCTGCGCCGGCTGCTGCTCGACGCTTTCCTGCAGAAGGGCCATTCCTTCATCGATGCGGCGGGATTCCAGCAAGACCTTGAGCAACAATTGCCGGGCCGGAAGGTGGGTCCCATCCTGCTTCAGGGCAAGCTGGAGCGCTTCCACCGGGGCCTGGGACGATCCGCCGGCAGCCAGCAATGCCTGGGCTCGCCGGTATTCGGCGTCGGCCCTCTCCCGGGGCGTGCCCAGGACGATGGTTTTCTCGATATTGCCGGCACTAGGCGCCGCGCTTTCACCGCCCTTCGGCTTCACCGCTGGCGCTTCTGCCAGGGGCATGGCCGAAGCCGGCGCCCTGGAAGCGCCCGGCTGACTTACGGCCTCCCTGGCCGCGACGGGCGGCCTGGCCTGGCTCGGCGCCGGCCGCTTCTCCGCCGGGGAAGCCGGGGGGGCCTCCACCGACGCGGAGCCGAGTATCTGGGACAGACTCAAGGCTTCTTTCACGGCATCCGGAGAGACCTCGACCGGCGCCGTGGCGACAGGCGACAGCGCCGCCGGCGCCGCTGCCGGGGGAGTTACCGCCTTGATGGGGGCAGGCTCGGGGACTGCCACGTTCCGGGGCCACAGGTCGCTCCACCACCACAACGCCCCACCGGCCACCAAGGCCGTCAGGAAGCTGCCGAGGACTAACAGACGCGACGCCATCGGCGAGGAAGGCCGCGTGCCGGGCAGGGGCCTGACGTCCCGTTGCAGGTCCCGTTTCCCGAGTTCGCCGGCTCGGCGCGCCTCCAGGTCGCGCAGCATTTCATTGATCAGGCTCACGTCACCACCACCCGGGGGAACGGGCCCCCTCCGTATCCTTGGCGGCCTTGCGGACATGCCGGGCCTTCACCAGATGCCGGCCTTCGCCGAAGGCGGCCAGCAGCGCCTTGTGGGCCAGGATATTGACCAGCCGGGGCGTGCCTCGGCTGGCCCGGTAAAGGGCCCGGATGGAACCGCCGCTGAACAGGCCCTCGTAGCGGTAACCGGCCACCCGCAAACGATGGGTGAGGTAGAGGGTGATCTCCTTCCGCGATATCCCCTGCAACCGGTAATGGAAGGCGATGCGCTGCAGAAGTTGCCGCACCGACGGCATGACCAGTTTTTCGTCCAGTTCCGGCTGCCCGAAAAGCACGATTTGCAGGAGCTTGCGCTTCTCCGTTTCCAGGTTGGAAAGGAGGCGCAGGGCTTCCAGGGTTTCCAGGGGCATGGCCTGGGCTTCGTCGATGCACAGCACCACGTTGCGCCCGCCCCGGGCAATTTCCAGGAGGGCGAGGTTGAGCCGCTGCAGCAGGTAGTAGTCGTCGGTGGTCGGCATGACGGCCAATCCCAGTTCCTCGGCGATCGCCAGCATGAGGGTGCGGGGGGCCATGAAGGGATTCGGCAGGTAAGCCGACACCGTATTCTTCGGCAAAGCCTGCAGCAACCGGCGGCAGAGCAGGGTCTTGCCGGTGCCCACCTCGCCGGTGATCTTGACGAACCCCTCGCCGCCGCCCAGGGCTACCAAAAGGGTGTTAAGGGCTTCCTGGTGGCTCTGGCTGCTGAAAGCATAGGCGGTGTCGGGGGTAATGCCGAACGGCAATTCCGTCAGGCCGAAATGTTCAAGGTACACGAATGCCTCGTCTAATCCATCACTGCGGTTGCCGCCAGGGCGCCTTACGCGGATCCAGCGCCTGCAGCCGCTCCTGAGCCTCCGCCAGATCCTCCCGCCAGGAACTCCCATCCTGGATGACCGTCGCCTTGATGAGAATGACCAGCTCCCGCTTGTTGGCGACGGCGGACTTCTGCCCGAATACGGCACCGACGACCGGCGCCCGGCTGATGCCCGGCAGCCCGTTGCGGTCGTTGGACTGCCGCTGGCTCATCAGTCCGCCGATGGCGACAATGTGGCCGTCCTGCACCCGGACGATGGAGTCGCTCTCGTTGATGCTGCTGGAAGCCAGCGGCAGGGTGAAGGTCCCCAGGGTGCCCAGGTCCACCGCCTTGGATTTTTCCTCCACCACCGTCACCACCGGATGGACATGGAGGGTGATATTGCCGTCGTCGTCGATCTGGGGCGTCACATCGAGGGCGATGCCGGAGAAGAAAGGCTGCAGCGTGACCGTGGGTGTGGTGATGGTGCTCGTGCCGCTGGCGGTGGTGGAGGTGGAAATGTTGGTCACGAAATAGTTGTCCTCGCCGACCTTGAGCACGGCCTTCTGGTTGTTGAGGGCGGCGATGCGGGGACTGGAGAGGACCTGGACATCCCCCTGGGTTTCCAGGAAGGAAAGCATGGCCGCGAAATCCCCGGACTGGAAAGCCAGGCCGAAGAAACCCTTGCCCAGGGCCTGGGTCATTAGCGCGCCGGCCTTGCCCGGCAGGGCGGCCACACCGGTGCCCGTGCCGATGCCGGCCGCGGAACCGACCAGGGCACCGGTCGCACCCAGGGTGGTGCCGGGCGCCACAACGCCGCCGGCCCAGCGCTGGTCGTGGCCGCTGAACTTGGCCCAGTTGATGCCGGTCTGGAAGGACTCGTTGAGCTGCACGTCGAGGATTTTCGCCTCCAGCATGACCTGGCGCTCCACCATCAGCTGGGTGGCCTTGAGGTAGCCTTCCACCGCCCGCAACTCGGCCGGCATGGCCTTGACCAGCACCACGCCGGACATGGCGTTGAGGATGACGTTGCGCCCATCTCCGGTGCCGACGATGGTTTCCAGGGCTTTTTGCAAGTCGCGCCAGAAATCGTTGTCGGATGAGGTCCGCACCCGGCTCGAATCAGAACCGCCCATGGGCAGGGACCCGGGGGCGCCGGGGGTTGCCCCCGCCGGCATCGCCGGAGTGGCCGCTCCGGTCGTCCCGCCCGTGGAGCCGCTGGGATTGGCCACGGTGGGCGAACTCGAGGTAATGCGCATGTCACTCGTTCCCTGGCGCCGACCGACCAGATAATTGATCTGGTAGATGCGGGACTGTAGGGTGTTGGGCTGGATGACGATGCGGCTGCCCTGGAACTTGTATTCGTAGCCATAGATCTCCCGGATGGCTTCCAGGGCCTCGCGCACCGTGACGCTCTTCAGGTTGATGGTCACCGTACCCGACAGCTCGGGCGGGAACAGCATGCTGTAACGGGTGCCGGACACCAGGGCCATGAACACCTGGCTGGCCGGCGCGTTGTTAACCGCCAGGTCGAAGCGGGGCTCCGGCACCGGCTTCGGGGCCGGAGCCGGCGGCTCCAATTGCAGGGGCGGCATCATGGCCTTGCCCACCGCGTCGCTGGCGGCTACCCGGGGCTTGCTCTCCGCCGCCTCCTTCAGTTCCTGGCCGATGCGATCGAAGGTCTCGCCGGGACGGGTCTGCGGGCCGCCGCAGGCCGCCAGCAGGATGGCGCCGAGGATGGCGATCCAGGCGTTTCTCATGGTTTTTTCCTTTTTCCGTTGCCCACCGCGGCGGCATTCCCCATCTCGTACAGCTTGCTCACCTCGGGGGTGAGAGGCAGGCGCTCCGTCCCTTTAGGTCCCTGCAGCACTGCCTCTGTCTCGCTCAGGCGGACCAGGCGCGACTCCCCTATTTTTTCTCCCAGGCGCACCACCATGCCATTGATGATGGCCGTCGGCCTGCCGCCCCGGGGGCTCAGGACCGATTGCAGGCGCCATTCTCCCTGGGCGCCCTCGGACGTACCAGCGCTCGCCGATACGCCGGCCGGCCGGGTCGGATCGACCAAGGCGGTCGTGTCGGCGGCAGCTCCAGCGGCCACCAAGCTAAACAACAGGATCGCCAAATTTCTCATAGCGCCAGCCATGCCTTATCGGAGCCCAGGGTATAAACGGTGATGGTCAGCTCCGATCTGGGGTATTCCACCACTGAAAACTGCAGCGGTCCCCAAAGAATCTTCCTGTCGGCCTTTTCCAGCTGGTCGATATAGGCCAGCAGCTCCAGGTAGCCGCCTTCCAGACGCAGTTCGACCCCGTGCCTGTAGATGTCGAACTGGCGGGCCGGAGCCGGCTTGCCATCAGCCGCCGTTTGGGGCGCCACGATGCTTTCCGGCGCCAAGGTCTTCAGGCTCAACAATCGCAGGCTTTTATGGCCGGACAGGAGGCGCTCCAGGAAGTCGTTCATTTCCTCCGGGGGCACCAGCGTGTCCCGCAGCCGCTTCAGGCGCTCGTCCGCCCCTTCCAGCCGGTGCTTGATCGCCACGAGCTCCGCCTTCTTCGCCCTGTCCGGGTCCGCTTGGGTCTGGGCCTGGAGCCCGGCCGCCTGGGACCGGAGGTCCGCCATCGTCGCATGTTGTTGGTCGATGGTCCGACGCAGATTCTTGGCGCGGAGAAACTGGGGTTCCACCACCAGCGTGTAGCCGGCCAGCAACGGCCCGAAGACGGCAGCCGCCGCGATCAAGCGCCTTTCCCGCAGGGAGAAGGCATTGTAGCGTGCCGCCAGGCTTGTCCACGGCTTTCCCAGGAATTTCATGGCTTCGTGGCCTCGCTGCCCGCCAGATTCCCGTGCAGGACGAACTCGATATAGGCCGGTGCCGCGACCTTGGCCGCTGCCCCGCCGGCGGCACCGTCCTTCATGTCCAGGGCGCTGAAGCGGCGCCCCTGGAAAGCTCCTTCGCCATTGAGGCGCCGGATGTACTGGGGCAGCAGGGCCGCCTGGGTGAGACGGCCGCGGATTTCGGCATCCTGGCCCGATAGCGAGAAACCCGTAAGCCAGACGCCATCCATCGCCTGGCGGGCGAACCCGCGCATGACCGCCCCATGGCCGCCGCCGGGGGCGAGCTTGCCGGCTTCGACCACCGCGAATGCCGTGTCCCGCTGCTGCAGCAGTTCCCCCAGGCGGTCGATCTCCGCCTGCAGAGCCGGGTTGGGCTTGCGTCCCGCCAGCGCCTGGCCGAGGGTCTGGACCTGTTGCTGCAGGACCTTCAAATCCGTTTCGGAGCGGGCCTGGATGGCCGTCAGGGATTGCACCTGATAACTGGCCCAGGCCGCCAGGCCGATCATCAGGACCGCGCCGGCCAAGATAGCGCCGGCCACGACGGGGAAAGCCAGCCAATCCCGCCTGGGCCGCAGTTCGGGCAGCAGGAGGTTGATCTGCTGGCTCACGCCCCCTCCTCCCGCAGAGCGGCTCCGATGGAGCGAAGGCACTGGGCCTGCCGGTCGGGATTCCGCAGCTCCGGCAGCGCCGGAAAATCCGCCACCGAGGAAAGATCCATGGCCTGCACCGGCACATAGAGGTTTTCCGTCAATGCCGCCAGGAGGCCCTCGACGGGATGCTCACAGGCCACCACCAGGCGCACCACGGAAATGAAGTTGAACTGCCGGTCGAAGGTATCCAGGGTGCGCTGCAGCTCCAGCACCAGGCGCTCGACCAGCATCTGGCGCCGCTCCGGATCCGCCTCGGCCATGGCCTTGGCGGACACGTCGATGCGCCGGGCCGCGTAGAGTTCGCCGCCGTAGGTGATGGTGAGCAGCCCGTCCCCATTCACCAGCCCGAGAAAGGCCAGGCCCCGATTGGGCTCCTCGAAGAGGGCGGCGACGTTGCGCTGGGCCAGCTCCGGCACGTCGATGGCTTCCAGGGGCACCTTGGCGCCATCGAACAGGCGCATGCGCTCCCCCACCGTGCGGGCGGGCGCAATCACGGCGAAGGCCGTGGGCTGGCGGCCGACACTGCCCTCCTTGAGGGGGATGTCGAGGAGGCCGATGGCGGCATTCTCCACCGGGAAGTCCACCATGTCCTTCAGGCGCCAGCGGGCCGCCTGGACTTTTTCTTCGGCCGGGACGGCCGGGGCGTCGATCTGGAGCAGGCGATAGTCGCCTTCGGCAAGCAGGGTGGTGCAGCGAAAGGCTCTCAGGCCGCGGACAGCCCGCAGCTGTTCCAGGGCATCGGCTTCGCCTTTTTCCAGGGCGAAGGAATCGAGAAGACGGATTTCCGGGCGTTCGCCGGCAGGGCGAATGACATGAGCAAGATCAATGCGTTCCCCGGAACGCACCACCGCCATCCACCCCTTCGCCTTCTTCCCCCGCAGCAACGGCAGCATCAATTCACCAACTGAAGTTTAAAGCGAAGGATATCCCGTAAGCTATTAAATTTCAACGAGTTTTCCACTCACCATCTTTCACAGCCCCTGGGTGGGATTTCCGGGGATGGCGTGCCGGCGGGCATCGTTTCATCAATACACTTCGCGGCGGAATATGACCGCACTGTTCCTGACCTTGCCGAAGGTGGCCTTGGCCGTCGGATTGCCGGCGGTCGCACTGGTCCACGGGTATCGCAGCCAGGCCGGCACGTTGGCGGTCACGTCCATGGTGCCGGAGTTGCCCAATCCCGGGGCCTGGAAATTGAGATTGAAGTTGCCGGCGAATGCGGCGGCACCACCTTCGAGGAACTGTTTCGACGCCGGCCCCGGCGTCCCGCAGCCGATACTGCTCAGGCCGGGCGATCCGCTGTCGTAGGCGCACATGGCCGTGAACGCTGCGGCGGGCAGCGTCGCGTTGGTTTTCGACACGGATACGGCATTGTCCGGCGGAAACGGCAACGCGGCGTTGCCGGTGCAGGTGTCGTCCGCATTGAGTGTCCAGCCGCCCGTGGCGTCCCGCCAAAATTCGACCCGCATGGTCATCGGCAGGTCCAGCAGTTCCGAGCCGGAGGCGCTCATGAGGCGGACCCGTCCGGAGCGGATCGTGGCGCTGCCTTCATCGGCCGGCACAGAGGCAACCGAATCGCCGCCCGTCGTTTCACTGGCCGGCAGACGCGTGGTCTGCGGCGACCGCCAGTAGGTACCCATGTCCAGGGTTTCGGTCGGGGACGCGATGCCGGCGGAAAAGCTGCTGGCCGGGACAGCGGTCGGCGCCAGATCCCCGGCGGCGGAATTCGACGGCGACAAGGTGACGGCTTTGGCAAAACCCAGGGCGCCATCATAGTTCTTCGTCACTGCACCGCCGGCATTGACGGCCTGGATGTCCACCTTGAAGGGCTGGCGGGAATAGGTGAAGCTGCCGGCGGGACAGCCCTGGGTGACGGAAGTGATGAACCGGTCGGGCTTGAAACGCCCGACGATGCCGTTCTGCGACTGGGCTGCGGTCGAATAGATCAGGACGCGGCTTGAGAGATCCGCCACGCCGAGATAGTTCGGGGCCGGCACGGCACCCAGGGTAAAGCTGCCAACCTCCGAATAGGAAAGGTTGGTCACGGTGGCGGATCCTCCCGTAACTGCCACCGCACCGTTCGCCAGGCTGCCGAGGGTGCCGCCGGGCGGCGTCGCTGCCGTGGCCGGCGTAATCGGCGTGGTGGCCGACAAGGTGACAGTCTGGGCATAACTCGGCACCAACCCACCGCCTGTCGCGTTGGTGAAGGTTGCACCGCCGTCCGGCACGCCATCGCTCGCGCTCGTGTCGGCGGCGCTGTTCCACCGGTAGGCCGCCACCGTGGCCTGGAATTCCGATCCCGCCTTGGCGAAGACGGTGCCGTCCGCCGCCGATGCTCCCCCATTCGCGCTTCCTCCCTGCTGGATGCCGGAGACTACGATGGCGAAGGGCACCGTCGTGAGGAGATTGCTGGCGACGGGGAGCTTGGCCGATCCGGGCAGCGTGTCGGCGGCGACGTTGACCTGGTACTGGCCGACATCGGTGGTGCAGAGATAGAAGAACGCCTGGCCGCTGGCGAAGGCCAGGGTGATATTCGTAGTGCTCGGCGCCGTGGCGGGCAGCTGGAACGCTCCCAGACAGGAATTTGAAGTCGCTACCGTCGGCGCCGCAGCACCGGTGGGATGGGACGATCCGGTCGTCATCCATAGCTTGGCGGCCGCGCTCGAATTGAATGCCGTGTTGATTGAACAGTTGCCCGAGGTGGGATCCTTCCTCCAAATAGCGGCGCCCAGTTTGTGGCCCCGGCCGGCGACGGGCTGATAGGTCGGCGTCAGGGCATCGGCATCCGCAACGACCAGCACATTGTCCGAGAAAGCGATGGCCGACGTGGACGTGCCGGTGGCCGTGCCGGCGGTGGCCACCGGCGTGATGCTCTCGGCCGTGGGATCGATCAGGTAGAGCTGGACGACGCCGTTGTCGACGGGAACGAAGGTGTAGCTGTTTCCGGTCAGCGTGCCGCTGCCGGTCCGGATGGCCAGGGCGCCGCTGCCGATACCCGAGATGGTCACGGTTCCCGTATAGCCGGTTACGGTGGTGCCGCTGCCGCCCGTTCCGTGCTTGGCGGTGATGGTGATCCACGGCGCAGCCGGGGAGCCGCCGGCCACGGCGCAGGTGCTGGCGGAGGTGGCCGAGGGGGTGACGGTGAAGCTCCCCACGCCGCCGGTGCCGCCACCACACTGGTAGTTCGTCGTCTGGTAGGTACAGCTGCCGATGATGATGCCACTGCCGACGGAAAGATTGTCGCCGGCGTTGACGTTGCCGACGATGACGGCATTGTTCCCCAGGGTCACATCGCTGACTGCGCTGATGCTGCCGGTAATGACGGCACTGTTGCCGGCCTCGAAATTGCCGCCGGCGCTGAAGTTGACCGAACTCGTCAGGCTGTTGCCGAGATCGATGTCACCGGTGGTGATGATGGTCACGGCATGGAGATTGCCGGCGATGACGGTATTGTTGTCGACCTTGAAGTTGCCTTGAATCTCCAGAGTCATGTTTTCAGTGAACCCGATCGTATTGTTGCTGCCGAGCTCAACGCTGCCGGTGCAGCGATAGGTTGTCGTTCCCGACACGCGGGAACAACTTGAAAACGGGCCGGAGCCGATGGCGCCGGGAAGGTTGTAGATCGCGGCCTGGGCGCCCCCGGTCGCCAGGGCCAGTAGCGCGCCCAAGGCCATGGCTGGCACCAGCCGCCGCAGGTTGGCGGCCATCCGGCTGCCTAGCGAAAGGATCGTTTTCATGGAGGTCTCGGCCGCTGGTTGCTATCTCGTCACGATGCCCGTCAGCACTCTTTCGACATAGGTCGCCGCCGCCGGGATGCCGGGACACCTCGGCGGGTCGCCGGCCGGCGCGTTGCAGGCGACGGCCGTCACCCGGACGAAGGCCGGCGATCCCGCCTCGTTCACCGCAATGTCGGAGCAGGTGACGGTCACCGTAAAACCGCTCAGGGTCGGCGCGTCGAGGGCGACTTCGGCACCGGCTGAGGAACACGAGGCCGGAGTCCCCTTGCGCACCTGGTAGAAGCCCCATTCCAGGCCGCCCTGGGCCGCCCGGAAGGCCCTGGTCTGCTGAACATCCAGCGCCGTTTCCTCGTTGGACACCGAGGTCAGCGTCACCAAGGCGGCCCCAAGCACCGCGAACACGACGAGAATGAAGATGGCTGCCGGGATGGCGAACCCGCGTTCAGGGCGCATTGCTGACATGGGCCTCCCGGTAGAGCTGGATGGTCTCGTCGCTGTTGGTCAGGCCTAGGGTCATGGTCACGATGCCGGTGCGGGCATTGACACCCGGCGCATAGGAGAAAGCGCAGGCCGACACTTGGCTGGCGACTACAACCGCATTGGCGGGCGCAGCTGTCGGGCATTCGTCGAAAGTGGCGGCCAGGGCGTTCGGATACTGGAACAGGGTGCCGGCACCCTTGCCGGAAGCCGTTCCGGCGTTCAGGCACAGGTAGACGGACGAATTCGCCGGCAGCGTGAAGAAACGCTGTGCGGGCGAATCAACTGGAAATTTTTTCGGTGCGGACAACTTGATCAGGCTGGTCCCGGAAAGTGCGGCAATGGCGGCGGTGTTGTCCTGGCGGTAAGCATCCGCGTCGGGGATTCCGAGGTTGTAGATCGCCACCAGGTCCCCGGCACTGGCCTTGGCGATGTCTCCGGCCAGCACGTCGAACTGGCTGGTTTCGGTGGCAAAGTCGATGGGGTTGCCCTTTGTGCCGTCGATCAGCCGGTCGGCCCGGTAGCGGCCGCCGCCGTTGGTCGGCAGCATCTCGATGCAGTGAGTGGCACCCTTTGCCGGCATGCGGACGCTGTTCGGCAGGGCGCTGCGGATATCCCGCGTAATGAGCGAAATGGCGCCCTCCGCCGTCGAAGCAAGGTATGCCCTGTTCTTCGAAGCCACGTAGCTGTCGATCGGCGGCTTCAGGATCATGCCGATCACGGCGGCAATGATCCCCATGATGACCATGGCGACGATCATCTCCACCAGGGTGAAACCGGCGGCCCGCCTATTCATACGCGAGCCGGTAGCCTTCCAGGACGAGGCTTTCGGCGGTGGGAACATGGGTGACCCTGATCTCGATGCGCCTTCCATCGGCAGCCGCAACGCCGGAAAGCGCTGCGCCCTGGATATTCACTACCACGGAATATTGGCCCAGTCCGGCAATGGTAGACCCGTCGACGGCGCTGATTCCCGCCGTCGAGTAGCCCTGGTAGTTCATCACGCCGTCGAATTGGGAGCGGGCGGTGCCGGAATACCCCGCGACCAGGGAATCCTTGGCCATGATCTCGTCCATCAGGCTATCGGCCACCAGGACGAGCTGCCGGGCGATCATCGGGTCGGCGCTATGGCGGACGCTGTTCGTGATCGGCAGGAGGATGCCGGCGAGGCCGACGGAGACGACGACGACGAACACGATCATCTCCACCAGGGTGAAGCCGGAGCTATTGCGCATAGCCGGATCTCGACTGGACATTTACCGCCGGCTGGTTCGATATGGAGATCGAGACGGCGGGGTTCGGAGTTAATACGGCCCGGGTGGCGACATCCACCGGCCGACCTTGCGGATCGAAGGCGAAGTTGGCTGCTCCGACAGTCGCCGACTTCGGGCAGGCGATTCCGGGATTGCACTGCGGATAGCCGGTCACCGGCAGGGGAACCGTGCATCCCAGGGCATCGGTAATGCCTTCAGGAATTCTGGGATCGAGGGACAGCGCAATCCCGGCGCCAGCACCCGTGCCGGCCACGACCTGGACGCAGACGAAGCGGCGGCTGGCTAGGGCCCTTTGACGAGCCAGGGAGAGGACCGACAAGGCGCTGTCACGATAGGTCATCTCATCGTAGTCGGCAACGCTGGCAAATCGAGGTATCGCCACAGCAGCCAGTATGCCGACGATGACCATGACTGTGATCAGTTCGATGAGCGTAAAGCCTTGCGCACAGCGGCTGTCCCCATGACAAGAAAGAAGCCCGGCGCTGCGCCCGGGCTTCCGTGCCTCGCGATGCCGCGACGGATGGCGATGATCACTCATCGGTACTGCTGGAGTAACGATTGGGCGAGCTGGCCGCCCAATACGGGATTAGCAGCCGCTAACAACCTTCGTATAGGTCGGCGGATTGCCAGCACCATACGTTACGCCACAGCTGGCGGGAACGTTACTGCCAGTGTATTGCAGTTGTTCGCTGGAAGTACCGATTTTGTCGGTATCGAGATCCATGACCTTCTTGAGATTGGCCAAATCCGAGGCAAACCCGTTGGCAACCGTCACACTTGCTCCAGCCACACTGATCGTGCCAGTCATGCTGTTACCGGCGACAGCCTTCGCATAGATCATCGAGTTAGCGGAACGCATCGCTCCTTCCGTTGCCTCAATCACTGACTTCCGCGCATCCCCGCCCAGATCAACAAATTTCGGCAGTGCCGTGGCGGACAGAATCCCCAGAATCACGATGACGACGATCAGCTCGATGAGCGTAAAACCCTGTTGCTTCACTTTCATGGTATCCCCCTATGGAATAAGTAATAGAAATTGTATCAGCAGCCGGAAATGGTCAACCCGCTGATGATTGCCGCGGTACTGGTCAATGCCGGCTGGGTGTAGGTGAAATAGCAGTTGGCAGCGTCGCTCGCCCCGACCACGCCGAAAGTGGCGACGCCGCTTTTGGCGGCATAGGTATAGCCTTCGGCTTCCAACTGCGACTGGGTCGGATTATAGATGCCGGTCAGCCCGGCGGCGGAAAGAATGCCGGGGTTGCCGCCAAAGGCCGTCACTTCCGGATAGCCATAGACCATGTAGACCAGGCCGCTTTCGGTGCACACTTGGCCGGCGGCGCCGTTGCTGTTGGAGGCCTTGATGCTGCCGCTGCCGCAGTTGTTCGCGTCGGCCACGCCGCCCCGGGAAAGGGTGGTGGCATGGACCAGGGCCGCCGCCGCCGAAACGCTGCCCCGGGCCGCCTGGAGCTTGGCGATGCGGGCGTCCCGCTGGAGATTGATGAAGCGCGGCAAGGCGACGGCGGCGAGGATGCCGAGGATGATCACCACCACGATCAGTTCGATCAGGGTGAATCCTTTTTCCCTTCGCCGGCAATCGATCCTGGACATGCTTTGTCTTGCTTTCGTCGAACTTGAACTTTTAATCATATCCCTTTTCCTGCAATCAGATAGCCTCACATACTCTACCGATCACGCACATTTTCGAGGCGAACCAGCCCCACGCCGGCCAATACCGCCGGCACATCCCGGGATGCCGACATGAACGCCAGACGGAATCTCGCCTCTCCCCCGTGGCGGAAACGGTAGGCCAGCACCCCGCTCCGCCGCTCGAAATACCAGATACCGCGCTCCGCCGGCGGGGCGTCCACCTCGCCCACATAACCCGACGGCGCCCGGCCGGCCCAGACCACCGGGTTGCGGCCTTCCGGCAGCTTGCCGCCGAAAGCCTCCCGGTGCGAGAGGCGATCGAGCAACTCGACCCGCAGCGCACCGGCTTCGGCCTGGACCATGGCTTCTTCCATGCTCCGCTGGGCACGCTCGAGGGCGCCGAGGAGAAGGATGGACAGCAGGGCGAGGATGATGGCGGCCACCGCCAACTCGATCTTCTTCTCCCGGTAACCAGCCATGATTCTTGCTCATTCGCCCGACATCAGCGCTTGATCGCCACCTTGCCCAGGTCCCACATGGGCAGGAAGACGCCCAGGGCGAGGATGAGCACCAGGATGCCCAGCGTCACGATGAGGATGGGCTCGATCTGGGCCCCGAGGGTCTTGAGCTCGTACTCCACCTCCCGCTGATACATCTGGCCGACCTCTTCCATCATGTCGTCCAGAGCGCCCGACTCCTCGCCCACCGCCACCATCTGGAGGACGACCGGGGTGAAGAAACCGGCCGAGATGGCCGCCCGCAGGACGCTCTCGCCCCGCTCGACGCTGTCCCGCATGCCCTCGATGCGCTTGGCGATGTAGGAGTTGTCCACCGTCTGGGCCGAATTGGCCAGGGCCTGCATGAGGGGCACGCCGCTGCGGGCCCCGAGGGCGAAGCTGCGGGCGAAGCGGGCCAAAGCCGCCTTGTGGAGGATCTTGCCGGCGATGGGAATGCGCAGGGCGATAGCCTCCCAGTCGTAGCGCCCCTTCGGCGTCGCCACCCAGCTGCGGAAGCCGAGGATCGAGGCCACCAGGGCCGCCAGCATGGCCGGCCACCACTCGATCATGAAATTGGAGAAGCCCAGCAGGAGCTTGGTCATCAAGGGCAGGTCGGCGCCGAAGCCCTGGAACACCTTGGCGAAGGCGGGGATGACGAAGAGGTTGATGACGACGATGGCGGCTGCCATGGCCAGCACCACGAACAGGGGATAGCGCAGGGCGGATTTCACCTGCTCCCGCATGAAGCGTTCGAATTCCAGGTGTTCGAACAGTCGCAGGAAGATCTCTTCCAGGAGGCCGGTGGCTTCCCCGACCCGCACCATGGAAATGTAAAAGGGCGAGAAGACCTTGGGGTGCCGGGCGAGGGAGACGGAAAGCTCGCGGCCGGCTTCCAGGCTGTCCCGCACGTCCTGGATGGTCTGCTTCATGGCCGGGTTGACGGCCGATTCCTGGAGGCCGGCCAGGGCCCGCATGATGGGCACCCCGGCTTTCAAGAGCGTATGGAGCTGCCGGGAAAAGAGGAGGAGGTCGATATGCCCGACCTTGGGCTTGAACAGGTTAATGCCGTCGGATTGCCCGGCCCCGGCCGCGACGGCCTTCCTGGTCTCCTTGATCTCGACGGGCATCAGCCCCTGCCCGGCCAGCAGGTCCGCCACAGCGCCCGCCGAGGCGCCTTCCAGCACCCCTTCCACCAGCTGGCCACCGGCGTTGCGTCCCTTGTAGGCGAAATTGGGCACTGCGCCTTAGCCTTCGAACTGGTTGCTGACGCGCATGGCTTCGCTGATCGTCGTGCGGCCGGCCAGGGCCTGGCGCACCGCATCGCGGCGCAGGGTTTCCCCGCCCATCTGCTGGCGCGCCGCCTGCATGAAGACGGCGGGATCGCCATGGTTGATGGCCTCCACCACTTTGTCGCTCATTTCCAGGAACTCGTAGACGCCCGTCCGCCCCTGGTAGCCCGTGTTGGCGCAATGGGAGCAGCCCCGGCCATGGTGGAAGCGATGGGCGTCCGCCTGGTTGCCCAGCTCGAAACGCAACCATTCGTGTTCGTTGGGGTTGAGGGCATAGGGCTCGCGACAGTTGTCGCAGATCACCCGCACCAGACGCTGGGCCACGACCATGTGCACCGACAGGGCCACCATGTATTTCGGCACGCCCATGTCCAGCAGGCGGATGGGGGTGGTGATAGCGTCGTTGGTATGCAGGGTGGACAGCACCAGGTGGCCGGTCATGGCCGCCCGCATGCCGATTTCAGCCGTTTCCTGGTCGCGCATTTCGCCCACCAGGACAATGTCCGGGTCCTGGCGCAGCACGGTGCGCAGCACCCGGGAGAAGGAGAGGTCGATCTTCTCGTGGACCTGGACCTGGTTGAGGCCGGCCAGGCGGTATTCCACCGGGTCCTCGACGGTAATGACCTTTTTTTCGGTGCTGTTGAGCTCGTTCAGGGCGGCGTAGAGGGTGGTGGTCTTGCCCGATCCGGTCGGGCCGGTGACCAGCACCATGCCGCTGGGCCGGGCCAGGGCGTGGCGGAAGCGCTCCAGCACCCGGGGCGGCATGCCGACCTTCTCCAGGGCCAGGAGCCCGGTGTTCTGGTTGAGGAGACGCATCACCACCGATTCGCCGAACTGGGTCGGCAAAGTGGAGATACGCACATCCACCGGCGCATTCCGGACCCGGATATTGAAGCGCCCGTCCTGGGGCAGGCGCTTTTCGGAAATATCGAGGCCGGACATGAGCTTCAGGCGCAGCGCCGTGGCGGAGGCGATCTTGGCGTCCGCCTCGGTCTGGACGTGCAACACCCCGTCGATGCGGAAACGGATGCGCAGGGATTTTTCCTGGGGTTCGAAATGGATGTCGGAAGCCCGAAGGCGCATGGCCTCCTCGAACACCGTGTGGAGGAGCTTGACCACCGGTGCGTCTTCGGCGCCCGGGGTGAGCCCGAGCAGGTCGCCGAACTCCACCGGAACGTCGCCCAGTTCCGCCGTGAGCTCCTTGGCCAGGCCGGTAATCTGCTCGCCCCGGTGATAGACCCGGTCCACCATAGCCAGGAGCTGGCTTTCCGTAACCACCGCCAGGTCGATTTCCTGCTTCACGAGCCGGGTGATCTCGTCGTAGGCCTGCAGGTCGGTGGGGTCGGACAAGGCCACCTGGAGCGCACCTTCCGGCGTCCGGCCGAGAACCAGGGCCCGATAGCGCCGGGCCGCGGCTTCCGGCAGCAGCTTGATGAGATCCGGCTTGGGATTGAAAGTCTTGAGATCGATGAAGGGGATGCGCAGCTGCCGCGCCAGGGCCTGGGAGATGCCCTCTTCCGTCACATAGCCGCTATCGACGAAAATGCGGCCGAGCTTGCGGCCGGTCGCTTTCTGCTGCTGCAATGCGAGACCGAGCTGCTCCTCGGTCAGCAATCCTTGCTGGATGAGCAGGTCGCCCAGACGAACTTTTTGGGGGGGAGCCATCCCGATCTCCGACGAAACTTTATGTTTCTAGTTTAATGTTTTGAATTTCTTGATTATTTTTTTACGTTACGCCTTTTTGCCTAGCCTGACAAGTGTTCGCCGTCGTCCTATTCCAGCCTGAAATTCCGCCCAATACGGGCAATATCATCCGGCTCTGCGCCAACACCGGCGCCGAGCTGCATCTCATCGAACCCCTCGGTTTCGACTTCACCGACCGGGCCCTGCGGCGCGCCGGCCTCGACTACCACGAATACGCCCGGGTCATCCGCCATGCCGACTGGCCGGCGGGCAAGGTCGCATTGGCCGGACGCCGCCTGTTCGCCATGTCCACCAAGGGGAAAGGGAGCCCGTTTTCCACCGAGCTGAAAGCCGGAGACGTTTTCGTCTTCGGCCGTGAAACCAGCGGCCTGCCGTCCGAGGTGCTGGCGGAATTCGCGCCGGAACGGCGCCTGCGGCTGCCCATGCTGGCGGGCCAGCGCAGCCTCAACCTCTCCAATGCTGCGGCGGTCACCGTCTTCGAAGCCTGGCGGCAAACCGGCTTTGGCGGCAGCCTTTAGGCGACTTCTTCCTTCGGATCCCGGGCCAGCAGGCCTTCCAGGGCCTGCCGCGCCGACATCTGCCCCTCCAGCACGGCAGCCACGGCCGTGGAAATGGGCATGTCGATATTGAGCGTGCGAGCCAGCCGATCCACTTCCCGGGCCGTGTAGACGCCTTCCGCCACATGCCCGAGCTCTTCGAGAATCTGCGCCAGGGACTTGCCCTGCGCCAGGCCGAGGCCGACCCGCCGGTTGCGGGACAGGTCGCCGGTACACGTGAGGATCAGGTCCCCCATGCCGGCCAGGCCCATGAAGGTATCGCGGTGCGCCCCGAGGGCGAGCCCCAGGCGGGCGATTTCGGCCAGCCCCCGGGTGATGAGGGCCGCCCGGGAGTTGAGGCCGAGGCCGAGACCGTCGCAGACCCCGGTGGCGATGGCGAGGACATTCTTGACCGCCCCGCCGACCTCGACGCCCACCAGGTCATCGTTGGCATAGATGCGCAGGCGTCCGTAATGGAGCTCCCGCGCCATGCGGCGGGCGAAATCCGGGTCGTTGGCCGCCAGGGCCACCGCTGTCGGCTGGCCGGCCGCCACCTCCTCGGCGAAACTGGGACCGGAGAGCGCCCCATAGACGCCCTTGCCCTCGCCCAGCACCTCCTTCGCCACCTGGTGCGGCAGAAGGCCGCTGCCGGCCTCGAAACCCTTGCATACCCAGAGGAAGGGAACGGCAACGCCGAGATCCCTCACCGCCTCGATGGTCGAACGCAGGCCGGCCAGGGGCGTTGCCACCACCAGGAGATCGGCGCTGCGAACTGCGGCGGCGAAATCCGTGGCAATGGCGATATTCTCGGGCAGCCGATGGCCGGGCAGGAACCGCCGGTTCTCCCGGCAAGCGGCGAGATCGGCGGCGACATCCGCCTCCCGGGTCCACAGGGTCACTTCGTGCTTGCCCGCGAAGGCGATCGCCAGCGCCGTTCCCCAGGCGCCTGCAGCCAGGACGGTCAGTTTCATAGGCCCCAGACCTGGATCGTCTTGATGAACCCGGTGCTGCCGTCCCGATGCCGGACTTTCACCCAGCCGGGGGACGCCGGACCCAGCAGATCCAGGGCCACCCATTTCTCCGCCACGAAGGCGACGGGAGCATCCGGCTGATCCGCCTGGAAAATCTCGGCCCGGGAAGCGGTAACGACCACCGTGCGCCGCTCTGCCAACTGCCGGCTCTCGATCCAGGCCAGGGTGCCTTCAGCATCGCGCACCTTGGCCCAGCCCTCGAGCCGGACCACCAGTTCAACCGGCGTGTAGCGCTTGACCAGGTAAAGCTGCTTGCCCTTCTGCGACGGCGAATCGTAAAGGATGGCGACGGGCGCCTCCACCGAACGATAGTCCAGGGCTTGGGCCGGCAACGCGCAAACAGCCGCTGCCAGGATGAGGAGCCGCCGCAGTATTGCCATTACTGGAGGGGAGCCTGCTGGGCGCCGCCTGCCTGTTGCTGCTGCTCGAGGCGAGCCATGTACATGGCTTCGAAGTTGACCGGCTGCAGCACGATGGGCGAGAAGCCGGCACGGGTGACGGCATCGGCCACCACTTCCCGGGCGTAGGGGAAGAGGATGTTGGGGCAGGCGACGGCCACCAGGGGCTCGATCTGCTCATCCGGCACATTGGCGATGCGGAAGACGCCACCCTGGCCCACTTCCACCAGGAAAACGGTCTTGTCTTCGACCTTGGCAGTGACGGTGACGGTCAGCACCACCTCGAACACGCCTTCCCCTACGCCCCGGCCTTCGGTATTGAGCTGGATTTCCACCTGGGGCGCTTCCCGCTCCAGGAAGATTTCCGGCGCATGGGGAACCTCGACGGAAAGATCCTTGATATAGATTTTTTCGATGCTGAAGCTCGGCTCGGCGTTCTGTTCCATTATTGTCTTTCAGGTTGTAGTTCGATTAGGCGCCCGCCAGCAGCGGCACCAGCTTGCCGGCTGCATCGAGGGCATAGAGGTCGTCGCAACCGCCGACATGGGTTTCGCCGATGAATATCTGGGGCACGGTGCGGCGCTGGGTCGTCCGCATCATTTCCTCCCGCTGTTCGGGCTGGAGATCGACGCGAATCTCCTCGATGTCGATGACACCGCGCGCCGTGAGCAATTGCTTGGCGCGGACGCAATAGGGGCAGACGGCCGTCGTATACATGCGGACAGGGGCAGTCACTTGCGCCCCCCCTTCTTGACCGGCAGCCCGGCTTGGCGCCAGGCCTCGATGCCGCCGGCGAGGCTGTGGAGGCTGATGAAGCCGAGCTTCTTCAGTTCACCGCAGGCCTTCATGGAACGCATGCCGGAAGCACAGCAGAGGATGAGGGGCTTGTCCTTGAACTTCTCGATTTCGCCGGCCCGGTCGGCGATCTTGCCGACGGGAATGTTGCGGGCTTCCGGCAGGTGGCCGGCAGCGAATTCGTCGGGCTCCCGGACATCGATCACCAGGGCGTCCTGGCGATTGATGAGGAGGGTGGCCTCGGCGGGATTGACCTCGGCCGCGCCGGAACGGCGAAAATACGGCCAAAGCAGGCTCAGGCCACTGACGGCGGCGATGGCGATGAGCAGGATATTCTGGTTTACAAACTCCATTGGTTTCCTCAGTTGATCGGCATGCTGCAAAAAACCTCCCGCATCATGCCGATGAGCTGGAGGGTGCGGGCGTCGCCGACACGGTAATAGACACGATTCGCGTCCTTGCGGGTGAGCAGGACCCCCTTCTCGCGCAAGATGGCGAGATGCTGGGAGATGTTGCTCTGGGAAGTACCTACCGCATCCACGACTTCCTGGACGCAGGCTTCCTGCTCCCCGATCACGCAAAGGATCTTCAGTCGCAGGGGATGGGCGATCGCTTTCAAGGCGCGCGCAGCGACTTCGATATGCTCTTGCTTTTCTATGAGATTGAACGCGGGGGCGTCCACGGCGAAATCCTCGTCCTGAATGAATGGCCATTATAAAATAGCAGATTGTTTTTTCGCAGGCTCTAATTAGCTGCCGGAGCAGTTGCAGATCAAGCCAAGGCCAAGTCATCCTTCCCGACCCGGAATGCTGGGGGCAGCCCTCCTGGGCGCTGCCCTGTTGCTGCCGCTGCCCGCTTTCAGCGCCCGGAAGCCGCCCGTGCCTGAAATCGCCGGCAAGGAAGCAGATCTACAGGAACTGCGCAGCCGCATCGAGGGATTGCGCCGGGAACTGGCGGAAAGCGAGAGCAACAAATCCGAAGCCAGCGACCGGCTGCGCGAGTCGGAGAGGCAGATTTCCAGCCTGCAGCGGGAACTGCACGCCCTGGCCGAGCAGCGCAGCAGGCTGCAGCAGACCCTCGCCGAACTGGCCCGCCAGTCGGGCCAGTTGGAAAACACCTTCCTGCAGCAGCAGGGACAGCTGGAGAAGCTCATTTACCGGCAGTACCTGCAGGCCACGCCGGATTCGCTGCAGTTGCTGCTCAACGGCAGCGACCCCAATCAGATCGCCCGGGACCTCCATTACCTGTCGGCCATCGCCCGGGCCCGGGCGGACATGCAACGGGAGATCCGCGCCACCCTGGACAAGAAGCGCGCCCTGGCCGCCGACACCAGGGAAAGGGCCGACGAACTGGCGGAAGTGGAGGCAGAACAAAAGCAGCGGCACGCCCAGCTGTCCCACCAGCGGGAGGAGCGCAAAGCCCTGCTGTCCAGGATTTCCGACCGGGTCAACAGCCAGCGCAAGGAAATCGGCAACCTGCAGCAGAACGAGAAACGCCTCTCCCTGCTCATCGAGCGGCTGGCGAAGTTCCTGGCGGCCCAGGCGGCCAAGCCCCGGCCCAAACCGGCTGCTGCACCGGCTTCAGGCGAACCGGCACAGGCAGGAAACAAATCCATCGAACCAGCGCGGCCGAAAGCTGTCGAAGTGGTCGAGAATCGTTTTGACCCGGAGACAAGCAGCGCCCAGTTCGCCAAGCTAAAGGGTAGCCTGCGGCTGCCGGCACGAGGCTCGGTAGCCGGTCGATACGGCATGCCACGGGAAGGGGGAGGCAGCTGGAAAGGCTTGTTCATCCGGGCCGGCAGCGGCAGCGACGTCAAGGCGGTCGCCGGCGGCCGGGTGGTGTTTGCGGAATGGATGCGCGGATTCGGGAATCTCCTCATCATTGACCATGGCGATGCCTACTTGTCGATCTACGGTAATAATGATTCACTGCTCAAACAGGTGGGCGAAGCAGTCAAGGGCGGTGAGAAGGTGGCCACCGTCGGCAACAGCGGGGGCAACCCTGAATCCGGTTTATACTTTGAGCTCCGTCACCAGGGGCAACCGATCGATCCCATGAAATGGGCCAGTGTGAAATGAGTAAAGTCAGAAATATCAGTTTGGCATTGGGCGGCTTTGTCGCCGGCGCCCTCATCACCCTTCAGATCCCGGCCCTGGCCGAGAAGGACACCAAGCCCAGCCTGCCGATCGAAGAGTTGCGCACCTTCGCCGAGGTCTATAACGCCATCAAGCAGGGCTACGTCGAGCCTGTCGATGACAAGAAGATGATCGCCAATGCGATCTCCGGCCTCCTGTCCAACCTGGACCCCCACTCGGCCTATCTCGACACCGACGCCTTCAAGGATCTGCGGGCCGGCACCCAGGGCGAGTTCGGCGGCCTCGGTATCGAAGTCGGCATGGAAGACGGACTGGTCAAGGTCGTCTCGCCCATCGAGGATACCCCTGCTTTCCGCGCCGGACTGAAGGCCGGCGACCTGATCTTTAAGCTCGACGACACGCCGGTGAAGGGCCTGACCCTGAACGACGCGGTCAAGAAGATGCGGGGCAAGCCCAAGACCCCCATCCGTATTTCCCTCATCCGCAAGGGCGAGAACAAGCCCATCGAGGTGACCCTGGTGCGCGAAGTCATCAAGGTCCAGAGCGTCAAGTCCAAACTGGTGGAACCCGGCTACGGCTGGCTGCGCATTACCCAGTTCCAGGAAAATACCGGCGACAACATGGTCAAGCACCTGAATGACCTGACCAAGCAAGGCCCCCTGAAAGGCCTCGTGCTCGATCTCCGGAATGACCCGGGCGGCCTGCTGAACGGCGCCATCGGCGTCTCTGCCGCCTTCCTGCCGCCCAATACCAAGGTTGTATCCACCGATGGCCGCACCGAGGATGCCAAGCAGGAATTCCTGGCCCGGCCGGCCGACTACCTGCGGGGCAGCAAGGACGACTACCTCAAGAGCCTGCCCGCGTCCATCAAGACGGTGCCGATGGTCGTCCTGGTCAACAGCGGCTCGGCCTCGGCCTCGGAAATCGTCGCCGGCGCCCTCCAGGATCACAAGCGGGCTGTCATCATGGGCACCCAGACTTTCGGGAAAGGGTCCGTGCAAACCGTGCTGCCGCTGCCGGGCAGCGCGGCCATCAAGCTCACCACCGCCCGCTACTACACCCCCAGCGGACGCTCCATCCAGGCCAAGGGCATCGTGCCCGACATCGTCGTTGAGGAAACGCCCGACGGCGCACCCGGCACCCATATCCGGGAGGCCGATCTCGAGCGCCACCTGATCAACGACAAGGACACCGCAGCAGGCCACGATGCGGTCAAGGATGCTGCCAAGATCGACGCCGTCAAGCCGCAGCCCAAGGCTCCGGCCCCCGCCAAGCCCAAGGGCAAGGACTCAAAGGACGGAGCCGACGAGGACCCGCTGGCGCGCATCGAGTATGCCGGCAAGAACGATCGCCAGTTCGCCCAGGCGCTGAACCTTCTTAAGGGCATGCAGATCATGCAGAGCAAGGTTCAGTAACAGGGCTCACCGAGGGAGGGAGAATTATGGGCGGCCCCGATCTGAAGAAAAGACGCGACATCCTGTTCTCCAAGTTTCCGCCCGGGCAGGTACCGGAAGCAGCGGACCACCTGCAGCGCCTGGACGAGGTGGATGTCCAGCCGAAACATGAAAAAAGGACGGTGGGGGTCGGTTACGAGCTGACCCAACACACCTTGCAAGAACTGGAAGAGCACCTGCTGGACCGGGGCTATCATCTCGACAACACCCTGATGAGCAAGCTGACGCGGGCCCTGGTCTATTACGTCGAGAATACCCAGCTCCATAACCTGGATGCCCCGGAAAGGCGTATCAAGCGCTCTTCCCAGGAGGCCTACGTCAAGGCCTGGGAAAGCCATCTTCACGGTGACCACGACGATACTCCGCCGGAGTGGCGCGAGTACAAGTGACTGACGAGCAGCTTCTCCGCTACAGCCGACACATATTGCTGGATGCCCTGGGAATCGAAGGGCAGGAAAAGCTGTTGTCCGCCCATGCCCTGGTGGTAGGCGCCGGAGGACTGGGCTCGCCGGCAGCCCTCTATCTTGCCGCGGCCGGCGTCGGTCGCCTGACCCTGGCCGATGGCGACACCGTCGATTTCACCAATCTGCAGCGCCAGATTCTGCACACTGTGGACCGGGTCGGCACAGCCAAGGCCGAATCCGGCCGGACCGCCCTCCGCGCCATCAACCCGGAAGTGACCGTCACCCCACTGTGCGAACGGCTTTCCGGTTCTCAACTGGATGCCCTGGTCGGCAGCGCCGACGTGGTGCTCGACTGCACCGACAATTTCGCCACCCGCCACGCCATCAACCGGGCCTGCGTGCGCCACCGCAAGCCCCTGGTATCAGGGGCCGCCATCCGCTTCGATGGCCAGGTCAGTGTCTATGATCTGCGCCGCGACGACTCCCCCTGCTACCACTGCCTCTTTCCCGAGGGGGAAGAAGCCGAAGAGATACGTTGCGCCGTCATGGGCGTCTTCGCCCCCCTGACCGGCATGGTCGGCGCCATGCAGGCGGCCGAAGCCCTCAAACTGGTGGCCGGCATCGGAGAAAGCCTGATCGGTCGCCTGCTCCTCATCGACGCCCTCACCATGCAGTGGCGAACGGTCCGCTTCAAGAAGGACGCGGGCTGCAGCATCTGCGGCCAGAAAAACCGCTAGGCGGCCACCCTACACCCATCGGCCCGACCCGGCGCCGCCGCCTCCTGTCCCGGGCCTTCTGCTTTCCCGGCTGATTATCCGGAGCAGGTATTTACCCTGCGATTTCCGGCATTTCCAAGCACCACCCCGCCCTCCCATTCGCCCCCCCCTGCGTCCGTGCCCCTGGCCACGAACCCCGGAACCATTGCGGACAAGGAATGCCCAATGCGAAGACCTTCAAGGGGAAAGGTCATGAGCGGCGAATGTCAGAAAAGATCCAATACAACTTGAGGAGATTCAAAATGAAGCAAAACCTTATTCTTAGAGTCAGCGGGATAGCGATTGCGATGGCTCTGAGCGCCCTGGCCGCCCCGAGCTGGGCCCAGAATGACCCCGGCAGCACCATGGATTCCTCCGACTATGCCACCCGGCAATCGTCCGACATACCCGACTACATGAGGCCCCTTGAATACCGCTCGTGGGGCAACATGCCTCGCAGCTCCTTCCGCAATGAGCAGGAGGTGATCGGTGCACAGGGCCGGGCCGGTGCCTACGGCCCCCGGGGCGAGCGCACGCAGTCATTCAAATCCTACTTTTCCGAGCCGGTCGGCAACCGGGGGGAACTCGGTTTCCTGAACTGGCGGGAAAACAACACGGATACGCCTTGATCGGCTACTCGAGGTAATCTCCTCCCTGCTGAATGGGCGAATCCCGGGGGTTTCCCCGGATTTCCCATTCGGCACGGCCTTGCTCGTACTGGCTGGTCCCGGCCAGGAACCATCGTCTATTGGCGATGCCAAATAGAGAGACTTCCGAGGTGAGGTCTTAAGACGACTTTTTCTCAGGGAGGGACCCATGCAACCTGAGGAGATCAACCATGAAGCGCAACTTTATTCTGAGCGCGAGCGCTGTAGCGATTGCGATGGCATTGGGCGGTGCCGTGCCGAGCCTGGCTCAAGAGTCTCCCGGCGAGACGGTAACCCCGCCCCAGCTCAACCCGAGCTATGAAACCCAGCAGCCGCTGGAAACGCCGGCTCCGGCCCCGCGGGGAGTCGATGAGGGCGTTACCCAGCCCCAGGGCGTCCAGGGACCCGTCCGGTCCGATGAAAGCGCCCAGTATCCCCAGGACACGAGCCGGTACGGGACGTACTCGCACCGCCCGACAGGCAACGCAGGCTATGACGGTTTCCTGCGCTGGCAGGAAACCAATTCCAATACGCCCTGATGCAGGGCTGAAGGTGATAACAGCGCTGCCGGCCGCTATCCCAGGCGCCCCGCGGAACGCGGTGCCCGAAACCGACCGCTTCAGGGCAGCCGCGCCAGCAGTCGAATGTCGCTCCCGAGCAGTCGCATATCGCGCACTGTCAGCAGGTGTTTGGCCTTCAAATCGTGAAGCTCGGGCAGCCCGAAGAGGTCTCTTGCCTCGTCACCGAGGAGGCAAGGCGCCAGATAGAGGAGCAGTTCGTCCACCAAGCCCTCGCGCAGCAGTGAGCCGTTGAGCCGGTAACCGGCCTCGACATGGAGTTCGTTAAGGCCTCGCCTGCCAAGCTCCTGCAGCAGGGCCAACAGATCGACTTTGCCGCCGGCCTTGGGCAACACAATGATCTCGGCGCCCCGGGCTTGCAAGGCGCCCAGGCGGTCCTGGTCATCGACAGTGGTTGCCACCAGGACCGGACTACCGTCCAGGAGACGGGCCTCGGGGGATAACTCAAGCCGGCTGTCCACGACTATCCGGAGGGGTTGTCGGCTCGTTTCGACCCCCCTTACGCTCAGCTGGGGATCATCGTCCCGCACTGTGCCGATGCCGGTCAGGATCGCGCAGGCCCGCGCCCGCCAGCGGTGGCCGTCCTGGCGCGCATCCGGTCCGGTGATCCACTGGCTCTTGCCATTGTTGAGCGCCGTTTTGCCATCCAGGCTTGCCGCAGCCTTGAGGCGTACCCAGGGACGGCCGCGGGTCATGCGAGAGACAAAACCGATATTGAGTTCCCGGGCTTCGTTCTCGAGGAGGCCGCAGGCGGTTTCCACGCCGGCTGACGCCAGCCTGGCCAAGCCCTTCCCCGCCACCAGGGGGTTGGGATCCTGCATGGCCGCCACCACCCGAGCCGGCCTGGCGGCGACAAGCGCGTCGGCACAGGGCGGGGTGCGGCCGTGGTGGCTGCAGGGCTCCAGGGTGACGTAGGCAGTGGCGCCTTCCACTTCGGCGCCGTTTTCCCTTGCCATCCGCAAAGCATGGATTTCGGCATGGGGCTCGCCAGCCTTTTCGTGCCAGCCTTCGCCGATCACCCGGCCATCCTTCACCAGCACGCAGCCGACCCGGGGATTGGGCGAAGTGGAAAAGAGTCCTTGCTCGGCCAGGCGCAGAGCCCGGGCCATGTGGCCGTGGTCAGCCGCCGTGAAAGTCACGATTTCTTGCTGGGGGAAACTTCCCGGACAGCCCGGGAAAAAGCATCCACGTCTTCGAAATTCCGATAGACCGAAGCGAAGCGGATGTAGGCGACCTTGTCGAGCTTCCGCAGCTCCCGCATCACCAGCTCCCCGACCTGCTGGGAGGTGATTTCCCGCTCGCCGGAGGAGAGCAGCTTTTCCTCGATTTCGGCGATGGCGGCATCCACGGACTCGGTGGAGACCGGGCGCTTTCTCAAGGCCAGCTCCAGGCTCGCCCGCAGCTTGTCGCGGTTGAACTCGATGCGGGAGCCGTTTTTCTTCACCACCTGGGGCAGGCGGATTTCCGCCCGCTCGTAGGTGGTGAAACGCTTGTCGCAGGCATTGCACTTTCTGCGGCGCCGGACGATGTCGCCTTCGTCGTTGAGGCGGGTATCGGCAACCGCCGTATCACCGGCACCGCAGAAGGGGCATTTCATTTAGGCGCCATAAACCGGGCACTTCTTGCACAGTTCCGCAACCTTGGCCCGCACTTTCGCGGCCACCGCTTCGTCGTTGGGGGCATCGAGCACGTCGGCGATGAGGTGGGCGACCATCTCGGCCTCGATCTCGGTGAAGCCCCGGGTGGTCATGGCCGGCGAGCCGATGCGGATGCCGGAGGTGACGAAGGGCTTCTGGGGATCGTTCGGGATGCCGTTCTTGTTGACCGTGATATGGGCGCGGCCCAGGGCGGCCTCGGCTTCCTTGCCGGTGAGGTTCTTGGGACGCAGGTCCACCAGGAAGACGTGGCTTTCGGTACGGCCGGAAACGATGCGCAGGCCCCGCTCCTCGGACAGCACCCGGGCCATGACGCGGGCGTTGGCCATCACCTGTTCCTGGTAGTCGCGGAACTCGGGGGACGCAGCTTCCTTGAAGGCCACCGCCTTGGCGGCGATGACGTGCATCAGGGGACCGCCCTGGAGACCCGGGAAGATGGCGGAATTGATCGCCTTCTCGTGCTCGGCCTTCATCAGGATGATGCCGCCGCGGGGGCCGCGCAGGGTCTTGTGGGTGGTGGAAGTCACCACGTCGGCGTGGGGCACCGGGTTCGGGTAGAAGCCGGCAGCGATCAGGCCGGCGTAGTGGGCCATATCCACCCAGAAGATGGCGCCGACTTCCTTGGCGATCTTGGCGAAGCGCTCGAAATCGATGCGCAGGGCGTAGGCGGAGGCGCCGGCCACGATGATCTTGGGCTTGTGCTCCCGGGCCAGGGCTTCCATCTTGTCGTAGTCGATCTCTTCCTTCTCGTTGAGACCGTAGGCCACGACGTTGAACCACTTGCCGGACATGTTGAGGGGCATGCCGTGGGTCAGGTGGCCGCCTTCGGCCAGGCTCATGCCCATGATGGTGTCGCCGGGCTTGGCGAAGGCCATCAGTACGGCCTGGTTGGCCTGGGAGCCGGAGTTGGGCTGGACATTGGCGGCGTCGGCGCCGAACAGCTTCTTCAGGCGCTCGATGGCCAGCTGCTCGGCCACATCAACGTGCTCGCAACCGCCGTAGTAGCGCTTGCCCGGGTAGCCCTCGGCATACTTGTTGGTGAGTTGGGAGCCCTGGGCTTCCATGACTGCCTTGCTCACGTAGTTTTCGGACGCGATCAGTTCGATATGGTCTTCCTGGCGGCGGTTCTCGGCCTCGATGGCCTGCCAGAGTTCGGGGTCAACTTTCGCCAGGGTGTCTTTCGCGGAAAACATGGGAGGAATGCCTCAAGCCGTTGAAAAAGGCGGTGATTTTATCACGTCGGGAGTTCGTCCAGGGCATCGGCTTCCAGGTGGGCCGTGTCGCCCCAGGTCTCGATGCGCCACTCGCCGCCGTCGCAGACGATCCAGTTCAGCCCCGTGTTGGGAATCAGGAAGTCCCGGGGCGTTTCCAGGGGGGTGCCGCGCACGAAGCGGTTGATGATATCGAGGACGCCGCCGTGAACCACCACCACAATACTCTCGCCGACATGGGCCGCAGCCAGGGCCTTCAGCTTGCCGGCCACCCGCTCGAAATGGGCGAGCAGGCTTTCGCCGGTTTCGCCGTCCCAGTCCGGATCCCGGCTTTCCATCGCCGCGTAGGCAGCCGGATAGCGGACCTTGGCCTCGTCATAGGTGAGCCCCTCGAAAATCCCGTAGCGCCGTTCCCGCAACTCCGGCACCGGCAGCGGCGCCAGGCCGATGGCTGCGCCGATGCGCTCCGCCGTGGACCACGCCCGCTGCAGGTCGCTGCTGTAGAGGGTGGTGATGCCGGCATCCTTGAGCCGGCGGCCCGCCGCTTCGGCCTGGCGCAACCCCTTGTCGTTGAGCCCGACGTCGATCTGGCCCTGGATGCGGCGCTGGGTATTCCACTCCGTTTCGCCATGGCGCACCAGACAAAGCCGTGCCACCGATTGGCATGCACTAGGGATTTCCACCATTTTTGTGTTACATCCTTCCATGTATATTGCATTGACCGGACCCGAGGGCAGTCCCGCCTTTCAAGAAGGCCGGCATTCTATCAATCGAGGAGGCCTCCGTGACCCTTCTGCTCAAGCTGTCGCAGCTCATCGACGCACTCAACGAGCGCGTCGGCAAGGCGGCATTCTGGCTCGTGCTGGCAATGACCGTCATCTGCGCCGGTAACGCCGTCGTACGCTTCGTCTTCAACTACAGCTCCAACGGCCTTCTGGAAATCCAGTGGTACCTGTTCGCCGCAGTCTTCCTCCTCTGCGCCGCCTACACCCTCCAGAAGAACGAACATGTCCGGATAGACGTCGTCGCCGGCAAATTCTCATCCAAGGGCCAGGCCGTCATCGACATCATCGGCACGGTACTTTTCCTGCTGCCCATGGTGATCCTGGTCCTGTGGCTGTCGATCCCCCTGGTCAAGGAGTCCTACCGCATCGGTGAGATGTCGGCCAACGCCGGCGGCCTCATCCGCTGGCCCGTCAAGGCCGTCCTCCCCATCGGCTTCACTCTCCTGGCCCTGCAGGGGGTGTCCGAACTGATCAAGCGCATTGCCTTCCTGGCCGGTCGCATCGATGACCCCAACAGCAAGGGCAAGGCCCCCAGCGCCGAGGAAGAACTGGCCGCCGCCATCGCCGCTGCCAAGGCCAGGGAGGGCAAATAATGGAATGGGTCATCGCCAATATGGCGCCCCTGATGTTCGGCGCCCTCGTCCTGTTCCTGCTCTTCGGCTATCCGGTGGCTTTCTCGCTGGCTGCCAACGGCATCGTCTTCGGCCTCATCGGCATCGAGCTGGGCCTCCTGCAGCCGCAGCTCTTCCAGGCCCTGCCGGAGCGGGTTTTCGGCATCATGGCCAACGACACACTGCTGGCCATCCCCTTCTTCACCTTCATGGGCCTCATCCTGGAGCGCTCGGGCATGGCCGAGGATCTCCTGGACACCATCGGCCAGCTTTTCGGGCCGCTCCGGGGCGGACTCGCCTACGCGGTGATCTTCGTCGGCGCCTTACTGGCGGCCACCACCGGCGTGGTCGCGGCTTCGGTGATTTCCATGGGCCTCATTTCCTTGCCCATCATGATGCGCTACGGCTACGACAAGCGACTCGCCTCCGGGGTCATCGCCGCCTCCGGGACCCTGGCCCAGATCATCCCGCCCTCCCTGGTGCTGATCATCATGGCCGACCAGCTGGGCAAGTCGGTGGGCGACATGTACGAGGGCGCCTTCATTCCCGGCCTGGTCCTCACCTGCCTTTACTTCGGCTATGTGGTCATCCTCAGCATCGTCAAGCCCGGCGCCTGCCCGGCCCTGCCCCTGGAAGCCCGCTCCCTCAGGGGGGCCAGGCTGCTGCTGCGGGTGGTCACCACCCTGGTGCCTCCCCTGGTGCTCATTTTCCTGGTCCTCGGCACCATCTTCCTCGGCATCGCCACCCCCACCGAAGGGGGCGCCATGGGCGCTTCCGGCGCCCTGATCCTGGCCCTGGCCCGGAAGCGGCTATCCATGAAGCTTCTCAGGCAGGCCATGGAGACCACCGGCAAGCTGACCTCCTTCGTGGTCTTCATCCTGGTGGGGTCCACCGTCTTCAGCCTGGTCTTCCGGGCGGTGAACGGCGACCTCTGGGTGGAGCACCTGCTGACCTCCCTCCCCGGGGGCAAGCTCGGCTTCCTGATCGTGGTGAACATCCTGGTCTTCCTGCTCGCCTTCTTCCTGGATTTCTTCGAGCTCTCCTTCATCATCGTGCCCCTGCTGGGACCGGTAGCCGAAAAGCTGGGCATCGACCTCATCTGGTTCGGCGTCCTCCTCGGGGTGAATATGCAGACCTCCTTCATGCACCCCCCCTTCGGCTTCGCCCTCTTCTACCTGCGCTCGGTGGCCCCCGCCTCCATCAAGACCACGGACATCTATTGGGGCGCCATCCCCTTCGTCGGCATCCAGATCGTCATGGTGGCCCTGATCATCGTCTTCCCCAACCTGGTGAGCTACGGCGACGATGCCCAGCGGGAAGCCGCCCGCATCGAGCGGGAGGGGGGCGCTGCCCCGGCGGCCGATCTCGACACCTTGATGAATGGCGGCGGCAGCAGCGATAAAGCCGCCAAACCCGACGACGGGGACAACGACCTCCTGAAGCGCCTGCAACAGGACAGCAAGTAGTTTCCCCAAGCCATCGCCAGGGTAGCCGGCCGGGCCGGCTGCCCTGATGCCTGCAGCGGGAAGCTGCTCTACAATGGGGGGCGAACCATTTCCCCCATGCCTATGCCTTCCGTCAGCGTCGATCGCCTCCAGCCTGGAATCTTCATCTCCCTATCCTCCCTCGGCTGGATGAACCACCCCTTCGTGCTCAACCAGTTCCGCATCGGCAACCCGGGCCAGATCCAGGTGCTGCGGGAGATGGGGGTCAAGACGGTGGACTGGGATCCGGCCCGCAGCACCGCCGAACTCCTCCCGGAAAAAGCCGCGGCCCCGGCCGAGGAGGACTTCGCCGGCGCCGCCCTGGCCGGCATGCTCGGCGCCAAGCAGGAGCGAATCGAACGGGTACGCCATCAGCGGGAACGCCTGGCGCGGCGGGAGAGGGAATACGAGCAGGATGCCCTGGCTGCCACGGACGTCATGAAATCCCTCTCCGGCCATCCCGCCGAAGCCCACGCCAAGGCCAGAACCCTGGCCAGCCGTATCGTGGACGGGATGGTGGGAACGGAAAATGCCGTGGTCCATCTGGTGAACCAGAAGGGTCACGACACCAACCTGGTCTTCCATTCCCTCAACGTCATGGTCCTCTCCCTCCTGCTGGGCAAGGCCATGGAACTCTCGGCGGAGGAAATGAAGCTCGTGGGGGTCGGCGCCCTGCTCCACGACGTCGGCAAGGCCGAGATTCCGAGCCGCATCCTGCGCGCCAGCAAGCGCACGCCCCCGGAAGAGGATTTCTACCGGGCCCATGTGGGCTACGGCATCAAGGTCACGGCCGGAATCAAGGACCTGCCGGTACAGGTCAAGAACATCATCGCCTGCCACCATGAGCGCTGGGACGGCAGCGGCTTCCCCAACCGCCTGGCGGGCGAGAAGATTCCCCGCCTCTCCCGGCTGGTGGCCATTGCCAATCGCTACGACAACCTCTGCAACCCCTTCGACATCAAGCTCGCCAAGACGCCGGCCGAGACCATACAGCACCTTTTCCGGAAGGAGGGCCAGCATTTCGAGCCCGACCTGCTGCAGCGCTTCATCAAGGCCATGGGAGTCTATCCACCCGGCACCTTCGTCGCCCTTTCCAATGGCGCCAACGGCCTGGTGATCGAAAGCAACCCGACCAATCTCCTCCGTCCCTTGGTCATGATCTACGACCCGGAAATTCCCCGCCACGAAGCCTTGCTGCTCAACCTGGAGGAAACCGACCTGGTGGTGGAGAGCGCCGTCAGCCCGGCCACCCTGCCCCTGGAGGCAGTCGAATACCTGGCGCCCCGGGGCCGGGTGGACTACTACATCGAAGGCACCTCCTGATCGCGCCAAAGAAAAACCCGCCTGGTGGCGGGTTTTTCTTTACGCCGGCGTCGTTCTACCGGTGGGACTGGAGGAAGGAGTCCATCCTCATTTCCGCCACGCTGAACCAAGCGTTCTGGGTCTTCCGGTACTTCTCGTACTCGGTGAAGACCTTCTTGAAGGCCGGGTTCTTGCCCGCCTCATCGTGATAGAGATCGAAGGCAGCCTTGTAGGCGGCAGCCAGGATGTCGTCGGAGAATTTCTGCACCTTGACGCCGTTCTGCATGAGTTTGGCGAGGGCGATGGGGTTCTTGTGGTCGTATTCGGCCATCATGGTAACGTTGGCCTCGTAAGCGGCGGCCTGGAAAGCTTCCTGGTACTCCTTGGGCAGCTTGGCCCATTCGGCCTTGTTCACGAAGAAGTGGATGGTCGGGCCCGGCTCCCACCAGCCGGGGTAGTAGTAGTTCTTGGCCACCTTGTAGAAGCCCAGCTTCTCGTCGTCGTAGGGGCCGACCCACTCGGCGGCATCGATAGTGCCTTTCTCCAGGGCCGGATAGATGTCACCGCCGGCGATTTGCTGGGGCACGACGCCCAGGGCTGAAAAAACGGTGCCGCCCAGGCCGGCGATCCGCATCTTGACCCCCTTCAGGTCGGCCACGGTCTTCACTTCCTTGCGCCACCAGCCGCCCATCTGGGTGCCGGTATTGCCGCCGGCGAAGGAAAGGACGTTGTAGTTGGAATAGAACTCGTCCAGGACCTTCTGGCCGCCGCCGTAGTAGATCCAGGCGTTCATCTGGCGGGCATTCATGCCGAAGGGAACGGCGGTGCCGAAGCCGAAGGTCTTGTCCTTGCCGACGTAATAATAGGAACAGGTGTGGCAGCATTCCACCGTGCCCTGCTGGACGGCATCCAGGGCCTGCAGGCCGGGGACGATCTCGCCGCCGGCAAAGACGCGGATGTCGAATTTCCCGCCAGTCATGGCCCGCAGCCGGTTGGCCAGCACTTCGGCGCCGCCGTAGATGGTATCCAGGCTCTTGGGGAAGCTGGAGGTCAGGCGCCACTTGATGTTGGGCAGCTCGGCGGCGATGGCCGGGGCGGCCAAGGTGGTGGCGGCGCCGGCGGCGGCGCCGAGGGAAGCCTTCTTCAGGAAATCGCGACGTTGCATTTTGTCTCCTCCGGAATAGTTGGGAACGTCAAGCCTCGCGGCTCATGACATTTTCAACCAAACAAAATGCTTTTGCGAGTACGGAAAACCCTTATTCGCCTGCCAGCGTCATGCGGTCGATGAGGATGGAGCCGGTCTGCTTGGAGCCCCGCACCAGCACGTCGCGGCCCACCGCCACGATGCCCGCGAACATGTCCTTCAGATTGCCGGCGATGGTGATTTCCTCCACCGGGTAGGCAATTTCACCATTTTCCACCCAGTAGCCCGCCGCCCCCCGGGAATAGTCGCCGGTGACGTAATTGACGCCCTGCCCCAGGAGTTCGGTCACCAGCAGCCCCCGGCCCATGAGCTTCAGGAGGCCGGCGAAATCGTGCTGACCCGGCTCGATGATGAGGTTGTGGCTGCCGCCGGCGTTGCCGGTGGTCTGCATGCCGAGTTTGCGGGCGGTATAGACGTTGAGGAAATAGCCCTGCAGGATGCCGCCGTCGATCACCTCCCGGTCCCGGGTGGTGACGCCGTCGTTGTCGAAGGCCGAGCTCCCGAGCCCCTTCGGCACATGGGGCCGCTCGCTGACGCGGACGAAGTCCGGGAAAATCTTCTTGCCCAGGTGATCCACCAGGAAAGAGGCCTTGCGGTAGAGGGCGCCGCCGCTGGCAGCGTGGACGAAGCTGCCGAGCAGCCCCGCCGCCAGCGGTGCTTCGAACAGCACCGGCACTTCCGCCGTCTTCACCCGGCGCCCGCCCAAGCGGGCCAGGGCTCGCTGCGCCGCCGTAGCGCCGACGCTTTCGGCGCCGTCGAGTTCGGCAGCATCCCGCCGGGTGGTGTACCAGTCGTCCCGCTGCATGGCGTCCTGCTCCCCGGCAATCACGGAGCAGGCGATGTAGTGCCGGGACGTCGGGTAGCCCCCCATGAAGCCGAGACTATTGGCGGCCACGAACTGGGCCTCCTGGGTGGACACGGTGGCTCCCTCGGAATTGCTGATCCGGGGGCTGACATCGAAGGCCGCCTGCTCGCAGCGGCGGGCGGAATCGATGGCGGCCTCCACCGACAGGTCCCAGGGATGGTAGAGGTCGAGATCCGGGCAGTCGGTTGCCAGGAGTTCCTTGTCGGGCAGGCCGGCGCAGTCGTCCTCAGCGGTAAAGCGGGCGATGTTGAGGGCCGCCTCCACCGTGTCCCGGAGGGCCTTGGCGGAGAAGTCCGACGTGCTCGCATAGCCCTTTCGCTGGCCGGAATAGATGGTGATGCCGATGCCCTTGTCCCGGTTGTACTCGATGGTCTCCACTTCGCCGCAGCGCACTCCCACCGACTGCCCGAAGCCTTCCGACACATCGACCTCGCAGGCCGAGGCCCCCTTGGCCTTGGCATGATCCAGAACATCCTGCGCCAATTGCTGCAGGGTGGCGAAAGGATAGGAAAAACGGGAACTATCGGGCATGTAAGCGGCGTCCTAGCGGGAAAGCGTTATCATAGCAGCCCCCTGAAAGCCCCCCATCATGCAAGACGAAGAATTCAACGAAGCCGGACAGCGCCCCTCGAAAACCCGCCGCAAGGAAGCCATGCACGAACTGCAGGATCTCGGCGCCGCCCTGGTGGAACTCTCCCCCGGCCAGCTGAAGCGGATCAACCTGCCGGAAGATCTCCTGGCCGCCGTCCTGGAATGGCAGCGTTTTTCCAAGCACGAGGCCAAGCGCCGGCAGCTCCAGTACATCGGCAAGCTGATGCGCAGCATCGATCCGGAACCCATCCAGGCGGGCCTCGCCTTGCTGCGGGGCGAATCGGCCGAAGAGACGGCCCGGCTCCACCGCCGGGAGCGCCTGCGGGTCCGGCTCCTGGAGGACGAAAAGGTCCTGTCCGAAATCGCCACCACCTGGCCCCACGCCGACCTGACCCAGCTGCGCCAGCTGCGCCGCAATGCCCTCAAGGAGCAGGAAGCCGGCAAGCCGCCGAAGAGCTTCCGGCAGATTTTCCAGGTATTGAAGGAGCTGGAAGAGCATGAATCCGAATGACGAGTTGTTGATTGGCCTGGTGTCGATCAGCGATCGGGCGTCGAGCGGCGTGTACGAGGACAAGGGCATCCCGGCCCTGCAGGAATGGTTCGGCGCCGCCCTCGCCTCGCCCTGGCGCATGGAAACCCGGCTCATACCGGACGACCGGGCGACCATCGAGGCGACGCTGGTCGAACTCGTGGACACCGCGGGCTGCCATCTGGTTCTGACCACCGGCGGCACCGGCCCCGCCCCCCGGGATGTCACCCCGGAAGCCACCCTGGCCGTGGCCGACAAGGTCATGCCCGGCTTCGGCGAGGAAATGCGCCGCATCAGCCTCAATTTCGTGCCCACCGCCATCCTCTCCCGGCAGATGGGCGTCATCCGCAAGCAGGCCCTCATCCTCAACCTGCCGGGCCAGCCGAAAGCCATCAAGGAAACCCTGGAAGGGGTGCGGGGCCAGGACGGCGAGGTGATGCACACCGGCATCTTCGCCGCCGTCCCTTATTGCATCGACCTGATCGGCGGCCCCTATATCGAAACGAACGAGGCCGTGATCAAGGCCTTCCGGCCCAAATCGGCCATCCGCCCCCGGTAGTTATTCGGCGGTGAGGGCCCGGTAACGGGCAACCCCGTAATCGGTGGTGCGCTCCACCAACGCCACCGGCGTCAGCAGTAGGCGCTGCCCGTCCTGCTCCAGTTCCAGGCTTTCCCGGGGATCAAAAACGGCGGGCGGGAGGATGAACCGCATTTCCCCGGCCTCTCCGCCATCTTCGAGCCGCAGGGCGGCAAAGTCCGGACCGGCGCTCTGACCGGACGGGCTGCGGGGCTTGAGTTCCACCGCCGCCGCCTGCTTGGCCATGCACTCGATCCCGACCCGGAGATCGCCGTCGGCATGGCGGTGGCAGCGGCGGACGATGCCGACCAGCCAGTTGTCCCCGCCCTCGGGCTGCAGGGCGAGAAGGGCACCGATCTTGAGCCATTCGGCGGGCATGGCCTGGATCACGGCACCGAAGCCGCCCAGGCTCACGTCCTCCACCACCCAACTTTCCATCCCCGGCTCCCCGGGCTGGTCGTCGGCATTCCGGGAAAAGGCAGCCAAGGCCTGGCTGAACCCGCCCAGGACCGCCATGCGATGTTTGTCGACCTGATGGCGGCGATGCTGGCGCTGGGGAGGAATCGGCGCCAAGCAGGCGGCGAGGTGCTTGAGGACCGGCAACACCGTGCGGACGGGATAAAGGCCGCCGAGGTTCAGTTCCGGCGGCAGGTCGTGCCCCTTTTCCAGATCCCGCACCAGCGCCTCCAGGTGGCCGTGGGCATCGCCTGGCTGGAAGAAGCGCAGCCCCGGGGTGGGCTCCTTGGGCAGATGCACCAGGCGCCTGGGCGGCTGGGCCTGGGCCAGGTCCACCCAATAGACGCTGTCGGGGCGTCCTTCCGGTCCGAAAACGAAATGGGGAATGAAGTGGGCGATCAATCGTTCCGCCAGCTCCACCTCCAGGGGCAGCAGGCAATCCACGGAGGATGCCTGGAAAACCAGGACCTTGAGATATTCCTGGGCGACAGTGGTCATGGCCGCCGGCTGGGGATAGAGCTGCACCGGACGGCTTGCCGCACCCACCTCCTCGGCCACCCGGCAAGCATGGCCGAGATGGGCCCAGAGAGCCGAGGCGTCGGGGGCGTAATGGAAGCAATCCCACTTGTTCACGGCCCCCAGGGCGCCGACCAGCCGCCCGCACAGGAGCGGCAGCACGGGCTTCAGACTGTCGGGCACCTTGCCCTTGGCGACGGCGGACTGGAGGCACTGCTCGTAGCCCGCAGCCAGGAGATGCCAGAAGCCGCGGATGATGGACCACAGCCGCTTTTCCTCGGCCCGGGACATGCGGGAGCTTTGCAGGTAGTCCCGGGACAGGCGGCGAAGATGGGGCTGGGCCGCCTCATCCAGCTGCCTGACCACCTCCAGCCGCAGTTCCGCCGGGAAATCGTCCGCCCCGTCCAGGGATTCCAGCCAGCCGGCGACTTCGTCCAGGGTCTTGAAGCCATTGTCGGCCGGCAGCTCGGCCAGGACGCGGCGCAACGCCTTGGGATCGGCCAAGGGATGGTCAATCCTGGGCCCCAGCAGGCCGCCCAAACTCCCGATTTTCGCCAACATCGCATTCCTCCATGCTCTGCCTTGCCGAATCGGGCAAAGTTTATACCATGGTGCTAGCTGGTAGAGGCGGTTCTCTTCCCGGCTTCCAGCCAGTCGCACAGGAGCTTCATGCCCCAGGCCACGCCGAAGCCGGTCTGTTCCGAAGCGATGGCCCCCAGCCCGCCCTCGCAGCTCGCCGCCGACAGGTCCATGTGCAGCCACGGCAGGTCGCCGACGAAGCGCTTGAGGAAGAGGGCCGCCAGGATATGGTCGGCCTCGCCGTCGAGGGAACACTGCTTGATGTCGGCCACGTCGCTGTCGAGGGCCTCCTCGTAATCCTCGTCCAGGGGGAAGATGCACACCCGCTCGCCGCTTTCCACCCCCGCCTGGACCGCCTGCCGGGCGAGTTCGCCAGTACTGGCGAAGACGCCGCCGTAGCGGGTTCCCAGGGCGGACAGCATGCTGCCGGTGAGGGTCGCGAAGTCCATGAGCAGGGCCGGCTTCTCCCGGGCGGCCAGGGTCAGGGTGTCGGCCAGCACCATGCGCCCCTCGGCGTCGGTGTCCACCACCTCGATGGTGGTGCCATCCAGGGCGGTCACCACGTCCCCCTGCCGGTAAGCCTGGGGCGAGATTTCGTTGCGGGCGAGGGCCAGCCAGGCATCGATGCGCACCGGCAGCTGCAGCCGGGTAGCCGCCACCAGAATGGAGAGGGCCACCGCCGACCCCGCCATGTCCTCGTGCATACCGGCCATGTACTTGGGCGGCTTCAAATTGTGGCCGCCGGTATCGAAGCAAATGCCCTTGCCGACCAGTGCCACGGCCCCCGCGTGGGCGCCCGAGGGGACATAGGAGAGGCGGACAATGGCGGCGTCGCCGACCGGGCTGCCCTGGGCCACGGCCAGGAAGGCCCCGGCCCCCAGATCGGAGAGGCGCTGGAGGTCGAACTCTTCCATGCCCCAACCCAGGTCTACCGCCATTTCGGCGAGGCGCTCCCGGTAGGCTGCCGGCGTCAGGGTATTGGGCGGCAGGGCCGTCAGCATGCGGGCCAGCAAGTTGGCCTCGGCCAGGCTGGCGCTCACCGGCGAAAGGAGCTCGATGCCCCAGAGGTCAAGGGACTGCAGGGGCTTGGGCGCATCTTCCCGCTTGAGCGAAGGGAGCGGCGTGCCATTGGCGAGCCCCACGTAGGCGGCCAATTCCCCGGCCCAGGCCCGGAAAGCGTCATCCCCCAGGAGCAGCACCTGGAGGCTGGCAGGCTCTTCGTCCAGGAGGGCGTCGAAGGCCTCGCGCAACTGGGAAAGCAGCTGGAAGCGGGATTTTTTGGCGTCCAGCATCGTCCAAACTCGCAGGCCGCCCTGGGGGCCGTTGGCCACTGTGGGGTCGGAGTGGAGCTTGTCGGTATTCTTGTTGCGCCGGGCCAGGGCTGCCAGAAGGAGTTTGCGGTCGGGACAGTCTTCCGGCACCTCGTCCGCGGCCGGCATCAGGACCAGCACATGATCGAGCTTAGCCAGTCGGCTGGAGGCCGGCAATTCAGGATGGGTTGTCAGGGAAGCCAGCATATAATCTTCGTTTCATTTCGGCCGCGCATTATAGGTCCATGCAACCCTACCTCGATCTCATGCGGCACGTGCTGGAGCACGGCCACGACAAGTCGGACCGCACCGGCACCGGCACCCGTTCCGTCTTCGGCTGGCAGATGCGCTTTGACCTCGCCCGGGGCTTTCCGGTGATGACCACCAAGAAGCTGCATCTCAAGTCGATCATCCACGAACTCCTCTGGTTCCTCCAGGGCGACACGAACATCCGCTACCTGCAGGAAAACGGCGTCCGCATCTGGGACGAATGGGCCGACGAGAACGGCGACCTGGGTCCGGTGTACGGCAAGCAGTGGCGGCGCTGGGAAACCCCCGACGGCCGGGTCGTGGACCAGATCGGCCAGCTCGTGGACAGCCTCAAGCACAACCCGGACTCCCGCCGCCATATCGTCTCGGCCTGGAACCCCGGCGACGTGGATCACATGGCCCTGCCCCCCTGCCATTGCCTCTTCCAGTTCTACGTGGCGGGCGGCAAGCTCTCCTGCCAGCTCTACCAGCGCAGCGCCGACATCTTCCTGGGGGTGCCCTTCAACATCGCCTCCTACGCCCTCCTCACCCTGATGCTGGCCCAGGTCTGCGGCTACCAGCCGGGGGAGTTCGTGCATACCTTCGGCGATGCCCATATCTACTCCAACCACTTCGAACAGGCCCGGCTGCAACTCTCCCGGGAACCCCGGCCGCTGCCCAGGATGTGGATCAATCCCGAGGTGAAGGATCTCTTCGCCTTCCGCTTCGAGGATTTCCGCCTCGAAGGCTACGATCCCCACCCCCACATCGCGGCCCCGGTAGCGGTGTAAGGAAAACTCAATGATTCTCGGCGGCGACCTCGGCGGCACCAAAACCCTCCTGGCGCTGGCCGAGGTGGCCGGCGGCCGGCCGACCGTCGTCCGGGAAGAGCGCCTGGACAGCCGCGCCTATCCCCGCTTCGAGGATTTGCTGGCCGCCTTCCTGCGGGGCCAGACCGGCGTCCAATGCGCCTGCTTCGGGCTCGCCGGCCCCACCGCCATCGATGGGCGCAGCGGCCAGCTCACCAACCTGCCCTGGAAGCTCGATGCCCCTACCCTGGAAAAAGCCTTCGGCATCGGACAGGTCATCCTTGCCAACGACTTCGCCACCGCCGCCCATGGCCTCGAGCTCCTGGAGCCGGGTCAAATCGCCACCCTGCAGACGGGCCTGCCCGTGGAGCGCGCCCCCCGGGTCATCCTCGGGGCCGGCACCGGGCTCGGGGTGGCGGGGCTGGTCTGGCAGGATGGGCGCTACCGTGTCATCCCCGGCGAAGGGGGGCATATGGGCTTCGCTCCCCACAACCTCAAGGGAATCGAACTCTGGCGCTGGCTCTTCGACCAATACGGGCGGGCGACAGTGGAGGACATCGTGTCCGGCCCCGGCCTCGCCCGGGTCTACCGGTTCCTGAGTGGAGTCGACAAGACGCCGGCGGAAGTGGGAGACGCCGCCCTCGCCGGCACCGACCCCCTCGCCGTCGAAGCCCTGGAATTCTGGCTTTCCGCCTACGGCGCCTTTGCCGGCGACCTGGCGATGAAATGGCTGGCCTATGGGGGCGTCTTCATCGCCGGCGGGGTGGCGGCCAAGCTCATGCCCCGAGCCTTCATCCAGCCCTTCCTGGAAGCCTTCAACGCCAAGCGGGAGCACCGGCACATCGCCGAGGCCATGCCCATCCACCTGGTCACCGAGGAACGCCTGGGCCTTCTGGGCGCTATCGCCCTGGCGGCCGATCAGATTCCGCCGTCGCCCACCAAGGCATAGGGCGCCCAAAAGAGGGGATGGGCGTAACTGAAGCGCTCGCCCCCATCCTCGCCCGTGCCGTCCATGACTTTCAGCATCGAGCGCTGCAGGGCGGCCGCCCGGGCGAGGCCCGGCTGGCGGGCCATGGCGTCGAAGACGCCGATCACCAGCTGCTTGGCCGACACCGTTTCCACCGGCCAATGGGTCACCAGCAGGGCCCGGCTGCCGGCATAGAAGAAGCCCCGCCCGAGGCCGGAAATGGCCTCGGCCCCCTGGCCGTCGCCGGCCGAGGTGTTGCAGGCGGAAAGCACCACCCAGTCGGCATCGAGCTTGAGGCCGAGAATGTCGTCCAGGGTCAAAAGGCCATGCTGGCCGGCACCGGGATTGGCGAGGGCCAGGGCCGGCTGGTCCACTCCGGGGAAATCCCCCGCCAGGAGGCCGTGGGTGGCGAAGGCGACGATCCTGCGGTGCCCGAGATCGGTGCCCAGCACCTGGGCCTTGCTGGCCTGGGCGCCCAGGAAGACATCACGCTCGGGGTCGGCGCCGAGGACCTTGGCCAGGGAGAGGATCTCCTCCCGGGTGTCGGGCAGGGGCGGGATGCGGCCGTAGTCCATCGCCTCCTGGCCGGCGGCGCGCCGGGGCAGGCCGACAGCCCGCAGCCCCCGGTTCCTGGCCGGGCCTTCCGCCTGGGCCAGATTGAACTGCGGATCGCCGAAGCCGGCGAAGGCGCGGCGGTCGGCCGCCCCCGGCTGCATGCGGCGCAAGGTGACCAGAGAGGCGGCCGCCGGCAGCTGGCTCACCGCCACCCGGCGGGCCAGCCAGGGCCAGTCGCCATACTCGGCGAAGCGGGGTGCCCCGGCTTTGCGGCCGACAGTCGGCGGCGGCTCGGTGGGCAGGACAGAAAACGGCAGGCGGCCGAGGGGGCCGCCGGCGGCGACGATGAGATGCTCGGCCCCCGCCCAGCCCGGGGCCACGGTTGCCAGCAAGGACTGGTACAGGCGGTGGGCCACCGCGCCATCGAAGGCCGGCATCGAGCCGTAATCCACATCCCCCGGATCGAGGGCGGAACGCAGGCGGGCCACCATGGTCTCGACCTCGCTGCGTTTCAGGGGAACCGCGGCGAAGGATGCCGAGCCCTTGGCCGGGATGGCCCAAACATAGGTTTGGTCACTGCCGGTATAGACGGAGAGGAGCGCCTCGCCGGGGCGCAGGGCCCGCTGGACCTCGGCGAGAGGCACCGGGCGGGCGGCGGCCAGGTCGGCATAGTCCGGAAAGCGCCGGCGGATGTCGGCGGACAGGGCTTCGTGCTGCCGATCGAGGGCCGCGGCCCGCTGCCGCATCTGGTCCACCACGCCGGGCAGGAGCTGGTCCGCCGGGCGCGACATGAGGTCGGCCAGGATGGCGTGGAGGGCATCCCGCTGCTGGCGCGCGTCCTGCTCCTCCCGCACCAGGGCCGCCAACTCCGGCGTTCCGGCCGCCGCCCGCAGGGCCGAGGCGGCCATGGCCTGCTGCACCGCCTGGCCCCGCAGCACATCGGCCACCAGGAAGGCTTCTGCCCCGGCATCGAGGCCGGCTGCCTGCTCGGCCGGCGTCCCCCGCACCTTGGCCAGGAGCCGGAGATAGGCTTCGACGATGTAGGAAAGCCGCTGGAAGCGGCGCCCGGAGCGGTCGTTCTCCTCGGCCGCGGCAGGGGCGAGGACGGCGATGGCCCCCCGCAGGCTGCGCAGCCCGTCGGCCTCCTGCCCGGCGGACGCCTGGGCGGCACCCAGATGGCCCAGAGCTTCGGCCGTTTCGTAAGCACCGGCACCGAGTTGATCCTGCAACTGCTGGTGGAGCCGGCCCGCTTCGGCCAGGGCCTCGGCGGAGCGCCCCACCGCCAGCAATGCCCGTATCCGGCCCGGGGTGGGGGCGCCCAGGGTGGCCGCCAGTTCGGGGTCGGCGGCCAGGGCGGCCCGCACGGCATCGAATTCGGCCAGGGCCTCCGGCCAGCGCCCGAGGCCGGCCAGGAGATTGCCCCGCAGGCTGCGGTTGCGGACCACGAAATACGCGGTGGCGGGCACTTCCATGCGCTGCAGGTTGGCCTGGATGCGGTCGGCCAGCTGGAGCGCCGGCTCCGGTTTGTTTTGCTCCCCCAGGATGGCGATGAGATTCTGCAGGACAATGTTGGCGTGGACGCTGTCCTGGCCCGTCCGCTGCAGCGCCCGGTAGGCGGCCCGGCGGGCCTGGACCTCGGCCTCCCTCAGGCGGTGCTGTTTCATGAGGGCGAGGGCCAGCCAGCCGGTCATCATGTCCAGGCGGTTCTCCAGCTGGAACTGGGGCGGAGTTTCCAGCCCCTTGGCCTGGCGCTGGGGATTGATTTCCAAATCCTTTTCCATGAGGCTGATGGCCTTCTGGAAACGGGCCTCCGCCTCGGCGTAATGGCCGGCGGAAAACTCGGTGCGGCCGAGGGCATCCTCGACAATGAGCTGCCAGTTGTAGTGGTAATCCGGCCAGGCCGGGCTGCGCCGCAGGAAGACGAACAGGCCTTCCATGTCCCGGATGTGGCGGCGGGCGGTCTCGAGATCGCCGATGCGGCGATACAGGTCGGAAAGCCCTGCGTGCTCGGCAACCTGGGCTCCCCGCTTGTTGTCCGGAATCAGGGAAAGCGACTTTTCCCGGGCGGCGATGGCGTTGCGGAAATTGCCTCCGAAGAATTCCGCCAGTCCCAGCTGCTGCCAGACCCGGAAAGGCGCCGTTCCGCCGCCGAGTTCGATGGCCTGGCGCAATTCCTGGATCTGGCCGCTGACCAGTCCCAGTTCCCCCGCTGCCCGGGCGCGCTCCAGATGGGCCTGGCCCCGGGCTCCAGCGTCTCCCGCCGGCAAGGGCCTGGCCAGGATTTCCCGGGCCCGGTCCACGGCGGCCCGATTCACGGGCTGGCTATCGAGGACCTTGAGGATATCGGCGAGGGAATGGCCCGGCGCCCCCTGGGCACCCAGGCCGAAGCCCCACAGGACCGCCAGGAGCAGGGGCCGCCAGAACTTCATTCATCTTCCTTGGAAAGTGTTTTACGAAGGCGCCAGGACCACCGCCGCCAGGGGCGGGAGCACAAGTTCCAGGGAGGCCGGACGGCCCATCCAGGAGTCTGGGGAAGCATTCACGCCGCCGTGGTTGCCGAGGTTGGAGCCGCCATAGTACGCCGAATCGGTATTGACGATTTCCCGGTAGTGGCCGGGCCGCGGCACGCCGAGGCGGTAACCGTGCCGGGGCACCGGGGTGAAATTCATGACCACCACCACGAAGGAACCGTCGCGCCCCCAGCGCAGCCAGGAGAGGACCGAATTCTCGTTATCGTGGCAGTCGATCCACTCGAAGCCGAGGGGATCGAAGTCCTGCTCGTGGAGGGTCCGGCAGTCCCGGTAGAGTCGGTTGAGATCCCGGGACAGGGATTGCAGGCCGATATGCCTTTCCCAGGCCAGGAGATGCCAGTCCAGTTCCCAGCGCTCGGTCCATTCCCGCCACTGGCCGAACTCCCCCCCCATGAACATGAGTTTCTTGCCCGGCGTGAACGTCTGCCAGGCGAACAGGAGCCGGAGGTTGGCAAAGCGCTGCCAGTCGTCCCCGGGCATCTTGCCGATGAGGGAGCCCTTGCCGTGCACTACTTCGTCGTGGGACAGGGGCAGGAGAAAATTCTCGGTATAGGCGTAGATCTGGCCGAAGGTCAGCTGGTCGTGGTGCCAGCGGCGGTGCACCGGGTCCTCGCGGAAGTAGCTCAGGCTGTCGTTCATCCAGCCCATGTTCCACTTCATGGAGAACCCCAGCCCTCCCAGCCAGGTGGGGCGCGACACCTGGGGCCAGGCGGTGGACTCCTCGGCGATGGTCAGCGCCCCGGGGAATTCGCCGTGGACCATGGCGTTCAGGGCTCGGAGGAAATCGATGGCCTCCAGGTTCTCCCGCCCGCCGTACTGATTGGGCAGCCACTCGCCCTCCTGCCGGGCGTAGTCGAGGTAGAGCATGGAGGCGACGGCATCCACCCGCAGGCCGTCGAAATGGAATTCGGCCAGCCAGTAATAGGCCGAGGAGAGGAGGAAGCTCCTGACCTCGTGGCGGCCGTAATTGAAAATGTGGGTACCCCAGTCGTTGTGGAATCCCTGGCGGGGGTCCTCGTGCTCGTAGAGGGCGGTGCCGTCGAAGCGGGCCAGGGCCCAGTCGTCCTGGGGGAAATGGCCGGGCACCCAGTCGAGGATCACCCCCAGCCCGGCCCGGTGGCAGGCGTCGATGAAGGCCCGCAGGTCGTCGGGGGACCCGTAGCGGGAGGAGGGAGCGAAATAGCCGGTGGTCTGGTAGCCCCAGGACTCGTCCAGGGGGTGCTCGGTCACCGGCATCAGCTCCAGGTGGGTGTAGCCCTGGTCCACGGCATAGGGGACGAGCCGTTCCGCCAGCTCCCGCCACAGATAGTGGCGGCCGTCGTGGTGGCGCAGCCAGGAGCCGGCGTGGACCTCGTAGATATTCACCGGGGCGTGGAGCCAGTCCCACTCCGCCCGCCGGGCCAGCCAGCCCTCGTCGCCCCAGGCGTATCGCGACGGCGCCGTCACATAAGCGGCGGAGCCCGGGCGCAGTTCGAACCCGCGGGCGTAAGGATCACTCTTAATCAGCAGGGCGCCCGTGTGCCGGTTGAGGATTTCGAACCGGTACAGGCTGCCGGGCCGTACCTCGGCGATGGTCGTTTCCCAGATGCCGGAGCTACCGAGACTGTGCATGGGATGGACGCGGCCATCCCAGCCATTGAAGTCGCCGACCACCGACACCCTGGCGGCATTGGGCGCCCAGACCCGGAAGGTCGTGCCCCCCGCGCCGAAATGGGCCCCCAGCAGGCGGTAGGCCTGCAGGTTGCGCCCTTCGTTGAAGAGATAGAGGTCTTGGGATAGCGAATCTTTCACCATGGCACAGTATCATAAACAACATGCAAGCTGATTGGAGGTGGGTATGCACGGCAACATCCACTATCCGCTGTCCGCCACAGAAGCCCTACGGGAGCAGACCGACATGCGCTTCATCAGCCAACTGACCCGCGACACCTTCGCCATCATCCTGGCCGGCGGCCGGGGCAGCCGCCTCAAGCAGCTCACCGATTACCGCTCGAAACCGGCGGTGCCCTTCGCGGGCAAGTTCCGCATCATCGATTTCACCCTTTCCAACTGCGTCAATTCGGGCATCCGCCGCATCGGCGTCGCCACCCAGTACAAGGCCCACAGCCTGATCCGTCATATCCAGCGGGGCTGGAGCTTCCTGGACGGCCGCTTCGACGAGTTCATCCAGCTCCTGCCGGCCCAGCAGCAGATCAACGAGACCCAGTGGTACCAGGGCACCGCCGACGCGGTTTACCAGAACCTGCACTTCCTCCAGCGCTACGATCCGGAGTATGTCCTGGTGGTGGCCGGCGATCACATCTACAAAATGGACTATGGCCGCATGCTGGCCTTCCACGTCCGGGAAAAGGCCGACATGACCGTCGGCTGCGTCGAGGTGCCCCTGGCCGACGCCCGCGAGTTCGGAGTCATGGAGGTGGATGGCGAGGACCGGGTAGTGTCCTTCATCGAGAAATCGGCCCATCCCCCGAGCATTCCGGGACAGCCCGACCGGGCCCTGGCATCCATGGGCATCTACATCTTCAATGCCCGCTTCCTGTTCGAGGAGCTTGAGCGCGACGCCCGCACCCACGGCTCCAGCCGGGATTTCGGCAAGGACATCATTCCCCACATCGTTCCCCGCCATCGGGTCTGCGCCCACCGCTTCGGCGATTCCTGCGTCGGCATGACCGAGCACGACATCCCCTACTGGCGGGATGTGGGCACCATCGACGCCTACTGGGAAGCCAACATGGAACTCACCAAGGTAACGCCGGAACTCAATCTCTACGACCGGGACTGGCCCATCTGGACTTACCAGGAGCAGCTGCCCCCCGCCAAGTTCGTGTTCGACGACAACGAGCGCCGCGGCACGGCGGCGGACTCCCTGGTTTCCGGCGGCTGTATCATCTCCGGCGCCAGCGTCAGGCGTTCCCTGCTCTTTTCCAATGTCCATGTCCATAGCTGGAGTTCCGTGGAGGACTGCGTCGTCCTCCCCCACGCGGTCATCGGCCGCCGAGCCATGCTGAAGCGCTGCGTCGTCGACAAGCGCTGCCGCATTCCGGAAGGCCTGGTGGTCGGCCTGGACGCCAAGGAGGACCGGCGCCGCTTCCACGTCAGTCCCAACGGCATCACCCTGATCACCCCGGAAATGCTGGGCCAGGGCGCCAGCGCCTGAGCGCCGATCCATGGCCGACCTCGCCTTCCTCTGGCACATGCACCAGCCGGACTACCGGCACCCGGAAACCGGGGAGTTCGTCCTGCCCTGGGTTCTGCTGCACGCCATCAAGGACTACGCCGACATGGCCGGCCATCTGGAGCGCCACCCGCAGGTCCGGTGCACGGTCAATTTCGTACCGGTCCTCCTCGACCAGTTGGAGGATTACGCCGACCAGTTCGCCACCGGCCAGTGGCGCGATCCCCTGCTCTACATCGCCGCCCACGAGGACCCCGACCGGCTGTCCGACTCCGACCGGCGCTGGCTCCTCAACATGGCCTTCCGCTGCCACGCCCCCACCATGCTGGAGCCTTTCGCGCCCTACCGCCGGCTGCGGGACCTGGAAGTCTTCATCCGCCGCCATGGCGGCGCCGGCCTGGAGTACCTCTCCGGCCACTATTTCGCCGACCTGGCCACCTGGTTCCTGCTGGCCTGGACCGGCGAAACCCTGCGCCGGGAAGGCACCACCATCCCCGCCCTGATCGCCAGGGGCGACCGTTTCACCCTGGCCGACCGGGAATGCCTCCTCGCCGCCCTGGCCGGTGCGGTGCGCCGCCTCATCCCCCGCTACCGCGCCCTGGAAGAGAGGGGCCAGATCGAGCTGTCCTGCACTCCGGGTACGCACCCCCTGGCGCCCCTGCTCATCGACTTCGGCTCCGCCCGGGAAGCCTGGCCCGACTGTCCCCTCCCCGGCGCCCCCGAATACCCCGACGGCCGAGCCCGGGTGGCCGTCCACCTGGAACAGGCCCGGCACAGCCACCAGGAACGCTTCGGCCGGGTACCGACGGGCCTGTGGCCGGCGGAAGGCGCCCTCTCGACCCCCTTCCTCGAGCAGGTGAGCGCGGCTGGATTCACCTGGACCGCCAGCAGCCTCGGGGTGCTCAGGAACTCGGCCGGCGAAAAGGCCAGTCCCTACCGGCCCTGGCGTGTGCCCGCCGGCACGGCGGACAACCTCACGCTGTTCTTCCGGGACGAGCGGCTCTCCGACCTTATCGGCTTCGAATACGCCCGCTGGCATGGCCGGGACGCGGCCAGGCATTTCGTCGACCAGGCGGAAGCCATCGTCCGGGCGGAACCCGACGCCCTCATCCCGGTTTTCCTGGACGGCGAAAACGCCTGGGAGTACTACCCCTACAACGCCTGGTACTTTTTCGAAGAGCTCTACACCCTGCTCACGGAGCATCCCGAGATCCGCACCACCACCCTGGCGGAAGCCGCGGTCGACCACCGGGAGCGCACCCAGCCCCTGCCCGGGCTGACCGCCGGCAGCTGGGTCTACGGCACCTTCTCCACCTGGATCGGCAATCCGGACAAGAACCGGGCCTGGGACCTGCTCTGCGAAGCCAAGCTCTGCGTGGACCGGGCCCTGGACGGCGGCCTTCTCTCCGCCGCCGAACAGGAGGCTGTCCTCAAGCGCCTCCTGGTGTGCGAGAGCTCGGACTGGTTCTGGTGGTTCGGGGACTACAACCCGGCCCAGTCGGTGGCCTCCTTCGACACCCTTTTCCGCGACAACCTCAAGGCCCTCTACCGCCTCCTCAAGCTGCCCACCCCGGCAGACCTGGACCAGCCCATCAGCCGGGGCGGCGGCCCGGCCGAGAGCGGCGGAACCATGCGCCGCGCCACCTGAGCCCCCATGACCCGACCCATCACCCTCCTCCTCGGCGTCCATGCCCACCAGCCCGTCGGCAACTTCCCGGAAGTGATCGCCGATGCCCATGAGCGCTGCTATCGCCCCTTCCTGCAGACCCTCTTCAGCTATCCGGATTTCCGTTTCGCGGCCCACTTTTCCGGCTGGCTCCTGGACTGGCTGCGCAAGCACTTTCCCGAGGACATGGCCTTGCTGGCCCAGATGGTCCGGCGCGGCCAGGTGGAACTGTTCAGCTCCGGCGACACCGAGCCGGTACTGGCCGCCATCCCCCACCGGGACCGGATCGGGCAGCTGCGCACCCTCAACGACAAGCTCGCCACCTGGACCGGCCAGCCCCCCCGGGGCGCCTGGCTCACCGAGCGGGTCTGGGAGTCCTCCGTGGTCAGCGCCCTGGCGGCCACCGGCATCCGCTACGTGACGGTGGACGACTACCATTTCTTCTGCACCGGCCGGGAAGCCCGGGAGATGGACGGCTTCTTCAGCACCGAGGAAAACGGGGCGCGCCTCGACCTCTTCCCCATTTCGGAAGCGCTGCGCTACCGCTTCCCCTTCTCGCCGGCCCCCGACGCCGTCGGCTACCTGGAGCGCCTGGCCGACGAAGGCCGCACCGTCGCCGTCTATTTCGACGACATCGAGAAATTCGGCATCTGGCCCGAGACCTTCGACTGGGTTTATACCCGGGGCTGGCTCAAGGCCTTCATCGAAGGCGTCCTCCAGAGTCCGAAGATCCGGACCGCCACCTATGCCGATTTCCACGCCGACCATGCCACCCGGGGCATCGTCTATCTCCCCACCGCCTCCTACAGCGAGATGAACGAATGGACCCTGCCGATGCCGGCGGCAGGCATCTACGCCGAACTCCTCGACCAGGAGAAACGGGCCGGACGCATCGACCGCCACCGCCCCTTCCTGCGGGGCGGCATCTGGCGCAATTTCCTCTCCCGCTACCCGGAGGCCAACTGGGCCCACAAGCGCATGCTCGGGCTGTCCGCCCGGCTGGCCACGCTGCCCCGGCCAAGCCGGAAACTCCTGGCCCAGCTCTACCGGGCCCAGGCCAACGACGCTTACTGGCACGGCCTGTTCGGCGGGCTCTACCTGCCCCATCTGCGGCGGGCGGTGTGGAACAACCTCGCCGCCCTGGAAGCCGAGCTGGATCGCCGCCTGCCCCGGCCGGACCTGGAACAGGACGATATCGACCTGGACGGCTGCCGGGAAACCCTCTGCCACGACAGCCTGCTGCAAGTGGTGGTGCGGGAAGATGGCCTCGCCGCCGCCCGGGAGCTGATCAGCTATGCCCTGGCCCACAATTTCGGCGACACCCTGGGCCGCTACCGGGAGCACTACCACGACAAGATCACCCGGGGCCCGAGCCAGCACCAGGGCGAGGGCATCGCCTCGGCCCACGACATCGTCCGCTTCAAGGACCCGGTCAACCCCGAGGACATCGTGCCGGACACCCTGCCGCGGGCCCTCTGGCTCGATTTCCTGGACGGCGAGCCCATCGCCGATTACCTCCCCGCCGGCGAGGAGGCCGCCGCCTACCAGCGCCCGGACATCGTCAAGCGCTACGCGGTGGACCAGGGCCGCCTCACCGTCACCTGGATGTTCACCGGCCTGGCCGGCCGCACTTTCTCCACCCGGGTCAACCTCGCCATGCCGAGCTGCGACGGTTTCCTCGGCCGCTACGCTCTCTCCGACGGCCATATTCCCGGCGGCTTCGGCCAGCCCCTCGAACTCGCCGCCACCCGCTTTTTGAAACTCGAGGACGGGGTTCTCGGCGGCGCCGTGGACCTGGCCTTCAACCTGGCGGCGGCGGTTCGGGGCCGCCCCCACCTCACGGTTTCCCAGTCGGAAGCCGGCTTTGAAAAGATCATGCAGGCGGTGGAACTCACCTTCACCTGGACCATTCCGGGCGACGAATCCACCCTCGCCTGCCAATTCACCGCTGAACCCCAGCCCAGACCATGACCGGAAAAACCTACCAACTGGAAGTCAATCCCAAGATTCCCCCGCGCCTGGAGCGCCTGGAGGAGCTGGCCAACAACCTCTGGTACAGTTGGGACCGCCCCACCCGATTCCTGTTTTCAAGCCTTTCCCGCGCCCTGTGGGCCGCAGTGGGCCACAACCCCAAGGCTTTCCTGAAGCGGGTGGACCAGAAGCGCCTGGAGGCCGCAGCCGAAAACCCGGTCTTCCTGGGCAGCCTCAACCGGGTCCTGTCGGCCTACGACACCTACCACGAGCTGCACACCACCCAATACAGCCGCCAGTTCCGCGACGACGACCTGATCGCCTACTTCTGCGCCGAATTCGGCTTCCACGAGAGCCTGCCCATCTATTCCGGCGGCCTCGGCATCCTGGCCGGCGATCACTGCAAGGCCGCCAGCGACATGGGGCTGCCCTTCATCGGCGTCGGCATCCTCTACCGGCAGGGCTATTTCCACCAGTCCCTGGACGCCGACGGCGGCCAGCACGCCGCCTACACCGATTCGGAATTCGACGACCTGCCGGTTTCCCCGGTACTCGACGCCGAGGGCCATCCCGTCTATGTCGGCGTGGACCTGCCCGGGCGCACCGTCCGGGCCAAGGTCTGGGAGGTGCGGGTGGGGCACGTGCGCCTCGTCCTCCTGGACACCTGGCTGCCGGAGAACTCCGCCCATGACCGGGAGATCACCCACCGTCTCTACGGCGGCGACCGCAACACCCGCATCGAGCAGGAAATCCTCCTCGGCGTCGGCGGCGTGCGGGCCCTGGCCGCCCTCGGCCTCAAGCCGACGGTCTGGCACATCAACGAGGGCCACGCCGCCTTCCTGATCCTGGAGCGCATCCGCAGCCTGATCCAGGAAGGGGTGAGCTACCCGGCCGCCCTCGAGGCAGTGGCCTCGAACGTGGTCTTCACCACCCATACCCCGGTGCCGGCCGGCCACGACCATTTTTCCGAGGACATGATCCGGCACTATTTCGCCCGCTGGTGCCAGGAGCAGGGCACGTCCCCCGAAACCCTGATGGCCCTCGGCACCGAGCCCGGCCAGCCGGAATTCAACATGACGGCCCTCGCCATCCGGGGCTCCCGCTACCACAACGGCGTCTCCCGCATCCACGGCGAGGTGACTTCCCGCATCTGCGCCCACCTGTGGCCCCAGATCGCGCCGGAAGAGAACCCCATCGACTACGTCACCAACGGCGTGCACATGCCCAGCTTCCTGGCCACCGAGTGGTACGAGACCTTCGACCGCTACCTGGGGGTGGGCTGGCACCAGCGCCAGACCGACCCCGGCTGCTGGGAGAACATCCACCGCATCCCCGACCAGACCTTCTGGAGCATCCGCCAACTCCTCAAGGCCCAGCTCCTGCACCTGGTGCGGGACCGGGTGCGCATCCAGCACAACCGCAACCAGGGCTCCCCCGCCCACCTGGACCGCATCCTGCGGCTGGCCGACCCGGCCAAGCCCAACGTGCTGACCATCGGCTTCGCCCGCCGCTTCGCCACCTACAAGCGGGCGGCCCTGCTGTTCCAGAATCCCCAGTGGCTGTACGAGATCATTTCCGACGAGGAACGGCCGGTGCTCTTCCTCTTTGCCGGCAAGGCCCACCCGGCCGACCAACCGGGCCAGGACATCATCCGCCGCATCACCGAAATGGCCAGCCGCCAGGAATTCGAAGGCCGCATCCTCATGGTGGAGGGCTACGACCTGCACCTCTCCCGGCGCCTGGTCACCGGCGTCGACGTCTGGCTGAACAATCCCATCTATCCCCTGGAGGCCTCCGGCACCTCGGGCATGAAGGCGGCCATGAACGGCGCCCTCAACCTCTCGGTCCTGGACGGCTGGTGGGGCGAAGGCTACCAGGAGAACCACGACGGCCCCAACGGCTGGGCCATCAAGCCGGCCTCCGGCACCCTGGACGAGGCCCGCCGGGATGCGGAGGAAGCCCGCACCCTGTACGAGATTCTCCAGGACCACGTCATTCCCACCTACTACCGCACCGGCCCCATGGGCTACTCGCCGGAATGGGTGGCCCTGGCCAAGTCTTCCATCGCCACCATCACCCCGCGCTTCAACGTCACCCGCATGGTGGGCGAATATGCGCAGAAGTTCTACGCTCCGGCAGCCCGCCAGGGCCGGCGCTACGCTGCCCAGCACTACGCCCCGTCCCTCGCCGTGGCCGAGTGGAAAGCCCGCATCCGCACCGCCTGGCCCGGGGTGCGCCTGAACCGCCTCGATACGCCGGTGCAGCGCCTGGGCTTCGGCGAAACCCTGCGCATCGAGGTGGCGGCCCAACTCAACGGCCTCTCCCCCGAGGACGTCACCGTCGAGCTCCTCTTCGCCCGCCGCCCGATCAGCGACCACGTCGCCAGCCGTGCCCGCCACTACGAGCTCGCCCACGCCGGCCCCACCGACCGGGGCGAACATCTCTTCGTTCTGGACTTCACCCCGGAGCAGTGCGGTAAACTGGAATATCGTATTCGCATCTACCCGTCCCACCCGCTGCTCACCCACAAGTTCGAAACAGGGCTCATGGTATGGCTATAAATCTAATAAACACCCCGGAGTGGCACGCCCTGGCGGCCCATGCCGAGGCCTTCGGAAACCGCCACCTGCGCGAGCTGTTCGCCGCCGATGGACAGCGCTTCGAGCATTTTTCCCTGCGCCAAGGGGACCTCCTCCTGGATTTCTCCAAGCAGCGCGTCGGCGCCGACACCCTGGATCTCCTGCACCGCCTCGCCGCAGCGGCCGACATCCCGGGCTGGACAGCGAAAATGCGGGCCGGCGAGACCATCAACCATACCGAGGGCCGGGCCGTCCTCCACATCGCCCTGCGGGCCCCCCAGGGCAGCCCGGATGCCCGCCCGGAAGTGGCAGCGGTTCTCGACCGCCTGAGGTCCTTCTGCCACCGCATCCACGACGACACTTGGCGGGGCTTCTCGGGGCAGCGCATCACCGATGTGGTCAACATCGGCATCGGCGGCTCCGACCTCGGCCCCCGCATGGCCGTCCGGGCCCTGGCGGCCCGCCAGCAGCCGGACCTCAAGCTCCATTTCGTTTCCAATGTGGACGGTGCCGACTTGGCCGGCACCCTGGCCGGGCTCAATCCCCGCACCACCCTCTTCATCGTCGCCTCCAAGACCTTCACCACCCTGGAGACCATGGCCAACGCCTGCAGCGCCCGCGACTGGCTGGTGGCGGCCGCTGGCAGCCAGGCGGCGGTGGCCCGCCACTTCGTCGCCGTTTCCACCAACCTCAAGGCCACCTCGGACTTCGGCATCCCCCCCGAGAATGTTTTCGAATTCTGGGACTGGGTGGGCGGCCGCTTCTCCCTGTGGTCGGCCATCGGCCTGCCCCTGGCCCTGGCCATCGGCTTCCAGCAGTTCGAGGAACTGCTGGCCGGGGCCCACGCCATGGACGAACATTTCTTCTCGGCCCCAGCGGCGGAAAACCTGCCCCTGACCCTCGCCCTCCTCGACCTCTGGAACACCGACTTCCTGGACGCCTGCTCCCATGCCGTCCTGCCCTACAGCCAGTCCCTGGGGTTGCTGCCGGCCTATCTCGAGCAGCTGGAGATGGAAAGCAACGGCAAACAGGTGAATCGGGAGGGCCAGCCGGTGGGTGTGGCCACCGCCCCGATCCTCTGGGGCGAGGCCGGCACCAGTGGGCAGCACTCCTTCTACCAGCTCCTCCACCAGGGGGGGCGACTCATTCCCTGCGACTTCATCCTCCTCAAGGAAGCCGACTTCCCGCTCCCCGGCCACCATGAGCAGCTCCTGGCCAATTGCCTCGCCCAGTCGGCGGCATTGGCCTTCGGCCAGACGGAAGAGGAAGCGCGGGCCGCCGGCGCCTCCGCAGCCCTGGCGCCCTACAAGGTCTTCCCCGGCAATCAGCCTTCCAGCACCCTGGTCCTGCCCGCCCTTTCGCCCTTCGCCCTCGGCCAGCTGGTGGCCCTCTACGAGCACAAGGTCTTCTGCCTGGGCATCCTGTGGGGCATCAATTCCTTCGACCAGTGGGGAGTCGAGCTGGGCAAGCAGCTGGCCGGGCGCCTGACGCCGATGCTGGCCGGGAAGGGAGGCGACGCCCTTTTCGACGCCTCCACCCGGGGCCTCATGGCCGCCCTGAGGCAATCATGAGCCGGCTCTCCATCCTTTTCGCAGCCTCGGAGATGGCCCCCTGGGTCAAGACCGGCGGCCTCGGCGACGTGGCTGCCGCGCTGCCGGCCGCCCTGGCCAAGGCCCAGCAGGATATCCGCGTCCTGCTGCCCTGCTATCCCGCCCTGCGCGCAGCCTTCCCGGCGGCGAAAGAAGTGGCCCTGCTGCCGGCCCTGGCGCCGCTGCTGCCCCCGGCCCGGCTGCTGGCGGCGGACGCCGACGGCCTGCCGCTCCTGCTCGTCGACTGCCCGCAGCTCTACGACCGGCCCGGCAATCCCTATGTCGATACCCATGGCCGCGACTGGACCGACAACGGCCTGCGCTTCGGGCTGCTGTCCCGGGTCGCCGCCCTCCTGGGCCAATCCCATTCGCCCCTGGACTGGCGGCCCGACGTGGTCCACGCGAACGACTGGCAGACCGCCCTGGCGCCGGCTTTCCTGCATTACGAAGGCGGCGCCGCCAGCGTCCTGACTGTGCACAACGTCTCCTTCCCGGGCTGCTTCGACCCCCACCTCCTGCACGGCCTCGGCCTGCCGGATCGGGCCTGGCGCTTTGACGGCGTGGAGTACCACGGCAATCTCTGCTTCCTGAAAGCCGGCCTCCAGCTGGCCCCCCTGATTTCCACCGTCAGCCCCACCTACGCCCGGGAAATCCAGGACAAACACTTCGGCTACGGCCTCGCGCCCCTGCTGCACTACCGGGCCGACGCCCTGCGGGGCATCCTGAACGGCATCGACGACGCGATCTGGAACCCGGCCACCGACCCGGCCCTGGAAGCCCCCTATGCCGCCAACCGCCTGGCCAGCAAGCGCCAGAACAAGGCGGCCCTGCAGGCCCAGCTCGGCCTGGCGGTGCGGGACGACGTGCCGCTCTTCGGCGTGATCAGCCGGCTGACCCACCAAAAGGGCGTCGATCTCCTCCACCCCCTGGGAAAGGCCATCACCCACCTGCCGGCCCAGCTCGTGGTGCTGGGGAGCGGCGAGAAGGAACTGGAAGCGGGCTTCCGGGAACTGGCCGAGCCCCACCCCGACGCGGTCTCGGTCACGGTCGGCTTCAACGAGACCCTGGCCCACCGCATCGAAGCCGGCGCCGACATCTTCGTCATGCCTTCCCGCTTCGAGCCCTGCGGCCTCAACCAGATGTACAGCCTCGCCTACGGCACGCCGCCCGTGGTGCGCGCCACCGGCGGCCTGGCCGACACGGTGGTGGATGTGAACGAGGCGACGCTTCTGGACAAGACCGCCAACGGCTTCGTCTTCCACCATCCCTCGTCCCACGACCTGTGGATTGCCATGGAACGGGCTGCCCGGGCCTGGAAGGATCGCCGCACCTGGCTGCGCATCCAGCAGAACGGCATGCGCAACGATTTTTCCTGGCGCCATGCCGCCGGCGAGTATCTCCAACTCTATAGGGACGCTGTGGCCGCTCGTGGTTAAATAGCGGCCATGCCGAAACTGACCCTCGTCGTCGCCATCGCCAAGAACCGCGTCATCGGACGCGACAACCAGCTGCCCTGGCATCTGCCGGAGGACCTGCAGCACTTCAAGGCCATCACCCAGGGGCACCCCGTGCTCATGGGGCGCAAGACCTGGGAGTCCCTGCCCCCCCGCTTCCGGCCCCTGCCCGGCCGGCGCAATATCGTCATCAGCCGCCAGGCCGGCTACGCCGCCCCCGGCGCCGAGGTGGCCGAGTCGATCCCGGCAGCCCTGGCCCTGGCCGGCGACGAGGACGTGGCCTGCGTCATCGGCGGCGCCGATATCTTCGCCGCCACCCTGCCGGCAGCGGACACCCTGGAAATCACCGAGGTGAACCTGGAGCCGGCAGGGGATACCTGGTTTCCCGCCTTCTCCGCCGATGAATGGCGGGAGGCGGCGCGGGAATCCCACGTCAGCCAGGGCGGCATCGGCTACTCGTTCGTCACTTACCAACGCATTCGCTAGAACATTCGGGAGGTTTTCATGTCCGGACACGGTTTTCATGTCCACGGTCCCCATGACCATGCCGTCGAACACGCCAGCCATGGCAGCGACGATTTCGCCTCGAAGGTCGCGGTCATGACCGCGGTCTTATCTACGGTAGGCGCCCTTTTCGCCTACGAGGGCGGCGCCACCCAGAACGATGCCCTGCTGCACAAGAACATGGCGGCCATCAAGAAGACGGAAGCGTCCAACCACTGGAACTACTACCAGGCCAAGAGCAACAAGCAGAACCTGGCCGAACTGGCGGTGGCCCTGAACGACGGCGAGAACAAGACCCGCTACCAGCAGGAGGTCGAGCGCTACAAGACCGAGAAGGCGGACATCAAGAAGGAAGCGGAAGCGCTCGAAGCCGAGGTGAAGGAATTCAACCAGAAGAGCGACGAGTCCATGCACCTGCACCATCGCTGGGCCCAGGCCATGACCGCCGTCCAGATCGCCATCTCCCTGGCCGCCATCTCCCTGCTGACCCGCAAGAAGTGGCTCAATTACGTGACGTATACCGCCGCCGGCGCGGGCGGGGTGCTGGCCGCCCTGGCCATGGTCCACGTCTGATACAGGTTGTTTCTTTGCGCCCGAGCGATTGGGCGGAACTGCGGCCCGGGGACTCCGGGCCGTTTTTGTTTGGTTTCCCCGGGAATCGGCAGGGAAGTCCCCGGCAGATAGGGGGCGGGTAAAGCCTCTACGCAGCCCTCTGCATTGGGCGTACTTCCTCGGCAATCTTTCCGCCCACCTGTTTTTCCACCTGTTTCAGGTCAAAGGCAGTTTGCAGGTTGAGCCAGAATTGCGCGGTCGTGTCGAAGAAGCGGGCCAGCCGCAAGGCAGTGTCCGGCGTCACCCCTCGGCGCTCGCGCACAATGTCGTTGATCCTCGGTGCCGGCACATGCAGGGCGAGCGCCAACGCATTGGCGCTCATCCCCAGGGGAACGAGGAATTCCTCCCGGAGAATTTCACCGGGGTGAATCGGGCGCATCTTGTTGGTAGCCATGCCGCACCTCTCTTTCAGTGGTAATCCACGATTTCAACGCAGTCCGCGCCGGCCGCAGTCCAAACGAAGCACACACGCCACTGGTCGTTGATGCGGATGCTGTATTGGTCAGCGCGATCCCCGTGTAATGCTTCCAAGCGGTTACCTGGGGGGGAGCGCAAATCCTTCAACTCCACCGCATCGTCCAGCATTTGCAGCTTTCGTTGCGCGACGCTTGCGATGTTCCGAAACCGCTTGGGGCTTGCCCCTTCGTAAAGTGCTTGGGTGTCGGCGCACCGGAATGAGCGAATCGTCATGAGCAAATTATATAACGCCGCACGTTAAATGCAAGACGATCACCCATCGACTCCACGTTGGGGGCGTCAGCGCTTAGAGCGCCTTCCTCTTCTTCCTCTCCGCCTTACCTCACACAATCCACGTGATACCGCCCATCCTCCCCCTTCACCAGACCATGGACATCCGTCTCGAACCCCGGGAAGCGGGCATTGAACTCCCGGGCGAACTTCAGGTAATTGACGATGGTGCGGTTGAAGCGCTCCCCCGGGATCAATAAGGGAATTCCCGGCGGATAGGGCGTCAGCAGGACCGCCGTGACCCGGCCTTCCAGTTCATCCACCGATACCCGCTCGATTTCCCGGTGGGCCATCTTGGCGAAGGCGTCGGCCGGACGCATGGCGGGCTCCATGTTGGACAGGTACATCTCGGTGGTGAGCCGGGCCACGTCGTTAGCCTTATAGTAGCCGTGGATCTCCTTGCAGAGGTCCTTCAGGCCCACCCGCTCGTAGCGGGGATGCTTCTGGACGAATTCCGGCAGCACCTTCCACAGGGGCTGGTTCTTGTCGTAGTCGTCCTTGAACTGCTGCAGGGCGGTCACCAGGGTGTTCCAGCGGCCCTTGGTGATGCCGATGGTGAACATGATGAAGAAGCTGTAGAGGCCGCACTTCTCGACGATGACCCCGTGCTCCGCCAGGTACTTGGTGACGATGGCGGCCGGGATGCCGCGGTCGGCGAACTCGCCGTCCACGTCCAGTCCCGGCGTGATGACCGTGGCCTTGATGGGGTCCAGCATGTTGAAGCCTTCGGCCAGGTTGCCGAAGCCGTGCCAACGGTCGCCGGGCTTCAGCATCCAGGCGTCCCGCTCCTCGATGCCCTCCTCGGAAAGGTCATCCGGCCCCCAGACCTTGAACCACCAGTCGGTGCCCCACTCCTCGTCCACCTTGCGCATGGCGCGGCGGAAATCCAGGGCTTCGGCGATGGATTCCTCCACCAAGGCGGTGCCGCCGGGTTCCTCCATCATGGCCGCCGCCACGTCGCAGGAGGCGATGATGGAATACTGAGGCGAGGTGGAGGTGTGCATCAGATAGGCTTCGTTGAAGACGTCCCGATCCAGCTTCCGGTTCTCGCTTTCCTGCACCAGGATCTGGGAGGCCTGGGAGAGGCCGGCCAGGAGCTTGTGGGTGGACTGGGTGGAGAACACCATGGATTCCGTACAGCGGGGCCGGTCGGCGCCGATGGCATGGTAGTCGCCGTAGAACTCGTGGAAGGCGGCGTGGGGCAGCCAGGCCTCGTCGAAGTGCAAGGTGTCGATCTTGCCGTCCAGCTCGGCCTTGATCTCCTCGACGTTGTAGAGGATGCCGTCGTAGGTGGACTGGGTGATGGTGAGCACCCGGGGCTTGGCCTTCTTGTCGGCGGCGAAGGGGTTGGCGGCGATCTTCTTCTGGATGCTTTCCCAGGCGAACTCTTCCTTCGGAATCGGGCCGATGATGCCGAAATTATTGCGGGTGGGCATCAGGAACACCGGCACGGCGCCGGTCATCATGATGGCGTGGAGCACCGACTTGTGGCAGTTGCGGTCCACCACCACCACGTCCCCCGGCGCCACGGTGGAGTGCCAGACGATCTTGTTGGAGGTGGAGGTGCCGTTGGTGACGAAATAGAGGTGGTCGCAATTGAAGATGCGGGCGGCGTTGCGCTCCGAGGCCGCCACCGGGCCGGTGTGGTCGAGGAGCTGGCCGAGTTCCTCGACGGCGTTGCAGACGTCGGCCCGCAGCATGTTTTCGCCGAAGAACTGGTGGAACATCTGGCCGACCGGCGACTTCAGGAAGGCGACGCCCCCCGAGTGGCCGGGGCAATGCCAGGAGTAGGAGCCGTCGGCGGCGTAGTGGGTGAGGGCCCGGAAGAACGGGGGCGCCAGGGAATCCACATAGGCCTTGGCTTCCCGCACCACGTAGCGGGCGATGAATTCCGGCGTGTCCTCGAACATGTGGATGAAACCGTGGAGCTCCCGCAGCACGTCGTTGGGGATGTGGCGGGAAGTGCGGGTCTCGCCGTGGAGGAAAATGGGGATTTCGGCGTTGCGGAAGCGGATTTCCGCGACGAAGGCCCGCAGTTCGGCCAGGGTTTCCTCCGGCTCCACCGCCAGCTCCTCGTCGTCGATGGAGAGGATGAAGGCGCTGGCCCGGCTCTGCTGCTGGGCGAAGGAAGTCAGGTCGCCATAGCTGGTGACGCCGATCACCTCCATGCCTTCCTTCCCGATGGCCTCGGCCAGGGCGCGGATGCCCAGGCCCGAGGCGTTCTCGGACCGGAAGTCTTCGTCGATGATGATGACCGGAAAGTGGAAGCGCATGGCTGCTCCTGAAAAGCGACGACCCGCCGCAGCGGGTCATGAAAAGTGTAGAAAAAGCTTAGGCGATGGCGTCAGATTTTGGGCAGGGTGACGCCTTCCTGCCCCTGGTACTTGCCGCCGCGATCCCGGTAGGAGGTTTCGCAGACTTCGTCGGATTCGAAGAAGAGGACCTGGGCCACGCCTTCGTTGGCGTAGATCTTGGCCGGCAGCGGGGTGGTGTTGGAGAACTCCAGGGTCACATGGCCTTCCCACTCGGGCTCGAAGGGCGTCACATTGACGATGATGCCGCAACGGGCATAGGTGCTCTTGCCCAGGCACACCGTCAGGACCGAGCGCGGAATGCGGAAATATTCCACCGTCCGGGCCAGGGCGAAGGAATTGGGCGGGATGATGCAGCAATCGGCCTCGATCTCGACGAAGGACTGGGGATCGAAATTCTTGGGGTCCACCACCGTGTGGTTGATATTGGTGAACACCTTGAATTCCCGGGCGCAGCGAATATCGTAGCCATAGCTGGAGGTGCCGTAGGACACGATCTTCTGGCCATTCACCTCGCGCACCAGCTGCGGGGAAAAGGGTTCGATCATGCCGTGCTCTGCCGCCATGCGGCGAATCCACTTGTCTGATTTGATGGCCATTCTGTAGGCGCCTGTCTGCCGAAAAACAAAGGCGGAATTTTACCCGTGTTGCGGCAAAATCAAGGGTTTTTTTGGGCCTTTTCGCCCAAGCGCCGCCCGGAGTGCCGCCGCGTTCCCGGACGCCGGTCTTTCCCGGGGGCGTGGCATAATCCGGCAGGTATTTCCGAGGGTTCCACCGTGGCAAAGGAAGAAGCGAAGCAGGATTCGAAAACGAGCACCCGCAAGGTCGTGATCCTGGCGGCGCTTCTCGCCGCCGGCGCCATGGTCCTGGGCGCCGCGCTGCTCTATTTCTGGCAGAACCACGCCAAGCAGGAAAAGGCCAAGCCCCCGGAGATCTTCTACCTGAGCCTGGGGGAACGGGCCATGGCGATCGGCGACCACAGCATGCTGATCGGGCTCACCGTCGAATACGCCGGCCGGGATACCGGAGACTCCCTGACCAGGGCGCTACCCCACCTCAAGAATCAGGTGATGCGGCGGATGTCGCAAATACAGCCATCCGACTTGCGCAGACTGCGGACGCCCCAGGGCAAGCGGGAACTGGCCGACGACATCCTCGTCCGGGTGCGGGAAGCCGTGCCGGACAAGGATGCGGCCAACGTCAAGGCCATTCTCTACGAGAAATTCCTGATCGGCGACTGACCCCGGTTGCCCGGGGCCAGCCGGTCCTGGCCGTCAGGTGTTCTGCACCACGATATTGGGGAACTTGGAGGTCATGTTCTTGGCCCGCTCGGCGATCTTCACCGCCACCCGGCGGGCGATGGCCCGGTAGATTTCCGCCGCCCGGGAATCCGGCGCCCCCACCACCGTCGGATGGCCGCCATCGGCCATTTCCCGGATGGCGAGTTCCAGGGGCAGGGCGCCGAGGAATTCCACGTCATAATCCTTGCACATCTTCTCGCCGCCGCCGTGGCCGAAGATATGCTCCTCATGGCCGCAACTGGAGCAGATATGGATGCTCATGTTCTCGACGATGCCGAGGATGGGGATATTCACCTTCTCGAACATCTTCAAGCCCTTGCGGGCATCGATGAGGGCGATGTCCTGGGGGGTGGTGACGATGACGGCGCCGGTGACCGGCACCTTCTGGGCGAGCGACAGCTGGGTGTCGCCGGTGCCCGGGGGCATGTCCACGATGAGGTAGTCTAGATCCCGCCAGTTGGTCTGGTTCAGGAGCTGGTCCAGGGCCTGGGTCACCATGGGGCCGCGCCAGACCATGGGGGTCTCCGTATCCACCAGGAAGCCGATGGACATGGCCTGGATGCCGTGGGCCTCCAGTGGCTCCATGCTCTGGCCGTCCTTGGACTCGGGCTGGCGGTCGGCGATGCCCAGCATCTGGGGCTGGGAGGGGCCGTAGATATCGGCGTCCAGAATGCCGACACTGGCGCCTTCCTGGGCCAGGGCCAGGGCCAGGTTCACGGCGGTGGTGCTCTTGCCGACGCCGCCCTTGCCGGACGCCACGGCAATGATGTTCTTCACCCCCGGCAGGAGCTTGACGCCCAGCTGCACCGCATGGGCGACGATTTTGGAATAGACGTTGGCGGAGACGTTGCCGACGCCGGGCACGGCCTTGACGCCAGCGATGACCTGCCGCCGGATCTTGTCGATCTGGGTCTGGGCGGGATAGCCGAGCTCGATATCGAAGGAAACATCGGCGCCTTCGATACGGAGATTCTTCACGGATTTCGATTTGACGAAATCCTTCTGGGTATTGGGGTCTACGATCTGGGCAAGGGCAGCCAGAACGGTTTCTTGGCTAAGGGCCATCATTCTTCTCCAGGGTTATATCCGACTTTTCCAGTCAAGTTTACCGCAAAATCCCATTATATCTTTGTCAACACAGACGGACATTCCTCTCCTGGAGAGTAGCCAACATGTCACTTATCCTCACCGAAACCGCCGAAGGCATCGGCACCATCACCCTCAACTATCAGATCAAGCGCAACGCCATCTCCGAGGCCCTGGCGCATGAAGTTTCCGAAGCCCTCGGCGGGTTCAGGAAGGATGGTGTCCGGGTCGCCATCCTGCGTGCCCAGCCCGGCGCCAAGGTGTGGTCCTCCGGCCACAACGTGGACGAGCTGCCCGCCTCCGGCCGCGACCCCCTGGCCTGGCAGGACCCCCTGCGCATGGTGATCCGGGACATCGAAGCCTTTCCGGCCCCGGTCATCGCCATGGTCGAGGGCAGCGTCTGGGGGGGGGCCTGCGAGCTGGTCTTCGCCTGCGACATGATCGTCGCCACCCCGGAAGCCACCTTCGCCGCCACCCCCGCCAAGCTCGGGGTGCCCTACAACGCCTCCGGCCTCCTGACCTTCTTGAACACCGCCCCGCCCCACATCGCCAAGGAACTCCTGTTCACCGGGCGCCCCATGACCGCCGCCCGGCTCGAGCGCCAGGGCATCATCAACCACGTGGTGGAAGCGGGAGAGCTCGAGAAATTCACCCGGGAGGTGGCCCGCGCCATGACCCACAACTCGCCCCTGGCCATCGGAGTCATGAAGGAGCAGCTGCGCATCCTGTCCCATGCCCACGCCCTCTCGCCCCAGGATTTCGAGCGCATCCAGGGGCTGCGGCGGGTGGTATACACCAGCCGGGACTACGCCGAGGGAATCCGGGCCTTCAGGGAGAAGCGCAAGCCGGTGTATCTGGGGGAATAGGGGATTCAGGCGATCTTTGGGGCCCTGGAGCTGTCAATGGCTTGTTGACCGCTTCCCGAGGAGACGATGGATCCCTCCGTCGCACCGTCACCCGCGCCTGCTGCCGCCCCCGCCAACCGGGAGCCGGTGCGCTACGGCATACGCTTCCTTCTGGTGATCAGCGCCGCCCTCCTGGTCGCCACCACTGCCGGCCTGACAGCCTATGCCTACCTGGCCCTCAACCATCTGCAGAAGCGCATGGAGGGCCTGGCCGAGGGCAACCTGGTGGAAGTCACCCTGGCCAGGCGCCTGCACGACAGCACCGAAGCCCTGCTGCGCCCCATCAACCTGATAGCCGAGCAGCCGGGGGAAGCGTCCACCACGGCCACCCTCAACGTCGTGGGACTGCAACTGCGGGACGTGCGCGGCAATGCCGACGCCCTGGCCGCCCGTCTGGCCGAAGTCGGCTCCGAAGCCGACCAGGCCCGCATGGGCAAGGCCGTGGGCGCCCTGGAAGAGACCGAGCGAACCATCCGGGAATTCGCCACCGTCGCCGGCCGGCGGGCGGTGGCGCAGAATCGGCGCATCGAATTGGCCAACCGGCTGGAGCGCCAGTTCGACCAGCATTTCGAAACCGCCACACGGGTGGAAAACCTGATGCGCACCCTGGTGGCCCGGGCCCTGGCCGCCGAACTGCCGGCAGCCGCAGAACAGGGCCGGCTGGTGCCCCGCCTGGACGAATTCCTGGAGCGGGAAATGGTCTGGCTCGCGGTCGCCCAGGACCTGCGGACCGACACCCGGGAACTGCTGTCCCTGGTCCGCACCCTGGAACAGGAAAGTGAGCCGGCCCGCCTGCCCATGGCCCAGCGCAACATCGAGTTCTACGCCACCCGCCTGCAGGCCTGGCACCGCCTGCCCGACGGGGACGGAGTGCAGGCCCTGGGCAAGGCCACCGAGTCTTTGTCCGCCGCCCTGACGGCCCCGCCCACCCTGCTCCAATTGCGGAGCGACGAGCTGGCCGCCACGGCGGCCGTCGCCGCCAGCGCCAGGAACGCCGCCGCCGCGGCGACCCGCTTTTCGGCCCAGGTCCACGACGTGGACCATGCGCTGGGCCACGATGTGCGCTCCCGCATCCGGCAGACCGGCATCGAGGTGGATCGCTCCGAGGCCGTGCTGGCCACCGCCGCTGCCCTGGCAGCCGTCATCAGCATCCTGTTGGTGTACGGCGTGGTGACCCGTCGGATCATCCGTCCCCTGGAACACGTCACCCACGCCATGCACCGAGCCGCCTCCGACCTTTCGGAAGGCAAGGCAGGCTGGGAGGCCACCCTCACCCCGGCCGCGCCCTCCGGCAATGACGAGGTGGCGGCCATGTACCGGGCCCTCGGGGTCTTCCGGGACATGCTCATCCGGCGGGAGGAGGAACTGAGCCGCAGCGAGGCCCAATTGAGCACCATCCTGGTCACCATCAGCGAGGCCATCCAACTCTGGGACCGGGATGGCCGCCTGGTCTATGCCAACGACGCCGCCGCTCATTTTTTCGGCGTTCCCGTCGGCCGCTTCTACAACCAGGCCAGCGGCAAATGGCAATTTCTCCATGAGGACGGCAGCCCCTTCACCATCCAGGACTTCCCCCACATGGTGGTCCTGCGCTCCGGCAGCGGGCAGACCCGCGTGGTCATGCAGGTGGTGAACCCCGCCGGCATCAACCATTGGCTCCTCATCAACGCCCAGCCGGTCCGGGGGGACGACCCGGACGAGCTCCAGGGGGTGGTGACCTCCAGTTCCGACATCAGCGACTTCAAGCTCCACCAGTCGGAACTCGAATACCTGGCCCACCACGACCCCCTCACCAACCTGCCCAACCGCACCCTGCTGGAGGACCGCCTGGAGCAAGCCATCGTCAACGCCGACCGCCACGGCACCCTGCTGGCGGTCTGCTACCTGGACCTGGACGGCTTCAAGCCGGTGAATGACCAGTACGGCCACGCCGCCGGCGACACCCTGCTGCGGGAAGTGGCCCTGCGCCTGAAGGCCAGGCTGCGCGGTGTCGACACCGTGGCCCGGCTGGGCGGGGACGAGTTCGTGCTGCTCCTGTGCGAGCAGGGGGACGTGGCGGAGTGCCTGCACACCCTGGATCGGGTCCTGGAAAGCATCAGTACCCCCTGCACCCTGGTCTCCGATCCCCAGGTCTGCGTCTATGTCACGGCCAGCATCGGGGTCACCCTCTACCCCATGGACAAGGTCGATTCCAACGCCCTGCTGCGCCACGCCGACCATGCCATGTACCTGGCCAAGCAGGCCGGCAAGAACTCCTTCCAGCTTTTTCAGCCCGGCCTCGCCACGTCGCCCCCGTCCGAGACACGGCATTAGGCTAAAATCGCGGGTCATCCAAGAAATTCCCCACCGCCATGACCCGCAAGATTCTCGTCACCTCCGCCCTGCCCTACGCCAACGGCGCCATCCACCTCGGCCACCTGGTGGAGTACATCCAGACCGACATCTGGGTGCGCTTCCAGAAAATGCGCGGCCATGAATGCTGGTACGTCTGCGCCGACGACACCCACGGCACCCCCATCATGCTGCGGGCCGAGAAGGAAGGCATCACCCCGGAAGCCCTGATCCAGCGCGTCCACGGCGAGCATTTCCGGGACTTCTCCGGCTTCCAGGTGGGCTTCGACAACTACTACTCGACCCATTCTGACGAAACCCGGGCCTGCGCCAACGACATCTACGGCAAGCTCAAGGCCGCCGGCCTCATCGAGACCCGCACCATCGAGCAGTTCTACGACCCGGTGAAGCAGATGTTCCTGCCGGACCGCTTCATCAAGGGCGAATGCCCCAAGTGCCACGCCAAGGACCAGTACGGCGACAATTGCGAAGCCTGCGGTGCCGCCTACGCCCCGACCGACCTGATCGAGCCCTATTCGGCCGTCTCGGGCGCCAAGCCCGAGCTGCGGAACTCCGAGCACTACTTCTTCAAGCTTTCCGATCCCCGCTGCGAGTCCTTCCTGCGCAAGTACACCAGCCGGGACAACGGCGTCCTGCAACCGGAAGCCGCCAACAAGATGCAAGAATGGCTGGGCGAGCCGGGCGAAAACAAGCTCACCGACTGGGATATTTCCCGGGATGCTCCCTACTTCGGCTTCGAAATCCCCGGCGCCCAGGGCAAGTACTTCTACGTCTGGCTGGACGCCCCCATCGGCTACATGGGTTCCTTCAGGAACCTATGCGGCAAGAAGGGCCTGGATTTCGACGAATACTTCAAGCCGGATTCCCAGGCCGAGCTGTACCACTTCATCGGCAAGGACATCCTCTACTTCCACGCCCTCTTCTGGCCCGCCGAACTGGCCCACGCCGGCTACCGCACTCCGACCAAAATCTTCGCCCATGGCTTCCTGACCGTGGACGGCGCCAAGATGTCCAAGAGCCGCGGCACCTTCATCACCGCCGAGAGCTACCTGAATACCGGCCTCAACCCGGAATGGCTGCGCTACTACTACGCCGCGAAATTGTCCGCCACCATGGAGGACATCGACCTCAACCTGGAGGACTTCGTCGCCCGGGTGAATAGCGACCTGGTGGGCAAGTACGTCAATATCGCCAGCCGCTCGGCGGGCTTCATCGCCAAGCGCTTCAACGGCCAGCTCGCCCCGGCCCAGGCCGACCTGCCGGCCATCCGCGCCATCCAAGAAGCGGCGGAGCGCATCGCCGAGCTGTACGAAGCCCGGGAATTCGGCAAGGCCATGCGGGAAGTCATGCTACTGACGGACGCCGCCAACCAGTACGTGGATAGCGTCAAGCCCTGGGAACTGGCCAAGCAGGAAGGCAAGGAAGTTGAACTCCACGCCGCCTGCACCAACGCCCTCAATCTCTTCCGTCTGCTCACCGTGCTCCTGAAGCCCATCCTGCCGGCCGTCACGGCCAAGGTGGAAAAGTTCTTCAACATCGCCCCCCTGGGCTGGGCCGATGCCCAGACCCTGCTGGCCGCCGGCCACGCCATCAACCCCTACGAGCACCTCATGACCCGCATCGATCCCAAACTCATCGAAAAACTGGTGGACGCCAACAAGGAAAGCTTGGCTCCGGCGCCGGAGCAGCACTCCCAGCAGCGCCACGCTGAGCACCAGCAGAAGGAAGTCCAGGCGGCCGCCGCCGAGACCGCCTACTGCACCATCGACGACTTCGGCAAGGTGGACCTGCGCATCGCCAAAATCGTCGACGCCAGCCATGTCGAGGGCGCCGACAAGCTCATCCGCCTGCAGCTCGACATCGGCGAGGAAAAGCCGCGCCAGGTCTTCGCCGGCATCAAGTCGGCCTACGACCCGGCCACCCTGGTGGGCCGGCTCACCGTCATGGTCGCCAACCTCGCCCCCCGCAAGATGAAGTTCGGCCTCTCCGAAGGCATGGTGCTGGCCGCCTCGGACCCCGAGGGCAAGACCGGCGGGCTCTACATCCTGTCGCCGGATGCCGGCGCCCAGCCCGGAATGCGGGTGAAGTAAGCTTTTTCCCTTACGGAATCCTGATAGGCGTTTTCACACTAATTCATCATGGTCGATAAACAGCAACTCCGGAATTTCCGTCAGGCTTTGGTCCAGAATGAGGAAGTGCTGGCCCCTGACGATGCGCGCTACGTGGAAAACCTGCATGGCAGCAATGAAGAAGATGTCATTAATCTGCTGTGCGATGACATTCTGACCAGCGGCAGCGAGCTGTTCTACTTCACCGGCCAGCGCGGCACCGGCAAGAGCACGGAACTGCGCCGCCTGGAGACCATGCTGAACGATGAGGATGTTCAGACTATCCGTTTCGACAGCCTGGACTATATTTCCGACACCGACCCCGTGTCCGCCGAGACTCTCCTGCTCCTGGTGACTGCCGGCCTCGCCGACTGGGCCAAGGAACGCTACGGCGAACAATATCTCAAGGAAGCGGCCTGGACCCGTTTCCAGAACTGGCTGCAAACAGAAATCGAGATACGGGAGATATCGGCCGCCGGCATCAAGGCCGCCCTCAAGGAACGCCAAGCCACGGTTATCGAAAAGGTCCGGACCCTGACCAGCAAACGAGAATGGACGGATACGATTGCCGGCTTTGCCGGCCTGATTGTCGAATTCATCCGGGTCGCCAGCAGACGAACCCGGGTCGTGGTCATCGTGGATTCCCTGGAGCGACTGCGGGGCATTTCCGGCACCGACCAGGACAGCATGTTCCAGCATGTGGTCACCACCTTTGCCGGCGATTTCGATCGTCTGCGCCTGCCCGGCGCCAGCGTAGTCTACTCCGTACCGCCGTACCTTTCCCTGCTGGCCGACGTCCGCAATTACGTCGAGTGCTACTCCCTCGCTTCGGTCCGGGTCTACGAGAACCCCTTCAAGTTCGCCGCTCGCCAGCCCAGGAAAAGCGGCCTCGATCTGATGACAAGGCTGATCGAACAGCGTCACCCGACCTGGGGCGAAGTCCTCTCCCGGGAAGCCCTGGACAGGCTGGCCCTCAATTCCGGGGGCGACCTCCGCCATTTCATGCAGCGCCTGGTCTCGGCCGTGGCCAGCCAAGCCCAATTCGCCCTGGATCGCCTGCCCCTGGCCGCCGATGACCCGATTATCGAGCGCATTCTCGAAGAAAACCGGGGCGAGACCGAGCGTCTCACGGTCCGTAGCGAATGGTCCCTGCTGCACCAGATCGCCGCCAGCCACAACGCCATCGCCGAAGACCGGGAAAATTCCCTGCGTGCCCTGGCCCACCTGTTCGAGACCCGGGTCATCCTCAACTACCGCAACGGCGCCGAATGGTTCGACGTCCATCCCCTCCTGTGGAAGCTGATCGATGGCTACCAGCCCGCCGCTGCCGCCCCTTGAGGCGGCTTGGCAATCCCTGCGCCCGCCCCTGGAGTGGGGCGACAGCTTCAGTCTGGTTTTCGTTTTCAACGGCAACGACCGGCAGAAGGAAGCGCTGTACGAAAGGGCCGTCGACCTGATGCGAGCCCAGGCAAAGACGGTGCAGCGCCCCAAGCCCCGCTACGCCGACGACCTTGCCCGCCATCTGCTGGGCACCCTGCTGGAACCTTCTCCGGCCATGCTGCGGTCCGGCATGCCCCTATGGCTGGACCTGGACAGCCATCCTGAAGACGAGAAGTGGAACGAGGCCCGCCGGGCCTTTTTGCTACGACTGAACGAACGCCGCTCCATGCTCGCCCGGGAGCATACCCGCCCGGTGGTGCTAGTGCTGCCCGCAGACTGGACAAAACAGGCTGCCGAGGCCGCTCCCGACCTATGGACCATCCGCCAGCCGTCCATTTTTCTGGCCCCTGGTGCAGATTCCATGGCCGAAACCCTTCACAGTCCCACTTTCCGGAACGAAAAGCCCCTTTCCCCTCCGCGGGCTGATGCCGCCTTACCGGCGGCGAGCCGCCGCTGGCAGGCGGACTTTACCAGCCACCCCGAACAGATTTCCGTCTGGGACGGTATCCAGGCCGCCAACGCCGCCCTTCAAGCGGGGTTCGCGATGGAAGCCCACGCCATTGCCGGCCAAGCGGTCGATCATGCCAGGAATGCGGCGAAGCCTCGCGATCTTTCCGTGGCACTGGACACCCTCGGCGACATCGACGCCGCCCTCGGCCGCCTCGATGCCGCCCGCGCCGCCTACGGCGAAAGCGAATCCCTGTGCCGCCGCCTCCTCGACGACTTCGGCCCCACCCCCGAACGGCTGCGG
>JAGTRP010000032.1 GCA_018261935.1 Rhodocyclaceae bacterium
AATCTCCTGGCTCAGGTCCCCCGCCGCCACCCGCTGCGCTATCCCCGCCGCGTACCCCGGCTCCCCGCCCAGCTGCCGCGTCAGGCTCCGCGTGATCAGGTAGGACAGCAGGCAGGCCATGGCGACGGCCGCTCCCACCAGGACGAACATCAGGGTGCGGGCCTCCTGGTAGACGGCCCCGGACTCCCGGGCCGCCGCCTCCATCAGCTCGCCCTGGTAGCGGGCGAAGGCCAGGGCCTGGTCCTGGTATTTGCGCAGGATGGGGCGCAGCTCGCCATGGAGGTAGATGGCCGCTTCCTCCCCATGGTCCGTCTCGATGAGATGGATCAGCTTGTCCTGGCCGGCGACGTACTCCTGCCGGAGCTCCTTCAGCCGGGCCAGCATCTCCCGCCCCCGGGGCAGGTTGACCACCTGCTCCAGCTTCTGCACCGCGGCGCCAATGGCCTGGCGCTCCTCCAGCACCGCCGCCTTCTGTTTGGCCAGGTCATTGCGGCTGGTGGCGAGCATCATGTTCCGCAGGGCGATGCCGATGTTGCCGGCCCGGTGGATGATGTCGTTGATCAGCACGGTCTTCGGCCAGCGGTCGCTGGCGGCCTCCTCGACCCGGAGATTGATCTTGTCCATCCGGGTGATGCCGACCACGGACACCGCCAGCATCAGCAGGATGGAAATCCCGAAACCGAGGGCCAGCTTGGTTCTCACTTTGAGATTGGCGAACACGGGGACTCCTTTCGCAAACCGCTGCTAGAAAAAGATGATGTCGCCGGCGCCGGCCTTGCCGCCGGCATCGACCGCAACGTGGTCGTGCTGTTCGAGGGTGGTGTAGGTGCGCTTCATTTCCTCCGCCCAGGCGGCGGAATCGATGGGCGGCGGGCAGCCACCGCCGGCGAGGATGCGGCTGTCGGCCTCCACCTGCTGCTCCAGCCGGGTGATGCCGGCCTGGACGGCGGCCAGGATCTGGTTCACCCGGTCCTGGAACTGGAGGTTCACCAGCACGCCCTCCACCTCCTGGCGGACCCGGCGTCCCTCCTCCTTCAGCTCCCGGGAGTGGTCGGCGAGGATTTCGGCGGTTGCCTTGAAGCGGTCGAGGACCTGGCTGATGGCCCGGGAGCAGTCTTCGAGGACCTGACGGTCCTGCTCGGCCATCTGCTCCGCCGCCGCCAGGGCGGCGGCCATGGTTTCGCCGGCGGCATCCACCTTTTCCCGGATGCTCCTGCCGGTGGCGCCGGACAGGCTGGAGAGCTTCTGGACCTCGTCGGCCACCACCGAGAAGCCCCGCCCGGCCTCGCCGGCCCGGGCGGCCTCGATGGCGGCGTTGAGGGCCAGCAGGTTGGTCTTGTTGGCGATGGCGGCCACCTCCGCCGCCATGCGCTTGAGGTCCTCGGTCACGCCGGAAATCCTGGCAATGTCCTGGAGCAGCACCTGCTTGGCGGCCACCGTCGTCTCCAGTTCCTTCAGCACCCCCGCCAGGCTCTGCCGGGCCAGGTCGAGTACCGCTGCCACCTCGCCGTCGCCGGCGTTGCGCCCTGCCCCGTCCACAGTCCTGCCGAGGCGGGCGAGAATGGTCTCGAACTCGGCGGCCAGGCCGGTGACCGCGCTTTCCGTCTGGCGGCGCGACAGGTCCAGGTGGCGATGCCAGCGCCCCAGGGATTCCCGGCAGACGGTCTGCAGGCCGGCCAGCACCGCCTTGGTCTTCTCCCAGGCGGCGGCGTCCGCGGCGTCGCGGCTTTCCTGGCAGAGGAGCCAGAGTCGCTCCTGGAGCTGCCGCCGCAGCCACCACCCGCAGCCGACGCCGGCGGCCGCCAGGGCCAGGGCAGCGGCCACCGCCACCGGGCCGACGCCGGCGCAGGCCAGGGTGAGGACGGCACCGCCCATCCCGATGGCAGCGGGCACCAGCACGGCGATGGAAAACCGATCGTTGGAAGACACGGGACCCCCTTGATGGAAAGCCGAAGGGCAGACGCACCGCCAAGGCGCGCCGTCGATGGGAATCCACTTTATGACGCAGGGCTAGGCCGCGGCCATTGGCTGAGAACCCTATTCGGCGGTAATGCTTCTGTGGAGCGGGGGCGGCAATGACCTACCGGACGGATACAGGTTGCGCCAGGCTTCCAGGAGGGGATGGTCCGCTTCCATCTACGATCCAGCCCATGGCCGACTGCAAGCCCTCATTGACCAAGAAGGCGGCCATCGCTATAGTCCACCACCTTGTTCGGGCCGATAGCTCAGCTGGGAGAGCGCTGCGTTCGCAATGCAGAGGTCGAGGGTTCGATCCCCTTTCGGTCCACCATTTTCAGAAGGCCAGACACGCGCTGGTGTCCCTGGAACCATAACTTTGCCGAATTGGCGGGGATATGCTTCCAATTCGGGCTGGCAACAATATGGTTCCAAACGAAGCCGGATCAGTGAAAGCTGATCCGGCTTTTGTTTTTGCCTACCAGCCCCCGAGTTAACCTGATTGATCAGGTGATGCAATGGCCGGCTGCTCATCGGCCATTGCTGCCGGTGGCGTTGGCTCAGTTAACTGACCGCTGATGGCGGCGGTGCGGGCGAGGTAGGCGTCGAGGGCGGTTTGTTTGGCGTTCATCGTGTGCTCCGTGATGTGATTGACGACGAGGTCATGAACGCGCTGTTCGATCTGGAAGCCAAGCTATTGTTTGCTGATTTTTCATTGTGGCGCCAAAATGGCGACAGTGATACACTGAAAGCTCGAATGATTGTTGGAGGTTGATATGGGTACCGCAGTTGCCAAGCAAGACCGCATCGGCGCTCGGGTTCCGCATGAGGTGTATGAGACGCTTTGCCGGGCCGCCGAACTGACCGGCGCGACGGTCAATCAGTTTCTGGTGCAGGCGGCGCTGAAAGAGGCCCAGGAAGTCATCGAGCGCGAGGAGGTCATCCGTCTCAGCCCGCGCGACTGGAACTGGCTGCTCGACCTGATGGAAAACCCGCCCAAGCCGAACGCCAAGTTGAAGGCTGCCATGAAGCGTTATCAGAAAGCCAAGCGAGACGATGCAGGTACTGCCTTTAACTGGGAGCCATGACCGGCAGGGTTTCGACTGTGGCCGCCAGGAACTGAGCAACTGGCTGCGGCAGGTCGCGCGCCAGCATCAGGACAAAGGGCTGTCGAAAACCTTCGTCGCCATCCGTGAGGACGAACCGGCTCGCATTTGCGCCTACTACGCGCTGACCTTGGCCGAACTCGAAAACCGGCATCTGCCGGATGCCTGGCGCAAGAAACTGCCGCGCCGCATTCCTGGCGTGCGACTGGGCCGGCTGGCGGTCGACCGGCAATACCAGGGCAAGGGGCTGGGGGAACTCTTGCTGGTCGATGCCCTGACGCGGGCGCGTCGCATCTATGCCGAGGCAGGAGGGATTGGCTTGTTCGTCGACGCGCTCGATGAGCAGGCCGCCGGATACTATCGCCGTTTCGGTTTCGAGGTCGCGCCGGATAATCCGCTGCTGCTATTCCTGTCGGCACAAGCCGTAGGCGAAGGACGCCCAGAGGGCGGTCCCGCGTAGCGGGATGCCGTCACGAGCGAAGCGAGGCGGCACAAAGGTCGTAGAACAATAGTGATTGAAGGGTGAGATGGCCAACAACAAAGAAAACGAACGGGCGGAACTGCACAAGACCATCTGGCGCATCGCCAACGATCTGCGCGGCAGCGTGGACGGCTGGGACTTCAAGACCTACGTGCTCGGCATGCTGTTCTACCGCTTCATCTCGGAAAACCTGACCAGCTACCTCAACGAACAGGAACGCAAGGCTGGCAGCCCGGATTTCGCCAGAGTCATCTCTTGGAACTGGCAGTGAAAAGTTGCAGAGAATGCAACGATATCGTTCCATCAGGCTGGCTCTAAAAAAGGCCCACTGGTCAAACCGGTGCGCCTTTTGTTTTCTCAACGACAGCCGACTTGAATGCTGATGAGCGATAACTACAACGACTGGCGGATTGGCTTAATCTCCAATATTCCAGGCTTTCCCCTGCCCGTGGTCGGGCTGGTGGCCCCGACCTCCCGTTGGGATGGGATGGTCAGTTTGCATATCTCCAAGGATGTCGCCCTGCATGTCGGGGCTGCCGATGTCGTGGTCCAGGAAACGACCTTTTCGGACTTCCGTCGGCTGTCTTTGGAAACCACGGTCGGAAAAGCGGTAGAAGCAGCGCTTGGGTCCGACGGGACGGTCAATGCTTTTGATCTTGTCGCGGTGACGAGCTACTGCGTGTCGAAGGGGATCAGCTCGGAGCCGGATGTGGATAGGGCGGCTCGGCTGATACTCGAAGCCTACCGGGAGCTTGCGCGGCAAATCCTGGCTCAGAATCAAGCCAGGTTCAATTGACCGAGACCGGATCCGTCTTCCAACTTGAAACCCTGGTATCTCTATTTGATCGAATGTACCGACGGCAGCATCTATACAGGCATAACGCCGGATGTTGCAGCCCGGTATGCGGCCCATGCTCGCGGGCTGGGGGCGCGCTACACGCGGTCTCATCCGCCCAAGCGGCTGCTAGGCATTGAAATGCATCCGGATCGGTCTTCGGCGTCCAAGGCTGAGTACCGGGTCAAGCAGCTCACCGCGTCGGAAAAGCGGCTCTACGCTGCGACACTGACGTCAGAAACTCCTGTCGAAAATGCCATCTTCAGCAATCCGGCCACATGAATACTGATATCGATTACACGAACAACCCTCTGCACGGCGTCAGCTTAAAGCAACTGCTGACTGAAATCGTCGATCATTACGGCTTTGAAATTCTGTACGCCTATTTGAATATCAATTGCTTCAACAACAATCCAAGCATTGATTCCAGCGTCAAGTTCCTTAAAAAGACGGATTGGGCTCGGGAAAAGGTTGAGGCGTTCTATCTGTATCAGTTCAAGAATCTGCCCCGGGCGTCGGCCGAGCAGTTTGAGCTGCCGCCGAGAGATCGCATCGTTCCGCAGGATCAAAAGCCGGGTCAGCCAGCCGAATTGAGTCTGGAAGATGCCGAGAGATTACGGGAAAAGCGTGCCAGGAAAGCGGCTACGCGGGGCCAGGATGCAGGCCATCGCTCCGGCTCGAGCAAGAGGACATCGAATTCTTCAAATGCCTCGGCTTACGGTAATTCCGATCCGTGGGCGAAGTGGAGAAAATAATCCGGGTTTGAAGGCTCGCCTCCCCCTCACTTTCAAAGAGGTCGCAACAACGTGACAACACAACGCCGCGACCGACGGCGGCACCTGGGTGGAGTGCGAGGTCACCCTCGAGCAGATCGAGGCCCGCTGCCGGCCGCCGATCGAACGCGGCGCGCCTGCACTGTGGGACGCCGCCGCCGGGATGGCCGAAGAACACTATCGAAAGCGCCCGCAGCAGGATTGATTCGGCCGCCGGTGCAGCAGCAGGCATTGCTATGCCTCAAAGCCCGGCCCAGCCTTTGCGCCCATGACGGCTGGACGTTGACAGCCCTTCTTCCGATGTTTACTCTGCCGCGCCTCTGGAGGGATTCCCGAGCGGTCAAAGGGATCAGACTGTAAATCTGACGGCTCTGCCTTCGAAGGTTCGAATCCTTCTCCCTCCACCAGAATTGGAAACGCCCAAAAACAAGGGGCTGGCAGATCGCCAGCCCCTTGTTTTTTGTCCGTCCCCCGGCAGCCCGGGGATCACGGCCTCAATGCTGCAGCGCCGCCTGCCCGGCCTCCCGGTGCCGGCCGTGCCTGGCCCGCTTTTCCGCATACATGGCCGCATCGGCCTGTGCCAACCACTCGTCCAGGGAAGCGCTGCTCCCCGGGTCGATGGCGACGGTGCCGATGCTCAGGGAAAGGGGGCCGTTCCGGCGGCGCAGCCGATTGAAACGGGCGATCGTCTCGCGCAGGCGGCCCTGGAGCTCAGCCAGCTGCTCGGGGGAGCCGAGGCCGAACGCCACGAACTCGTCCCCGCCGAGGCGGCTGATGATGTCGGAGTCCCGGAAACTTGCCCGCAGCACCTCGGCAGCATCGGTGATCAACTGGTCGCCGGCCTCGTGCCCCTGTTCGTCATTCACCCGCTTGAGCCCGTCCACGTCGGCGAAAAGGAGCCAGGCGAGGGGGCTGGAACGGCGCACCAGCCGGAGTTCCTGCTCGGCCAGGAGGAAGAAGCCGCGGCGGTTGTACAGGCCGGTCAACTCGTCGGTGAGTGAGAGGCGCCGTATCTCCGCTTCGGCCTTCTCGCGCTCGCCGATCTCGCGGCGCAGCTGCCCGTTGGCCCCCTCCAGTTCCGCCGTGCGCTGGCGTACCCGCTCCTCCAGCTCGGCGTAGATCTTCACGTTCTCCATCGCCACGGCGGTGGTGTCGGCCAGGGCCTGGAGCACCTTCAACTGCTCGGGGCTGGGGCGGTAGGGCTTGGCCCAGTAGTTGCCGATGGCGCCCAGGGGGTCGAGGGTGCGGATGGGCACCATGGCCAGGCTGCGAACGAAGGTGGGCCGGTAGGCCGCGGCAGGAATGCGCGGGTCGGCATAGATGTCCTCGATGACCGTCGATTGCCGGTTGAGCATGACCCAGCCGCTGATGCAGATACTCATGGGAAAGCGCTTGCCCTTCCACAGGGGCTCGATGGCGTTCTCCTCGGCGTAGAAGCACTGGTCGCCGTCCCGCAGCACGAAGGTGGCACCGTCGGCACCGGTCAGCTCGCGGGCGGCGCGGCGCACGATGGCCATGACGGTTTCCAGGTCACGGGCCAGGGAAAGCTCCTGCACGACCCCGACCAGCTTTTCCATGGCGTCCTTGTACCAAAGCGCCTGCTGGCTTGGCGGTACACATGGGACGGCGAGGGTTGGACGAGGCGGTGGCGCCCTATGGGCAAGCGAAGGCATGGCAGACTCCAAGATATTTCAATAGGCCATATCGCAGTTGCTTCTTCACCGGAACAGTCGACTTGCGGCCAAACCTTATTTAGACAATAGACGCCCCCCGGCGTTCGGGCAAATTCCCCTCGGAGACCACGATCGCGGGGGCGGCCCCTTCCGGGCCCATTCAACCGGAAAGCCGCCCTTGACCCGCCGGCGGCCGGCTGGCGGAACTCTGCGGCCACGCCCGGTGCCTCTGATCTGTTCGGGTCAGAGATGGGGAAAGGGTCGCCTGCGATGCCTGATAAGGATTTCCTGGTCGAGGCCGCCATCCTCCTTGCGGCCGCCGTCGTCGCCGTGCCGCTGTTCCGGCGCCTCGGCCTGGGCTCCGTCCTCGGCTATCTGATCGCCGGCATCGTCATCGGCCCCTGGGGCCTGCAGCTCATCGGCGACGTGGACAATATCCGCCGCTTCGCCGAGCTCGGCGTCATCTTCCTCCTTTTCATCATCGGGCTCGAATTGCAGCCTTCGCGCCTGTGGGTGCTGCGGCGCTGGGTGTTCGGCCTCGGCGGCGCCCAGGTGGCGGCCACCACGCTGCTGATCGCCCTGGCCGGCCGCGGGCTGGGGCTGGACACGCCGGCGGCGGTGCTCGCCGGCCTCGGCCTCTCCCTGTCGTCCACGGCCTTCGTGCTGCAGATGCTGGCCGAGAAGGGGCAGCTCACCACCCGCCACGGCCGCTCGGCCTTCGCCGTGCTGCTGTTCCAGGACCTGGCCGTCATTCCGGTGCTCGCCCTCCTGCCCCTCTTCGCCCCGGGCGGACAGGCCCACATGGATGCCGGGATCTGGCTGCGGGCCCTCGGCGTGGTTACGGCCGTGGCCGCCGTGATCGGCGGCGGCCGCTACCTGCTGCGGCCCTTCTTCCGGCTGGTGGCGGCCGCCGGCACCCCGGAGGTGTTCGCCGCGGCGGGCCTCCTGGTGGTCATCGGCACCGCCCTGCTGATGCAGGGGATGGGCCTCTCCATGTCCCTGGGCGCCTTCCTGGCCGGGGTTCTCCTCGCCGACTCGGAATACCGCCATGAGCTGGAAGCCCGGGTCGAGCCCTTCGAGGGCCTGCTGCTGGGCCTCTTCTTCATGTCGGTGGGCATGGCGGTGAATCTCGGCCTGCTGCGGGAAGCCCCCCTCCAACTACTCGGGCTCGCCGCCGGCCTGATGGCCCTCAAGGCTGCGGTCCTGGGGGCTCTCGGCCGGATCGCCGGGCACCGGGGCGCATCGGCCCGGGGCCTGGCGGTCTTCCTGTCCCAGGGGGGCGAATTCGCCTTCGTCCTGTTCGCGGTTGGGGCCGGGCTGGGACTGATGGCCCCGTCCCTGGCCGACCGGCTGGTGGTGGTCGTCACCCTGTCCATGGCCCTGACGCCCCTCCTGGTCGCCTTCGACGAGCGCGTCCTGGCGCGGTGGGCGGACACCGGCCCCGGGCCGGAATTCGATCCCCTGGACGATGCCGAGACGCCCCGGGTGATCATCGCCGGCTTCGGCCGCTTCGGCCAGATCGTGGCCCGTATCCTGCGGCTGCGGCGAATCCGCTTCACCGCCCTGGAGGCGAACCCGACCCAGGTGGATTTCGTGCGCCGCTACGGCAACACCATCTACTACGGCGACGCCTCCAAGCTCGACCTGCTGCGGGCCGCCAAGGCCGACCGGGCAGCCGTCTTCGTGCTCGCCATCGACGACGTGGAAACGTCGGTCCGCACCGCCGAGATGGTCAAGCGCCATTTCCCAAACCTGGCCATCTACGCCCGGGCCCGCAACCGCTTCCATGCCTACAAGCTCATGGACATCGGGGTCACCCTCCTGCAGCGGGAGACCTACCTGTCATCCCTGGAACTGGCCCGCTCGGTGCTCACCGGCCTGGGGGAGAGCGAGGCCGAAGCCCAGGCCGCCATCGACGTCTTCCGCGCCCACGACGAAGCCACCCTCGTCGCCCAGCACGCGGTGTACCGGGACGAAAACCAACTGGTGCAGACGAGCAAGGAAGCCGCCCAGGAACTCGAACACCTGTTCGAGGCGGATGCCCGCCGGCACCGGCGCTGAGGCCCCCCGGCAGCCTGCCTTTATCGGACTCCGGGGACCCGGGCCCGGCCGGACGACATCCGGATAAGACGCCGGGGAACATGGCATCGGCCGGGCCCTCTAACCAGCGGGTGCCGGAAGCCACGGTCGGAGGCGATTCGGGATTGGAATCAGTGGCGGATGAAATCAGTCAGAAAGAGGGTCGTCCTATGCGGCTGCTGGTATTCAGCCTTGCCGATCAACGCTATGCCATCCACCTCGAAGCCGTCGAGCGCGTGCTGCGCGCCGTGGAGATCACCCGCCTGTCCGATGCGCCCCGGCATGTCCTGGGCGTGATCAACGTCTACGGGGAGATCATCCCGGTATTGGACTTTCGCCACCGCCTCGGCCTGCCGGAGAAGGAACCCGACCTCGACGACCAGTTCATCATCGCCCGCAGCGGCGGCCGGCCGGTGGCCCTGCTGGTGGAAGGGGTCAGCGGCGTCGCCGAATGCGATGCCGCCCAGGAGACGGCGGCGGAAGCCGTCCTGCCGGGCCTGGGGGAAACCGAGGGCATCGTCCGCCTGGCGGACGGCATGGCGATCATCGAGGACCTAGACCGGCTCTGTTCCCCTACGGTGGCGCAATTCGCCGATGCCCCAGCCGAGTGATCCGCCATGGCCGCCCAGCTGTCCGATACCCTGCTCGCCAAATTAAGTCGATTCACGGCCGAGCACTTCGGCCTGAGTTTTCCGGAGAACCGCCTCCCCGACCTGGAGCGGGGATTCCTGGCCGCCTGCCGGGAATTCGGGTTCGCCGATGCGGAGGCCTGCCTGCCCGGGCTGGTGGAGGCGCCCCTGAGCCCGGCCCAGGAGGAGATCCTGGCCAGCGCGCTCACCGTGGGCGAAACCTATTTCTTTCGGGAAAAAGCCGTTTTCGAGCTGCTCGAAAACCGCATCCTGCCCGAATTGATCGCCGCCCGCCGCGCCGCCGGCAACAAGTGGCTGCGGCTGTGGAGCGCCGGCTGCTCCACCGGCGAAGAGGCCTACTCCCTGGCGATCGTGGTCTCCCGGCTGCTGCCCGACCGGGCGGACTGGAATGTCTCCATCCTCGGGACGGACATCAATGCCCGGGCGCTGCGCAAGGCCGCGGCGGGGCTGTATCGATCCTGGTCGCTCCGCCATGTCCCCCTCTGGCAGCAAAAGCAGTATCTGCCCAAAACGGCGGAAGGGCTCTACGAGGTCCGGCCCGACATCCGGGCCATGGTGTCCTTCTCCTGCCACAACCTGCTGCGGGACCCCTACCCCGCCATTCTCACCAACACCAACGCCCTGGACGTCATCCTGTGCTGCAACGTGCTGATGTATTTCCCACCGGAAACTGCGCGGCAGGTGGGTGAAAACTTCTACCGCTGCCTGGTGGACGGCGGATGGCTGATCGTCAGCCCGGTGGAGGCGAGCCCCAGCCTTTTTCCCGCCTTCGAGCGGGTGAAATTCCCCGCCGCAGTCCTCTTCCGGCGGCCGGAATTGGCCAGCCTGCAGCCGCCCCCGACGACAACGCCGCAGGCAGGCTGGCGCGCCCCGCCGCCCCCGGAAGTCGGCCAGGCCGTCGGCCGCACCGCCCCCCCCAGCCCGCCCCCCGCCCTCCGCGAAGATTCGGTCTCCCCTCCGGCCGGCGGCCGCCCGACCGAGGTGGCCGCCCAGCCCCCGGCCGACCCCGGGCCCCATGCCATGGCCATGCTCCATGCCAACCGGGGTTCCCTGGCCGAGGCCCTGTCCTGGTGCGACAAGGCCATCGCCGCCGACCCGGTCGATCCCCGCCATCGCTATCTGCGGGCCTGCATCCTCCAGGAACAGGGGCGCGACCAGGAGGCGGCGGAGTCCCTGAAGCACTCCCTCTACCTGGACCCCGACTTCGTTCCGGCCCACCTCACCCTGGGGCACCTGCTGCTGCGCCAGGACAAGCGCCGGGAAGCCCAGCGCCATTTCCGGCTCGCCTACTCCCTGTTGCGGAACTACCCCCAGGACGAGCCCCTGCCGGACCTGGAAGGCTTCACAGCCGCCCGGCTGAGGTACCGGCTGCGGGAACTCGGTCTGATCGGTGGACAGGAGGATGAAGCATGACGGACTCCGGGCAGCAAAAGTCCATCGACTGGAACGCCATCCACAAGCAGATCGCGATGGCCCGGCAGACGACCGAGCAAGGCTGGGCACCCACCCCGGCAGACAAGAAGCGCATCCTCCGGGCCCGGGCGCAGGCCCTCGCCGAACCCATCGCCGGGCCCGCCGTGGCGGAGCAGTCCGTCGCGGTGGTGGCCTTCCAATTGGCGGGGGAGACCTATGGCATCGAACTGGCCTTCGTCCGCGAAGTCTATCCGCTCAAAGCCTTCACCCCCCTGCCCTGCACGCCGGGCTTCGTGCTGGGCATCGTCAATGTCCGCGGCCAGATCCTGTCCGTGCTCGACCTGCGGGCCTTCTTCGAACTGCCCCAGGCCGGCCTGAGCGAGCTGAACAAGGTCATCATCCTGCGCCAGAACGACATGGAACTGGGCGTCCTGGCCGACGCCGTGCTGGGCGTGCAATCCATCCCCCGCGCCGAGATCCAGCCCGGCCTGCCCACCCTGACGGGAATCCGGGAGGCCTACCTCGTGGGGGTGACGGCCCAGCGGCTGGTGGTGCTGGACGGGGGCCGCATCCTTTCCGACAAGGCCCTCGTGGTCCACGAGCAGGTCGAAACCTGATCCCGCTCATTTTTCAGGAAAAGAAGATCATGAACTGGTTCTCCAAACTTTCCGTGCAGAGCAAGCTGGTGGCCGGGTTCGGTGTGGTCATCGCCCTCCTGGTGATCGTGTCGGCAACGGCCTACCGGGGAATGAGCGAAATCCAGGCATCGCAGCAGGCCCTGTACGAGGACGACTTCAGCGTCGCCTACGATCTCCTGACCCTGCGCAGCAACATCGGCGCCGAGCGGCTCGATGTCCTGGTCATGATGGAGAGCGGCCCGGTGGAGCAGCAAAGGCGGCTCAACGACCTCAATGAGCGCACCCGGACGGGCGACGCCATCCTGGAGCGGCTGGTGGCCCGCCTGGGCGACGAGCCGGAGTCCATGGCCAAGCTCAACGAGTTGAAGGCCCTGCGCCAGCAATTCGAGGAAACAAGGAGCACCCAGGTGGTGCCCCTGATCTTCCAGGGCAAGATCGCCGAGGCGAGGGCGCTGTTCATGGGGGTTCAATTCCAGCGCCAGGCCCGGATGACGGCCATCGCCACCGACCTGGAGCAACGCAAGACGGCCGCCGCGCAGCACGCCCTCCAGCGGGCGGAGCAGGCGGCGAACACCTACATCGCCTCCTTCCTGGTCCTGGGGGTAGCAGCCATCCTGGCTGCCCTGATCCTGGCGTTGTTCCTCAACCGCACCCTGACCGGCTACACCACCGAAGCCCGGAAGATGGAGGCCCAGCTGAAAGAGGGTTCCGCCTACACCCGCAGCCTGATCGAAGCCAGCCTGGACCCCTTCGTCACCATCAGCGGCGAGGGCAAGATCATGGACGTGAACCGGGCCACGGAGGAAGCCACCGGCCGCACCCGGGGACAGCTCATCGGCAGCGACTTCTCCAACTACTTCACCGAGCCGGAAAAGGCCCGGGAGGGCTACCAGCACGTGCTCGCCCAGGGCTTCGTGCGGGACTATCCCCTGCGCCTGCGCCATGTCTCGGGCAAGGTGATGGACGTGCTCTACAACGCCAGCGTTTTCCGGAACCAAGCCGGCGAGGTGCTGGGGGTCTTCGCCGCCGCCCGGGACGTCACCGAGCGCCGGGTCCTGGAGGCCCGGCTGCTGGAGTCCTCCGCCTACACCCGCAGCCTGATCGAAGCCAGCCTGGACCCCTTCCTCACCGTCAGTCCCGAAGGCAAGATCATGGACGTGAACCGGGCCACGGAGGAAGCCACCGGCCTGCCCCGGGACCAGATCATCGGCAGCGACTTCTCCAACTACTTCACCGAGCCGGACAAGGCCCGGGAAGGCTACCAGCAGGTGCTGGCCCGGGGCTTCGTGCGGGACTACTCCCTGCGCCTGCGCCATGGCTCCGGCAAGGTGATGGACGTGCTCTACAATGCCAGCGTCTTCAGGAACGAGAAGGGCGAGGTCCAGGGGGTGTTCGCCGCCGCCCGGGACGTCACCGAGCGCCGGGTCCTGGAGGCCCGGCTGCTGGAGTCCTCCGCCTATACCCGCAGCCTGATCGAAGCCAGCCTGGACCCCCTGGTCACCATCAGTTCCGAAGGCAAGATCATGGACGTGAACAAGGCCACGGAAGAAGCCACCGGCCTGTCCCGGGACCAGCTCATCGGCAGCGACTTCTCCAACTACTTCACCGAGGCGGACAAGGCCCGGCAGGGCTACCAGCAGGTGCTGGTCCAGGGCTTCGTGCGGGATTACCCCCTGCGCCTGCGCCATGTCTCGGGCAAGATCACGGACGTGCTCTACAACGCCAGCGTTTTCCGGAACCGGGCCGGCGAGGTGCAGGGGGTCTTCGCCGGTGCCAGGGACGTCACCGAGCGCCGAGTCCTGGAGGCCCGGCTGCTGGAGTCCTCCGCCTACACCCGCAGCCTGATCGAAGCCAGCCTGGACCCCCTGGTCACCATCAGCGCCGAGGGCAAGATCATGGACGTGAACAAGGGCACCGAGCTGGCCACCGGGCAGTCCCGGGAAATCCTCATCGGCAGCGACTTCTCCAATTATTTCACCGAGCCCGACAAGGCCCGCCAGGGCTACCAGCAGGCGCTGGCGGCGGGCTTCGTGCGGGACTATCCCCTGACCCTGCGCCACACCTCCGGCCGGATTACCGATGTGCTCTACAACGCCGCGGTCTTCCGAAACGAGAAGGGCGAGGTCCAGGGGGTGTTCGCCGCCGCCCGGGACATCACCGAAAGGAAGCTGCTGGAGATGAAGGTGCGGGAGCGCACGGAACGGCTGGAAAAGGTGCTGCAGGAAGCCCAGGAGGCGGTCAATGTGCTGACTTCATCCAGCAGCGAGATTCTCACCGCCATCGCCCAGCTCGCCTCGGGGGCGGCGGAAGCGGCCACGGCGGTGAGCGAGACCACCACCACCGTGGAAGAGGTGCGGCAGACGGCCCAGCAGTCCAACCAGAAGGCCAGGGACATCGCCGAGGCCGGGCAGAACGCCGCCCTGGTGCTCCAAGGCGGGCAGCGGAACGTGGAATCGTCGGTGACCGAGATGAACCGCATCCGCACCCAGATGGGGTCGATTGCCGAAACCATCGTCACCCTCTCCGAGCAGAGCCAGGCCATCGGCGAAATCACCGGCACGGTCAATGAACTGGCCGAGCAGTCCAACCTGCTGGCGGTGAATGCGGCCATCGAGGCGGCCAAGGCCGGGGAGCAGGGCAAGGGCTTCGCGGTGGTGGCCCAGGAAATCAAGAGCCTGGCCGAGCAGTCGAAGCACGCCACCACCCAGGTACGGGGCCTCCTGGCCGACATCCAGAAGGCCATCGGCAATGCGGTGATGGCCACGGAGCAGGCCAGCAAGGTGGTGGAGACCGGGGTCACCCAGTCCAGCCAGGCCGGCGAATCGATCCGCGCCGCGGTGGAAGCCACCGTCAATGTGGCCCACGCCTCCACCCAGATCGCCGCCTCCAGCCAGCAGCAGATGATCGGCGTGGACCAGGTGGCCACCGCCATGGAGAGCATCAACCAGGCCAGTACCCAGAATGCCCAGAGCACCCGGCAGGTGGAGAGCATCGCCCAGAACCTCCATGAACTCAGCCAGAAGCTGAAGCTGCTGGTGGAGCAGTTCCGGAGCTAAGGGCCCAAGCGCAGGAAACCAGCCATGGCCACCCAGGACGAGGCTCTGCAGAAACGCCTGCTCGCTCTTTTCCGCCCCGAGGCGGCGGAACGGCTCGCCGTCATGTCGGCCGGGCTGATCGAACTGGAAAAGGCCGACCAGGCGGCCAAGCGGGCGGAAATACTCGAATCCCTGGTGCGGGAGGCCCACAGCCTCAAGGGCGCCAGCCGGGCGGTGGACCTCACGGACATGGAGGCCCTGGCCCGCGCCGTGGAAACGGTCCTGGCAGCGCTCAAGCAGGACGCGGCGATAGCCACGCCGGCCCTGTTCGACGCCCTCCACCGGGCGGTGGACGGCATGGAGCACTTCCTCGCCGCCCCCAACCCCGGCGAGGAGGGAAAGGCGGCCCTTCGGCAGCTGGCCCTGTCCCTCGAGCAGCCGCCCGCCGCCTCGGCCGAGGCAGCCGCCACCGCGCCACCTGCCCCGCCCCCCGCCCAGGCCGCGCCCGCTCCCTCGCCCCCGCCCCCCGCTGCAGCCGCCCCTCCTGCTGTGGCCTCGCCCCCTTCTGATACGGCCGCCCCGCCTGCCGCGGACTCGCCGCCCCCCGCGCCCCGGGCCGAAGCGCCCGCCCCCGGCCCGGAAATTGCGCCTGCCGCGGACACGGTCCGGATCGCCACGGCCCGCCTGGAGACCCTGCTGCTCATGGCGGAACAGCTGCTCTCCGTCCGGCAGGCGGCGGAACAGCATGTCGCGGAACTGAAGGCCCTGGGACTCACCGTGGCCGAATGGAGAAAGGCCCTGGCCAAGACAGCCTCCGCCAGCCAGTCGGCCCATGAGCTGCTGGAAGCCGTAAAGCAGCGCGTCGGCCGGCTGGCAGGCAGCATCGAGGCCCAGGAAACGGACGCCGAACAGAACCTGCGCCAGCTCAGCGGGGCGGTGGCCAACCTGCTCGAAGGCGTCAAAAGCGTCCTCATGCTGCCCATCTCCACCTTTCTCGGGCTGTTCCCGAAAATGGTCCGGGATCTCTGCCGTGACCAGGGCAAGGAAGCCGACTGGACCGTCACCGGGGGGGAGATCGAGATCGACAAGCGGGTCCTGGACGAATTGAGGGACCCCCTCATCCACCTGGTGCGCAACTGCATCGACCACGGCATCGAAAAGCCGGAGGAACGGGTGGCGAAGGGCAAGCCCCGGCGTGGGCGCATCACCCTGGGCATCGAGCAGAAGGCCGCGGACAGGATCGAGATCGTTCTCACCGACGACGGCGCCGGCATGGATGCCGCCAGTATCCGGGCCGCCGCCATCAAGCACGGCGTCATCACCCCGGCCAGCGCGGAAATGCTCAGCGAGCAGGAGTCCCTGGCCCTGGCCCTGCGCTCCGGCGTGACCACCAGCCCTATCATCACCGACCTCTCCGGCCGGGGGCTGGGCCTGGCCATCGTCCAGGGCAAGGTTGCCCGGCTCAACGGTTCCCTCGACTTCGAGAGCCAGCCCGGCACCGGGACCACCTTCCGCCTGTCCCTGCCCCTGACCCTCGCCACCTTCCGGGGAGTGCTGGTCCAGTGCGGGGAGCGGCCCTTCGTGGTGCCGACCACCAATGTGGAAACGGTGCTGCGCATCGACCGGGAGGCCATCCGGACCGTGGAAAACCGCGCCACCATCCAGCTTCGGAACCAAGCCGTGGCCCTGGTGGATCTGGCCGCCGTGCTGGGGCTGCCGAAGCCCTCCGCCGCGAAGATCCCGGGCAAGGTGGAGGCGGTGGTGGTCAGCACCGGAAGGAACCCCATTGCCTTTGCGGTGGACAACATCCACAACGAGCAGGAGATCCTCCTCAAACCCCTGGGCAAGCAGCTCAGCCGGGTGCGCAACGTCGGGGGAGCGACCGTCCTGGGCACGGGCCAAGTGGTGCCCGTCCTCAACGTGCCCGACCTGATGGCCTCGGCGGTGAAGGCGGCGGCCGGCGCCGCCGTGGTGCCCGCCCCTCCGCCCCCGGCCGCCATCCAGGGGAAAAAGGAAGGGAAGCAGCACTCCCTGCTGGTGGTGGAGGACTCCATCACCACCCGCACCCTCTTGAAGAACATCCTGGAAGCGGCCGGCCATCGGGTCGTGACCGCGGTGGACGGGGTGGACGCCCTGGGCTATCTCCATGACGGGGACTTCGACCTGGTGGTGTCCGACGTCTCCATGCCCCGGATGGACGGCTTCAATCTCACCGCCCGCATCCGGGCCGACAAGCGCCTGGCCAGGCTGCCGGTGATCCTGGTGACGGCCCTGGATTCGAGGGAGGACCGGGCGCGGGGCATCGACGTCGGGGCCGATGCCTACATCGTGAAAAGCGGATTCGACCAGAGCAATCTCCTGGAAACCATCCGCCGGCTGATCTAAGACGAACACATGGCAAACCATCTCATCAACGTGCTGGTCGTGGACGATTCCTCCGTGGAACGGGAGCTGCTGCTGCACATCTTCCTTTCCGACCCGGAAATCCGGGTGATCGGGGTCGCCACCGACGGCGTCCAGGCGGTGGAGGCGGCCTGCCGCCTCCACCCCGACGTGATCACCATGGACGTACACATGCCGAAGCAGGACGGCGTCGAGGCGACCCGGCAGATCATGGTGCGCTGCCCTACCCCCGTCATCATCCTCAGCGCCAGCAGCGCCTACGGCCCGGAAGGGGAAAAGGCCTTTCTCGCCCTCGAAGCCGGCGCCCTCACGCTGGTCCGCAAGCCCTCCGGCATCGGTCAGCCAGGCAATGCGGCGGAGATCGACAACCTGCTGCGCTCGGTCAAGCTGATGTCGGAGGTCAAGGTGGTGCGCCGCTGGGTCCAGCCTCCGCCGCCCAAGCCGGCAGCCTTGCCGGGAATCGAAGGCCATCGGCCGGTCCGGGTGGTGGCCATGGGTGCCTCGGCCGGCGGACCCATGGCCCTGCAGCGTATCCTGGCCGGGCTGGCCGGCCATCCGACGCCCCCCCTGGCCATCGTGCAGCACATGACCCCGGGCTTCGTGGAGGGCTTCGCCGCCTGGCTGCAGTCTTCCGCCAAGTTCCCGGTGCGCGTCGCCGCCCCGGGCGAGAAGATTCAGCCCGGGCGGGCCTATATCGCCCCCGACAACCGGCAGATGGGGATCGAAGCCGATCGGATCGTGCTCTCCCAGGGGCCGCCGGAAGGGGGGCTGCGCCCCTCGGTTTCCCACCTGTTCCGCTCCGTCGCCCAATTCTACGGGGAACAGGCGGTGGGGGTGCTGCTCACCGGCATGGGCCGGGACGGAGCCGCCGAACTCAAGGCGATGAAGGACCGGGGCGCCGTCACCATCGTCCAGGATGAAGACAGCGCCCTGGTCTACGGCATGCCGGGGGAAGCGGTGAATCTGGGGGGGGCGACCCACGTCCTGCCCTTGAACTACATCCCGGGTTTTCTGCTCAAGCTGGGAAGCATCAAGGAATCCCTGACATGAGCGAGAAGGACGCTTCCTCCGCCCCCGGGGCCGACATCCTTATCGTCGAGGACAGCCCGACCCAGGCCGAACTCCTGCGTTTCATCCTGGAGCGGCATGGCTTCCGGACCGACCTGGCCGCGAACGGCCGGGAGGCCTTGCAGAGCCTGGCCCGGCAGCGGCCCCGCATGATCATCAGCGACATCCTGATGCCGGAAATGGACGGCTACGCCCTGTGCGCCGCCGTCAAGGCCGACGAAAAGCTCAAGGACATCCCGGTCATGCTCCTCACTGCCCTTTCCGACCCCTCGGCCGTATTGAAGGGGCTGGAATGCGGCGCCTCGGGCTTTTTCACCAAGCCCTACGAGGAGGAATATCTCCTGGCCCGGGTCGATTACCTGCTGGCCAACCGGGAGCTCCGCCGGGCCACCGCGCCGGCGGCCGGCCTCGAGGTGGAGTTTGAGGGGGAGCGTTTCCATGTCACCGCCGAGCCCCAGCAGATTCTCGACCTGCTGCTCTCCACCTACGAGACCGCGGTCCACAAGAACCTCGACCTGATCAAGGCCCAGGAAGCCCTGCGGGAGCTGAACGAGACCCTGGAACAGAGGGTCCTGGACCGGACTTCCGATCTGGCCCGGGCGGAGGCCCGGCTCCGCCAGGCCAACCGGGCCCTGCGCACCATCAGCCGGTGCAACGAGATTCTGGTGCGGGCCAACGACGAGGATACCCTCCTCGACCGCATCTGCCAGACCATCGTCGCCACCGCCGGCTACCGCCTGGCCTGGGTGGGCTATGCCGAGCCGGACGAAGCCGGGACCCTGCGCCCGGTGGCCAAGGCGGGCCAGGAAGCCGGCTACCTGGACAGCCTGGAATTCACCTGGAGAAGCCCGCAGCCGGCGGTGGTGCCGGCGGCCTGTGCCATCCAGACCGGGAAACCCTGCGTGGTGCCCGACATCCAGGCCGAGCCGGCCTCCAGCTGGCGGGACGAGGCCAGCCGGCAGGGCTACCGCTCGGCCCTGGCCCTGCCGCTGCATATCAACGGCCGGATCATCGGCGCCCTCTCCATCGACTCCGCCGACCCCCATGCCTTCAGCGACGAGGAGGTCAAGCTCCTGTCCGAACTGGCCAGCGACCTCAGCTACGGCATCGGCGCCCTGCGGGCCCGGGGGGAAAGGGAGCGGGCGGAGAAGGAGCTGATCCTGGCGTCCAAGGTGTTCGAGAGCAGCGCCGAGGGCATCATCATCACTGATTTCAACCGCAACATCGTCTCGGTCAACCGGGCCTTCACCGAGGTGACCGGCTACAGCGAGGATGAGGTGATCGGAAAGAACCCCGGCTTCCTGGCCAGCGGCCGCCACGACCGGGAGTTCTACCGCGGCATGTGGGCCGCCATTGAGCAGGCCGGCCACTGGGCGGGGGAAATCTGGAACCGGCGCAAGAACGGCAACATCTATCCGGAATGGCTGGACATCTCGGCGGTGAAGAGCGACGTGGGGGACACGGTGAGCTACGTGGGCATCTTCAGCGACATCTCCCAGCGCAAGGAACTGGAATCGACCCTCCAGCACCTGGTCCAGTTCGATGCCCTCACCGACCTGCCCAACCGCCTGCTCCTGAACGACCGGCTCAATTCCGCCATTTCCCGGGCCCGCCGGGCCAACGAGAAGTTCGCGGTCTTTTCCATCAACCTGGACCATTTCAAGATCATCAACGACGCCTTCGGCTTCATCACCGGCGACGCCATCCTGGTGAGCGTCGCCCAGCGCCTGATGGCCTTCATGCGGGAAGGCGGCACCCTGTCCCGCATCGAGCAGGACAATTTCATCGCCCTGGTGGGCCCCATCGAGAAGGAGCAGGACTCGGCCCAGATCGCCCAGGCCATGCTGGACGCCATCGGCAAGCCCTATACGGTGGAGGGCCACGATGTCCGCCTGACGGCGAGCATCGGCATCAGCTTCTACCCGGCCAATGGGGAAACCGCCCCCGAACTCCTGGAAACCGCCGACGTGGCCCTGGACCGGGCCCGGGAGCTGGGGCGCAACACCTACCGCCTGTTCGACAAGGCCATGGACGAGCGCACCCATGCGGAACACGTCCTCGAAGTGGATCTGCACGCCGCCCTGGAAAGGAACGAGCTTCGCGTCCACTACCAGCCCCAGATGGATCTCTTCAACGGCGCGACCATCGGCCTGGAGGCCCTGCTGCGCTGGCAGCATCCCACCCTGGGGCTGATCTCGCCGGTGCGCTTCATACCCATCGCCGAAGCCTCCGGCCTGATCATTCCCATCGGCGACTGGGTGCTGCGGGAAGCCTGCCGCCAGGCCAGGATATGGCAGCAGGAAGGCTTCCCGGAGCTGCGCCTGGCGGTCAATGTGTCGGCCCTGCAGATGATGAAGGCGGACTTTGCCCAGCGGGTCGAGCAGATCATCCAGGAAACCGGCTTCGATCCGGCCTTGCTGGAGCTGGAGCTGACCGAAAGCCTGTTCCTGAAGACCACCGAGTCCACCAACGCCAACCTCCATGCCTTGCGGCAGAAGGGCATCCGGTTTTCCATCGACGATTTCGGCACCGGCTATGCGGGGTTCCAGTTCCTCCAGTACGTGCCGGTGGGGAAGATCAAGATCGACAAGTCCTTCGTCGACAACGTGACCCAGAACCCCAACGACGCGGCCATCATCCAGGCCATCACCTCCATGGGGCGGGGGCTCAATCTCAAGGTGATCGCCGAAGGGGTCGAATACGAGGGGCAGATGAAATACCTGCGTTCGGTCCATTGCGACGAAATCCAGGGATTCCATTTCAGCCCGCCCCTGCCCACCGAAAACGTCCTGCCTTTCCTGAACCAGACCCGCCTGCCGTCCAGCTTCGTGGCCGTGGCGCCGGGAGAGCTCCGCACCCTGCTGCTGGTGGACGACGAGGACATGGTCCTCGCCGACCTCAAGCGGGTGTTCCGGACCGAGGGCTACCGGATCCTGGCGGCCACCTCCGGCGAGGAGGCCCTGGAGCTGCTGGCACAGTATCCGGTGGGGGTGATCCTGACCGACCAGCGCATGCCGGGGATGAGCGGCACCGAGCTCCTGAGCCGGGTCAAGCTCATCTATCCGAACACGGTGCGCATCATCCTCAGCGGCTACATGGAAGCCGGCGCCCTGGCCCAGGCGATCAATACCGGGGAAATCTACAAGTTCGTGGAAAAATCCTGGGAAAACGACGACGAGCTCCGGGAGGTCGTCCGCGAAGCCTTCATCCGCTACGACACCGCCCGGGCCGCGCCGGCGGGGACTTCGGCCTGATCCATCCGCCGTCCCGGGGTATAATCGCCCCCGTCATTGGGGAGTAGCCGCCCTCCTCCGCGAGGGGCCTGCGTCAACACACTTGTCCGTTCGGGCGTGGCGCAGGCGGTTTCCGGATTTGGCGAGACCTTTGACCACGCTGCTCCATCAGGCCGGGGGGCGGTGCGGTCATGGGTGGATTCGCCGGCCGGAGAAATCAATGGAAGCCTTCCTCGTCTCGACGGGTATCGTCGCCCTGGCCGAAATCGGCGACAAGACCCAACTCCTGTCCCTGCTGCTGGCCGCCCGGTTCCGCAAGCCGCTGCCCATCATCCTCGGCATCTTCCTCGCCACCGTCGCCAACCATGCCCTGGCCGGCGCCCTCGGCGCCTGGATCACCACCCTCCTGGGCCCGGACACCCTGCGCTGGGTCCTCGGCCTGTCCTTCATCGCCATGGCCGCCTGGATCCTGGTGCCCGACAAGATCGACGAGGAGGAAGGCGGCAAGGAGCGCTTCGGGGTGCTGGGGACCACCATCATCGCCTTCTTCCTGGCCGAGATGGGGGACAAGACCCAGGTGGCGACCGTGGCCCTGGCGGCCCAGTACGCCTCCGTCGCGACGGTGGTGCTGGGCACCACCCTGGGGATGATGATCGCCAACGTCCCGGCGGTTCTCCTGGGGGACAAGCTCGCCCACCGCCTGCCGGTGCGCCTGGTCCATGGCGTGGCGGCGGCGATTTTCGCTATCCTGGGAGGGCTCGCCATCTTCAATGCTGGCGGCGCCATCTAAAGGAGCAGCACGCCATGGCCATCCAGCCCGACCGCGCCGATTTCATCGAGCCCCACATTTTCAGCGAGGAAAACCGGGCCGGCGAACGGGGCACCCGCTGGGTGGTGGCGATCACCGCCGCCATGATGGTGGTGGAGATCGTCGCCGGCTGGTGGTTCAATTCCATGGCCCTCCTGGCCGACGGCTGGCACATGAGTTCCCACGCCGTGGCGATCGGGCTCTCGGCCTTCGCCTATGCCGCCGTCCGGCGCTACGCCCGGGACCGCCGCTTCGCCTTCGGCACCTGGAAGATCGAGGTCCTGGCCGGTTTCGCCAGCGCCATTTTTTTGATCGAGGTGGCGGCCACCATGGCCCTCGGTTCCTTCGAGCGCCTGTGGAATCCCCGCCCCATCGACTTCGGCGATGCCATCATCGTCGCTGTCCTGGGCCTCGTGGTGAACCTGGCCTGCGCCCTCATCCTCCACCGCGCCCACGAACACCACCACGGCCACCACGACCACCACAGCCACAAGGTCCACGGCCGCCGGCACGACGATCTCAACCTGCGCTCCGCCTATCTCCACGTCATTGCCGACGCCGCCACCTCCGTGCTGGCCATCGCCGCCCTCCTGGGGGGCATGCTCTACAGCTGGAACTGGCTCGACCCGGCCATGGGCGTGGTGGGGGCGGTGCTGGTGGGGAAATGGGCCTGGGGCCTGGTCATGGCCACCAGCCGCATTCTCCTGGACCGGGAGATGGACCACCCGGTGGTGGACGAAATCCGGGAAACGATTGCCTCCCGGGGCGGCTGGCCGGTGCCGCCGCGCATCGTGGACCTCCACGTCTGGCGGGTCGGGCGCCGCCAGTTCGCGGCCATTATCGGCCTGGTGGCCGCCGATCCGGCGGTCACGCCGGCGGCGGTCAGGGACCTCCTCGGCCGCCACGGGGAGCTGTGCCACGTCTCGGTGGAAGTGAATCGGCCGGCAGCCTGAGGACAGGACTGCCGGCGCGACAGAGAGGCTGCGTCGACTACGGCTGCGGCGAAAAAAAACGACGCCGTTTCATGACGTCATGGCTTGCCGCCGGCCAATCAATAACCGCCGCCGGAAGAACCGGAAGTTCCTCCCGACGAACCGCCCTGGTTCATCATGCCGCCGGAGGAGCTGTCGCGGCTGGAACCGGCGGGCCCGGCGACGCCATGGGCGTTCTGCCATTCGGACGCGGAAATCTTGCCGTCGTGATCGCTATCCCAAGTGTCGAAGTTGGCCAGGGTGTCCTTGGACCGCTTGGCCTCGGTCTTCTCGATATAGCAATCCTTGTTCTTGTCGAGGCGCCGGAATTGCTTCGGCTCCGAAGCCCGCTCATCCGAGGTGCAGGCGACGTTAGCGGAGGCGCTGGTGCCCGACGAACTCATGCCCTGGTCGCGGGTGCTGCCGGCGGTGCCCTGGGCGCCGCTGGTGTCGCTCGACATGCCGCTCTGGCCGGACGTATCGCGGCTGGCGCCGCTGGGGCCCATCTGGCCGGAGGTGCTGCCGGTGTCCGACGGATTGGGGGAAGCGCTCTGGCTGCTCGAACTTCCGGAAGTGCTGGTGTCGTAGCCGGCGGTGAAGCCCGCCAGGGGCACGGCCCCCAGAAGGATGAGGGTGGCGAGTCGCATCTTGCGTTTCATGTCTGCTCTCCTATGAATGGATCATGATGTAGTTCATGGCCGAAGCCAGGCTTCTCATAGAAGCGACTGAACTGTCACTAAGCGTAGGCGGTCCACCTGCTGCTTTCTGTCGGACGACGCGGAATCCTCTGTCAGACAATTCCTGCACGGCCCGGCAGCGCGACGCCCCATGATGCCCGAGCCCATCTCGTCGGTTTTCCCCTTTTCCTCCGCCGGCCCCGGCCGCCTCTGGCGCCATGCCCTGCTGGCCCTGGGCTGCGCCCTGGTGATCGCCCTCCTGGTGGCCAGCTTCTGGCAGGCGAACGCCAGCCTGCAGGCCCTCGGCAAGCTCCAGGCCCAGTCCGAGCGCATCGGCCGCCTGGACAGCCTGCTCATCCAGCTGGCCGACTCGGAAAGCAGCGTGCGCGGCTACCTCCTCTCCCGCAACCGGGAGTACCTGGCCCCCTACGAGGCCAGCCTGGCCACCATCACCTACACCCTGGAAGATATCCGCAGCGATCTCGCCGCTTCCCGGGAAAACGACGCCATCCTGGCCCAGCTGGTCGGCCTGGTGGCCCTCAAGCAGCGCATCCTGGCCAACGCGGTGAGGCGCAGCAGCGGCGGCCAGGAGGCACCCAAGGGCAGCGCCGCCGACGGCAAGCGCTACATGGACCAGATCCGCGACACCCTGGCGGAGATCAAGCGCCGGGAACTGGCCGAGGGGCAGCACTCCCTGGAGCGCTCGGTGAGCTACTTCCACCGCACCCACTGGGTGGTGGCAACCCTGGCCGGCGCCGCCTTCCTGCTCCTCCTGGCCCTCTATTTCGTCCTCCAGCGCCAGCTCCAGCTGCGGGAGCAGATCGCCGACCTGCTGCGCAGCGAAAACCAGCGCCTCGACACCCAGGTCCAGGAACGCACCGCCGAGCTTTCCCATCTCGCCAGCCATCTCACCAACGCCCGGGAGGCGGAGCGGGACCGGCTGGCCCGGGAACTCCACGACGAGCTGGGGGCGCTGCTCACGGCCTCGAACATGGACGCCGGCTGGATCGCCCGCCAGCTCGCCCCCGGCACCCCGGCCCCGATCCGGGAGCGCCTGGAGCGCCTGCAGGAAAATCTCCACAACGGCATCCTCATCAAGCGCCGCCTCATCGACGACCTGCGCCCGCCCCTCCTCAAGGAACTGGGCCTGGTGGCAGCCCTGCGGGCCTTGGCCGAGGATTTTTCCGGGAGCAGCGAAACCCGCCTGGTCCTGGAGCTGCCGGAGGCCGACCTGGCCCTGCCCGCCGACCAGGCCCTCGCCCTCTTCCGCATCGCCCAGGAGGGACTGACCAATATCCGCAAGCATGCCCAGGCCCGGACGGTGAGGCTGGGGCTGGGCATGGCGGACCAGCGGGTCATCCTGCGCCTGGAAGACGACGGCCTGGGCTTCGAACCGGCCCAGGCGGGACGGCGGCGCCATGGCCTGGCCGGCATGCGGCACCGGGTGCAGATGTTCGCCGGGGACTTTTCCGTGGTCAGCCGTCCCGGCAAGGGCACCCGCATCGTCGCCAGCCTCCCCCTCGTCGGTGTCGAGGCGGCCTCAGCCGAGGATCAGGCCGTGGCGGATGGCGTAGGCCGCGATTTCGGCGTTGCTGGATAGGGAGAGCTTTTCCAGGAGACGGGAGCGGTAGGTGCTGACAGTTTTCACGCTCAGGTTGAGGGCTGCGGCGATGTCGGACACCGAAGCCCCCCGGGCCAATTGGAGAAAGACCTCCAGTTCCCGGTCGGAAAGCTGGGCGTGGGTGGGGAGGACGATCTCCCCGGCGCATTCCCCGGCCAGCAGCTCGGCGGTGCGGGTGGAAACGTAGCGCCGCCCGGAGGCGACGGTGCGGATGGCGCGAATGAGCTCGTCCCGCTCGCACTCCTTGGAAAGATAGCCGTCGGCGCCGTGGCGGATCATGGCCAGGGCATAGCGTTCCTCGGGAAAGCCGCTCAGCATCAGGACCTTGGTTTCCGGATACTGCCGGCGCACGGCGCGCAGCACGTCCACCCCGCTTTGCCCGGGCAGGGAAAGGTCCAGGAGCAGGATGTCGCACCCGCACTCCCGCAACTGCTGCAAGGCCTCCTCGCCGGAGGAGGCCTCGAAGATGATGACGATCTCGACTTCCTCGGCCAGCATTTCACGGAAGCCGGCGCGGACAATGCCGTGATCGTCGACGATGGCGAGCCTGAGCATCGGTGCGGGCCAGGAGGAGCTCCCGGCGCCCGGCCGGGAACGTCCCCGGCTCCGGGCTGCCGGGGAGCCGGGATCAGTGGGTTGCGGTAAAAGTCCTGCTGCTGCTCTCGAGGACGGCATGCTGAACCTCGGCACCGAATTCGCTGCCCAGGAGCATGAGCTGCTGCAGATCCACCACGGCCTTTTCGCCCAGGAGCTTGATCAATTCCGTCTGCTTGCTGGCCAGGGCCTGCAGGTCCTCCGGGCTCTGCACCGCCGCCGCGGCCTTGCACTGGTTGATGCCCACCGCCAGGTAGGTCTCCAGGGCGGTGAGCTGGATATTGGCCAACTTGCCGGCCTTCTCGGCCGCGAGGTTGGAAATGGCCTGGAAGGGGGCGAACAGGGTCTCCACGGGGACCGGGGCGAAGGCATTGATTTTCATGGCATGCTCCTTTGGCGATTGAACGGGGAGGCCGAGCTCCTCCAAAACATGAGACCACGGCATGGTGCGGCGCACAATAAATCCAATACCCCATTTTTCCCCGGCGGATACCGCTTGTCCCTGAGGGGTTTGCCTGCCGAAAGACTTATACGACTTCCGACAAGTAACCGGCGGGTGGGGCGTTCGAGGAGCCGGGCGAGGACTGTCTGAGCCCCCGCAGGGGGCGAGTTCCGCAGCCCGGCGGAGCGAATGCCCCGCCCGCCGCGCCCCGGGCTGCCGCTGGTTACCTGTTGGAAGCCGTATTAGGCGGCTCGCCGGGCCGGCCGGATCAACCGGGTATCGGAGGCTGGGCGCTGGCGGCGACGACCCGGTTGCGGCCGGCGCCTTTCGCCTCGTAGAGGGCCTGGTCGGCCCGGCCGAGCAGCATGTCGATGCTGGCATCGGCCGGCGTCAGGGTGGCGACGCCAATGCTGGTGGTGAAGTGCACGGGCTGGCCCTCCGGCACCGGCACTTCCGCCTTGGCGACCGCGTGGCGCAACCGTTCGGCGGCTTCGATGGCCTTGTCCCGGCCGGTTTGAGGCAGCAGGACGGCAAATTCCTCGCCTCCCAATCGGCCCACCACATCCTCCTCCCGCAGGGTCGCCCGGCAGACCCGCACCAGTTCCATGAGGGTCAGGTCGCCGGCATGGTGGCCGTTGGCGTCGTTGATTGCCTTGAAGTGGTCCAGGTCGAGCATGAGGAGGGACATCTCGCCGCCATAGCGGCGGAAGCGGGCCATTTCATGCTCGGCCAGCTCCAGGAAATGCCGCCGGTTGGCGCAGCCGGTCAGCGCATCGGTCCGCGCCTCTTCCTCGAGGCGGCGTTCCAGTTCCTGGCGTTCGGTAATGTCCTGGATCACCCCCAGCAGCTCCATGCGGCCATGGCCGGTGATGTCCTGGATGGTGGCGATGATCTTCGGCTGCCCCTGGGCGCCCAGGGACACCACCTGCCCGATGCCCCGCACCCCGCGCACGGTGCCGTCGGGCAGGACGATCCGGTATTCGAGGTCGAAGCGCCCGCTTTCCCGGCTCTGCCGGATCTCGCTATCGACCCGGGCCAGGTCTTCGGGGTGGACCACCTGCAGGAAGGCGTCGTAGGTCGGCGCCAGGGCGGGGGAAACATAGCCGAGGATGCGGTAGGTCTCGTCCGACCAGCGGATGTCGCCGCTGTCCAGGTCCCATTCCCAATGGCCCAGGTGGGCGATGGCCTGGGCCATCTTGAGGCTTTCCTCGCTCTTGCGCAGGGCTTCCTCGGTTCGCTTCATCGCCTCCCGGGAACGATAGAGGCTGACATGGGTGCCCACCCGCGCCACCACCTCCTCCCGCTGGAAGGGCTTGGTGATGTAGTCCACGCCGCCCGCCTCGAAGGCCCGCACCTTGTCCTCCAGGTCGGAGGCGGCGCTGATGAAGATCACCGGAATCTCCCGCAGGCGCTCGTCCTCCTTCATCCGCCGACAGACCTCGAAGCCATCCATGTCCGGCATGCGGATGTCCAGCAGGACCAGGTGGGGCGGCTCGGCGGCGGCGGAGCGCAGGGCCAGTTCCCCGTTGTTGAAGGGGCGCACTTCATGGCCCTCCGGGACCAGGATGTCCTTCAGGAGCTTGAGGACGGCGGGCGTGTCGTCCACGACGAGGATGTTGCCTTTCACGGGGTCTGTTCCTCCGACTGCCGTTCCACGGCCTCCAGCGCCTGCAGGATCGGCGGGTAGTCATAGCCGGCCAGGCGCGGCGCCAGCATCCTGCCGACGGCCGGATTCTCCCGCTCGATGCGCGCCGCCACCTGGCCGATGCGCTCGACGTTGCCGCGCACCAGTTCCTCCGCCAATTCCCGGCGCAGGGGCAGGGGAAGGGAACCCAGGGCCCCGGGGGAAAGGGGAAGCCCGGCCTCGGCGGGAGCGGCCTCGGCATAGAGGTAGCGCACCCCCAGCTGCCGGGCCATGCAGTCGAAAATATCCGCCGGCCGGTAGGGCTTGCGCACGAAGTCGTCCATCCCCGCATTCAGCAGTTCCGCTTTCTGTTCCTCGAAGACGGAGGCAGTTACAGCCACGATTTTCACCTCCCGGCCGCCGTCCAGGGCGCGGATGCGCCGGGTCGCCTCGATGCCGTCCATGACCGGCATGCGGCGGTCCATCCAGATGAAATGGGGCCGGAAGGTCTGGAACATGTCGACCCCCTGGGCGCCGTCCTCGGCCACCTTGACGGTGAAGCCCACCGCCTCCAGCAGGCGCCGCAGGAGCAGCCAGTTCTCCATCTGGTCCTCGACGATGAGGACCCGGTAGGCCGGCTGGCCGGGCTCCAGGCCGATCACCTGCCCCTTGGCGGCTTCGGCCGGCACCACTTCGGATTCCTCGGCCCTTTCCGCCGGCATTTCCGCCCGGAACAGGGAGCCCTTGCCCGGGGTACTCCGGACCTGGATGGTACCGCCCATCATCTGCAGGTACTCCCGGACAATGGCGAGCCCCAGGCCGGTCCCGGGCTGGGTGCTGGGCCTGCCCACCTGGACGAAGGGTTCGAAGACCCGCGCCTGGTCCGCCTTGCTGATGCCCACCCCGGTATCCTCGACCTCCAGGGTCAGCCGCGGGGCGCCTCCCGCGGCCTTGGCGCCCAGGCGCACGGTGACGCCGCCCTGGTCGGTGTACTTCACCGCGTTGCTCACCAGGTTGATCAGTATCTGGCGCATCTTGGCCTCGTCGCCCCGGATGAAGCGGGGAAACTCGGAGGCCTGGTCGAGGAGGAGCTGTAGCCCCTTCTCCCGGGCCCGCACCTCCAGCATGTCGATGACGTCGCGGACCATGCCCCCCAGGTCGAAGGACTTGACCTCCAGGACGCTGCGGCCGGCGTCGATCTTGGCCATGTCGAGGACGTCGTTGATGAGGCTGAGCAGGTGCTTGCCGCTGCGCTGGATGATGTCGAGGTTTTCCCGCTGGGGCCGGGTCACCCCCGGGTCGCCGCGCATGAGGTCGGAGAAACCGAGGATGGCGTTCAGGGGGGTGCGCAGCTCGTGGCTCATGGTGGCGAGGAAGACGCTCTTGGCCCGGTTGGCGGCCTCGGCCCGCTCCTGGGCCAGCTTGGCCCGGGCCTGGGCCCGCAGCATGGCCTCGGCGACGGCGGAGATCATGGTGCAGTTCACCAGGAAGACCGCCAGACCCAGCCAGTCGCCGGCGTCCTTGATGAAGGGCTCGCCGGTGGGCGACCAGAACACGACCGTCAGGGCGGACAGAAAAGCAGTCAGCAGCCCGGCGGAGATGCCTCCGTAGAGTCCCGCCAGCATCACCATCGGATAGAAGGTTACCCAGGGGATGCGCAGCCCCAACCCCTGCAGGGGCCAGATCCGCAGGAGAGCGCCCAGGATGACGAGGACGACGGCAAGCACGTAGCGCAGCCAGGCGCGGCGAAAATAGTGTCGTAGGTCCATGGGACTGGTCGATGCCCGCCGCGCCCGACCAGCGGGATGGGTCGAAAGCGGCTTGTCACCGCTTAGAGGGAGGTGCGCCGGAAAGATTTCCTGGCGGCCGGCCCTCCCCCGCCGATATTTTTCACCGGCCGGGGAAGGTAGACCGAGCCGGGGTCATCCGGCATCCAACCGGTAACCGGCGGGTGGGGCGTTCGAGTAGCCGGGCGAGGACTGTCTGAGCCCCCGCAGGGGGCGAGTTCCGCAGCCCGGCGGAGCGAATGCCCCGCCCGCCCCGGCGGCGGCGCGCCGCAGGCGGTCGGCCACCGCCGCCCAGGCAGGGCCGGCGGGCAGGGCCTCGACGGCGATCAGGTCGGCGCCGGCCTGGTCCAGCTCCCGCAGTGCGCCGTAGAGCCCATGGGCGTAGCCCGCCGGGTCGGCGGGGAGCAGGCGGAAAACGTGGGGCATGCCGGCCTGGGGGGGCTGGCTGTGACAGAGGACGGCGGCCCGCCGGCCGCTGTGGCGGAGGGCGTTGAGAAAGTCCAGGAGGCGGTCGGCGGCCACCAGCTTGAGGGGTGTCCGGGGGGCGTAGTGGGCTTCCAGGGAGCCGGAGACCCGGGGGGCGCCGGCGGCGGTCTCGATGGCCGGCACGGTGCCCAGGACCTCGCCAAGGGCTTCCGGAGTGACGTGGCCGGGGCGCAGGATCACCGGCTCGCCCCGGGAGCAGTCGATGATGGTGGATTCGATACCCACCTGGCAGGGACCGCCGTCCAGCACCAGGGGCACCCGCTCTCCCAGCTCATCCCGGACGTGGGCGGCCAGGGTGGGGCTGATGCGGCCGAAGCGGTTGGCCGAGGGGGCGGCGACGCCGCCCCGGGTTCCGGCGGCGGCGAAGCGGCGCAGCAGTTCGAGGGCCACCGGATGCCCAGGCACCCTTAAGCCCACGGTATCCTGGCCGCCGGTGACGGCCGCCGGCACCCAGGCCTGCTTCTTCAGGATGAGGGTGAGCGGCCCGGGCCAGAAGGCTTCCGCCAGCTCCCAGGCGGCGTCGGGCACATCTTCGGCCCAGCGCTCGATCCAGTCGTGGCCGGCCACATGGACGATGAGGGGATGGTCCGCCGGCCGCCCCTTGGCGGCGAAGATCTTCGCCACCGCCGAGGGATTGGCGGCGTCGGCCCCGAGGCCGTAGACCGTCTCGGTGGGGAAAGCCACCAGCTCGCCCGCCGCCAGCAGCTCGACGGCGCGGGCGTAGTCGGAATCGGAAGGGGTGGTCATTCGTCCTGGATGCCGATGGCCCGGCGGGCGGCCAGGGCGGTGTCCAGCACCTGGGCCGGGTTCTCGCCGATGACCGTGAAGTGGCCCATCTTGCGCCCGGGCCGGGCGTGGTGCTTGCCGTACAGATGGAGCTTCAGGTTGGGGACGGCGTAGAGCCTGGACCAGTCCGGTTCCCGGTAATGCTCGCCGTCGTACCAGAGGTCCCCCAGCAGGTTCACCATGACCGCCGCGGAATGGGCCCGGGCCTCGCCCAGGGGCAGACCGCAGAGGGCCCGCACCTGCTGCTCGAACTGGTCGGTGACGCAGGCATCGAGGGTGTAGTGGCCGCTGTTGTGGGGCCGGGGGGCCATTTCATTGACCACCAGGCGGCCGCCGCTGACGAAGAACTCGACCCCCATGGTGCCGATGTAGCCGAGCTTTTCGGCGATGCGGTCGGCGATCCGGCAGGCCTCCTCCATGAGGCCCCCGTCGCCTTGGGCGGGGACGATGGAGACGTCCAGGATGCCCTTCCGGTGGCGGTTCTCGCCGGTGGGGAAGCAGCGCACGGCGCCGTCCTCGTCCCGGGCGAGCACCACCGACACCTCGTAGTCGAGGGCCAGCTTCTGTTCGAGGACGCAGATTTCGCCCTTGAAATGGCCGAAGGCCACCAGGGCTTCCTCCCGGCTATTGACCACCGCCTGGCCCTTGCCGTCGTAGCCGAAGCGGGCGACCTTGAGGATGCCCGGGAAGAGTCCGGCGTCCGCTTTCCGCAGGTCGTCCTCGCTCCTGATGGCGGCGAAGGGACCGTGGGGCAGTCCGTTGTCCTTGAGGAAGGTCTTTTCGGCGATGCGGTTCTGGCACACCGCCACGGCGGCGGCGGAGGGGCGCACCGGCACGAACTTGGCGAGGTAGTCCAGGGTCTCGGCCGGGACGTTCTCGAATTCGGTGGTGATGGCGGCGCAGCCCTGGGCCAGGGTGTCGAGGGCGGCGAAATCGTTGTAGGCGGCGGCGAGATGGCGGTCCGCGATCTTGCCGGCGGGGCTGTTGGGGTCCGGATCCAGGACCCAGACCTGATAGCCCATCTCGTGGGCGGCGGCGACGAAGAAGCGGCCGAGCTGGCCGCCCCCCAGCATGCCGAGGGTGGCGGGGGGGAGAATCACATCAGACCTCGGGGAGCTTCATGGCCAGGACCTTCTCGGCCTGGTTCTGGCGGAAAGCCTGGAGCCTGGCGGCCAGTTCCGGGTCCTCGTTGGCCAGCATGGCGACGGCGAAGAGGGCGGCATTGGCGGCCCCGGCCTCGCCGATGGCGAAGGTGGCCACCGGGATGCCCTTGGGCATCTGCACGATGGAAAGCAGGGAATCCTGGCCGGACAGGGCCTTGGACTGCACCGGCACCCCGAGCACCGGCACGGTGGTCTTGGCGGCCAGCATGCCCGGCAGGTGGGCGGCGCCGCCGGCGCCGGCGATGATGGCCTTCAGCCCCCGCTCACTGGCCATGGCGGCGTAGTCGAAGAGCAGGTCCGGGGTGCGGTGGGCGGAAACCACCTTGGCCTCGAAGCGCACGCCGAAGTCCTTGAGGATGACCGCCGCCGCCTGCATGGTGGGCCAGTCGGAATCCGAACCCATGACGACACCGACCAGGGGATGCTTGGGAGCGTTCATCGGGACTTCCTTTCAGCGGCCTCGATGGTGTTGGCCAGCAGCATGGTGATGGTCATGGGGCCGACGCCGCCGGGCACCGGAGTGATGAGGGAAGCCACTTCCTTGCAGGAATCGAAATCCACGTCGCCGCAGAGCTTGCCGTCCGGCAGGCGGTTGATGCCGACGTCAATGACCACGGCGCCGGGCTTGATCATGTCGCCGGTGATCATCTTCGGCTTGCCGACGGCGGCCACCAGGATGTCGGCCCGCTTCGTATGGAACAGCAGGTCTTTCGTCTTGGAATGGCAGACGGTAACGGTGGCGCCGGCGTTGATGAGGAGGAGCGCCATGGGCTTGCCGACGATGTTGGAGCGGCCGACGATGACCGCTTCCTTGCCAGCCAGGTCGACGCCGCCCTTCTCGAACATCTTCATGACGCCGTAGGGGGTGCAGGCGATGAAGCGGGGATTGCCCTGGGCAAGCGCCCCGACGTTCTCGGCGTGGAAACCGTCCACGTCCTTCTCGACGGAGATAGCTTCCAGCACCTTCTCTTCATCGAAATGCTTGGGCAGGGGGAGCTGCACCAGGATGCCGTGGATGTTCGGGTCGGCGTTCAGCTCGGCGATCTTGGCCAGGACCACGGCCTGGTCCACGTCGGCGTCGTAGACGATCTTCTCGGAATGCATGCCGATATTGAGGCAGGCATTCACCTTGTTGCGCACATAGACCTGGGAAGCGGGATTCTCGCCCACCAGGATCACCACCAGGCCGGGGCGATGCCCCTTGGCCGCCAGGGCATCCACCCGGGCCTTGAAGCTCTGGCGCAGTTCCTGGGCCAGGGCGTTGCCGTCGATAATTTGAGCCGCCATCTCGTCAATCCATCCAAAAAGAAAAAGGGGAAAGGCGCCGGCCTTTCCCTTTGAATTGGCGGGATTTTATCAGAGTCGGCGGCTTAGGTCGCGGCCCGTTCGCGCAACTCGGCAGCGAGCCGGTCGAGGGCCTTCTCCCAATCCCCCGGCGCCGGCTGGCGGAAGAGCCGCAGGGAGCCGTACCAGGGGGAATCCTCCCGTTCCAGGAGCCAGCGCCAGTCGGGAACCCAGGGCAGCAGCACCCAGGCGGGCCGGCCCAGGGCCCCGGCCAGGTGGGCCACCGCGGTGTCCACGGTAATCACCAGATCCAGATTGGCCATGAGGGCTGCGGTATCGACGAAATCGGCCAGGTCTCTCCCGGCGTCCAGCAGCGCCATGCCGGCGGGCGCCGCCGCTTCCCGGGCCGCCTCGCCCTTCTGCAGGCTGACGAAGAGGGCATCGGGGGCCGCCCGGGCTAAACGGGCCAGGAGCCCAAAGGGCACCCGGCGGCGGGGATTGCCGGCGAAACCCGGATTCCCGGACCAGCACAGGCCGATGCGACGGCCCGGGGGATAGGCCGCCAGCCGCTCCCGCCAAGCCGCAGCCGCCGCCGGGTCGGCCGTCAGATAGCCCTGGGAGAGGGGCACGGTGGCGGGGACGGTGTCCAGGCGGTGGGCCAGGCTGATGGCGAAGTCCCAGCAGTCCGAATTCCGGGGCGCCAAGTTGCTGCCCCCATGGATTTCGACGCCTTCCAGGCTGCGGAAGAGCCGCGCCAGTTCCGGCCGGCACACCAGCCGCACCCCCACGCCCTGCTCCGCCAGGACCCGGGCGTAGCGGCAGAACTGGATCTGGTCGCCGAAGCCCTGCTCGCCGTGGATGAGGAGAGTCTTGCCGGCCAGGTCCTCGCCCTGCCAGCGGGGACAGCCATAATCCGGCGCCGCCACCTTGTTGGCCCGGTTCTGCATGGCCGGCAGGCAGCGGGTCTCGAAACCGGCCCAGCCCGCTTCCCACTCCCCGAGGAGCAACTGCAGGAGGCCCAGGTTGTAGACGGCATCCGGGTAACCGGAGTCCAGTTCCCTGGCCCGCAGATATTCGCCCCGGGCGGCTTCGTAATGCCCCTGGTCCTTGAGGGCGTTGCCCAGGTTATTGTGGTCCGGGGCGAAGCCGGGCCGGAGTTGCAGGGCGCGGCGGAAGCAGGCCTCGGCCTCGGCCGGCCGCCCCTGATCGAGGAGGGCGATGCCCAGGTCGTTGGCGGCGTCGGGCAGGTCCGGCTGCAGGGCCAGGGCCCGGCGGCTGGCGGCCTCCGCTTCGGCGGACCGGCGCAGTTCCAGGAGGACCCGGGCCAGATTGAGCCAGGGGCCCGGGACGCCGGGGGCGCAGGCGATGGCCTGGCGGAAATGGCTTTCCGCCTCGGCAAGCCCGCCGCGGCGCTGGAGGGCCATCCCGAGATTGTTGTGGCTGGGGGCATGGCCGGGATCGAGGGCGAGGGCCTGGCGATAGGCGGCTTCCGCCTCCTCCCGGCGCCCGGCCTGGTCGAGAATGCCCCCCAGGTTGGCCGGGTAGCGGGCCACCGCCGGCGCCATGCGGACGGCGCGCCGCAGGCAGTCCAGAGCCTCTTCCTGGTCGCCCTGCCGGGCCAGGCAAAGGCCCAGCAGGTGCCAGGCCTCGGCCTCCTCCGGGGCTGCGGCGCAGGCCTGCCGGCAGCAGGCCTCGGCCTCGTCCAAGCGGCCCTGGCGGTAGAGGGCGGTAGCCCGCCCGAGGAGGCCGGCCACCGGCGCCTTGGCGGGCATGGGCTTGGCTTAGGCGCCCTTGGCGGCGGCCCGGCCGGCCTCGAAGGCCCGCCGGTTCTGCTCCACCACTTTCTCGCCCTTGCGCTGGAAGCGCTTCAGGACGCCCTCCAGCAGCACCTCCGCCGGGAAGGGCAGGTGGTCGCCGATGGCCCCCAGCATGACGGTGTTGCCGAGGCGGACATCGCCGAGTCCGAGGGCGATGGTGGTGGCGTCGAAGGCCACCACCCGGGTGCCGCTCTTCCGCATGTCGGCGATGGGGTCCTCCGGATAGTCGAACAGCCCCAGCTCCACCACCGGCGGCACCAGCCGGGCGGTGTTCATGAGGGCAATGCCATCGGGGCGCAGCATGTGGCGCCAGCGCAGGCCCTCGGCCGCCTCGAAGCCCAGGAGCACGTCGGCGGTGCCCGGGGTGATCTGGGGCGACAGCACCTTGTCGCCGAAGCGCAGGTGGGAGGAGACGACGCCGCCCCGCTGGGCCATGCCGGCCACTTCGGTCTTCTTGGCGTCGTAGCCCAGGGCGATGGCGGCTTCGGCCAGGATTTCGGTGGCCGTCATGACCCCTTGGCCGCCGATCCCGACCACCAGGATGTTGGTGTTGGCGCTCATTGGGCCACCTCCTCGACAGCCTTCACGAGCTTGATGGGCGACACCGGCTCATGGTGCTGGATGGCCTTGGGGGCACAAGGCTGCAGGCAGAGGCCGCAGCCGGTGCACACGGAAGACTCGATGCGCACGAAGGCCAGATCCACTTCCCGGCCGGAAGCCTTCACTTCCTTGCCGCGGCGGGTGACGTGGATGGCGGGACAGCCCACCTCGATGCAGTTGCCGCAGCCGGTGCACTTGTCCTCGGCGACCTCGTAGGGCTTGAGCTTGTGGTAGGCCTTGGTGAGCACGCAGGGCTGGTCGGTGATGATCACCGACACCTCGGGGACCTTGACCTCCTCCCGGATGGTCTTGAAGAGCACCGGCAGCTGGTAGGGGTCCACCTTGTGGATGCGTTCCGTCTTGACCCCCAGGGATTCCACCAGCTTCACGAAGTCGATGCGCGGCGCTTCGTTGTCGTGGATGTCGTAGCCGTTGCCCGGGTTGTTCTGGCCGCCGGTCATGCCCACGGCCCGGTTGTCCAGGAGCAGCACGGTGACGTTGCCCTTGTTGTAGACGATGTCCAGCAGCCCCTGCATGCCCATGTGCATGAAGGTGGAGTCGCCGATCACCGCCAGGATGCGCTTGTCCTTGTCGGCTTCGCCCCGGCCCTTGTCGAGGCCCAGGGCGACGCCCATGGAGGCGCCCATGGAGATGCAGGTGTCGAGGGCGTTCCAGGGATGTCCCGCCCCCAGGGTGTAGCAGCCGATGTCGCCGGCGATGGTGAGGTTCTTGACCTGGGACAGGGTGTAATAAACGCCGAGGTGGGGGCAGGCCACGCACATGGTGGGGGGGCGCGGAAAGACCTGCATGGGCGGCGCCACGGTGGTCTCCGGCACCGGCTCGCCGAGGAGCCGGGCGATGGCGGGCTTCAGGATCTGGGGCGAGAGCTCGCCGGAGCGGGGCAGGATATCCTTGCCCAGGACTTCGATGCCGGCGGCCTTCAGTTCCATTTCCACCAGGGGCTCGACCTCCTCGACCACCACCACCTGGTCAGCCAGGGCGGCCAGCTGCCGGGCCTTTTCCACCGGCACCGGACAGGAGAAGCCGAGCTTCAGGACGGGGGCATTCGGGAAGGCTTCCCGGACATGCATGTAGGCGGGGCCGGAGGCGATGAAGCCGACCCGGCGGTCGGCGCCCGCTTCCAGCCGGTTGAGTTCGCTTGCCTCGGCCATCTGGCGCAGGGCCTTGTCCCGCTCGAACATGAGGGGAATGCGCTTGCTGGCGCCGGCCGGGGTCATGACCCAGCGGGCCGGGTCCTTCTTGAAGCCGGCGGCTCCGGGGGCCTCCCGCTCGCCCACCGTCACCAGGCCCTTGACGTGGTTGATGCGGGTGGTCATGCGCAGGATCACCGGCACCTGGAACTTCTCCGACAGGACGTAGCCGAATCGGGTCATGTCGTAGGCTTCCTGGGAATCCGCCGGCTCCAGCACCGGCAGGTGGGCGAAGCGCCCCCAGTAGCGGGAATCCTGCTCGTTCTGGGACGAGGACAGGCCGACGTCGTCGGCAACGGCGATGACCAGGCCGCCCATGACCCCGGTGAGGGTCAGGGTCATGAGGGCGTCGGACGCCACGTTCATGCCCACATGCTTCATGCAGCAGAAGGAGCGGGAACCGGCGTAGGCGGCGCCGATGGCCACCTCCAGGGAAACCTTCTCGTTCACCGACCACTCGGCATAGAGGTCCGGATAGGTGGAAATGACTTCCAGCATTTCGGTGGCCGGGGTGCCGGGGTACGCCGCCGCCACCTTGACCCCCGATTCCCAGACGGCGCGCGCCACCGCCTCGTTGCCGGACATGAGAAGCCGGCTGCTGGCCGGCGCTGGCATGACTGCCGCCATGACTGCTCCTGTGAATGTAGACATCGAAAGAGGGGAATTATAGTCAGCTCCTCCCCGGCCCATTTGATACATCGCAACCGCGAATGGAAATATTTTTGTGTGATATCCGAAATGGCAAAAATGTCCTTCGGCATATTGCACGATGCGAATTTGTTTTTTACCATACGAAATATCGGACGGACTCCAGCTTACCCAGTGAGCCCGTCTCGCGTTAAAGTTGCCATGCAAAACGGGCATGACAACACGACATCAATCCGAGGAGACGAAACATGGCCGACCAGCCTAACGCCCTGCCTGACCCCAACGACACCGACCCCCTGGAAACCCGCGAGTGGACCGAGGCCCTGGAAGGGGTCATCACCCAGGAAGGGGCCGACCGGGCCCACTATCTGATCGAGAAGCTCATCGGCCAGGCCCGGGAAGACGGCATCGACATCCCCTACTCGGCCAATACCGAGTACATCAACACCATCCCCGCCGACCAGCAGCCCAAGTACCCGGGCAACCCGGACATCGAGCTGAAGATCCACAGCTACATCCGCTGGAACGCCATGGCCATGGTGGTGCGGGCCAACAAGCACACCAACGTCGGCGGCCACATCGCCTCCTTCGCCTCCGCCGCCGCCCTCTACGACGTGGGCTTCTCCCATTTCTGGCACGCCCCCAGCGAGCAGCACGGCGGCGACCTCATCTTCTTCCAGGGCCACTCCATCCCCGGCGTCTATGCCCGGGCCTTCCTGCTGGGGCGGCTGACCGAGGAGCAACTGGACAGCTTCCGCCAGGAAACCGGCGGCAAGGGCATCTCCTCCTACCCGCACCCCTGGCTGATGCCGGACTTCTGGCAGTTCCCCACCGTCTCCATGGGCCTCGGCCCCATCCAGGCCATCTACCAGGCCCGCTTCATGAAGTACCTGGCGAGCCGCAACCTCATCGACATCGACAACCGCAAGGTCTGGGCCTTCCTGGGGGACGGCGAGACCGACGAGGTGGAATCCCTGGGCGCCATCGGCATGGCCGGGCGCGAGAAGCTCGACAACCTGGTCTTCGTCATCAACTGCAACCTGCAGCGCCTGGACGGCCCGGTGCGGGGCAACGGCAAGATCATCCAGGAACTGGAAGCCGAATTCCGCGGCGCCGGCTGGAATGTCATCAAGCTCATCTGGGGCACCCACTGGGACGCCCTCTTCGCCCGGGACAAGAAGGGCATCCTCAAGAAGCGCATGATGGAATGCCTGGACGGCGAGTACCAGACCTTCAAGGCCAAGAACGGCGCCTATGTCCGAGAGCATTTCTTCAACACCCCGGAACTCCAGGAGCTGGTGGCCGACTGGACCGACGACGAGATCTGGCAACTGAACCGGGGCGGCCACGACCTCTTCAAGATTTTCGCCGCCTACCAGAAGGCGGTGCACCACAAGGGCCAGCCCACCCTCATCCTGGCCAAGACCATCAAGGGCTTCGGCATGGGCGGGGCCGGCGAGGCCATGAACATTTCCCACCAGCAGAAGAAGCTGGACCACGACTCCGTGCGCCGCTTCCGGGACCGCTTCGACCTGCCGGTGCCGGACGACCAGCTGGGCGAGCTGCCCTACCTGAAGTTCGCCGAGGACTCCGAGGAATACAAGTACCTGCGCGACCACCGCATGGCCCTGGGCGGGTTCCTGCCCCAGCGCCGCCGCAAGGCCGATGCCCTGCCGGTGCCGGCCCTCTCCGCCTTCGATAGCCTCCTCAAGGCTTCCGGCGCCGGCCGCGAACTGTCCACCACCATGGCCGTCGTGCGCATGATGAACATGCTCCTCAAGGACAAGCTCATCGGCAAGAACGTCGTGCCCATCGTGCCGGACGAGTCCCGCACCTTCGGCATGGAGGGCATGTTCCGCCAGTACGGGATCTGGAGCCAGGAAGGCCAGAAGTACGTTCCCGAGGACCATGACCAGCTCATGTTCTACAAGGAATCCGTGGGCGGCCAGGTCCTCCAGGAGGGCATCAACGAGGCCGGCGCCATGGCCGACTGGATCGCCGCCGCCACCGCCTACTCCACCCACAACGTGCAGATGGTGCCGTTCTACATCTTCTATTCCATGTTCGGCCTCCAGCGCACCATGGACCTGTGCTGGGCCGCCGGCGACCAGCGCGCCCGGGGCTTCCTGATCGGCGGCACCGCCGGACGCACCACCTTGAACGGCGAAGGCCTGCAGCACGAGGACGGCCACAGCCTCGTCCTCGCCAACCTGATCCCCAACTGCGTCTCCTACGACCCCACCTTCCAGTACGAGGTGGCGGTGGTCGTCCAGGACGGCCTGCGCCGCATGAACCAGGAGCAGCAGGACGTCTTCTACTACATCACCGTGATGAACGAGAACTACGAGCACCCTGCCATGCCGGCCGGTGCCGAGGCCGACATCATCAAGGGCATGTACCAGTTCAAGAAGGGCGTCGCCTCCGACGCGCCCCGGGTCCAGCTCCTGGGCTCCGGCACCATCTTCCGGGAAGTCATCGCCGCCGCCGAGCTGCTGAAGAACGACTGGGGCATCGAGGCCGACCTCTGGGGCTGCCCGTCCTTCAACGAGCTGGCCCGGGACGGCCAGGACGCCCAGCGCTGGAACATGCTGCATCCCCTGGAGAAGCCGCGCCTTTCCCACGTCGAGAAGTGCCTCAACGACACCCGCGGCCCGGTTGTGGCCGCCACCGACTACGTCAAGCTCTACGCCGACCAGATCCGGCCCTTCATCAACCGCCGCTACGTCACCCTGGGCACCGACGGCTTCGGCCGCTCCGACACCCGGGAAGCCCTGCGCCACTTCTTCGAGGTGGACCGCCACTGGGTGACCCTGGCCGCCTTGAAGGCCCTGGCCGACGACGGCGTCATCAGCCGCGACAAGGTGGCTGCCGCCCTGGTCAAGTACGGCCTGGACGCCAACAAGCCCAATCCGCTGACGGTTTAAGGGAGAGAAGAACGACATGGCCCAATTGGTTGAAGTGAAAGTTCCCGACATCGGCGACTTCTCCGATGTCCCCGTCATCGACCTGTTCGTGAAGCCCGGCGACACCATCAAGGTGGACGACCCCATCGCCACCCTGGAGTCCGACAAGGCCACCATGGACGTGCCGTCCTCCGTGGCCGGCGTGGTCAAGGAAGTCCTGATCAAGGTCGGCGACAAGGTGAGCGAAGGGAAGGTGATGATCAAGGTGGAGAGCGGTGCCGAGGCTGCCGCCCCGGCGCCCCAGCCCGCCGCCGCAGCACCGGCTGCAGCCGCTCCTGCCCCTGCCCCGGCGCCGGCCCCCGCGGCCGCCCCGGCCGGCGGCGTCGTCGAAGTGAAGGTGCCGGACATCGGCGATTTCTCCGACGTGCCGGTGATCGACCTGTTCGTGAAGCCCGGCGACACCATCAAGGTGGATGACGCCATCGCCACCCTGGAGTCCGACAAGGCCACCATGGACGTCCCCTCCTCCGCCGCCGGCGTGGTCAAGGAAGTCCTGGTCAAGGTCGGCGACAAGGTGAGCGAAGGCAAGGTGCTGATCAAGGTGGAAAGCAGCGGCGCTGCCGCGGCAGCGCCCCAACCGGCCGCCCCGGCGCCGGCTCCCGAGCCGGCCCAGCGGCCCGACACCCCGGTAGTCCCCACCGCCCAGGCCCCGGCTGCCGCTCCCGCGCCGGCCCTACCCCTGGGCGCCAAGGTCCATGCCTCGCCCTCCGTCCGGGCCTACGCCCGGGAACTGGGCGCCGACCTCAACCGGGTGCGGGCCACCGGCCCCAAGAACCGCATCCTCCGGGAGGACATCACCGCCTACGTGAAGAGCGTCATGTCCGGCGCTGCTGCCGCCCCGGCGGCGACGGGCGCAACCGGCGGCGGCCTCGACCTGCTGCCGTGGCCGCGCATCGACTTCAGCAAGTTCGGTCCCATCGAGACCCAGCCCCTGTCCCGGATCAAGAAGATTTCCGGCCAGAACCTCTCCCGCAACTGGGTGATGATCCCCGCCGTGACCTACCACGAGGATGCCGACATCACCGACCTGGAAGCCTTCCGGGTCCAGCTCAACAAGGAGAACGAGAAGTCCGGCGCCAAGGTCACCATGCTGGCCTTCCTGGTCAAGGCCTGCGTCAAGGCCATGCAGAAGTTCCCGGAGTTCAACTCGTCCCTGGACGGCGACAACCTGGTGCTGAAGAAGTACTTCAACATCGGTTTCGCCGCCGACACTCCCAACGGCCTGGTGGTGCCGGTGGTGAAGAACGCCGACCAGAAGACGGTGATGGAAATCGCCAAGGAAACCGGCGAACTGGCCAAGCTCGCCCGGGACGGCAAGCTGAAGCCCGCCGACATGCAGGGCGCCTGCTTCACCATTTCCAGCCTGGGCGGCATCGGCGGCACCTACTTCGCCCCCATCATCAATGCGCCGGAAGTGGCCATCCTCGGGGTGAACAAGTCGTCCATGAAGCCGGTGTGGGACGGCAAGCAGTTCGTGCCGCGCCTCACCCTGCCCCTGTCCCTGACCGCCGACCACCGGGTCATCGACGGCGCCCTCGCCACCCGCTTCAACGTCTATGTCGCCCAGCTCCTGGCCGACATGCGGCGGATGATCGTCTAAGGGGACAACGGAATGGCTCAACTGATTGAAGTCAAGGTTCCCGACATCGGCGATTTCTCCGATGTCCCCGTCATCGACCTGTTCGTGAAGCCCGGCGACACCATCAAGGTGGACGATCCCATCGCCACCCTGGAGTCCGACAAGGCCACCATGGACGTTCCCTCTTCCGCCGCCGGCGTGGTCAAGGAAGTCCTGGTGAAGGTCGGCGACAAGGTCAGCGAAGGCAAGCTCCTGATCAAGGTAGAGAGCGGAGCCGAGGCTGCCGCCCCGGCTCCCCGGCCGGCCGCCCAGGCGCCGGCTGCGGCCCCAGCTCCGACTCCCGCTCCGGCGGCCGCCAGCCACAGCGGCAACGCCGACCTGGAATGCGAGATGCTGGTCCTGGGCGCCGGCCCCGGTGGCTATTCCGCCGCCTTCCGGGCCGCCGACCTGGGCATGAAGACCCTCCTGGTGGAGCGCTATTCCACCCTGGGCGGCGTCTGCCTCAACGTCGGCTGCATCCCGTCCAAGGCCCTGCTCCACGTCGCCGCCGTCATGGACGAGGCCCAGCACATGGCCGACCTGGGGGTGAGCTTCAACCCTCCGCAAGTCGACATCGACAAGCTGCGGGCCCACAAGTCCAAGGTGGTGGGCAAGCTCACCGGCGGCCTCGCGGGCATGGCCAAGGGCCGCAAGGTCGAGGTGGTGCGGGGCTACGGCAGCTTCCTCGACCCCAACCACGTCGAGGTGGAACTCACCGAGGGCAGCGGCCAGGACAAGACCGGCGGCAAGAAGGTCATCAAGTTCCAGAAGTGCATCATCGCCGCCGGCAGTGCCGCGGTGCATCTGCCCTTCATCCCCCGGGACCCGCGCATCGTCGATTCCACCGGCGCCCTGGAGCTGCGGTTCGTGCCCCAGCGCCTGCTGGTCATCGGCGGCGGCATCATCGGCCTGGAAATGGCCACGGTTTACTCCTCCCTGGGGTCCCGCATCGAGGTGGTGGAAATGGCCGATGCCCTCATGCAGGGCCCCGACCGGGACGCCGTCAAGGTCTGGGAGAAGCAGAACCTGCACCGCTTCGACAAGGTCATGCTGAAGACCAAAACGGTGGCCGTGGATGCCAAGGACGACGGCCTCTGGGTCAAGTTCGAAGGCGAAGGCGCCCCGGCCGAGCCCCAGCGCTACGACATGATCCTGCAGTCCGCCGGGCGCACCCCCAACGGCCGGAAGATCGGCGCCGAGAAGGCGGGCGTGGCGGTCAATGACCGGGGCTTCATCCCGGTGGATGCCCAGATGCGCACCAACGTGCCCCACATCTTCGCCATCGGCGACATCGTCGGCCAGCCCATGCTGGCCCACAAGGCGGTCCATGAGGCCCATGTGGCGGCGGAAGTCGCCGCCGGCCAGAAGGCGGCCTTCGACGCCCAGGTGATCCCCGGCGTGGCCTACACCTCCCCGGAAGTGGCCTGGGTCGGCTACACCGAGGACCAGGCCAAGGCCGAGGGCCGCAGGATCGAGACCGCCAAGTTCCCCTGGGCGGCCAGCGGCCGGGCTATCGCCAACGGCGCCGAGTACGGCTTCAGCAAGCTCATCTTCGACGCCGAGAGCCACCGGATCATCGGCGGCGCCATCGTCGGCCCCTCGGCCGGCGACATGATCGGCGAAGTGGCCCTGGCCATCGAGATGGGCTGCGACGCAGTGGATATCGGCAAGACCATCCACCCCCATCCGACCCTGGGCGAAACCATCGGCCTAGCGGCGGAAGTGGCCCACGGCTCCTGCACCGACGTGCCCCCGGCCCGCCGGAAGTAAAGTCTTCTACCCTGCGCCTTTTGGCGTTTTATCGGGCGACGGCATGGCCGTCGCCCGTTTTTTTTGCCCCGGCAAAAGAATCCGGCCCACGGGCTACTCGCCCTTGCGCCAGTCCCGCAGGGTTTCCTTGGGCGGGGGTGGCGGCGCCCGGCCGGAATCCCGGTCCCGCAGGAGGGGGATGGCCGCCCCCAGGACCAGGACGATGCATATGCCCAAGGCAATCCAGACTTCACTCATTCCATTTCTCCATTCCAGCCGGGCGTAGGCGCCCCCCCGAGTATCCTTCAACTTATTGCTTTTTCACAAAAAAGCCGGCTATGCCATGGCTATAATCGACGCTTTCCCCTGGGCCTTTCCCACCTGCCATGAAAAATTCTTCCCACCGCAAGGCGGGTCGTTTCCCTACTGTCCCCGCATCCAGGGTCACGCCATCGACCTTTCTCCGGTGGTTATGGACAGGCAATGTGCTGGCCATATCCCTTCTGGTCGTCCTGATCGGCCTGATGCTGCACGAGGACAGGGCAATCTATCGGGAACGGGCGGTTTTGACCACCCGGAACCTGGCCCAGGTACTGCAGCACAATATTGGCGCCCTGATCGCCAAGACCGATGTTTCCCTGCAGACCATCGCCCATGAGGTGGACAGGCAGGCTGCCCGCGGTGGCCTGGACGGGAGGGCCCTCGACAATATCCTGGCGCAGCAAAAGGCCCTGCTGCCCGAACTGGCCTTCATGCGCATCGCCGATGCCAGCGGAAACATTCGCTACGGCCTGGTAGGCATGCCCTCGCCCCCGATCGTCGTAGCCGACCGCGGATATTTCATCGATGCCCGGCAAAACGCCGATGCCGGGCTCGTCATCGATGGGCCAATGACATCCAAGATCACTGGCCGTTGGGTGGTTGTCCTGTCCCGGCGCCTCAACCTGCCGGACGGCAGTTTCATGGGCGTCGTCTATGCCGGCATCGAGATCGGGCATTTCCAGGAACTCTTCTCAAGCATGGATCTGGGCACCGGTTCCGCCATCGCCCTGTACACGGGGGATCAGCGCCTCGTCACCCGTTATCCGGCCATCCCGGAATCCTTGGCGGCCATCGGCACCGCGACAGTTCAGCCCGCCCTCCAAGCGAGCGGCACCGCCAACCCGGCCGAAGACAGCTGCGCCGCCAGCGCCGAGGGCCACGGCGAATGCGTCGCCAGCCATTTCGCCATCAGCAGCTACCCTCTTTCCATCATAGTCACCCTGACGGACGAGAACTACCTCGCCCCCTGGCGGGCGGAAGTGGTCAGGATGGCAGCCCTGAGCAGCCTGCTCATCCTGGGGCTGCTGCTGGGGTCGTGGACGGCGTACCGGCTCTGGCACCGCCAGCGGCTGGCCGCCGAGTCGCTGCGGGAGAGCGACGAGCGCTTCCGCCTCATGGTGGAGAGCGTGCGGGACTACGCGGTCTTCATGCTGGACGCCGGAGGCCGGGTGGCTACCTGGAACGAGGGAGCACGCCGGCTCACCGGCTACCCGACGGAGGAAATCGTCGGCCGGCCCCTGGCCAGCCTCTACCCGGCCGGCAAGGAGAATGGAGAGGAAGCGGCCAACGTCCTGCGGCAGGCGGAAGCCGAGCCGAGTTGCAGCAGCGAGGGCTGGCGGCTGCGCAAGGACGGCGGCCTGTTCCGGGCCAACACGGTGGTCACGGCCGTACGGGACGAAGCCGGCCGACTGCGGGGCTTCACGGTCATCCTCCAGGACGTCACCGACCAGCGCCTGGCCGAACAGGCGGCCAGGAAGGCGAACGCCCTGCTGCTGGAGGCGGTGGAAAGCGTCGCCCTGGGCTTCACCATCTACGACCCCGACGACCGGCTGGTCATCTGCAACGAGGCCTATCGCGACTTCTACCGCACCAGCCGCGACATGATCGTACCCGGCGTCCGGTTCGAGGATCTGGTGCGCTACGGCGCGGAACGGGGGCAATACCCGGAGGCGGCCGGCGAGATGGAGGCCTGGGTCCGGGAGCGGGTGCGAACCCACCAGTCGGCCGACGGCAGCCCCCAGGAACAGCGCCTGGACGACGGCCGCCACCTCCTCATCGTCGAATACCGGACCCCGAGCGGCCACATCGTCAGCAACCGCCTGGACATCACCGAACTCCACCGCCACCGGCATCAGCTGGAACAGTTGGTGGAGGCCCGCACCGCCGAACTGCGGGCCTCCATGGCCCTGTTGCGGGAAAGCGAGGAACGCTTCCGTTCCGCCTTCGAGCAGGCGGCGGTGGGACTCGCCCATGTCTCCCTGACCGGCGCCTGGCTGCGGGTGAACGAAAAGCTGTGCGCCATCGTCGGCTACAGCAGGGACGAGCTGCTGGGCCTCAATATCCGCGACGTCACCTACCCCGGCGACCTGGAAGCATGCATCGAAGGGGCGAAAAAGGTTTATTCCGGGGCCCAGCCGAGCTTCTCCCTGGAAAAGCGCTACCGGCGCAAGGAGGGTTCCTTCATCTGGGTGAATCTGCGCATTTCCCTGGTGCGTACGGCGGCCGGAAAGCCGGACTATTTCATGGCCGTGGCGGAGGACATCCAGCGCCGCAAGGAAACGGAGCTGGCCCTGGCGGAAGAGCGCCAGGCCAACCAGAAATTCCAGGACTCCTACCAGCGGCAGCTGGAGCAGCAGGTGGCGGAACGGACCGCCGAACTGGTGGCCGCCAACCGGGAATTGCAGGGTTTCACCTACGCCGCCTCCCACGACCTGAAGGCCCCCCTGGGCCGCATCAACAGCTTCAGCGCCCTGCTGGAGCGCAATTACCGCGAGCACCTGGAAGGCGACGGGCTCCTCTTCCTGGATTTCATCCGCAGGAACGCCACTCGCATGGCGACGCTCATCGACGACTTGCTGGCCCACGCCCAGATCGAGCAGAAAATTCTCACCCCCCAGCCCCTGGACCTGGAAGAGGCTGTCCGGCGCGCCCTCAAGGAGAGGGAGGAGGAAATCCGGCAGGGCGGCGCCCTGATCCATGTCGACCTGCCCCCGTCCACGGTCCTGGCCAGTGCCCATGGCCTGGCCCAGGTGCTGCGGAACCTCCTGGAAAACGCCCTCAAGTACTCGGCCCAGGCGAATCCGCCGGTGATCGAGATCGGCGGCCAGCCGGAGGGCGGCCGCTATCGCCTGTGGGTGCGGGACAACGGC